>NZ_JBXUNH010000001.1:0-334899 GCF_057197165.1 Pseudomonas sp. SYWMCR5
GACTCGCTGCGATCTCTCGTAGCGGGAGGCGAATCATACAGCACTCGAAGATGCTGTCAACTGCCTTTTTCACCGCTGCCGATCAGATGATCGAAGCCCTTCACGCTGCATCAAACTCACTTAACTCTTTGATTATCAAGGAGTTTTGCGTTCCGTTTGCTGCGGAAGTGGGGCGCATTATAAGGGGATCTGAGAGGCCGTCAACCTTTTATTTCACAAAATCTTAATCAGAATGAATGGCTTAGCCTGCGCATACCTCAAGAGCAGTTGCACCCGCCACCGGGATTTGCGCACTATATTGCGCAGATCACCTTTTCTTCTTATTAGGACAGTCTCCCCCAAATGAACACCCAGCCCCGCAGCCTGGCCGCTACGCTGTTCCCTATCGGCCTGCTGTTGATTGCCATGGCCTCCATCCAGTCCGGAGCATCACTGGCCAAGAGCATGTTTCCGGTTGTCGGCGCCCAGGGCACCACAACACTGCGCCTGATCTTTGCGAGCATCATCATGCTCGCGCTGCTGCGTCCGTGGCGCGCGAGGTTCAATGCCAGCACCCTGCGCAGCGTCATCATCTATGGGCTGGCCTTGGGCGGGATGAACTTCCTCTTCTATATGTCATTGCGCAGCGTTCCGCTAGGCATCGCCGTGGCACTGGAGTTTACCGGTCCGCTGGCAGTAGCGATCTTCGCTTCGCGCCGGGCCCTGGACTTTCTCTGGATCGCGCTCGCCATCGTCGGCCTGCTACTGCTCATCCCGACAGGCCAGACGGGAGCATCCCTCGACCTGACCGGCGCGGCCTACGCCTTGGGTGCCGGCGTCTGCTGGGCGCTCTACATTCTATATGGCCAGCGCGCCGGCGCGGAAAACGGCATTCAGACTGCGGCCCTGGGCGTATTGATCGCGGCGCTGTTCGTTGCTCCCATCGGCATCGCCCATGCCGGCAGCGCCTTGCTCACCCCTGCGCTGATTCCGGTCGCACTTGCGGTGGCAATCCTTTCTACCGCCCTGCCCTACAGCCTGGAAATGGTCGCACTGACGCGGATGCCCGCGCGAACCTTCGGCACACTGATGAGTATCGAGCCCGCATTCGGCGCATTGTCGGGGCTTTTGTTCCTTGGTGAAGTTCTCAGCCTGACCCAGTGGCTGGCGATCCTGGCAATCATTACAGCCTCGGTAGGGGCCACACTCTCGATGCGCAAGGAAAGCAGCCCTCCCGTAGCGGCTGACTGATTTGAGAAATACTTTCATTTGGAACAGCTTCAGCCTTGTACCTGTCTGCCAGGCTGTTTAAGCTGTCACGGCATCATCATCTTCAGACGATCTACTGAACCGGGCACGGAAGCAGGGGAATTTCAGGAAGAACGAGTCATCACTAGAAGGGCGGACACTACTCACCGCCCAGATAAGGACAGGAATGAAACGTATTTTTCTCATCCTGGCCATCTTGGCCATTGCTGGGTGTGCCGCTACAGCCAAGACCGAGGTGAAGCGGGGGAAGAAAGGCCTGCACATCAACTGCTCCGGCCTTTCATCATCCTGGGACAAGTGCTACGCCAATGCACAGGCGTCCTGCGGCAGCAAGGGGTACAAGGTGATCGCTCGCTCCAGCGACAGCGACGAAGAACCGGGCGACTACGTGTTCGGGATCAACCCCGCCGGCTACACCAGCCGAAGCATGATCGTCATCTGCAAATAAACGAAAGGGCAGCCTCAGGCTGCCCTTTCTCGTTCGAGTCGGTCGATCAGACCGGTTGCGTACGCAGTCTCAACCAAGTCAGTGCGTCGCCTTGCAACAGGGGCGCTAATCGCTCACGCACGGTCTCGTGATAACGGTTGAGCCATAGGCGCTCCGAAACATCGAGCAGCTCGGGCAGCAAGCACCGTGTGTCGATCGGGCAAAGCGTCAGGGTTTCAAAGGCCAGGAAGTCGCCAAAAGCGCTCCTGCCCGCCTCCCGATTGACTACGAGATTCTCGATTCGCACGCCCCAGGCTCCAGGTCTGTATGTGCCCGGCTCGATCGAACTGATCATCCCGACCTGCATGGCCGTCTGCGGCGTAGTTGCCGCCTGATAGGCAATGACCTGCGGCCCCTCGTGCACATTCATGAAGTAGCCCACGCCATGCCCGGTGCCATGGCCGTAGTCGACCTGATCGGCCCAGATCGGTGCCCGGGCGATGGCATCGAGCAACGGCGAAAGAATGCCCCGCGGGAAACTCGCCCGCGACAGCGCTATCACTCCCTTGAGCACCCGCGTGCAGTCATGTCTCTGCTCCAGGCTGGGTGTACCGATGGGCACCATCCGGGTAATGTCGGTGGTCCCGCCCAGGTACTGGCCGCCCGAGTCGATCAGCAGCAGGCCATTACCCTCGATCACCGCATGCGATTGCTCGGTGGCGCGGTAATGGGGCATGGCACCATTGGCGTTGAACGCCGCGATGGTCGAGAAGCTCAGCGAGACGAAGTCAGGACGCCGTGCACGTGCCGCGCTCAGTTGCTCATCGACCGTCAGTTCGGTGATGGTCTCGCGCCCAAGGTTCGCCTCGAACCAGGCGAAGAACTCGCACAAGGCTGCACCGTCCTGCTCCATCACCTGGCGAATATGAACCAGATCCGCCTCGCTCTTGCGCGACTTGCTCAGCGTGGTCGGATTGATGCCCTCGACCAGCACGACTCGCTCGTCGAGATTGTCCAGCAGGCCATGGGTGACACGCGCCGGATCGACCAGCAGGCGAGTGCCGCCAACGAGACCCGCAAGTGCCTGACCAACTTCCGCGTAGTCACGCACCTGGATACCGTCGGCAGCCAGTACTTGACGCAGATGGCTATTGATCTTGTCCTGACCGACGAAGAGCGTGGCTTGATCACGACTAATCAGGGCGAAGGAAACGAACACCGGGTTGTACGAAACATCACTACCACGCAGATTGAACAGCCAGGCGATGTCGTCCAGAGTAGCGATGAAATGCCAGTCAGCGCCCTTGCTGTCGAGGGCCTGACGCAGCTCAACGAGCTTCTGCGCGCGACTGGCCGTAGCCTGGGGAGGCAGGTGCTGATAGACGGGGTTGCCGGGCAAGGCCGGACGATCACTCCAGACCTCACCAAGCAGGTCCCGATCGGTCAACAGCCTCACATTGCGCGCGCTCAGGCGCTCTGCCAATTGACGGGAAGAGGCCAGCGCCATGACCGCACCATCAACTGCCACAGCACCGCCGCTGGCAACCTGCTCACCCAGCCAGTCCAATGCACCTGGCTGGCCCGGTAGCAGCTTCATCAGCTCGATGCCACTGCCCGCCAACTCCTTCTCTGCCTGCTCCCAATAGCGGCTATCGACCCACAACCCGGCGAACCCCGCGGCCACCACCAGCGTGCCGACCGAGCCCTGGAAGCCAGACAGCCATTGGCGCCCTTGCCAATGGCCGGGCAGATACTCGGACAAGTGTGGGTCGGCTGAGGGCACCAACAGGGCATCGATACCCTCCCTGACCATGACCTCGCGCACACGCGCCAGGCGTGCCGGTATGGATTTTTGAAGGGGGTTCAGACTGTTCATGCGCTCTCCTGCGATCACATCTTGGACGGTTCCAGATCGGGATAATGGAACACGCCGTCAGCGCCCGCAATCGGATCGTCCGCAACAGCCTTGCGATTGCCCGGACTGCCCCCTGCCAATCCCGCGAACAACAGGATTGGCCGCTAATGGCATGCAGTACTACGCCCCTTGATGAACCTGGGCCTCACCAACCTCGCAGTGCAAGCCGCCATCGAGGCCCCGCACCAGGCTACGCAGGGTCTGGTAGGCCGTGAAGTTGACGCCGCGCGCCTGGTGACGCTGCAACAGGTCGAGGAACGGCTCTTCGACGAAACAGGACGCGGCAGCCGCCCACTCCTGGCGCGATTGCCATTGCAGGTACTGCAGCACTCGGCTGCCATCGACACTGGCCTGAATGCTGACACCCAGCAGACCATCGCAACGGCTGGCGATCTCCTCGGCCCGCAGGACCAAAGCCTCGGCCAGGGCCTGTTGCCGAATCGCCGGCACTTCGTACTCGATCATCTGGGTAAACCATAGGGAATGGGGGGTGGCCGCCATGAACAGTCTCCTTGCTCGGGGTACTTGCAGCGTGATGGCGAGCAGGGTAAAACCTCGAGTTAAGTCAAGGTCAAGGAATATTTCGACATGCCCAGCCAGATTGTGGCGGCACCGGAGCGCCTGCTCAGCGTAGGCCAGTTGGCGGCGCGCAGCGGCGTCGCGGTGACCGCGCTGCACTTTTATGAAAGCAAGGGACTGATCCACAGCACCCGCAACAACGGCAACCAGCGCCGCTTCGAACGGGCCATGCTGCGCCGGGTAGCGGTGATCAAGATGGCGCAGCGCCTCGGGGTGCCGCTGGCACACGTCGCCGAGGCGCTCAATACACTGCCCAAAGGGCACACACCGACCGCCGAAGACTGGCAGCGGTTCTCCGCGCAATGGCGAGAAGACCTGACCCACCGCATCGAAGAACTGATGATGCTGCGCGACCAGCTGGATGGTTGTATCGGCTGCGGCTGTATGTCTTTGAAGGAATGTCCGCTGCGCAACCACCACGACCGTCTCGCCGAGCAAGGTCCTGGGCCTCACCCGCTAGGCGCGGACGCTCAGGCAACCACAGCGAAACGTCGCCGGTAGTCACTGGGTGTAAGGCCAGTGATGCGCTGGAACACCTTACGGAAGGCACCGGGGTCCTGGTAGCCCACGCCCCAGGCAATCTGGTCGACGCTGCGCCGGGTGAACTCCAGCAGGCGGCAGGCACGCCCTACCCGGACCTGCTGGCAGTATTGCGTAGGACGCAGCCCAGTCGCCGCGCGAAAGCGTCGCAGAAATGTGCGCTCTTCAAGCCCGGCACATCCGGCCATGCTTGCCAGATTGGCTTCTTGCGCGCCACTCCCCTGCAGCCAGTGCTGCACCTTCAGCACGGCTTCATCGCCGTGATCCAGCCTCGGCGCGAACAACGCACCGGGCAGCGGGGTCGGTACCGGATCGACCGCCAGGTAGCGGGCGGTCTCGCGCGCCAGAGTCGCACCAAGGAAACGCTCCAGCAGGCGCAGCCCAAGTTCGGTCCAGGCCATCAGGCCGGCCGACGTCATGATGTCACCGTCGTCCAGTACCGATACGCTGGCGTCGGCACGTACTTGGGGATAGCGCTCGACCAAGGTCTGGGCGTAGTTCCAGTGGGTGCTCGCCGAGCGCCCGTCCAGCAGGCCACTGGCCGCGATGAAGAACACGCCGATGCACACCGACGCGAGCACCGTGCCGCGTGCATGCCATTGGCACAAGTGCGCGCGGTGCCGCTCGAGCAGCGCAGGTGCAGGTGCCGGACCAAGACTGGGCGGCACTACCAATACCTTGAGATCATGGGGCACGCCCGGCAGGCTGTCGTAAACCTCGCAGAGTTCGCCGGCCTGATCCAGTTGCCAGTGGCTGACGCGGATCCGCAGCTGCTCCCCACCACCGAGTTCGCAGGCGACCCGACTGGCGACCGTGAACAGATCCGTCAATCCATGCACGGCGGCACGTTGCGCCTCGGGATAGACCAGCACGCCGATTTCCAGGCCTACGCCGATGTCAGTTTTTGCCTTCATTGTGTCGATCGCGCCAATCCTCATGTAGTTCGTTCAAGCCTATAACTATCGTCACACCACGACCACGCCCAAGGAGGCACGCGACATGAACAAACAGGCCCTGATTCTCATCGATATCCAGAACGATTACTTCCCCGGTGGCAAATGGACTCTCGATGGCGCCGTCGCGGCGGCCGACAACGCTGCCCGCCTGCTCGCCGCTGCCCGCAAGCGCGGCGACCTGGTCGTGCATGTGCGTCACGAGTTCGAATCAGCCGATGCGCCGTTCTTCGCCCCCGGCTCGCCAGGCGCCGAGATCCACGCCAAGGTGCTGCCGGTCAGCAACGAGCCGGTGGTACTCAAGCATCAGGTCAACGCGTTTCGCGACACCGAGCTCAAATCGCTGCTCGACAAGCATGAGGTGAAAGCACTGACCATCGTCGGCGCCATGAGCCACATGTGCATCGATTCGGCCACCCGCGCCGCCTCTGACTTCGGCTACCAGGTCTCGGTGGCGCACGACGCCTGCGCCACGCTGGCCCTGGAGTTCAATGGACAGACGGTGCCCGCATCGCATGTGCACGACTCGGCCATGGCAGCGCTGGCCTTCGCCTTTGCCACTGTCGAAAGTACCGACACGCTGCTGGCCAGGTAGGCGGGGGATTCAGATCACCACATTGCGCACGAAGCGCGTGGGCTGGTCGCCGTCGTTGCGGTAGGCATAGCGGCAGTCGCTGGGGAAGATGTGGAACTCCCCAGCGCGCAGGTGCAGTTCACCCCCTTCGATCAACAGCGTCAGGCAGCCCTCGGCCACATAGATCTGCTCGCTCCAACCCTCGGCGTCAGCCTCACTGGCATAGTGCTCGCCCGGTGCCAGGGTCCATTCCCAGAGCTCGACCTCGCGCCGCGCCGGGCTGCTACCCAGCAGCACTGCGCGGCTATCAGGCTGCTCGCCGGCCCAGGCCAGCTCGTTGATGCGTGCAGGATCGCGCTGCTCGGGCGCCTGGATCAGCGTACTGAACGCCACCCCCAGCGCTTCGGCGATCAGGTCGAGGGTGGTGAGGCTGACGTTCTTCTCGCCCGCCTCGATGGCGACCAGCATGCGCCGACTCACACCAGAGTGTTCAGCCAGAGCAGTCTGGCTAAGCCCTTTGTCGTTACGCAAGCGGCGAATGTTCTGACTGACGTGCTGCAGCACCGAAGCACGGTGCGAAGAATCTTTGTGCACTATATTGCTCACTGGTAGGGATTGCGCAGTATACTGCCCACTTTGCGGCGATTGTGCGCCGCCCCTTCCGAGTGCGCAAGACCATGACCCAAACCACCAGCAGCCAACGGCCGTCCGTATCCTTCCGCCTGAGCAAAGCCGAATGGGTGCTGGTGTTCATCACCATGCTCTGGGGCGGCACGTTCCTGATCGTGCACAACGTCATGGCCGTGAGCGGACCGATGTTCTTCGTCGGCCTGCGGTTTGCGGCAGCGGCATTTTTCGTCGGGTTGGTATCGGCGAGAGCGCTCTCGGGCCTGACGTTCACCGAGTTGAAAGCTGGCGTGGTGATCGGTGTATCGATCATGCTCGGCTATGGCTTGCAGACCATGGGCCTGCAAACCATCAGTAGCAGCCAATCGGCCTTCATCACGGCACTCTACGTGCCTTTTGTGCCGCTGCTGCAGTGGTTGGTGCTGGGGCGTCGGCCCGGCCTGATGCCAAGCATCGGCATTTGCCTGGCCTTCGTCGGACTGATGCTGCTGGCCGGCCCTGAGGGCGGTGCGCTGCATTTCAGCGAAGGCGAAATCGTGACCCTGGTCAGCGCCGTGGCCATCGCCGGCGAGATCATCCTGATCAGTCGTTATGCCGGCAAGGTCGACGTGCGCCGGGTCACCGTGGTGCAACTGGCAACTGCCTCGGCGCTATCATTCCTGATGATCGTTCCGACCCAGGAACGCATTCCGGACTTTTCCTGGCTGCTGTTGGCCAGTGCCCTTGGCCTGGGTGCCATGAGCGCGGTAATCCAGGTAGCGATGAACTGGGCGCAGAAATCCGTCTCGCCAACCCGCGCCACACTGATCTATGCCGGCGAACCCGTCTGGGCCGGCATCGTTGGCCGTATCGCAGGGGACCGCTTGCCAGGTGTGGCGCTTATTGGTGGCCTGCTGATCGTGATCGCCGTAGTCGTCAGCGAACTGAAGATTCGCCGCGATCGCGATCCCCTTCCAGAGCCGCAAGGCCTGACGCCAAGCGAAAGCGAGACAGGGCGTTGAACTCCTGATCAGCGGCTATGCTCTGAAAAAAACTGTTATAAAAAAACAGCTTGTCACAGCGCTTTTGTAGGATTCTGCCACAGCTTGCGTGTTGGTGATCACCAGCGTGGCACGTATGATCCATGGCAAACCTCTGTAGATTAGAACGCTATGTCTTTGATAGTGCTATTGCTTCTGCCCTTCATCGGCAGTTGCCTGGCAGCCGTGCTGCCGCACAATGCGCGTAACGCCGAGTCCATTCTCGCCGGGCTCGTGGCCTTGGTCGGCACTGTCCAGGTAGCGCTGCTGTACCCGCAGATCGCCCATGGCGGCGTGATCCGCGAAGAATTCCTCTGGCTGCCCAGCCTCGGGCTCAACCTCGTGCTGCGCATGGATGGCTTCGCCTGGCTGTTCTCGCTGCTAGTGCTGGGTATCGGTACGCTGGTGTCGCTGTATGCGCGCTACTATATGTCGCCCCAAGACCCCGTGCCCCGATTCTTCGCCTTCTTCCTGGCCTTCATGGGCGCAATGCTCGGGCTGGTGATTTCCGGCAACCTGATTCAGCTGGTGTTCTTCTGGGAGCTGACCAGCCTGTTCTCCTTCCTCCTCATCGGCTACTGGCACCACCGCAGCGATGCCCGCCGCGGTGCCTACATGGCGCTGATGGTCACGGGCGCAGGTGGCTTGTGCCTGCTGGTCGGCGCCTTGCTGCTCGGCCATGTGGTCGGCAGCTATGACCTGGACAAGGTCCTGGCCGCTGGCGAAACCGTCCGCCAGCACGCGCTCTATCCTGTGTTGCTACCGCTGATCCTGATCGGTGCCCTGAGCAAGAGTGCGCAATTTCCCTTCCAGTTCTGGCTACCGCATGCCATGGCTGCTCCCACGCCAGTCTCGGCCTATCTGCATTCGGCGACCATGGTCAAGGCCGGGGTATTCCTGCTGGCACGCCTATGGCCAACGCTGTCGGGCACCGAGGAGTGGTTCTGGATCGTCGGCGGGGCAGGCGCCTGTACCCTCCTGCTCGGTGCCTTCGCGGCGATGTTCCAGAATGACCTCAAGGGCTTGCTGGCCTATTCGACCATCAGCCACCTGGGCCTGATCACCCTGTTGCTGGGCCTGAACAGCCCGCTTGCAGCAGTTGCGGCGGTGTTCCACATTCTCAACCACGCCACGTTCAAGGCCTCGCTGTTCATGGCCGCCGGCATCATCGACCATGAAAGTGGCACCCGCGACATCCGCCGTCTCAGCGGACTGATACGCCTGGTGCCCTATACCGCCACCCTGGCCATGGTCGCCAGTGCCTCCATGGCCGGCGTGCCTCTGATGAACGGCTTCCTTTCCAAGGAAATGTTCTTCGCCGAAACCGTATTCATTACTTCCAGTGCCTGGGTCGAGGCCGCCTTGCCGGTGATCGCCACCCTCGCAGGCACGTTCAGTGTTGCCTACGCCCTACGCTTTACGGTCGACGTATTCTTCGGTCCGACCGCCCAGGACCTTCCGCATACACCGCACGAACCACCGCGCTGGATGCGCGCTCCGGTCGAGTTGCTGGTCCTGACCTGCCTTGTAGTTGGCATCTTCCCTGCCCAGTCGGTCGGCCCGCTGCTGGCTGCCGCAGCGTTGCCGGTGGTAGGCGGCACCCTGCCAGAATACAGCCTGGCCATCTGGCACGGCTGGAACGCGCCTTTGATCATGAGCCTGATCGCCATGTGCGGCGGCGTAGTGCTCTACCTGTTACTGCGCAAACAATTGCGCCTGGGCCGCTTCCCCTACCCGCCGCTGATCGAACGCTTCAATGGCAAGCGGCTGTTCGAGCATGGACTGGTACGCTTGATGCTGCTGGCCCGGCACCTAGAAGGGCTGTTGACCAGCCGCCGCTTGCAGACCCAGTTGTTCATGCTGGTCGTTGCCGCCTTCCTCGCCGGGCTGACGCCCATGCTGTACAGCGGCATAAGTTGGGGGGACCGCCCCAAGATCCCCGGGTCCGGTGTATTCGTCGCCATGTGGCTGATAGCAATTGCCTGCGCCATCGGCGCAGCCTGGCAGGCTAAGTACCACCGTCTGGCGGCGCTGATCATGGTCAGCGTCTGCGGCTTGATGACCTGCATCACCTTCGTCTGGTTCTCTGCTCCTGACCTTGCACTCACGCAGCTGGTGGTCGAAGTCGTCACCACGGTGCTGATCCTGCTGGGCCTGCGCTGGCTGCCGCGCCGAATCGAAGGTGTCTCGCCCCTGCCTGGTAGCCAGGAGCGTGCACGCCTGCGACGCCTGCGCGACCTGCTACTTGCAGTGCTGGTCGGCGGCGGTATGGCGCTGCTGTCGTACGCCATGCTGACGCGCCCCACGCCCAACGACATCTCATCGTTCTACCTGAGCCGCGCACTCCCCGAAGGCGGCGGCACCAACGTGGTCAATGTGATGTTGGTGGACTTCCGCGGCTTCGATACCTTGGGTGAAATCACTGTGCTGGTCGCAGTGGCGCTAACGGTCTTCGCCCTGCTGCGCCGCTTCCGCCCGCCGAAAGAAAGCATGCAGTTGCCGACACAGCAGCGCCAACTGGCGCCGGACGTGATCACCGACCTGGTCAACCCACGGCATGTGACCGACACCGCACTGGGTTTCATGATGGTGCCTGCGGTGCTGGTACGTCTGCTGCTGCCGATCGCCCTGCTGGTCTCGATGTACCTGTTCATGCGTGGCCACAACCAACCAGGCGGCGGCTTCGTCGCCGGGCTGGTGATGTCGGTGGCGTTCATCCTGCAGTACATGGTCGCGGGCACCCAGTGGGTCGAGGCTCAGATGAGCCTACGGCCGCTGCGCTGGATGGGCACCGGATTGCTGTGCGCCACGCTCACCGGCGCGGTCGCCATGTTGCTGGGTTATCCGTTCCTCACCACCCACACTGCGCACCTGCAGCTGCCGTTGCTCGGTGACATCCATGTCGCCAGCGCCTTGTTCTTCGATATCGGCGTGTACACCGTGGTTGTCGGCTCCACGCTCTTGATCCTGACCGCCCTGGCACACCAATCGGTACGTGCCTATCGCCCAGGCCATCCTAAATCCAGCCAGACAGGAGCCGCCTGATGGAAGAAGTCATCGCAGTCGCCATCGGCGTACTGGCCGCCTCCGGAGTCTGGCTGGTACTGCGCCCACGGACCTACCAGGTCATCATGGGCCTGTGCCTGCTCTCCTACGGCGTCAATTTGTTCATCTTCAGCATGGGTAGCCTGTTCATCGGCAAGGAGCCGATCATCAAGGACGGCGTCCCACAGGACCTGCTGAACTACACCGACCCGCTACCGCAGGCACTGGTGTTGACTGCCATCGTCATCAGCTTCGCCATGACTGCCCTGTTCCTGGTGGTCCTGCTGGCCTCGCGTGGCCTGACCGGCACCGACCATGTCGATGGCCGGGAGCGTGAGGAATGAGCTGGATGAATCAACTGATTGTCGCCCCGATCCTGCTACCACTGGTAACCGCTGCGATCATGCTGCTGATCGGCGAAAAGCACCGCCAGTTCAAGGCGCGCCTGAACCTGCTGTCGAGCCTGATCGGTTTGGGTATCGCCGTGACGCTGCTGATGTGGGTACGCGGCCAGGGCCAGGCCGAGTCCATCGGCGTCTACCTGCCCGGCAACTGGCCGGCGCCGTTCGGTATCGTGCTGGTACTCGATCACCTGTCCGCACTGCTGCTTACCCTGACCGGAGTCATCGGCGTCAGCGCCCTGCTGTTCGCCCGTGCCCGCTGGGACGGTGCCGGCGCCAGCTTCCACGCACTGTTCCAGATTCAGCTGATGGGCCTTTACGGCGCGTTCCTGACCGCCGATCTCTTCAACCTGTTCGTGTTCTTCGAGGTACTGCTGGCGGCGTCCTACGGTCTGTTGCTGCACGGTTCGGGACGCGCGCGGGTCAGGGCCGGGCTGCACTACATCGCCATCAACCTGTTCGCCTCGTCGCTGTTTCTGGTCGGCGCGGCCATGCTCTATGGCGTGACGGGCACACTGAACATGGCCGACCTGGCACTTAAGATCCCGCTGGTTGCAGAGGCCGATCGCGGCTTGCTGCACGCCGGAGCGGCGATCCTGGCCATGGCATTCCTGGTCAAGGCCGGTGTCTGGCCGCTGAACTTCTGGCTGGTGCCTGCCTACTCTTCGGCCAGCGCACCGGTCGCTGCACTGTTCGCCATCATGACCAAGGTCGGCCTGTACGCAGTGCTGCGTCTGTGGACGTTACTGTTCTCGGGCCAGGCAGGCGCCTCGGCGAATTTCGGTGGGGAATGGCTGGTGTATGGCGGCCTCGTCACCCTCGCGGTGGCTGCCGTCTCGATCCTCGCCGCCCAGCGCCTGGAGCGTCTCGCCGCGCTGAGCATCCTGGTCTCGGCTGGCACGTTGCTGGCCTCGGTCGGTTTTGGTCAGGCGGCCCTCACCGGCGCGGCACTGTTCTACCTCACCAGTTCCACCCTGGCCTTGTGCGCCTTGTTCCTGCTGGCCGAATTGATCGAGCGCTCGCGCTCGGCCAACGAAGCGCCCCTGGACGACGAAGAGGACGCCATCCCGCCGCCGCTCGAGTCCCTGCACCCACCCAAGGGCATCAACCTCGACGACGAGCAGAAGGCAGTGATCGGTCAGATCATTCCTTGGACCATGGCCTTCCTAGGCTTGAGCTTCATCGCCTGCGCACTGCTGATCATTGGCATGCCGCCGCTGTCCGGCTTCATCGGCAAGCTCAACCTGATCAGCGCACTGTTCAACCCGCAAGGCCTGGGCATGCCACCCGAGCAGCCCCTGTCAGCGGCGGGTTGGTGCCTGGTAGCCCTGTTGCTACTATCGGGCATGGCATCGCTGATCGCCTTCGGCCGCGTGGGCATCCAGCGCTTCTGGAAACCGGAGGAGCGGCCATCGCCATTGCTGCGCCGCTATGAATGCGTACCGATCGTGCTACTGCTGGGGTTGTGCATTGCCCTCAGCATCCAGGCCGAGCCGCTGCTGCGCTACACCCAGGACACCGCCGCTGGCCTGCAGGCACCCGACGCCTATATCCAAGCGGTGATGTCCACCCGCCCCGTGCCTGGGCCGACCACCATGACGCAGGTACAACCATGAACCGGCTGTTCCCCGCCCCGCTACTGTCACTGGCGCTGTTCGTGCTGTGGCTGGTGCTGAACCTTTCCGTCAGCCCTGGCAATCTGCTGCTTGGCGCCGCCCTCGGCATCCTTGCACCCGTGCTGATGGCGCCATTGCGCCCGCAACACGCCCATATCCGCCGCCCGCTGGTGATTGCACGCTTGATCGGCCGTGTGGGCCTGGATGTGATCCTCTCCAACCTGCAGGTTGCCCGAGGCGTGCTGCGAGGCAGCAGCCATCCACCACGTTCTGCCTTCGTGCATATCCCCCTGTCGCTGCGCGACGCCCATGGCCTGGCCGCCCTGTCGATGATCACCACAGTGGTGCCCGGCACGGTCTGGTCAGAGCTGGCCCTGGATCGCAGCATCCTGTTGCTGCATGTGTTCGACCTGGACGACGAAGCCGCCTTCATCGAACACTTCAAGCACACCTACGAACGCCCGCTGATGGAGATCTTCGAATGACTGGCCTGCTCGCCAACGCCATTCTCGCCAGCCTGTTCATCTTCATCATCGCCATGGCCCTGGCGCTGGTCAGGGTGTTCCGCGGCCCTTCGGCGCAGGACCGGGTCCTGGCGCTGGACTACCTGTACATCCTGGCCATGCTGATGATGCTGGTACTGGGCATCCGCTATGCCAGTGATACCTACTTCGAAGGCGCGATGCTGATCGCCCTGTTCGGTTTCGTCGGCTCCTTTGCCCTGGCCAAGTTCCTGCTGCGCGGAGAGGTGATCGAATGATCCAGACTGTCGAACTACCGTTCTGGCTGGAGCTTGCCACGGCCGTACTGCTGCTTACAGGCAGCCTGTTCGCTTTGGTCGGTGCAATCGGACTGGTGCGCCTGAAGGATTACTTCCAACGCATGCATCCCCCGGCACTGGCCTCGACCATCGGCGCCTGGTGCGTCAGCCTCGCCTCAATCCTGTACTTTTCCGGTCTCAAGCAGGGGCCGGTGCTGCATGCCTGGCTGATACCGATCCTGCTGTCGATTACCGTGCCGGTGACTACGCTGTTGCTCGCGCGGGCCGCCCTGTTCCGCAAACGCATGTCTGGAGAGCAGGTGCCGGATGAGGTCAGCAGCGGTGGCGACCGGGGCAACTGAGCGCCAGTCGGATCTGAATGGTCAACGCTGTCAGTGCTGGGTCAGGCGCTGCAGCTCGCGCCGCACCATGGCCACATAAGGAGGCGGGCCGAGCCGATAGAGCTCACCCGCTACCCAGGCCAGCCAGCCTTCTTTCAACTGTGCTCGATGGGCGATCAGGCGCTCGGCGTCCCGAATGGCTTGCGCCTTGTGACGCTGGTGAAACTCGGCGCGCCCCGCAGGCAACGCATCGTCGCCACTCATTCACTGGCCTTGAAAGTGGTCAGCTCGCCCTTGCGCCATTTGGCGACCTTGCCGGTCACCGCCTTGAGCAGTTTGCCCAGGCCTTCCGCCACCTGGGACTGGGCAGCGAACACAAGCATCACGCCCTGCCCGTCACGGAAGACAATGCCGTCGCCCTCGGGCACCGAGACGAACGCATAGTCACCCACCCCATATACATTGAACTTGATCTCGCGAAAACGAAGCTCGAGCTTGCCACCTTCGCGGCTGGGCAGGACGGCGGCACGGAAGTGATCCCCGACCTTCAGTTCCAGACGTTGCTTGTCATCGACAACCATCGCGTTGTCGGTATCGATCTCGGCCATGTAAAGGCCATCGGGGTTCTGCTCGGTGACGTAGATGAAACGGCCCTGAAAGAGCTTGACCAACTTGGCCCGCAAGTCGCCCAAAGCGAACAGGGCGTGGGTATCCAGAGTACTGACTGCCAATGAAGTGATCCTCGAACCGGTTGTTTCCCGCCGCCACACGAAGTCGTGAAGGCGTGACGCGGCGGCCATTTCAAAGTGATGTCTGAAAGGTTAGTGACACAATGCTTGAAGCGTCTGCGGGGCTCATCGATACGGCAAGTAGGATTTTTTACACTCGCACGCCAACAAAACCCCTGGAGAACACTCGGCATAGATCCCGCATGGGGAACAGTTTTGTCTGACAACAATGCCGCCAGAAAAGATGCAATAGATAAAGCCAGGCCCCTCGGCAGAATGGGTCCGATATTCGTCCATGCATTTACAGGGGAAAGAATATGCACGAAAACACCGAAATCCGTCGAGAGGTCTCGAACATTTCTTACATCCGACCTCTACGCAACGTCGCACGTTTCGTGGTAATTCCCGCCGGCGTCGCGTTCTTCCACATCACCGAGCGTACCACTGGCCGGGTCATGGGGTTTCGCCGCAGCCACCTGGCAGCCTGCGAGCTGGCGCGAAGCCTGGACCGCTAAGCCGCATATCCCTTCGCCAGTTGCTGCAACCAGGCGGCCTGGCACTCCAACGCTTCAGCCCGGCTGGCGAAGGCAGTACCACGACGCTCGCCATCGACCAACACCACCCAGCACGCCCGTTGCCCTCGGGCCCGCAGCATCGCAGGTACGCCGGAACCTATCATCACTGCCACATTGACCCGGGATTGCATCATTTCTCTCCACTTAATTAGCAAGCTAACTACATGGGTAGAATACGATCCTCCAAAGCCGAGAAAAAGCACTCGCCCGTAGAGCTGTATTGCATCAATCGCAACAAATCGACATGTTTTCAGCCCCTACGGAAACGCGAAAGGCCCCGCGGATTGCTCCGCAGGGCCTTGCGCCGAGTGTGTCCGTTCAGATCTGCCGCTGGTGGCGGTCGAGCTGCTCGTGACGCTCCTGGGCTTCGATGCAGTATTTGGTGGTCGGGCTGATCAGCAAGCGTTGCAGCCCAATCGGCTCGCCGCTGTCATCGCACCAGCCAAAGCTCTCGTCAGCAATACGGCCCAGGGCCATCTCCAGCTGCGGCAGCAGGCGCTGATCGCGCTCGATGGCATTGACCAGCCAATGACGCTCTTCTTCGACCGAGGCCACGTCGGCCGGATCAGAAGGCGTGTCCAAGCTTTCGATGGTGGCGCGGCTCAGCTCGATGCGCTCATGGGTCTCGACTTTCATCGCTTGCAGCAGCGCGCTAAAGAACCCGAGCTGATCGGCATTCATGTAGTCATCGGCCGACATGGCCAGCAACTGTTCCTTGGTCATCGATTTCTCTATGAAAAAATGTGCATTTGGGCGATTCGGGTGCCACCGGCGATGGCTCGCAGGCAACGGAATTCTTCAAGCGCCAACCGGCACTCTTTTACAGGGGGCGGCAGTCTAAGGTGCGCGGCCCCGTGGGGCAACAGAAATGACAGAGGAATCTGCCGAATCGGACGGATTACCCCAGGATCATACCCGGGGGTGGGCACCAGCACGGATGGCAACGCACGCCCCGATAATATGCAGCAACAGCGCCATGCTGTCAGCCTGCAGCTGCAACGCCGAACGCCCCGCTCCAGGTAGTGACAAGCTACCTCTACCCCACCTGTCGACGATGATCATCTGGGGTTCCCCTTCATAAAGGAACCTCGGCCATGAGCCTTTCTAGCCCCCACCCACAGGTCGGTGACCTGGATTGCGAGATTGCCAAGCACTTCCAGACAAGACCCTCGCTTCAGGATGTAGCCAGTCGTATGCTCAAGCAGCAATGGCTGGCCTGCAAACTGGATCCCTCACTCGATCCTGCGACCTTGTCCATTCGCAGCACAGGCAAGGCCGGTACAGCCCCCTACCAGCACTCCCTGACCAGCATGCTGATACAGCGCCACATCCTCAAGACGACCCTCAACCTCACACCACTGCAAGACACACTGGTCCAAACTCAGCCAGGCCTTGACGACAAGACACTGGAAACCCCACTGCACCCGATCGAGGCCCTGATCAACGAAACCGCACCGTTTCTACTAAAGGAATATCGCCAGGCGCTGACTGACTATTGGGTGGATGCAGACAAACATGACGGCAAGTCGCCCTGGCAATGGTGCAGCCAATACCTGCGTGAGCGCTACAAAAAAGCACTGGACGAGCACCGCAAGGAGCAGTGGATGGACGACAGGACGCTGGCGGTTGCCCAACAACTGCTGGACGGCACCTCGGATACTCAGGATCCCGTTCTGCACAACGTGCGCCTGGATATGCTGGACAATTGGCAACTCGACCCGGACCTTGCCAGTGCCTTGTTGATCGAAAGCCCGGCCTCTGAAGATAAAGAGGCGGTCACCTTGCTGTTCACCACCAGTGGTCGATTACTGCAGTATCAAAGCCGTAACGCGATGCTGGCCCGGGCCAGGCGGCGTCTACCCGCCGTATTACCGCCTGCACTGAAAATGATGCGCCTGATCGGAATCCCCGGTCGACCGTTCGACAACCAGGCCAGCGGCCTGTTACAGCAACAGTTGCATGGCTCACTCACTGTCACTTCGATACCCGACCGACTTCAACGCCCCAACGAACTCGCACTGGCGCTCGACCGCATCACCTCGATGCTGAGCCTATGCGGTATCGACGACACTGCAGCCCATGACCGCCTGGCCGCGGAGTTGCCGGTGTGGTTACGCAACGCACAACCGGAGCAACTGCAGCGCTATGCCCTGGTACTGACCGATATCGCACAGACCTACGAAGGCGCCGGCAGGAAGGGCTGGCTGGACGGTATTCTCGACGCACAGGCATTTGCCTATGCCAAGCTTTACCAATGCATCCTGAAAAACCATCCCGATTTCGACCTTGACCTCAAGCAACTGCGCGTCGCGAACCATCAGGTCACTGCCGTCGCAATACCCGGGGCAGGTTCCCTGGTAACCAGTGGCAGCATTCACGTCGAACGATTCGATCTCGCGCAATTGGCCATTGCCAACCTGGGCCTGCTGCAACCTGGCAAAGTGGTGGTCGAATCCATCGATGGCAGTGACGTGCCGGCATGGTTCGACGAATCCTACCTACGCGCACTGATCACCCAGGCGGACATCGCAAAGCACTACCCGCAAATGCTGCGCGCCAAGTTGCTCGAGGACCCGCAAGC
Source organism: Pseudomonas sp. SYWMCR5 (assembly GCF_057197165.1). Lineage (NCBI taxonomy): Bacteria > Pseudomonadati > Pseudomonadota > Gammaproteobacteria > Pseudomonadales > Pseudomonadaceae > Pseudomonas > Pseudomonas sp. SYWMCR5. The sequence goes on from NZ_JBXUNH010000001.1 coordinate 17,930, forward strand.
CGCACAGCGTCGCACAGCGCTGCTGCGCAAACAGTTGCGCAGCCAGTTGCCGCTGCTGGTCATGGACCTGAACCTGCGCGGCCTGACCTCGGGCCCCGACCTCTCCAGAGAGATCGCCGAAGTGTTTGCCACCCCGCCGACCCAGTCGGCTCAGTGGTACCTTCGACCCTTCGCGTTGCTGTCGAGCCTCGATGCCAGCCCTGATCCTGTGAGCAATACCTGGCTGATCGAGCAGAATGCCTACAATGGGGGCCCATGCCTGCTCTATCGCCCGCTGCTGGCCACCCCCCTGTCGTACTTCCAGGACCGCATGGCGCTGTTCGAGGCGCTCGCCACACCTGGCGACCTGCAGGACGACATCCTGCAACGGCTCCCGGAACAGGCGCGCAAGGTATACGCCTACGGCGGTTTTCGCGAACCGCACCTGTTTCATCCAGGAGAGGACGATTGGGCGGTGCCGTTCGGCAAGCCCGCCCCTGCGTCGCTGTCGATCGAACCACCCTGCCCAGACCCCGCATCAGCGCTGTACAAGGCCTGCGTAGAGGAAACCATTGCGCAATTCAGCAGCCATGCGCAAAGCAGCGAACAGGCACGTTGGGCACGCTGGCAGACACTGGGTTGGCTGCTGCTCAATACGGTACTGCCTTTCGCGCCCGAATCCGTGGCTACTGCGGGCTGGATCGTGCAGATGGAAACCACTTTCCTCCAGGCAACCAGCGACCGGCCACAGGACACCAGTGACCGTGCCGCCAGCCTGGTGGAACTGTTGCTGAACCTCGCCACACTGCTGTTCGCCCATGCTCGTCGAAGGATCGACCTACAACGACCGCTGGAGCCCCCTATCGTCGACCCGCTGGCCACGCCCAACCGCGATCAGTTGCCGACGCTGGTAAACGGGAGCGCCGATCCTCTGGCCGATTTCTCCTGGAGCAATCCTTTGTTCAAGCTCGACAGTGCCCAGCGTCAGTCGCTGCTGGCGCTGCGGGCGCCCTATGAGATCGACGAACTGGGGCCTCCGATACCTCAGGGTGCATTGCAGGGCCTGTTCCTGCATGACGCACGCACCTGGGTCTCACTCGGCGGCAGTGTCTACGAGGTACAACTGGATCCTGTCGCACAGCGTCAGCGCATCATCGACACCGCCAACCCGGACAAGCTGGGCCCCTGGATTCGCCGCGAGGAGGATGGCCGCTGGGGATTGGACCTGCGTCTGCACCTCAAGGGTGGCATGCCCCTGGGCAAGCGAATCACACAGCTCAGGGCCGAGAACGCAAAGGCCCTGGCAACGCTGAACGCGACAATCATCGAGGAACGCGCGCAATCTCAAAGCCGTCAGCAGATGCTGGTCGATGCAGTGAAGGAAGTCGGGGGCAAGGAGGATGAAGCGTCGTTGCATAAGTACCTGGGGACCGCCAAGGAATGCTCGACGTTCTGGGAGCAACACCTGGAGCACCTCAGACAACGCAACGAGCGCGCAGTACTGGAGAAGTACAAGATCCGCCGAGCGTTTGCCCTCAGCCAGCATGTGCGCTGCGAACAGGAGGTCTTCCGTGCACTGAATCGCTTGCATGAACCACTGCGCGCTCGGATGCTCGAAATGTACGATCGGCAGAACAGTGGCCATGAGATAACCCCTGCAGAGGCCACCACCCTTACCGAATGCATTGAGAAGATACTGTTGCTGCTGGACCAGATGGTAGAGCACGGCTCCCTGCTCACCGAGCAAAGAGCACAACTCGAAAAGCTGCGCAGCGAACACCAGACCGAGATTAGTGGCTACATCGAGGTGGTGGACAAAGGTGGCATCAAGCCTGCCTCTAACCTGGTACTGCGCTGGATGCGTATCGAGGCCTGCACCAACCGCCTGACCATGCTCCAGCAACTGGATGAGGAAGGCTCCTTCTGGATGAAGCGCGCCTGGAACAACCTGCAGATGAGCATCACCCAGCACCTGCAACTGGCCAGGTTGAAGAGCCCTGGAGAGGAAGTTATCGCCAGGGTTCTGCACAGCATCACCGGCCAGCTCAGAACGGCTCGGCGACAACTGAACAATCTGATCAGCCATATGGACCCAGAGCGCAGCCATGATGAATTAAAGCGCATGGAGCAGGATTTCGATGCGTTCACGAACGACGTGACCAAGGAGGCCGACGAGCTGCCTGAGTTCATCCCGGTCAGCACGGTCCAGCAACTGCGAGCGCAACTGCCCGGGCTGATCGAGACACAGGAGCATGGCATCCTGCTAGGTACAGTACGTGAAGGCAATCCGAACATCGTCGACATCCCCACCCCCGCAAGTGAGACACCCTCTCGCAGCTACACACTCCAGGACGATCGCTGGGTCGAGCTGGAAGTAGCAGCGCGCGAGGCAGCACCTGTTCCGGCACAACCGCCCAAGCTCAAGCGCCTGCTCAAGAACGGCAAGTCGTGCATGGCTGCGGCACGCAAGGAGCTGGTACACCTCGGCAAGTCATACTCGAACGACTACCTGCCGGTAGAGATAGAGGAAATTCTCACGGACCATCGCGCCAGCCTCGACAGCGCCCGCGAGGCCATAGAACGCCGTCTCACTGCGGACAATGCCACCGATGAGGCCAGCGCAGACAGCGACGCGGCGATCGTCATCAAGGAGATCGAGGACCTTGCGGCACAGCTCACGACCGAAAGCCTCAGGCTGCGTACCAAAGCGGCACTCAAGCAAAAACCGCGCATGGGTGAGCTGCAATTCCTGATCAAGCAGAACCAGGTGACGATCAGCCCTGTTGGCACGCGCAAAGCCCTGACCAAGGTCAAGGGCAGGCCTGCTGATTTCCTCGACGAATATGTCGTGCAGCACGACGAGCAGGCGATCTGGTACGCCCACTTTCACTATCGCTCGAAAACCGCCGCCAAGGTGGATTTCGTTGCCGGCCATCTGAAGCTGGCCAGTCAACGCTTTGCCCAGGGCAAGACGGTCACCAGCCCGCAGACGCTGAATCAGGAAGAGGTGTACCGCAGCCCGATCTCGTTGGCCGACGCGAAAAAATACTTCTTCACGGACTGAAACAGCGGGGCAGCGCCCTGGCGCTGCCCCTCGACCTCAACAGCCCTTGAACTGCGCCTCGCGCTTGGCGATGAACGCTGCCATACCTTCCTTCTGATCTTCCGTGGAAAACGCCGCGTGGAACACGCGACGTTCGAACCGCACACCCTCGCTCAGGCTCACCTCGAAAGCACGATTGACGCTTTCCTTGACCATCATGCTCACCGGGATCGACTTGCTGGCGATGGTCGCCGCCACCTTCAGCGCCTCTTCCAGCAGCTCGGCCTGGGGCACCACGCGCGCCACCAGCCCTGCCCGCTCGGCCTCCTCTGCGCCCATCAGACGGCCAGTCAGGCACAGCTCCATGGCCTTGGCCTTGCCCACGGCGCGGGTCAGGCGCTGGGTTCCGCCCATGCCCGGCAGCACGCCGAGGTTGATCTCCGGCTGGCCAAACTTGGCGTTGTCCCCGGCGAGAATGAAGTCGCACATCATCGCCAGTTCGCAGCCACCGCCCAGGGCAAAACCCGACACCGCGGCGATGATCGGTTTGCGCCGATTGGCGATGCGGTCGGCGTCGCTGAACAGGTCGTCGACATAGATCTGCGGGTACTTGAGCTCGGCCATCTCCTTGATGTCGGCGCCCGCGGCGAAGGCCTTGGCAGAACCGGTCAGGACCACGCAACCGATGTTCGGATCACGCTCGAGCTGATCCAGGGCCTGGTTGATCTCGGCCACAATCTGCGCGTTCAGGGCATTGAGCGCCTGGGGACGGTTGAGGGTGATCAGGCCGACCTTGCCATGGATGTCCAGCAGGATTGTTTCGAATGCCATGCAAGCTGCTCCTTCAAAAATTGCGCGCAATGACCATGCGCTGAATGTCACTGGTGCCTTCGTAGATCTGGCAAACCCGCACATCGCGATAGATGCGCTCCAGCGGGAAGTCCTTCAGATAGCCATATCCGCCGAGCGTCTGCAAGGCATCCGAACAGACCTTTTCGGCCATTTCCGAGGCGAAAAGCTTGGCCATCGACGCTTCCACCAATGCCGGGCGCCCGGCATCGCGCAGGGCTGCCGCATGCAGCACCATCTGCCTGGCCACGGCGATGCGCGTGGCCATGTCGGCCAGACGGAAGGCCACGGCCTGGTGCTCGACCAGTACCTTGCCGAAGCTCTGGCGCTCCTTGGCGTAGTCACGCGCGACCTCGAACGCCGCACGGGCCATGCCGACGGCCTGCGAAGCGATGCCGATACGTCCGCCCTCGAGGTTGGCCAAAGCGATCTTGTAGCCCTGCCCCTCTTCACCCAGGCGATTGGCCACCGGCACCCGCACATCATCGAAGACGATCTGGCAGGTGTCGGAGGCGTGCTGGCCGAGTTTTTCTTCAACCCGCACCACCTGATAGCCCGGCGTGTCGGTGGGCACGATGAACGCACTGATCCCGCGCTTACCCGCCTCGGGATCGGTGACCGCGAAGACGATCACCACCCCGGCGTTCTGGCCGGAAGTGATGAACTGCTTGCTGCCATTGAGCACGTAGTGATCGCCCTCCAGGCGCGCACGCGTCTTCAGGCAGCTGGCATCGGAGCCCGCCTGGGGCTCGGTGAGGGCGAAGGCACCGAGCATCGCGCCGCTGGCCAACGGCACCAGGTAACGTTGCTTCTGCGCTTCGGTGCCGAACTTCAGGATCGGCACGCAACCCACCGAGTTGTGCACGCTCATGATGGTCGAGCAGGCCCCGTCGCCGGCGGCGATCTCTTCCAGGGCCATGGCGTAGGCGACATAGCCGGTGTCGCTGCCACCATACTGCTCCGGCACCAGCATCCCGAACAGGCCAAGCCCGGCCATCTCATCGATGGCCTCGCGCGGGAAGCGATGCGCCTTGTCCCATTGCTCGGCAAACGGCTTGAGGCGCTCCTGGGCGAAGTCCTTCACCGCATCGGCGATCTGTTGTTGCTCGTCAGTTACCAGCATGGCTCACCTCAGTACAGGCATTCGACCGCGATCGCCGTGGCTTCGCCGCCGCCGATGCAGATGGCCGCGATCCCGCGGCGCAGGTTGTTCTGGCGCAGGGCCGACAGCAGCGTCACCAGGATGCGCGCGCCGGAAGCGCCGATCGGATGGCCCAGAGCACAGGCGCCACCATGGATGTTGACCTTGTCGTGGGGCAGGTCAAAGTGCTTCATCGCGGCCAGGGTGACCACGGCAAAGGCTTCGTTGATCTCGAACAGGTCCACATCCGCCAGGCTCCAGCCAGTGCGTTTGACCAGCTTGTCGATGGCGCCGATCGGCGCGGTCGGGAACAGCGCAGGCGTATCGGCGAAGGCTGCGTGACCGTGGATCACCGCCAGCGGGTTGAGGCCACGCTTGTCGGCTTCACTGCGGCGCATGAGTACCAGGGCCGCGGCGCCGTCGGAGATGGAGCTGGAGTTGGCAGCGGTCACCGTGCCCCCCTCGCGGAAGGCCGGCTTGAGCTGGGGAATCTTGTCCAGACGGGCCTTGGGCGGCTGTTCGTCGTCCTTGATAACCCTTTTCTCCTTGCCCTCGGTGACCTCAACCGGCACGATCTCGGCGCTGAAGCGGCCATTCTTGATCGCGTCCTGGGCGCGGGTCAGCGAGGCAATGGCGAAGTTATCCTGGGCCTCGCGACTGAAGGCGCCGGCCTGGGCGCAATCTTCGGCGAAGGTGCCCATCAGGCGGCCTTTGTCGTAGGCATCCTCGAGGCCGTCCATGAACATGTGGTCGATGATCCTGCCATGGCCCATGCGATAGCCACCGCGAGCCTTGTCCAGCAGGTACGGGGCGTTGGTCATGCTTTCCATGCCACCTGCCACCACCACATCGGCACTGCCGGCCAGCAGCAGGTCATGGGCCATGATCGCCGCCTGCATGCCGGAACCGCACATCTTGTTCAGGGTGGTGCAGGTGGTGTGCTTGTCCAGGCCTGCACCCAGCGCCGCCTGACGCGCCGGTGCCTGGCCGAGTCCGGCGGGCAACACGCAACCGAACAGCACCTGCTCGACACTGCCGGCATCGAGGCCGGCCCGCTCGACTGCAGCACGGATCGCCACGCTGCCCAGTTGCGGTGCGGTGAGGCTTTTCAGGTCGCCCTGCAGGCCACCCATGGGCGTGCGCACGGCACTGACGATGACAACCGGATCGTTGGCGAGGGTCATGGGTATTTCTCCTTACTTGGCAGCCATGCGCAGTGCGCCGTCGAGGCGAATCACCTCGCCGTTGAGCATGCTGTTCTCGATGATGTGGCGGGCCAGCGCGGCGTACTCCTGCGGGCGCCCAAGGCGTGGTGGGAAGGGAACGCCTGCGGCGAGCGAGTCACGCACCTCCTGGGTCATGCCCGCCATCATCGGTGTTTCGAAGATGCCGGGGGCGATGGTCATCACGCGGATACCGAAGCGCGCCAGTTCACGGGCGGTCGGCAGTGTCAGGCTGGCAATCGCGCCCTTGGAGGCGGCATAGGCCGCCTGGCCGATCTGCCCGTCATAGGCGGCGATGGAGGCGGTATTGATGATCACGCCCCGCTCCCCCCCCTCGTCCGCAGGCCCTTCAGCCATGGCCGCAGCGGCCAGGCGCAGCATGTTGAAGCTGCCGACCAGGTTGACGTTGATCACCTTGGCAAAGCTTGCGAGGCCATGCGGTCCCTGTTTGCCCAAGACCTTTTCGGCGCCGACGATACCGGCGCAGTTGACCAGCCCGTGCAGGCCGCCGAAGGCGTTGACGGCAGCCTCGACCGCCGCCTGGGCGGCCTGCTCGTTGCTGATGTCGGCCACTGCGAAACGGGCGTTATCACCCAGCTCCCGCGCCTTGGCTTCGACCGCCTCGGCGTTGAGGTCGACCAGCATCACACGGGCGCCGGCCTCGACCAGCATGTGTGCGGTAGCGGCACCCAGCCCAGAGGCGGCGCCGGTGACGATGAAACTTTTGCGTTGAGCGTTCATGGAGGTTTTCCTTCAGGCGCCAGCAGGGGTGGCCTGCGCAGCGCGTTGCTTGGCGATTTCCTGATTGCGCAGGATGAAGCGTTGCAGCTTGCCGCTCGGAGTCTTGGGCAGCTCGCCAACGAATTCGATTTCACGCGGGTAAGCGTGGGCATACAGGCGCTGGCGCACATGCTGGCGCAGGGCCTCTTCCAGCTCGGGACTGGCGCTATGGTCTGCAGCCAGCACCACGAAGGCCTTGATCAGCTCGGTACGCTGCGGGTCAGGCTTGCCCACCACCGCCGCCTCGATCACCGCCGGGTGTTCGATCAGCGCGCTCTCCACATCGAACGGGCCGACGCGGTAGCCGGAGGTGGTGATCACATCGTCGCTGCGACCGACGAAGCTGATGCTGCCGTCGGTGTTGAGCTCGACGGTATCGCCGGAAAGGTAGTACTTGCCGATGAACGCCTTGGTGGGGACGCCGTGGTAACCGCCAAACCAGCACAGCGGCGATTGCTCGCGGTCGACTGCCAGTATCCCTGGCTGACCGGCCGGCAGCTCGTTGCCGGCTTCGTCCAGCACCACGATGCGATGCCCGGGGATGGCGAAACCAGCCGATCCCAAGTGCACCGGATGCACCAGGCCATGGTGGTTGCACAACACCATGCCCAACTCGGTCTGGCCATAGTGATCGTGGATGGTCACGTTCAAGGCCTCGGCGAACCAGCGGATCACCTCGGGATTGAGCGGCTCACCGGCACTGCTGACCACCCGCAGGCGCCCCTGGATCGGTGCCGAGAACGCCTCACCGGCTGCGATCAGCAGGCGATAGGCGGTAGGCGAGCCGGCCAGGTTGCTGATGCCCAGCTTGTCGATGATCCGTGCACAGCTCTCGACGCTGAACGGACCATCGTAGAAGGTGGTGGCATGTCCCAGCGCCAGTGGGCCGGTGACAGCGTAGTACAGGCCATAGGCCCAACCCGGATCGGCCAGGTTCCAGAAGGTATCGTCGGGGCGCAGGTCGATGGCATCGCGCATGTAGCCCTGAAAGGCGATAATCGCGCGCAGCGGGACCTCGAGCGGTTTGGCCGGCCCTGTGGTGCCGGACGTGAACATCAACAGGAAGGGGTCGTCGCCGCTGCGCATTACCGGCTCGCAGTGATCGCTCGCTGCCGCCAACGCCTGCTGGAAATCCAGCTCGTGCGCTGCGGCACCGACCGTGATGATCGTCGGGCATCCGCTGACATCGTCCAGCTTGGGGCGGTTGTTGCGATCAGTGACCACCACCCGGGCATGGGACTGCTCCAGGCGGTGCTCGATGGCCTTGGGGCCGAACGCGGTGAACAACGGCTGGTACACCGCCCCCAAGCGCCAGGTCGCCAGAATCGTCACCAGCAGTTCGACGGTACGTGGCATCAGGCCGGCGACCCGGTCCCCGGGCCCCACGCCCTGATCCTTCAGGACATTGCCCATGCGTGCCGCCATGGCCTGCAGTTGCTCGAAACTGTAGCGTGCGCCGTTACCCTCCTGGTCTTCACAGATCAGCGCAGGCAGGTTGCCTCCTACATGCCGGTCACAGCACTCGACACAGGCATTGAGTGCCTGCAGGTTGCCCTGCAAGGCGGCTGCGGCAACCCGGGCATATTCGAATGCTCGCGCGGCCTCGGCGTAATCACGCATCGTCGGACTCCTGGTTTCTTGTTGTTGGAGTTGAACCCTTGGTCCGACGATAGTCGCGCTGCCTGAGCTTGCGGACAATGGCAAAAGCGCTCATCAGGCATGATCGGTTTGGTCACTGTGGCGTCAGCGCCCAGAGCATTCAGCCAAGCCCTCGCTCCCTGCCCTTCAGCATTTGCCGGGTCATCTCACGGATCATCTCGAGTTCCTCGACGTCCCGCTGCCCCCCCAGCGCCTCGATCTCCAGGGCAAGGTCCTCGGCCGAAAGCTGGTCAGCCCTGGCCTGCAGCGCCACCAACCGCGCCTGATGGGCCGTTTCGACGCCGTCGAAGACCGCAGCATGGCGCTCGAGCATATAGCGTCGCCAGAACGCACGCTGGCTCAGGCTTTCACCCAAGGCTTCGATCGACTCCGCGGCCCTCACCGCCACCAACGCATCCTGAAGCTGGCTATCTGTCACCTCGGCCGCCGAGGCATAGGCCATGAACCGCGAAGTGAAAGGCAGGCTCAGGCGTTCCCGCAGGCTCACGCGGTAGTACAGGCGCACCGCAAGCTGGTCGACACTGTCACGGGCCTCGACCCGGCGACGGATGTCGGCACGGGCGAACAGGTCCAGCCGGTCCAGGCGAAACAGCCCCTGACCGAGCGTGATCAGCTCAACGCCCCGCTCATGCAAGGTGTTGGCATCGGCACGGGCAATCGCTACATAGCGCTGCAAGTCACTGAAACGATCACTGACCGCATTCAGGCAGGTCAGGTTCTCATCGGCCAGCGCGTACAGCCGGTTGCGCAGGTCAGCGTCGGCGCTGATGGCATCGAGCACCGACCACACCCGCGTCGACAGCACCTCAGGCACCTGGGCGTAGTCCTGGGTGAGCGTCAACCAACCCAGCAACTGGAAGAACCCGTCACTGTCGGGCATCGCCTGCAGCGTGTTCCACTGGAACAGCCGCGCGTTGTGCAACTCCGCATCGACCCTGTCCAACCACGCGGCGCGCACGGTGTCGATATTCTGCCGGGCCATTCGCTCGGGAAGGTGCAGGTGCTCCTGGATCGTGTCGAGGCCATAGAGCCCTTGCAGCTCACTGTTCGACAAAGGATTGCCGTCGACCATGAAGCCGCGGCGAAAAACATTCGGCATCTGCAGGACGGCCGCTGGCACAACACGAATCTGGTTGTCGCGCAGGTCGGCGCGCTCGAGAAACCCGCACTGCTCCAGACCGTCCGGCCAGGCGCCCAATCGACAATGGCGCACACTGACCTCGCGCAGTTGCGGCAAGTGATTGAAGCGCAGGACCAACGCCCCCAGCGGATTGTTGCTCAGGTCCAACTGGCTCAAATGTGGCAGGCCGGTCAACGCCTGGATACCCGCCTCATCGAGACGAATGGCGTTGCTTGCCAGGCGCAGGCGACGCAGCTCAACCAGACAGGCGATACCTCGCGGCACCGCCAGCAGATGATTGCCCCCCAGGTCCAGCTCGCGCAGGGCACTGAAGCAACGCAGGAAATCGGACGGTATATGGTTGAGCGAGGTGTCGCTGATCACCAGCGTGGTAACGTTGTCGAACGTAGTCGATTGGGCGAAAGCGGGCAGGGTTTGCAATTGTGCGCCACTGAGCACCAGGGTCTGCTGCCCTTCCTGAAGGCGCCAGGCCTGGCGCATGCGCTCGGCAGCCTGGACGCGAGCGGCGTGGCTGCTGCCGCCAAGCCCGGCGCTGAGCCACCCCGTGAGTGCACTCTCCAGCCGTTCGTAATCATGCTCAAGCTCGGCCAGTCGCCGGTACACAGACCCGGACACCTGCTGCATCTGGCTCAGCCGTGCCTCGAGTTGGGCGGGCAAGAGATCCGGGTAGATCGCGCGTAGACGATCCAGCAGCGCCTGCCAGGACGAGCCGGGCTGCCCACGCCCACTGAGCGGATACCCGACACGCCCATCGGCCATGCGCCGTCCGGGGTTGAACCACGGTTTCCCCAGGGTCCAGCCCAGCAGGTGCACACGCTCACTGCGTGTGCCCGGCAGTTGTGCACGCAACGCCGTGCGCAACAGCAAATCTGCATTTGCACCTGCCAGTCCCAGTTCGGTCCGCACCTCGACCGACAGCGCGTCGATCAGCGCCTGTCCCAGGGACATCGCAGGTTCACCCTGCTTCCGTGCGTCATGGTCATAGCGTTGGAACTGGCAGTCCTTGTGCACCAATGTGACCTGGGAGGCAGCGTCGGCAACCGGTCCGATAGCCTTGACCACCCGCCCATCAAGGGCTCCTTCGCGCAGCACCAGGCGTAACGCCTGTGGCCACCCGGGTAGCCGTGCCGCCAGCGCCAGGATCAGCTCGGCGCCCTCGTCGCTGTATACATTGTCCAGGTACAGCGATTCGCAAGCGCGGTTCAGGCGGGCCAGCTGCAACAGGCCGCGGGCGTCGTTCGCCACATCCAACGGCACACGTGATTCAGCCAGGGCGATCTTGCGCAGATGGCTCGACACCCTGGCAGTTGCCTGCTGGGCATAGCGGGCAGGCAACCCGGGAAAGTCGCGCTGCAACAGCGTACACAACGGGTCTGCAGGCAGGTTCTCGGCCACCAGATACCGGAACAGATCGTGGCGCAGCGCGGATCCCTGCGCCAGCAAGGTCGTGCGCAGCGTGGCCTTGTCCGCCTTGCGCGAACCTGGCAATGCCAGGCACCACGCCTCGATGCGCGCATCGTCCGCGGGTGCCTGATCCGCGGCCAACGCCGTGAAGAATGCCGAGACCTGCCGGTCCGCGTCGAAGCGTCGCAACGTCTCGCGCAGATTGGCCGGAAGCTCACGGTTGTCCACCAGCAAGCCACGCAGTTCTTCGACGCTCATGTCCGCCATGTCGAGAACGGCCATCGCCTCGGTGCGGGTCAACAGCGGCTCCTGGGGCCACAGGCTCTGCAGCATCCGTGCCTCGTCCGACCACTCCAGCGGTCGCTCCAGGTGCAGCCGCCAGCCACGCTCGCCAAGGGTTTCCAGTGCCGGCCCATAGGCAGCCACACGCAGCGGATGACGCACGCGCCAGCCACCTTCAGCCGAGGGTTGGTGCACTGCGAAGAAACGTTTGCCAACCCGCAGCCAGCGCGTGTCGGCACTGCTATAAAGCCCATCATCCTGCAGGCGCGGCTGTTGCGGCTCGGCAACATAAGGGGCCAGCGAGTTTGACCACAGACGCATGCCGACGCCCGGCACAGCGACAGGTTCCAGGCCATCGACATGACTGGCGCGGGTGAACCCGCGCGCAACCACCGCTGCGCCTCCCGCCACCGCAGCCGTGACAGCAACGGTCTCGGCCACCCCGAACAGATGCTCAAGGGCTTCGTGTTGATGACCACGGGTCCAGTCCAACACCCCTTCGAACACCTGCGAAAGGGTCTGCACCACCAACTGGCCAAACAGCATCGCCCCGATCGCTGGAATGAACAGCCCCGCCAGATTGGCCAGGCCAAGCCCGACCGACTGCCACGCCTGCAGGCGTGACTGGGTCGCAGCATGATCAGCATCAGCAGTCGGCACCAACAGGTAACGCGCGTCGGACTTCACCCGTCGGACCTGCTGTGCCACCAGTTCCGCGAACAGCTCGCCCTGCGCTGTACTGCCTTCGATCTGCAAGTCCGGGCTGGCATCGGCCAAGCGTTTGCCCAGTGTCTGCAGGAACGCCGGGCGCTGCTCCAGCGCAATCAGGCCACTGAAGAACACCAGGTAGGTCTTGTCCCCAAGCGCAGTGATCAGGGCGGCACACAAGTCTTCCCACGAGTCGTAGCGACGCAGGGCATGCTGTGGGTCGCTGGGCAGGTACAGGATGATGCCCTTGCTCACACCGGCAGCGTCGCGCAGAGCGATAGTCAAGCCATCGACGATACGGTATCCCAACACCGTCAGCATGCCGGGATAGCCTCGCAGCAGCGTCTCGTGCTGCTCGGGTCGACCTTGGGCGATATCCTGCAGGGCGACCTGCTCAAGCGCCGATATCTCCCCCTTGAGCGCTGCAATCTCGATCACAAGGCTCAAGCTCGAGCGCTTGTCCTCGGCCAGCAGCGCGCAGTTCGACGCACTGAAAACCTTTTCCAACTGCGCCTGGTAAAGGCTGCCGACGTTTTTCTTGCGACAGTCGCGTGCCAGATCGCTCGCCGGGCCTGACAGCACAACATCGGCCCCCGGATGCACAAGCCCGCTGCCCTCGAGTACGGCGTCATCGGCGTGGAAGTTCTGCATCAGTCGCAACAACCCTGGCTGGCGCTTGTAATCCGGTCGATAGAACGGCCAATGCACGCCCGGAACCAGGCCAAACTCGCGCCTGACATCCAGCCATTGCAACTGATCGAGCGTACTGCCCTTCGGCAACCGGCCGCCGAGCAAGGCCGTGAACTGCTCGAGTGCGAAGGTGTGCAGCGGGATCAGGTCGAGCGTTGCCGCACGTACCTTGTCCTGGCTGGCCCGGCTGCTCTTGAAGCGGTCCCGCAGGCGGTTGATCTGGGCCGGCGAGGCGCGCTTGAGCCAGTCGGGCAACCCGGTGCGGATAAAGTCATCGACTGCCTCGGCAACGCTGGGTTTGCCGACGGTCGGGGGAGAAACAGATGTCATGGGATAGGCTCCTTTCGCAAACTTCGCCATGCACTATCGCCGGCCCCCCTCAAGCCACGGCAGGAGGAATGAACTCCAACCATGGCCTGCAACCGAGCGATCTAGCGACCCGCGCCCAGAGCATCGCGGGTCAAGCGCAACGCCAATGCCTGCAACTCGGCTTCACGCGACTGCTTCAACGATTTGGCCTCGGCCAGGTACTCCAGGTCGGTCAGCCCGTCCCTGCGGTCGTCGAGTGCCGACATCTGATCGTCCGAGGGTTCTTCGATGGCCGCAAACTGTGCAGGCTCGGTTGTTCGCAAGTAATCGAGCCAGAAGTCGCGTTCGCTGATGAATTGGGCCAGCTCGTCACTGGCCTCGGCTTCACGTACCCGTGCCGCCGCGGCATCGAGATCCGCGCGGGTCACGCCGGCAATCGTCTCGAACTGCAGGCTCCGAGCCTGACCGGGAAGGTCCAGGTCGCGGGCCAACCCCACCCGATAGGCCAGACTCACCTCGACCTCATCGACCCCGGCCCCATCCGCGACTCGCTGCATCATGTCGGCACGGGCGTACTGCTCGACCCTGTCGAGACGAAACAGCCTGCGCCCCAGCATCAGTCGGGTACTTTGCGCTTGCGCTGCGGGCACATCGCGCAAACCGCTGGCAACGAACGCCCGGACCTGCAGGGCGCTGAAGCAGGAAGCCACGCTGTCGACGCAAGTGGTAGGGTTTGCTGCAAGGTTGAAGATGTCTTCACGCAGTTGCGTATCGCCCTGTATCGCGTCCAGCAGCGTCCAGACACGCTGTTCGAGGTTGGTTCGGGCCAAGCGGAAGTCGCTGCTCTGCACCAAACGCCCGAGCAACGCGAACAGTTCCTCACTGCCGTCCTCCTCGAGCAGCCGGTCCCACTGTGCCGCGCGACGCTCACGCTCGGTATCCTCGAAGTGTTCAAGCCAGAGCGTGCGAGCATCCAGAGCCGACGCCCCGGCCTGGCTCTGTGCTCCCAATAGAAGTTGGGAGTAATCGTCGGGCAAGGGGTTGCCTTCAAGCCGCAAAGCCTGGCGCAGCACAGTGGGCGCTTGCAGCACGCCATCGGGGAGTGCGCTGATTTCGTTGTCACGCAAATCGGCACTCTCCAGCAATTCGGCCTGCTCCAGCCCCGCAGGAAACACCGTCAGCTGGGTCGCACGCAGATCGAGCTCGTGAAGCCGCTGCAAGGAGCGCAGCGACAGGGCGAACGACCCTAGCGGATTACGGCTGAGGTCCAGGACGCGCAGATGCCGCAGCCCCCCCAGCGCCCCGTACGCCGACGCCCCCAACCGCAAGTTGTTGCGTGACAGGTTGAGAATGCGCAAGCTGCTCAAACGCTCCAACTCCCCCGGCAGACTGGAGAGTGAATTGTTAGCGAGGTTGAGGCTGCGCAGTCGGCCAAAATACCTGAGGAACCCTGCAGGCAATGAAGAGAGTCGCAGGTTGACCAGGTCCAACTCCTGGACATGCCGGAAATTGGTATTCACTGGTAAGGTCGGCAGCTCACCGACCGGTACTCCAACCAGGCTCAAACGCATGCCTGCATCGCCCCCGTGGTGTACGACCGGGCCTTCTGTACGCCAGATCCGCAGCAGCTCATCGGCTACCACCTGTCGTGCCGCCCTCGCCGGGGCCAGCCCCGGGACTTGAATCCAGGTTCGCAAGGCTCGGTCCAAGCGTCGAAACTCCAGCTCCTCGCCAAGCAGGGTTGCGAATGCGGAACCCTGGCCCTCGAGCAGCTCGGCATAGGTTTCAACCTGCTGGTCGCTGAAGCCCGGATACAGTGCCCGTATACGGGTGCGCAAGGTTCGCGCCGCCGGCGAGCCAGCGCTGCCGCGACCACTGAGCGGATAACCAAAACGACCATCCGGCATGCGTCTGCCAGGACGAAACCTGGGACGAATAGCCGTCATTCCCAACAGGGTCGCCACCTCGTCATGCGAGGCAGGCAACCAGCCGAGCAGATCGGTGCGCATGACTGTGGTCCCGGTCTCGCCAGACCATCCCAGGCGCTCGAGGTGCTCGCCGGGCAGGAAGGCCAGGAGGCTGGCAAACAGATCGCTGGGCGGCTCAGGTGCCCCGTCCGCGTCGATGCCATCCTGGTAGACACGCAGCGTCCCCTCTTTCCAGACCAGCGTCCTCAGTTCACCCGTCGCAGCGGAGGGAAACAGGCGACTGGTCAAGCGGCCGAAGGCGCTGCCCTCACGCACTTCGAAGTTGATCTGCATAGGCCACCCTGCATGGCGACGCAGCAGGCCAAACACCAGCTCAGGCAAATCATCGCTGTAGCTGTTGCCGAGCACCAGTGCCTCGATCGCCCGGGCAATACGTGCCGACTGCAAGGCTTCACGCGCCTGCTCGGCGAGAGCCAGCGGAATGCGCTTGCGGCTGTTCATCTGCTCGACGAGCGCGGCATTTTCCTGAGACAGCAGATCGAGCGCATAGGCCTCGGGCAATCCGGGAAAGTCACGTCGGATCAGGCTCAGGTCTGCACCGTCCGGCAACGCTGGCGTAGACAGGTGCGTCATCAGCGCCTGACGCAGCCGCGGCGCATCGTCGATCATCTGTCCAGCATGTTTCTCGACGTCCAGCGCCGGATCCGCCAATTGCTCCAGGCAGTAGTCGAACAACGACGTGTCCGCGCCGTGTGCGACATCTTGCTCGAGCGCATTGAAGAACGTATCGATGCGTGCACTGGCCGTGAAGCGCAGCAACGTATCGCGAAGCACAGCGGGCAGAGGTCGCCGCTCCACGGCGAACCCTCGCAAAGCGGCCTCGTCGATACCGCAGATCCGCAGAACCTGCGCGGTCTTCAGGTCATCGAGCTCCACTGCCCAAGGCCACAAGTGCGTCAGCAGGGTGCGCGCCCCCTGCCACTCTCTTGGTCGTTGCCAAGCCAGGTGCCAGGCGCCTTTGCCATTACCGAACAGCGAAGGTGCAAAACCCGCATGACCATCGATACGGCGCAGTTGCCACTCACCGAGCGTTTCGGGCTGATGCACTGAATGGAAGTATCCCTCCTGCTGCCACCAGTGATTCACCCCATCGCTGTACAGACCGTTCTCGCCCAGCACCGCCCCGGCGGGTAACGTCTGCACTCGAAAAGGTGACAGATCTTCATGCCACAGGCGGTGGGTGCCCGCCTGGGTAGACACCGGCACCAGCTCATCGACGAAAGCGCTGCGGCTGAAGGTCCGCGCGACGTAATGCCCCGCACCCGCCAGCGCGGCATTGACCGCCACGCTTTCGACCACCCCGAACAGGTGCTCCAGTGCCTCATGCTGGTGACCGCGTGTCCAGTCATCGACACCTTCGAACACCTCCTCGAGCACTTGCACCACCAGTGCGCCGATCAACACCGCATTGAGCGCCGGAACCAACAACCCCGCCAACTGCACAAAGGTTTCACCCACGCGCTCCAGGGCTCGGAGCTTGGCCCATTTGCGATCGTCATTGACGTGCTGGGTCGGAACCGCAAGATAGCGCGCATCGCTGCGCAGCCTGTTCACCTGCGCGTCGGCCAGGGCGACGAAGACATTGCCTGTCAGTAGCTCGCCCTTGGGCTCCAGGTCGGGTTTGGCATCTTTCAGACGGACACTCAGGCGTTGCTGACAACTCGCCCGATCCTTGAGGGCCATGCGTTCGATGAGCTTCGCCTGGATCGTGGGGCTCTGCAGGCGCGTCACCAGTGCATCCTGCAATGCACGCCAAGAGTCGAATCGGCATAGCGGCTGGTCTGGCAGGTACAGCAACACAGCCTCGACGCGCAAGCTCGCCGGCACCACCCGTGGCGGCCAGACGTTGCCCAATTCGACGGTCAAGGCTCCCTCCAGCGGGTAGCCGAGCAATGCCAATTGCCGCACCTTGACGATGTCGTAGCTGACGTGAAAAACGGGCTTGCCGGCACTGACCAAGCGCAGTAGATCCAGGTCGGCTCGCACCAATGATTTTTTCAACGCGGCAATTTCGATGGCGAGGTCGAAGCGCTGGCGCTTGTCTTCGACCAACAGCGCAAGGGTGGACGGGTCGAACACCTCCGTCAGGTGGGCCTGATAGCGTTTGCCGATGTCCAAGCGGTTGCAAGCCTGAGCCACTCCCTTGGCGTCAGCGAACAACAGCGGGACATTGCGGTCGTCGGACTGCTTGGCGACGAACCCACTGCCCTCGCCAAACTCGGCATCGTCGGGAAAATTCTGCAACAAGTGGTAGAGGGCCGGGTGATGAGACTGGTAGGTATCGAACGCCTGGTTTCCCGGCAACGAAAACTTGGTCCAACGCTCACGCCACAACACCGACAGCAGGTCGATCTTCAGGCCCAGATCGCGCTCCAGTGCCTGCTGCAGCAATGGCAGGGCAAACGCTTGCAGAGGCACCAGGCGCTGCAAGGCTGTTGCCAGGCCTTGCTCGGTTCGACGATGGGCGGCGAAACCCTCTCGCAGAGCCGTGATCCGCGCCGGCGGCGCCTTGCTTAGCCATTCGGGCAGGTTTTCGCCGATGAACTCATCGACAGGGTCTGCTTTGGGTGCCGCCAGAGGGGTGGTCATCGAAGGTGTCCTCATGTTGGGAACCTCCACCTTGGTGCAGGCGACACCCGGTATTCAGCCGGAATCCTTGCCTTGTACCTGCGCGCCCCCCAATACGAAGGCTCGATACCCGCCAGGATTGCAGCCAAACCATTTACGAAACGCGCGATAGAACGAACTGGCGTCGGCAAACCCCAGGCGTTCGGCAATATCGCTCATCGCCAGCGAGCCCTCGCTCAGCCAGTCGATCGCCAGCTGTCGGCGTACGCTATCCTTGAGCCCCTGATAAGTCTGCCCTTCCTCTGCCAAACGACGGCGTAAGGTCGATAACGACAGGCACAAGTCGCGGGCCATGCGTTCGGCTTCGGGCCACTGGCCGGGGTCGAGCTGGCCCAGGATGCGACGCACGCGCCGGGCGAGGCTTTCAGGGTCACGGTATTTGACCAGGATGTTGCCCGGAGCCTCGGCGAGAAACTTCTGCAATTCCTCGGGCGTGCGCCTGAGGGGCAGGTCAAGGCAATCGGCGGCAATGATCATGCGCGTGCGCGGGCGCTCGAACTGCAGGTTCTCGGAAAACATCACCCGATAGTCGTCGCAGAACGGCGGCTCGGCACAGCGCAGGTCGATGGCGAGGATGGGGATGCGGCGGCCCGCCAGCCAGCAGGCGACGCCATGGACGATCATCCAGAACGTGAAATAGGTGAAGGCACGCCGGGGCTCATCGCGCGGTTCGTTGATCGCGATCTCGGCCAGGCTCTGCTGGCGCACCAACCCCGGCTGCAGGTCTTCGAGCATCAACGAGAGAAACCCCAAGGCAGTCTCCAGCCCGGCGCCGAGCGTGGGCTGCGCCATGCTTGCCCGACAGAGGAAGGCCAGGCTGCCGCTGCGCAGGCCACGCGGGTCCATGGCGAAGAACTCATCGTTGCAGCGCCGCGCCAGCAGGCGCCACAGGCGCGCATAGGCGTCGGCACCGACCCGAGCATGAGGCTGGTCGAGTTGCTGCGGGTCGATGCCAGCACGCGCCAGCAACACAGGATCGCCCATGCCCTGCGGGCAGGTCTGCAAGAGTGCTTCGCGCACCAGTTGCATGGAGATGGTGTCTTTCTCGGTCATCAGTTGTCCCGGGCTCGCCCAGCGGCCATCTTAGGCCGCCAGGCGAAAAACGCCAGTGCCGGGCGCCACTCAGTTTGCCAGCCGGGCCAGAGCCTCGCGGGTCAGGCGCTTGGCCTCGCCGATCACGACCTGCTCACGCTCGCTCGCAAGCTTGCTGACATTCGTCAGGTACGTCTGGTCGTCCATGGTACTTCGCTGGGCATCCAGCGCTTCCATGCGCTCCCAGAACGGCGTCTCGAGCGCGTCGAAGCTATCGCTATGTTGCTGGCGCAGATAGCGGGACCAGAAGTCCCGTTCACTGATGTAGGTGATCAGCGCCTCGCCTGCCTCGGACTCCTGGACCGCCGCACGTGCAGCAGCCAGATCGCTCTCTGACACTCCAGCGACCGTTTCGAACTGCATACTGCTCGGCTGTCCCGGCAGATCCAACGCACTCGCCAGGCCAACCCGGTAGGCAAGGCTGACCTCCACCTCATCGACATCGCGCCCATCGTTGCGGCGGCGCTGCATATCTTCGCGGGCATAGGCCTCGACGCGGTCCAGACGAAACAGGCGGCGAGCCAGACTCAACAATTGCGCCTCGCCAACGTTGGTCATATCACTCACGGCCGTGGAGGACAGTGCAAGCACTTCCAAGGCCCCGAACGAGGAAATGACGCTGTCGACGCAGGAGCGCGGCAGGCTTGCCAATTCGAACAACTCCCTTCGTAGCGCTGTGTTCTGCTCCAGCGCATCGAACACCGACCAGACCCTCTCCTGCAGATTCGAGCGCGCCACGCGAAAATCACTGGTACGCGCCAAATCATGCAGCAACTGGAAAAAATCGCCGCTGCCCGGCTCGTCGCTCAATCTGTCCCACTGTATGGCGCGAGACACACGCTCAGGCCCCAAGAGTCCATCCTGCCAGACCTGCATCGAGCCAGGCTCGCCCTCCAGGCTCGCATCGCTTTCAGAGGGGGTCTGGATTCCCAACCAACGCTGCTGGTAGTCCAGCGGCAATGGATTGCCATGCAAGGCAAGCCCACGACGCAACGAAATACGGGAGTCGCCCAGCCCTTGTGGCAAGGTATCGATCAAGTTGTCGCGTAGATCGACATAGTCTAACGAGACCCCCAGGCCCAGCGATTCGGGGATCTCAGTCAACGAGGTGTCGCGCAAGCCAAGCTGACGCAGGCGCGGCAGGCCTGCCAGGCCGAGAGAGAACGTCGACAACGGGTTGTTGCCAAGGTCCAGGACGCGCAACTGCTGCAGGCCGGCCAGCGTCGTGTAGTCATCCGCAGTGAGTTGCAAGCGGTTGCCGGCCATGGTCAGTTCACGCAGTTGTCCCAGATGCGCAAGCCCGCTCGGCAAGGTCGTCAGGTTGTTGTTGTCCAGGTTCAAGGTCAATAGCTCGCCAAACGGTCGTAGGAACTCGGCAGGCACCGTCTGCAACTGCATGTTCACCAGCGTCATTTCGGTTATATGGAGAAAACCCATCTGTGTCGCCAGCGCAGGGAGCTCCCGCACGCCGAGGCCGGTCAGCACCAGCGCCATACCTGGCTGGCCATCTGCACGGTTGCGAGCCACCACACCCTGCCTGCGCCAACAACGACGCAGTTCATCGGCAACGACGCGACGAATCGGCCTTTGCACCGCACTGCTCGCTGCCTCGGACCAGATATTCAGTGTCTGGTCGAGCTGGCGAAAGCTTTCCTCCTCACGCAGCAAAGCACTGAACGTCGAACCGGGCTGACGCTCCAGCGAGCTCAAGTGAGCCATGAGCTGTTGGGCATCGAAGCCTGGGTACAAGCTGCGCAAACGGTCCTGTAGCGTGCGCTCGACAAGACGGCTGGCATCGCCCCGGCCACTGAGCAGATAACCGAAGCGCCCCCCTGACACGCGCCGCGGCGCTGTGAAACGGGGCTTCGTGGTGCTGATACCCATCATCGCCAGCAGGTGGCCGCGGCCTTCTGGCAGGCGGGCCTGCAGATCGGCGCGCATCTTGGCGATGGCCTCGCTGCCGGTCCAGCCCAAGCGCTCGCATTCGGTTTTGGGAAGGAAGTGCAGCAAGGTCTCCAGCAGGCCGCCAGGCGCCGGCTGCCCGTCGGTGAACAGACGACGGCCACCCTCGTACACCTGCATCTGGCCAAGGTGGTGGACCAGAACCTTAGGCGGGTAGGCAGGGTCGAGGGTGTGCATGCGACTGAGCACATGCCCGCTCAGCGAGTCGCGGCGCACTTCGAAATTGGTCCGCGACGGCCATGTCGTGACACGTCGCAATAACGCGAACACCAGATCCGGCAAGTGGTCGGAATAGGCATTCTTCAGATACAGGCCCTGCAGCATTCGGCAAACACGCGACGTTACCAGCGCTTGTCGCGCCTGCTCGGACAATGCCAGCGGCAAGGCGAGCTTCAACGCCATGTGTTGCCGCTGGTCGACGCTTGCCTGCTGCACGATGTCGTGGGCATAGACATCGGGCAACCGCGGGAAATCCTTGGTCACGATCACCATCAAGGCGTCGCGCTGCAGATAATCGCCAGAAAGCTTGTCCATCACCCAGGCACGCAACTCGTGCTCCCGGTCCAGAATGGACTGCCGACGACGTGCAGCCACTCGGTCCTCGGCAGGCAGCTGATCGATACACGCCTGCATCAGCGCTTCGTCACCTGCCGGCTGATTCTTGTGCAGGGCCGCGAAGAAGGTGTCTATACGTTTATCCAGCACATAGCGCTCGAGGGTATCGCGTAGCGCCACCGGGAGCCGCTGCTGCTGCGCGACACGCTCGTACAAGCCGTCCTCGTCGATGTCGGCGATGGTCAGGACCTGTGAACACTGTTGTGCATCCAACTCCGAGGCTTGAGGCCACAGGTGCTCCAGCAGCACCCGCGCGCCCTGCCATTGCTGCGGCTTTTGCCAGGCAAGCCGCCAGCCACACTCGCCATTCCACTGCAGGCCAGGGTTGAACCTGCGGTTGCCGGCACGGTGCACCATATGCCACTGCGCGCGCTGAGGATCGTTGCGCACTTCATAATCGTGGTTCTGATACCGCCACCACGCACGGTCACCATGGCGATACAGACCGTCGTGACCGCACTTGGTGTTCGCCGGTTTGTCTGTACTGCGATAGGGCTCCAGATCCTGTACCCAAAGACGCCCACCGGCGCTGGTTTGAACAGGCACCATCGCTTCAACGAAGGCGCTGCGCTTGAAACCCTGTGCCACTGCCTTACCGCCAGCGACGAGGACGGCGTTGACCGCCACCGTCTCGGCGACCCCGAGCAAGTGCTCGAGCGCTTCGTGCTGATGCCCCCGATGCCAATCCGTGACGCCTTCATAGGCCTCCGTCAGGGTTTCGACCACCATCTGCGCCAGCAGCAATTCGTTGAGTCCAGGCACGAAGAAGCTGGCCATTTGCAGCAAGCTGCTACCCACCGACTCCAAGGTATCCAAGCGCGACCGCTTGTTGTTTTCATCCGCAGTAGCGTTCGATACCAGCAGGTACGCCGAATCGGCCCGTAACTGTGCGATATGCAATGAGGTCAGGTCGTTGAACAACCCATTGCTCAGGGCATGGCCTGTCACTTCGAGGTCGGGCTTGGGATCTTTCAGACGTTTGCGCAACAAGGTCAGGAAGGAGGCACGATCCTTCATCTGAAGGCTGTACAGTATCTGTGTCAGGCCCTGTGGGTCTGCCAGCAATTGTTGGCAGTAGGTATTGAGGTCGCCCCACGAGGCGAACCGCTGCAGGGGCCGATGGGCCAAGTACAGAATGATGCCAACGGTGCGCGTAGCATCGGCAGGCAAACTGCCCGGCGGGGTGCCTAGCAACTCGAACGTCACGCCCGTGGCCAAGCTGCAACCCAGTATCCGCAAGCGTTTCACACTTACTGAAGCGCTGTCGGGATGGGAAGGTGACACACCAGCCAGCACCTGGCGCAGCATGGCCACGTCTGCGGCGCTCAACTGTTTCTTGACGACGGCAAGCGCCACTGCAAGCGCCAACCGTTGGCGCTTTTCTTCGCGCAGTTCCAGGCTGAGCGCACCGTCCACGACCTTGTCGAGGAGTGCCTGGTAGTGTTTGCCAACGTCTACGCTGCGGCAAATACCTGACAGGATCTTGCTGTCGATCAACAATGGCGCCGTGTCAAGGGGCTGACCCGGCGCGGCGTGGATCAGTCCGCTGTGGCCATCGAAGGATTGATTCTCGACGAAATTCTGCATCAGGTGATCAAGCGCCGGTTCGAAGCTGTGGTGAACGATCAGTTCCTCACCGCCCAGAAGGCTGTAGTTCTGCCAGCGCTCCCGCCACAGCGCATGGTCCAGATCTAGCGTCTTTCCGGTACGCTCCCTGATTGCATCCTGCAGCAACGTCTTGGCGAATGTATGGGGTGGCTGCACATCGGCAAAGGACTGGACCAGCAACTCTTCGCTGGCCCGGTGCTCTGCGTAGGCTGCGCGCAGCGCAGTGATCTCCTCCACAGACGCCTTGCTTAGCCAATCAGGAAGGTTTTCCGCGATGAATTCGTCGAGCATATCGACGCTCTGTTCAGCAGCAGGCATGGGCATGACTCCTTGGGTAATGGCCATACCATCGACAAGACGCCACTCAAGGTTCAGCAGGAAAAGCTACCGCAAATGCTCGTCCTCAAATCGCTACGGCCAATCCTAGAAATGCCTGAATCAGGCGCAACTCACGGCGACGCTCCAGACAGCCGATCATGTGCCGGTTGAGCAGTCCCTCGCCAAGCATGGGCCGCGCCACCACCCGTGGATCGTGCGCCACTTCCACCGACGAAACGATACCGATGCCCAGTTCGGCCGCCACAGCCTCGGTCACAGCCTCTCGGCTGTCCAGCTCCAGCAGCACGCGCGGCTGCACCCCGGCCTGGGCACACGCCTGGTCGAAGGTTTGCCGCGTGATCGACGAAGGCTCACGCAGCACCATGATCTGCTTGTCCAGGGCACTCAGCGCCAGCTCCCCCGGCTCGGCGGCCCAGGGATGACCGACCGGCAGCAAGGCGCACAGACGCGACTCGCCCAGGCTCTGCAGATACAGGCCCTTGCGCGGCTCCACCTCGGTCAGCACCGCCACATCGGCATGCTCGGACAGCAACGCCGCCAGGGTTTCCTGAGCATTGCCCAGGCGCAGGTTGACGGTGATGCCAGGGTAGCGGTCGCGCAATAGCGCCAGCATCGGCATGACCCGGTGCGGCCCGTCTGCTGCGACCTCCAGACGCCCGGTCAGCAACTGACGATTCGCTTCGAGCATCGCCTGGGCCTCTTCGGCCAGGCCGAACATGGCCCGGGTAATGGCCGCCAGACGCGTACCCTCCTCGGTCAGCTCGACACGCCGTGCGGTGCGGCGCAGCAGGGTGATCTGATAATGCTCCTCGAGCGCCTTGACGTGCCCGGTCACCGCCGGCTGGCTGATGAACAGGCGCGCCGCAGCACGGGTGAAGCTGCCCTCGCGGGCAACGGCATCGAAGGCACGGAGTTGGAACAGGTTCATTTATCGGCCTGACTTATGGTTGGCATAACAACAAACAATTTGATTGATGACTGAGCGAATTGCAACCTAGCCCCGTCGTTTCAGCCCACTGCCTGCGAGGAAGCCCCGCAATGACCAGCGCCCCGATTCTGCTGACCCCCGGCCCACTGACCACTTCGATCCGCACCCGCCAGGCCATGCTGGTGGACTGGGGCTCCTGGGACCGTGACTTCAACCAACTGACCGCCAGCGTCTGCGAGCAATTGCTGGCGATTCTGGACGCCAGCGCCAGCCACCACTGTGTGCCCCTGCAAGGCAGCGGCACCTTTGCCGTGGAAGCGGCCATCGGCACCCTCGTGCCGCGTGATGGCAAGGTCCTGGTACTGATCAACGGTGCGTATGGCCAGCGCCTGGCGAAGATCTGCAAGGTGCTGGGCCGCAACTACAGCACCTTCGAAACCGCCGAAGACCAACCGACCACCGCCGCCGACGTCGATCGCCTGCTCGCCGCCGACCCGGCCGTGACCCACGTGGCACTGATTCACTGTGAAACCAGCACCGGCATTCTCAATCCGCTCGACCAAATCGCCCAGGTCGTCAAGCACCACGGCAAACGCCTGATCATCGATGCCATGAGTTCCTTCGGCGCGCTACCCATCGATGCCCGTGAAGTGCCGTTCGAAGCACTGATCGCCGCCTCCGGCAAATGCCTGGAGGGTGTGCCCGGGATGGGCTTCGTCTTCGCCGAGAAAAATGCCCTGGCCGCTGCCGAAGGCAACGCCCACTCGCTGGCCATGGACCTTCACGACCAGCACACCTACATGGCCAAGACCGGCCAGTGGCGCTTCACCCCGCCGACCCACGTGGTCGCGGCACTGCACGAAGCACTGCAACAGTACGCTGAAGAAGGCGGCCTGCCAGCGCGCCATCAACGCTACGCCAACAA
Organism: Pseudomonas sp. SYWMCR5; assembly: GCF_057197165.1. Lineage (NCBI taxonomy): Bacteria > Pseudomonadati > Pseudomonadota > Gammaproteobacteria > Pseudomonadales > Pseudomonadaceae > Pseudomonas > Pseudomonas sp. SYWMCR5. The sequence goes on from NZ_JBXUNH010000001.1 coordinate 43,223, forward strand.
CTGCCGGACCCTGCTCGACGGCATGGCCAGGATCGGCCTGCGCAGCTTCCTGCCCACCGACATCCAGGCACCGATCATCGTCACCTTCCACGCCCCCACGGACGCCCGTTACCAGTTCAAGGACTTCTACGAGCGGGTCAAGGCCAAGGGTTTCATTCTCTATCCCGGCAAGCTGACCCAGGTCGAGACCTTCCGCGTCGGCTGCATCGGTGTGGTCGGTGCGGCGGGCATGCAGGCCGCCGTCGATGCCGTGGCACAGGTGCTGCGGGAAATGGAAGTGCTGGATATCTGACCCCTTTGCCCACCTCATTGAAGGAAATCGCGCACATGAACTACAGCAACCCCACCCAGCTGCAAGCCGCCATCCTCGATTGGGCCGGCACCGTCGTCGACTTCGGCTCCTTCGCCCCGACCCAGATCTTCGTCGAGGCCTTTGCCGAATTCGATGTCGAGGTATCCATCGATGAGGCCCGCGGGCCGATGGGCATGGGCAAGTGGGACCATATCCGCACTCTGTGCGATGTGCCGGAAATCGCCGAGCGTTACCGCAAGGTATTTGGCCGTACCCCGACCGATGATGACGTCACGGCCATCTACGAACGTTTCATGCCCCTGCAGATCGAGAAGATCGCCGTGCATTCGGCGCTGATTCCCGGTGCACTGGACACTCTCACCGGGCTGCGCAACGAGGGCCTGAAGATCGGCTCGTGTTCGGGCTACCCGAAAGTGGTGATGGACAAGGTGGTAGAGCTGGCAGCACGCAATGGCTATGTCGCCGATCACGTGGTGGCCACCGACGAAACGCCCAACGGTCGCCCATGGCCGGCCCAGGCCCTGGCCAACGTCATTGCCCTGGGCATCGACGATGTCGCCGCGTGCGTGAAGGTGGACGACACCGTACCGGGCATTCTGGAAGGCCGTCGTGCCGGGATGTGGACAGTGGCGCTGGTGTGCTCGGGCAATGCGCTGGGGCTGACTTGGGAGCAATACCAGGCGCTGAGCGCCGAGCAACTGGAGCAGGAGCGCAAGCGCATTCATACGCTGTTCGAGGGTTCGCGACCGCACTACCTGATCGACACCATCAACAAGCTACCGGAGGTGGTTGCCGATATCAATCGGCGGCTGGCCAAGGGGGAAATGCCGCAAGGCGTGTGATGGATGGGCAATGACGCATTCGCGGGCACGTCGCAGCGGCGAACAGCCACTGCGACTTGCCCGCGAAAAGGATAACGAGCGCTATCAGACCGCCCGATTCAGCTTCACCCACGCGGCAAACCGGTCAATGAATGCCTGCAGGAACGGCCGAGTCTTGTCGCTGAGCTTGCCCGCCTCGTCGAACAGTGTCTCCGCGCCTCCGATGTAGGCTTCGGGCATCTGCATGCAGGGCATGTCGAGAAAGACCAGCGATTGGCGCAATGCATGGTTGGCACCAAAGCCACCGATCGCCCCCGGCGACACACTGGCCACCGCCGTCGGCTTGCCGCCCCAGGCACTCTGCCCGTAAGGTCGCGAGCCAACATCGATGGCGTTCTTCAACGCCCCCGGCACCGAGCGGTTGTACTCCGGGGTGACGAACAGCACTGCATCGCTGCGGCGGATCTCGTCGCGAAAACGCTGCCAGGGTGCCGGCACGCCCGCGGCCTCGACATCCTCGTTGTACAACGGCAGATCACCGATCTCGATGATTTTCAACCTAAGGCTGGACGGCGCCAGCTCCGAAAGGGCGCGGGCCACCTTGCGGTTGTAGGAGTCCTTGCGCAAGCTGCCGACAACGACCGCTACCGAATAGACCTGGCTCATGGCGATTTGCATCCTCTGCTGGGAAAGGGGAACTGTGTAGTTATAGATGACCCTTCTTCACCCTCGAGGTTTTTTTCCGTAACAAGAAAACTTCCCGCCCCCTTCGCTGGTCTATGTCTGCAGATATTTCTCCATATTTCAGAGGTTTCAACCTACATGGCAGCAGTACTGGTCGGCCAATTCCACGCCCGCGACGCCGAAGGCCGCATCTACCCGGTGCATGAATTCCAGGAGTCGACCTTGCAGGCGGACGGCAGCACCCTTGGCGCGCCGATCACCACCTATCGCCTGGCCATCGGCGACCGGGTCAATTACCTGGGTGAAGACCGCTTCGAACTGGCCCAGAGCGGCGTCGAGATCATCCGCATTCCGTGAGGCAATCCACCGTGTAGGGCCCCTCGCCTTCATGCTGCAGGCCATGGACATCGGCAACGAAGCCGGGAAAGCCCCTGTCGAAGGCTCGGGCGAAGGCCAGGTAGTCGAGGATCGAACGGGTCGCCTCGGTGAAGCGTTCGCCCGGCATGATCAGCGGAATACCTGGCGGATAAGGCACCAGCATCACCGCCGAGATGCGCCCGAGCAATTGCTCGATCGGCACCGCTTCGACCTCCCCCTTGACCATCCGGTCGTACGCCTGCCCCGGGCTCATGGCCACTTCCGGCAAGCGGGTGAACAGGCGCTTGAGCTGCTTGGCCGTGGCATTGGCACGGTAGCAGTCGTGCAATTGCTCGCACAGGTCGCGCAGGCCCAGCCGCTGATATCGTAACGGTGCGACGGCCACGACGCTGGGCAGGCACAGCTGCAGGGCCGTATTGGCGTCATAGTGGCGCTTGAATTCGAGCAATTCGGTCAGCAGCGTGCTCCACTTGCCCTTGGTGATCCCCATGGAGAACAGCACCAGGAAACTGTACAGCCCGGTCTTCTCTACCACCAACCCACGTTCCCAGAGGAACTTGCTCACCACCGCCGCTGGAATCCCATGCTCGCCGAGCACGCCCTCGGCGGTCAGCCCTGGCATCACCAGGGTCACCTTGAGCGGATCGAGCAGCACATAGTCCTGTGCCACGTCGCCAAAGCCGTGCCACTGGGCGCCGGGCTCCAGCAACCAGTCCTGCGCGTCCAGGCGCTGGATACCTTCGGCCGCCGGCGGCTGCCAGATGCTGAACCACCAATCATCGGTCGCAATGTGCGCGCGCAGGTTGGCCAGCGCGCGACGAAAGCTCAGGGCCTCGTCGAACATCTCCTGCAACAGTGATCGCCCGGCCGGGCCTTCCATCATTGTCGAGGCAACATCCAGCGATGCCAGGATGCTGTACTGGGGCGAGGTCGATATATGCATCATGAACGCCTCGTTGAAGCGATCGCGGTCAAGCTGGCGAAGGGCGCCGTCCTGCACGTGGATCATCGAGGCCTGGCTGAAGGCAGCCAGTAGCTTGTGGGTAGAGTGCGTGCTGAACAGCAGCGGGCTGTCGGCCTCGCGGGCGGTGCCCATGGCATAGCGCCCGCTGAAGAAATCGTGGAAAGCAGCGTAGGCGAACCAGGCCTCGTCGAAATGCAGTATTTCGACACTCGCACCCAGGGCCTGCTTGATCTGGCCGGCGTGGTAGCACAGACCGTCATAGGTGGAATTGGTCACCACCGCCAGGCGGATGCGCGGCGCACGACCACGGGTCAGGGGGTTGGCCTGAATCTTGGCCGCGATCGACTCGCGGCTGAACTCGCTGAGCGGGATCGGCCCGATGATGCCCAGTTCGTTGCGCTCCGGGCACAGGTACAACGGGATGGCACCGGTCATGATGATCGCATGCACCACCGATTTGTGGCAGTTGCGGTCCACCAGCACCAGGTCGTCACGCGCGACCATGGCGTGCCAGACGATCTTGTTGGCGGTCGAGGTGCCATTGATGACGAAGAACGTATGATCGGCACCAAAATTGCGCGCAGCCCTGGCCTCGGCTTCGGCCAGCGGCCCGGTGTGATCGAGCAACGACCCCAGCTCCGGCACCGAGACCGAGAGATCCGAACGCAGGGTGTTTTCGCCGAAGAACTGGTGAAAGGCCTGGCCCACCGGGCTTTTGCGATACGCCACGCCACCACCGTGGCCGGGCGTGTGCCAGGAATAGTTCGATTGCGCAGTGTGCTGCACCAGCGCCTTGAAGAAAGGGGGCAGCAGGCCGTCGAGGTAATTGTGCGCAGCCCGCGCCACCTGTCGGGCCAGGAACGGCACAGTGTCTTCGAACAGGTAGAGGATGCCACGCAACTGGTTCAGCTCGCTCATCGCCTCGGCAGGTGCATTTTCCAGGGTAACCTGCTCGCCCAGGGCAAAGATCGGCAGATCCGGTGCACGCAGCCGCGCCAGGTGGATCAGCTCGGCCATATTCTGCAGCAGATGGATATTGTCACCGACGCCTTCGGCGGCGATCAGCATGCAGGCCAGGCCGTGGTGGGTGGCGGCGACCAGACGCGCTTCGGCATGGTCGGCGGCGGCGAGGATGGCGAAGCCATCCTGCTTGAGCTCCTCGGCGATACCCCGTATGCGCTCACCGGCGACACTGTCGGCCTTGATCGCACGGTGGACGATGAGGATGGGGAACTTGAGGTCCTTGTACATCAGGCTGCTACCTCCGAAGGACGCGTGTCCATTTCAGGGTAGTCGAGCCTCAGGGCAACTGTATGGGCAGTGTCAGCCTGCTGGCGTTTCGGTCAGTGCCTGCCACATTGCCGGTGCCCCTGCCGACTTGGCGATCGCCGCCAGACGCTCGGAATGTGCCTCGAGCTCCTCTTCGCTGGCCATGATCACCCGCCCCGGCTGACGCCCGACGATACGGCGGATCTCGCTACCATTGCCGCCCTGCCCTTCGTTGTCTTCAGCGCCCTGGCCGGCCAGCGACAGGCTGGTCTGGCCACCGGTCATCGCCAGGTAGACGTCGGCCAGCAGTTCCGAGTCGAGCAGCGCGCCGTGCAGGTCGCGGCCTGAGTTGTCGATGCCGTAGCGTTTGCACAGCGCATCGAGGCTGTTGCGCTGGCCCGGATGGCGCGAGCGCGCCATCATCAGGGTGTCGAGGATGGTGCAGTGCTGGGAGATGTCGGCGCGGTCTTGCCGGCCCATCAAGGCAAATTCGTTGTTGATGAAGCCAACGTCGAACGCCGCGTTGTGGATGACCAGTTGCGCGCCCTGGATGTACTCGAAGAATTCTTCGGCGACATCGGCGAAGCGCGGCTTGTCGAGCAGGAAGGCGTCGGTGATGCCGTGAACGCCAATGGCGCCCTCGTCGCTCTCGCGGTCCGGCTGCAGGTAGACGTGGAAGTTGCGCCCGGTCAGGCGCCGGCCGATGACCTCGACGCAACCGATCTCGATGATCCGGTGGCCTTCGCTGACCGGCATACCGGTGGTTTCGGTATCGAGGACGATCAGTCGGGTGTTCTGCTGCTCCACGCGGGGGCTCCAAGCGACTTCTGGGAAAGGGGACGAGTATACATCAAACGGGTTTCAGACTTTCCAGCGCGCGGGATGCGTTCAAGGTGAGGCTGCATCACCCCTGCGCGCGCAACTCATCGACCCCGCGGTTGGCCAGCTGATCGGCCCGCTCGTTACCCGGATGCCCGATATGCCCGCGCACCCACTTCCAGGTCACCTTGTGCCGGTTGACCTGTTCATCGAGCAACTTCCACAGGTCGGCATTCTTCACCGGTTCCTTCGCGGCGGTCTTCCAGCCACGTTTCTTCCAGTTGCCCATCCATTCGGTGATGCCTTTCATCACGTACTGCGAGTCGGTGGTCAACACCACGTCGCATTCGCGCTTGAGCGCCATCAGCGCGCAGATCGCGGCCATGAGCTCCATGCGATTGTTGGTGGTGTCGCGCTCGCCGCCCCACAGTTCCTTCTCGACGCCCTTATAGACGATCAGGGCGCCCCAGCCACCCAGGCCAGGATTGCCCTTGCAGGCACCATCGGTGTAGATCTCGACGCTATCGCTCATGTACCGCCTTCGTTCGCTTGCAGGTTATCGATCGCGGACGGCGTGGTCAGGGCTCGCTGTGACGACGATTGACCTTGGCCAGCGGCAGGGGCAACAGCTTGCCCATCGGCTCGCGACGCTCCATGGGCAGAGGTCGCAGGCCTACTACCATCTTGCGCGCCACCAGCAGGTAAACACCCCCGCCTGCGGTCTGCCATCCCCCGGCCATCCGCTCCCACCCCGCCAGGCGCTGTTGCCAGACAGGGGAGGAAAGCGGCGGACGATAGCACCCGAAGCGGCGTTTCTCCAGCGCGAACCCCAGCAGGTTGAGCCAGTCGCCAACCCGCGACGGCGAGATGCAGCGCGCCTTGCGTAGCGCTCCACGGCCGAAAAAGTGCCGCGCGCCCCAGGCGCTCCAAGGATTGATGCCAACGATCAACAGGTGCCCACCCGGGCGTACTGCGCTGGCAGCCTGGCGCAACAGACCGTGGGGCGAGAGGCTGAAATCCAGGCCATGCTGCAGCACCACCACATCGGCCGCATGCTCGGACAGCGGCCAGGCCTGTTCCTCGCAGACGATCTCCACTCCGGGCAATGGCGCGCCGAGGCGTACCGTGCGTTGCACCTGCGGGGCACTGGGCGGCGTCTCGGCGCTCGGCCCATAGTGCACGAGAAACCCACCGAAGAAGCGGCCCAGCTCCTCTTCGAGCAGTTTCTCTTCTTCCTTGAGCATCAGTTGCCCGATGGGCCCGGCGAACCAGTCGCGGGCCAGGCTGATCAGCTCCAACCACTCGGGGTCGGCCTGGGCAAAGGCTTGGTCGGTCATTGCATTCTCCCTCGAAGGTTTCTCCGGCCACGCCATCGCGGCTAAGATGCCTTCATGTCCCACGCCAGATGATTCGGATCCGCGCCATGATACAGATCGATGCCCTTCCCGCTTTCTCCGACAACTACATCTGGTTGTTACAGGATACTGCCAAACGCCAGTGCGCGGTGGTCGACCCCGGCGACGCCGGCCCGGTGCTGCAATGGCTCGAGGCCCATGCCGGCTGGACGCTCACCGATATCCTCATCACTCACCACCATAACGACCATGTCGGCGGCGTCGAGAAGCTCAAGCAGGCGACCGGCGCCAAAGTCTACGGGCCGGCCAACGAACGCATTCCGGCCCGTGACGTGGCGCTGGACGACGGCGACAGCGTGACGGCACTGGGCTTGACCTTCGAGGTGCTCGCCGTACCTGGCCACACCCTCGGCCACATCGCCTATTACAGCGCACAGAATCCGACCCCGCTGCTGTTCAGCGGCGACACCCTGTTCGCCGCCGGCTGCGGGCGAATGTTCGAAGGCACACCCGAACAGATGCAACCTGCCCTGCAGCGCCTGGCCGAGCTGCCGGAGGCGACCGAGGTGTACTGCGCCCACGAATACACCCTGAGCAACCTGCGTTTTGCCAAGGCCGTAGAGCCGGAGAACCAGGATGTTCTCCAGCGTTTCAACGAGGTTACCCGCCTGCGTGCCGACAATCGCATCACCCTGCCCTCGACCATCGGCCTGGAGCGGCAGACCAATCCGTTTCTTCGCACAACTGAAACATCCGTTAAACAAAAAGCAGACGAATGGAAGGGACATTCAAACGAATCCCAACCCGCTGTTTTTGCTGCCTTGAGGTCTTGGAAAGACGGCTTCTGATAACCTCACGATATATCGCAGGAGGACATCCAAGGTTGACCCAACCGGATGCGGTTTCTAGAATCGCCGAAATTTTTTGCCCGGAAAACCGTGTCCGCCGATGTCTTCCCGTAGCCGCCGCACCGCTCATTCCGCCGCCCTGACGCGCCTGGCCCAGGTCAGCGCACTCGCTTTGGCCGCCACCCTCGTGGGCTGCCAGAGCACCCGTCAGGTCGACGAATCCGACAGCGTTCGCGCGCACAACTACCAGGCCCGGATCAAGCACAAACCGGCGCCGCTGATGATCAAGCCGGCCGAGCAGAAAGCCCCCGAGGATGTCTGGGAACGCATGCGCCAGGGCTTTGCCCTGCAAGATGGCATCGACGTCAATCCGCGCATCGAGCAACAGCGCCTGTGGTTCGCCAGCAACCCGAGCTTCCTCGAGAACGCCGGCGAGCGTGGCAGCCTCTACCTGCACTACATCGTCGAGCGCCTCGAAGAACGCGACATGCCGCTTGAGCTGGCCCTGCTGCCGGCCATTGAAAGCGCCTACAACCCGATGGCCTACTCCCGCGCCCACGCGGCGGGCATGTGGCAATTCATCCCGTCCACCGGGCGCCACTTCAACCTGCGCCAGACCAACTTCTACGACGGCCGTCGCGACATCACCGCCTCCACCAACGCCGCGCTGGACTATCTGACCCGCCTGCACGACATGTTCAATGGCGACTGGCTGCTTGCCCTGGCCGCGTACAACGCCGGTGAAGGTACCGTCAGCCGGGCGATCGAGCGCAACGAGCGCCTCGGCCTGCCGACCGACTACTGGAACCTGCCGCTGCCTCAGGAAACCCGCGACTACGTGCCCAAGCTGCTGGCGCTGTCGCAGGTGGTCCTGACACCGCAGGCCTATGGCGTCAACCTCAGCCCCATCGCCAACGAACCCTACTTCGAAGCCGTCGCCATCAACGATCGCCTCGACCTGACCCGCGTCGCCGCCTTCGCCAACATCGACGAAGACGAACTCATCCAGCTCAACCCCGCGTTCAAGAAACGCATGACGGTCGATGGCCCGCAGCAACTGCTCGTCCCCACCGCCAAGGCGCAACTGCTGACCAGCAGCCTGTCCAATCTCAAGCCCGAGCAACTGGTCAGCTTGCAACCGAACAAGGCCGTGTTCCAGGCTGCCCTCGCCGAAGCCAAGGCACCGGCCGCGACCAGCAGTTACCGGGTCAAGCGCGGCGACAACCTGGGCGCCATCGCCAAGGCCAACCGTGTGTCGGTCAAAGACATCCAGCGCTGGAACCGTCTCTCGGGCAGCAGCCTGAAAGTCGGTCAGGTCCTGGCCCTGCGCGGTGGCAATGCCCCGAGCGCCGCGGCCAACCGTGTCGCGGCAGCCAAGCAGCGCTCTACCCAGTACAAGGTGCGCAAGGGCGACTCGTACTATCTGGTTGCCAAACGTTTCAATGTCGAGATGAAACACCTCAAGCGCTGGAACCCGCGCAGCGGCCAGGCACTCAAGCCCGGCCAGACCCTCACCGTCTACCTGACGCGCTGACTGTGTAGGCGCGGGCTTGGGAGGGCGGCGAACCGCCGCGAACACCGGCAGAGCAGGCGCCATGCATTGCGGTGTACTTTTCGCGGGCGAGCCCTCTCCCACAACCGCCCCCGCCCCACCCTTTTTCCATCCCAGACAAGCTGTTACTGTACGCCGGACCAAGCCCAACGCCGCCTTGACCGGATCCCAGACTTGATAAGACCCCTCCTCCTGTCACTGAGCCTGGCCTTGAGCTTCCCCGCAGCCGCCACCGTGACCGAAAGCCACGGTTATGCGCAGTTCGGCACGCTCAAGTACCCGGCCACGTTCACCCATTTCGACTGGGTCAATCCGCAGGCGCCCAAGGGCGGAACCTTGCGGGCCATGGCATTCGGCACCTTCGACACGCTCAACCCCTACACTTTCAAGGGCACCAGCCCTGTTTCGACGCCGAACTTCCAGCAGTACGGCGTCAACGAGCTGAACGAGACCCTGATGGTCGGCACCGGCCAGTACGATCCTTCAGGCGACGAACCGACCTCCAGCTACGGCCTGATCGCCCGCTCGGTGGAATACAGCGAAGACCGCAGTTGGGTGGTGTTCAACCTGCGTCCCGAGGCGCGTTTCCATGACGGACACCCCATCACCTCGGCCGACGTGGCCTTCTCCTACCGCACCCTGCTCAAGGAAGGTCACCCGCTGTACCGCACCAACCTGCAGGAAGTGCAGCGCGTCGACATTCTGGGGCCTCTGCGTATCCGCTTCGTCTTCAAGCGCGCCGGCAACCCGCTGCTGATCCTGCGCCTGGGCGAAATGCCAGTGCTGCCCAAGCACTACTGGCAAGACCGTGACTTCAAGGCCACCACCTTCGAGCCTCCGCTGGGCAGCGGCCCGTATCGCATCACCGAAGTGCAGCCCGGTCGGCGCCTGGTGTTCAGCCGGGTGAAGAACTACTGGGGCAAGGATTTGCCGGTCAACCGCGGCAAGTACAACTTCAACCGCGTGGAGTTCGAGTTCTACCGTGACGCTACCGTGGCCTTCGAAGCCTTCAAGGCTGGCGAGTTCGATATCTACATCGAACACCAGGCCAAGAACTGGGCCAATGGCTACAACTTCCCGGCAATCCGCCGTGGCGATGTGATCAAGGCGCAAATCCCGCACCGGATCCCGACCCAGACCCAGGGTCTGTTCATGAACACCCGACGCGAGGCCTTCGCCGACCCGAAGGTGCGCCAGGCCCTGGGGCTGATGCTCGATTTCGAGTGGACCAACCGCGCCCTGTTCAGCAGCGCCTACCGTCGCTCGACCAGCTACTACCCCAACAGTGAATTCACCGCCAGCGGGCTGCCCACCGGCAAGGAATGGCTGCTGCTCTCACCGTTTCGCGAACAGTTGCCCGCCAAGCTCTTCACCGAGCCCTACCAGGTCAGCCAGACCGACGGGCGCGGCATCGACCGCCAGACCTTGCGCACAGCCCTGGGCCTGCTCGGCGAAGCCGGCTGGAAGCTCGACGGGCAGCGCCTGGTCGATGCAAAAGGCCGCCAGTTGCGCCTGGAGTTGCTGCTGGTAAACCCGAATCTGGAACGCATTCTGCAACCTTATGTCGAAAATCTGTCCAGCATCGGCATCGACGCGCGCTTGCGCACGGTAGACCGAGCCCAGTACAAACAACGGCTGGACCAATTCGACTTCGACATGATCCTGATGACCCTGAACCAGACCCTCAGCCCCGGACTCGAGCAGTGGCAGTACTTCCACTCAAGCCAGGCCACCGTCAAGGGCAGCAAGAACTACGCGGGCATCAAGGACCCTGTGGTCGATCACCTGCTCGACACGCTCATGGCCGCCCGCACCCGCGATGACCAGGTCGCCGCTGCACGCGCGCTTGACCGGGTGCTGTCGTGGCACTACTACATGATTCCCAACTGGTACCTGGACAACCATCGCCTGGCCTACCGCAACCGGTTCGCCTTCGTCACCACGCCGCCCTACACCCTGGGCCTGAACAGCTGGTGGCTCAAGACTTCGGAGAAAGCCAAATGATGCCGACGCCTCGCCTGCGCCTGGCCTGCAGCCTGTTGCTCGCCTGCCTGAGCCTACCTGCGCTGGCCGCCCCGCAACACGCCCTGACGCTCTACGACGAACCGCCCAAGTACCCCGCCGACTTCAAGCATTTCGACTACGTCAATCCCGATGCCCCCAAGGGCGGGACCTTCCGCCAGTCCAGCTTCGGCGGCTTCGACAGCCTCAACCCCTTCATCAACAAGGGTGTATCGGCCGACAACATCAGCATCATCTACGACACCCTGATGCGCCAGAGCCAGGACGAGCCCTTCACCGAGTACGGGCTGGTCGCCGGCAAGATCGAAAAGGCCCCCGACAACAGCTGGGTACGCTTCTACTTGCGACCTGAAGCACGCTTCCATGACGGCCATCCCATCCGCGCCGAAGATGTCGTGTTCAGCTTCAACGCCCTCACCCAGCAGGGTGCGCCGTTGTACCGCCAGTACTACGGTGATGTCTCGGAGGTGATCGTCGAGGACCCGCTGCGTGTCTTGTTCAAGTTCAAGCACAGCAACAACCGTGAGCTGCCGCTGATCCTGGGCCAGTTGCCGGTGCTGCCCAAGCATTGGTACGAGACCCGCGACTTCACCCGCGGCAACCTCGAGATCCCCCTGGGCAGTGGCCCGTACAAGGTCGCCGAGGTCAAGGCCGGACGCTCGATCCGTTACGAGCGGGTCAAGGACTACTGGGCCAAGGACCTGCCGATCAACCGCGGCATGTTCAACTTCGACGCCATGACCTTCGACTCCTACCGCGACACCGCCGTCGCCCTCGAAGCGCTCAAGGCCGGGCAGTTCGACTATGCCCTGGAAGTCAGCGCGAAGAACTGGGCCACCGCCTACAACGTCCCGGCGGTGCGCGACGGGCGCCTGATCAAGGAAGAGTTGCCCAACGGCAACCCGGTCGGCATGCAGGGCTTCATCTTCAACCTGCGCAAACCCGTGTTCCAGGACATCCGCGTGCGCCAGGCCCTGAGCCTGCTGCTCGATTACGAATGGACCAACAAGCAGCTGTTCAACGGCGCCTATACCCGCACCGGCAGCTACTTCGAAAACTCCGAGATGGCCGCTACGGGCCTGCCCTCCGCCGACGAGCTGAAGATCCTCGAACCGCTGCGCGGCAAGATTCCCGAGCAGGTCTTCACCGAGGTGTTCCACAACCCCGTCACCGACGGCAGTGGCATGATTCGCGAGCAGCAACGCAAGGCCTACCAGTTGCTGATGGACGCCGGCTGGAAGATCGAGAACGACAAGATGGTCGATGCCCAGGGCAAGCCGGTGTCGATCGAGTTTCTCCTGGCACAGACCGAGTTCGAGCGCATCCTGCTGCCGTTCAAGCGCAACCTGGCCGACCTGGGTATCGACCTGACCATCCGCCGCGTCGATGTCTCGCAATACATCACGCGCCTGCGCTCGCGCGACTTCGACATGATCGTCGGCGGCTTCCCGCAATCCAACTCGCCGGGCAACGAACAACGCGAATACTGGACCAGCGCCGCCGCCGACCGCTCGGGCAGCCGCAACACCATCGGCCTGCGTGACCCGGCCATCGACCAACTGGTCGAAGACCTGATCAACGCCGACTCGCGCCAGAGCCTGGTCGCCCACACGCGTGCGCTGGACCGTGTGCTGCTGTGGGGTTACTACGTCATCCCCAACTGGCACATCAAGACCTGGCGCGTCGCCTACTGGAACCACCTTGGCCATCCGAAGGTGTCACCCAAATACGATATCGGCATCGACACCTGGTGGATCAAGCCCGACGTGACCCCTGCCATCAGCGAAGCACGCGTGCCACTCGTGGACGAGGCAAACTGACATGCTTGCCTACATTCTGCGCCGCCTGCTGCTGATCATCCCGACCCTGTTCGGCATCCTCATCATCAACTTCATCATCGTCCAGGCCGCCCCCGGCGGCCCAGTCGAGCAGATGATCGCCAAGCTCGAGGGTTTCGATGGCGCCACCAGCCGCATCGCCGGTGGCGGCGCCGAAGTGTCGGTGGCCGGCTCCAACTACCGAGGGGCCCAAGGCCTGGACCCGGCGCTGGTCGCTGAAATCGAACGTATGTACGGTTTCGACAAATCAGCCCCCGAGCGGTTGTGGATCATGGTCAAGAACTACGCCCAGCTCGACTTCGGCGACAGCTTCTTCCGCGATGCCAAGGTCATCGACCTGATCGCCGAGAAGATGCCCGTGTCGATTTCGCTGGGGCTGTGGAGCACATTGATCATGTACCTGGTGTCGATCCCGCTGGGGATTGCCAAGGCAGTGCGCCACGGCAGCCACTTCGACGTCTGGACCAGCTCGGCGATCATCGTCGGCTACGCCATCCCCGCGTTCCTCTTCGCCATCCTGCTGATCGTGCTGTTCGCCGGTGGCAGCTATTTCGACTGGTTCCCGCTCCGGGGCCTGACCTCGAACAACTTCGACGAACTGTCCACCGCCGGTAAGGTGATGGACTACTTCTGGCACCTGGTGCTGCCGATCACCGCGCTGGTGATCGGAAACTTCGCCACCATGACCCTGCTGACCAAGAACAGCTTCCTCGACGAGATCAACAAGCAGTACGTGATCACCGCCAAGGCCAAGGGCCTGAGCCGTAACCGCGTGCTCTACGGCCATGTATTCCGCAACGCCATGCTGCTGGTGATTGCCGGCTTCCCCTCGGCGTTCATCGGCATCTTCTTCACCGGTTCCCTGCTGATCGAGGTCATTTTCTCCCTCGACGGCCTGGGCCTGATGAGTTTCGAAGCGGCCATCAACCGCGACTACCCGGTGGTGTTCGGCACCCTGTTCATCTTCACCCTGCTGGGGCTGGTGGTGAAACTGATCGGCGACCTCACCTATACCCTGGTCGATCCGCGCATCGACTTCGCCAGCCGGGAGCACTGACATGGCCCTCTCTCCCCTGAACCGCCGGCGCTTCGAGCGCTTCAAGGCCAACCGTCGCGGCTGGTGGTCGCTGTGGCTGTTCCTGATCCTGTTCGGCCTGAGCCTGGGTGCCGAGTTGATCGCCAACGACAAGCCCATCGCCGTGCGCTACGACGGCGAGTGGTATTTCCCGGCGTTCAAACGCTACCCGGAAACCACCTTCGGCGGCGAATTCCCGCTGGAAGCCAACTACAAGAGCCCCTATATCCGCGAACTGCTGGAAAAAAAGGACAGCTTCGTGCTGTGGGCGCCAATCCCGTTCAGCTACCAGAGCATCAACTACGACCTGAAGGTCCCTGCCCCCGCGCCGCCCTCGACCGACAACCTGCTCGGTACCGACGATCAGGGTCGCGACGTGCTCGCCCGGGTGATCTACGGATTCCGCATCTCGGTGCTGTTCGCCCTGACGCTGACCATCGCCAGCTCCATCGTCGGCGTCATCGCCGGGGCCCTGCAGGGCTTCTATGGCGGCTGGGTGGACCTGGCTGGCCAGCGTTTCCTGGAAATCTGGTCGGGCCTGCCGGTGCTATACCTGTTGATCATCCTCGCAAGCTTCGTACAGCCCAACTTCTGGTGGTTGCTCGGCATCATGCTGCTGTTCTCGTGGATGAGCCTGGTGGACGTGGTGCGCGCCGAATTCCTGCGCGGGCGCAACCTCGAGTACGTGCGCGCCGCACGCGCACTGGGCATGCGCAACGGCCCGATCATGTTCCGGCACATCCTGCCCAATGCCATGATCTCGACCATGACCTTCATGCCATTCATCCTCACCGGCGCCATCGGCACCCTCACCGCCCTCGATTTCCTGGGCTTCGGTCTGCCTGCCGGCTCCCCGTCGCTGGGCGAACTGGTCGCCCAGGGCAAGTCCAACCTGCAGGCCCCATGGCTGGGTATCAGCGCCTTCGCCGTGCTTGCAGTGATGCTGAGCCTGCTGGTGTTCATCGGCGAGTCCGCCCGCGATGCCTTCGACCCAAGGAAATGACATGAGCCAAGACACCCTGATCGAAGTGCGCGACCTGGCGGTGGAGTTCGTCACCGGCGAACAGGTCAATCGTGTGGTCGATGGCATCAGTTTCGACATCCGCAAGGGCGAGACCCTCGCCCTGGTCGGCGAGAGCGGCTCGGGCAAATCGGTCACCGCTCACTCGATCCTGCGCCTGCTGCCCTACCCGCTCGCCCGCCACCCCGGCGGCACCATCCACTATGGCGGCAAGGATCTCCTGCACCTGGGCGAAAAGCCCATGCAGCGCATCCGCGGCAACCGCATCGCGATGATCTTCCAGGAACCGATGACCTCGCTGAACCCGCTGCATTGCATCGAGAAGCAGATCAACGAGATCCTCCTGCTGCACAAAGGCCTCACCGGCAAGCAGGCCACCGCCCGCACCCTGGAGCTGCTCGAACTGGTCGGCATTCCCGACCCGAAGAAGCGCCTCAAGGCCCTGCCCCACGAGCTCTCCGGCGGCCAGCGCCAGCGCGTGATGATCGCCATGGCCCTGGCCAACGAACCCGAACTGCTGATCGCCGACGAGCCCACCACCGCGCTCGACGTCACCGTGCAGCTCAAGATCCTCGATTTGCTCAAATCCCTGCAGGCACGCCTGGGCATGGCGCTGCTGCTGATCAGCCACGACCTCAACCTGGTGCGGCGTATCGCCCACCGCGTGTGCGTGATGCAGTGCGGCAAGATCGTCGAGCAGGCCGACTGCGAGACGCTGTTCAAGGCCCCGCAGCACCCCTATACGCAGATGCTGATCAATGCCGAGCCCAGCGGCGGCCCGGCGGCGAACGCGGTCGGCAAACCGCTGCTGGAGGTCAAGGACCTGAAGGTGTGGTTCCCGATCAAGAAGGGCCTGCTGCGTCGCACTGTCGATCATGTGAAAGCCGTCGATGGGATCAATTTCAGCCTTCCGCAGGGGCAAACCCTGGGGATCGTCGGCGAGAGCGGATCCGGTAAATCAACGCTGGGGCTGGCGATCTTGCGATTGATCGCAAGCCAGGGTGGGATTCGCTTCCACGGGCAGTCGCTGGAAGGGATGAACCAGCAGGAAGTGCGGCCGCTGCGGCGCGAGATGCAGGTGGTGTTCCAGGACCCGTTCGGCAGCCTGAGCCCGCGCATGTGCGTAGCCGATATCGTTGGCGAAGGCTTGCGGATTCACAAGATCGGCACCCCCGCCGAGCAGGAAGCCGCGATCATTGCGGCGCTGGAGGAAGTGGGGCTGGATCCGCGTACACGGCACCGGTATCCACACGAGTTCTCTGGCGGGCAGCGCCAGCGGATCGCGATCGCCCGGGCGCTGGTGTTGAAGCCGGCCTTGATCCTGCTGGACGAGCCAACCTCGGCGCTGGACCGGACCGTACAGCGGCAGGTCGTGGAACTGCTGCGCAACCTGCAGTTGAAGTACAACCTGACGTACCTGTTCATCAGCCATGACCTCGCGGTGGTGAAGGCGTTGAGTCACCAGTTGATGGTGATCAAGCACGGGCACGTGGTGGAACAAGGCGATGCGCAGGAGATCTTCCATGCGCCGCAGCATCCGTATACGCGTCAGTTGCTGGAGGCAGCGTTTCTGGAGGCGACGAACAGTTAATGCCTTTGTGCAATGACAAAGAGCGACTAACTCGTTCAAAACCCAAGAGCCCGCTCAGCCCTGGTAGGAGTGAGCAGGCTCAAGTCGGCTAGAGCTCAGGCTTCGGCGGCGCGGGCAGTCACTGCCTCGCCTTCGAGCACCATCCCCTCGCGCATCTTCTGCGCATCACGCACAAAGCAACGCGACGCCGCCAGGAGAAACACCAGGGTCAGCAGCAGCGCCACCGGGATCAGGTACATCGCGTCATGCAGCCCCTGGGCCTTGAACGCCTCGCTCATCACCCCCTGCCCCGCCGCCTCCATGGCCGACACGGCAAAATGATCCGACAACCCGCCGACCACCACCGGGCCCAGGCCACCGCCGAGCAGGTAGAGCCCGGCGAAGTACAACGCCATGGCAGTCGCACGCAGGCGTGGCTGCACCACATCCTGAATCGCCGTGTACACGCAGGTGTAGAAGTTGTATGAGAACAGCCAGCCGACACCGAACACCGCGACGAACAGCCCCAGCTCGATACGCCCGGCGTGCAGTGCCCAGGCGGTGGCAAGGGTGGCCACCAACATGCTCAGCGCGGCGAACAACAGGCGTCCATTGGCAAAGCGCTGATGCACCTTGTCGGCCACCCAGCCACCCAGCGTGAGGCCCACCAGGCCACTCAGACCGACAATCATCCCCGTTGCCACGGCCGCATCGTGCAAGGGCAAGGCGAAGTAGCGCTGCAGCATCGGCACCATGAACGAGTTGCAGGCGTACGAGGCGAAGTTGAAGGTCAACCCCGCCAGTACCAGCCAGGCGAACGTGGGTACGCTCAGCACCCGCCGCAGCGGACGATCAACCGGTGCCTGGGAGATGGCCACGGTTTCCGCAGCGCCGCGCGCAGGTTCGCGGATCATGAAGATGAACAGCGCCAGTAGCAGGCCGGGCACCGCCGCGATGAAGAACGGCGCGCGCCAGCTGTCGAACGCCTGGACCATGGCACCGATGGTGAAGAACGCCAGCAACAAGCCCAGCGGCAGGCCGAGCATGAAGATGCCCATCGCACGCGAGCGCCGCTCGGCCGGGAACAGGTCGCCGATCAGCGAGTTGGCGGCGGGTGCATAGCTGGCCTCGCCGATGCCCACGCCCATGCGCACCAGCAGAAAGCTCCAGAAGCTGCCGACCATGCCGTTGACTGCCGTCAACCCGCTCCAGGCCGCCAGCCCCCAGCCCATTAGCTTGGCGCGCGAACCGGTATCGGCCATCCGCGCCAGCGGCAGGCCGGCGATGGCGTACACCAAGGTGAAGGCTGTGCCGATCAGGCCGATCTGGAAGTCGCTCAGGTGCCACTCCAGACGGATCGGCTCGATGATGATCGCGGGGATGGTGCGGTCGAAGAAATTGAACAGGTTGGCCAGGAACAGCAGGAACAAGATGCGCCAGGCGTTGGACGCTTGGGGGGCGGTGGTCATGGTCGGGTCCCTCGTTATCGTTATTCAGGGCTTCCAGCACGCCTGACGAAATCTAGAGGGTAAGGTGCAAGACGTCTGCCACCATTGACCGGGCTTATATCCCTCGATGGGCTGCGGCCTGATGCATCGCCCGCAACATTTAAACCGATGGCGGCGCCACCAACCGATACCCCACCCCCGCCTCGGTGATGATGTACCGCGGGGCGGTCGGATCGTCACCCAGCTTGTGCCGCAGATGCCCCACCACGATACGCAGGTAGTGGGTGTCGTCGACATGGGTCGGGCCCCAGATATCCTTGAGCAACTGCTGCTGGGTGATCACCCGCCCCGGATGTCCGGCCAGTTGCGCCAGCAGCGCATACTCCTTGCGCGTCAATGCCACCTCGACGCCGTCGAGGGTGACCTTGCGATAGGCGAAATCGACCACCAGCGCACCGAAGCTGGCACTGGCCGCTTGCCCGGAGCCCGCCTGGGGCTTGTGCCGCAACAGCGCGCGCACCCGGGCAAGGAACTCCTGGATACCGAATGGCTTGGTCACGTAGTCGTTGGCGCCGCCATCCAATGCATCGACCTTCTGCACCTCGCTGGCACGCACCGAGAGCACCATCACCGGCACGCTGCTCCACTCGCGCAGGTCACGCAGTACCTGCTGGCCGTCCATGTCCGGCAAGCCGAGATCGAGCACCACAAGGTCAGGCTTGCTCAGTGCCGCCTGGGCCAGGCCTTCGCCACCGGTCGCAGCCTCGATCACCTTGTAGCCCTGGGACACGAGACTGATGCGCAGGAACTTGCGGATCTGCGGTTCGTCGTCGATGACCAGAAGGGTGGCGGCTTGGCTCATGGGGCTTCACTGTCGCTGTCGGGTTGAGGGGGCAACGGCAAGCATAGAGTGATGCAGGTGCCCTGGCCATCGATGCCCTCGCCGACCAGGATGCTGCCGCCATGGGCGCCGATCATGCCCTGGCAGATCGCAAGCCCCAGGCCCGTGCCCTGCCCGCCGCGGTCGCCACGGGCAGCGGTGTAGAACATGTCGAAGATCTTCTCGCGCTCGGCCACCGGGATGCCCGGGCCCTGGTCAGCAACCGAGAAGCACAGGCGCTCGTCCTGCACCGCCACCCGCAGCGCCAGGCGACCATTGGCCGGCGAGAAACGCGCCGCGTTCTCCAGGACGTTGACCAGCGCCTGCTCGATCAGCGCTGCATGCACGAACAGCAGTGGCAGCTCGGCGGGCACCTCGGTGACCACGCGCAGCGGTGCAAGCACCGCGCGCAGGCGGTTGAGGGCACTGCCGACGATATCGCCGGGCGACACCCAGTCACGCGCAAGCTTCAGGCCGCCATGGCCCAGTCGGGTCATGTCGAGCAGGTTCTGGATGTAACGATCCAGGCGCTCGGCTTCGTTGCGGGTGCCTTCGAGCAGCTCACGACGATCATCCGGCGGGATCGCATCGCCCAGCGCCAACAAGCTGTCGATGCTGCCGCGCATGGCGGTCAGCGGGGTGCGCAGGTCATGGGACACCGAGGCAAGCAAGGCGCTGCGCAACTGCTCGGTTTCGCCATGCAGGCGCGCAGCTTCGAGCTGCTCGGCCAGGCGTGCGCGGGCCAGGGCCTGGGCCAGCGGCTCGGCCAGCGCCGTCAGCAGGCGTCGGCGCTGAGCGCTCAAGGGCTCGCCCGCGGCGGGCTGCACACCCAGCAAGGCCATGGGAGACTCGTCGACCGCCAGCGGCCACCACCACCAGCGACCATGGGGCAAGGTATCGCTGCCATGCCCTGCCGCCTGGCCATGTTGCCAGGCCCATTCGGCAGCGGCGCGCTCGTTGTCGGTAAAAGCCTGCGGCCCGCCGCTGGCGACCTGCAACAAACCCTCGGTATCGCGTTCGAGCAGGCAGATCTGGATATCCTGCCAATCGTCCAGGTGCTGGCCAGCGGCACTGAACACCGCCTGGCGATCCGTGGCCACGGTCAGGCGGCGCGACAGGTCGAGCAGTTGCCGGGTCTCGCCCTGGGTTTCGCGCAGCGCCTGCAACTGACGGCGCTGGCGAGCGGCGAGGTTGCCGGTCAGGGCGGCCATGAGCAGGAAGAACACCAGGGTCAGCACATCCTCTTCACGCTGGATGCTGAACGAGAAGTTCGGCGGGATGAACAGGAAGTCATAGGTCAGGAACGACAGCGCCGCACAGGCCAGCGCAGGCCCCAGGCTGCTGCGCACCGCGACCAGCAGCACCGCCGCGAGGAACACCAGCGAAATGTTCGGCAATGCCAGCACGCTGGACACGGCCCAGGCCAGCCCCGCCGCCAGTACGGTCGCCAGCAGCGCCAGCCAATAGTGGCGCCAGACCCAGGCGCGCTTGACCACCGCCCGTGTCGCTGCGGGTTGAGCGTCGCGGTCGAGCACGTTGATCTCCAACCCCCGGCTGTCGCGCAGCAAGCGTGCGGCGACGCCCGCACCGAACAGGCGACGGCGCAGGCGATCGCGAGACTGGCCGACCAGCACCAGGCTCGCCCGCCGTTCCAGCGCATGCTGGATGAGCGTGCGCGCCACCTCCCCGGCCCTGAGCACCACGACTTCGCCACCCAGGCGCTCGGCCAACTGCTGCGCAGCCTGCAGGCGCTGACGCGCGCCCTCGTCACGCAGCCTGCCGTTGTCGACATGCACCAGGCTCCACGGCAGATGCCGCCGCTGGGCGACGCGGCTGGCATGGCGCACCAGGCGCTCGGCCTGCTCATCGCCATCGACCCCGACCAGCAGGCGCCCTCGCAAGGTCGGCGCCTGCTCGCCGCGCTGGCGGTAGCCATGGGCAAGGTCGGCATCGACCTGGGCCGCGGCGGTCTGCATGGCCAGCTCGCGCAAGGCAGTGAGGTTGGTCTGGGAGAAGAACGCATCGATCGCCGCCCGTGCCTGCTCAGGCACGTAGACCTTGCCTTCGCGCAAGCGCTCGAGCAGTTCACGGGGCGGCAGGTCGATCAGCACCAGCTCGAAGGCTTCCTGCAGCACCCAGTCGGGCAGGGTTTCGCGCACCTGCACGCCCGTGATGTCGCGAACCTTGTCGTTGAGGCTTTCCAGGTGCTGGACATTGACCGTGGTATACACATCGATACCGGCAGCGAGCAGTTCCTGAACATCCTGCCAGCGCTTGGCGTGGCGGCTACCTGGGGCGTTGGTATGCGCCAGCTCGTCGACCAGCGCCAGGGGCGGTGCAGCCTTGAGCAGGCCGTCGAGATCCATTTCTTCGAGGGTGACGCCACGGTACTCGCTGCGCAGCAGAGGCTGCTGCGCCAAGCCACCGAGCAGCGCCTCGGTTTCAGCACGACCATGGGTCTCCACCACCGCCGCCAGCACCTTCACCCCCTGGCGCTGCTGGGCATGGGCGGCCTGGAGCATGGCGAAGGTCTTGCCCACGCCGGGAGCGGCGCCCAGAAATACTTTAAGCCTGCCGCGACCGTTGCGGGGCAGGCTCGCCAACAGCGCATCGGCGCGGGCGGAATCACTCATGCTTGATCCTTTGGTAAGGGGCCGGGGCCTGCTTCGCAGGCCATCGCGGGACAAGCCCGCTCCCACAGGTACTGCGCCGTTCTCGTGAACACCGGTGAACCTGTAGGAGCGGGCTTGCCCCGCGATGGCCGCGACATGGTCTGGATATCAGCGATCAGTAACAGGCGCCAACCGCTCCAGCGCCTGGTTCAAGGCCAGCACATTGACCACGGGCGGGCCGACCAATGGCCGCAGAGTGGCCTCATCCACCAGCGCTTGCAAGCGCTCGATAGGGATCTGCCGGGCCGCCGCCACACGCGGCAGCTGGTAGGCGATCGCCTCCGGCGGCAACTGCGGGTCGAGCCCGCTGCCGGAGGTGGTCAGCAGGGCCTGCGGCACCGGCCCCAGTTCAGGCTGGTACAGGGCGGCGGCATCACTCTTGACCCGCTCGGCCAGCGCCGGGTTGCTTGGCGCCAGGTTACTCGCGCTGCTGGAGACGGTAGCGAAGGCGCCGGCCGAAGGACGCGACTGGAACCAGCCGTCGCCCTTGAACTCCTGGGCGATCAACGCCGAGCCGCGCACCTGCCCCTGCTCATCGCGCACCAGGCTGCCATTGGCCTGATCGGGGAAGGCGACCTGGGCGATACCGGTCACCGCCAGCGGGTACAGCGCGCCGGTGACCAGGGTCATCAGCAGGACCAGGCTCACGGCCGGGCGTACGTAGGTGCTCATGTTCGTCTCTCCTTCAGACCAGGTGCAGGGCAGTGAGCAGCATGTCGATCAGCTTGATCCCGGCGAACGGCACCAGGATGCCACCCACGCCGTAGATCAGCAGGTTGCGTCGCAGCAGGTGCGCGGCACTTGCCGCCTGCACGCGCACGCCGCGCAAGGCCAGGGGGATCAGCACGATGATGATCAGCGCGTTGAAGACGATCGCCGAAAGGATTGCGCTTTGCGGGCTGCTCAGGCGCATCAGGTTGAGCACACCCAGTTGCGGGTAGATCGAGGCGAACAGCGCCGGCAGGATGGCGAAGTACTTGGCCACGTCGTTGGCGATGGAGAACGTGGTCAGTGCACCACGGGTCACCAGCAGTTCCTTGCCGACCTGGACCACATCCAGCAGCTTGGTCGGATCGCTGTCCAGGTCGACCATGTTGGCCGCCTCGCGCGCCGCCTGAGTACCGTCGTTCATGGCCATGCCGACATCCGCCTGGGCCAGGGCCGGAGCATCGTTGGCACCGTCGCCGCACATGGCGACCAGGCGGCCGTCATTCTGCTCCTGGCGAATGCGCGCCAGCTTCTTCTCGGGGGTGGCCTCGGCAAGCACGTCATCGACACCGGCCTCGGCGGCGATGGCTGCGGCGGTCAGTGGGTTGTCACCGGTCACCATCACGGTGCGGATACCCAGCTTGCGCAACTCGGCGAAACGCTCACGGATGCCGGGCTTGACCACGTCCTTGAGGTGGATCACCCCCAGCAGGTGGCGGTCGACGCATACCAGCAAGGGTGTGCCGCCACTCTGGGCGATGCGCTCGACTTCACGGGCCAACGAAGCCGGCATTTCCAGGCGTTGCAGGCCGACGAACGCCAGCACCGCGTCCACCGCGCCCTTACGGTAGTGGCGCTGCCCGAAGTCGATACCCGAAAGACGCGTCTCGGCGCTGAACGCAATGGCGCTGTACTGCGCGGCAGCGGGTTCGTCGAAGTCGTGCAACTGGCGCAGGTAATCGACGATGGACTTGCCCTCGGCCGTATCGTCGGCCAGCGAGGCAAGCAAGGCTCCCTCCCCCAGCTCCTTGGCGGTAACACCGGGCGCTGCGTGCAGGGCGCTGCAGCGGCGGTTACCGAAGGTGATGGTGCCGGTCTTGTCGAGCATCAACGTGTGCACGTCGCCCGCAGCCTCCACCGCACGCCCGGAGCGGGCGATGACGTTAAGGCGCACCAGGCGATCCATACCCGCGATACCGATGGCCGACAGCAGGCCACCAATGGTCGTCGGAATCAGCGTCACCAGCAGCGCGGCGAGGAAGATCAGTGGCAGGCTGCCACCCACGAAATGGGCGAACGGCTGCAAGGTCACCACTACGATCAGGAAAATCAGGGTCAGGCCGATCAGCAGGATATCCAGGGCAATCTCGTTGGGGGTCTTCTGGCGCTTGGCGCCTTCGACCAGGGCGATCATGCGGTCCAGGGTCGACTCACCAGGGTTGCTGGTGATGCGGATCAGCAGCCAGTCGGAAACCAGCCGGGTATTGCCGGTCACCGCCGAACGGTCGCCACCGGACTCGCGGATCACCGGCGCCGACTCGCCGGTGATCGCCGCCTCGTTGACGGCGGCGATGCCTTCGAGCACCTCGCCATCGCCCGGGATCAGCTCACCGGCCACCACCCGCACCACATCGTCCTTGCGCAATGCGGTGGCAGCGACGGTTTCGAAGCTGCCATTGGCCACACGGCGCTGAGCAGTCAGGCCCTGGCTGCCGGCCTTGAGGCTGTCGGCACGGGCCTTGCCCCGGCCTTCCGCCAAGGCTTCGGCGAAGTTGGCAAAGAGTACGGTAAACCACAGCCACAGGGCGATCTGCACCGCCACGCCGGTGCTCACACCACTGCCGGGCACCAGACACAGGACCGTGGTCAGCACAGCCGTCAGGGCGACCACCAGCATGACAGGCGAGCGCTTGAGCTGGCGCGGATCGAGCTTGACGAAGGCCTGTACCAGGGCCGGGCGCCAGAGCGCGGCGAAGCGGGTCTGGTCGACGGCGCGGGTAGCTTTCACTTCAGAAATGGGCATGTTCATGTTCGGATCCTCAGAAACCCAGGCTCAACTGTTCGGCAATCGGCCCCAGGGCCAGGGTCGGCAGGAAGGTCAGCCCACCGACCAGCAGGATGGTCACCAACAACAGGCCGGCGAACAGCGGGCCATGGGTGGGGAAGCTGTTCTGGCCCTGCGGCGCGCTTTTCTTGGCGGCCAGGCTGCCCGCCAGTGCCAGCACCGGCAAGATGTAGCCGAAGCGCCCGATCAGCATGGCCAGGCCGATCATCAGGTTGTGGAACACGGTGTTGGCACCGAAGCCGCCGAAGGCCGAACCGTTGTTGGCGGTGCCGGAGGTGTAGGCATACAGCAACTGGCTGAAGCCATGCGCCCCCGGGTTGCTCACCGCGCCTGCAGGCCCCGGCAGGCTGGCGGCGATGGCGCCGAGCACCAGCACGCCAACCGGCATCACCAGCAGTGTCGCGACCAACAATTGCACTTCACGGGCCTGCAACTTCTTGCCCAGGTATTCGGGTGTGCGACCGATCATCAACCCGGCCAGGAACACCGCGATCAGCACGAACAGCAGCATGCCGTAGAGGCCCGAGCCGACGCCGCCGAAGATCACCTCGCCAACCATCATGTTGACCATCGCCACCATGCTGGTCAGCGGATTGAGGCTGTCGTGCATGGCGTTGACCGAACCGTTGGAGGCGGAGGTCGTCGTCACGGTCCACAGCACGCTAGCGGTGGTGCCAAAGCGGCTTTCCTTGCCTTCCATCGGCGCGCCCTGCTGCACCTGAGCGCTGTCCAGGGCCGGGTTGGGCTGGTACTCGGCCCACAGGCCGACCGCACCGCCGATCAGGAACAGGCCCAACATGCAGGCCAGGATCGCGCGGCTCTGACGCAGGTCCTTGACGTAGTGGCCGAAAGTGAACACCAGTGCCACCGGAATCAGAATGATCGAAGCCACCTCGAACAGGTTGCTCCAGGCCGTGGGGTTCTCGAACGGATGCGCCGAGTTGACGCCGAAGAAACCACCGCCGTTGGTGCCCAGTTGCTTGATCGCGATCTGGCTGGCGGCAGGGCCCAGCGGGATGCTCTGGTCGGCACCTTGCAGGGTGACGGCGTGGGCGTAGTCGGCGAAGGTCTGTGGCACACCCTGCCACACCAGCAGCAACGCCAGCACGATGCACAGTGGCAGCAGGCCGTAGAGGGTGGCACGGGTCATGTCGACCCAGAAGTTGCCCAGGTTGTGGGTCGAGCGCCGGCCGATACCACGGCACAGGGCGACCAGCACGGCAAGGCCGGTGGCAGCGCTGACGAAGTTCTGCACGGTCAGGCCGATCATCTGGCTCAGGTAGCTGAGCGAGGCCTCACCGCTGTAGGCCTGCCAGTTGGTGTTGGTCATGAAGCTGACGGCGGTGTTGAACGCCAGCGACCATTCCTGGCCCGGCAGATGCTGCGGGTTGAGCGGCAGCGAACCCTGCAGCAGGAGCACGGCGAACAGCACCAGGAAGCCCATCAGGTTGAAGGCCAGCAGCGCCAGGGTGTATTGCTTCCAGTTCTGCTCCTGTTCGGCGCGTACCCCGGACAACCGGTAACAACCCTGCTCTACCGGGCCGAGGATCGGCGACAGCCAGGTACGCTGGCCCTCCATGACCTTGTAGTAGAACCGCCCAAGCCAGGGTGCTGGCAGCAGCACCAGGGCCAGGAACGCCAGCAGCAATGCGAAGTCGTAGCTGTGCATGGCCGCTCCCTAGCTGCGATCGGCGCGCAGCAGCGCCACCAGCAGGTAAATGGACAACACCACTGCCAGCAGCAGTGACACTCCGTCGAGCATGTTCATCTGTGAATCTCCCCGTCTTGCGGCGTCGGCCGCTTTGGAGGAATTGTCGGAGGGAGGGGCGTAAAGAGACGAGATCGGGGGGCGGGTCAGGGCATAAAGAATGCGTAAAGATCAGGTTTCGGACTGCCTGTCGCGGCCTTTTCGCGGCGCCCCGGACTTGCCCGCGAAGAGACCGCAACAGCTTACGGTTTGACCTGCCCCGAATGCCGGCTCCAGTCCAGCAACAGGCTGTAACCGACGGCCAGCAAGGTCGGTCCGATGAACAAGCCGATGAAGCCAAACGCGATCAACCCGCCAAACACGCCGAGCAGCACGATCACCAGCGGCAGGTTCCCACCGCGGCTGATCAGGTACGGTTTGAGCACGTTGTCCACGCCACTGATGATGAAGGTGCCCCATATCCCGAGGAACACCGCCATCCCGTACTCGCCCTTCCACACCAGCCAGCCGGTGGCCGGAATCCAGGCCAGTGGCGGGCCCATCGGGATCAGGCTGAGCATGAAGGTCACAAGGCCCAGCACGATCGCCCCGGGCACGCCGGCGATGAGAAAGCCGATCAGAGCCAGCAGCCCTTGCGCCGCGGCGGTACCGATTACGCCGTTGACCACCCGCTGCACGGTGCCGGCCACCAGGTCGATGTAGTACTCGGCACGCTCGCCGACCAGGCGCTGCAGCAAGCGCTGCACGAACGCGGCCAGGCGTGGACCGTCGCGGTAGAAGAAGAACACGAAGACGATACTGAGCGTGAGTTCCAGCACGCCGCTGCCGATCTGCGCGCTACGCGCCAGGAACCAATTGCCAACCTGGCCGAAGTACGGTTTGGCCGACGCGATCAAGGCCGCGCCCTGCTGGTCGAGGGACTCCCACCAGTTGACCAGGCGCTCGCCGATGAAGGGAATGCCACGCACCCAGTCCGGCGCATCCGGCAAACCCTCCACCTGTACGTCACGCACGAAGTTGGTGGCGTCGCGCACATGGTCGGCCAGGTTGAAGCCCAGCCACACCAGCGGCAGCGCGACCACCAGGATCCACACCGTCGTGAGGATGCTGGCCGCGAGGGTTTCGCGCCCGCCCAGCCAACGCGTCAGCAAGCGCATCAGCGGCCAGCTGGCAAAGGCCAGGATCGCCCCCCAGAGTAACGCCGAGATGAACGGCGCCATGACCCACAGGGCGGCGCCCAACAGCGCCAGCAACAGAATCTGGATCAGCAGACGGTCATTGTTGGCCATGATGGCCCTCGTTCAACGAATCAGTTCCAGATGCAGACCATCGGTAGGCGCCGTACCCACTTCGAGACGGGCACTGCGTACACCGGCCTTGACCAGTTGCTCGCGCCAGGCTTCCGCCGCCTGGCCGCTGAGGCTGGCGCGCAGGGTGCTGTCCAGGTTCAGGCTGCGGGCCAACAGCGAAACCCAGGCAGGCTGTGGCGCGCTCAGGTCAGGGTAGTCGAGCTTGCCGGTATCGCGCATCTCGCGCAGCACCGTGGCGGCCGTCGGCAGTACTTCGCCCAGCGGGCTGTCAGCGACGAACTCTTCGACATGCAGGTAGGCGCGGCGGTTGCCGCGGGTGACGCTGTACAGGGCGACCAGCGTGTCGGCCTCTTCGGCCGAGCGGCGCAAAAGAATGAAGGCCTGCTGCTCGTCGCCGCCATTGAGGAGGGAATTGTTGAACACAACGTTGGCCCAGATGCTGGCCTCGCCGCAGTCACGGCCCTGGCACCAGAACAGGGGATAACCACCGTCGCGCTGCAGCTCTTCACGGGCGCTGGTAAAGGCCTCGCGGGCAGTGCGCTCCACCGGCAGTTCATAGGTGACCGAACTGACCTGGCCACGGCTTTCGACCTTGCCCTCGACTCGCAGGCGGCCGCTGATCTTGCGCATCGGTCCCATCGGGTAGACCCGTTCCTGCTCAACGGCAGGGCGCTGGTCGACCACCTTGGCGTCAGCCGGCACCGGCAGGCTGCCGGCCCACAACAGCGGGCTGGCGAGTGTGAAGCAGGCGGCGATGGCGCTGCGGAGGAAAAACGGCGCGCTCATCGGCCATCCTTGCGGCGCCGGGCGCCGTGGCGAAGATCGTGAATGTCTGGCATGTATGGTTGTCTCCCTGTTCAACCCGCCAAGCCTCGACACTTGTCCGGTGCAAGTCAAGCAAAGCCAAAGAAGCGATTGAAACAGTCTGCGACAAGGGCCGCGCCCTGCTCGTCATTCAAGTGCAGGTGGTGGCCACCGGGCAAGGTCACCTGCTCGAAGGGTAGCTGCTCCAGCAGGCTTGTGTGGCGCGCCAACATGCCATCCCCCGCGACGACCAGGCAGGCCGGGCAGCTCGCCCGCCGTACGAACGCCATGGCCTGGGCTTCGTTCAGGCGCACCGGCGACGGCAAGGTCAGACGGCTGTCGCTGCGCCAGCTGTAACCACCCGGCACTGGCATGAGCCCACGCTGGGCCAGCAGTTCGGCAGCTTCGCGACTGACCGCAACCATGCCTTTCATTCGCGCCTGCACCCCCGCCTCCAGGGTCGGGTACACCGACTTGCGCTTGCCCTCCAGGCGCAACTGCGCCTGCAGCGCCATGCCCAGGCGCTCGGCGGCATCCTGCTCGGCGACCGTGGGCGGGATGACGCCATCGATCAACGCCAGATGGCTGATCCGTTCGGGCAGTGCGCCAGCCAACTGCACCGAGATGATCGCCCCCAGCGAATGCCCGAGCAGGCCAAAGCGCTCCCAGCCCAGTTGCTCGGCAACCCGCAGCACATCATGGGCATAATCGGCCAGGTTGTAGCTCGCCCCGGCCGGACGATGCTGTGAGTAGCCATGCCCGGCCAGGTCGAGCGCGACAATGCGCAGGCCTTTCAGGCGCGGGGCCAGGTGGGCGAAGCTGTTGGCATTGTCGAGCCAGCCGTGCAGAGCGATCACCGGCAGGCCGTCGGCAGGACCGAACAGGTGTGCGGCCAGTTCGATATGGCCCAGACTCAGACGAATCTCCTCGACCTGCGCGCTCATGCCTGGCTCCAGCGATCGAACAGGCCCTTGATCAGACTGGCAGTATCGGTGGGCCGCTCCAGTGGAAACATATGCCCGCCCGGGACGCTGTGATATTCCCCCCGTGGCATCGCCCGCACCGCCAGGGCGTGGTGCTTGCGGATCACCCGGCTGCGATCGCCACGCACCATGGCCAGCGGTACTTGCAACTGGCGCGCAGGGGCCGGACTGACATGGGGAATGCTGCGGTAGATGCGCATTTCGGTGCTGGGGTCGAAGCGCAAACGCACCCCCTCATCCACTGTTTGCAAACCGTGCTCGAGATAGGCTTCGAGGCACTCGGGATCGAACTGGCGGAACAGCGCCTTGCTGGCGAAGTAACTGCGCGCGCTGTCGCGATCAGGAAACGCCTCGCGCCGTCCTTCGGTTCGCCCGGCCGGCGTGATGCGGTCGATGAAACCGAAGCGTTTGGCAGTGCGGATCAGCCATTGGTCGGCACGGGTGAGCACGGGCGAGTCGAGCATCACCACACCGCGGTAGAGCTCGGGTCGGCGCAGGGCGGCATGCAGGTGCAGCACACCACCGAGGGAATGACCGACACCCCAGACCGGGGCCGGCTGCTGCGCCAGATGATGCAGCAGCTCGTCGACCAGGTTCTGCCAGTTGTCATCCACCGGAAAACGCGGGTCGTGGGCGTGCTGCTCCAGGTGGCAGACCTGGTAGTCCGGGGCCAGGGCCGCGAACAGCTTGCCGTAGGTGGCCGAAGGAAAACCGTTGGCATGGGCGAAGAAGATCTGCTGCGACATGACCGCCTGGTCCGACTGGAGAGTGA
The DNA here is from genome assembly GCF_057197165.1 of Pseudomonas sp. SYWMCR5. NCBI lineage: Bacteria > Pseudomonadati > Pseudomonadota > Gammaproteobacteria > Pseudomonadales > Pseudomonadaceae > Pseudomonas > Pseudomonas sp. SYWMCR5. Next base: position 73,102 of record NZ_JBXUNH010000001.1, read on the forward strand.
TAGCCCATTGTCAGCAACCTGCCGGTTGGCGGCAACGTTCGGAAAGGTCATCGGCGAGGGCAATCAGGTCAAGGCGACGCAACACCCCGCTGAGCCAGAGCAATACCTGGTATTTCTGTCAGTTTCACTCGTTTCCTGCCTCGTTCACACTGCGCCATGAACCCCTGGAAACCTGAGGAGTCGACGATGTCAACCGCTGAGGACGAGCAGCAACTGCATGCACAAGGCCTGGTCTCGAAGCCTTTGACTTTCAAGGTCACACGCAGGGCTGAGACAGATTACCCCGCACCTTCCGTACTGCAGGCAACGGACGACAGGCTCGACCCCATCGACGCGCTCAACGGCGCTACCGTAAGAGCACAGTATCCGGCCATGCTGCCCAGCGACACTCTGGCGGCAGACTGGTCCGGGAGCACTGCTGCGGACAGTTGGCAGAGCGACCAACAACCCGGAAGCCTCTTTGGTTATGTCGATTTCCAGGCGCCTGTCAGCGTGGTGGCTGCCAGCCAGGGCAAGACGGTCACCCTCCGCTACGCAGTAGCACGCAGTGGCCAGGCTGCAAGATTATCCTTGCCAATGCTGCTGGCGGTGGGAACCCTGGCGCAAAGCGATTTGCCTGCCCCTGTGATTCCCCAGGCCAACGCGACCACCAGGGTACTCGACCTCAACAACTTCACCGGCAATGCACAGGTCAAGGTTGAACCATGGCCATTGATAGCGGCGGGTCAACGGGTGTGGATCCGTGTGGACGGGACCCTCGAAAATGGCTCGGCCCATACGGTCTACCTGGCCCGAGGCGCAGAGGTCGTCCCTGAACAGGTAACAGCAGGGCTGGACCTGGTCTTGCCGCGCACCGAGCTGGAGAAGCTCAGCAGCGGCTCCAGCCTCACGGCGAAAGTTTCGGTAGCATTCGACGCCACCAGTAACGAGGGGCAGGCCCGAGTATTCCCAAACGCGCTCTACACGCTCGAGAAGATCATTGTGGTCAGGCCCACTATCGTTTCCGTAAAAGACGACAAGGGAACAGAGGTGCCAAACGGCAGTTCGACAACCTCGCCAAGCCTGGTGTTGAGCGGTCAGGCATCAGCCAACCAGCAGGTCGAGGTACTTGATGGCGCCAGCGTGATAAGTACCGAGCCTGTCGCAGCGAACGGCAGCTGGACAAGCACTCGGACAAACTTGAGCGTGAAAACCTACGATTTCAAAGTCCGAGGGCGCTACGCAGACAATCCTGAATCCGATGTATGGACTGTACACAGGGTCCAGGAGCTGGTCCTTGCAAAACCGGTGATTCCCCTGGCACCAGGCGATGTACTACCACCTGGAGATGTCCCGTCCACCGGCCTGCCCGTCCTGGTCGAGGTCTACGGCGGTATGGCCATCGGTGATGTGGTGTCGGTGACTTTTGCGGGAATCGCTGGCTCCCCACAGACTGTCGGCAGCGTAAGTCGGCTCACGTTTTCTGTTCCCAAGACTCAGGTAGACGCCAATGCTGGCAGAACGGTAACCGTGCAGTACCTGGTCACCCGAGGCTCGAGAGGGGCTGCGGTCCCCTCGCCTGTCGTGAACCTGCGGATCAACGCACTGACGCCGCCCCTGACCATCGATACCTCACCGGCAACACTCAATGGCGTGATCCACCGCAACAGCAACCCGGTGACCCACCCCCCCGCCAACGCTTTCGTGCAGCGCACCGCCAGCGGCGGCCAACCGCCCTACACCTACTCGACGAGCAACGGCAACGTGATCGAGGTCAACCCTTCCACTGGGCGAGCGGTGTCTTATGGCAGCGGGACGGCCAATGTGATCGTGACCGATACCGCTGGTGCCAGTGCCAGCTATCCGGTGACCGTATCCAATGTCAGGCGGGTTGAAGGCCTGGGCTCGTTCAATGTGTGGTATTGGTGCCGAGATCGGGCCGCAGAGAGAGGCGGAGCATTACCTACGCTTGGAGAATGGGATGCAATGCGCGCGAGCTACAACAACAACCCAGGCATCGGTGATCGGGCGTGGAGTGCGGACTCGGCGGGAACAGGTAGACGCTATGCGATAGACGTTGCCAACGGCAACAGGGTTTCCTTGCGTGCAACGAATATCGGTGGAGATACGGCTGTGGGCTGGGGAATATTCAATCGCTGAGGCGCAGCTGATCCATGCCTGCATACTCGGATGGCCGATTGCATCATTGCTATCGGCCTCCCACCACGCAAGCGCAAGACCTGCAGATAAACTCAGGGGTTGAAGCTCGCGCTCAGTAATGTCATCACACCGAAAGGTGACAACGCCCCTTCAAGTTCTGCCAGGTCCGCAGTGCTCATCCGTGCCGGCTGCTGCAGATGCCCATGCTCCAGCATTCCCACCAACGCCCCCACCAGCGGCTGATGGCTGACCAGCAGCACATGCTCCAGCCCCAGACGCTCGATTTCGCCGATCACCTGCCGAACATTGCTCTCGGGGGTCAACCACGGCACGGTGCGCACCGGTTCGGCAAAGCCAAGGGTGTCGTGCACCAGGGCGGCGGTCTGCTGGGCGCGCACATAGGGGCTGGCGATGATCGCCTGCAGCGGCTGGCCCAGCAGATGTGCAGCACTGTGCAGCACTTGCTCGCGACCATGGGCCGTGAGACGACGCTCGGCATCGGTATTGGCCCGCGGCTCCGCTTCGCCGTGGCGCAGAATCCACAGCTTCACAGTTTCGGCTCCTCGTCACGCACCGGGTGCGGCGCCGCAGCCACTGTGTGGGGCGCTTCGCCCTCAGGCGCGCGGGGCGTCGGCCAGTCGGCAAACGGCCAGGGCTTCTGGTCGGTGTGGAAGGTGCCGAAGCGGCCGATCTGCGCCAGGTACTGGCTGAGGCTGTCGCCGAAGTTCATCAGGCTGGCACTCGGCGCGCCATACACCAGGCGGTAGATCAGCTGCACCAGCACCAGCCCGCCAAGCAGCAACTCGGCCAGTTGCCAGACCACCAGGAACACCAGCATCCACAGCACCCGCAGGATGATCGACTCGCGCTGGGCGCGCTCGGGCGTATCGTTCATGTGTCGCTCCTTGCTCTGATTAGAGGCCGCTTACGGCTCAGTTGAAACCGCTGGTGGAAATGAAATCGACGTCGGTCTTGGGCTCGGCCCGCATCAGGTGCTCGATCACCTGGGCCAGGGTTCGCCCTTCGAACAGGATCGCGTGCAGCCCGGCCACCAACGGCATGTAGACCTGCACTTCCTGGGCCTTGGCCTTGAGTACTTTCAAGGTGTTCACCCCTTCGGCCACTTCGCCCAGGCGGCTGACCGCCTCTTCCAGGCTCAACCCCTGCCCCAGGGCGTGCCCGACCTGGTAGTTGCGGCTCTTGGGCGAGGAGCAGGTGACGATCAGGTCGCCCACCCCTGCCAGACCCAGGAAGGTCATGGGGTTGGCGCCCTGGCTCACGGCGAAACGGGTCATCTCGGCCAGCGCCCGGGTGATCAGCATGCTCTTGGTGTTTTCGCCCATCTCCAGCGCCACGGCCATGCCGGCGATGATCGCGTAGACGTTCTTCAGCGCGCCCCCAAGCTCCACACCGAATCGGTCGGCGCTGGCATAGACGCGGAAGGTACGCCCGTGCAAGACATCCTGCACGCGCTGGCACAGCGCCTCGTCCTCACTGGCAACCACAGTAGCGGTCAACGCATGCTCGGCGATCTCACGGGCCAGGTTCGGCCCGGACAGTACGCCGATACGCGCCTGGGGGGCGATCTCTTCGAGAATCTGGCTCATCAGCTTGAATGTCTGCGCCTCGATACCCTTGGTCAGGCTGACCAGGCACTTGCCGCGCAGCAACTCGGCATGCGGCGCCAGTACGCTGCGCAAGGCGCTCGACGGTAGCGCAACGAAGACCAGGTCGCTCGATTGCAGGGTCGCCAGCAGGTCATTGACCGGTTCGACAGCATCATGCAGGCGAATGCCTTTGAGATAGCGAGGATTCTCGCGGTTGGTGCGCATGGCCTCGGCCTGCTCGGGATCGCGCATCCATTGACGTACTGGATTGCCGTTTTCCGCCAGCAGGTTCGCCACGGCGGTGCCGAAGCTCCCGCCTCCCAGAACTGCAACAGGTTGCTGTTCAGTCATATTCAATCCGTTAAAGCCATTAAGTTGAGTGGCGACGGGGGCATTATACGGCTCGTCTGCGACAGAACCAGTGTCAGCACCGGCTCTTCACGGGTAAACCCGCCGGCATGGCGCACGAACGTATGCCCCGCAAGAGGGGATTCATCCGAGAAGAGGGCGGCAAATCCAGCGCAGATCACTGGAAAAACCCCCACGGTCGGTTACCATGCCTGGTTTATCCCGCAAACAAGGCCGTCACGTGTTCCCAGGCACGCCTCCTGCCCCTCGCCTGCTCTTGCTGACCGTCCTGCTCGGTGGTTCGGCCATGGCCGATGACCTGTTCATCGACAACCAGAACCTGCCGCAGGTTCTGACCGCCACACGCCTGAAACAATCCCCGGCGGCAGTGCCCGGCAGCATGACCGTGCTCGACAGCGAACTGATCCGCGCCAGCGGTGCACGAGACATCCCCGAGCTGCTGCGCCTGGTGCCCGGCATGATGATCGGCTACGGCGCCGGTAACCAGCCGACCGTCAACTACCACGGCAGTAACGTCAACGACGCCCGGCGCATGCAGGTGCTGATCGACGGCCGTTCGGTGTATCGAGCAGGCCTCGCCACCGTGGACTGGAGCGATATCCCGCTGGCGATCGAGGATATCGAACGCATCGAAGTGTTCCGCGGCCCCAATACCGTCAGCTATGGTGCCAACGCCCTGATGGCCGTGGTCAACATCCTCACCCGCAGCCCCGCCGACAGCCACGGCACGCGACTGAAGATCACCCAGGGCCAGGATGGCATCAATGATTTCTACGCCAGCCAGGGCCTCGGCTGGGAAGGCGGCGATCTGCGCCTGTCGATGTCCGGCATGCAGGACGATGGCTTCGACAAGAACCAATACGGCCAGGACTACCGCGACAGCCGTCGGCTGACGCGCTTCAACCTCAGCGCCAGCCACACCCTGGCGCCCGACCAGACCCTCGAATGGCAACTGGCGGCCAAGGAAGGCAGCAACCAACGCCCCTACACCTATACCCCGGTGTTCCCCTTCGTCACCGGGCGCGGCGACAACGCCGACCTCAACGCCAAGGATTACGCAGGCTCAGTGCGCTGGAACATCGATTTCAGCCCCGAACACAGCCTGTACGTACAGGGCTCGGCGCAACAGTTCGACCGCCAGCAAGTATGGCGTGCCTGCGATGCGACGCTGGCCTTCAGCCCCGAGCTGACCCGGCTGTGGCAGCTCAACCCGGACTACGCCGAACAGGTCGCGCGCAACGCCAACAATCCGCCCAACAACAGCGACCCAGTGCTGCAGGGCTTGCGCAACCAGATCAAGAGTCAATGGGACAGCGGCGGTAACCGTGAGGTCTGCGGTGATGTCGACCAGAGCACCCGCGAAACCCGCTACGACCTGGAAATCCAGGATACCCTCAGCCTCACCGACACCCTGCGCCTGCTCAGCGGCTTCAACTACCGCTATGACCGCGCCGACTCGCAGACCTACTTCAACGGCAGCCTCGACGACCGCACCTGGCGCCTGTTCGGGCAGCTCGAATGGCGCGCCGACGAACACTGGATCCTCCAGGGTGGGGCCATGTTCGAGGACAGCGAGCTGTCCGGCAGCTCGTTGACCCCGCGCGTGGCGGTCAACTACCTGATCACCCCGCGCCACGGCCTGCGCGCGGTGTACTCCGAGGCCGTACGTTCGCCTGACATGTTCGAGAACAACGTCAACTGGAGCTACACGGTCAAGAACCTCACGCCCAACGTGCTGGGTTTGCACAATGGTGAATACTTCGTCAAGACCCGTGGCCCGGGCAACCTCGACCAGGAGCGCATGCGTTCACGCGAGTTGGGCTACAACGGCTACTTCGCCGACCTCGACCTGAGCCTGGACGTCAAGCTGTTCTACGACGAAATCACCGGGATGATCAGCGAGCCACTGAAAAACAACCAGTACATCGCCAGCAACGCCAACAAGGCCCGCTTCAGCGGCACCGAGACGCAACTGGACTGGCGCCTGGGCATGCGCGACCGCCTGCGCCTGACCTATGCCTACGTCGACGCCTGGGCCAGCAACCCCGACGACCGCCGCCTCAGCGCTCGCAACAGTGGCTCGGCCGGGTGGATGCGCGACTGGGGCCAGGGATGGTCGAGTGCCCTCTTCTATTATGGCGACGACGCCCTCAACCAGTATCGCTACGAGCGTGTCGACCTGCGCGTGGCCAAGCGCCTGCGGGTGTATGGCAGCTCGCTGGAGCTGGCGGCGCTGTGGCAGCAACGCCTGGATGACCAGCCCACCACCGTCGAGCAGAACCGCTACGACAGCCGCCACCGCCTGAGTTTCAGCGCGGAGCTGGAATTCTGATGTTGCGCCTGTTGCGCCTGCTGCTGCTGTGCCTGTGGCCGATGGGCGCGCTTTCGGCCAGCGAAATTCTGCTGGTGGGTGCCGAAGACCAGCCCGGTGTGCGCAGTTTCGTTGCCGCACTGGAGGCCCGCCGCCCTCACGACCATGTGCGCTTCCAGACCGTGGCGCAACTGCCTCGCCCTGCGTTGGTCAAACCCGACACCCGACTGATCCTGCTGGACAACGCCGCACTCGACTGGCGCATGGGCGAAACCGCAGGTCCCGCGGCGCTTGCCATGCGGGTCAGTCGCGTTCAGGCCGAGCAGCGCCTGGGAAAGTCGCGCCCCTCCTACCTGAGCCTGCTGTGGAGCGACCCGCCGCTACCACGGCAACTGCGCCTGACCCGCTACCTGCTGCCGCAAGCGCGACGCATTGGCGTACTGTACGGCCCCGGCAGCCGCTTTCTGATCGACGAATTGCGCCAGGCTGCGCGTGGCCTGGGCCTGGAGATCGTCGCCCAGGACTGGGCCGACCTGCGTGACAGTCGCCCGCTGCAGCACCTGCTGGGCAGCAGCGACGTCCTGTTGGGAATCGACGACCCCGACCTGTACAACTCCAAGACTGCCAAGAACGTCCTGCTCAGCAGCTATGGCCGACAGATGGCGCTGATTGGCCCCAACGCCGGCTTCGTTCGCGCTGGCGCCCTTGCCAGCACCTACAGCGATCAGGACGACTGGCTGGCGGTGCTCGACGACTTGCTCGACCAGCCGCCGACACACTGGCCCCGCAGCCTCTACCCCAAACACTACGGGGTCAGCGGCAACCAGCAGGTAGCCCGCGCCCTGGGCCTGGAACCCATCGATCCGAACGCCGCCGCCCTGGCCCTGGCCGAAGGAGAATCCACCCCATGACCAAGCGCCTGAGTTGGGATATCCACACACGCACCCAGATCATCAGCCTGGGCCCCGCGCTGCTGCTGACCCTGCTGCTGATCAGCTTCTTTACCTTCGTGCGTATCCAGGACTTGCGGCAGGAGCTCAACCACACCGGTCAACTGATCGCCAACCAACTGGCGCCAGCCTCCGAATACGGGGTGATCTCAGGCAACAACGAGGTGCTCGAAAGCTTGATGCGGGCGACCCTGAGCATCCCGCACGTGCGTTTTCTCGAGGTGCAGGACAGCCGCAACCACATCCTGGTCTACGTCGAGCAGCCGGGTGAAAGCATCAACCGCGCCCAGCGCGTCGAAGTGTTCCAGGCGCCCATTCGCCTGCAACAGATCCGCCTGGACAACGACTTCCTGCAGGAAGGCAAGACGCCACCCAGCATTGGCGACGATTACCTGGGGCGAGTGATCGTCGGCATGTCCGACGACGCCTTCAGCGAACGCCAGCAGGAGATCGTGATCAAGGCCGGCATTCTCGCCCTGTTCGCCTTGCTGTTTACCTTCCTCCTCGCCCGGCGCCTGGCCAGAAGCCTGTCCAAGCCGATCAGTGACATGGGCCATGCGGTCGAAGCCATCCAGCAGGGTGAATTCAACGCGCCATTGCCGGTGGTCGACGACAGCGAACTGGGTCACCTGGCACGGCACATCAACAACCTTGCCAGCGCCCTTGACCAGGCCAGCCACGAGCAGAAACAGGCCATCGCCCAGTTGACTCAGGCTCGTGAAGAGGCCGAGCAGGCCAACCGCGCCAAGTCGGACTTCCTGGCGATGATGAGCCACGAGCTGCGGACCCCGATGAACGGCGTACTCGGCATGCTGCAGCTGCTGGAAACCACTACACTGACCGACGAGCAGGCCGAATACACGGCGGTGGCCAGCGAGTCCACCGGCCACCTGCTCAAGGTGATCAACGACATCCTCGACTTCTCGCGCATCGAACGCACCAGCCTGGAACTGGAGCACATCGATTTCAACCTTGGCGAGCTGATTGCCAGCAGCGTGCAGTCGTTCCAGCACAGCGCCCAACAGCGCAACCTGGCCCTGCGCCTGCACCTGCCGCCAGGCATGGACCGCCTGCAGGTGATCGGCGATCCGACACGCATTCGGCAGATCCTGTTGAACCTGGTGGGCAACGCGCTGAAGTTCACCGAGCGCGGCGAAGTGGAGATCGAGAGCCGCTGGCAAATGCTCGACCGCCAACTGCTCTGGCTGACCTGCGCGGTGCGCGATACCGGCATCGGAATCGACAGCGATCGCCTGGAAACGATGTTCGTCGCCTTCCAGCAAGCCGACAGTTCTATTTCAAGGCGTTACGGCGGCACCGGGTTGGGCTTGTCCATCGCCCGTACCCTGGCCGAGCGCATGGGCGGCAAGTTGCGCGGCGAAAGCCGCGAGGGCATGGGTTCGACCTTCACCCTGGAAGTTCCTCTGATGCTGTCGAGCAAGCCAGCAGCGCGCCTGCTCGGTCACGAGCATGACGCACTGCCGGGTGGCGAAGGCCAGCGGATCCTGCTGGTGGAAGACAACCCGGTCAATCAGAGCGTCATCGAAGCCATGCTGCGCAGTCTGGGCTTCGAGGTCAGCGTGGCACTGGACGGCGCGCAGGCGGTGGAAATGGCGGGCCAGCAAAGTTTTGCGGCAATCCTCATGGATTGTCGCCTGCCGCAGATGGACGGCTACGAAGCCACACGCCGCATCCGCCAGCACGGCGCACAACTGCCGATCATCGCCTTGACCGCCAATGCCCTGCAGGGCGATCGTGAACGCTGCCTGGCGGCAGGAATGAACGATTACCTGAGCAAACCGTTCAAACGCACCGATCTGCAACGTATTCTGCAGCGCTGGTTGCCCGGGCGGACAGCCGCGACTGGCGATTAATGATAAAGTGCGGCAGTCTTAAAGACTGGACAGGGCCGTCGTTGGCCTTGAGAATAAAACTTTCAGTGCACACCTGTACTTCTTTTGCCAGGTGCGCTGTGACTTTCACCACAACGCAATAGTCTACCTGTAGGCTGCTGCCCTGGAATCTGTAGGATTTCGGGTCGGCCGGGAAGATTCATCCCCTGCCACAGGGGGTTATTGAGGAGCTCGCATGACCAAACAACACGCCTTTACTCGGGAAGACCTGCTGCGCTGCAGTCGCGGTGAGCTGTTCGGCCCCGGTAATGCGCAACTGCCCGCCCCGAACATGCTGATGGTAGACCGCATCACCCACATCAGTGAGGAAGGCGGCAAGTTCGGCAAAGGTGAATTGGTCGCCGAGCTGGATATCACTCCAGACCTGTGGTTCTTCGCCTGCCACTTCGAAGGCGATCCGGTGATGCCGGGCTGCCTGGGCCTTGACGCCATGTGGCAGCTGGTTGGCTTTTTCCTCGGCTGGCAGGGCCTGCCGGGCCGCGGTCGCGCACTGGGTTCGGGCGAAGTGAAGTTCTTCGGCCAGGTGCTGCCTACCGCCAAGAAAGTCACCTATAACATCCACATCAAGCGCGTCCTGAAGGGCAAGCTGAACATGGCCATCGCCGATGGCTCGGTCAGCGTCGACGGTCGCGAGATCTACACCGCCGAAGGCCTGCGGGTCGGCGTGTTCACCTCCACTGACAATTTCTAAGGGTTATTCGCATGCGCCGCGTCGTTATCACTGGTCTGGGCATCGTTTCGTGCCTGGGCAATGACAAAGCTACCGTCACCGAAAACCTGCGCAACAGCCGTCCGGGTATCCGTTACAACCCGGAATACAAGGAAATGGGGCTGCGTAGCCAGGTTTCCGGCTCCATCGACCTGAACCTGGAGGAGCTGATCGACCGCAAGGTCTATCGCTTCGTCGGTCACGCCGCCGCCTACGCCTACCTGGCGATGCAAGACGCGATAAAGGACGCAGGCCTGACCGAAGAGCAGGTGTCCAACCCGCGCACCGGCCTGGTTGCAGGTTCCGGCGGCGCTTCGACCCTGAACCAGATGGAAGCACTGGACACCCTGCGCGAGAAAGGCGTCAAGCGTGTCGGCCCATACCGTGTCACCCGCACCATGGGCAGCACCGTATCGGCGTGCCTGGCCACCCCGTTCAAGATCAAGGGCATCAACTACTCGATCTCGTCGGCCTGCGCCACCTCCGCACACTGCATCGGCACCGCGCTGGAGCAGATCCAGTGGGGCAAGCAGGACATCGTCTTCGCCGGCGGCGGTGAAGAAGAGCACTGGAGCCAGTCGTTCCTGTTCGATGCCATGGGCGCCCTGTCGACCAAGCGCAACGAAACCCCTGAGCTGGCCTCGCGCGCCTACGACGCCGACCGTGATGGCTTCGTCATCGCCGGCGGTGGCGGCATGGTGGTGGTCGAGGAGCTGGAGCACGCTCTGGCCCGTGGCGCCAAGATCTACGCCGAAATCGTCGGCTACGGCGCGACTTCCGATGGTTACGACATGGTCGCTCCAAGCGGCGAAGGCGCGATCCGCTGCATGCAGCATGCGCTGTCCACCGTCGACACCCCGATCGACTACCTGAACACCCACGGCACCTCGACGCCGGTCGGCGACGTCGCTGAAATGAAAGGCGTGCGCGAAGTGTTCGGCGACAAGGCACCCAAGATCAGCTCGACCAAGAGCCTGTCTGGCCACTCGCTGGGCGCCGCTGGCGTGCACGAAGCGATCTACTGCCTGCTGATGATGGAAAACAACTTCATCGCCGGCTCCGCCAACATCGACGAACTGGACCCAGAGGTCGCTGACCTGCCGGTACTGCGTAAAACCGAAGAAAACGCCAAGATCGATACGGTCATGAGCAACAGCTTCGGCTTCGGCGGCACCAATGCCACCCTGGTGCTCAAGCGCTGGACTGGCAAGTAAGACGCTGCTGCGACAACGAAAACGCCCCGACTGGTTCGGGGCGTTTTCATTTGTGTTGCCCGCGAAAAAGCCGGTAGCTCAACGCTGCTTGGGCAGTACCGCAAGGAAATTATCCCGCGCCACCTTGCGCGCAACCGCCTCAGGCAACGCGTCCAGAAACGGCTCGAATCCGTGCATCTGCTCACCGACACTGCCGAACTTGCCGACCACATCCGAACCCAGCATGAACCGCTCCGGGAAGCGCTCGACCAACGCCAGCCACGCCTTGCGCGGGGCGCCTCGCTCATCCAGCAGGTAAGGCCGCAGCACACTCCACGAGAGGTCGATATACAGGTTCGGATAAGCCTCGAGCATGCGCTCCAGCGTTGGCAGGATGAAGTCCATCTGCGTCTGGTGACGATGAATCTCCATGCTGGTACCGGCATGGGCCCAGATGAAACGCGTATGCGGGTGATTGCGCAGCGGCTCTTCGATCTCCGCCAGGTACAGCGGGTTACGCTCGCGCTTGGAGGTGATGTTCGAATGCACCAGCACCGGCAAGTCTCGCTCGGCCGCCAGATGGTAAATGCGCGCCATTGCTTCGTTGTTGGCCCGCGGCGTGTCACCGCTGGTCAGCGCCGTGAGGTCATCATGCCGGGTGAACACCTCACCGATGCCCTGCCAGAACCCTGGGTGCAATTCGAGCATCCGCTCGATGTGGCTGACCGCGTTCTTGTCCACCGGGTTGAAACCCGACAGGAACGGATGAAAGCGTTTCTGCTGCTCGGCCGGCAACTTCTGCACCGCTGCCACTACATGGATATCGGTAGCACTGAACCAGTAGGCATCAGCGTCGTCACCCGCGTAATAGCGTGGGCGCTTGGGTTCATCCTCATGCCATTTCTTCGCCACCGGAATACCGGAAATCATCGCGTGCTCGACGCCGGCTTCATCCATGGCTTTCAGCAGTGCAGGCATGCCTTCGGTTTCCTGGAAGAAGTCGACGTAATGCAGATGGGCGTCACTGTAGCGATAGTCGCGCGCTTGCGCCGCCTGGCACAGGCACCCGGATAACACAATGCAGGCCAGCACTCTGGCAATCATGGAGCAGCTTCCTTGTTCCAGTCAGGAACAGGGTAGACCCGCGCGCCTGCAAGACGGTTCAGCATGCCGCCGCGACCCGCTATGCTAGGCGCACCCCCTGCCCGTCCGGAGCCCGACCATGAGCAGCCCCCTGATCATCCGCCCACGCGCCGAATCGGTGGAGGGCCAACCGATCCTGCGCCCGCTACCCTCGGCTCAGTGCCGCAGCGTCGGCCCCTTCGTATTCTTCGACCACATGCTGGATACTGACTTTGCCCCCGGCAGCGGCATGGACATCCGCCAGCACCCGCATATCGGCTTGTCGACCCTGACCTACCTGTTCGAAGGCGAGATCCTGCACAAGGACAGCCTGGGCTCCGATCAGCGCGTGCTACCCGGTGACGTCAGCTGGATGACTGCTGGGCGCGGCGTCGCACATGTGGAACGTACGCCGGCACAAGCCTTCGCCAAAGGCTCGCGACTGCACGGCCTGCAGGTCTGGCTGGCATCACCCAAGACCCACGAACAGGGCGATCCCAGCTACAGCCACCACCCCGCAAGCAGCTTGCCGGTAAGTGACAACCTCGGGGTACGCATCCGCCTGATCGCCGGCACCGGATTCTGTCTGGAGTCGCCAGTACCGGTGCTCTCTCCTACCCTCTACGCCCAGGTGCAGATGCAGGCGGCAACCTCGTTGATCGTGCCGAACGAGCACGCACAACGGGCACTGTACCTGCTCGATGGCGAGCTGGTGCTCGATGGTAAGGAGGTGGAGGCGTGCAGCCTGGTCGTGTTGCCGGAGGGCGAAGAAGTGGAGCTGTATGCCGAAGGCGAGTGCCAGCTGGTGCTGATAGGCGGCGCACCGCTGGACGGACCTCGGCGGATGAACTGGAACTTCGTTGCCAGCGATCCGCAGCTGATCGAACAGGCCCGGGCACGCTGGGCGGCAGGTGACTGGCCACAGGTGCCGGGGGAGACCTCCCGGATCGAGCTACCTCGATAGGTTGAGCCGCTTTGCGGCCGTTCGCGGGCAAGCCCCCACAAGGATGGAGCAACCCTGACAAGCAGCGCCGCACCCGTGGGAGCGGGCTTGCCCGCGAAGGGCTGCATAGCAGCCCCAATACGCTGTCAGTGTGTAAACACTTCTTCCAGCAGATTGTGCATCGCGCGGAAGGCCCGCTCCGAGGTACGACGGTCGTACTGCATCTTGCCCGGCACGTTGGCATTCGGGTCGGTAAACGAATGCACCGCGCCGCCATAGCTCAACAGTTGCCAATCGACCTTGGCCGCGTTCATTTCAGCCTCGAACGCCGGCAATTGCTCTCGGGGCACCAGCGGGTCGGAAGCACCGTGGAGCACCAGCACCGAGCCCTTGATGCGCTTGGCGTCTTCAGGGTTCGGCGTGTCCAGGGTGCCGTGGAACGACACCGCCGCCTTCAGGTCGGCGCCAGTACGCGCCAGCTCCAGGGCGCAGCAGCCACCGAAGCAGAAACCGAAAGTACCGACCTTGCCCGGCGCCAACAGCGCCTTGGACTGCCCGAGCAGTTGCGCCAGGGCCTCCTGCATGCGCTTGCGCAGCTCGGCCCGGTCATTCTTCAACGGCATCATCGCCGCACCTGCCTCATCGGCGTTCGACGGACGCACGCCCTGGCCGTACAGATCAGCGATCAGCACCACATAGCCCTTCTCGGCCACTTCCTTGGCGATTCGCTCGGCGCCCTCACCGATGCCCATCCAATTCGGCGCCATCACCAGCCCCGGCCGCCCCAGCGCCCCCGGCTCATAAACCAGACGGCTTTCATAGCCCTTGCCGGAAACGTGATAGACCAGCGACTCGACGATTACCTTGCTCATCAAACTCCTCCTGAACCTGGAACTGTTCGGTATCACGACCCTAGTGTGTACGGACCCCGGTGCAAAAGGCTAGCCGATGCTGACGATCTTCATGATTGCCAGAAAGGTCACATTAGAAAAAAGCGATCCTGCAATTGATAAGTGTGAACGGGCACAAAAAAACCCGCCGAAGCGGGTTTTTTCATGAAGCTCGAACTCAGGCCGACAGCTCGACCAGCAGCTTGTTCAAGCGACGTACATAGGCCGCTGGATCCTTCAGGCTGTCACCGGCAGCCAAGGCCGCCTGGTCGAACAGGATGTGCGACAGCTCCGAGAAGCGGTCCTCGCTCTGCTCGTTGTCGAGCTTCTCGATCAGCGGGTGAGTCGGGTTGAACTCGAAGATCGGCTTGGAATCCGGCACCTTCTGCCCGCTGGCCTCGAGGATCTGGCGCATCTGCAAGCCCAGGTCCTGCTCGCCAATGGCCAGGATCGCCGGCGAGTCGGTCAGGCGGTGGGAAACGCGGACTTCAGCCACGCTGTCACCTAGCGCACTCTTCAGACGCTCGACCAGCCCTTCCTTGTCCTTGGCGACTTCTTCCTGGGCCTTCTTGTCCTCTTCGGAATCCAGCTTGCCCAGGTCCAGGTCGCCACGAGCGACGTCAACGAAGCCCTTGCCTTCGAACTCGCTCAGGTAGCTCATCAGCCACTCGTCGATGCGATCGGTCAGCAGCAGCACTTCGATGCCTTTCTTGCGGAAGACTTCCAGGTGCGGGCTGTTCTTCACCTGCGCATACGACTCACCGGTGAGGTAGTAGATCTTGTCCTGGCCTTCCTTGGCGCGGGCCAGGTAGTCCGCCAGGCTGACGCTCTGTTCGCCGCTGTCGTCGTGGGTGGAGGCAAAGCGCAGCAGACCTGCGATCTTCTCCTTGTTGGCGAAGTCTTCTGCCGGGCCTTCCTTCAGCACCTGGCCGAAGTTCTTCCAGAAGCCTTTGTACTGCTCGGGCTCGTTCTTGGCCAGCTTCTCCAGCATGTCCAATACACGCTTGGTCAGGGCCGACTTCATCGAGTCGATGATCGGGTCTTTCTGCAGGATTTCGCGCGACACGTTCAGCGAAAGGTCGTTGGAGTCGACCACACCCTTGATGAAGCGCAGGTACAGCGGCAGGAACGACTCGGCCTGGTCCATGATGAACACGCGCTGCACATACAGTTTCAGGCCGCGCGGCGCTTCGCGCTGGTACAGGTCGAAGGGGGCGCGGGCCGGTACGTACAGCAGCGAGTTGTACTCAAGCTTGCCTTCGACCTTGTTGTGGCTCCAGGCCAGCGGGTTCTCGAAGTCATGGCCGATGTGCTTGTAGAACTCCTGGTATTCCTCGTCCTTGATCTCGGTACGCGAACGGGTCCACAGGGCGCTGGCGCGGTTGACGGTTTCCCATTCCTCGGCCGGCTGTTCTTCGCCTTCGGCGGCAGCAGCCTGCTCCTTGGGCAACTGGATCGGCAGGGCAATGTGGTCGGAGTACTTCTTGACCACGTTGCGCAGACGCCAGCCGTCGGCGAACTCCTGCTCGTCCTTCTTCAAGTGCAGGACGATGCGAGTGCCGCGCTGCGGCTTGTCGATGGTGGCGACTTCGAAGTCGCCCTCGCCTTTGGACGACCAGTGCACGCCTTCGGCTGCGGGTGCGCCGGCACGACGGCTGAAGACATCGACCTTGTCGGCGACGATGAAGGCAGAGTAGAAGCCCACACCGAACTGACCGATCAGGTGCGAATCCTTCTTCTGGTCACCGGTGAGGTTCTTCATGAAGTCGGCAGTGCCGGACTTGGCAATGGTGCCCAGGTGCGCGATGACATCGGCGCGGCTCATGCCGATGCCGTTATCCTCCAGCGTCACGGTGCCAGCGTCCTTGTCGAAGCTGACGCGAATCTTCAGATCGGCATCGCCTTCGAGCAGCTCAGGCTTGGCCAGGGCTTCGAAACGCAGTTTGTCAGCAGCGTCGGAAGCGTTGGAGATCAGCTCGCGCAGGAAGATCTCCTTGTTCGAGTACAGCGAATGGATCATGAGGTGCAGCAGTTGCTTGACCTCGGTCTGGAAGCCCAGGGTTTCTTTTTGAGTCTCCACACTCATCGTCTTCAAACTCCGATCTGTTGGTCATTGCACCCGACGGCAATTGCGCGTGGCCGGGCAGATGCTCAACAGATGGGGGCATGTCCGACTATTTCAAGGGCTTATGCGGTTCGATCTTGAAATGCGCTCGAGCGGTGGCGATGGGCGAGTCGCGATCGCCTTGCCAGGCGGTGATCGCCACGTTGGTCACTCGACGGCCTTGGCGCCATAGCTGGCACTGGGCATAAGTGTCGCGGTAGTGCCCGGCGCGCAGGTAGTCGATGGAGAAGTCGATGATCTTGGGAATACTGAGGCTTTCGCTGAAGATCAACAAATAGAGCGCCGCCGAAAGCTCCATGAAACCTGCAATGACACCTCCATGGATGGCCGGCAGCAAGGGGTTGCCGATGTTGTCCTGATTGGCCGGCAGGCGGAACAGCAGGTCATCGCCCTGGCGCTCGCATTCGATGCCGATAAGCGCGGCGTAGGGAATCAGCGCCAGCAACGGTGCATAGTCGCCGCGGGCATGGGCCTGAATCAGCTGCTTGCGAACATCCTCGGGAATCATGCCCTGCCCTCCTTGAGGCCGCTGCCGAAACGGATACCACCTCGGGCCTCCTGCCCAAGACGCATGAAGGTGCCGACCACCTGACAGATCGGCTGAGCAGGGTCGTCCTGATAGGCCGTACCGCGGGTGAAGATCACATCACGGGTGACGCGATAACATTGGGCATGACCATGGATGTCCTTGCCAGGCTGCGCAGGATGCATGTAGTCGATACGCAGGTCCAGGGTCGGACAGACTTCGAACTGCGGCAGTACACAAAGGGTGGCCATGCCGCAGGTGGTGTCCATCAGCGTGGTCAGCACGCCGCCATGGACGGCGCCAGTCTGTGGATTGCCAACGATCGCTTCCGACCAGGGCAGTATCAGGGTCATGCCCTCGGCATCAGCGTGATGGACACGCATCTGCAACACCTGGCAATGCCTGAGCGCTGAAAGAAAACGTCCAGCCATCGCCATCAAGGCCGTCTCACTCATGGTCCGCGTACTCCTTGCCGACTCGACATTTCACAAACCCAGGGAAAAGTCGATATAGAACGGGGTGTTATATATCTGCAACCTGCGTTGAACTTATGGCTGGCGGATGGACTCGAAGGTTTCAAGTAAGTTATTCCACCAAGGAGAAACACCCCATGCGTAAACCTTTTGCTTTTGCTCTGATGCTGGCCGCTGCCATGGGCCTGGCTGCTTGCGACAAGGCGAGCGAAGACAAAGCCCAGGACGCACAGCAACATGCCGAGCAAGCCCAGGAGAAGATGGGCGAGGCTCAGGATAAAGTGAACGAGGCCGCCAAGGAAAACGCCGAAGCCGCCAAAGATCAGGCCGAAGCGCAGCAGAAAGCCGCCGAGGAAGCCCAGCCTTCCACCCCGGCGCCTTCCACTGCTCCGGCCGAACCTGCCAAGCAGTAATTATGCTGAACGGAAAAACCCGACTTGCGTCGGGTTTTTTTGTACCTGCAATTAACCGATGAAACGCTTCAGTCAGCGTTGATCAATTCATATTCACCGAAGTGTCCTTGCCCGCTTCACTCTGCACACTTTCGGTGGGAGTGAAGACCATCACTTCCAGTACATGGGAGTGGAACTCCCGTCGGTACAGAATGAATACGACGCCGATACTCAGCAGCATGAACATCCACGGGCTGACGAACCAACTCAGCATGGCCATGCCGAAATAGTAAGAACGCAATCCAAGGTTGAACTGGTTGGCCGCCAGCGACAGTACCCGCGCCGCCCGCGAGGCGAAGGCCTTGCGCTCAAGCTCGCTGACCTGCCGCTCACCAATCATCGGCGCCGACCCCACCAGCACCGCAGCGAAATTGTATTGGCGCATGCACCAGCTGAAGGTGAAGAAGGCATAGACGAACACCAGCGCCAGGCACAGCAGCTTGATCTCCGACATCCCCTGCGAGGCCTGCTGCACCAGCGGCAGGTCGGCTAACAGCGACAGCGCACGATCGGAGGCGCCGAGCACGGTGAGGATGCCTGCCAGGATGATCAGAGTGCTCGAGGCAAAAAAAGACGCGTTGCGCTCCAGGTTGCCGATCACGCTGGCGTCGGCGATGCGGTTGTCGCGCAGCAGCATGCGACGCATCCAATCTTCCCGGTAGAGATGCAGGACGCTGGCCAGGCACGCAGTGTCGCGCCCCTTCCAGGTGGCGTAGCGGGTGTAGCCGCCCCAGCACAGCGCAAACCAGGCGACGGCCAGCAGGTTGTGGAGATTGCTTTGGATGAAGGTCATGCAGGGTTTCCGTAAGGCGGGGCATAAAGAGGTTGGCCTGCGGATTCGACGCTGGCTATCGATGAAAGGCACACTGAGGTTGTGAAAACCATCTTGCCAGGGCGGGCCTGTTCGCGGGCAAGCCCGCTCCTACAGAAACAGTAGCCAGCAAAAAGCCCCGCATCCTTTCGGATACGGGGCTTCGGGCTCAAACATCCAGCAAGTGTCAATAGGCTTGTGGCCAGCACCCGCTGCAGGCTTCACCCATCAGGCCAGCGCCTCGCGTGGCTTGCCGAGCAGACGATCACAGACCACCGCGGCGGCCAGGGCGATCACCGAAGGCACCAGCCAGGCCAGGCCCTGCTCGCTCAGCGGCAAGTGCGCCACCGCGTCCGGCAGGATGTGCGCCAGGCTGCTGCCCTTGATCGCATCGACCATGCCGAACAGCAGCGAAACGAGCATGACCGGCGCGAGAATGCGTACCGGCGAGTTCCACAGGTCCTTCACGAAGCTCAGGCCCACGACCACGATGCATGGCGGGTAGATGGCGGTCAGCACCGGGATCGAGAACATGATCAGCTTGGTCAGGCCCAGGTTCGAGATCAGCAGCGAGAAGCCCGCCAGGATCACCACCAGGGCACGGTACGACAGCGGCAGGATCTGGCTGAAGTACTCGGCACAGGCACAGGTCAGGCCCACGGCAGTGACCAGGCAGGCCAGCGCGATCAGCACGGCCAGGAAACCACTGCCCAGCGAGCCGAAGGTGTGCTGCACGTAGGCATGCAGAACCGCAGCACCGTTGCTCGCGTTCGCAGCGATCTCATGGCTGCCGGCGCCGAGGCGGAACAGGCTGATGTACACCAGCGCCAGGCCGACACCGGCGATCAGGCCGGCGATGATGGCGTAGCGAGTGATCAGCTTGGGCGACTCCACACCGCGCGAACGGATGGCGTTGACGATGACGATGCCGAACACCAGGGCACCGAGGGTATCCATGGTCAGGTAGCCATTGATGAAGCCTTGGGAGAACGGAGCTGCGACGTAAGCCGGCTGCGCGTCACCAATCGAGCCCGCTGGCAGCGCGAAGGCAGCAATGCCGAGCACCGCCAGGGCGATGATCTTCAGCGGTGCCAGGAAGCGACCGACGGTATCGAGCAGCTTGCCCGGATACATCGACACGGCCAGCACCACAGCGAAGTACACCAGGCTGTAGATGAACAGCGCCAGCGGGCTTTCACCGGTCAGTGGCGCCACACCCACCTCGAACGAAACGGTCGCGGTGCGCGGGGTAGCGAACAGCGGGCCGACCGAGAGGTAGCAGACTGCCGCCAACAGGCCGCCGAAGAACTTGCCGATCGGGCTGCTCAGGGCATCCATCCCGCCACCGACCTTCGCCAGGGCAACCACGGTAATGACTGGCAGACCCACGGCGGTGACCAGGAAGCCCAGCGCCGCCATCCACACGTGCGGACCGGACTGCAGGCCAACGATAGGCGGGAAGATGATATTGCCCGCACCGACGAAAAGCGCGAACGTCATAAAGCCAAGCGCCAGGATATCCTGGCCTTTTAACACTTTCATTTAAGGAAGTACCACACTGCTGAAATCGGGATTCGAGAAGGGATTTCCACATGGATGAGGGAAATGCTGCCCGGCTTGATGAGCCAGACCCGTTTAGCGTGTCGTTCCCTTTTGGGGTACGGGCACAGAGTGAACGCGTAGGTTACAGAATTTGCCGGGCAAACGCACTGCAATGGTGCTGGTTGTCCGATGTGTGTATGTGTTTGACGTCTGCGTGACCGAGGATGG
This sequence comes from Pseudomonas sp. SYWMCR5, assembly GCF_057197165.1. Taxonomy (NCBI): domain Bacteria; kingdom Pseudomonadati; phylum Pseudomonadota; class Gammaproteobacteria; order Pseudomonadales; family Pseudomonadaceae; genus Pseudomonas; species Pseudomonas sp. SYWMCR5. Next base: position 93,405 of record NZ_JBXUNH010000001.1, read on the forward strand.
CTGGATTATCCTCGGATTGAAACCATCGTCTGCTGGAAAAATCCTATGGGCCCGATCGAATAATCTGAGTTGTCATTTCCGGGCCCATCGCGGGACGACCCAGAACGACAAAGGCCACCCGTAGGTGGCCTTTGTGCGCGTGGGGGGTATAGCGTGTTACTTACTTCTTGGCTTCCCAGCCAGTCAGCTCGGCCAGGGCCTTGCCGATGTCAGCCAGGGAACGCACGGTCTTCACGCCAGCGTCCTGCAGTGCAGCGAATTTCTCGTCTGCAGTGCCTTTACCGCCGGAGATGATGGCGCCAGCGTGGCCCATACGCTTGCCCGCAGGAGCGGTAACACCAGCGATGTAGGAAACGACAGGCTTGGTGACGTTGGCCTTGATGTAGGCAGCAGCTTCTTCTTCAGCCGAACCGCCGATCTCACCGATCATGACGATCGCTTCGGTCTTCGGGTCTTCCTGGAACAGCTTCAGGATGTCGATGAAGTTGGAGCCTGGGATTGGGTCGCCGCCGATGCCGACGCAGGTCGATTGGCCGAAGCCGGCGTCGGTGGTCTGCTTGACCGCTTCGTAGGTCAGGGTGCCGGAACGGGAAACGATACCGACCTTGCCTGGCAAGTGAATGTGGCCTGGCATGATGCCGATCTTGCACTCGCCCGGAGTGATGACGCCTGGGCAGTTAGGGCCGATCAGGGTGACACCCAGCTCGTCGCACTTGACCTTGGCGTCCAGCATGTCGAGGGTAGGAATACCTTCGGTGATGCAGACGATCAGCTTGATGCCGCCGAAGGCCGCTTCCAGGATCGAGTCCTTGCAGAACGGAGCCGGAACGTAGATGACCGAAGCGTCAGCGCCGGTAGCTTCCACAGCTTCCTTGACGGTGTTGAACACCGGCAGGCCCAGGTGGGTGGTGCCACCCTTGCCTGGGGTGACGCCGCCGACCATCTTGGTGCCGTAGGCGATGGCTTGTTCGGAGTGGAAAGTACCCTGCGAGCCGGTGAAGCCCTGGCAGATGACTTTGGTGTCTTTATTGATCAGGACGCTCATTACTTGCCCTCCGCAGCTTTGACAACTTGTTGAGCAGCGTCGGTCAGGCTGGTTGCCGCAATGATGTTCAAACCGCTTTCTGCCAGTACTTTAGCGCCCAGTTCGGCGTTGTTGCCTTCGAGGCGGACAACGACCGGTACTTTCACGCCGACTTCTTTCACTGCACCGATGATGCCTTCGGCAATCATGTCGCAACGAACGATACCACCGAAGATGTTGACCAGAACGGCCGCGACATTGCTGTCGGACAGGATGATCTTGAACGCTTCGGTAACGCGTTCCTTGGTAGCACCACCACCAACGTCGAGGAAGTTGGCTGGCTTGCCGCCGTGCAGGTTGACGATGTCCATGGTACCCATGGCCAGACCGGCACCGTTGACCATGCAGCCGATGTTGCCTTCCAGCGCTACGTAGTTCAGTTCGAACTTGGCAGCGTGGGCTTCACGGGCGTCGTCCTGGGACGGGTCGTGGAAGGTCTTCAGCTTAGGCTGACGGTACATGGCGTTGGCGTCGATGTTGATCTTGGCATCGAGGCAGTGCAGGTCGCCGTCGGCCTTGATCACCAGCGGGTTCACTTCCAGCAGGGCCAGGTCATGGTCCTTGAACAGCTTGGCCAGACCTACGAAGATCTTGGCGAACTGTTGTACTTGCTTGCCTTCCAGGCCCAGCTGGAAAGCCAGCTCGCGACCCTGGAACGGCTGAGCGCCGACCAGCGGGTCGATGGTAGCCTTGAGGATCTTCTCAGGAGTTTCGTGAGCGACTTTCTCGATGTCCACGCCACCTTCGGTGGAAGCCATGAACACGATACGACGGCTCGAACGATCCACTACAGCGCCCAGGTACAGCTCTTTGGCGATGTCAGTGCAGGATTCGACCAGGATCTTGGAGACTGGTTGACCGTTGGCGTCAGTCTGGTAGGTCACCAGATTCTTGCCCAACCACTGCGCAGCGAACGCCTTGGCGTCTTCCTTGCTGCGAACCAGCTTGACGCCGCCCGCCTTACCGCGACCACCAGCGTGGACCTGGGCTTTTACAACCCACTCGGAACCGCCGATCTTGTCGCAGGCTTCTGCGGCTTGCTCAGGGGTATCGACAGCGAAACCCTTGGAAACTGGCAGGCCGTACTCAGCGAACAGCTGTTTACCCTGATACTCGTGAAGATTCATGCTTTTTACCGTCTTCGTTAGGTACTGCGCTTCGGCGCTGCGCTGTTTCCAGAGCCGCGCCACCTGTGACCGTTAACCCCGGATTTTTCCGGTGGCCCGGTCCGGCGGACATTCCGCGGTGGATCTTGCACGCAAGACCCACGACGGGCAGCCCGCCGTGGTTTTTATAATTAACGCTTCTTACGGTTGGCCACGTGAATGGCACCGCCATTCACAGCCAGCGCTGCTTCATGCAACGCTTCGGACAGGGTCGGATGGCTGAAGACCATCATGCCCAGGTCCTCGGCACTGGTGCCGAATTCCATTGCGATCGCGCCTTGCTGAACCAGCTCGGCAGCCGATGGGCCGATCACGTGAACACCCAGGACGCGGTCGGTCTTGGCATCGGCGATGACCTTGACGAAGCCACCGGTGTCGTTGGCAGCCATCGCACGGCCGCTGGCCGCGAACGGGAAGGTGCCCACGTTAACCTCAACGCCTTCGGCTTTCAATGCTTGTTCGGTCTTGCCGACCCAGGCGATTTCCGGGTGGGTGTAGATAACCGACGGGATCAGGTCGTAGTTCATCTGAGCCTTGTGGCCCTTGATGCGCTCGACGACCATGATGCCCTCTTCCGAGGCCTTGTGTGCCAGCATCATGCCGCGAACTACGTCGCCGATGGCGTAGACGCCCGGCACGCTGGTGGCGCAGTAGTCGTCGACGAAGATGTAGCCACGCTCGTCGATGTTCACACCGCTATCGGCAGCCAGCAGATCGGTGGTCACAGGACGACGGCCGACCGCAACGATCAGCTTGTCGAAGACGATCTTCTGCTCGCCTTCGGCGTTGGTGTAGGTCACTTCGACTTCGTCGCCGTTGACTTTCGAGCCGGTGACGCGCGCGCCCAGCTTGATGTCCAGGCCTTGCTTGGTCAGGGTCTTCTGAGCTTCTTTCGACACGGCGGTGTCGGCAGCCATCAGGAAGGTGTCCAGCGCTTCCAGCACGGTCACTTCAGCACCCAGGCGAGCCCAGACCGAGCCCAGCTCCAGGCCGATGACGCCAGCGCCGATCACGCCCAGGCGCTTGGGTACCGATTGGAATTCCAGGGCGCCAGTGGAGTCGACGATCACATTCTGGTCGACCGGAGCCGGCGGAATGTCGATCGGACGCGAGCCGGAGGCCAGGATCACGTTCTCGGCTTCGATGACTTCGGTGGTACCGTCAGCCTTGGTGACTTCGACTTTCTTGCCAGCCAGCAGCTTGCCGTGGCCCTGGATCGAAGTAACGCCGTTGGCCTTGAACAGGGTGGCAACGCCACCGGTCAGGTTCTTGACGATGCCAGCCTTGCGACCAACCATCGCGGCGACGTCCATCTTCACTTCGCCAGTGGAGATGCCGTGGACGTTGAAGCTCTCTTTTGCTTCCTTGTATTTCCAGGAGCTGTCCAGCAGCGCCTTGGAAGGAATGCAACCTACGTTCAGGCAGGTGCCGCCCAGGGCCAGCTTGCCCTCGGCGTCGGTGTACTTCTCGATACAGGCAGTCTTCAGACCAAGTTGGGCAGCCTTGATGGCAGCAACATAGCCGCCAGGACCCGCACCAATCACCACTACGTCGAATTTCTGGGTCATAAAAGATTCCTTATCAGCTTCAAGCTACAAGCCGCACGCGGCAAGGCGACCTGCTCCGGTCGGGAGCCTGTCGCCTGCAGCGTGCAGCTGCGTGATTAGATGTCCAGCAGCAGACGGGACGGATCTTCCAGCAGGTTCTTGATGGTCACCAGGAAGGTTACCGCTTCCTTGCCGTCGATCAGGCGGTGGTCATAGGACAGCGCCAGGTACATCATCGGGCGAATGACCACTTGGCCATTGATCGCCATCGGACGCTGGATGATGTTGTGCATACCCAGGATCGCGGCCTGCGGCGGGTTGACGATCGGGGTCGACATCATCGAACCGAAGGTACCACCGTTGGTGATGGTGAAGGTACCGCCGGTCATCTCTTCGATCGACAGCTTGCCGTCACGGGCCTTCTTGCCGAAGGTGGCGATGCCGTTCTCGATCTCGGCCAGCGACATCGACTCGGCATTGCGCAGCACCGGTACCACCAGGCCACGGTCGCTGGAGACGGCAACGCCGACGTCCGCGTAGCCATGGTAAACGATGTCGTTGCCATCAATCGAAGCGTTGACTGCCGGGAAGCGCTTCAGCGCCTCGGTGGCGGCCTTGACGAAGAACGACATGAAGCCCAGGCGTACGCCGTTGTGGGTCTTCTCGAACAGGTCCTTGTACTTCGAACGCAGGGCCATGACTTCGGTCATGTCGACTTCGTTGAAGGTAGTCAGCATGGCCATGCTCGACTGGGCTTCGACCAGACGCTCAGCGATCTTGGCGCGCAGACGGGTCATCGGCACACGCTTCTCGGTGCGATCGCCAGCAGCGACGACAACCGGAGCAGCGGCAGCGGCAGCCGGCTTGGCAGCAGGTGCGGCAGGGGCCGACTTCTTGTTGGCGACTGCAGCCACCACGTCTTCCTTGGTGATACGACCGCCTTTGCCAGTACCGGAAACGGTGGCCAGGTCGATACCGTTCTCTTCGGCCAGTTTGCGCGCGGCAGGCGCGGCAACCGGGTCGTCCTCACCTGCATCGGCGGCGGCCGGAGCGGCAGCCGGAGCAGCGGCAGCAGCAGGCGCAGCAGCAGCGGCGCCACCTTCAACGATCGAACCCAGGACTTCGTCGGACAGTACGGTGTCGCCCTCGCCCTTGACGATGTCGCCCAGCACGCCATCAGCGGTGGCCAGAACTTCCAGGACGACCTTGTCGGTCTCGATGTCGACGATCAGCTCGTCACGCTTGACGGCTTCGCCCGGCTTCTTGTGCCAGGTGGCAACGGTGCCATCGGCAACCGATTCCGGGAAGGTTGGGGCTTTGATCTCGATAGCCATTATCAGTGTTTCCTTAAATTCGGTTTCAGGTGCGCGAAGGCGTTAGACAGTGAACGCGTCTTGCAGCAGTTTTTCCTGCTGCTCGGCGTGCTTCGATGCGTAACCACAGGCTGGCGCGGCAGAAGCGTCGCGACCGGCGTATTCCAGGACCAGCGCCTTGTTGTGGCGGCCCAGGATACGGCGCATGTGATGCTGGCTGCTGTACCAGGCACCCTGGTTCATCGGCTCTTCCTGACACCAAACTGCATGCTTGAGGTTGGTGTAAGGCGCCAGGATCTCGACCAGGTCGTCCTCAGGGAACGGATACAGCTGCTCGATACGCACGATGGCGATGTCTTCGCGGCCTTCGGCACGACGTTTTTCCAGCAGGTCGTAGTAGACCTTGCCGCTGCACAGCACCAGGCGCTCGACCTTGGCCGGATCGATGGCATCGATTTCCGGGATCACTGTCTGGAACGAGCCTTCTGCCAGATCTTCCAGCGTCGAGATGGCCAGCTTGTGGCGCAGCAGCGACTTTGGCGTCAGCACGATCAGCGGCTTGCGCAGCGGGCGGATGACCTGACGACGCAGCAGGTGGTAGATCTGCGCCGGCGTGGTCGGCACGCACACCTGGATGTTGTGCTCGGCGCACAGCTGCAGGTAACGCTCCAGACGGGCCGAGGAGTGCTCGGGGCCCTGGCCTTCGTAGCCGTGCGGCAGCAGCATGGTCAGGCCGCACAGACGACCCCACTTGTGCTCGCCGCTGGTGATGAACTGGTCGATCACCACCTGCGCACCGTTGGCGAAGTCACCGAACTGGGCTTCCCAGATCACCAGCGCATTCGGCGTGGTGGTGGAGTAGCCGTATTCGAAGGCCAGTACGGCTTCTTCCGACAGGTAGGAGTCGTACAGTTCGAACTTCGGCTGGCCTGGGAACAGGTTCTTCAGCGGAACGTAGGTGCTGGCGTCCTTCTGGTTGTGCAGCACCGCGTGACGGTGCGAGAAGGTGCCACGGCCGATGTCCTGGCCGGTCATGCGGATCGGGTGACCTTCGAACTGCAGGGTGGCGTAGGCCATGGTCTCTGCATAACCCCAGTTGATCGGCAAGCCACCGGCCTGCATCTTCTGACGGTCTTCGTAGATCTTGGCGACCTGGCGCTGGACGACGAAACCTTCTGGCAGCTCGAGCAGCTTGGCCGACAGTTCCTGAAGGGTCTTGAGGTCGAAGCGCGTGTCGTGACGCGCAGTCCAGGCATGGCCCAGGTACGGACGCCAGTCGACGAACAGCTCGCGATTCGGCTCCTTGACCAGACTCTTGACCACGTGCAGGCCGTTGTCCAGCGCGTTGCGGTATTCGTCGATCTTGGCCTGGGCGCGCTCGGCGTCGATGCGACCGGCTTGAATCAGCGCGTCGGCGTACAGCTCACGGGTGGTGCGCTGCTTGGTGATCTGCTGGTACATCAGCGGCTGGGTGCCGTTCGGTTCGTCGGCCTCGTTGTGGCCGCGACGACGGTAGCAGACCAGGTCGATCACCACGTCACGCTTGAACTGCATGCGGTAGTCGATGGCCAGTTGTGTCACGAACAGCACAGCTTCCGGATCGTCGCCGTTCACGTGCAGGATCGGCGCCTGGATCATCTTGGCCACGTCGGTGGCGTACTCGGTGGAGCGCGCGTCCAGCGGGTTGCTGATGGTGAAGCCGACCTGGTTGTTGATCACGATGTGCACGGTACCGCCGGTCTTGAAACCGCGGGTCTGCGACATCTGGAAGGTTTCCATGACCACGCCCTGGCCTGCGAAGGCCGCGTCGCCGTGGATCGAGATCGGCAGGACCTTGTCGCCAACGGTGTCGTTGCGGCGGTCCTGGCGGGCACGAACCGAACCCTCTACCACTGGCGAGACGATTTCCAGGTGGGACGGGTTGAACGCCATTGCCAGGTGGACTTCACCACCAGGGGTCATGACGTTGCTGGAGAAGCCCTGGTGATACTTCACGTCACCGGAGCCCAGCTCGTTCATCTTCTTGCCTTCGAACTCGTCGAACAGCTCGCGCGGGTTCTTGCCGAAGGTGTTGACGAGCACGTTCAGACGGCCACGGTGGGCCATGCCGATCACGACTTCCTTGGTGCCGTAGGAGCCGGAACGCTGAATCATTTCGTCCAGCATCGGAATCAGGCTTTCGCCGCCTTCCAGACCGAAGCGCTTGGTACCCGGGTACTTGGTGCCCAGGTATTTTTCCAGGCCTTCGCCCGCGGTAACGCGCTCGAGCAGGTGAGTCTGCACGTCAACGGAGAAGTCAGGACGGCCACGAACGCTTTCGAGGCGCTGCTGGAACCAGCTGCGTTGCTCGGAATCGACGATGTGGGTGAACTCGGCGCCAATGGTGCGACAATATGTCTTCTGCAGCGCCTCGAAGATTTCGCGTAGGCTCGCTTCCTCTTTGCCGATGAACAGGTCGCCGGCACGGAAGGTCGTATCAAGGTCGGCATTGGTCAAGCCGTAGTGATTGATCGACAGGTCTACGGGCGCAGGGCGCTGCCACAACCCCAACGGGTCGAGCTGGGCAGCCTGATGGCCGCGCATACGATAGGCCTGGATCAGTCGCAGCACTTCAACCTGCTTCTTCTCGTGTTCACTGCTCACGCTCCCGGCGGAAACCGGTTGGGCGCGGCGCTGGTTCTTTGCCAGCAGTACGAAATGGTCGCGGATCGTAGAGTGCGATACGTCGGTAGCGGTGCTGCCGTCGGCGGGCAACTTCTGGAAGTAGGTGCGCCACTCTTCTGGCACAGCGTTAGGGTCGTGCAGGTAGAGCTCGTAGAGCTCTTCCACATATGCAGCGTTACCACCTGAAAGGTGGGCGCTTTCCCACATGCGCTGCATCACGCTTTCTTGCATGCTTGGTCACCCTCGGTTAGGGGACGGATCGGCAAGAGCCACGCAAACCTGGAAAAGTCCGAACACAGCGACTAACCACGCCACCTGGATCCTGCAGATTTTCCGGGTACCAGCCCGGAAGCCCCTGCTGGTCTCATATCTTCATAGGTAATGAGCGCGGGCTTTTTGGGCCCTTGCTCGGGTTTTACCTCGGCGCGGGCTCACCACCCGCGCTTCGGCTTACTGCTGGTGCAACATTTTCGAATCAGGTGCCGCTTTGCAGCAGCATGTTACGTACGTGGCCGATCGCCTTGGTCGGGTTCAGACCCTTCGGGCAGACGTTCACGCAGTTCATGATCCCGCGGCAGCGGAATACGCTGAACGGGTCATCCAGCGACGCCAGACGCTCTTGCGTCTTGGTGTCACGGCTGTCGGCCAGGAAACGATAGGCCTGCAGCAACGCGGCGGGGCCCAGGAACTTGTCCGGGTTCCACCAGAACGATGGGCAGGAGGTCGAGCAGCAAGCGCACAGGATGCACTCGTACAGACCGTCCAGCTTGTCGCGATCTTCCGGCGACTGCAGACGCTCGATGGCCGGAGCCGGGGTGTCGTTCTGCAGGAATGGCTTCACCTTCTCGTACTGCTTGTAGAAGATGCTCATATCGACGACCAGGTCACGAATGACTGGCAAACCTGGCAGCGGACGCAGGACCAGCTTGTTGCCCTTGACCACACCCGACAGCGGGGTGATGCAAGCCAGGCCGTTCTTGCCGTTCATGTTCATGCCATCGGAACCGCAAACGCCTTCACGGCAGGAGCGACGGTACGAGAAGCCCTCGTCCTTCTCCTTGATCAGTGCCAGTACGTCCAGCACCATCAGGTCCTTGCCACCGGTATCGACGTCGAACGACTCCATCTTGGGCGCCGAGTCGGTGTCCGGGTTGTAACGATAAACTTCGACTTTCAACATAGCGGCCACCCTTAGTAAGTCCGGACTTTTGGTTCGAAGGCAGGAACTGTCTTCGGCGCAAAGTTGACGCCGCGCTTGGCAACGCGCTTCTCACCCGGGTAGTACAGGGTGTGGCACAGCCAGTTCTCGTCATCACGGTCTTCGAAGTCTTCACGGGCGTGAGCGCCGCGGGATTCTTTACGGGCTTCGGCCGCGATGGCGGTCGCCTCGGCAACTTCCAGCAGGTTCTGCAGCTCCAGCGCTTCAATACGCGCGGTGTTGAAGGCCTGGGACTTGTCGTTGATCTTGACGTTGGCAATGCGGTCACGCAGGCCGGCCAGCTGCTCGATACCCTTCTGCATGTATTCGCCAGTACGGAATACACCGAAGTAGTTCTGCATGCAGCTCTGCAGCTCGCGCTTGAGGCTTGCAACGTCTTCGCCGGTGGTACGCTCGTTGAGCTTGTTCAGGCGGTTCAGGGCAACGTCGACATCGGTGTCGCTCGCGTCGCGGTACTCGACGCCGTCGCTCAGTGCTTTTTCCAGGTGCAGGCCGGCAGCGCGACCGAAGACCACCAGGTCGAGCAACGAGTTGCCGCCCAGGCGGTTGGCACCGTGAACCGATACGCACGCCACTTCACCCACAGCGAACAGGCCTGGGATGATTTGATCCTTGCCTTCGGCGTCCATGGTGATGGCCTGGCCATGAATGTTGGTGGCAACGCCGCCCATCATGTAGTGGCAGGTCGGTACGACCGGAACCGGCGCGACCACCGGGTCGACGTGGGCGAAGGTCTTGGACAGTTCGCAGATACCTGGCAGGCGGCTGTGCAGCACTTCCTCGCCCAGGTGGTCCAGCTTCAGCAGTACGTGGTCCTTGTTCGGGCCCACGCCGTTGCCGGCGATGATTTCCTTGACCATGGAACGGGCGACCACGTCGCGGCCAGCCAGGTCCTTCGCGTTCGGCGCGTAACGCTCCATGAAGCGCTCGCCGTGGGCGTTGATCAGGTAGCCACCCTCACCGCGGCAACCCTCGGTGACCAGTACACCGGCGCCGGCGATGCCGGTCGGGTGGAACTGCCACATCTCGATGTCCTGTACCGGTACGCCTGCACGCAGGGCCATGCCGATACCGTCACCGGTGTTGATCAGGGCGTTGGTGGTGGAAGCGTAGATACGGCCCGCACCGCCAGTGGCCAGAACGGTGGCCTTGGACTTGATGTACATGGTTTCGCCGGTTTCGATGCAGATCGCGATCACACCGACGAAAGCGCCGTCCTGGTTCTTGACCAGGTCAACGGCGTAGTACTCGTTGAGGAAGGTGGTGCCCGCCTTCAGGTTGCCCTGATAGAGGGTGTGCAGCAGGGCGTGGCCGGTACGGTCGGACGCGGCGCAAGTACGCGCGGCCTGGCCGCCCTTGCCGAAGTCCTTGGACTGGCCACCGAACGGACGCTGGTAGATACGGCCGGTTTCGGTACGCGAGAACGGCAGGCCCATGTGGTCCAGCTCGAAGACCGCAGCCGGGCCTTCCTGACACATGTATTCGATAGCGTCCTGGTCACCGATGTAGTCGGAACCCTTGACGGTATCGTACATGTGCCAGCGCCAGTCGTCGTTCGGGTCGGCCGAAGCGATGGCACAGGTGATGCCGCCCTGGGCGGAAACGGTGTGCGAACGGGTCGGGAACACCTTGGTGACTACAGCGGTCTTGTGGCCGCCTTGAGCCAGCTGCAGTGCGGCGCGCATGCCCGCACCGCCGCCACCGATGATGATGGCGTCGAAGGAAATGGTTGGAATGTTAGCCATGAATCAGATACCCCAGAGAATCTGCACACCCCAGACGAAGTAAGCGAACATCGCAACGCCGCATACCGCCTGGAACAGGAAACGAATCGCAGTCGCCGACTTGCCGAACGACATCGGCGTCAGGTAGTCGGTGGCGATGGTCCACATGCCGACCCAGGCGTGAGCGCCCAGCGCGACAAGTGCCAGCAGACTGAAGATCCGCATCGCGTTGTTGGAGAACAGAGCGTGCCACTGGGCATAGTCGATGCCCGGGTGGATCGCGAGGTAGCCGATCAGGAAGATGAAGTAAGCCGCGAGAACGACCGCCGAGACGCGCTGCGCCATCCAGTCATAGAGGCCCGAACGCGACAGGTTCGTGACATTAGTTACCATACCCAAACTCCCGCCAGAACGATCAGCACCACGGAGATGACGATCACGATTTTCGAGCCCAGCTTGCCGCCTTCCAGCGTCTCACCGACACCCATGTCCATGATCAGGTGGCGAACACCTGCGACGAGGTGATACAGCAGGCCGGACAGCAGGCCCCAGGTCACCAGTTTGGCCAGCGGACTGGTCAGACACGCCTTCACCTCGGCAAAGCCTTCCTCGGAACCCAGCGACTTGCCCAATGCGTACAGCATGATGGCAAGGCCGAGGAACAGGATGACGCCGGAAATACGGTGAAGAATGGACGTGTACGCGGTGATCGGGAGTTTGATGGTCCTTAGGTCTAGGTTTACAGGTCGTTGGCTTTTCACGGCTTTTTTCACACTGAAGAGCCCCTAGCGAACAGGGCAAAGTTGTTGGTAAGTGTACTGGTCAGGTACCCACCACCGAAGAGAACACGACACCCAGCAGGGCGGGCTGGAAAGCCCCTGGGAGTCGGCTGCCGAGTATAGACAGTTAGGCTGCTTATGACAACGTGAGGGGCTCGCCCGAATAGCGCATTGCCTTTAGCGAACAAAAGGCGTAAATGGGCGGCAATTTCGTGAAAATCATGGGCTTGGAGGGTGTTTCAACCAGCCTTTAGGCAAATTGACATTCGAATTTATCCCTCTATAGTGGTGCGGGCCCTGCGTGGGGGGTCTGTCTGATGATTTCAAGCATTAATAGGAGGCCACATGGCTGACAAAAAAGCGCAGTTGGTCATCGAGGGCGCAGCCCCCGTAGAGCTGCCCATTTTAACCGGCACCGTTGGTCCCGATGTTATCGACGTCCGCGGGTTGGGGGCATCCGGTCACTTCACCTTCGACCCTGGTTTCATGGCGACCGCCTCGTGCGAGTCGAAGATCACCTACATCGACGGCGACAAGGGCGTGCTGCTGCACCGCGGCTACCCGATCGAACAGCTCGCCGAGCAATCGGACTACCTGGAAACCTGCTATCTGCTGCTCAACGGCGAACTGCCGAACGCAGAGCAGAAAGCCCAGTTCGTCAGCACCGTGAAGAACCACACCATGGTCCACGAGCAGCTGAAGTCCTTCTTCAACGGCTTCCGCCGCGACGCCCACCCGATGGCCGTCATGTGCGGCGTGGTCGGCGCCCTGTCGGCGTTCTATCACGACTCGCTGGACATCAATAACCCGCAGCACCGCGAAATCTCCGCCGTGCGCCTGGTCGCGAAGATGCCGACGCTGGCAGCGATGGTGTACAAGTACTCCATGGGCCAGCCCATGATGTACCCGCGCAACGACCTGTCGTACGCGGAAAACTTCTTGCACATGATGTTCAACACCCCGTGCGAGATCAAACCGATCAGCCCGGTGCTGGCCAAGGCGATGGACCGGATCTTCATCCTCCATGCCGACCACGAGCAGAACGCCTCCACCTCCACCGTGCGCCTGGCCGGCTCTTCGGGTGCCAACCCGTTCGCCTGTATCGCCGCCGGTATCGCTGCACTGTGGGGCCCTGCCCACGGCGGCGCGAACGAAGCGGTCCTGACCATGCTCGATGAAATCGGCGATGTCTCGAACATCGACAAGTTCATCGCCAAGGCCAAGGACAAGAACGATCCGTTCAAGCTGATGGGCTTCGGCCACCGCGTCTACAAGAATCGCGACCCGCGCGCCACCGTGATGAAGCAGACCTGCGACGAAGTCCTGCGCGAGCTGGGCATCAAGGACGACCCGCAGCTGGAACTGGCGATGCGCCTGGAAGAGATCGCCCTGACCGATCCTTACTTCATCGAGCGCTCGCTGTACCCGAACGTCGACTTCTACTCGGGGATCATCCTCAAGGCGATCGGCATTCCAACCAGCATGTTCACCGTGATCTTCGCCCTGGCACGTACCGTGGGCTGGATCTCGCACTGGAAGGAAATGCTCTCTGGCCCGTACAAGATCGGCCGTCCGCGCCAGCTGTACACCGGCGAGCCGCAGCGCGACATCACCGCACTGAAAGACCGCAAGTAAGCCGCCCAGGCTGAACGCAAAAAGGCTGCCCTCGGGCAGCCTTTTTCATTGGGCCTTTAGACGAAAGAACCTCAGTTCTTCTCGGCCCGCTCACGCAAGCCCTTCAGCGTATTGAACGGCGCATCCACCACGAACTTGTTGGCCAACCACGAAGGCACGCTACCACCCGGCTCGGTGTGCACCTGATAGGTCACCTCGGTACTGTCGCCCTTGGGCACCAGCTTCCAGAAGCCCTCGACCTGCGCCACGCGCACGAAGCCCTTTTCCTCCGGCAGGTACTTCGGCTCACCCTCGAGCTTGCGGGTAAGGCTGCCATCAGCCTCCTGCACCGTGGTGACATGCAGGATCGAATCGCGCGGCGTCACGGGCCATGGCGTATTGAATTGGGTGTAGGTCCAGCTCTGGTCACCTTCATGCTTGAGCAACTTCTGCGACTTGCACTCATGCACCCAGGCACAGGCGCCGACTACATCCTCCTGCAACGCCTTGACCTTGGCCAGCGGCGCCTTGATGACGATCACCCCGCGGTAGGCCTTGTACTTGGAGCCCGCCACCTCGCTGAGGAACACCTTGATGCCCTCCTCGTCCTTGGCCACCTGCCAATTCTCAGCCCAGGCCGTCGGCGCCAGCAATACACCCATGCCACACAGCAGTACAACGCGCTTGATCGATCTCATCATCTTGTTCCTTTTGTCGAAGATCCAAACGTCACGCCGCCGTCATCTGCTCCAGCCAGCCAATGATCCTGATCGCATCGTCGCGATCGCTACCGCAGACATCCACCTCCGCCTTGAACCCGCCACAGACCTTTGGCCGTTCGGGCTTGCCGAACAAGGCGCAAAGATTGTCCACGGACAGGTGCAGGCAACGCTCGCCCGCCGGCTTGCCCTGGGGCATGCCGGGGATCGGCGAACTGATGGACGGGGCAATGCAGCAGGCACCGCAGCCCTCACGGCATTTCATGACAACTGGACTCCCTGGAGCTGAACGGGACGGACATCCCTGGATACTAACCGCTCAAACATATGTTTGAAATTACCGAGCCGATGAAATCCGAAGTGACTCGGTAGTCAGTTGCGAAATTCGAAATCGATGGCAGCACCCTCGACATCACGGCGACTGTCGTTGCGCAACTGCAGCTGCATCTCGTTGCTGATCAGCCGGCCATTGAGCTGGAACGGGCTGTCATCGGATGCGGGTTTTTCGGGGAACATCGACGGCAGCAAGGGCTTGCGCGTCAACGGGGCATTGCCGACATCCGGCTTGAGGTTCTTCACCATCTCGCTCGGCAGGCTGAGATCGAGCTTGGGATTGGGCAGTGGCTTGCTGACCGGCTTGCTCTTTGGCTTAGGCTTGCTTGCCGGCTTGCTGGCCGCCTTCGCCGGGGTTTTTACCGCTTGCTTGGCGGTCTTGCCCTGGGACACTTCGCTCTTTGCATGCGTCTGCGCAGCCTGCACAGATGCCCCCGGCAACCAGGACAGCGCAAGACACAGCATCAGGGCAGTAGGGCGAAACGCATTCATGGGCATCAAGAGCATGGCATAAAAATGCTTATGCTCCCTGTTCCCTGCCCTTATGACAAGCTACAAAATCGAGACAGCAGACTCTCGACACAATTGTTGGGCCAGCAACCCCAAGGTCATCACCGCCCGCTCAGCCTCCTTGCTCCAGGGAATCCCGCAATTGAGGCGGATGCAGTGATTGAATTGCTCGGTGTTGCTGAAGATCAGGCCAGGCGCGATGCTGATGCCCTGCTCCAGCGCCCGAACATGCAGCTCCTGAGTATTGACTCGCCCCGGCAGGCTGACCCAGAGAATGAACCCACCCGTAGGCCGAGTCATCTGCGTGCCTTCCGGGAAGTGCTGCTGCACCGCCAGCTGATAGGCACTGAGGTTCTTGCGGTACTCCTGACGGATGAAGCGCAGGTGACGGTCGTAGCCGCCGTTCTCGAGATAGGCCGCTACGCCCATCTGGGTGACACTGCAGGCCGAGTGCGTAGTGAAGGTCTGCAGGCGCTGGATTTCGTCCTGGTAGCGCCCAGGAATCATCCAGCCGACGCGCACCCCTGGCGACAGTGTCTTGGAGAAGCTCGAACAGTAAATCACCCGATCCAGCCGGTCGAACGCCTTCAGCGCCTTGGTTCGCCCCTGCTCGAACATCAGCTCGCCATAGATATCGTCCTCGACGATCTGGATATCGAAGTCTGACGCCAGGCGCAGCAACTGTTTCTGCCGCTCTTCCGGAATGGTCCCGCCCAGAGGGTTGCTCAGGCGCGCCGTCAGCACCAGGGCCTTGATCGACCATTGGTTGGCGGCCAGTTGCAGCGCCTCGAGGCTGATGCCGGTGGACGGGTCGCTGGGGATCTCGATCACCTTCAGACCCAGCAGGTCCGCCAACTGCAGAAGCCCATAGTAGGTCGGTGACTCTGCGGCGATCAGGTCGCCAGGACGCGTCAACACGCGCAGCGCCATCTGCAGGGCGTCGACACAGCCATGGGTGACGATCACCTCGCGCGGGTCGACCAGCACGCCAGCGTCACGCATGCGAATGGCGATCTGCCGACGCAGCGGCTCGAACCCCGGGCTGAACATGTAGCTGAAGGCACGCGGGCTGTGGAACCGCGTCACCTTGGCGATCTGCTGGTGCAGCGCTCGAACCGGCAAGTAGTCCACATGCGGAACAGCAGCCCCGAAAGGGAACACACCGTCGCGGCGTGCTTCAGTGAGTACTTGCTGGATGATACTGGCACGGGTAACCAACCCGGGGCGTTCGACCCGGGCGATATCCGGGGTCTGCGCGGTCAGGGCGGGTGTCTGGTGGACATAGTAGCCAGACTGCGGACGGGCGCGAATCAGGCCCTGATCCTCGAGGTTGGCGTAGGCCTGCAGCACCGTGGCATGGCTGACATTGAGCTGGGCGCTCATCTTGCGCACGGAAGGCACGCGCTCGCCTGGCTGGTAGACACCGCGACGGATGTCATCGGCCAGTTGCTGGGCAATGCGCTGATACAACAGCAGGTTGGTCATGGTGATTCTCGAAGCGCGGACGGGTTCGTTGTTCTTGTACGACTCACAGTCGAGACAGAATACCGTAACAGTTGCAAAGTGTACTGGGACAGTTCCGAGAATAGTCGACATTACACTTGCTTGACAGCGGCGAACAGACGAACCGTCAGCACGGGTGCCAGGCAGCACCCGAACAGCCCTCAGCGCGGCGGCGCGAGTTTGCCCTTCTCATCGGAGAACACGATCTCCACACGGCGGTTCTGCGCCCTGCCCCGCTCCGAGGCGTTGACCTCGACCGGGTACTGGTCGCCATACCCCTGGACCTCGATGCGTTTCTCGTCGATGCCCAGGTCGACCAGCATGTCAGCCACCGACTGCGCGCGGTCACGGGACAGCTTCAGGTTGTCTTCAGCCGCCCCGGTGCTGTCGGTGTAGCCCTCGATTCGTACCACGCGGCGCGGATTGAGCTGCAGGAACTGCACCAGCTTGAGCACCGTGCGACTGGCGGAGTTCTTGAGTTCCGCCTCGCCGGTGTCGAACAGCACGTCCCCCAGCGTCATCACCAGGCCGCGATCGGCCTGCTCCGATGCCAGTGCGGCGATCTGCGATTCGACCCACTTGCCCTGCTGCTGCACGCTGGCCAGCTTCGCTTCACGCAGCGCCAGTTGCAGACGTTGGCGCTCCAGGTCGAGCTTGGCCAGGCGTTCCTGGTTCAGCGCCAGATTGGCGTGCTCGCGGGCGATCTCGCTGTAGCGCTGGCTGAGGTAGGCATAGTGGCGTACGTCAGTGCCACTGCCGACATAACTGGCCAGGCGCTCTGCTCGCGCCAGCGACTCACCTGCACGGATCACATCACGCGGCGCACTGCGCAGCACGTCGGAGTTGTCCTTGACCTTCTGGAACGCAGCCGTGGCATCGTCCAGCGCCGACTCGCTGCGCTGGCTCGCGCAACCCTGCAGGCCGACGGCCAACGCCAGCACGACCAAGGCGGCGCCGGGCTTGAATGTACGGCTCATGGCTGTACCTCCAGCTGCTTGCGCAGGCGCTTGATCCGCGACTCGGTCACCTTCAACTGCTCTTCGCTTTTCTGGGTCAACACCTGAGCCTCGGCCAGGCGCGCATCCAGCTCGGCCTGCTCGGCGCGCATGCGCGCATCACGAAAATCTTCGCTGGCCATGTTGGTCTTGGCCCGAGCGAACTTGTCTTCGGCCAGCTTGAACGCCTCGACCTGCTCAGTCGCGCCGACAGCCTTGGCCTGCTCCAGCGCCTGCTCGGACAGGCGCATCTGCTCATGAGGAGCCGGATCGTTGGCACAACCGGCCAGGGCTGCAAAAGCCAGGACCAGGATCAGTGGTTGGGTTCTCACGCATTCTTCCTACTGTTTGGGGGCGTCCCCGGTCATCTGCATCTGCGCTTTCCAGCGCTCCACATTCCGCTGCAGCACCGACTCGGAGGCGCCAGAGATCGGCAATTCTGTCAGCTTTTTAGCCAGTTGCCCACGCAGCCAGGCATCGTTACAGGCCGAATTGTGCGACACAGCCAGGTACAGCCCCGGACGATCCACTGGCAGGCCGCGCGCGACAAGGTCGTTGCTCATGCCCAGGCTCTGGGTCATGGCCATCCCCGAATAGCGCCCCGCCAATACGTAATCGACCTGCCCCAGCACCAGCTTCTGGAAGGCCTGGGTAAGATTCTGCGCAGGCACCAGCTTGAGCTGGGACTTGGCGAACGCTTCGAACGCCGGGGTCAGCCGGGCCTTCTCCGAAAGGCTGCCCTGATAGCGGGCCAGATCCGCCGGACCGTCGAAATCCAGTGCGGAGTCGTGGCGGGTCCAGACCAGGTACTCGTTGAGCTGCAGGGGTGGATGGATGTAGTCCAGCGCGGTCAACTGACCGACTTGCATCGGCGTGTCCAGCAACAGGTCCATCCGCCCGCTGCGCACCTCTTCCAGCGCCTGCTCGCGGCGCCCGGCATGCAGCACCTCGACCCGCACCCCCAACTCGTCCGCCACCTGACGCAGCAGGTCGACGTTGGCACCGATCAGGTGCCGAGAGTCTTTCGGGTCCTGCCAGGAGTACGGCGGTGCATCCGGGCTGCCGGTGGCCACCAGCTTTTCACATTTGCCGGCGGCCATCGCCTGCGAGGATGCCAAGGCCACCATGCAGGCCAGCAACCGACCCGTTCTGCCAAACGCCATTACCCTACTCCTTGCCAGCCATGCAAAAAAAAGCCCGACCCCTGTTACGAGGGTCGGGCTTCTTTATAAGTGAAGCGCTCGGATCAGACCAGCTTTTCCAGCTCCGGCACCGCCTCGAAGAGGTCGGCAACCAGGCCGTAGTCGGCCACCTGGAAGATCGGGGCTTCTTCGTCCTTGTTGATCGCGACGATCACCTTGGAGTCCTTCATGCCCGCCAGGTGCTGGATCGCGCCGGAGATACCGACGGCGATGTACAACTGCGGCGCGACGATCTTGCCGGTCTGGCCGACCTGCATGTCGTTCGGCACGAAGCCCGCGTCGACGGCGGCACGGGAAGCACCGACCGCAGCACCGAGCTTGTCGGCCAGGGCGTACAGGTGCTTGAAGTTGTCACCGTTGCCCATGCCACGGCCGCCGGAGACGACGATCTTGGCAGCGGTCAGCTCGGGACGATCGGACTTGGCCAGCTCTTCGTTGACGAAGGCCGACTTGCCAGCATCATGGGCAGCAGCCACGGCTTCCACCGCAGCCGAACCACCTTCGGCGGCCACGGCGTCGAAGCCGGTGGTACGCACGGTGATGACCTTGACCGCAGCGCTCGATTGCACGGTGGCAATGGCGTTACCGGCATAGATCGGGCGCTTGAAGGTGTCGGCGGATTCGACCGAGACGATCTCGGAGATCTGGTCGACGTCCAGCAGCGCAGCAACGCGTGGCAGGATGTTCTTGCCGTTGGTGGTGGCCGGGGCCAGCACGTGGCTGTAGCCCTTGGCCAGCTCGACGATCAGGGGCGCTACGTTTTCAGGCAGGGCGTGGGCGTAGGCGGCGTTGTCCGCAACCAGCACCTTGGCAACGCCCGCGATCTTGGCAGCGGACTCGGCGACGCCACCGACGTTCTGTCCTGCGACCAGCACGTGTACATCACCACCGATCTTGGCGGCAGCAGCGACAGTGTTCAGGGTAGCCGGGGCAACGGCACCGTTCTCGTGTTCAGCGACAACCAGGATAGTCATTTAGATTACCTTCGCTTCGTTCTTCAGCTTCTCGACCAGTTCGGCCACCGACTTGACCTTGATACCGGCGCTGCGTGCAGCAGGCGCTTCGACTTTCACGGTCTTGGTGGTGGAGGCGGTGGATACGCCCAGCGCGTCTGGAGTCACAGTCTCCAGCGGCTTCTTCTTGGCCTTCATGATGTTCGGCAGCGACGCGTAGCGCGGCTCGTTCAGGCGCAGGTCGGTGGTGACGATCGCCGGCAGGTTCAACGCGACGGTCTGCAGGCCGCCATCGATCTCGCGGGTGACGTTCAGCTTGTCGCCAGCCACTTCGACCTTGGAGGCGAAGGTGCCCTGGGCGTAGCCGGTCAGCGCAGCCAGCATCTGGCCGGTCTGGTTGTTGTCACTGTCGATGGCCTGCTTGCCGAGGATGACCAGCTGTGGCTGCTCTTTATCGACGATGGCCTTCAGCGCCTTGGCCACGGCCAGGGAGTTCAGCTCCTCGGCGGTCTCGACCAGGATGGCACGATCGGCACCCAGTGCCAGGGCGGTACGCAGTTGCTCCTGGGCAGCGGTCGGGCCGACGGCAACGGCGACGATCTCGGTCGCAACGCCCTTCTCTTTCAGGCGTACGGCTTCTTCCACGGCGATTTCGCAGAAGGGGTTCATGGACATCTTGACGTTTGCAAGGTCGACGCCGGAGTTGTCCGCCTTGACGCGAACCTTGACGTTGTAGTCGACCACTCGTTTGACAGCTACAAGAACCTTCATGGATTCCTCGTTACTCTCCGGTGAAAAGAATGTCGCCTGGGGCGTGCCCGGCGAATGCGCGTGGGTACAAGGACACCTCTGAAAACGTTCCGGGTCGAGCGAAATTTGCCATGACCGATCAGTCCTGTGCGGACTGGCGGGGCAAAACCCGCGGGTCATTTCCTGTCGTGGCGTGTAGACTCCACTACAAAAAGGGTTTCGGCCTGTATTCCCTGCTCTACGCCTGGTTTTTAGAGGTGCACCTGCGCCCGACGGTCAGCCTACGGCGAGCGTAAAACCGCTCGTATCTTGACCGTAACACCCAATCCGGTCAATACGGCAAATTGGCCAGCCTCCAGCCGCCCTCCTGTGATTTTACTGGGCTGCGGCAAATTCAAACAAACGTTTGTATTGGACCCGCCAAGTGGTGTAGATATAATGCGCGGCCAAGACAAAACGGTGTAGTCCGCCACCGGCACGGCTACAGCTGCCCCGACCGTGAGCGGGCATCCGACACCCATAAGACAAGCAACGCGATGAGCCTTGAGTAGGAGAGAACCTGTGGAACGCGAATACATGGAATTCGACGTGGTCATCGTCGGCGCAGGCCCGGCGGGCCTGTCTGCCGCCTGCCGCCTGAAGCAGAAGGCCGCCGAAGCCGGTAACGAGATCAGCGTCTGCGTGGTCGAGAAAGGCTCCGAGGTCGGCGCCCACATCCTCTCCGGTGCGGTCTTCGAACCCCGCGCGCTGAACGAGCTGTTCCCCGACTGGAAAGAACTCGGCGCCCCGCTGAACACCGAGGTCAAGCGCGACGACATCTATGTGCTCAAGGACCAGGGCAGTTCGGTCAAGGTGCCGGACCTGTTCGTGCCCAAGACCATGCACAACCAGGGCAACTACATCATCTCGCTGGGCAACCTGTGCCGCTGGCTGGCCCAGCAGGCCGAGAACCTGGGCGTGGAAATCTATCCCGGCTTCGCCGCCCAGGAAGCGCTGTTCGACGAAAACGGCGTGGTCCGTGGCATCGTCACCGGCGACCTGGGTGTCGACCGCGAAGGTCAGCCCAAGGACGGCCTGTACACCCCCGGCATGGAGCTGCGCGCCAAGTACACGCTGTTCGCCGAAGGTTGCCGCGGCCACATTGGCAAGCAGCTGATCAAGCGCTTCGACCTGGACAGCGAAGCCGATGTGCAGCACTACGGTATCGGCATCAAGGAAATCTGGGAGATCGACCCGAGCAAGCACGAACAGGGCCTGGTGGTGCACACCGCCGGCTGGCCGCTGGATGTAGTCAGCGCCGAGAACACCGGCGGCTCGTTCCTCTATCACCTGGAGAACAACCAGGTGGTGGTCGGCCTGATCGTCGACCTCTCCTATGCCAACCCTTACCTGTCGCCGTTCGACGAGTTCCAGCGCCTGAAGCACCACCCGGTGATCAGCCAATATCTGGAAGGCGGCAAGCGCATCAGCTACGGCGCCCGCGCCATCTGCAAGGGCGGCCTGAACTCGCTGCCGAAGATGGTGTTCAACGGTGGCGCGCTGATCGGTTGCGATCTGGGCACCTTGAACTTCGCCAAGATCAAGGGCAGCCACACTGCAATGAAGTCCGGCATGCTGGCCGCCGATGCAGTGGCCGACGCCCTGTTCGCCGGCAGCGAAGGCGGCGACGCCCTCAACAGCTACGTCGAGGCATTCAAGGCCAGCTGGCTGTATGAGGAGCTGTACGCCAGCCGCAACTTCGGCCCGGCCATGCACAAGTTCGGCCCGCTGTTCGGAGCAGCGTTCAACTATATCGACCAGAACTGGTTCGGCGGCAAGCTGCCCTTCACCCTGCACGACACCAAGCCGGACTACGCCTGCCTGAAGCTGGCCGCCGACGCCAAGAAGATCGACTACCCCAAGCCCGACGGCAAGCTCAGCTTCGACAAACTCAGCTCGGTGTTCCTCTCCAGCACCAACCATGAAGAAGAGCAACCCTGCCACCTGAAGCTGACCGATCCGAACGTGCCGATCGCCACCAACCTGCCGCTGTACGACGAACCCGCGCAGCGTTACTGCCCGGCCGGTGTCTACGAGGTGGTCACCCAGGAAGACGGCAGCAAGCGCTTCCAGATCAACGCGCAGAACTGCGTGCACTGCAAGACCTGCGACATCAAGGATCCGTCGCAGAACATCACCTGGGTCACCCCAGAAGGTGCCGGCGGCCCTAACTACCCCAACATGTAAGGCCTGCGCCATATGAAAAAGCCCCCTGGCAGCGATGCCAGGGGGCTTTTTCGTCTACGGCTGATGCTCAGGACAGCACCACCGCGTCCTGCTCGAACAACGCCCATCCACCCTGGCCATCGACCTCCAGCCGGTGGCTGTGGAACCCGGCCAGCGTGCTGCGATGCCCGACACTCACCAGCAAGGTTTCCGGCATTTCGTTGCGCAGCAGCGAATACAAGGCATGTTCCAAGCCTTCATCCATCGCCGAGGTGGACTCGTCGAGGAACACCACATGCGGCTGGTTGAACAATACTCGCGCAAACGCCAGGCGCTGCTGCTCGCCGATCGACAGGATGCGCGTCCAGTCGCGGCTTTCCTCGAGGCGCTCGGCCAGATGCGCCAGGTTCACTTGCCGCAATGCCTGTTGCATCCGCGCATCCTGCTCCTGGCCGACCTGGGCCGGGTAGGCGATGGCGGTGCGCAGATCCCCCAACGGCAGGTACGGCCGCTGCGACAGGAACAGCGCCTGCTCACCCAACGGCCGCGCGACCGCCCCTTCTGCATAAGGCCACAATCCCGCCAGGGCCCGAAGCAGCGTGGTCTTGCCGCTGCCCGAAGGCCCCTTGATCAGCAAGGCCTGCCCGGCCTGCAGCTTCAGGCTCAGGTCGGCAATCAAGCGGTGGCCATCCGGGCGCAGCACCTGCAGGCCAGCGATATCCAAGGCCCGCGGCAGCTCGCGGGTAGCCACGTGCGGTAGCTCGCTGGCCTGGTGGTTGGCATCGAGAAAACCGGTGAGACGATCGAGGGTCGCGCGGTAGCTGGCAAAGGTGTCGTAGGACTCACGGAAAAACGACAACGAATCCTGCACTTGTCCGAACGCCTGCGACGTCTGCATCACATCACCCAGCTTGATCGCTCCGCGGAAGAAACGCGGCGCCTGCAGGATGAACGGGAACACCACCGCGACCTGGCTGACACCCAGGTTGAAACCATTGAACTTCAGGCTCCGCCAGACCAACGCCCAGACATTGCCGATCAAGGCGAAGAAGCGCCCGAGCAACGTGCCCCGCTCGACCTGCGCGCCCTGGTAGAAGGCAATGTTCTCGGCATTCTCGCGCAAGCGCATCAGTGCGTAGCGAAAGTTCGCCGTGAGCTTTTCGTTGAGGAAATTCAGGCGAATCAACGGCCGCCCGAGGCGGAAAGCGATCCAGGTGGCGATGAGCACATAGACATAGACCGCAAACACCATCGCCCGCGGCACCTCCACCCCGGCAACCGCCAGTGGTGCCGACAGCCCCCAGAGAATGCCGGTGAACGCCACCAGCGATACCAGCGCACTCACTGCCCCGAGGGCCAGCGACACCGAGCCGGTAACGAAGGCGTTGACGTCCAGTTCGATACGTTGGTCAGGGTTGTCCACCGGCTCATCTAAGAATTGCCCGCGGTAGTAGGCATCGCCATGCATCCAGTCGGCAGTCAGGCGCTCGGTCAGCCAGACCCGCCAGTGGATGTTGAACGACTGGGTGACGTAGTAGTTGAACAGTGAACGCAGCACATGAATGGTTGCCAGTACCGCGAATACCCCGAGCAGGTACCAGAACGCCGTCTGGTCCAGGCCCTGCAGGGCGCTATAGAAACCGTTGTACCAGAACGAGAACAGCACGTTCATGCGCACCGAGAACAGCGCCAGGAACAACAACAGTGCAAATACGAGCAGCGGGCGCCAGCTGCGCCTGAAACTGAAGTACTCACCCGCCAACTGCCAGAACTGCTGGCCCCAGCGGGTAAAGCGCACCGCCAGGAAAGCGGCGGCGGTGAAGCCGACAAGTGTGATCAATGAAGAGACTGCAAGCCAGCTCAGGCTCTCTTGCAGGGCCTGGTGCCAGTTCATTTCCATGGTGGGGTTTCCGTGGCGAGTATTTACTCGAGCCTAGCACCGGCCGGGGTTGGCGAAGATGACGGAGGTTTCATGTTGGGCGTCGCCATGAACGCTAAACCGGCGACAAGCCGATGACGGTCCGCCCGATGCACCTGTCGAAAACCGCTTCCAGAGGCGAATGATCGCAAACAACTGCCGCTATGTTCGCAGCCACCCACTCATCAGGCTCGACTGACCACCAATCGATTTCAAAACCCGCGTTCAAGATCACATGTTCGTAAAGAATCCGCTGAGCTCGCCCATTTCCCTCGCGAAACGGATGGACCATGTTCAAATCGCCAAAGCTTTCTGCCACAGCGTGAACCAGATCCGCACGCGAATAGCCCTCATACCAACCTTGCTGTGCAAGGCTGCGGAATACTTTTGAAGCTTCGGCTTCAATGCGGCTCACATTGCAGAAACGTGTGCCGCCTTTGGAAATATCGAGCGTGCGAATTTCTCCAGCCCACGCATAGATATCCTGAAAAAGCGCGCGATGAAGCCTCTGGAGATAGGGAAGATCGTAA
The DNA here is from genome assembly GCF_057197165.1 of Pseudomonas sp. SYWMCR5. NCBI lineage: Bacteria > Pseudomonadati > Pseudomonadota > Gammaproteobacteria > Pseudomonadales > Pseudomonadaceae > Pseudomonas > Pseudomonas sp. SYWMCR5. Next base: position 118,133 of record NZ_JBXUNH010000001.1, read on the forward strand.
GGAGGGAGCTCGAATGGGAGCTGACTGGCAGCGAGCTCGGAAAAGTCCCGCTCGGCCCTGGCAAGCGCTGAATCATCACGAAGATCAAGCAGATTGCACAGGACGACCGTACCGGGATAACAGTAGGCGTCCTGTCCGACACCATACTTGTCCAAAGATCAATCCTGCTTGCGGTAATGACGCAACAACTCTTCCTTGGACGGGAGCTTACGCTCCGCGGAGTCAGGCGTGACATCAAACCCCTCAAGCCGCAGACTGGCTGCGTAGTTCGAGCGGCGAGTTTTTTCCCAAGCTGCTCTTTTGGTTTCCAAGCTGATGCCTTTCACCGTTCAACGCCTCTCACGGGGTGATGGAAGTTCGATTATAGCGAAATCGGCCAATACCTGCGCGGCCTCGGCATGGGCGATGCCGAGGCCTGGTAACTACCCCAACGCCTCCCGCACCTTCGAATCGAGCCCTTCCCCCGCATGGGCCTCGATCCACTCGCTCAACTGACGCCGCATCGCCGGGGTCCAGAAGCTGTTCAGGTGTTGTCTCACCCCCTGCACCGCCAGCGCACGATCAGGCTCGCTGTCGAAATAGTGGGCGATCTGGTTGGCCATCTTGACCAGGTTGTCACTGCTCATCGGCGCACCTCGGCTTTTTCCTGGCCTTCGGCCTTACGCCGCTCCTTGAGCAGGCGCTGCTGTTCGTCACTGAAATGCTGGTAGCGCTTCTGCCATTCCGAGGGCTGGAAGACTCGCACCACCTCAACCGCCGTGACCTTGTACTCGGGGCAGTTGGTGGCCCAGTCGGAGTTGTCGGTGGTGATCACGTTGGCGCCAGACTCAGGGAAGTGGAAGGTGGTGTACACCACGCCTGGCGCCACCCGCGCACTGACCCGCGCACGCAAAACGCTCTGCCCCGCACGGCTGCCCACGCCAACCCAGTCGCCGTCGCGGATGCCGCGGCTTTCGGCATCGCTGGCGTGGATCTCCAGACGATCCTCATCGTGCCAGGCAACGTTGTGGGTGCGACGGGTCTGGGCGCCAACGTTGTATTGGCTGAGGATGCGGCCGGTGGTCAGCAACAACGGATAACGGGCATTGACCTTCTCGTCGGTGGGCACATAACCGGTGAGCATGAATCGCCCCTTGCCGCGCACGAACTGGTCGATGTGCATGGTCGGGGTGCCGTCGGGCGCGGCCTCGTTGCACGGCCATTGCAGGCTGCCGCGGCGGTCGATCTCGGCATAGCTGACGCGGTGGAAGCTCGGCGTCAGGCGGGCGATTTCGTCCATGATCTCGGACGGGTGCCGGTAGTCCATGCGATAGCCCAGGGCATTGGCCAGGGCCACGGTCGCCTCCCAGTCGGCCTTGCCGGCCAGCGGCTCCATCACCTTGCGCACCCGCGAGATACGGCGTTCGGCGTTGGTGAAGGTGCCGTCCTTTTCCAGGAACGAACTGCCCGGCAGGAACACATGGGCGAACTTGGCGGTTTCGTTGAGGAAGATGTCCTGCACCACCACGCACTCCATGGCCATCAGTGCCGCGGTGACGTGCTGGGTGTTCGGGTCGCTCTGGGCGATATCCTCGCCCTGGCAGTACAGCGCCTTGAAGCTGCCGTCGAGCGCGGCCTCGAACATGTTGGGGATACGCAGCCCCGGGTCGGGCTGCAAGGTCACGCCCCAGGCCTGCTCGAATTCGCTGCGCACCGCCTCGTTGGAGATGTGCCGGTAGCCCGGCAATTCATGGGGGAAGGAGCCCATGTCGCACGAGCCCTGGACGTTGTTCTGACCACGCAACGGATTGACGCCCACGCCTTCGCGACCGATGTTGCCGGTTGCCATGGCCAAGTTGGCGATGCCCATCACCGCGGTGCTGCCCTGGCTGTGTTCGGTGACGCCCAGGCCATAGTAGATCGCCGCATTGCCGGCGCCCGCATACACCCGCGCCGCCTCGCGGATCTGCTCGGCAGGCACGCCGCACACCGGCCCAAGCGCCTCGGGTGAATTCTCGGCCAGGCCGACGAACTCACGCCAACGCGTGAACTCGGCACTCTCGCAGCGCGCGTCGATGAATGCCTGGTCGAGCAGCCCTTCATCGACGATCACATGGGCCAGGGCATTGAGCATGGCGACGTTGGTGCCCGGACGCAGTTGCAGGTGCAACTCGGCGCGGGCGTGGGGCGAGTCGACCAGGTCGATGCGGCGCGGGTCGATGACGATCAGCCGCGCGCCCTGGCGCAGGCGGCGCTTGAGTTGCGAGCCGAACACCGGGTGAGCGTCGGTCGGGTTGGCGCCGATCACCAGGATCACGTCGGCCTGCATCACCGAGTCGAAGCTCTGGGTTCCGGCGGACTCGCCCAGGGTCTGCTTCAGGCCATAGCCGGTCGGCGAATGGCAGACCCGCGCGCAGGTGTCCACGTTGTTGTTGCCAAAGGCGGCACGCACCAGCTTCTGCACCAGATAGGCTTCTTCGTTGGTGCAACGGCTGGAGGTGATACCGCCGATCGAATCGCGCCCGTACTTGAGCTGGATGCGTCGGAACTCACTGGCGGCATAGGCCAGCGCCTCATCCCAGCTGACTTCCTGCCATGGGTCTTCAAGGCGCTTGCGGATCATCGGCGTGGTGATGCGATCCGGGTGAGTGGCGTAGCCCCAGGCGAAGCGCCCCTTGACGCAGGCGTGGCCGTGGTTGGCGCCGCCGTTCTTGTCCGGGACCATGCGCACCAGTTGATCGCCCTTCATCTCGGCGCGGAACGAGCAGCCCACCCCGCAATAGGCACAGGTGGTGATCACCGCGCGCTCCGGCTGGCCGAGCTGGACCAGGCTCTTCTCGGTCAGGGTCGCAGTCGGGCAGGCCTGCACGCAGGCGCCGCACGACACGCACTCGGAGGCGAGGAAATTCTCGCCTCCGGCCGCCGCCACCCGCGACTCGAAGCCTCGGCCACTGATGGTCAGGGCGAAGGTGCCCTGAATGTCTTCGCAGGCACGCACGCAGCGGCTGCAGACGATGCACTTGCTGGGCTCGTAGTCGAAGTACGGGTTGGAGACGTCCTTGGCCTCGTTGAGATGGTTGGCCCCGTCATAGCCATAGCGCACTTCGCGCAGGCCCACCTGGCCGGCGACCGTTTGCAGCTCGCAGTTGCCGTTGGCCGAGCAGGTCAGGCAGTCCAGCGGGTGATCGGAGATGTACAGCTCCATGACATTGCGCCGCAGGTCGGCCAGGCGCGGAGTCTGGGTGCGCACCACCATGCCTTCGCTGACCGGCGTGGTGCATGAAGCCGGATAACCACGCATGCCGTCGATCTCGACCATGCACATGCGGCACGAGCCGAAGGCTTCGAGGCTGTCGGTGGCGCACAGCTTGGGGATGCTGGTGCCCAGCAGCGCAGCAGCGCGCATCACCGAGGTGCCTGCGGGGACGCTGATCGCGCGGCCGTCGATGTTCAGGCTGACCTGTACTTCACTGTCGCGGGCAGGCGTGCCCAGGTCGATATCGCTGTTGGCGGGGTCGAAATAATGGATCATTGGGCGGCCTCCGGGCTGGCCAGACCGAAATCGGCAGGAAAATGCTTGAGGGCGCTGGCCACGGGGTAAGCGGTCATCCCGCCCATGGCGCACAGCGAGCCGTACTGCATCGTGTCGCACAGGTCACGCAGCAGGTGGGCCTGATCCTCGCGCGCAGCAGGATCGCTGCTGGCGATCAGCCGATCCACCACTTCCATGCCGCGGGTCGACCCGATCCGGCACGGCGTGCACTTGCCGCAGGACTCCTCGGCGCAGAACTGCAGGGCGAAGCGCGCCATGCCAGCCATGTTCAGTGTGTCGTCAGCGACCACCACACCGCCATGGCCAATCATCGCGCCGATGGCAGCGAAGGCCTCGTAGTCCAGCGGCGTATCGAACTGCGACGGCGGCACCCAGGCGCCCAGCGGGCCGCCGACCTGCGCGGCCTTCAACGGACGACCACTGGCGGTACCACCGCCATACCCCTCGACCAGCTCACGCAGGGTCAGGCCAAAAGCCCGCTCGACCAGCCCGCCCTGGCGCACATTGCCCGCCAGTTGGAACGGCAAGGTGCCCAGTGAACGGCCCATGCCAAAGTCGCGATAGAACGCGGCACCTTTTGCCAGGATGATCGGCACAGAAGCCAAGGTCAGGACGTTATGCACCAGCGTCGGCTGGCCGAACAGGCCCTCGAGCGCCGGCAGTGGCGGCTTGGCGCGCACGATGCCGCGCTTGCCTTCGATCGACTCCAGCAGCGCCGTCTCCTCGCCGCAAATATAGGCGCCAGCGCCCACACGCACCTCGAGCTCGAACGCCACGCCGCTGCCAGTGACGTCCAGATAACCCGCTTCGCGGGCCAGCATCACGGCCTCGTTGAGCACACGGATGGCGTCCGGGTATTCGGAGCGCACATAAATGTAGCCCTTGCTTGCGCCGACAGCGAGGCCGGCGATGATCATGCCTTCGATCAGCAGGAAGGGATCGCCCTCCATCAGCATGCGGTCGGCGAAGGTGCCGGAGTCGCCTTCGTCGGCATTGCAGACAATGTACTTCTGCCCGGCCGGCGCCTGGCGCACGGTGCGCCACTTGATGCCGGCCGGGAACGCAGCCCCGCCTCGGCCACGCAAGCCGGAATCGAGCACTGCGGCAACCACTGCATCGCCGTCCATCAATGCAGCCTTGCGCAAGCCCTCGAAGCCGCCATGGGCCTGATAGTCGTCCAGCGACAACGGGCGGGTGATACCGGCGCGGGCGAACAGCAGGCGCTGCTGGGTCTTCAGATAGGGGATCTGTTCGACAGGGCCCAATGCCAGTGGATGCTCGCCCCCCTTGTCCAGAGCCTCCAGCAGGCCCGGCACATCTTCCGGCATGACCGGCCCGAAGCCCAGGCGCCCTTCGGCGCTTTCCAGCTCCAGCAATGGCTCGAGCCAATACAGGCCACGCGAGCTGGTGCGCTGGATCTGCAGCGGCAGTTGCCGCCGTGCAGCCTCACGTTCGAACGCCTCGGCGACCTGGTCGGCGCCCACTGCGCGAGCCAGCGAATCGCAGGAAATACACAGCTTGATCATGCGCCCGCCTCCACCCTGCAGCTTTTCACCAAAGCCTGCAGACGCTCGGGCGTGAGCCGCGCATGCACCTGGCCGTCCAGCTCCAGCGCTGGCGAGCAGGCGCAAGCGCCGAGGCAGTACACCGGGCGCAGACTCAATGCTCCGTCGGCAGTGGTGCCATGGTCGTCCAGCCCGAGCTGTTCGCGCAGTTGCGCGGCCAGGGCTTCGGCGCCGCGGCTCTGGCACGACTCGGCGCGGCACAGGCGCAGGGTGTGGCGTGCCGGGGGCGAAGTGCGGAAATCATGGTAGAAGCTGATCACCCCACGCACCTCGGCGAGGCTGAGGTTCAGCGCATGGGCGATCTCGGGGACTGCTTCATCGGGTACATGGCCCAGGCCTTGCTGGATGGCGTGGAGGATCGGCAACAGCGCACCGGGCACCTCCTTGTGGTTGTCCAGCACACGCTGGATCAAGGGCAGGTCAAGCGTCTCTTCAGGCATACAGCGGACCTCGGCAACCCGGATCCGCCCGAGGGTGCGGGCAGGTGTCCGGCGGTGTTCTGCTGTGGCGTTCCGGGCCTGTCACGGTCACAGGATCACGGTCGCCTTCCTCGTCCAAGCCGGTGCGTCTGTGCGCACTCGGTCGTCGGACATCCTGATAAGAATGGCACCGTTGCCGGGAAACGGTAGCGTGCAAACGACAGGGCGCATCCTGAAACCGACGCGAGCGACATTACGCATCCGATCAGTTGCACTGAGGCAGTGTAGTGATCTATGCCGGACACCCCTTTAGGCGAGAATACTCGCCACAGACAGGTGCCTGATGACCAAGCAACGTCGCACCTTTACCCCTGAGTTACCGCCCGCGGCTACAAAGCCTGTAATACGCTGCCCGCCCCCTGTGGGAGCGGGCTCGCCCTCCAAGCAGCCACCCCGCAAATCAAACCGGCATAGCCATTGATCCCAGGACAGTAAACACCTGAGCCTACGCGCGCTTACTTCGCCGCCTCGGACAATTGCTGGATCAATGCCACTGTCAGATAAAGCCTCGGCGCGATGCTCGACAACTCGATGTACTCGTCATCGGCATGCAATCCCGCCCCCACCACGCCCATGGTTTCAAGCACTGCGGGCTTCTCGCTGCCGGGCACGTAGGCATAGCCCGCATCAGTCCCGAAACGCATGGCAATCGGCTCGATATTGCGATCGATCTTCGCGTAGAGCGTCTGGGCGGTTTTCGCCAACTGCTCGGAGCCGGCGTTCTTCGCCAGCGGCGGGCGGCCCTTGTCGAGGCGCACCGTCACTTCGGTGCCCTCGATGAGTTTCTTCTGTACGAGCCGTTGCGCGTCGGCCAGCACCCGGTCGCTTTCGCTCAGGTCCGAGTAGCGCATGTCCGCCTCGGCCGTGGCGCTGGCGGGAATGATGTTGCGCTTGTCGCCCGCCTTGACCATCGTCCAGTTGACCGTGGTGCCTTTGGCCGGGTCGCCGAGGTCCTTCAACTGCAGCATCTGGTGGGCCAACTCCATGGCGGCATTACGCCCAGCCTCGGGTGCGGACCCTGCGTGGGAAGACTTGCCTTTCACTTCGAGAAATACGCCATTGATGCCATTGGTCGCGACTGTTACCGCGTCCTTGTCCGGCGGCTCGTACGAGAACACGTAGTCATGCTTGCGCGCCAGTTCCGCGATGATCGCCTTCGAGCCGCTGGAGCCGGTTTCCTCATCCGGGTTGAACAGTACGGTCAAGGTGCCGAAGCCTTTGAACTTCTCGTCCTGCAGCAGCTTCAGCGAATGCAGGATCATCGCCACACCCCCTTTGGCATCGGCCACGCCAGGACCATAGGCACGCTCGCCCTCGACCTTGAACGGCCGCTTGGCCGCAGTGCCGGGCAGGAACACCGTGTCGTAGTGGACCATCAGCAAGAACGACTTGCTGCCGATGCCCTTGAAGGTGCCAACGATGTTGTCACCCGCCGACGGGCTGGCCGGGCTGGTCGCGACCTCGGCACCCAACGCCTTGAGCCGCTCGACCAGCAGGGCGCTGACGGTTTTCAGCCCCGGCGCCTGGCCGGTTCCTGTATCGACATTGACCAGTTGCTTGACGGTGGCGAGATAGGCCTTCTGCTCGGCTTCGGCCTTTTTCAATAGCGCGTCGGGAGCCAGGTTGGCGGCGAGTGCGGAAAACGACAGGAATGACAAGGCGATGGCAGCGGCGATCGATGAGCGTCGGATGGGCATGCGAAGTCCTTTATCAATGCAAGGGAAACCTGCAGCTTTGACCATCGATGGCGCTGGCGCCAGCTTTGTAGACCATTTGATGAAGTGCAGGCCATTGGCCTTGATCCACGAAACCCCGCGATTGCGGGGCTGGGAATTCAGGCAAAGACCTTGATTGTCAGTGCGGTGATGCCCGCCACTGCTGTCACCAGACCGGTCGCGATGCCGATCGGGTACCAGAAGGTTTCTCGGGTCAATTTGCCTGCTTCGGCATTGAGCTTGCGAGTCTCTGCCATCAGTTTGGCGATCTCGACGTGAATCTTTTCCGCTTCGGCTTGGGGCATGTCGTATGGATGCATGAGTCTTCCCTTCGGATGCCGGCTGTTTGTGGGTTTCGACATGGCGCGAGTTGATTGAGGCGAACAATCTATCGTAAGGCGGATGCTCGGCAAAGTCAGCGGGAAGCTATCCAGACCGTAGGGGGTTTCGCGGGCAATGTTTCCCTGACGGACTGACCATCGGGGCCGCGGCAAGCAAGGCTCTACAGGCAAATACCTGGTGCTCTTGGTAAACTGGCGTCTTGAACGCCTCCTGTGCGACTCTGTTGGTATAGCGCCCCGAGCGAAAAGCACAACGCGACAAAATTGTTGGTAATCGGTATTGAATACGTTGAACGAACGGACTGCATCACAAGCCTCAAACCCACAAACCACGCGCCCTGAACCCTCCCGCCGGTTCAGCGTTGCACCCATGATGGATTGGGCAGGTATTCGCTATAGGCCACTAATCACTTAGCCTCCAGGAGCCCCGCTAACCTTAGTACCAGTTTTGTACCACTTGCTTTGAGCCCTCACCCTAAAAGTCGGCGGATCAACCTGCCCGCGGTATGGGTATCTGAACCCGCACGGTTTGCTCGGCAGACTGCCATAGTCAAACGGCACTGACGACAGGGTAGCGAGATCCAGGTTGTCAAACTCCTCAATACTGGCGATGCTACAGCGGACTCCCATCAGCAGCCACAGGAAGGATCCCACAGAGAATGTTTTTCACATTTGGCACACCCAGGTCACTTAACGAAATTGATATAGACCCTCTATCTATCAAAGGACTTAAAGACAAATTTGAAATCTTGATTATTGATGATAACCCGCCGCCGATGTTAGAAACCTTGAAGCGATCCGGATTTAGAGTTAAAGACCTTCAGAATATCGAAACAATCGAAACCGTCGAGTCATATCCTATTGTAGCTTGTGACATCCAAGGCATCGGAACCACCCTAAGGCCCGGAGATCCAAATGGGGGCTTGCACGTACTATCAGAAATTCGAAAATACTATCCAGACAAGTACCTCATACAGTATTCAACCAAGTCATCAGCAATTGCATCTTCCTTAAACAAAGCCGATGTAATATTTCCCAAAGACACACCAATTGACGTCTGGCAAACTACCATTGAAAGAACCCTGAAGGAACTAGGCAACCCCAAAAAACGTTGGATCAAAGTACGCACACGGCTTTCACAGGAAGGACTCGATGCCTACAAAATACTTCAACTGGAACAGGCTTACATTAAAAATATTCGACAGAACGGTGCAGAAAAAATTGACAACCCCAAACTCTTAACGAACCTTTCGCCCGAAGCTAAAAAACTGATTATGAATTTTGCAGCCACTACTCTATCCATGGGAATTAGGGAGCTAATTAAGTCATGAGTCCGCCTGCAAGGAAGCGTATACATGTAAGATTAAACGATGGCGTCCATCCCTCGAAAGCCATTGAAGATCTAAAGAGAGAGAACCACCGCCTTCGTTCAATGCTAGAGAGCACACTCCACGAAGCTCGCGAGTTCAGCGCCTTAATCACTGATAGAGCTCAAGCACTATCATCGGACGATTCACTTTTACCCAAACCAAAAGAACTCGCTGAAACATTATTTCATGCTAGCGGAATGCTTTCTGCACGACTTAATTATACTGATATCGAGATCAACCCAGGCATAACCGAACTACAAGTTCGGTATAGTGCCGGAATATATAAAAAGTTTCACAAAGCTCGCTATCTACTACAAGTCCACGCTGCCCGAAAAAAATCAAAAATCAACCTTTTAGGAGAGAGCCGAATGGAGATACCAGTACTCTCGGTGTTTGACATGTTACCCTTCGTAATATTACAGAACGCGGTAAAATACTCTCCACCCGGCTATCACATTAACGTTGAATTTGATGAAACCAGAAACTCCTCGGTCGTGGTAACTGCATCATCTTACGGCCCCTTAGTAGACGGACAAGAAATCCCTCTTCTTTTTGACAGAGAATTCAGAGGGCAGCATTCTAAGGATATAGAGGGGCAAGGACTAGGCCTGCATCTAGCAAAAAAAGTTTGCGACCTCCATCATGCCCAGATATCCATTGAAACTGGCGACATTCTACCGACCACGATAAACAGCAGAAAATATCAGAAATTTATTGTATCCATACATTTTAATCGGCATGATTAACTGCAATCAGTTATCTATCGAATCCTAGCAACTGGTCAGATGAATACATGCACCCAACAAAACCACCGAAGCATCTACTATCCTGCGGAATAGAACTCGATTCAGCCCGATTTAACCAGGAAGTCAAGATAAGCCCACGTCATTGGCTATGATCTTGTAGAAATAGCGCGGCGAGATCTAAAGTGCTTTTCAAATCCCCTAGTTCCCGCCCCTAAACTTTTAAGCAAAGGACCTTGCCAATGGACGATAGAGCTTCCCTCACCGGTGATACTCTTGAGCTTTTGCTTCTAAACCAGATCGCTATAAGGGCTGCTCTCGAGGAGTTGTCGCTATGGGTTAGCCAGAGGGGATCTGTTCCCGTGCACGAGAATGTCATGGGCGCATTACGCACCTTGGACGCGAACGCTGATGCGATCTCTGCCAATATAGCTGAGCTCCGTGAAGAAAAGGGCCGAACTTGACGATATTCTCGATAGCGTAGCCCCTTGCCAATTAAGCCCAGTTGATACCTGTGACTGGTAAGTCTTTTAGTGCGGAGACTATCACCACTTAACCACTTTGACTTAAAACTATTCGCCCAAATCGTTGACCGAGCCCGCTATGAAAACAAGATGGATTAAAGCACCTCCCACTGGGTTGATTGATGAAACGATGCAGCTACTTTCCATAGGGCCAAGTGGGAAAGTTGGATATCAGATACCCGCAGAGTTTTTCATTGACAGTCTTTTTGGATTGGTCGAGCACAACCATCAACTGGACAACAACTCAGCTCATAAAATTTTCCGTCAATCAATACTGAATGTTTTCGCCGAAAGCAAAACCAAGGATTACAACAGAATCCTCACCGAATTTGACAAGCTATGCCATACAAAGCTCAAGCCTGAACGCTTTATTCTGATTACGACAATACAACTAAAGAACCTATACACATTTCCACAATTTAGCATCAACCAATGCAAAATAAAGATAACCAACAGCCTCCCAAAAAAATACCTACACTCCAGGACCCGAGCGATTTCGGCCAGTTCGCACACGATTGAAATTGAGCAGAACCACGCCTATGCTGTGGTTATCACTGAAGCCAAGAGTTCAGAGTCCGCTGTCATGAAAGCAAATGATGCGCTTGCCATACTCTCCGGTCTCATGCAGGTAGGCTTTAAAAAAAACTTGAATATATTTGGATCTAATGACGAGGAGAAGTACCCATCTCGACTAGTGATTGATTTAGGAAAACTGCAGTCCTTACATGTGCCTTCAGGAAAATGTCATGCAGACGCGATCTGGATAAATACAAACTATGAACCCAGAAACCCCGCAAGCCTAAAAAACTATAAAAATACCATATCACACACCCAAAACAAAATTAGCCAAATAAAAAGACTCCCATTCAGCGATCACATTGAAAAATGCCTACTTAATTACAGCAATGCATTATCATCGAAGAGCACCGAACTACGCTTTCTGAAATTATGGGTGGCAATAGAACAGCTTTTAGCTACTGACGACACTGAAATGTTGATCCGAAGACTATCGTTTTTCTACCGAGAGAAGGCTGCACATCAATCGATAATACGTTCTCTTCGACTTGCACGAAATCATCATGTTCATGGCGGGAAATGCCCCGTTAACATTGAATTAAAATTGTTTCAACTTTGCCGCTTTCTTGAACATACTTTGCTTTTCTTCATCAGCAACCCATTTCGATACAAAACAGAAAACGACATCATAAGCTTCATTTCCCTACGTACAGAGTCTGACGACATCCAGATGGAAATAAACAAACTCAAATCCGCTTTGAAATTTATAAGCTAATTGGCTTTCTATGCCGCATTCCCCTTCACTATATCGGTCTCATGCTTATCACAAATTCACGTCACTTTCCAAAGCTGGTCGATACGTGTCGTGTAAGACTGACTCAGCAAGTCTTGCCGCATTCCCCAAACGGGGGTGCGGGGGACGCTGCCCACCCTCATTGTCCCTCGCCCATATCGGTCGTTGATCTGATCGACCACCGACATCAGTCTATCGCTTGCCATCGGTTGCGTGATTGCGAACAGATCGTCAGTAAACTCACCTGGCTGTCGCAAGTCGAGTAGTAACACTTCGGCCTTGCTGTACCGGTAGCCCTCCCTGAAAACATTCTCTACCGCACTTGTCGCTGCCCTGGTGAGCAGCAGCGTGTCGTTCGTGGGATAAGGCAGCTCCACAAGCGCTCCCTGCGCATGATGCAGCTCACCAGGATTGAACATGCCTGTACGGATACTCACTCGCATGCGCTTGCATACCGAGCCCTGCGCCCGCAGCTTTTCAGCCGCTCGCCCAGTGTAGGTGGCCACAGCCTGCTTGATCGGGGCAAGCTCACTCAACCGCTTGCCGAACATCCTGCTGCAGCAGATCTCTTGCTTCGGGGGTGCTGCCTCATCCAGTTCGAGGCAGGGAACGCCAGCCAGCTCGCGCGCGGTCTTCTCCACCACCACGCTGAACTTGTCTCGCAACATACGCGGGTCAGCCTTTGCCAGGTCCATGGCTTTCTGAATCCCCATGCTCTGCAGGTGCTCGGTCATTCGCCGCCCAATACCCCACACCTCCTTGATCTCGGTATTGCGCAGCACCCAGTCACGCTCGAAGTCCGTCGTGATATCGACCACGCCGCCCGTGTGCGCCTGCAGTCGCTTGGCGGTGTGGTTGGCCAACTTCGCGAGGGTCTTGGTGCGTGCGATGCCGACACCCACTGGTATGCCGGTACGTTGCAACACCTTGGCCCGTATCTCGCGGCCGAACTGGGTCAAGCTGCCCTGCACGCCTGTGAGATCGGCGAAGCATTCGTCGATCGAATAGACCTCAGCCGCAGGCACCATCGATTCGATGATCGACATTACCCGCTCACTCATGTCGCCATACAGCGCGTAATTCGAGGAGAAAGCCACCACGCCGTGCCGCTTCAGCCTCTCACGGCACTGGAAGTATGGTTCGCCCATCTTCACGAACGGTTTAGCGTCGTAGCTGCGCGCGATAACACAGCCGTCATTGTTGCTCAGTACGACGATAGGGGTCTTGGCCAGATCCGGCCGGAACACGCGTTCGCAGCTCGCGTAGAACGAGTTGCAATCGATCAGCGCGAACACCTGGTCACTGCGCATGATCGCGCACGCTGTAGCGAACAACACCCCAGATGACCAGGTCGTCGCCTTCCATCACGTACCGGGGCGGATAACTGGGGTTCTCGGACTGAAGCATCACCACCCCACCCCGCTTTTGCAGGCGCTTGCAGACGGGCTCGCCGTTGACCGCAGCGATCACGATGTCGCCATGCTCTGCTTCCTTGCTGCGGTCTACGATAAGAAGGTCGCCAGAAAAAATGCCAGCGCCCTGCATACTGTCGCCCTCCACTTGCACCAGGTACACATGGGGCGCCCGGAGCTCGAATAGTTCATCGAGCGAGATGTGACGCTCCAGATGATCCGCCGCTGGCGAAGGGAAGCCAGCGGGCACTCGAAACGAGTACACGGGCAGCAATGCAGGGCCACCGATCGGGACTCCCAGGAAAGTGATGGTCATGAAGGATCATTCCAGATAGAAAACTGTATATATGTACAGTTAACGATCAGATCCTTCCTACGTCAACGCGAGGCGTGCGGAAGCCGACGAACGAGCGAGGTGAGGTATGTGCGGGCGTTACTCGATCTACGAATCCATGGACAACTACCTCCGGCAGTTGGGCCTCGACCTGGTGGTGATCAATGGCTATGACCACGAGCAGATCAATCGATACAACGTCGCCCCCTCCACCCGTGTGGAGATAATACGAGCGTTGCCAGAAGGGTTGAGAGTAGATCGAGTGAAATGGGGATGGGCGCCATTTTGGGCGAAGGGGAAGCGTCCTGACCCGATGAATGCGCGGGCAGAAACGGTGGTGACGGGGAAGTTCTTCAAATCGCTTTGGCCGAATGGCCGAGCCTTAGCACCCGCAAATGGCTGGTACGAGTGGATAGCCGATCCTGCGGACCCAAAGCGCAAGCAACCCTACTACATCCAGGCAGCGGACGAGGCCCCGCTGTTCTTCGCGGCGCTGGCCGAAGCTCACCCAGCACTTGAACCAGACGAACGGGACGGCTTCGTGATCATCACCGCTGCAGCTGACCAAGGGCTCGTCGATATACACGACCGCAAACCTCTTGTGCTCTCGCCCGAGGTTGCTCGTGAGTGGATCTCGCCAGATACATCGATTGAGCGCGCAGAAGAGATAATGCGGACCTGCTGCCGAGCCGCAGGCGATTTCAAGTGGCATGCAGTCCGTAAGGATGTAGGCAGTGTCCGCAACCAGGGTCCTGAATTGATATTACCTGCGGATTGAAAGAACCTCAGCCAGTCTTCGGACAGCTCTTGCGCCTGTCTTGGTACCAGGCTTGAGTTACTTGCGTTCGGGCGAACGCCTGACACTCTTGGCAGACTAGGACACCTTTTTTCTTGAGGCCGATTTGGACGGTATAGATGACGTCCCATCGGCCTTTTTCCTTGCTGTGATCGTTGCCATATTTTTCGGTGGTAAAAGGGTGATTGGCGGTGGTGAATCGCGCCACTGGCACACCAAAAACCTGAAAAACTCCGGGAAATGGCACAAACCGTGTAGAACAGAATGCCCCTATAAATAGCCTCAAGCCCAAAAGCCACGCGCCCTGAGCCCTCCCGCCGGTTCAGCGTTGCACCCATGATGGATTGCATAAATTTCCACCCCATCAACTGAGCGTGGTGCACGATAAACCACCCACTGCGTCGGCTGCGTCTCGATCCTGGGTCCTGCACGCTGGTGCACTGATGCCCACTGCCAAAAGCAGGCTCAAGGTATCAACGACAAGACTTCTCTTGCGCCCTTTTACCTTTCTACCTGCGTCGCAACCCTTTTCATCTCCTTGGGTAAGCCCCTCATAGATACCTGACAGAGCTGCGCACTCCCCTTTCCGGAATCCTCTCTATGGATTAATCTAATGGTTACTAGCCTAGTGCCACCCATAGGATATAAGCCACGTGTCTCTAAATACTGTTAGCTGGAAGCTCGATCGTATCAGAAGCCTGAACGATGAAGTAAAGGAATTACACCCGGTCCTAAGAGAACTTTTTAGGCAAATGCCTACGATTACTGAGGTCAATTATACTCAGGGAAGCCGTGAAATGGGAGCTGACTTTGTTTTGATCAAGTATGATCAACTCCTCATGAACGAAGACTATGTTGGCGTCATTGTGAAGTCAGTTTCAATCAAACAAAATCACGATGATGTTCGCCGCCAAATACGAGAATGCGAACAGGCTCGCCCTATCGAGGGAGGCAAAAAGACCATCCACCTCACCGAGATATGGATTATTACCTCAAAAGAAATAACGAGAAATGCCCAAGATAGCATTCACCACGAGTACAAAAATACACGAATCAAGTTTTTTGATTGCGAAAAGATAACGCAACTTGTGGACAAGTACTACCCATCCTACTGGGAATTTGCCAATATAAAAATAAACAGATACATAAAGGAACAGTTGGCTTTCATTTCAAACCTCGAAAACCAACACTCACTTATTCCTACGAGCCTCGGGCGCCTAGACATTCCACAACAAATCGTAAAAATCCCCAAGGACGCCAAACGGAAGTTTCGATCCAAATCTATAAAGCCGTCCACACTGATTGATGAGCTTAAGAAAAATAGATTTATATTTGTAGAGGGTGGCATGGGCGCTGGGAAATCTGAGCTCATGCGAACTACTGCGAAGGAACTATGCAATCAGAAGACCAGTGAAAACTTTACAACCGTACCTTACTTTACTACATATCGCGATCTGAAGTCCCTAACTCAACCCATTACATCGCTTATTGAAAGCATCGAATTAGAGCTGGATGAAACAAACAAGGAAATAGTGCTATTCATCGACGGACTAGATGAAACACTTGATGAAGTACACGAGAAAGTTGAAACAATTTGCGGAATAGCTCAAAGCATCGCACCCAAGCTAAATGTCAAGCTTGTAGTAGCATCAAGAATCATACACCAAGAAAAATTACAAGAAAAGATCAGGAAATACTTTGACCACTACGAGGTAAAAGAACTTTCTCACGGAGCAATTATGAACTTCGTGGAAAAGCTATGTAACAATGTAAAAGTATCCACTAAATTCAGAGATGATCTAGAGAACTCAGCTCTAATGCGCGCCCTACCTAGAACCCCACTCAGCGCGATATTACTTGGAAGATTACTATCTGAAAACATAAAAGAGCTACCCTCCACCTTACCAGAACTTTATGCAAAATATACAGAGCTAGTATTAGGACGCTGGGATCTCCAGAAAGGAAACGGATCCGAGAAGGAGTACGAGACAATTCAACGCATCATAGGGTTTGTCGCAGGCCATATGATCGATCATGATCTGGACAATTTGAGCCTTGGTGACCTTCGTACAATTTTCGATGACTATCTCGGCCAGCGTAGAACAGGCCAGAACTTAGAAACTTTAATTAATTCATTCCTAAAAAAGTCAGAAATAATTGGCCACGACCTAGACAAAAACTCTATTTTCTTCAAGCACAAAACTTTCAAAGAATTTTTTTACGCGACATTGAAACATCAACAAAAGGGCTTAGATGCTCCAATCCATGAGCCCTTTAACATATATTGGCACGGTATAGAGTATTTTTACCTGGGTATCGTTAGGGACGCGCCCTCCCGAATAGATCAGCTCAGCAAGCTTGTACCAAAAGATGAGGCAGAAGAGCTAGTAAAGCTTTCATCATTCTCAGACTTATTATTAGCAGCCTATCAAACACCATACAGAGTTATCGAGGACGCTGTTTCGCGAGCCATGCTCGATACATCAGTACTATTCTTAAAATCCTGCTCAAATAAAAATAGCTGGCTAAGTCACATTCCTGAACTCCAACTACTTTGCCTCCTAACCTACAATATGCGTAGAGCTTACGCTTACGAGTTTTTCCGTCCCGCGCTTCACGAAGCAAAGTTACAAGCTGAGATTGACACAAAACTCGACAACAATACTAGAAATACCACATTGTTTTTTATTGACTCTGTTCTCGCAGACTTAAACGACCCTAACGCATTCACATCATTAGTAGACAACCACGAAGGGTCATTGCACTGGACCCTAAAACTTGGAATCGAATTTACTGCGGCGGACTCCAACTTTGTGAACACCGCAACCAAGCGCATCGCCAAGAAAACCGCCAAATCACTGAAGGGAAATATACCCTTGAGGCAGTACTTCCTTGAATTACAGGAGACCCCACTCAAAGATCGTAAAACTGTATAGCTCCACCACCCAAAGCCCCGCACTTAGCGGGGCTAAACTATACTTAAATCTGTGAAATACAAACTTCATAACTATAAACTACTTCTGTAGCTTTTTAATATAACTTTGACAAGCCTTCAAGGCGATGATTGCCCGGTCGCCTTCGTCGGTGATGGCGATAATTCGCTGAGCATGCGCTCGGTCAAGGTAGGCACGTGAGGGGTCATGAACCACGCCTGCGGGGCCGGTGGCTTCTGGCAACCCACAGCCACGGTGCGGGGTTGAGGTAACGTCGAGTAGGACTGACAACCGCTGATCAGCAGTAGCAAGCCGGTCACGCAAACGAGCCTGTGTGCTCTGTGCATCGTTCAATTCCTTCCAGTGGGTTTCAGCCGAGGCGGCCAGACGCGCCTCTAGCTCTTCGCGCTGGTCCTGGTGGATCTGCATCTGGTCGATGACAGCAGCCGCTGCGGCTTCGCGCTCGATCTGGTAGCTCGCCGCCTGCTCTGCCAGTTCCTTGCCACAGCGCTTGTCCTGCCACGTCCAGGCCCCACGGGCGCCCGCGTAGGCGCCCAGCAGGAGGGCGAAGATCACCAGCCGCACATCGGGCGCGATCATTGCAGCACCTCAAGTGCACGCTCAAGGACTGGCGCTGCCTGAACGACCTGGCGATCGAAGACGGCTATCTGCGGGACTTCGTGATCGTTCCAGAGGCCTATTCCGGCTATTTGGGGGTCAATGATTGGGTTAAATCCATGGGTACCGTAGCCGGAAAGTCCAACCCAACGAACGGGGCGTTCTCCGTCGCGGACCCTCGCGCCAAGACCGGCGCCCTGCAATACCAACAGTACGGTGTACGCCGCTGGGAGGACACTACCGGCGCAGTGATCGGCGTGAAAAGCCCAGGCCAAGGAACGTTCAGCGTTGCCGACCCACGGCGCAGCGGGGCAGGTTTCGGCAAGTACCAGGTCACACCGTATGCCAGTCACGCCAACTGCGTCATATCTGGCAGCACCACAGGTCAAGGCGCATTCGCGGTGCAAGACCCTCGGCCCGGCATGCGACGCAGCAAGGGTGATGCATACCTTACCGGGGGTCATTACGGCGTGGTGCCGTGGAACGGCACAGCCGGAGGCGAGCCAGAAAAGTGCGAAAGGCATTCATATTGCAGACCTGGCCCTATACCTCGACCAGCAACGAGAAACTGCGCGCAGAGAATGCGCGCAGTTGAACAAAGGCCTCAGGGCAAACTGATTAAGTAGCACGGGCGCCAAGCGTTACTGGCGCCCGAATAATCTGATCAAACCACTTCCATTCCTTGTAACGGTCACCTCGCCCCCGCAAGTGGGTATACCTGCGCAGAGAGTTCCAATCTCGATGACCGGAAACACTGGATACTCTCGGGATATCCCAGTCCATTTCAAACAACCGGCTCACTCCTTCATGGCGAAGGTCATGAAAATGGAGCCCATCTATCCCGACCACCTTACAAGCTCTCGCCCATGACATGCCGACTGAGTCCGTGTTGAACGGAAATATCTCAGGACACCGACGCGGCATGCTCTGCAAGATCTGCCATGCCTCATCCGGCAAGTGACACCAGACATCATTGCCGATCTTCTGGCCAGGGTTCTTCATGTCACGCACCTTCACCGCCTGACGGTGTTCGTCCAGATCCTCCCAGCGGATTCGGGTGATCTCATCCATTCTTCGTGTCGAGAAGATCGCGAACGCCACCACCTTGGGCATATGGATAGCGGTTGGCCTACGCTTCAGCATCTCGAAGAAATGCTCAAGAACCTTGTCGAGCTCATCCAATGTCGGACGTCGATCCCGCTCGCGGCTACGCATGTTGTAGCCGAATTGCTTGAGGACAAGACGAGCATCAGGCATAGCTCGCGCGTCGATCTCGTAACCCCACGCTGCCCTGGCCAGCGACAGAACCGACCCAAGGTGCGCCAAGTCATTACCTGCCGTCTGCGGTTTGACTCCACCACCCTCGGGACTCATTCGCCACAATGCGTAGTCGACCAGTACCTGCTGGGTGATATTGGAGTCGACTACTTCAGCGAGGTAGGTTTTCTGGATGGCTCTGAGTGTCTGTCGCTTGGTCACGCCTAGCGGCCGGGCTTTCTCCGCTTCTACCAGGTACCGGTCAATCATCGCCGCAATCGGACGCCCCACACGGTTCGCCCGCTCGATTGCGCCCGGCTCCGACAATTCGGTCTCGCGTCGCTTCGCCCATGCCACAGCCGCCTGTTTGCGGGCGAACGTCTGGCTCTCTTGGTAGACTGTGACCTTGTCGCGGTTGATGCGAATCTGGACGGTGTAGCTGGTGGTGCCATCGGCTTTCTTGCGCAGTCTGATCGTTGCCATAGGGAATTGGTACACGTGTAGTGTCGATTGGTACATTGTACCAAGCGCTTGGTAAAAACGCCTCAAAACCCCCGAAAATCGGTACGAAACACGTTGAACGAAAACACAGCAAAACCAGGCTCTAAACCAAATACCACGCGCCCTGAGCCCTCCCGCCGGTTTAGCGTTGCACCCATGATGGACTGGACCGACCGCCACTGTCGGTACTTCCTGCGCCTGCTCTCCCAACGCGCCCTGCTCTACACCGAAATGGTCACCACCGGCGCCCTACTCCACGGCGATGCGGAGCGTTTCCTGCGTCATGACGAGTCCGAGCACCCGCTGGCTTTGCAGTTGGGCGGCAGCAACCCGGCTGAACTCGCCGCCTGTGCTCGCCTGGCCCAGGAAGCGGGTTACGACGAGGTCAACCTCAATGTCGGCTGCCCCAGCGACCGGGTGCAGAACAACATGATCGGGGCCTGCCTGATGGGCCATCCGGCGCTGGTGGCCGACTGCGTCAAGGCGATGATCGATGCGGTCGAGATTCCGGTGACGGTCAAGCACCGCATCGGCATCAATGGCCGCGACAGCTATGCCGAGCTGTGCGACTTTGTCGGCCAGGTGCGCGAAGCCGGCTGTCGCAGCTTTACCGTGCATGCGCGGATCGCGATCCTCGAAGGCCTGTCGCCAAAGGAGAACCGCGAGGTGCCGCCGCTGCGCTACGAGGTGGCGGCGCAGTTGAAACAGGACTTCCCGGACCTTGAGCTGGTGCTCAACGGCGGGATCAAGACCCTCGACGAATGCCGCACCCACCTGCAGACCTTCGACGGCGTGATGCTGGGGCGCGAGGCTTACCACAACCCGTACCTGCTGGCCGAGGTGGATCAACAACTGTTCGCCAGCGACGTCCCCGTCGTGACGCGCAGCGAGGCGATGGCGCGGCTGATGCCGTATCTGGTAGCGCATGTGGAGAGTGGCGGGGCCATTCATCACATCACCCGGCACATCCTCGGCCTGGGCCAGGGCTTCCCGGGGGCGCGCCGGTTCCGCCAGTTGCTGTCGGCAGACATTCACAAGGCGGCCGAGCCGCTGAAGGTGGTCGAGCAGGCGGCAGAGTTGCTGGTCGGACGCTAGGGAACCCTGGGCGGGGGTTGGACTCGAAGGGGGATTCGACGCCCCCATCCTGGGGCTGCCATGTGGCCAGCGCGGGGCCAGCCCGCGCCCGCATGACGCAGGATTGCCTTAGCCTGTGTTTGGCCTTGAGTGGCCGTCAGGGCTCGGGTAATGTCAAGACACTCACAGGACAGAGCATCAGGACAGAGCACGCCCATGACCTCAAAGCTGGAACAACTCAAGCAGTTCACCACCGTGGTCGCCGACACCGGGGACCTGGATGCCATCACCCGTCTCAAGCCGGTCGATGCCACCACCAACCCTTCGCTGCTGCTCAAGGCCGCGGCCATCTCGGGTTACGCCGACCTGCTCAAACAGGTCAAGGCCGACGCCAAAGGCAACGTCGACCTGGCCTGCGACAAGTTCGCGGTAGCCGTGGGCGCGGGCATTCTCAAGGTCATCCCCGGCCGTATCTCCACCGAGGTCGATGCACGCCTGTCGTTCGATGAGCCGGCGTTGCTGAACAAGGCTCGCCAGTTGATCGACCTGTACGAAGCTGCCGGCATTTCCAAGGATCGCGTACTGATCAAGCTGGCCTCTACCTGGGAAGGCATCCGCGCCGCCGAGAAGCTGGAAAAGGAAGGCATCCAGACCAACCTCACGCTGCTGTTCTCCTTCGCCCAGGCCCAGGCCTGTGCCGACGCCGGGGTGTTCCTGATCTCGCCGTTCGTGGGCCGGATCTACGACTGGTACAAGAAGAGCACCGGCAAGGAGTACGTCGGCGCCGAGGATCCAGGCGTGCAGTCGGTGACACGCATCTACGACTACTACAAGACCAACGGCTACGACACCGTGGTCATGGGCGCAAGCTTCCGTAACGTCGGGCAGATCGAGCAACTGGCCGGGTGCGATCGCCTGACCATCAGCCCTGAACTGCTGCAGCAGTTGAGCGACGACCAAGGCGAGCTGCCGCGCATCCTCACACCACGCAATGCTGGCGAAGCCAAGCAGGTGCTGAACGAGAGCCAGTTCCGCTGGGCGATGAACGAAGATGCCATGGCCACCGAGAAGCTGGCCGAAGGCATTCGCCAGTTTGCGCGCGACCAGGAGAAGCTCGAGGCGTTGATGGCCGACAAAGGCTGATACATATCCGAGTTGTGGAACGGGCGGGAAGTACTGAGTATTTCCCGCCCGTTTGCGCTTGTGTATTCGAAAAAGAGGCTGCCGGCCTATCGCGGGACAAGCCCGCTCCCACAGAAGCATGTGCCCTGCCATGGGATAGGTGCCGCTGTGGGAGCGGGCTTGTCCCGCGATGGGGCCGGCAGCCTCCCAACAGATGGAAGCAATGACCACCACCCTCCCCCTCGTCCTCGCCGGCCCCGTGCTGCGCCGCCTGGAACCGCAACGCCTGGCCATCTGGCTGGTCGGCTCGCGCCCGCTGAACCCTCGATTCGTGCTGGACGGCGCGCAGGTCAGTACCCACCTGGAGTGTCGGGTCGTTCCGATCGGCCAGCATGCCTTCGTCCATCTGCTGGAAGTGCACATCGACCAGGCACTGCCCGAGGACGTCGCGCTGGGCTACGACCTGCACCTGGACAATGGCCAGGGCATCGCCGACTGGGCACCGCACCTGCTCTACCCAGGTGCCTGCCGCCCGAGCTTCGTTCTGCGCAAACGTATCGATCCGTTGCTGCACGGCTCGTGCCGCAAACCCCATCACCCCGCCGCCGACGGCCTGCTCTGCGCCGACCGCCTGCTGCTCGACAATCCCCCTCCCGAACAACGCCCGGCACTGCTGATGATGACCGGCGACCAGGTCTATGCAGACGATGTCGCCGGCCCCACGCTCAAGGCCATCCACGGGTTGATCGAACGCCTGAAGCTATTCGACGAGCCCCTCGACGGCGCGCTGGTCGACAGCAGCCAGGCGCTCTATCGTCACCCCGCCTGCTACTACCATCGCGCCGACCTGCTGCCCGCCCAGCAGGGCAATGAGCCGCTGCGCCAACGCTTCTTCCGGGGCAAGCGCAAGCCGATCTTCTCGTCGAGCAATGCCGACAACCACCTGGTGACCTTTGCCGAGGTCATGGCCATGTACCTGCTGGTCTGGTCGCCCACGCCCTGGACACTGGTGGAGCTGGAGGCGCCCGAGGGGCTCACTGCCGCGCGCCAGCAGCGCTATCAGAACGAACTGCCGCTGATCGAGGCGTTCCGCGACGGCCTGGGTCAAGTGGCGCGCGCCATGGCCCACCTGCCCTGCCTGATGATCTTCGACGACCACGACATCACCGATGACTGGAACCTGTCGGCGCAATGGGAACAGACCGCCTATGGCCACCCCTTCTCGCGCCGGATCATCGGCAACGCCCTGCTCGGCTACCTGCTGTGCCAAGGCTGGGGCAATGACCCCGAGGGCTGTACGACGCTGGTCGAAGGGTTGCAGGCACTGACTGCAAATGCACCGCAGGGCGCATTGGACGGTGAGGCCCTGGATACACTGATCGGCGACCTGCTGCGTTTCCAGGGCTGGCAGTACGACCTGCCCAGCAACCCACCGTTGCGCGTGCTGGACACCCGCACCCGGCGCTGGCGCAGCGAAAGCAAGCTGGGCAAACCGTCCGGGCTGCTCGACTGGGAGGCGCTGTGCGAACTGCAGCAGGCCCTGCTCGATCATCCATCGGCAATCATCGTGTCACCGGCGCCGATTTTCGGGGTCAAGCTGATCGAGACGGTGCAGCGGGTGTTCACTGCGCTGGGCTACCCGCTGCTGGTGGACGCCGAGAACTGGATGGCCCATCGCGGCTCCGCGCAGGTGATCCTGAATATCTTCCGTCATTCCCGCACGCCAGGGCACTACGTGATCCTGTCCGGGGATGTGCATTATTCATTCGTCTACGAGGTGCTGATCCGCCACCGCCAACGCAGCCCACACTTGTGGCAGGTCACCAGCAGCGGGATCAAGAACACCTTTCCAGTGCGCCTGCTGGATGTGCTCGACCGCCTGAACCGCTGGCTGTACTCACCACGCTCGCCACTCAACTGGTTCACAAAGCGCCGATCGATGGAGGTGGTGCCACGCGTGCCAAGCCGAAGCAAGGCCGGGGAGCGGCTGTGGAATGGCGCGGGCCTGGGGCAGGTATTCTTCGACGAGCAGGGGCGGCCGGTGCGGGTTGTCCAGCTGAGTGCCGAAGGAGGTGAAGCGACGGAGTTCGTGCACAGCCATGAGGTGGAGCGCTAGCGGATACAGGGCGCCGTTGGCGCCGAGTCAGGAACGCTCCAGCGCACTCACCAGGTCACGAAACGCTTCGCGGTTGGAATCGTTCAGCCCCATGAGGATCTTGTGCGCTTCCAGCACCTTGGAGCGCACCACTTCTTCGTTCTGATCCTGCGATGGCAAGTCGCTCAGGCAATCCGGGCATGGCAGCGGACGGTCGACGATGTTGAATACCTGGTCGAACCCCATCGACTGCAGCAACCGGGAAATGTCCGGATTGGTGGTGACCACGGTCGGCAACAGGCCGACCTTCTGCCGCGACAGGATCGACAACTTGGCCAGCAGGCCCAGGGTGGTGCTGTCGATGCTCTCGGTTTCGGTCAGGTCGATGACGATGGCCGAGAAGTTCAGTGCGGTGAAGATCTTCTCGATCGTCGCATCCAGCGCCGAACACAGGGTCAGGCGCACTTCACCGACGAATTTCAGTACGAAGGTACCGCTCTGCTCGGCGAACTGGATTCTACCGGTACTCATTGAAGGTTCCTGCTCAACACCAATAGGGCGATATCATCCGGCATCTCCCCAAGCGTAGCCAATCCGAATCGTTGGCGCAGCCCGTCCAGGCTGCCCCCCGCGGTCTTGACGATTTCCGGCAAGGCCGCTTCCTTATCTTTGAGTGTATCCCCGGGCAAAAGGTCCAGAATGCCGTCGGACATGAGCGTGAGGCTGAAGCGCGGCGGCAGCTCGAGCACATGGTCCTGGTAGGTGGCTTCATCGAACAGCCCCACCGGCAGGCCACGGCCTTCCAGGTAGCGGGCCTGGCCCGGGGTGTAGAGCACCGGCAGCGGCAGATGGCCGCCGACGCTGTAGGTCATCAGGCCGGCCTCCTCGTCGATCACCCCGCCGACCATGGTCACATGCTTGCCCAGCTTGCAGTTGATCAGGCCACGATTGATGTGCGCCAACACCTGCGACGGCTTGAACTCGCGCATCTTGCCGTTGCGCTTGAATTCGAACAGCAGGCGGGTGGTCATGAACTTGAGCAGCACGGTGACGAATGCCGAGGACGCCCCATGGCCGGATACGTCGGCCAGGTAGAAGGCGATGCGGCGCTCGTCGACGCGGAAATAATCGGTGAAATCGCCGGAGAGGTAGAGCGAGGGAATGATCTGGTGGTCGAACGACAGGTCGCCCGCGGTCCACGGCTTTTCCGGCAGCATGTTCATCTGCACCTGGCGGCCGGCGGTCTGGTCTTCCTGCAACAGGTGCAGACTGGCCTCCAGCTCCCGGTTGGCAGCTTCGAGCTTGTCGCGGTAGCGCTGGTTTTCGAGCACCAGGCGCGAACGGTCGAGCGCACGGCGCACCGAGTGCTCGAGCACGGCAAGGTCTTCCAACGGCTTGATCAGGTAGTCGGCCGCGCCCAGGCGCAAGGCCTCGACCGCATCGCTCATGACGCCGGCACCGGACACCACGATCACGGGCAACTGCGGAGCGTGCTCGGTGATCCGGCGGATCAGTTCGAGGCCGCCCATCTGCGGCATGCGCAGATCGCAGATCACGAGGTCGGGCTGGTGTTCTTCGAAGACCTGGAGCCCCTGCTGGCCATTACCGGCCTGGAGGACGCTGAAGCCACTGTCTTCCAGATAGGCGGCGAGGCTTGCACGAACCACGTCGTCGTCATCGATGATCAGCAGCGTTGCACTGGTTTTCTGCATGTGGGCGAACG
This sequence comes from Pseudomonas sp. SYWMCR5, assembly GCF_057197165.1. Classification (NCBI taxonomy): domain Bacteria; kingdom Pseudomonadati; phylum Pseudomonadota; class Gammaproteobacteria; order Pseudomonadales; family Pseudomonadaceae; genus Pseudomonas; species Pseudomonas sp. SYWMCR5. Next base: position 143,576 of record NZ_JBXUNH010000001.1, read on the forward strand.
GCGCCGATTGGTTGGCGTAGCGGGCATCGGCAAGGGCGACGGACGGCTACTGGAATACTCTGTGACCACTTCTCTTTGAGGTGTAGGACAAGAAAACCTGTCCAGCAAATCGCAGTGGTGCCCTGTAAGGCGCAGACGGTACTCCCATCCGCGGGGCGTTTCAAGCATACGAGGGTCGAGTTCGCTGTGCTAATCACCAGCGGTTATTTGGCGGGGCCGTTTGGCGTACGGTTGGGCATAGAAAAGCCCTTGAGCGGCCAGACAATTACAGGATGTAAATGCCTGGAGCCACTCGAGGGCAAGTCTTGAGAGGATCAGGGTTCAGCGACGACCGATGTTCGACGACACACTCCACAGGTCGACACCACCATCGGTGGCATGACGGTCGATGGCGGCCAGTTCGTCGGCGGTGAACTGCAGATTGCCCACGGCATCGAGGGAGTCGTCGAGTTGCGCCAGTGTGCGAGCGCCGATCAGCGTCGAGGACACCCGCGAGTCACGCAGCACCCAGGCAATCGCCATCTGCGCCAGGGTCTGGCCGCGGGCCTGGGCGATGTCATTGAGGCTGCGGATGCGCGCCAGGTTGTCATCGCCGAGCATGCGCGAGGGCAGCGAGCCGCCACGGGTGGCGCGCGATTCACTCGGCACGCCCTGCAGATACTTGTCGGTGAACATGCCCTGGGCCAACGGCGAGAAGGCGATGCAACCCACGCCCAGATCGTCGAGCGTGCCGAGCAACCCCTGCGATCATGTCCTGGGCACGGTTGCACCGAAGCGGATACCGGCATCGAAGCCTTCGGCAACGATGTCGAGCATGCGGTCGTCCATCACCAGGTCGAGGTGCACCTGGGGAAAGCGCGACAAAAACTGATCAAGCACCGGCAGGATCAGCAGGCGCCCGGCGTCATGGGGAATGTTCAGACGCAGGCGGCCGACTGGCGCCTTGCGTTAGTCTTCGAGGGTATTGAGGCCGTGGCCGATGGCCTCGAAGCCTTGGGCCAGGGACTGCATGAGATCGCTGCCGGCGGCCGTCAGTGCCACCGAAGGTTGGTACGATTGAGCAGGCGGACTTCGAGGCGATCTTCGAGCTTCTTCATCGTGTGGCTCAACGCCGAGGCGGTCAGCCCGAGTTCGTTGGCGGCATCGACGAAACTGCCGCGGCGAGCAATGGTGAAGAACACGTTCAGGTCCGCCAGATCGGAGCGCTTGAATGCCGCCATGGGGCCAGCCACCCTTGAGAATGAGAACGACCGCCATTGTGCCGCCAATCGGAGAGAAGCTGAACGCACCAGGCGTGAAAAGGATTCAGTGCCCCAATGCCCCATTCTCACATTGCGCCAAAACGAAGAAGGCGACCCTTGCGGTCGCCTTCTTCTGTTCGCCTGACTCAGAAGTCGTCTTCGACTTCGCCGTCCTTGACCTTGAACTCGCGGTTCTGCAGGTAGGCGTTGCGGATGAAAATGTACTTGTCGCCCTGCATCAGCTTCTCTGCCGACAGCAGGCTGGCGCGGGTATCGATCACGTTCAGGGCGAAGATCGAGTTGCGGGTCGGTACATGATCGATATAGCGGTAGGGTTCGGTGAAGGAGTCCGGGTACTTGGACAGGCCGTCACGCACCGTGCTTGGCCCAAGCAGCGGAATGACCACGTATGGCCCGCTGGGCACGCCCCAGTAGCCAAGGGTCTGGCCGAAATCTTCGTCGTTGCGCTGCAGTCCCATGCGGGTGCCGACGTCGATGAAGCCACCCAGGCCGAATGTGGTGTTGACGATCAGCCGCGCCGTGTCGATGCCTGCGGCGCGAGGCTTGAGCTGCAGGACATTGTTGACCAGGTTGCCGACGTCGCCCAGGTTCAGGAAGACATTGTGAATGCCGTCCTCGAGGAACTGCGGGGTGACGGCCTGATAGCCCTGGGCCAACGGCTTGAGGGCGTAGGTATCAATGGTGTCGTTGAACCTGAAGATCGGTCGATTGACCACTTCCCAAGGATCTTCCTCGGTCGCCGCCTGAGTGGCGGCCACAGGCGCCAGCAACAGGCTGGCACAGACACAGGCCTGGGTGATTCGCTCGATCACACCGGCACCGATCCTCTGCATAGATGTTTCTCCATCGGATTTCACGGTGGCAGCCGCCTGAAGGCGGTGCTGGATAGTGCGCCAGTATAAAGGCAATCTGGCAGGCAGCCAGCATTACACACCTTTGTTCAACATTTTGTGAACAAGAGTTTCATCTTCCAACTGTCATCCGACCGTCATGAAGGGCGTTTAGCCTGCGGTGTATTTCAGGGATGTTGCCATGCACGAAGCACCTGCCCTCACTGCTGTGCTGTTCGGCCTGCGCGGCTGCCTGGTCCAGACCGCGAACGGCAGCCCCCTGCCCGCCCCTGGCGCCCTGGACACCCTAGAACAGCTGCGGCGCCAGCAAGTACCCTGCATCTGGCTGGACGATCTGCACAACCATCAAGGCGAGCGTCTGGCCAGCGTGCTCCCGGACTGGCTGCCCGGCCAGGTCGCCAACGGTTCGCCATGGCCTTCACCGAATGCCTGCTGGCATGCCTTGATGTCATTGAACAGTGATCGCCTCGACGGCTGCGTACTGGTCAGTGGCGAGCCGCGCCTGTTGCAGTCGGGCCTGAACGCCGGATTGTGGACGGTCGGCCTCGCCGCCTGCAGCCCGTCGTGCGACCAGGCATCGAATCTGTGGCAAGCCATGAGCGTACAGGAGCAGGAGTTGGCCCGCGGCAAAGCCACCCTCGAGCTGTTCGGCCTGGGCGTGCATTCGGTGATCGACCACCTGGAATCACTGGAAACCTGCCTCGCGGACATCGCTCAGCGGCGGCGCAAGGGTGAAAAACCCTGACACAGCGTCGTTGATGCCGGTCATGCAAAGCGCCGGCAAGTGGATTACGCTTGAAGTCAGGCCAGAACCTTTGCCGCTTCGCCGAGGTCCATGGCTTGCCAAGTCATTGATGGAGAACAGCCAATGCCCGCCCGCGAATTGCAAGAGCGCCTCAACAGCCTGCGCGAGCAACTGGATCGAAACGTACCGCTGTCGGAAGAAGAACTCGCCAGCCTGCATGAAGAAGCGCGACAGATCGAAGCGCAACTGAAGCTCGAAGAGGCCACGCCAGACAACAACCTGGTCGATGGCGTGAACCTGGCCATCGAGCGCTTCGAAGCCGATCACCCGGACCTCACGGCGACGCTGCGCAGCATTGCCAACTCGCTGCACAGCATGGGGATCTGATTTCACCACCCGGCGCCGCCCTGCAGTCAGCGCACGCTCTGCAGGAGCGGCCTCGCGCTGCTTGGGGCGCCAAGCATTGACCTTACTGCCGCACCAACCGCCCGTTGCGCGCACTGATCGGCCCGTTGCTGCGGTACGGGTTGATGTCCAACCCACCCCGGCGCACATAACGCGCATACACCGTCAGATGCTCAGGCTTCAGCAGGCGCAACAGGTCCAGGTAGATCCGCTCGACGCACTGCTCATGGAAGTCGGCATGCTGGCGGAAGCTCACCAGATAGGTCAGCAGGCTGGCATGATCCAGCGCGCTGCCCTTGTACTCGACCACCACACTCCCCCAGTCAGGCTGGCCGGTGACTGGGCAGTTGGACTTGAGCAGGTGGCTGTGCAGCGTTTCTTCGACGATACGCTCCGAGTTGCAGCTCAGCAGCTCAGGCTGGGGTTGCTCGTAGTTGCTGATGCTCACATCCAGCGCATCGATGCACTGGCCCGGCAAGGCCACCACCCCCTGCTGCTCGACTTCACCCAGCGTTCGAACCTGAACACTCACAGGCTTGCCTGCCGCAGCGGACAGGTCCTTCTCCAGGCATGCCTGCAGCTCGCCGATCGATGCGAACACCGTCTGGTTCAACGAGTTGAGGTAGAGCTTGAACGACTTGGACTCGATGATGTTCGGCGAGTCGGCCGGGATGGCGAACTCGCCGATGGCCACCACCGGTTTGCCGGAGGGCAGCAACCACGACAGTTCGAAGCAGTTCCAGTAGTCCACGCCCTGCCACGGCAGGGTCTGTGCGGTCACGCCCAGCTCGGCCCATTTGGCCGTGCGTGGGATCGGAAACAGCAGCGACGGAGTGTAGGTGGCGATGTATTCGCTGGACTTGCCCAGCGGGGAGTGTTCGGCGGCGGGATGCATGTATCTGACCTGAAAGCGCGGGAATGGCGCCATTCTACCGGTTTTGCAGCCCGCCTTGGGGATGAAGTCACTCGATGGTCAACTGACCGACCATGCCCGCCTGATAGTGGCCCGGCACATTGCAGGCGAACTCGATGGGTGCCGACTTGCGGAAGGTCCAGGTCAGCTCGGCGCGCTGCCCGGGCTGGACCAGCACAGTGTTGCCCTGATCATGCCCGTTGCCGCCATGGCCCATCTGGCTGTGGTCCATCCCGGCCATGTTGCCATGGTCCATGCCCGCCATGGCCGCCATCTCCTTCTGGTGCTCGACGTGCATGGCCTTGTCACCCAGGTTGAACTCATGAGCCAGCTTGCCTTCGTTGATCACCACGAAGCGCACCGTCTCGCCGGCCTTGACCTGCAGGCTCTTGGGCTCGAAGGCGATATCCTTGAGCACCACATCGACGGTACGGGTGGCCTTGGAGGCCGGCGCCGGTTCGCCGAAGCCGAAGGCCTTGGCGCCATCGGCGAAGACCGGCAGGCTGACCACGGCGAGGGTAGCGGCGAGAATCAAATGTTTCATGGCAACTCCGGTTTGTGCGCTAGAGATGGACCCACTCTAGGGCCATAGGACTGGCGGCTGGCTGACAGGCAGATTACAAGTTTGTCAGCTTGGGCGCGCTTGCCGATCGTCACGTATCATTTGAGCCAATGCTGCGGCACGACACTCCGGGCTGTTCTATGAAAACTGGAGTGCTTGTGCGCTTACCTTTTTGACAATGGACAGTGCATGAAACTGCTGATCGTCGAAGACCAGGCCAAGACCGGCCAATACCTGCGCCAGGGCCTGAGCGAAGCCGGTTTTGCCACGGAGCTGGCCGGCGACGGCGAAACGGGTCAATTCCTCGCGCTCACCGGCGACCATGACCTGCTGATCCTGGATGTCATGCTGCCTGGCCGGGATGGCTGGCAGATCCTTCAGGCGGTGCGCCAGGCCGGGCTGGACACGCCGGTATTGTTCCTTACCGCGCGTGACGCTGTCGAAGACCGCGTCCATGGCCTGGAGCTGGGTGCCGACGATTATCTGGTCAAACCCTTTGCCTTCTCCGAACTGCTGGCCCGGGTACGTAGCCTGCTGCGCCGCGGTGCCAGCTCCTCCCAGGACACCACCCTGGCCCTGGCCGACCTGCGCCTGGACCTGATCCGTCGCCGCGCCGAGCGCGCCGGCAGCCGCATCGACCTGACCGCCAAGGAATTCGCCCTGCTCGAGTTGCTGCTGCGGCGCCAGGGCGAGGTGCTGCCCAAATCGCTGATCGCTTCGCAGGTGTGGGACATGAATTTCGACAGCGACACCAATGTGATCGAGGTCGCGATCCGTCGCCTGCGCCTGAAGATCGACGACAACCACGCCAACAAGCTGATCCATACCGTGCGCGGCATGGGCTACGTGCTCGAGGAGCGCCACGACTGATGCCCCGACTCTCCCTCGGCGGGCGCCTGGCCCTGCTGTTCGCGGCCTGCACCGCCGCCGTTTCGCTGAGCGCCGGGTTGCTGTTCAGCCATGCCAGTGAGCGCCACTTCGTCGAGCTCGACCAGCAGTTGCTCAGCGCTCGCCTCTCGCAATTGCGTGCGCACCTGGCCGATGTCGACTCCCGCGCAGCCTTGGACGACCACCTGCCGGCGCTGCGCGGCGAGCTCAGCCATCAGTCGGACCTGGCCCTGCGCATTCGCGGCAACGACGGTACGCTGTGGTTCGACAGCCGCGCAGGCTTGCCGCAAGAGCCCCGCCAGCCGGGCCTGGCCACCCTGCACAGTGACGGCATGGACTACCGCAGCCTGTGCCAGGCCTTGCCAAACGCTCAGATCACCTTGTTTCTCGACATCACCCACCATCAGCACTTTCTGCAACGCATGCAGCAGCTGATCTGGCTGACCGTCGGGCTCTGCGCGCTGGCCACAGCCCTCCTCGGCGCCTGGGCTGCACGCCGAGGCTTGCGACCGTTGCGCCAGATGGGCGCGGTGGCCGCCAGCGTCAATGCGCGCTCGCTCACCACTCGCCTGCCAGTGGCGCAACTGCCTGAAGAACTCGCCGAGCTCGGCCAGACCGTCAACGCCATGCTGCAACGCCTGGATGATGCCTTTCAGCGCCTCTCGGCGTTTTCCGCCGACATCGCCCATGAGCTGCGCACGCCGCTGTCAAATCTGCTGACCCACACCCAGGTCACCCTCACCCGCCCCCGCAGCCTGGAGGAATACCGCGAAGCCCTTCACGGCAACCTCGAAGAACTGCAGCACATGGCGCAGATGGTCAACGACATGCTGTTCCTGGCCAAGGCCGACCACGGTCTGCTGATGCCCAGCCGACAGGCCCTGGACCTGGCGACCGAGACCGACGCACTGCTGGAGTACTACGCGCCACTGGCCGAGGATGCCGGCATCACCCTGCTGCGCCGCGGCGAAGCGCAAACAGCGGGCGACCGGCACATGCTGCGCCGAGCCCTGTCCAACCTGCTGGACAACGCGCTGCGCTTCACCCCGCCTGGTGGGACCATCGAGGTGACGCTGTCACCGGGATTGCACATAGAGATCGCCAATACCGGCCCCGCGATAGCAGCGCAGGCGCTGCCGCGCCTGTTCGACCGCTTCTATCGGGAGGATCCGATGCGCCATGAAGGAAGCAGCGAGCATGCCGGGCTGGGACTTGCGATCACCCGATCCATCGTACTGGCCCATGGCGGGGGGATTCAGGCTCGCTGTGAAGGGGGATGGACACGCTTCGTGATCGACCTGCCCCAGACAGGCTGAGGCAGGCTGGCGTGGGCCACACGTCACTCGTAGCGCAATGCCATTGCAGGCTCGATCTGCGACGCGCGATAGGCCGGATACAACGTGGCCAGGAAGCTCATCACCAAGCCCGCGATACAGATGATCGCGACATCGCCCCACTGCAACTGCGACGGCAGGCTGCTGATGAAGTACATGTCGGAGGTGAAGATATGCTGGCCGCTGGTGCGTTCCAGCCAACCGACGATGGCGCTGACGTTGAGCGCACCGATCACGCCCAACACCCCGCCGATCAGGGTGCCGACGATACCGATCAGGCTGCCCTGGACCATGAAGGTGCCCATGATCTGCGCCGGCGTCGCCCCGATGGTGCGCAGAATCGCGATGTCGGCGCCCTTGTCGTTCACCACCATCACCAGAGTGGCGATGATGTTGAACGCTGCCACGGCAATGATCATCAGCAGCAGCAGTCCGATCATGGTCTTTTCCATCTTCATCGCACTGAACAGGCTGCCCTGGGTGTGCGACCAGTCATCGGCGCGGTAGGCATCGCCCAGGCCCGAAGCGATCGCCTTGGACACCTGCGGTGCAGCGTACAGGTCGTGCAGCTTCAGGCGTACGCCCTGCACCTGGCCCGGCGCCCAGCGTTGCATCTCGCCGGCGTCGGCCATATGGATGTAGGCCTGCGAACCATCCAGCTCGGCACCGACCTTGAAGATGCCGACCACGGTCAGGCGCTGCATGCGCGGGGTGATACCACCAGGCGCACTGCTCACCTCCGGGACGATCAGGGTGACCTTGTCGCCGGTGTTCAGACGAAAGCGACGGGCCGTCAGTTCCCCGAGCACCACGCCATACTCACCCGGCTGCAGGGCTTGCAAGGCCCCCTGGACGATATGCTGGCCGACGATGGAGACCTTGCCCTCCTGCGCCGGGTCGATACCGCTGACCTGGATCGGCTGCATCGCGCCCTTGTAGGAGAGCATGCCTTCCATTTCCGTCAGAGGCGCCGCGGCGATAACCGCCGGATTCTTCAGCGCGGTTTCGGCAACACTTTGCCAGTTATCCAGCGGCTGTACGCCAAGGATGCTGGCATGGGGCACCAGCCCCAGCACGCGCGAGCTCATCTCACGCTGGAAACCGTTCATCACCGACAACACCACGATCATCGCCAGCACGCCCAGGGAAAGGCCGATCATCGAGGTCATGGAGATGAACGAGATGAAGTGATTGCGGCGCTTGGCACGGGTGTAGCGGGCACCGATGAACAAGGGCAAGGGTCTGAACATGTACGCGAACACCCAGTTGAACAGTAGATTGGGGCCGCGCAGGCAGCCCCATGCAATCAGATCGAGACCAGACGACCGTCTTCCAGGCTCAGCACACGGTCCATCTTGCGTGCCAGGCTCAGGTCGTGGGTCACCACCAGGAACGCCGTGCGCGACGCCGTCGACAGTTCCTGCATCAGTTCCTGGATCCCCAGGGCGGTGTGGTGGTCGAGGTTGCCGGTGGGTTCGTCGAGCATCACCAGGCCCGGCTGGTTGACCAGCGCACGGGCAATCGCCACGCGCTGGCGCTCACCGCCGGACAGCTCGGCAGGTTTGTGATTCAGTCGATGGCCAAGGCCTACACGCTTGAGCAGCGCCTCAGCCCGCTGACGTGCTTCCGGGATGGGTGTACGACCGATCAGCAGCGGCATGCAGACGTTTTCCAGTGCCGTGAATTCTGCCAGCAGGTGGTGGAACTGATAGACGAAACCCAGGGCGCGGTTGCGCAGCAAGCCGCGATCACGCTCGCCAAGCGCCGAAAGTTCTTCCCCGGCCAGCCAGACGCTGCCTTGGGTTGGCGTATCGAGGCCGCCCAGCAGGTTGAGCAGCGTGCTCTTGCCAGAGCCGGAGCTACCGACGATGGCCACCCGCTCACCCGGGTGCAGTTCCAGGCTCAGGCCCGACAACACCTGCACCGACTCCGGGCCCTCGTCATAGGACTTGCCCAGGTTGCGGCAACTCAGTACGGCTTTATCACTCATGCGCGACTCACTCATAACGTAGCGCCTCTGCAGGCTGGGTGCGCGCTGCACGCCAGGCCGGATACAGGGTGGCGAGGAAACTCAGGACCAGCGCCGCACCGCAGACCATCCACACGTCCTGGGCGATGATCTGCGACGGCAGGTAATCGATGAAGTACACATCGGCATTGAGGAACTTGTGCCCGATCAGGGTCTCGACGCCAGCGATCGCCGCACTGACGTTGAGCGCGGCGATGATCCCGACCACCGCGCCGATCAGTGTGCCGACCACGCCGATCACCGTGCCCTGGACCATGAAGATCGCCATGATCTGCCGGGGCGTGGCGCCAAGCGTACGCAGGATGGCAATGTCGCCACGCTTGTCATTGACCACCATCACCAGGGTGGAAATGATGTTGAACGCCGCCACCGCGACGATCAGCAGCAGGAGCAGGCCGATGATCGACTTCTCCATGCGAATCGCCTGGTACAGGTTGCCCTGGGTGCGGGTCCAGTCGCGGGCGTAGTACTGGTGCTCGCCCAGCTGCTGGACGATGCTCCAGGCCTCGCGCGGCGCCTTGAACAGGTCATCGAACTTCAGGCGCAGGCCTTGCACCTGGTCGGCCTTCCAGCGGTGCAGGCGCGAAAGGTCGGAGAGGTTGGTCAGCCCCAGGTAGCCGTCGATCTCGCCGGCGCCGACATGGAAGGTGCCGACCACGGTAAAGCGCTTCATGCGCGGGAACATCCCGGCCGGGGTGATGCTCACCTCGGGCGCGACGAACGTGACCTTGTCGCCGACCTTCACACCCAGCTTGGTGGCGGCCTTGTCACCGATGAGGATGCCCCATTCGCCGGGCGCCAACTGGTCGAGGCTGCCCTGCTGCAGGAAGTTGTCGATGATCGACACCTCACGCTCGCGATCCGGCTGGATGCCGTTGAGCAGCATCTTCTGCACCTTGCCGTCATGGGTGAGCAGCCCCTGCATCTGCGTGAAGGGCGCGACCGCCTGCACGTGCGGATTCTGCTTTACTTGTTGAGCAAGGGCCTGCCAGTCGCCGATGGGCTGGTCGCCCTCGATGGTGGCGTGGGGAACCATGCCAAGGACGCGGGTGCGCATCTCGTGATCGAAGCCATTCATCACCGACAGCACCACGATCATCACTACCACGCCCAGGGCAAGGCCGATCATCGAGGTCAGGGAAATGAACGAGACGAAATGGTTGCGTCGCTTGGCACGGGTGTAGCGCGTACCGATGAATACGAAGAGAGGTCTGAACATGTCGGGGCTTGTTCGGATGAAAGGGAACGTCCTGGTGGCGAGGCGCCTACGGCGGCTTTACACTCGGACCACCGCCGCAACCATGGGTTCGCCATGACGACATTAGACGAAGAAGATCGCCGGGAATACTACCGCATCGAAGACAGGATCGCACTGGAAATCAGCCCCTTGAGCGCCGCCGAAGCCCTTGAGCCAGAACTGTTGCAGGATGATTCACCGCTGTTCAACCTGCTCAGCGAGCTGCACCTGTCGGACTTCGAATCCCAGCACTTGCTGCGCCAGCTCAGCGACAAGGACCGTACCCTGGCTGCCTTCCTGCGCGCCCAGAACAAACGCCTCGACCTGCTCAGCGCGGTAGTCGCGCACACGCTGATCGGCGAGATCGGCCAGCCGCAGCGGGTGATCATCTCCGAAGGCGGTGTCGAGTTCGCCCAGGCGCAGCAGATCGCGCCCGGCACCCGGGTCAAGGTGAAGATGGTGCTGATGCCACGCGCCCACGGCCTGTTGCTGCGTGGCCGCGTCACCCACTGCGACCCGCGCCCCGAAGGCGATTTCGAGGTTGGCACCGAGTTCATCGACATGACCGATGCCCAGCGCCAGCTCCTGGCCCGCTACATCCTGCAGCGCCAGCAACAGCAGCGGCGTCAGCAGATCGAACAGAACAATCCGCAATCCTGAGCCTTTTCCCTTTTGACCTGAAGGAACGAACGTGACCCTGATCTACGGCCATCGCGGCGCCAAGGGCGAAGCGCCCGAGAATACCCTGACCAGCTTCCGCCAGTGCCTGTCGCACGGCGTCGACCGTTGCGAGCTGGACCTGCACCTGTCGGCCGACAACGAGCTGATGGTGATCCATGACCCGACCCTCAAGCGCACCACTGGGCGACGCGGCAAGGTCGTCGAACACTCGGCAGCGGACCTGGTCACCTACGACGCACGCAAGGGCGGCCCCGGACATGTGCAGCCCTGTCCTATTCCGCGCCTTGAAGAGCTGTTTGAGAAATGCGCCTTTGCCCACTGGCAGCTGGAGGTCAAGAGTGCTTCGCGCACCCGCGCGGCAAGCACGGTGCTGGCGATTCGCGAACTGGCCCAACAGTATGGCCTGCTCGACAAGGTGACCATCACCTCGAGCTCGCGGGAAGTGCTGGGGGCAGCGCAGGAACTGGTGCCCGACATCGCGCGCGGGCTGGTTGCCGAGTACGCCTGGCTCGACCCGCTGAAAGTCGCACAGAACTATGGCTGCGAGATGCTCGCGCTGAACTGGACACTGTGCACCCCCGAACGCCTGCTCAAGGCGCAGAAGCAGGGTTTGCATGTGTCGGTGTGGACGGTCAACGAGCCGGCGCTGATGCGCCGACTCGCCGATTTTGGCGTGGACAGCCTGATTACAGACTTTCCCGGTTTGGCCAAGACCACCCTCGGGTAGGGCTGAAATCGGTCTCCCCGACCGGCTCAGGCCACCGGCCGGAGCCGCTCAAAAAAGCCGGTTCAGACCGTCGTAGGCAGCTACCCGATAGGCTTCGGCCATGGTCGGGTAGTTGAAGGTGGTGTTGACGAAGTACTTGAGATTGTTCAGCTCACCCGGCTGGTTCATGATCGCCTGGCCGATGTGGACAATCTCCGAAGCCTGGTAACCGAAGCAGTGCACGCCAAGGATTTCCAGGGTTTCGCGGTGGAACAGGATCTTCAGCATGCCCTGCGGCTCGCCGGCGATCTGCGCACGCGCCATGCTCTTGAAGAACGCCTTGCCCACTTCGTATGGCACCTTGGCCTGGGTCAGCTCCTGCTCGTTCTTGCCGATCGAGCTGATCTCCGGAATGGTATAGATACCGGTCGGCACGTCGTTGACGAAGCGCCAGCTGCCGTTGTCGACGATGCTGCCGGCCGCCGAACGGCCCTGGTCGTGGGCGGCGCTGGCCAGGCTCGGCCAACCGATCACGTCACCGGCACCGTAGATGTTCGGCACACTGGTGCGGTAGTTCTCGTCGACCTCGATCTGGCCGCGGCTGTTGACCTTGATGCCGATGTTCTCAAGGCCAAGCTTGTCGGTGTTGCCGGTACGGCCGTTGCACCACAGCAAGGCGTCGGCCTTGATCTTCTTGCCCGACTTCAGGTGCAGGATCACCCCGTTGTCCAGGCCCTCGACACGCTCGTACTCCTCGTTATGGCGTACGGTGATGTTGTTGTTGCTGAAGTGGTAGCTCAGCGCCTGGGAGATTTCCGAATCCAGGAAGCTCAGCAGTTGGCCACGGTTGTCGACCAGCTCGACCAGCACACCCAGGCCACTGAAGATCGAGGCGTATTCGCAACCGATCACCCCGGCACCGTAGACGATCAGCTTGCGCGGCGTGTGGCTCAGGCTGAGGATGGTGTCGCTGTCATAGACGCGCGGGTGGTGGAAGTCGATGTCGGCCGGGCGATAAGGGCGCGAGCCGGTGGCAATGATGATGTGCTTGGCGTTGAGCTTCTCGACCACGCCGTTGGGGCAGACCACTTCGACGGTCTGCTCGTCGGCGAAGCTGCCAGTGCCGACGAACACGTCGACGCGGTTGCGCGCGTAGTAGCCGGTGCGCGAGGCAACCTGCTTGGAAATCACCTTCTCGGCGCTCTTGAGCACGTCGGGGAAGGAGAACCAGCGCGGCTCACCAATAGCGCGGAACATCGGGTTGGTGTTGAACTGCATGATCTGCCGCACCGAGTGACGCAGTGCCTTGGACGGGATGGTGCCCAGGTGGGTGCAGTTGCCGCCGACCTGGCGACGGCTGTCGACCATTGCGACCTTGCGCCCCGCTTTGGCGGCGTTCATTGCCGCGCCTTCTCCGGCCGGGCCGGAACCCAGCACCACTACGTCGTAGTTGTAGACAGCCATGCGTACTCCTTCAGAACTGGCCCGCCGGCCGGCTGGCCGCGGGGCTCATCATGCCGCCGGGGCGCCATGAAAAAATTCGGGTGCAGTCTAATCAAGCGTGAACGCCGCGCACATTAACCCTTGGTCGCGTCGTAGGCCATCTTTGCCTGCACTACATGTCATTTCGCCGTTTCCGTGGCCGCGATCATCCGTGCCCTGACTTTCACCCGCCTTTCAACACCCGCTGGAAACCTGGCGTGGAACGGGAGACGAAACCACCCTCGACCCGGGTCACCAATACGGCAGCGATGCCGTGGGCCACAGCAAAATCCCAGCCGCGCTCGGGCCCGAGAATCAACAGCAGCGTCGAGTAACCGTCGGCGATCAGCGCCGAGCGGTCCAGCACGGTGACCGCAGCCAGATCGTGCACCACCGGACGCCCCAGGCGGGCATCGAAGGTGTGCGAATAGCGCCGGCCATTGTCGTCGAAATAGTTGCGGTAGTCACCCGAGGTCGACACCGACAGGCCATCGATGGCTATCACCTGGCGAGCGATCTGGCGATCCTCGCGCGGCAGTTCCAGTGCGATGCGCCAAGGGCTGCCATCGGGCTTGCGGCCTGCGGCCTGCAACTCGCCGGTGGCTTCGGCGACAAAGCTGTCGATACCCATCGCCCGCAGGCGCTCGGCGATCAGGTCGACGGCGTGACCGGCAGCGATGCTGTTGAAGTCCAACTCCAGCGCAACGTCCTTGCACAGACGCTCGCCGTCGATGTGCAGGTGACGATAACCTACGCGCTGACGGGCCAAAGCCAGGGCCTGGGGATCGGGCACCTGCTCCTGGCGGGCCTGCGGGCCGAAACCCCACAAGTTGAGCAGTGGCTCGACACTGAGGTCGAACGCCCCCTCGCTCACATCGGCCAGGTGCTGGCCGAAGGTGACCAGCTCGAGCATGCCCTGCGGGATGGTCAGACATTGATTGGCCGGCAATTGGTTGAAACGGCTGACAACGGAGTCGTCACGGTAGGTGGAGTAATACGCGTCGATGCCATGCAGGATGGTTTCGACTGCCTCGCGCACCTGGCTCGGCGCCGGGCCGCCGGGGCTGCGAACATACTGGATGCTGTAGCTGCTACCCATGGTCGGACCGCCCAGGCGCTCCAGCGTGGGTTGCTGGTCGCAGGCCGATAGCAGCATCAGGATAAGCAGGAAGGCTTTGCGCAAGATTCAGATTCTCGGTTGCCTGTGCCGCTTCTGTGGCGGGACGAACGTTTACCTTTGCCGGGCCGGCACAGACACAACATAAAAAAAACGGGAACCCGAAGGTTCCCGTTTTTTCATCGCCTTACAAGCCTATCAGCGTGGAAACGCTGGCGGGTTCACACCGGCCATTTCTTCCATCACGCGAACGACCTGGCAGCTGTAACCGAATTCGTTGTCGTACCAGACGTACAGGACAACACGGTTATCGTTGCAGATGGTCGCTTCGGCATCGACCACACCGGCGTGGCGCGAGCCGACGAAGTCGGTCGAAACCACTTCCTGGGAGCTGACGTAGTCGATCTGCTTGTGCAGTTCCGAGTGCATGGCGGTCTGGCGCAGGTACTCGTTGAGCTCTTCGCGGTTGGTGGCCTTTTCCAGGTTCAGGTTCAGGATGGCCATCGACACGTTCGGTGTCGGTACGCGAATGGCGTTGCCGGTCAACTTGCCCTTGAGCACTGGCAGTGCCTTGGCTGCGGCAGTGGCGGCGCCGGTTTCGGTGATGACCATGTTCAGCGGCGCGGCACGACCGCGACGGCTGCCCTTGTGGAAGTTGTCGATCAGGTTCTGGTCGTTGGTGAACGAGTGAACGGTCTCGACGTGGCCGTTGACGATGCCGTACTGGTCGTTGATGGCCTTGAGCACCGGCACGATGGCGTTGGTGGTGCAGGACGCCGCGGAGATGATCTTGTCATCGGCGGCGATATCGCCATGGTTGATGCCGTGCACGATGTTCTTCAGCGCACCCTTGCCAGGAGCGGTGAGGATCACACGGGCAGCGCCCGGGCAGGCCAGGTGCTGGCCCAGGCCGTCGGCATCACGCCAGACGCCGGTGTTGTCGACGATCAGTGCGTTTTCGATGCCGTACTGGGTGTAGTCGACTTCGCTCGGGCTCTTGGCGTAGATGACCTGGATCAGGTTGCCGTTGGCGGTGATGGTGTTGTTGGCTTCATCGATGGTGATGGTGCCATCGAACGGGCCATGGACCGAATCGCGGCGCAGCAGGCTGGCACGCTTGACCAGGTCGTTCTCGGCGCCCTTGCGCACGACGATGGCACGCAGGCGCAGGCCGTCGCCGCCACCGGTCTTCTCGATCAGGATGCGCGCCAGCAGGCGGCCGATGCGGCCGAAGCCGTACAGGACGACGTCGGTGCCCTTGCGCGCCGAAGCGTTCTGCTGGCCAACCACATCAGCCAGCTCTTCACGGACGAACTGCTCGGCAGTGCGACCGTTGCCTTCCTGCTTGAACTTGTTGGCCAGCTTGCCCAGGTCGACCGAGGCGGCGCCCAGTTTCAGCTCGCTCATGGCTTTGAGCAGGGGGAATGTCTCGTGTACGGACAGTTCGGTCTCGTCGGTCTGACGGTGACGTGCAAAGCGATGCGCTTTGAGGATCGAGATAACCGAACGGTTGATCAGGCTGCGGCCATAGATCGAGCTCACCACATTGTTGTTGCGGTAGAGCTGACCGATAAGCGGGATCATCGCTTCAGCCAGGGCTTCACGATCGATCCACTCACCAAGACACTGGTCGGGCTTCTGAGTCACGGGAACCTTCCACATGTAGGGACAGAAAAAAGGGGCTACATTATGACGCCCCGATGCGTATCGGGCAATGAGCGCCTGTCGCTACCCGCAAAGCCAGCCGCCATGGCCTTTCGAGCCTGACAGCGAGCAGCGTCGCCGGTACAATTGACCTCTTTGCCGCAACGCTTGGAGTCGGATCTTCCGTGTCAGTTCTGCGCCTTCCGCAACTGTCGGCCACGGCCGGCAAACAAACCTGGGGCAACCTGCCCGGTGCCGCCCTCAGTCTCGCCATCGCCGAGGCCGCCAGCAGCGCCGGGCGCTTTACCCTGCTGCTGACTGCCGACAGCCAGGCCGCCGACCGCCTGGAACAGGAGCTGCGTTTCTTCGCCCCGCAGCTCCCGGTGCTGCCCTTCCCCGACTGGGAAACGCTGCCCTACGACCTGTTCTCGCCGCATCAGGACATCATCTCCCAGCGCATTGCCAGCCTCTACCGACTGCCAGAGCTGGACCACGGCATTCTCGTGGTGCCGATCACCACCGCCCTGCACCGCCTGGCCCCGACCCGTTTCCTGCTGGGCAGCAGCCTGGTGCTGGACGTGGGCCAGAAGATCGACGTCGAGCAGATGCGCACCCGCCTGGAAGCCAGCGGCTACCGCTGCGTCGACACGGTCTACGAGCATGGTGAATTTGCCGTGCGCGGCGCGCTGATCGACCTGTTCCCCATGGGCAGCAAGGCGCCGTATCGCATCGACTTGTTCGACGACGAGATCGAGACCCTGCGCACCTTCGACCCGGAGACCCAGCGCTCGGTCGACAAGGTCGACTCGATCCGCCTGCTGCCGGCCCGCGAATTCCCTATGCACAAGGATGAGGTGACACGCTTCAAGGCCCGTTTCCGAGAGCGCTTCGACGTCGACTTCCGGCGCAGTGCGATCTTCCAGGACCTGACCAGCGGCATCATCCCGGCCGGCATCGAATACTATCTGCCACTGTTCTTCGAAGAGACCGCGACACTCTTCGACTACCTGCCGGCAGACACCCAGGTATTCTCCCTGCCCGGTGTCGAGCAGGCCGCCGAACACTTCTGGAACGACGTACGCGGGCGCTACGAAGAGCGCCGCGGCGACCTCAGCCGCCCCTTGCTGCCACCGGCCGAGCTGTTCATGCCGGTCGAGGACTGCTTCGCCCGCCTCAAGCAATGGCCGCGCGTGGTGGTCAGCGCCGACGAACTCGAGCCAGGCGCTGGCCGCGAGCGCTTCCCGGCCCGCGCCCTGCCCAACCTTGCCATCGAGGCCAAGGCCAACCAGCCGCTGGCTGAGCTGTCGAACTTCCTCGACCAGTTCCCCGGCCGCGTGCTGTTCACCGCCGAATCGGCAGGCCGCCGCGAGGTACTGCTGGAGCTGCTCGAACGCCTGAAGCTGCGCCCGCACACCGTCGAGGGCTGGGACGATTTCATCACTGGCAGCGAGCGCCTGGCGATCACCATCGCCCCGCTCGATGACGGCCTGCTGCTGGATGACCCGAGCCTGGCCCTTGTGGCTGAAAGCCCGTTGTTCGGCCAGCGCGTGATGCAGCGCCGACGTCGCGACAAGCGCGGCGAAGCGGCCAACGACGCAGTGATCAAGAACCTCACCGAGCTGCGCGAAGGCGCCCCTGTGGTGCACATCGATCACGGCGTGGGCCGCTACCTGGGCCTGGCCACCCTGGAAATCGACGGCCAGGCCGCCGAGTTCCTCACCCTGGAATACGCCGAGGGCGCCAAGCTCTATGTGCCGGTGGCCAACCTGCACCTGATCGCCCGCTATACCGGCAGCGACGACGCCCTGGCGCCACTGCACCGACTTGGCTCCGAAGCCTGGCAGAAGGCCAAGCGCAAGGCCGCCGAACAGGTGCGCGACGTGGCCGCCGAGCTGCTCGACATCTATGCCCGCCGTGCTGCGCGCAAGGGCTACGCCTTCGCCGACCCGGCCGCCGACTACGCCACCTTCAGCGCCGGCTTCCCGTTCGAGGAGACGCCCGACCAGCAGGCCGCCATCGAGGCCGTGCGCCTCGACATGCTTGCGGCCAAGCCCATGGACCGACTGGTCTGTGGCGATGTCGGCTTCGGCAAGACTGAAGTGGCCATGCGCGCAGCCTTCATCGCGGTGCACAGCGGTCGCCAGGTCGCTGTCCTGGTCCCCACCACCCTGCTCGCCCAGCAGCACTACAACAGCTTCCGCGATCGCTTTGCCGACTGGCCGGTGACGGTCGAAGTGATGAGCCGCTTCAAGTCCGCCAAGGAAGTGGCCGCCGCCGCCGCAGACCTTGCCGAAGGCAAGATCGACATCCTCATCGGCACCCACAAGCTGCTGCAGGACGACGTACGCTTCAAGGACCTGGGCCTGGCGATCATCGACGAAGAGCACCGTTTCGGCGTACGCCAGAAAGAACAGCTCAAGGCGCTGCGCAGCGAGGTGGACATCCTCACCCTCACCGCCACGCCAATCCCGCGCACCCTGAACATGGCCGTGGCCGGCATGCGCGACCTGTCGATCATCGCCACTCCGCCGGCGCGACGCCTGTCGGTGCGCACCTTCGTCATGGAGCAGAACAAGAGCACGGTCAAGGAAGCGCTGCTGCGTGAGTTGTTGCGTGGCGGTCAGGTCTATTACCTGCACAACGATGTGAAGACCATCGAGAAATGCGCCGCCGACCTCGCCGAACTGGTGCCCGAGGCCCGCATCGGCATTGGCCACGGGCAGATGCGCGAGCGCGAACTCGAACAGGTGATGAGCGATTTCTACCACAAGCGCTTCAACGTGCTGATCGCCTCGACCATCATCGAGACCGGCATCGACGTCCCGAGCGCCAACACCATCGTCATCGAACGTGCCGACAAGTTCGGCCTGGCCCAGTTGCACCAGCTGCGCGGCCGGGTCGGACGCAGCCACCACCAGGCCTACGCCTACCTGCTCACCCCGCCCCGCCAACAGATCAGCGGCGATGCCGAAAAGCGCCTGGAGGCGATCGCCAACACCCAGGACCTGGGCGCAGGCTTCGTGCTGGCCACCAACGACCTGGAGATCCGCGGCGCCGGCGAGTTGCTCGGCGAAGGCCAGAGCGGGCAGATCCAGGCAGTGGGTTTCACTCTCTACATGGAAATGCTCGAACGTGCGGTCAAGGCGATCCGCAAGGGCACCCAACCCAATCTCGAGCAACCACTGGGCGGCGGCCCGGAGATCAACCTGCGCTTGCCGGCGCTGATCCCCGAAGACTACCTGCCCGATGTGCACGCCCGCCTGATCCTGTACAAGCGCATCGCCTCGGCGGCCGACGAAGAAGGGCTCAAGGACCTGCAAGTGGAGATGATCGACCGCTTCGGCCTGCTGCCCGAGCCGACCAAGAACCTCATGCGCCTGACGCTGCTCAAGCTGCAGGCCGAGAAGCTTGGCATCAAGAAGGTCGATGCCGGCCCCAATGGCGGCAAGCTTGAGTTCGAGGCCGAAACACCGGTCGATCCGCTGACCCTGATCAAACTGATCCAGGGCCAGCCCAAGCGCTATAAGTTCGAAGGCGCGACCCAGTTCCGCTTCCTGGTGCCGATGGAACGCCCGGAAGAACGCTTCAATACCCTGGAGGCGCTGTTCGAGCGCCTGGCCCCACAGTCAAATTAAGGAAGCTCCATGCGCGCCATTCGTTGCCTGACCTTGTTGCTGACGCTCATCGCGCCAGTAACGGCCTTCGCCGAAGGCCCTTATCAGGTGGAAATCCTCCTCCTGCGGCAGAACGCCGTGCCTGCCGTGACCAGCCCGTTCGCCCCCGAAAACTGGAGCGCCGGCGCGCCGCGCCTGGCCAAGGACGCCGAGCGCCCGCTGGCACTGGCTGACGAAGCCACCCGCCTGCAAGCCACTGCCGACTACACTGTGCTGCTGCACAAGGCCTGGCAGCAGCAGGTGGGCAGCGAGCCCAGCCGCATTGCCGTGGGCGCAGGCGACGAGCAGTTCGGGCACTTCCCCATCGAGGGCAACCTGAGCATCGCCGAGGGCCGCTTCACGCGCATCGAGGCCAACTTCTGGGTCAACGAACTGGACGGCAACGGCAGCGTGCTGCGCAGCGAGCAATTCAAGCAAAGCAACAGCAATGTGAAGAACGGCCAGCTGACCTTCCTCGACGGCGGGCACCTGGCGCTGTTGATCAAGGTTGCACCGTCCGGGATGCGCAAGCTGCCGACACTGGATCCGGAAATGATGGAGCAGTGACACGTGAGTGACGTGCAGAAGCAGGTTGCGGAAAATCCAAGCTGGAAGCGCGAATTCGACGCCGGAGCCCTGCAGCGTGGTGAACGCTATGCCGAGCAAGGCAGGGTAGAGATCCTCTCCCACGGCGATGCGCGCATCGAGGCAACCTGCAGCGGCAGCGGCGACAGCCGTTATCGTCAACGGATCATCATCACCTTCACCTCCGCCGGACACTGCCATGTTCGCGGTCAGTGCACCTGCCCGGTCGGCGAGAACTGCAAGCACTGCGCCGCCGTGCTCTACACGCTCGCCCACCGCCATACGGCACAACCGGCGGCCAGCGATCACCTGCCCCATCACCTGCAACACTGGCTGCAGGGCCTTGAGCAACGCCCCAGCACCCACCAGCCTGGCGAAGACAAACGCGGACGCATGGTCTGCTACCAGCTCATGTTGCTGGGCGATCAGGGCTGCGCCCTGCGCGTTCGCAAGGGCACTCGCAGCGATGACGGCATACGCTACAGCCGGGTGCACTCGCTGTACGAACTGCTCTACGAGCCGCCCAAGTTCGTCAAGGAAGAAGATCTGCGCATCCTGCGCCAGTTGTCGGCACAGAACGCACCCTACGGCCAGGAGCGCGGCTACGTGCTCAAGGGCCAGGAAGGCGGCGAGCTACTGCAACGGGTGCTGGAAACCGGACGCCTGATGTTCATGGAAGAATTGCCGCTGCTGCGCCGCGGCCAGGAGCGCCAGGCGGAATTTCGCTGGGTGCGCCTGGACAGCGGCGAATACCGCGGCATGTGGTACAGCGCCGACAAACCGCTGCTTTGCGTCCTGCCGCTGGTGCCGTTGTTTTACTTCGATGTCATGACCAGAGAAGTCGGTACCGTCGCCCACAGTCTCGACCCGCACACCGCCATCCAGCTCTCGCTCGCACCCGATGTACCGGAACACCTGATCGTGCCACTCAGCCACAAACTCAACGCCCTGAACCACCGACTGCCAACCCCGACAACGGTGAAGCAGGAACTGCTCGACAACATCGAGCCCATCCCCCACCTGACCCTTGGCAGCCTCGAATTCAGCGCCTACATGCCCAAGACCGGACGCATGCAGCGCCAGATGCAACACCGCGCCGCGCTCTCGTTCGACTACGACGGGTTGCGCACCAGCGGCCCCGACGACAAGCCGCTGAGCCGCCTGGTAGACAGCACCAGCCAACGCATTCGCCGCCAGCCGCAGCATGAAAAACGCCTGCGCGACACCCTGCGCAAGCTCGGTTTCAAGCCTGCCACGCGCCAGAGCAAGGCCCTGCCCGACAGCGCCGGCGAGATGTTCCAACTGCCCGACGACGAAACCTGGCTGCGTTTTGCCCGCGAAGAGCTGCTGCGACTACGCGAGGCAGGCTGGAAGGTGGATGTCCACCGCGACTTCGCATTCAGCCTCCACGAGGTGGAAGACTGGTACGCCAACATTCAGGAAGCCCCCGGCCACGAATGGTTCGACCTGGAACTGGGCATCGTCGTCGACGGCCAGCGCCACAGCCTGCTGCCGATTGTCCTGCAGTTGCTGCGCAGCAGCCCCGAACTGCTGCGCCCCAGCGAACTTGCGCGGCGCGGCGACGATGAACACCTGTTGATCGACCTCAACCGCGGCCGCCTGGACAGTCCGGCCATGCGTGTCGCCTTGCCCTACGGGCGGATCAAGGCAGTCATGGGCACCCTCGGCGAGCTGTACCTGCACGAGGATGCCACCGGCCCGACGCTGCGCTTGGAACGCGCCGATGCCGCACGCCTTAACGATATCGAGCACCTGCCCCTGCAATGGGAAGGTGGCGAACAACTGCGTGACCTGGGTCGGCGCCTGCGCGATGCGCGTGACTTGGAGGTCGAGCCACCCAAGGGCCTGGCCGCGACCTTGCGCCCCTACCAGCAGCAGGGCCTGAACTGGCTGCAGGCCCTGCGCGAGATGGGCACCGGCGGCATCCTCGGCGACGACATGGGCCTGGGCAAGACCCTGCAGACCCTTGCCCACCTGCTGCTGGAAAAAGAAGCCGGGCGCCTGACCCATCCCGCCCTGGCAGTGATGCCCACCAGCCTTGTGCCCAACTGGCTTGACGAAGCCCAGCGCTTCGCACCCGACCTGCGTGTCCTGGCCCTGCACGGCCCGGGCCGCACCCGGTTCTTCGGCGCACTGCACGAGTACGACCTGATCCTGACCACATATGCCCTGCTGCCACGCGACCTCGAGCAACTGCAGGCCCAAGCCTGGCACGTGCTGGTGCTGGACGAAGCACAGAACATCAAGAGCAGCACCAGCAAGGCCGCCCAGGCCGCCCGGGAGCTGCAGGCCAACCAGCGCCTGTGCCTGACCGGCACGCCCATGGAGAACAACCTGGGTGAGCTATGGTCGATCTTCCACTTCCTGATGCCCGGCTGGCTGGGCGATCAGAAACGTTTCAACCAGGATTACCGCACCCCCATCGAACGTCATGGCGACCGCGAGCGCCTGGCCCACCTGGCCAGCAGGGTCCGCCCTTTCCTGCTGCGCCGCAGCAAGGAGCAGGTGGCCCGCGAGCTGCCGGCCAAGAGCGAGATGGTTCACTGGGTGGACCTCAGCGATGCACAGCGTGACACCTACGAAACCGTGCGCGTGGCGATGGACAAGAAGGTGCGCGATGAAATCGCCCGTAACGGCGCCTCACGCAGCCAGATCGTCATCCTCGATGCCCTGCTCAAGCTTCGCCAGGTGTGCTGCGACCTGCGCCTGGTCAAAGGCGTGGAAGCCAAGGGCAATCAAGCCGACAAGGGCAAGCTGGGCAGCTTGATGGAAATGCTCGAGGAACTGCTCAGTGAAGGCCGCCGAGTGTTGCTGTTCTCCCAGTTCACCTCGATGCTCGCACTGATCGAACAGGAGCTGGAAAAGCGCGACATTCGCTACAGCCTGCTGACCGGAGACACCCGCGACCGCCGCGCGCCGGTTCAACAGTTCCAGAGCGGCGACAGTGAAGTGTTCCTGATCAGCCTCAAGGCCGGCGGTACTGGCCTGAACCTGACCGCTGCCGACACGGTGATTCACTACGATCCCTGGTGGAACCCGGCCAGCGAGAACCAGGCAACCGACCGCGCCTACCGCATCGGTCAGGACAAGCCGGTGTTCGTCTACAAGCTGATCACCCGCGGCACGGTGGAAGAAAAGATCCAGCAGTTGCAGCAAGAGAAAGCCGCCCTCGCGGCCGGCCTGCTCGATGGTGGGCAGGCCGGTCAGTGGCGGCTCGGGGATGACGAGATCGAAGCACTGTTCGCGCCGTTGCCGGGCAAGCGAGGGCGCTGAATACGGGGCGCCTACTTCGCAGACACCCCGGTCAATCCACCAACTGCGCGTCCTTCAAAGCCCCCAGCGCCTCGAGCCAACGCGGCTGATGCCGGTAGTCGGTGCGCGCAAAGCCCCGCCCGCGCATGCCGGCGATACGTGGCGAAGGCCGCACCTTCAAGCGCTGCGCCGCGCTCAGTGCAAGCTCCGCCGCCGCCCGGTCATTGCACACCAGGCCCATGTCGCAACCGGCGCTCAACGCCGCCTCGATGCGATTGGCCGCATCGCCCACCACATGCGCACCGGCCATGGACAGGTCGTCACTGAAGATCACCCCCTCGAAGCCCAGCTCACCACGCAGGATGTCCTGCAGCCAGCGCCGCGAGAAACCTGCCGGCTGGTTGTCGACCTGGGGGTAGATCACGTGGGCCGGCATCACCGCTGCCAGTTGCCCACTGAGGCGGGTGAACGGCACCAGGTCAGCCTCGCGCAATTGCGCCAGGCTGCGCTCATCGGTCGGGATCGCCACGTGCGAGTCGGCCTCGGCCCAACCGTGCCCCGGGAAGTGCTTGCCACAGGCCGCCATGCCTGCGGCGTTCATGCCACGAATAAAAGCACCGGCCAGTTGCGTGGCGCGCTGTGGATCGCCCTCGAAGGCACGACTACCAACCACCGCGCTGCGCTGGTGATCGAGGTCCAGCACCGGCGCAAAGCTCAGGTCCAGGCCGACCGCGAGAACTTCGGTCGCCATCAGCCAACCGCATTGTTCGGCCAGGTAATCGGCGTTGGCGTTGTCGGCGATGGCACGCATGGCGGGCAAACGTACGAAGCCCTGGCGCAGACGCTGGACCCGACCACCTTCCTGATCGACCGCCAGGATCAGGTCAGGACGAATAGCACGGATCGAGGCGCACAGCTCACGCACCTGGCGTGGGCTATCGATATTACGGGCAAAGATGATCAGACCGGCCACTTCGGGCTGGCGCAGGAGGTGACGATCCTCGGGGGTCAACCATTGACCGGCGATATCCACCATCAGGGAGCCTTGCAGGCTGGCAGTCATAGGGTGTCCTTCATTAAATATCCAGAGAGGCCCATTGCGGGCAGGCAGCCTCGTCTATGCGCACCGGACAATGGAGCGGTACGCGCTCGAACAGATCCGACAGCTCGCGGTTGCGCAGGCGCACGCAGCCATGGGACAACGGCACGCCCAGCGGTTCGCTGTCCGGCGTGCCGTGCAGGTAAATGTAACGACTAAAGGTATCGACTCGACCCAGGCGGTTGACGCCCGGTTCGCAGCCACTGAGCCAGAGGATTCGGGTGAGAATCCAGTCTCGGCCTGGAAATTGCTCATGCAGAGCGCACGACCAGACTTCGCCGGTCCAGCGTCGGCTGCGGAGTACAGCCCCTTGCGGCAATCCAGCGCCGATCTTCGCCCTGACCTGATGCAGGCCACGCGGTGTGCAGCCGGAACCCTTGAGTTCACCCGCTCCCAGACGCGCAGTGGAAACATCCAGGCGCACGCACAACGTCCCCCGGAAAAATCCGTAAAGGCGTTGGTCTGCGAGGGAGATGTGCAGGAAATCAAGGTCGGGCATGGGCGCTAGCTTAGCCGAAGCGCCCTGCTGCGCCCAGTGCTCAAGCCTTGGCTGGCGTACCGCTGACTGCGCTCTTGCTGCGTGGTCGCAGTTGCGCGGCCGCCATGGCCTCGTCGGTCACCCCGGTATCGGCACGCATGCCGGCGGCGAGGAACGGCACCATCAGGCGCATGACCTGCTCGATCGAAGTGTTGATGCCAAAATCGGTTTCAGCGATGGCGCGCAGCGCCTTGATACCGGACATGCTGAACGCCGCGGCACCCAGCATGAAATGCACGCGCCAGAACAGCTCGATGGGGGGAATGCGCGGAGCAGCTTCGTTGACCAACAGCATGTAGCGCCGGAACACCTTGCCGTACATGTCTTCAAGGTAGCGGCGCAGGTGGCCCTGACTCTGACTGAAGGCCAAACCCAGCAGACGCATGAAAATCGACAGGTCGTTGTTGCTGCGCGGTTGCACGGCCAGGGCCTGCTCCACCAGCATCTCCAGCAGCTCTTCGAGCGTCGGCTTCTGCTCCGGGCGCGCCTGGCGGCGCTCGAGCTCACGCTCCAGGCTGGCACAGAACGGACCGAGGAAGCGCGAGAATACCGCCTGGATAAGCGCCTTTTTGGAGCCGAAATGGTAATTCACCGCCGCCAGGTTGACCCCGGCCTTGCTGGTGATCAAACGCAACGAAGTTTCCGCGAAACCTCTTTCCGCGAACAGCTGCTCGGCAGCATCGAGAATGCGTTCAACGGTTTCCGATTGGGCCATGACTTATCCGCCTGACAAACAGTTGTTTGAAACATACGTTTCAAGCACGCGCATGTCAAGGTTCGGTGACCCGACGGTCGCCCTTTTTAAAGCGCCGTGGCTCAAGCTGCAAGCCACAAATATCAAGGGCTGGGCACAACGCCTGGCAGATCGCGGCGATTTTCTTGAAGCGCGGCGCTTGCAGCAGCCCCCGTACTGTATATAATCCCAGTCACTGTATAAAAAGACAGAGCCACTCGCCATGCTGAAACTGACGCCACGCCAAGCCGAGATCCTGGCCTTCATCAAACGTTGCCTCGAAGACAACGGTTTCCCGCCTACCCGCGCAGAAATCGCACAAGAGCTAGGGTTCAAGTCGCCCAATGCCGCCGAAGAGCACCTCAAGGCCTTGGCGCGCAAAGGCGCCATCGAGATGACGCCTGGCGCCTCCCGCGGCATTCGCATCCCTGGCCTCGAAGCCAAGCCTGACGACAGCGGCCTGCCGATCATCGGTCGTGTTGCAGCAGGTGCCCCGATCCTCGCCGAGCAGCACATCGAGGAATCCTGCAACATCAATCCAGCCTTCTTCCATCCCCGCGCCGACTACCTGTTGCGCGTCCACGGCATGAGCATGAAGGATATCGGCATCGTCGACGGCGACCTGCTCGCCGTGCACACCTGCCGCGAAGCCCGCAACGGCCAGATCGTGGTCGCCCGCATCGGTGACGAAGTTACCGTCAAGCGCTTCAAGCGCGAGGGCAGCAAGGTCTGGCTGATTGCCGAAAACCCCGAATTCGCCCCCATCGAAGTCGACCTGAAAGATCAGGAGCTGGTGATCGAGGGCTTGAGCGTCGGCGTCATTCGCCGCTGATCCAGGAGGCGTCATGCAGCAGTCCGCCCATTTATCGCAGCCCGCACAATTGCCATTGTTCGAAGCCTTTCTCGCACAGCCGGTACTGCCAGGCCTGAAAAGTCGAGAGGAACCGCGCAAGCCCGGCCAACCTGAACTGTTCAGTGAACTGTCCCTGCGCGGCGCGCCAGGGCACTGCCAGAGCCTTTTGGCCCCTATCCTGCGCGAGCTGAGCGAAGAAGATGATGCGCGCTGGCTGACACTGATCGCACCGCCGGCCAGCCTCACCCAAACCTGGCTGCGTGAGGCGGGCCTGAATCGCGAACGCATCCTGCTGCTGCACCCCGGAAGCAACCAAAGCGCCCTGCAACTGGCCTGCGAAGCGCTACGCCTGGGCCATAGTCACACCGTGGTCAGCTGGCTCGGCAACGTCAATACCAGCATCCGCCAACAGCTCGTTCGTGCCGCCACCTGCGGAAACGCACAAAGCCTGAACATCCGCCTCGGCTGATGTTCAGGCTTTGCCTGTACGATCTGCAATGATGACTCAACTGGCGTGTTCAATGCAGAACACGCGGCCCCTCATCACGCTCGAAGTCGCCTTCGATCAATTTACCTGCCATCTGCACACCAACGCTGAGCATGGCTTTGGCCACTTCTACATGCTGCCCTTGAAGAAATGCCTTGGCATCTTCGGAGAAATCCAGGGTAACCAGCGAACCCTCGTCCTCGGCACGGCGCAGTTCGATCCGGCCATCAGGCAATTCGACAATTTCTAGAAAGGACGTTGACATAAAGGGCCTGCTGTTCACGAAAGGCGAGTAGTGTACCAGCCGCGCAGATTGTCAGCACTCACTCAACGCTTCCCGGAAACGTCTTACAAGCCCTTTGAGGTTCTGCCGCCATTCTTCCAACTGTTCCCGAGACAGCACGATTTCCTCGACTTCATCGAGATTGACGGCCTGAATCAACGGCTGGGTGACATCGGTCTTGGCGACTTTCTTCGCGACCGGTGGTTGGAACAAATCGGCATAAGCCTTGATCAACTGCGCCAGCCAGGTTTGCGGCTGGCGTGCCAGCTCAAGCATCTCGGCCATTTCCGGAATGGCAACGGTCTTCAGCGTTTCATCGTCAAGCAACAGCTCCGCACGGGACGCCTTCGCCTGCGGCAAGCGATAGAAACCAGCAATCTCGTGACACAGCCCGAGCAACGCCCCATACAGATGGAACAACGCCGCTTCGCGCTCAGCTTGGATCAGGCCCTGGGCGTTCATGGCCTGGCTCTGCCCTGCCTTGGCCATGGACTCGAGGGCCAGGCCTGCAAAGAACAGTTTCTGGTTGGTGCGGGTGTAGAGTTCCTGGGCCATTTCGGATGACCTCCCATAGGCAGCAAGGCGAATAGCTGCATCATAAATGATTAGGGCCGCAAAGCGGCCCTAATCAAAACACCGAAGAATCAGCGCTTGTCTTCGACCTTCCACGCCTTGCCGTCGTAGAACGCCTTCCAGCCTGTCGGCTTGCCGTCTACCTCGGATTGCACGTACTGCTCCTTGGTCTTGCGGCTATAGCGGATCACCGCCGGACGACCGTCCGGATCCTTCTGCGGCGCATCGCAGAGGAAGTGGTACTTGGGGTCGATCTCGTGCTTGTGCGGGATGATCTCAAGCACCAATGGCGCACGGGTCTCGCGATTCTTCGGGAACTGGCTTGCCGCCAGGAACAAGCCCGAGGCACCGTCACGCAGCACGTAGGTGTCATCGACCTTCTCGCACTTGAGCTCCGGCATCTCCACCTTGTCCATCTTCGGTGGCGCCGCCTCACCGCTCTTGAGCAGCTTGCGGGTGTTCTTGCACGCCGGGTTGGTGCAACCGAAGAACTTGCCGAAGCGGCCGGTTTTGAGCTGCATCTCGCTGCCGCACTTGTCGCACTCAAGGCTCGGCCCTTCGTACCCCTTGATACGGTAGCTGCCTTCCTCGATCTCGTAGCCGGCACAATCCGGGTTGTTACCGCAGATATGCAGCTTGTGCTTCTCGTCGAGCAGATAGGCATCCATCGCCGTCGAACAGATCGGGCAGCGGTGCTTGCCGCGCAGCACCAACGACTCGGACTCACCTTCGTCATCCGCCGCGATTTCGTCGCCCGGCACCAGGTTCACAGTAGCCTTGCAGCGCTCTTTCGGTGGCAGGCTATAGCCCGAACAGCCGAGGAACACTCCGGTGGACGCGGTACGGATCATCATGGGGCGACCACATTCCTTGCATGGAATGTTGGTCAGGGTCGGCTGGTTGGCACGCATGCCATTCTCGGCGGACTCGGCCGCCAGCAGCTTTCTGCTGAAATCGCCGTAGAACTCATCGAGCACGTTCTTCCAGTCACGCTCACCCTGGGCCACATCATCGAGGTTCTCCTCCATGCCGGCGGTGAAACCGTAGTCCATCAGATCAGAGAAGCTTTCCGACAAACGCTCGGTGACGATGTCGCCCATCTTTTCGGAGTAGAAGCGGCGGTTGTGCAGGGTCACGTAACCGCGGTCCTGGATGGTGGAAATGATCGCTGCATAGGTCGACGGACGACCGATACCGCGCTTTTCCATTTCCTTGACCAGGCTCGCTTCAGTGAAGCGCGCTGGCGGCTTGGTGAAATGTTGGCTCGGATCGAGCTGGATCAACTTGAGCGTCTCGCCCTGCCCCATTTCCGGCAGCACGTCGTCCTCGCCCGGCTTGGCCTGCTGAGGCAATACGCGGGTGTAACCGTCGAACTTGAGAATACGCCCCTTGGCACGCAACTCGAAGTTGCCAGCCGCCACGGTGACGCTCGTGGACAGGTACTGCGCCGGTGGCATCTGGCAGGCCAGGAACTGGCGCCAGATCAGCTCGTACAGGCGCTCGGCATCGCGTTCCATGCCGCTGAGTTTGGTCGGATGGGTGTTGACGTCGGACGGACGAATCGCTTCGTGCGCCTCCTGTGCCCCTTCCTTGCTGCCGTAGACGACCGGAGCGGCCGGCAGGTACTGCTTGCCAAACTCGCTTTCGATGTAGCTGCGCGCCATTTCAACGGCATCGGTCGACAGGTTGGTCGAGTCGGTACGCATATAGGTGATGTAACCGGCTTCATACAGACGCTGGGCCATCATCATGGTCTTCTTTACCCCGAAGCCCAGGCGATTGCTTGCCGCCTGCTGCAAGGTCGAGGTGATGAAGGGCGCCGACGGCTTGCTGCTGGTCGGGCGATCCTCACGCTTGATCACGCTGTAACTGGAAGCCTTGAGCTTCTCCAGCGCCGCCATGGCCTGCGCTTCGTTCAACGGCTTGAAGGCTTCGCCGTTCTCGCGCGCCACTTCGAAGCGCACCTTGGCGTTCTTCGCAGTACCCAGGTCAGCATGGACCTCCCAATACTCCTCGGGATTGAACGCACGGATCTCGCGCTCACGCTCGACCACCAGTTTCACTGCTACCGATTGCACACGACCGGCAGACAAGCCACGGGCGATCTTGGACCACAGCAGCGGCGAAACCATGTAGCCCACCACGCGATCGAGGAAGCGCCGCGCCTGCTGGGCATTGACCCGAGCGATATCCAGGTCGCCAGGCTGCGAAAACGCCTCCTGGATGGCCTTCTTGGTGATTTCGTTGAACACCACGCGCTTGTAACGGCTGTCATCTCCCCCGATGGCTTCGCGCAGGTGCCAGGCAATGGCTTCCCCCTCGCGATCCAAGTCGGTTGCGAGATAGATGGTGTCGGCATCCTTGGCCAGGCGGCGCAGCTCATCGATCACCTTCTCCTTGCCGGGAAGGATCTCGTACTTGGCTTTCCAGCCGGCCTCCGGGTCGACGCCCATGCGCGCCACCAACTGGCGCCGGGCTTTCTCCTTTGGCGTCAGCGCCGGAGCCTCACCCGCGGTCTTGCCGCGCTTGGCCGCCGGTTCCTTGGCCGTACTGGCCGAACCGCTGGTGGGGAGGTCTCGGATATGGCCGATACTCGACTTCACCACGTACTGGCTGCCCAGGTACTTGTTGATGGTCTTGGCCTTGGCCGGGGATTCCACAATGACCAGCGATTTGCCCATGGATCGGAGTATTCCTGAATCTGAAGATGAAAAACGCGTCAGGTGCCGGACGCGGCACCGCTATATATAGTGGCAAAAGAGTGAGGTCAAGCGCGGTCGATCACTCGCAGGGCTTCCCGGCCAGTGCCGCGAGCCCCTCTTCGGCCTTGACCAAAGCAAAGCGTGGCACCTGCTCGCCGTCAACCTCGACCGACTCCTGGAACATCGAAAGTGGACGCACCCAGAAACCATAGTCACCATACAGGCATTGGTAGAACACCATCCACTCTTCGCTCTCCGAGTGCCGCGCAACGCTGAAGACACGGTACTCAGGCCCTTTGTAATGCCGGTATACGCCTGGTTGTATCTGCATGCTGCCCACCCTCTTGAACAAATCCTGTAAAAAACAAAAAACCGGGGCACTAGGCCCCGGCTGCTGTCCCGCGAAGCGATCAGACGCGTTCGAAGACAGTGGTGATGCCCTGACCCAGGCCGACACACATGGTCGCCACACCCAGCGTACCGCCATTCTGCTTCATGACGTTGAGCAAGGTGCCGGAAATCCGTGCACCGGAGCAACCAAACGGGTGGCCCAGGGCGATGGCGCCGCCGTGCAGGTTAACCTTCTCATCCATCTTGTCGAGCACTTTCAGATCCTTCAGCACTGGCAGGGCCTGTGCGGCGAAGGCTTCGTTGAGCTCGAAGAAATCGATGTCGGCGATGGTCAGACCCGCGCGCTTGAGGGCTTTCTGAGTCGAAGGCACCGGGCCATAACCCATGATCGCCGGATCCACACCGGCTACTGCCATCGAACGAATCACGGCCAATGGCTGGATACCGAGGTCCATGGCACGCTGGCCGGACATGACGATCATGCACGAGGCACCGTCGGTGATCTGCGACGAGGTACCGGCGGTGACAGTGCCACCCTTGGGGTTGAACGCCGGCTTGAGCGCAGCGAGGCCCTCGAGGGTGGTCTCGGGACGAATGGTTTCGTCGTAGTCAAAAACCTTGAGGAAGCCGTTCTCGTCATAGCCCTGCATCGGGATGATCTCATCCTTGAACTTGCCTTCGACGGTGGCCTTGTGAGCCAACTGGTGCGAACGCAGACCGAACAGGTCCTGCTGCTCACGGGTGATGCCGTGCATCTTGCCGAGCATCTCCGCAGTCAGGCCCATCATCCCGGAAGCCTTGGCGGCGTGCAAGGACAGGTGCGGGTTCGGGTCGACGCCGTGCATCATGCTGACGTGCCCCATGTGCTCGACACCACCGACCACGAATACATCGCCGTTGCCGGTCATGATCGCCTGGGCAGCGGTGTGCAGCGCGCTCATCGACGAGCCGCACAGGCGGCTGACGGTCTGGGCGGCGGAGGTGTGCGGGATCGGGGTCATCAGCGACGCCATGCGCGCGATGTTCCAACCCTGCTCCAGGGTCTGGTTGACGCAGCCCCAGATCACATCCTCGACTTCCTTCGGATCGACCTTGTCGTTGCGCTCCAGCAGCTTGCTGATCAGGTGCGCCGACATGTCTTCGGCGCGGGTGTTGCGGTGCATGCCACCCTTGGAACGGCCCATCGGCGTGCGACCGAAGTCGACAATCACCACGTCTCTTGGATTCAGGCTCATATCAATAATCTCGCTCTAGCTCGTGGCCGTTCAGTTGAAGAAGCGCTGGCCGTTCTTGGCCATTTCACGCAGCTTCGCAGTCGGGTGGTACAGCGGACCCAGATCGGCGTACTTATCGGCCAGGGCAACGAACTCGGCAACACCGATCGAATCGATGTAGCGCAGCGCACCACCGCGGAAGGGAGGGAAACCGATGCCGTAGACCAGGCCCATGTCCGCCTCGGCTGCAGTTTCGACGATGCCATCTTCCAGGCAGCGCACGGTCTCCAGGCACAGCGGCACCATCATCCAGTTGATGATGTCCTCGTCACTGACTTCACGCTGCTCGAAGATCACCGGCTTGAGCACGTCCAGCACGGACGCGTCGGCGACTTTCTTCGGTTTGCCGCGCTTGTCGGTTTCGTAGGCATAGAAGCCCTTGCCGTTCTTCTGACCCAGGCGATTGGCTTCGTACAGGGCGTCGACGGCGGAGCGGCGATCGTCCTTCATGCGATCCGGGAAGCCTTCAGCCATCACGTCGCGACCATGGTGGCCGGTGTCGATGCCGACCACGTCCATCAGGTAGGCCGGGCCCATCGGCCAGCCGAACTTCTCCATGACCTTGTCGATGCGCACGAAATCGACGCCTGCGCTGACCAGCTTGGCGAAGCCGCCGAAGTACGGGAACAGTACGCGGTTGACCAGGAAGCCCGGGCAGTCGTTGACCACGATCGGGTTCTTGCCCATCTTCTTGGCGTAGGCCACGGTGGTGGCGACCGCCACTTCACTGGACTTCTCGCCACGAATGACTTCGACCAGCGGCATCATGTGCACCGGGTTGAAGAAGTGCATGCCAACGAAGTTTTCCGGACGCTTGAGGGCCTTGGCCAGCAGGTTGATCGAAATGGTCGAGGTGTTCGACGCCAGAATCGCGTCTTCCTTGACCTGCCCTTCCACCTCGGCCAGCACCGCCTGCTTGACCTTTGGGTTCTCGACCACGGCCTCGACGACGATGTCGACGTTGGCGAAATCGCCATACGACAAGGTCGGGCGAATGGCGTTGAGTGCCTCGGCCATCTTCGCCGGGGTCAGGCGACCTTTCTCGACGCGCTTGCCAAGCAGCTTGGACGCTTCGTTCAGGCCCAGCTGGATGGCTTCTTCACGGATATCCTTCATCAGGATCGGCGTGCCCTTGACCGCCGACTGGTAGGCGATACCGCCACCCATGATGCCGGCGCCGAGTACGGCAGCCTGCTTCACGTCACGGGCGATCTCGTCATGGGCCTTGGCTTTGCGCTTGAGCTCCTGATCGTTCAGGAACAGGCCGATCAGGCTCTCGGCGACCGAAGTCTTGGCCAGCTTGGCAAAGCCTGCGGCTTCGACTTCCAGGGCCTTGTCACGGCCAAAGTTGGCGGCCTTCTGGATGGTCTTGATGGCTTCGACCGGAGCCGGGTAGTTCGGGCCGGCTTGACCGGCGACAAAGCCCTTGGCGGTTTCGAAGGCCATCATCTGCTCGATGGCGTTGAGCTTGAGCTTCTCGAGCTTGGGCTGACGCTTGGCCTTGTAGTCCAGCTCTCCGCTGATGGCGCGCTTGACCAGGTCCAGGGCACCGGCCTGCAGCAGCTCAGGGGCGACCACGGCATCGACGGCGCCCACTTTCAGGGCGTCTTCGGCGCGGTTTTCCTTGCCCGAGGCGATCCACTCGATGGCATTGTCCGAGCCGATCAGACGCGGCAGGCGAACGGTGCCGCCAAAGCCCGGGTAGATGCCCAGCTTGACTTCCGGCAGGCCGATCTTGGCGCTGCTGGACATGACGCGGTAATCCGCCGCCAGGCACATTTCCAGGCCGCCGCCCAGGGCGATGCCGTTGATGGCCACGACGGTTGGCACCGCGAGGTCTTCGAAGTCGCTGAAGATACGGTTGGCTTCCAGGTTGCCGGCCACCAGCTCGGCTTCGGGCAGCTTGAAATTGTCGACGAATTCGGTGATGTCGGCACCGACGATGAACACGTCCTTGCCGCTGCTGACGATCACACCCTTGATGGAGGCGTCGGCCTTGATGGTGTCTACGGCCTGACGCAGCTCGTTCAGGGTAAGGCGGTTGAATTTGTTGACGGACTCACCCTTGAGGTCGAACTTCAGTTCGACGATGCCGCTTTCAAGAGCCTTAACCGTGATGGCTTTACCTTCGTAAATCATCAACTGATCTCCACGATATGGAAGCTGAACTGTACACGCCGATCACTGGCAGGAAGGCCGGCTTTACGCCCCTCCCCCAGGCACACCCGTCAGCGCGCTAGTCGGGATTCTGTACGAGCGATGTGAACATACAAACGCTCAATTCATACGCCCGTTTGATTTGGGTACGCACACATTCTCCGAAAAGGTCGGCGTTGTCAAATGCTCGAAAGCACCCGGAAAACGCGACTTTCCAGTCATTTTGTAACACCAGGGGATAAAACATGATGACAGTGATTGTCGATCATTCATGTCGACGATCGGCCAATGGCTGGTGGGGTCAGTTGCGCTGCCAGCCTGCTGATTTTTCATGTGCACATTGGAGACAAGGGTCTACACTGCCCTCGAATCGAATGTTTTCCCGGCCTGCCTGGCCAGCTTCACCACTGTGGGATCAGGGTTGCCCTGCTCCCACTTTTTTTTGCGCATGCCTCAGGCGAGGGTTTCGAGGGTGTGGGCAATATCCTGCAATACAGATTTTTCGCCGCGCTCGCTCCAGTACAAGGCGATCATGCGGGTATCGGCCTCCACCTTGTAGACACTGGCCGGCAACCGCGCAAAACACTCCGCCAGACGTGGCTCCTGGCAGGGTTCGCGCCATTTGTTCCACCACACGCCCGGGCTGACCTGCCAGTAGCACCAGCTATCCTCTCGCCCCTTGCGCCGCCCGCGGTAGTACTGTGGGCACGGGCTTGGCGGTTGGTTTTCCAGCCAGTGCGGCCACTCCTGGGGCGCCAGCTGCATCGCCAGACCCATGCGCCGCCCCTCCAGGCGCAGGCTCATCTGTTCGCTCTGCTTGCGCGACGGTCGCAACCAGGCCAGCGGGCTGAGAATCAGCGCAAGGATTGACACCACCAGCCATACCGTCATATCTGTAGTTCCCATAAAGCGTTGCAAATGAGCGGGTTAGTCTTTTTCACGCAAGGCCTGCCAGAAAGCGACCATACTTTCACTATTGCGATTGTCAGGAGTGCCGCTCATGTCCTACGAACATCTTCTGGTTGCCGTCGACCTGACCGAAGAATGCGACCCAGTGATCAAACGTGCCATGGCACTGGCGAAACCGTCGAACGCCAAGGTCTCGCTGGTGCATATCGTCGAGCCGATGGCCATGGCATTTGGTGGCGACGTGCCGATGGACCTGTCGCAACTGCAGCAACAGCAGTTCGACCAGGCCAAGGAACGCATGGATCGCCTGTTCAACAAATATCCAGACATCAATCGCGGCGATTCGCACCTGACCTACGGCCAGCCGCGCCAGGAAATCCACCAACTGGCCAAGGATCAGAAGTGCGACCTGATCGTGGTCGGCAGCCATGGCCGCCATGGCCTGGCGCTGCTACTGGGCTCCACGGCCAATGACGTCCTGCATGGAGCACCGTGCGATGTGCTGGCGGTGCGGTTGCAGAAGAAAGAATGATATAGCCCGAGCCGGCCCTATCGCTGCGACGTGTCCCGCGATAGGGCCGGCTCGATCGACTCAACCTTCCAGCTCGGCCCAGCGCTCGACCAGCACATCCAGCTCAGCCTGCAACGTCTCGAGCTTGGCCAGCACGTCCGACGTTTCGCCAATCGGCCGCTGATAGAAGCCAGGCGCATTCACCTCTTCCTGCAGCACCGCCATCTTCTGCTCCAGCGCATCGATCTGCCCAGGCAGCATCTCCAGCTCACGCTGCAGTTTGTAGCTCAGCTTTTTCTTGCTGCTGTCGGCCACCACAGGCGCCACGGGCTCCGGGGCGACCTCGACCGCAACCTTCTCGACCACCGCACTGTTGAGCTCGGACTTGCCGCCCTTGCTCTCGGTCACGCCCAGCAGCTTCGGCGAGCCCCCCTGGCGGATCCAGTCTTCATAGCCACCCACGTACTCACGCACCTTGCCCTCACCCTCGAACACCAGGGTGCTGGTGACCACGTTGTCGAGGAAGGCCCGGTCGTGGCTGACCATCAGTACCGTACCCTTGAAGTTGGACAGCACTTCCTCAAGCAGCTCGAGCGTCTCGACGTCCAGGTCGTTGGTCGGCTCGTCCAGCACCAGCAAGTTGGCCGGTTTGCTGAACAGCTTGGCCAGCAACAGACGCGCACGTTCACCACCAGACAGCGCCTTGACCGGCGTGCGTGCACGCTGGGGGCTGAACAGGAAGTCTCCGAGGTAGCTCAACACGTGGCGATTCTGACCATCGATCTCGATGAAGTCGCGACCTTCGGCGAGGTTGTCGATCACCGTCTTCTCGAGGTCGAGCTGGTGACGCATCTGGTCGAAGTAGGCCACCTCCAGCTTGGTGCCGCGATCGACCTTGCCGGCGGTCGGCTCCAGGTCACCCAGCATGAGCTTGAGCAGGGTGGTCTTGCCGGTGCCGTTGGCGCCGAGCAGGCCGATGCGGTCCTGGCGCTGCAGGACCATGGAGAAATCCTTGACCAGCTTCGGCCCCTGAGGGTGCGCGAAGCTGACGTTTTCCAGCACCATCACCTGCTTGCCGGACTTGTCGGCGACCTCGATCTGGATGTTCGCCCTGCCCTGGCGCTCGCGACGCTCGCTGCGCTCCACGCGCAGGGCCTTGAGGGCACGCACACGACCTTCATTACGGGTACGCCGGGCCTTGATGCCCTGGCGGATCCAGACCTCTTCCTGGGCCAGGCGCTTGTCGAACAGCGCATTGGCGGTTTCCTCGGCGGCCAGCGCAGCCTCCTTGTGCACCAGGAAGCTGGCGTAGTCGCCGTTCCAGTCAATCAGCCCGCCGCGGTCCAGCTCGAGGATCCGCGTGGCCAGGTTCTGCAGGAACGAGCGGTCGTGAGTGATGAACAACACGGCGCCGTTGAAGCCGCTCAGGGCCTCTTCGAGCCAGGCGATGGCACCGATGTCCAGGTGGTTGGTCGGTTCGTCGAGCAGCAGCAGGTCAGGCTCGGACACCAGAGCCTGAGCCAGCAGCACGCGACGGCGCCAGCCGCCGGACAGCTCGGCGAGGGTCTTGTCGGCCGGCAGCTGCAGGCGGCTCAGGGTGCTCTCCACGACCTGCTGCAGACGCCAGCCGTCGCGGGCCTCCAGCTCGTGCTGGACATGCATCAGCTTGTCCAGGTCGGCATCATTCTGGATGTTCTGGCTCAGGTGGTGATATTCGGCGAGCAGCGCACCGACGCCGTCGAGGCCCTCGGCGACCACATCGAACACACTGCGATCGTCGGCCACCGGCAACTCCTGCGGAAGCTCACCGATCTTCAGTGCCGGCGCACGCCAGATTTCCCCTTCGTCGGGTTTCTGCTCACCCTTGACCAGGCGCAGCATGCTCGACTTGCCGGTGCCGTTGCGGCCGATGATGCACACCCGCTCGCCACGGGCGATCTGCCAGGACACTTTGTCCAGCAGCGGCATGGCGCCGAACGCGAGGGACACATCGCTGAATTTGAGCAGGGTCATGATCATCTCCAAAAACCGGGCGCGCATTCTACCTGACTTTCACGCCTACTTCGCCCCTGCGTGACATTCCAGATGCGATGACGGCGCGCGCTTGGCGACGCGTGGTCGGCGTTAACGATTCGATACAAGCCCAATGCTTTCATCCACCGCAGGCAAACGGCTAAGCTAAGGAAACAAGATTTCAACAGTGCTGGCTTCGCCGTCACTTTTCATGGTTCAACTGCCCGGACGTATCATGCGCAGCCGCCTGTTCCAATTCGTTTCCTGCCTGGTGCTCACCGCCACGACCGCGAGTGCTGCACAGGCCATCGACATCACCCAGCAGCGCCAGTACTACGACGAGGCCAAGCGTGCCCTCGCCAAAGGCGACAAGGGCCCCTACCTGCGCTATGCCCAAGCGCTCAGCGACTATCCGCTCACACCCTACCTGGCCTACGACGAACTCACCGCGCGGCTGAAGACTGCCAGCAACGAGGAAATCGAAGGCTTCCTCGCCAAGCACGGCGACCTGCCCCAGGCCAACTGGATGAAACTGCGCTGGTTGCGCTGGCAGGCCGAACGCGGCGACTGGAAGACCTTCGCCAAATACTATGACCCGAAGCTGAACTTCACAGAACTGGACTGCCTCAACGGCCAGTACCAGTTGACCAACGGGCTGCGCGCCGAAGGCTTCGCCACCGCCGAAAAACTGTGGAACGTCGGCAAGTCGCAACCTGCGGCCTGCGATACCCTGTTCGGCCTGTGGGCCGCAGAAGGCCAGCTCACCGAGGCTCGCCGCTGGCAGCGCGCCAAACTGGCGGCCGAGGCGCGCAACTACAGCCTGGCCAACAACCTGGTGCAAACGCTCACCACACTCGGCCCACAGGGCAAGCTGCTGGTCGACGTGGCGCAAAAGCCCGAGCTGCTCAAGCAGCCTTCGCGCTTCACCCCGGTCAACGAGGCGATGTCCGATGTGGTCAGCCTCGGCCTGCGCCGCCTGGCGCGGCAGGATCCCGAGCAAGCCATGGCACTGCTCGACGACTACGCACAACGCATGCATTTCTCCCGCGACGAGAAGGTCGCCATCGCCCGCGAGATCGGCCTCACGCTAGCGCGGCGCTACGATCCGCGCGCCCTCGACCTGATGACCCGCTACGACCCGGAACTGCGCGACAACACCGTCAGCGAATGGCGCATGCGCCTGCTCCTGCGTCTCGGGCGCTGGGAAGAAGCCTACGAACTGAGCCGCCGCCTGCCCCAGGATCTGGCCGACAGCAGCCGTTGGCGTTACTGGCAGGCGCGCAGCCTGGAGCTGGCACAACCGAACAACCCGCAGATCCCACTGCTCTACAAGAATGTCTCGCGTGAGCGCGACTTCTATGGCTTCCTTGCTGCCGACCGCGCGCAGACACCTTACCAGCTCAACAACAAGCCTCTGGTGCTAAGCCAGCAGTTGATCAACAAGGTGCGCAACACCCCCGGCGTGCGCCGCGCCCTGGAGTTCCACGCCCGTGGCCAGATCGTCGAAGGGCGCCGCGAGTGGTACCACGTCAGCCGCCACTTCAACCGTGACGAAATGGTCGCCCAGGCCCGCCTGGCCTACGACCTGCGCTGGTACTTCCCGGCCATTCGCACCATCAGCCAGGCCAAGTACTGGGACGACCTGGACATCCGCTTCCCGATGGCTCACCGCGATACCCTGGTACGTGAAGCCAAGGTCCGCGGCCTGCACTCCAGCTGGGTGTTCGCCATCACCCGCCAGGAAAGTGCCTTCATGGACGATGCCCGCTCGCCGGTGGGCGCCAGCGGCCTGATGCAACTGATGCCAGGAACCGCCAAGGAGACCGCGCGCAAGTTCAGCATCCCCCTGGCCTCACCTGCGCAGGTGCTCGATCCGGACAAGAACATCCAGCTCGGCGCCGCCTACCTGAGCCAGGTACACGGCCAGTTCAACGGCAACCGCGTGCTGGCGTCGGCCGCCTACAACGCAGGCCCCGGTCGCGTACGTCAGTGGCTCAAGGGCGCCAAGCACCTGAGCTTCGATGTCTGGGTCGAGTCGATTCCGTTCGACGAGACACGTCAGTATGTGCAGAACGTGCTGTCCTA
This sequence comes from Pseudomonas sp. SYWMCR5, assembly GCF_057197165.1. Taxonomy (NCBI): domain Bacteria; kingdom Pseudomonadati; phylum Pseudomonadota; class Gammaproteobacteria; order Pseudomonadales; family Pseudomonadaceae; genus Pseudomonas; species Pseudomonas sp. SYWMCR5. Next base: position 183,511 of record NZ_JBXUNH010000001.1, read on the forward strand.
CTCGGTGATCTATGGCCAGAAACTGAACGCACCACAACCGTTGGTGGACTGGCACGAGCGCTACTTCGACGACATGTGACCCGACCAAGGCCCTGCCGGAACAACCGGCAGGGCCTCATGTCGAACCGGGTTAACTTTCGGTTAATCAGCCTGCTCCAGCATGGTGCACTCAATGCACTGCCAAGGCGTCGACATGCGTGTTCTCCTGCTCTTCCTGACATTCCTGCTCGCCGGCCCGCTCCAGGCCAATCCCTTCGCTCCCAAGTCGGATTTCCTGCCGGTGAACCAGGCTTTCGTCCTGAGTCAGGATCGCCTGCCCTCCGGGCAGATGCGCCTTTATTTCCAAATCAAGGACGGCTACTACCTCTACCAGAAGCGCCTCAAATTCGACGGCATTCCCGTCGATCAGCAACCGCAACTGCCTCCTGCCCTCAACCATCACGATGAGTTCTTCGGTGATAGCGCCGTCTACCGCACCGAACTCCAATTGCTGCTGCCCGCCAATGCCACTGGAGAACTGCGACTGGGCTGGCAGGGCTGCGCCGATGCCGGGCTGTGCTATCCACCGCAAACTACGGTGATCGACCTGGGCGGCCAGCCTGCGCTCTCTGCGCCAGCCGCAGCCGACAGCGGACAAGCCAGCGACCAGGCCCTGGCCAGCGGCCTGCAACACAGCAGCCTGGCCTGGAGCCTGCTGGCCTTCTTCGGCCTGGGACTGCTGCTGGCGTTCACCCCCTGCTCCCTGCCGATGCTGCCCATCCTCGCCGGACTGGTCATGGGCAATGGCGCAAGTGCCCGACGCGGCTGGGTGCTGGCCGGGGTCTATGTATTGAGCATGGCGCTGGTGTACGCCGCCTTGGGTGTGGTCGCGGCATTGCTCGGCGCGAGCCTCCAGGCGTGGCTGCAACAACCTTGGCTGTTGGGCAGCCTGGCGGGTCTGTTCGTGTTGCTCGCCCTGCCGATGTTCGGCGCCTTCGAACTGCAACTGCCCGCCGCCGTGCGTGATCGCCTCGATCGTGCAGGTCAGGGAACACGTGGCGGCAACCTGTATGGCGCAGCGTTGCTTGGCGCGCTCTCTGGCCTGCTGATGGGGCCGTGCATGACCGCGCCACTGGCCGGTGCCCTGCTCTATATCGCCCAGAGCGGCGATGTGGTGCAAGGCGCACTGGTGCTGTTCAGCCTGGGGCTGGGCATGGGCGTACCGCTGCTGCTGTTGGTCACCCTGGGCAACCGCTACCTGCCACGCCCCGGAGCCTGGATGAACCTGGTCAAGGGCGTGTTCGGCTTCGTCTTCCTGGCCATGGCCCTGTACACCTTACGCAGCCTGCTGCCCGAGCCGCTGCTGCTGGCACTGGTCGGCGCCTGGCTGATTGCCCTGGCCTGGGCGGCCTGGCCTGCCCTGCAGCGTCTACCGGCGCTGCGCGCCCTACCGTTACTCGGTAGCCTCTGGGGTGGCCTGCTGCTGGTCGGTGCCGCCGCAGGAGGCAACGATCTCTGGCAACCGCTGCAGCCCTTCACCGGCGGCGGCACGACAACCGCCGGTAATGTCCACGATGCACGGGTCATCACCGTCAACACCCCACAGGACCTGCAGCGTGAACTGGATGCCGCCAAGGCACGCAACCAGTGGGTGCTGGTCGACTACTACGCCGACTGGTGCGTATCGTGCAAAGTGATGGAGAAACAGGTGTTCGCCCGCGGCGATGTCCAGGCCAGCCTCGACGGCGTGCAACTGCTGCGCCTGGATGTCACCGCCGACACCCCCGCCAGCCGCGAATTGCTGCAGCGCTACCAGGTTCCAGGCCCGCCCAGCCTGATCTGGATCGGCCCGGAAGGTGACGAGCGGCGCGCCCGACGCATCACCGGTGAAATCGACGCCGGTGCATTCCTGCAACACTGGGCCCAGACCAGGAGTCAAGGCTGATGCTGACGGTAACCTTGGGGCCGCTGACCATGGCCTTGAACCACCTGCTGTTGCTTGCAGCGTTGGGCATCGCCTGCCTGGTCGGCTGGTGGGTCGCTCGCCGTGGCGGCGAGAGCCCCGAATCGGCGCTGTTCAACCTGTTTCTGGTCGGGCTCCTCTGCGCCCGTGCGGGCTTCGTCCTGGAGTACTGGGCGATGTACCGCGATGACCCTGTGCAGATCATCGACATTCGCGATGGCGGCTTCCAGCTCTGGAGTGGCCTGGCGGGACTCATCGCTGCTGCCTTGTGGCAGGGTCGCCGCCGACCGGGGCTGCGCCGCCCGCTGGGCTGGGCGCTGTTCAGCGGCGCACTGTTCTGGGGGCTGGCGAGCCTGGGCAGCCACCTGTACAGCAAAGGCACCGAGCTGCCCGAACTGAGCCTGCAAAACGCCAGCGGCGAATCGGTGGCCCTGCACAGCTACCGCGGCACACCACTGGTCATCAACATCTGGGCCACCTGGTGCCCACCGTGCAGGCGTGAGATGCCTGTGCTGCAACAGGCCCAGAGCGACTACCCCGACGTGACCTTCCTGTTCGTCAACCAAGGCGAAACACCAGAGAGCGTCAGTACCTTCCTGGCCACGACCGGCCTGAGCCTGAATCACGTGCTGTTCGACGGCAGCGGGCAACTGGCGCAACGGGTCGGCTCCATGGCCCTGCCCACCACCCTGTTCTACAACGCCGAGGGACGCCTGGTCGGCAGCCACCTCGGCGAGCTATCCCGCGCCAGCCTGCACAACGCCCTGGAGCCTTTAGAGCGGGCCGTAGCGCCCGCCCCCGCCGTACAAGGAAAATGACATGCGACTGACTGCTCTCCTGCCCCTCTCCCTGGCCCTGCTCGTCGCGCCCCTGGCGCAGGCCGAGCCCTGGCCAAAGGCGATCCAGCAGATGGAAGCCAAGGGCGCGGTAATCAAGGGTACTTTCGACGCGCCCAATGGCCTGCGCGGTTATGCCGCCGAGTACCACAACAACGGCATCGCCCTGTACTTGACGCCCGACGGCAAGCACGTGCTGGTTGGCAGCCTTTTCGATGAACAAGGCCAGGACCTGAGCGCCGAACCGTTGGACAAGTTGGTCTACACACCGATGAGCAAGGAAATCTGGGCGAAGATGGAAAAGACCGCCTGGATCCAGGACGGCAAGACCGATGCGCCACGTATCGTCTACCTGTTCAGCGACCCCAACTGCCCGTACTGCAACATGTTCTGGCAACAGGCGCGGCCCTGGGTCGAGTCGGGCAAGGTGCAACTGCGCCATATCATGGTCGGCATCATCCGCCCGGACAGCCCGGGCAAATCCGCAGCGCTGTTGTCGGCAAAAGACCCTGCCAAGGCACTGCAAGACCACGAAAGCGCCGGCAAGTCCAGCACGCTCAAGGCACTGGACACAATTCCCGAAGCCACACAGAAGCAACTCGCAGCCAACCAGGCGTTGATGGAAGAAATGGGGTTGGGCGCGACGCCCGCGATCTTCTACCAGGATGAACACGGACAACTGCAGAGCCAACAGGGCGCGCCGCGCCCGGAAATGCTCGGCAAGATTCTGGGCAAGCGTTGACCTGATAAATCTGTCAGGTGCAAGACCGACGCAGCCTCCCTAGACTCGCCTTATCGAACGCTCGCGTCTGCGCGATCGGTGAACTGGAGGCGATGAGACGAGGGATTGCCGATGCCTGCCATAAACGCTGCGCGCTACCATGCCGAAACTCCGGACGTAACGGTGCTGTCCAGTGCCGCAGGCGCTACGGTGACGCTGCGCCTGCTGCGCTCCCCACAGGATGGAGCAGACATACCCGCAGCAAAACTGCTGCGTAACCGCACCCATGCAGACCCACTGACCCGCACCGTCCGCCAGTTCGGTGCCCGAGCGCTGCAGGTATCGGCAGGGGCACCGACGCTGGCCGATGCTACGACGGTAACCAGCCTCGGCGGCCAACAATTGAAGCTGCATACGACCGACGGCGATACCTCACTGTCGCTTGATGATGCCACTGGTCGGCCGCTGTGGACCTGCAACGCCCAGGGCACCCACCACAGACATACCTACGAAGCCCCTGAACAAGGCGGGCGCAAAAGCGCGATCTTCGAACATCCGGCCGCTGGCATCGCCCGTATGCGCGAGCGCCTGGTGTATGCACCCGCCACTGCCCCCGAACGCCAGCGCAACCTGGCAGGCGCGACGCTCAAGCATTTCGACAACGCAGGCCTGACTCTCACAGCCTTGCTATCACTGACCAGCGCACCTCTCGAAACCCGGCAACAACTGCTGCAGCCTCAAGCTGAACAACCCGATTGGGCGGGCAGCAGTGAAGATGATCTGGAAGAGGACGTACTGATTACCCTTAACCGATACAACGCAGCGGGCGATATGCTGGTACGCACCAACGCGGCCGGGGTAACGAGCTCGAAGACACTGGACGTCAGTGGCGCAGTACGCCAGATGCATTTGCGTCAGGGTGCCAAGGAGGCCGTGGCGCTCGCGGCTGTCACACGCAGGGCCGATGGCTTGGTCGTGGCGCAGATGTCTGGCAATGGTGTGGTCGACCTCTACGACTACTCGCCCACCAGTCAGCGCCTGATTCAACATCGCACGGAGCGCCCAAGTAACCATGCGCAGGGCTATCTGCTGATCAGCGACCTGCACTATGGCTACGATCCCGCAGGCAACATCCTCGCCCTCGATGACCAAGGTGCCGACCCTCAGTGGCATGACAACCAGCAGGCCGACGGCCTGCGCAAATACACCTACGACACCCTCTACCGCCTGATCGAGGCAAGCGGGCGCGAGCGCAGCCCGGTCGGCACCTACTGGTCCCCCTCCTTCGGACCGTCCGACCGCCAGGGCGGCAAAGTCTGGACACCCTACAGCGAACGCTATGAATACGACGACGGTGACAACCTGGTCACCTTGAGTCACAACGGTGGTGCCGGCCAGCGCACCCAGCACCTGCGTGTGTCGACCCAGAGCAACCGCGCAATGCCCCAGAGCCACGGACTGACACCAGACAACGGCTTCCTGCCTGGCGGCCTGCAGAAACAATTGGTCGATGGCCGGGCACTGGCTTGGTTGGCCGATCACCAGTTGGGCCAGGTGCCGCTGGTCAAACGCGCCAGCGGTGCGGCAGATGATATCGAGCAATACCGATACGCCAATGGCGGCACCCGACGTCGCAAGATCAGTACTGTGCACACGGCCAACGGAATTCAGACCACCCTGACGACCTACGTCGATGACTGCGAAGTACGCCTGCGCACGCTCGAAGGCCAGCCCCTGGCACTCAAGCATGTGGTAATCATCGAAATAGAGCAGGTGCGTTGGATTCAAAATCGCCTGAATACCGATGTTAACCTGCGCTATGGGTTTAGCGACCATCTGGGCAGCAGTGCGGGAGAAACGGACGAGGTGGGAAACATCGTCTCGCGTGAGGAATACACCCCCTATGGCGAAACAGCTGGTCTGGATGAGCAAGCAGCGGAAGTCGACGGATTAACCCAACGTACGTCGCGTCATGCCGGCAAGGAGCTCGATGCCAGCGGTCTTTACTACTACGGCTGGCGATACTATCAGACGGGGTTGGGCCGATGGCTGAGTGCCGATCCCGGTGGGCTTATTGATGGCCCGAATCTGTATCGGACGAATAGAAATAATCCACTGCGCTTTCGTGACGCTACGGGGATGTCTCCAGCAGAGACCCTTATGACTGTACTCTTAGAAATATTTGCCATCTGGCTGCTTCTGCTGAACATAGCGACGCTTATCACGAACAACCAACCCCTCTACTACCAACTCAAAGATGCAGAGAGAAACGGAACATCACTGACAGCTCCCTTATGGAAGCACTGGAGAGAATCGGGTGGCCGCCTCCATGTTGCATCCAGCGGACTAAGGGTGCTTAACATCTTTATTGTGATTACTTTAATGTTCTTGGGCTGGATCTCCCCCAATGATTCCTCCGTGCAATATTTAACCTTGTTTTCCTCCATGACAGCGATCGGGACCCAACATTCTGCACAATATCGGCTGTTTAAGAAACAACGTGAAGCTGAACAAATTCGCCGTACTCAGTTGGAATCTGACGAGGCTCCCCCGTTCGAAAATGATGCTCAATCACCCGATAATCAAAACCCCGCGGGGGGCGAAAACTTCGTTCACCAGAACGCCATTAGCAGACCACACTCTCCCAGACATGGGGAACAGCGCCCGAATACGCACGACGCTATAGAGATGGCCGCCCTGCCTGCTCCATCGGCACATACCAACGCAGAAGAGGACTTCTCTGCACCGCAGCACCTCGCCATCAATATTGACGACCCCGATACAAATGATACTCAACAAGGGACGACACTGGCTCGCACGCACAGCACATCGAGCGAAGAGAATACTCTCAACCGGGAGACACTATTTCCTGACACCCCCAACGATGATTCAAACTCCAGTCGGCGCTCAAGCCTATCCAGTAGCTCTTCAACGCTGTCAAGTAACTCTTCGACGGTAAGAAAAAGAATGGGCGATTCCAGGCGTAGCATGCGTAGAAAGAGCATCAACAACGCATAGCGTTAAATACAGCACGACACCAGCGCGGCTTGCCCGCGCTGGTGTCGTGGCCTGTTACGAACCTTCCAACTCCGCCATCAGATCACTCAACCGATCCACCTTATCCTCATTCAACGCACTGCCCTGCAACCCTTCGACATACGCCGCCAGCTCTTCCACGGTGCCGCACTCGAACATCGCCCGCAGTGGCACGTTCAGTTGCAGACGCTTCTGTACGCGTGAGGCAATCTGCGTGGCCAGCAACGAGTGCCCGCCCAGTTCGAAGAAGTTGTCGCGCACCCCGACCCGCTCAGCCTTGAGCACTTCGCCCCAGATAGCGGCCAGGGTCTCTTCCAGCTCGCTGCGCGGCGCCAGGTAGTCCTGGCTGTGCTGGCCACCGATCTCGATGACCGGCAGCGCCTTGCGATCGAGCTTGCCATTGGAATTGTGCGGCAGGTTATCGAACCAGGCCCAGTGCAGCGGCACCATGTACTCCAGTAACCCGGTACGCAGACGGAAGGCAGAGTTCTGTTACGTAGCACTTTGAAATAACTTCAAGTAAAAACCATGACTAGAAGAACATAAAAACCAAGCAAATTACTCACAACAGAACTAGAAGCCACCTACAGCGCACATCGAATTGGCGTACAGCAAAAAACAAGAAGCAAGAGATTCCAGCTCATAGGAATTCTCTTACACGTTTTTCATAGGTTACCTAGGACCTCACGCAAGAAATTACCCACAAAAAAATAGCCTATTAAACACCCACCCGACAAAAAGAAAAGTGACCTCTATTGACCACGCCTTAAATGACAACTAAACCTTTCACCACCCCAACTGCGGGGTCTAACAAAAAAGGTGAAAAATGAACGAGCAATTTGGCGTAACCCTCATGAAGTTGAGTTCCGAGGACCACTGCGATGTAGAAGCAGAGTTTTTTGGTGGTTCTGGAGGTGCTGGCGGTTGTGGCGGTAGTGGCGGCTGCGGCGGTGGCGGCGGTTGTAGCGGGGGCAGCGGAGGAAGCGGGGGTAGTGGCGGTAATGCCATCCGTGTAGATACGACCCAAGAAAAATAATAGAAATGCGGGCACCTTTGCTCACACAAGGTGCCCGTCTAAAAACTCTGGAAAGCATATGAAATTCATTAGAGTTCACAACTACGAAATACTTAACTTCGAACCCGCTCCAATTATATTTTCAGCCGCCGGATTTACTAAAATCCATGAAACAAAAATCATCAACATACTCCAAAAGCTCAAGGAAGCCCCTTCAAACTACATAGACACTAAAAAACTTGAACAGCTGGCCACCAATGAAAAGCTTCAACCCATACCAGCAATTGAATTTCTAAAATCAATAAAAGTAATCGAAGAAAAAACCAGCCACCCCTACTTCAACAGCGCAACATTATTCACCGACATACCTATCAGCCAAGAAATAGAAGCACACCTGAAACACTCAAATATATCGATCAACCCTTCCAAATCTTCACCGTGCGATATACCAGACGGACGATCGAAAGAAATATTTATTTTTGCATTTCTAAAAATAAACCCCAACCAACTTAGAGAAGCTTACATAAAGATATTGGATAGAAATCCAACCTGCGGCGCAGTGATAGGATTCGCTAGTGGAAACTTTTTCCATTTAACAGAGTGCCACGTCCCTTCTATCGGAAACCCTTGCGCATTTTGCACGCTTGATCGAGTAGCTTACTACGAACGACTGAAACCAAGCCACCATCACTGGTCAAAAATCTGGTCATTCTGTCAATTAAACGATATTGATCTACCTACAGCTAATATTGATGCCCTACAGAAATCCCTCATACTCGGCATGCTCACAGTATTTGTATCTAAGATGACTGAAGCGCCAAAATTCAAAATAACCCAAGATAGAGTACTTGCTTCCAGAACACTAAACCTAGAAACCGGGCACATCATTGAAGACACTAGTATTCATTGGCCCTTTTGCCAGTGCTTGGAGCCAAAGCCATGATCGTCAACCATGATCAATATTTGAAATTCATGCCTCACAACGTGCTCGATGAAACACTAATTTTTCATTCAAAGGGGAATTATACACTGCATGAAGCTACACGGCATCTCAGCACTCTGCATCACATTCCCGAGATGGATCTCAAAAAGCTCACAGGCAACGAACTCAAGCTTGACACCCTTGAAACCGAGCATCACGGCAATATTCCGCCGCTCCCAGCGCCTCACCCTCTTCGTCGCTTGGATTCTTGCGAACACTTTGAAAGCCGAGTGATAACCTTCGAAAACGTACTCAACTTACTAAGGCCGTTAGTTTCCAAAGAAAACACTCATAAGCGAGGCTACCCGAGTGGAGGAGCACTCTATCCAGTAGAGGTTTTTTGCGTAAACTTAAATAATTCAATAAAAAACTGGCCAAGCGACAGTGGCGCACTGCACCTACTACCAGACTCCAGAGCATTAGAAGTACATAGCCCCAAGATCAATTGCACCAACCTGTCTCGCGCTATCACTCCACTTGTGAACGACATAGGAACTCCGACACTGGCGTTGATATACTTCATCTATGTTCCAAAAAGCTTGTTCAAATACCGCTATCGAGGATATCGCCTGGCGCTCATGGAAACAGGATCCATGTACATGCTCGTGGATCTTTGCTGTAAAGAAAACCATTTTAGAAGTCGGCCTTGGTCTGGCTTCACAGACCACCAGGTGACAAAGGAACTTCATCTTAACCCATCATTGTTTTTACCTGCCTGCGTTCAGTTAATAGGATGAGACTATGAATCACTTCAGAGATGTACACTCCCCTTCCTTTGCTGATTTCGAATTACTTCGTCCCAATGCAGCCACTCACTTTCCACACAGCGTAGAGTGCGGAAGTCGTTGGGGAACGTACGGCTCAAGTAGCAGCTGGTCAAACACTGTTATTTCTTCTGCAATCGGGGAGCAGTTTGAAAGAAAACACTTTTATCTTGACGTCCCTGTTCATGAGTCGGGCAGTCTTGCTTCTGTCTTAACCCGCGAAGAATGCAAAAGCTTTATAGATGCATTCACCCAAACCACATCCAAAGATTTTTATATCAATCTGGAATCCCACCACTTTGATCTCACACGGGCGTACCGACTAAAAGATCTCACAGCTTGTAAGGTTCCCACTGCATGTATTTCTATCTTTTCACGTACCAATCAGATAGACGACTGCATTTATCCTATCAGAGACACCTGCGGCTGCAGTACGCACATCACTCTAGAAAATGCAATGGTAGGTGCATTAAAGGAATCAATAGAGCGACAATTTTTGCTTCGATTTTGGCTTACCAAAAGTTGTACAGGAATAATAAATCACGAAAAATGCCATAAAGCCCTTAGTGAACGGAGCAGTGCAATCCTATTGGACGAACTGAAAAAATCAGGCGAAGTATGTGCACTCGATCTGAGTGACCAACGGTTTCCAGGACACTGTGTTCTCCTATGCTACGGAAACTCGAAGTATCAACACGAAAAAGTACGATACTGTGCAGGAATGTCATACGCAAGCACACTGAGCGAAGCGCTAGAAAAATCAATTCTTGAGCTTTGGCAGACATTTAGATTTATGCAAACATTCGATGAAGCCGATCAATCGAGCAACATTGAGGACCCTTACCTCAAACACTTTCTGTCTTGCAACCACCATGAGACCTATAAAAATATAACTTCCAACATTCTCTTCCGGCCACGTGATACCAATACAGCGCCCACCCCGCTCAACCTGCACAACCTAAAAAAAGCGTTGACCGACTTAAGGCTTGACGGCTATCTCTACATCTCCAGCACACACACAAAACACTCACCACTGTACTTTTGCAAATATTTCTCGCCGCATTTTTTTCTTCACATGAATAACTCTACAAACTTCAACACTCGCAACACCTACTCACACGAATTTTCCGAAGAAATATTGACCCACCAATTATCTAGCATGGTTCCATTCCCATGAATACAGCCGAAAACAACATACACAGCTGGGTCATCAACACCTGTCAACTTACAAAGCTACTGACACTTGAACACTTGAGGGACCCCACCACATTATTGTGGACTGCCCTGGCACCTTGCTTGATGTTCACCCTGACCACCCAAGCCAAACTATCTCCCTCCCCTGTTTACGATGACTACATTTCTGCCGCCGCTTGGTTTTATTCCTACATTTCTGCAAGCGTCGCTTTTTTTGGCTTTAGCTTTTATCTTATCGGTAGGAGAGAGAGTGGTTTCAATCGATCATTCCTCTACCAACCCAATGCAATAGGACTGTTCCTTACCTCACACACGCTCTGCTATTCGCTCATCAGCCTGGGTTATTCGGCATTCTTCTACATCATCACCAAACCACTCTATGGAAGCTATTCGCCCCCCGAACTCTTCCATCTACTAATATGTTTTTATGTTAGCTATTTGGGCTTTACGGTGATTGGCCTGTTTATTGCCGCGCTTCCTATTCGATTCAGCACAGCGAGCACTATCTTCTCACTGCTCTCGTTTCTCATGTTGCTATCGGGCTACCTCGGCGGCGTTCACGAGAGCGCCGCGCCATCCTGGATTACCCTCCTCAACCCTTTAGCCATCAGTCGACAGGTAATCCTCGGGCGCTCTTCCCTCTTGGCTAGCTTTTCTCTGGTGCTTTTATTATTGCTTCCAGCACTTTATCTGACCGCACGGCACTTTAGAATACAACCTGTTTGGAGTCGTTATTAAATGCCTGTACTCAAGATAGAGAATTTGACGTTCGCCTACCCCGACAAACCCCTTATGGAGAATATCAACCTGTCGTTGAGGTCTGGTGAGTGCTTGGGGCTTCTCGGCTGCAACGGCGCGGGAAAAACCACGCTATTTGATCTCATCTGCAAACTCAGGACGCCAGTGCAAGGCCGAATTATCAATTCGGCCAAGCGTCAGGCGTACCTGAGTCAGACCCTTACACCGCCACCTACACTTCGCATGCACGAAGTTTCCCGACTCATCACTCATTTAAATGCACATATCCCACCGTGCCAGTCCAATTTGGAGGCTCGGCTTGCCAAATGGTCGACCTCACTGTCGAAGCGATATCACGACATTTCCAAAAAAAAGGCCTCGACCTGTAGTTACGGAGAAATTCGGAGCTTCTTTACGCTGACGCTCCTGTTAATGGACAACGACCTGATTATTCTCGATGAACCTACTGCCGGTGTAGACCCTGAGTTCAGATATTTCATATGGCTAGGCATCAGCCGAGCATGCGCAGACGGCGCGAGCGTACTGGTCTCGTCACACTACCCAGAGGAGGTAGCCGCGCATTGTCGACGCTTCTACATGCTCACTCAACGTCGGTTGGAAGCCTTCGATAGTGCAGAGCAATTCCTCACTCGCCATCATGCAACAACATTCGACGAGGCCTTTATCAATGCCAATAATTGACCGTCAACAAAAGAGGGGCGCATCGCGCCCCTCTTTGCTCAAAGCCCCTCGAGCTCCGCCATCAGATCACTCAACCGATCCACCTTATCCTCATCCAGCGCACTGCCCTGCAACCCTTCGACATACACCGCCAGCTCTTCCACGGTGCTGCACTCGAACATCGCCCGCAGCGGCACATTCAGTTGCAGACGCTTCTGCACGCGTGAGGCAATCTGCGTGGCCAGCAACGAATGCCCGCCTAGTTCGAAGAAGTTGTCGCGCACCCCGACCCGCTCAGCCTTGAGCACCTCGCCCCAGATAGCGGCCAGGGTCTCTTCCAGCTCGCTGCGCGGCGCCAGGTAGTCCTGGCTGTGCTGGCCACCGATCTCGATGACCGGCAGCGCCTTGCGATCGAGCTTGCCATTGGCATTGTGCGGCAGGTTATCGAACCAGGCCCAGTGCAGCGGCACCATGTACTCCGGCAACTCGGCACGCAGACGCTGCTTGATCTGCTCGAGCAGACCCGCATCGGCCACCACGCCCTGGTGGGCGACCAGGTAGCCAACCAGATGCTTGCCATTGGCGCCCTCCTGGACACCGACTGCCGCATCGCGAATCTGCGGCTGCTCATGCAGGCGCGCTTCGATTTCGCCAAGCTCGATACGGTAGCCGCGGATCTTCACTTGGTGGTCAATACGCCCGACATATTCGAGCACACCATCGGCACGGCGCCGCGCCAGGTCGCCGGTGCGATACAGGCGCTCGCCCGGCGCGCCATGCGGATGCGGGATGAAGGCCAGGGCCGTACGCACCGGATCGCCAACATAACCACGACCGACACCCGTGCCGGCCACGCACAGCTCGCCTACCGCGCCCAACGGTACCAGCGTCTGCTCTTCGCCGTAGAGGTACAAGCGGTTGTTGTCGGTCGGGGTGCCGATGGGCAGGTAGCTGCCGCGGGTCGAGTCGGCATCGACGCGGAAGAACGCCACATCGTCAGAGCATTCGGCCGGGCCATAGGCGTTGACCAGGCCGATCTGCGGATAGCGCTCCAACCACTGGGCGGCCAGCTCCGGAGGCATCGCCTCGCCGGTCGGCAGCATCCAGCGCAGGCCATCCAGCGCCTGGTGGTCGTTGGCCAGCATGCCCTGGATCAACGAAGGCACGCTTTCCAGCACAGTGATGCCACGGGCCTGGACATGCGCCAGCAAGCCCTGTGGATCGTGGGCAATGGCATTCGGCACGATCTCGACACTGGCCCCGAACAGCGGTGCTGCCAGGAATTGCCACACCGAGATGTCAAAGCTCTGCGAGGCGGTCTGGGCGATCACGTCGTGTTCGTCCAGCGCCAGGTACGGCACCTTGCTCAGCTGGTTGTTGAGCATGCCGCGCTGCTCGACCATCACGCCCTTGGGCAGCCCGGTGGAGCCTGAGGTATAGATCACATAGGCCAGGTTGTCCGGCCCGCTGTGGATACCCGGGTTGTGGCCCGCGACCTGGCTGGCCTGGATATCCTCCCACACCAGCAGCTTCGGCCGTACCGCCCCGCTCAGCTCGTCGAGCAACTGACCCGCCTGCTCGGCACAGGCGGCGCTGCACACCAGTACTGGCGTGCGGCTGAGCTCGACGATACGCTGCAGACGCGCCGAGGGCAGGCCCGGATCCAGCGGCAGGTACCCCGCACCGGCCTTGAAGCTGCCAACTATCATGCCCAGCAGCGGCAGGCCACGCTCGGCCAGCAAGGCGACGGGCTGATCGATGTTCACACCGGCCGCGACCAGGGCATGCCCCAGGCGGTTGGCGGCCAGGTTGAGCCCGGCATAGTCGTAGGACGCCTCCAGGCAACGGGCAGCGATACGCTCGGGGTGCGCTGCGACGCGCGCCTCGAACAGCTCGACGTAGCTCTGCTCCAGGGTGTAGGCGTGCTCGGTGCGGTTGCAGTCCTCGAGCAGGAAGCGCTGCTCGTCGGCCCCCAGCAGTGGCAGTGCCTGCACCTCACCCTCGAAGCCTTCGACCAACGCCAGCAGCAGGCGCTTGAACTCGGCCAGCAGGCGCTCGACGGTCGGGTAGTCGAAGTAGCGCTGGTCGAACGACAGGTGAAGGCCCAGGTCATCGCCCGGGTAGCACACCGCCGTCAGCGGGAAGTTGGTGTGGGTACGGCCCGAGTCGGAGCTGGCGTTCAGGTGTTGGGCGTGGTCAAGCACATTGCTCTCGACCGGCGCGTTTTCAAACACGAACAGGCTGTCGAACAGCGCCTGCCCCTTGGGCAGCTCGCTGCATTCCTGGATCGCCACCAGCGGCAGGTACTCGTATTCGCGCAACTGCATGTTGCGATCGAGCAGGCCTTGCAGCCACTGACGCACGCTCTGGCGCTCGCCGGCTGCCGGCAACTGCACACGCAAGGCGATGCTGTTGATGAACAGGCCGACCGTGCGTTGCATCTGCGGCATGCTCACCGGGCGCCCGGCAACGGTCACCCCGAACACCACGTCGCGCTCGCCGCTGTAGCGGGCCAGTACCAGTGCCCAGGCCGCCTGGGCAAAGGTGTTGACGGTCAGTTGATGAGCCTGCGCCAGTTCACGCAGACGCGCCCCCTCGCTCACCTCGAGGCGGGTGTAGCAATCGCCGACGACCATGCCGTCCCCGGCGTGGTCATGGCGCAGCGGGCGGTCGCTGGGGATCGCCGTGGCGCGTTCGAAACCGGCCAGGTTGGCCTGCCACCACTGGCGTGCTTCGTCCAGGTCCTGGCGCTGCAGCCAGCCGATGTAGTCGCGATAGCGCGGCGGCACCGGCAGCTGCGCGGCACGGCCTTCGCCCAGCGCCTGGTAGATCTCGAAGAAATCGTTCATCAGCAACGAGCGGCACCAGGCATCGATGAGGATGTGATGGTTGCTCATCATGAACCAGTAGCGCTCATCGGCCACGCGCACCAGGCGCAGGTGGAACGGTGCCTCGCGCAGCAACTCGAATCCGGCTTCGCGCTCCTGCTTGTGCAGGGCCTGCAGGCGTTGCTCCTGGCTGGCGTCGTCCAGCTCGCGCCAGTCCTGGTAGTCCACCTGGGTCTTGCCCGCCTTGTGGATGATCTGCAGCATCGCTTCACCCGCGTTCCAGCTGAACGATGCGCGCAGCGCCTCATGGCGTGCGACCACCGCCTGCCAGGCCTGGGCGAAACGCTCGGGGTCCAGCGCACTGTTGATGCGGTAGCGGTCCTGCATGTAGTAGATGCCGGTGCCCGGTTCTAGCAGGGTGTGCAGCAGCAGCCCCTCCTGCATCGGCGTCAGCGGGTAGACATCCTCGATTTCGGCTGCCGGCACCGGCAAGGTATCGATCTGCTCCTGGGTCAGTTGGGCCAGCGGGAAGTCCGACGGCGTGAAGCTACCGTTGCCCTCGCCCAGACAGTGGGCAACCAGCGCCAGCAGTTCCTGGCGATAGGCTTCGGCCAGCTCGGCGATGGTCGTTTCGTCGTAGCGCTCGGCACTGAAGGTCCAACGCAGTTGCAAGGCACCACCATAGACCTGGCCATCCACGCTCAGCCAATTGGGCAGTGGAGCATCCAGGTCATGGGCCAGGCCCGCCGGGGTATCCAGCGGCTGGAACACGGCATTGGTGTCGAACTGCTGATCGAACTGCCCCAGGTAGTTGAAGGTGATGCGTGCCTGTGGCAACGCCGCCATGCGCTCACGCCCCGCAGTATCGGCCAGGTAGCGCAGCACGCCATACCCCAGCCCTTTGTGCGGCACCTGGCGCAGTTGTTCCTTGATGCCCTTGATCGAAGCACTGCGCGCGGCATCGTCGTTACCGGCTGCCGGGCTCAGGCTCAGCGGATAGGCGTTGGTGAACCAGCCGACGCTGCGGGTCAGGTCGATGTCTTCGAACAGCCCTTCGCGACCATGCCCCTCAAGCTGTACCAGCACCTGCTCATCGCCGCTCCAGTGGCTCAGGGTGCGGGCCAGGGCGGTCAGCAGCAAGTCGTTGACCTGGGTGTGATAGGCCGCTGGTGCCTGCTGCAGCAGTTGGCGGGT
This sequence comes from Pseudomonas sp. SYWMCR5, assembly GCF_057197165.1. Classification (NCBI taxonomy): domain Bacteria; kingdom Pseudomonadati; phylum Pseudomonadota; class Gammaproteobacteria; order Pseudomonadales; family Pseudomonadaceae; genus Pseudomonas; species Pseudomonas sp. SYWMCR5. The sequence continues at coordinate 199,442 of NZ_JBXUNH010000001.1, forward strand.
CTGCTCGGTGTCGAGCTCGATAGCCAGGGTGCGGGCATGGCGGTGCAGGTTGCCGCCCTGCGGGTGATCGCACGGCAGTTCGCGGCGCACACGTCCCAGTTGCCCCTCCCACCAGTCCAGCTCGTCACGCAGCGAGTCGCTGCCGGCATAGCTGGCCAGGCGCGCCGACCAGTCGCCCATGGCATGGGTCTTGGCCGCCAGGGTTTCACCGCAATACAGCGCCTGCAGGTCTTCGAGCAACACACGCCAGGACACGCCGTCGACCACCAGGTGGTGGATGGCCAGCAGCAAGCGTTGCTCGCCTGCGCCATCGGTCAGCAGCAGGCCGCGCAACAGGGGCCCTTGCTGCAGGTCGAGGCTGCGCTGCACGTCGGTATAGAGCGCCTGGCAATCACTGAAGTCAGCGACTGTCGCCGTCCACAGCAGCGGCTGGGCACTCGCCTGGTCGTATTCGCCCTGCCAGCGATCTGCGGCCTGGAGGAAGCGCAGGCGCAGACTGTCGTGATGCTGCACCAGCGCCGCCAGTGCAGTCTCCAGCCGTTCGGCGTGCAGCGGCTTGCGTGCTTGCAGCAGCACCGCCTGGTTCCAGTGCTGTGGCTGTGGCACCTCGCTGTCGAAGAACCAATGCTGGATCGGGGTCAGACCGATACGGCCCTGACGCGCCCCCTGCTCCACATGCGTCGGCGCCGCGCCATGGGTGACCACGGCTGCCAGGGTCTGGATGGTCTGGTGCTGGAACAGGTCGCGCGGGGTGAACTGCAGGCCCAACTGACGGGCGCGGCTGACCACCTGGATCGACAGGATCGAGTCACCGCCCAGTTCGAAGAAGTTGTCCTGTACCCCCACGCGGGAAACGTTGAGCACCTCACACCAGATCCGCGCCAACTGCGTCTCCAGCTCATTGGTCGGCGCCTGGTAAAGCTGGTGTGCCTGCTCGAGGTCCGGCGCTGGCAGCGCCCGCCGGTCGAGCTTGCCATTGCCCATCAGCGGCAGGCGCTCGAGCAGCACCAGGTGCGCAGGCACCATGTAGTCAGGCAGGTGCTGGCGGGCATGGGCCTTCACCGCCTCGCGCAGGTGCGCCTGGGCCTCGCTGCCACCTTTGGCCTGATCACAGACCAGGTAGCCCACCAGTTGCTTGCCGCCCGGCAGGTCGAGGGCCAGGACCACGGCCTCCTCGACATCGGCGTGCTCCTGCAGGCGGCTTTCGATCTCGCCCAGCTCGATGCGGAAACCACGGATCTTCACCTGTTGGTCAGCCCGGCCGATGTACTCGACCAGCCCGTCGGCGCGCAGGCGCACCAGGTCGCCGGTGCGATACAGCCGGCCACCGCCATGGCTGAAGGGGTCGGCGACGAAACGTTCGGCCGACAGCCCCGGACGGTCGTGATAGCCCTGGGCGAGGCCCGCGCCACCGACATACAGCTCACCAATGCCACCCTGGGGCAACAGCGCCAGGTCCTCGTCGAGAATGTAGCCGATGCGCGCCCCGATCATGCGGCCAATCGGCACGCTGCCCGCATCGGCTGACAAGGTTTCGGGTGCCAGGCATGCCAGCGGCATGACCACGGTTTCGGTCGGGCCGTAGGCATTGAAGAACTGCTGCGGAGCAAAGGCCTGACGGATGCGCTGCAGGTGTTCGCCCGTCAGCGCCTCGCCGCCGGTGATCACCAGACGCACCGGCAGTTGCTCGCCACGCGCGGCCAGGAACTGCGCCAACTGGCTACCGTAGCTCGGGGTGAAACCGAGAATGCTCACCTGCTGCTCGCGCACCAGGTCGCAGATCTCTTCGGCGCCCCATTGCCCTTGGGCACGCAGCACCACCCGTGCCCCACACAACAGCGGCGTGAGCAGGCGTTCGCTGGCAGCATCGAAGTTGATCGAATAGAAATGCAGCTCGCAATCGTCGCTGCGCATGCCGAAGTCGGCGATCACCGCCTGGCAGTGCATGGCGATCTCGCCATGGCTGACTACCACGCCCTTGGGCTTGCCGGTTGAGCCGGAGGTGTAGATCAGGTACGCCTGGTGCTGCGGCAGGTTGAGGTTGTCCAGTGGCGCATCGCTGTAGGCAGACAGCGATGCGGCGTCGTCCTCCAGGCTCCAGGTGAGCACACCGGCCGGCAGCTCGCCGAGGGTCGCGAGCAAGTCGCGTTGGCCGATCAGCAGGCCCAGGCGGCTGTCCTCGATCATGTAGTGCAGGCGCTCGAGCGGGTATTCCGGATCGAGCGGCACATAGGCACCACCGGCCTTGAGGATCGCCAGCAGGCCGACCACCATCTGCGTCGAGCGCTCCAGCGCCAGGCCCACCCGCACCTGCGGGCCGACACCCCGCTCACGCAGGGCACGGGCCAGCCGGTTGGCCTGCTGATCGAGTTCGGCGTAGCTCAGGTGCTGGCCGGCAAAGGTCAGCGCCAGTGCCTGGGGCGTGCGCTCGACCTGGGCGGCGAACAGCCCGTGCAGGGTCTGGTCGAGGTCGAAGTCCTGCTCGCCCTGAAGTTGACCGACCAGCTCCTGCTGCTCGGCGCCCGACAGCATCGGCAGTTCGCACAGGCGCTGCTGCGGATCGTCCAGCATCGCAGCCAGCAACTGCTGCAAGTGTTCGGCCATGCGCGCGATGCGCGGCTCATCGAACAGGTCGCGGCTGTAGGTCAGGCAGCAGCCCAGTCGGCCGTCCAGGTCGGTGACTTCCAGGTACAGGTCGAACTTGGTGGCGCTGGCGTCGTTGACCAGGTAATCCACCTGCATGCCCGCCAGTGTGCGGCTTTGCTGGAAAACCCAGCGCTGCACGTTGCACATCACCTGGAACAACGGGTTGTAGGCACTGCTGCGCGGCGGCTGCAGGGCTTCGACCAATTGTTCGAACGGCAAGTCCTGGTGCGACTGGCCGTCGATGATGGTCTGGCGCATCTGCTCGAGCAACGCGGCGGCGCTCATCTGCCCATCCAGTTCGCAACGCAGCACCTGGGTGTTGAGGAAGGCACCGATCAGCCCCTCGCTTTCCGGACGGATGCGATTGGCCACCGGCGCGCCGATACGCAGGTCACGCTGGCCGCTGTAGCGGTGCAGCAGGGCGGCCAGCGAGGCGGTCATGGTCATGAACAGGGTCAGCCCACGCTGGCTGTTGAACGCATGCACACGCTCGACCAGCGCCGGGTCGAGGTCGAAGCGGTACAGCTCGCCGCGATGGCTCTGCACCGCGGGGCGCGGGCGGTCGGTCGGCAGTGCCAGCACCGGGTGCTCGTCGCCCAGGCGTGCTTTCCAGTAGTCGAGCTGGCGCGCGCCCTCGCCGCCTTCGAGCCACTGGCGCTGCCAGACGCTGTAGTCCAGGTACTGCACCGGCAGCGGCGGCAGCGGCGATTCGCGTTCGTCGACGAAGGCTTCGTAGAGCTCGCCCAGCTCGCGGGCGAAGATGTCCATCGCCCAACCCTCGGTGACGATATGGTGCAGGGTCAGGACGAAATAGTGCTCACGCTCCTGCACCTTGACCAGGCAGGCGCGCAGCAACGGACCACGCTCCAGGTCGAACGGCTGGTGCGCCTGTTCGTCAGCCAGTTGCTGCAGGCGTTGCTGGCGATTGTCGGCCGGCAGCGTGCTGAAGTCCTGCCAGTCCAGGTGCAGGCTGCTGTCGTCGGCCACGCACTGGTAGGGCTTGCCGTCGATGCTGGGGAAGGTGGTGCGCAGGGTTTCGTGGCGTACGATCAACGCCTGCAGGGCACGTTCGAAGGCGTCCACATGCAGCGCGCCGCGTAGACGCGCCATGCCGCCGACGTTGTATGCGGGGCTGTCCGGTTCCATCTGCCATAGGAACCACATGCGCTGTTGCGAGTACGACAGCGGCACGGCCTGACGGCGGTCGACTCGGGCGATCTCGCCCTGCAGGTTGCACCCACCGCTGGCGCGGATCCGCGCGATCTCGGCGCAGAAGGCGCCCAGCCCACTGGCCTCGAACAGCGCCTTGAGCGGCAGTTCGACGTCGCAGGCCTGACGGCAGCGCGAAACGACCTGGGTGGCCAGCAGCGAGTGGCCACCAAGGGCGAAGAAGTCGTCCTGCAGGCCTACCCGGGGCAGGTTCAGCACCTCGCGCCAGATCGCCGCCACCTGCTGCTCCAGCGCGGACTGCGGTTCGACGTGTTGGCGTTGCTGCCAGACCGGCGCCGGCAGCGCCTTGCGATCGACCTTGCCGCTCGGGCCCAGTGGCATCTGCGCCAGGTGAACCAACTGCGCTGGCACCATGTAGGCGGGCAGTTGCGCGCCGAGGGTAGCGAGCAAGGCGGCACTCTGCTCGACACCGCTGTAGTAGCCGACCAACTGCGCGCCGACGGCGTCCCGGTGGATCAGCACCAGCGCCTGCTCGACACCTGGCTGGGCCAGCAGCACCGCCTGGACCTCTTCAGGCTCAACGCGGAAGCCGCGCACCTTGACCTGCTGGTCGAGGCGCCCGAGGTATTCCAGCGCACCGTCGTGCACCAGCCAGCGCACGCGGTCGCCGCTGCGGTACAGACGCTGGCCGTCGCCATCGGGCTGCGGCACGAAACGCTCGGCGGTCAGGCCCGGGCGCCCGAGGTAGCCACGGGCCAGGCCTGCGCCACCGAGGCACAGCTCGCCCGGCACGCCCGGTGCGGTCAGTTCGAATTCATCATCCAGCACACGGCACAGCACATTGGCCAGCGGACGGCCGATGGGCGAGCGCTCGCCATCCTCGCGCTGGCTGTGCCAGTGGGTGACGTTGATCGCGGTCTCGGTCGGGCCATAACGGTTGTGCAACTGCACCTGGGGCAGCAACGCCAGGGCTCGGTCGCGCAGGCTGGCAGGCAACGCCTCGCCACCGGAGAACAGCCGCCGCAGGCTGGTGCAGCCTGCGGCCAGCGGTTCCTGGACAAACACCTGCAATAGCGGCGGTACGAAGTGCAGTGTGGTCACGCCATGCTGCTGCACCAGCGCGGCGATGCGCTGTGGATCGCGATGTTCACCGGGGCCGGCCAGCACCAGGCGGCAGCCGGTGACCAGCGGCCAGAAGCATTCCCACACCGACACGTCGAAGCTGATCGGTGCCTTCTGCATCAGCACGTCGTGCTCGTCCAGCGCATAGGTGGCCTGCATCCATTGCAGGCGTTCGGCCAGGGCCGCGTGGGTGTTGCCCACGCCCTTGGGCTGGCCGGTGGAGCCGGAGGTATAGATCACATAGGCCAGGTGCTCGCCTTCCAGGTGCAGGCCTGGGGCCTGGCTGGGCCAGGTGTCCAGGTGCAACTGGTCCAGCGCGATGGTACTGACGCCCTCGACCTGGGGCAGGCGCTCGAGCAAGTTGCTCTGGCTCAGCAGCAGGCCCGCGCCACAGTCGGCGAGCATGTAGGCCAGGCGTTCGGCCGGGTAGTCGACGTCCAGCGGCACATAGGCGCCGCCCGCCTTGAGGATCGCCAGCAGGCCGACCAGCAGTTGCGGCGAGCGTTCTACAGCGATGGCCACGCATGTGTCCGGGCCGACACCCTTGTCACGCAGGTACTGGGCCAGACGGTTGGCCTGCTGGTGCAGGCTGGCGTAGTCGAGCTGACCGCCCTCCCACACCAGGGCGATGCGCTCCGGTGTCAGGCGTGCCTGTTCGTTGAGCTGCTCGACCAGCAAGGTCTTGGCGGGCTCGACCGGCGCCTGGCCCCAGGCGAGCAGTTGTGCGCGGGCTGGCTCATCCAGCAGTTGTACCTCGCCCACAGCCAGTTGCGGCTGCGCGCAGACCTGCTCGAGCAGCGCCAGCAGGTGCTGGGCCAGACGCTTGACCGTGCTGGCTTCGAACAGCTCGGCGGCGTAGTCGAAGGCCAGTGTCAGCCGGCCCTGGTGATCTTCCTCACTGTGCAGTTGCAGGTCGAACTTGGCCTCGCGGCTGTGCCAGGGCAGTTCTTCGGCAAGCAGGCCGGGCAGGCGACGCAGCGCGGACAGGTCGCGCTGCTGGTGGTTGAACATGACCTGGAACAGGCCCTGCTCGCGAGCCTGTGGGAGTGCTTCGAGCAGTTGTTCGAATGGCAGGTCCTGGTGCGCCTGGGCGCCAAGGGTGCGTTCGCGCACCTGGGCCAGCAACTGGTCGAACGGCGTACGGCCGTCGAACTCGGCACGCATGACCTGGGTGTTGATGAAGAAGCCGACCATGGCCTGGGTCTCCAGGCGCGGGCGGTTGGCGTTGGGGACGCCGACGCGGATGTCGGACTGGCCGCTGTATCGCTGCAGCAAGGCTTGCCAGCCCGCCAGCAGGACCATGAACAGGCTCGCCTGCTGGTCACGGGCCAGGCCCTTGAGCGCTTCGCCGAGCTTGGCTGGCACTTTCATGTTCAGGCGCGCGGCACGCTGCTCGCGCAGTGCCGAGCGCGGATGGTCGGTGCACAGGTCGAGCACCGGCAAGTCGTCGCCCAGTTGCGCCGTCCAGTATTCCAACTGGCGCGCAGCCTCGCCCTCTGCCAGCCACTGGCGCTGCCAGGTGCCGTAGTCGGCGTAACCCAGCGCCAGGGGCGCAAGGCTAGCCTGCTGGCCCTGGCAGTGTGCGGCGTAGAGTCGGGCGAACTCTTCGAGCAGGATATTCAGCGACCAACCGTCGGCGACGATGTGATGCAGGGTCACCCACAGTTGGTGCTCCTCATCGCCCAGGCGTGCCAGGGTCACACGCAGCAGCGGGCCCTCGCGCAAGTCGAACGGCTGGCGGGCCTCATGTTCGCGACGGTTGGCGATCTCGCTGGCGTCCAGCCCCTCGAGATCGGCACGCTGCAAGGTAAATTCGGCGTGCGCCAGCACATGCTGCAGGGCCTCGCCAGCCACTTCGCTGAAACGCGTGCGCAGGGACTCGTGGCGCTCGACCAGCGCCTGGAAGCTCGCCTGCAGCGCCGCCTCGTCCAACTCGCCACGCAGGTGCAGGCCGGCTGGAATGTTGTAGGCAGCGGACTGGGGCTCAAGTTGCCACAGCAACCACAAGCGGTTCTGCGCCAGCGACTGCGGCAATGCCTTGGCGCGGTCGAGGGTGGCGATGGCGCCGGTTCCCTGCCCGCCCTGCTCCAGCACGCAAGCCACCGCGGCACTGTAGTCGGCCAATACCGGCGCCTCGAACAAGGTACGCAGGCTGAGCGTGATGCCCAGCTCGTCGGACAGCCGCGCGGTGACCTGGGTGGCGGCGATGGAGTTGCCGCCCAGCAGCAGGAAGTGATCGTCCGCCGCCACCGCCTCCACCTTGAGCAGTTCGCGCCACACTGTCGCGATGCGCGCCTGCAGGGCATCGCCTGAGGTGCCTTGCTCGGCGGATGCTTCATCGGCCGGGAAGCGGGCGTAGCAATCGAGGCTGCCGTCGTTCATGCGCAGGCGGCAAGCCGAGCGCTGCAGCTTGCCGCTGGAGGTCTTGGGCAGTGCCCCCGGATTGAGCAGCAACACCACCGCCGGCGCCTGGCGGCAGGCGTCGGCGATGACCTGGCGCAGGGTCTTGATCAGCGCCTCGGGGGGCATTGCCTTCTGCACGTTGCGGCTGACTTCCACCGCCACGCCGATGCCCTCTTCGCCCCGGTCGTCCACGGCGAACACCGCCACGCGCCCCTTGCGCAACACCTCGACCTCACGTTCGAGGGTCTTCTCCAGATCCTGCGGATAGAGATTCTGGCCACGCACGATCAGCATGTCCTTCAGCCGCCCGGTGACGAACACCTCGCCATCGCGCATGAAGCCCAGGTCGCCGGTGCGCAGCCAGGTCTGGCCGTCCATCTCGACAAAGGTACGTGCCGTGGCCTCGGGGTTGCGCCAGTAGCCCAGCGCAATGCTTGGGCCACCGGCCCAGATTTCACCCACCCGGTTATCGCCCAGCACAGCGAGTTGCTGCGGTTCGACGATACGCACCGCATGGCCCGGCTGCGGATAGCCGCAGCTCATCAGCACGCTGCCCTTGCCAGACTCGGCGCGGTTGGCGGCGAAGGCCTCGGCATCGAGCTCCAGCGCGCCGATGCCCTGGCCGCGTCGGCTGCCGCTGACGAACAGCGTGGCTTCGGCCAGCCCGTAGCTGGCGAAGAAGCTGCTCGCCTGGAAGCCGCAGGCGGCGAACTTGCTGGCGAAGGTTTCGAGGCTGTCCTGGCGGATCGGCTCGGAACCAGAGTAGGCCACGCGCCAGCGGCTCAGATCGAGCCCGGCCAAGGCCGCTTCGCTGACCCGCTCGCTGCACAGGCGATAGGCGAAATCCGGGCCGCCGCTGATGGTGCCGCCGTATTCGCTGATCGCCTGCAACCAACGCAGGGGCCGGGCAAGGAAGTAGCCCGGCGACATCAGCACACAGGGCACGCCGCTGAAGATCGGTTGCAGCAAGCCGCCGATCAGGCCCATGTCGTGGTACAGCGGCAGCCAGCTGACGATCACGTCGTCGGGGTTGAGGTCGATGCCGAAGCCCTGGCGGATCAACTGCTCATTAGCCACCAGATTGCCATGGCTGACCTGCACCCCCTTGGGCAGTGCGGTGGAGCCGGACGTGTACTGCAGGAAGGCGATGTGCTCGCCGGCCAGCGCCGGCTCACGCCAGTCGTCGGCCAATTCCGGGGCCAGGCGGTCCACCGCCAGCAGGCCTGGGGCTGCCTCCGTCGCCAGGGCGTCGAGGCCCTGCAAACTGTCATGAAGCGCTTCTACCGTCAGCAGCAGACGCGGCTGGGCATCGTCGATGATCGACAGCAGGCGCTCCTGATGGTGTTGGCGCGAAGACTCCGGCGGATAGGCCGGCACTGCGATCACCCCGGCATACAGGCAGCCGAAGAACGCCGCGACATAGTCCGGACCACTGGGGAACAGCAGGATCGCGCGGTCGCCGAATGCGGCACGGGCCTGCAGGGCGGCGGCGATGGTACGGGCGCGCTGGTCCAGCTCGCGGTAGCTGAGCACCGCCTGTTCGCGGGGATCGTCGGCCAGAAAGCGCAAGGCGATCCGGTCCGGGGTCGCCGCGGCGCGTTGCGCCAGGGCCTGGACCAGCGTGAGCGGGAGTTCGAAGGCGTCCGTCATGGAGTGTTCCTGCCAGTGTCTGGGTAAGTCGGGCCGGGGCCGGGCCAGGTGCGCAAGGCACGCAGGGCGGGCGGCAGTCGGCGGCCGGATGTACACAGGGGAACGGATGGGCCGGAGAAATAATTAGAAACGTCGCTGGCCTGCCGACGACGTTCACACAGGGGTCATGGAGGGGGTGGAGCTTAGACCGCAATCGAATAGAGACTCACTTACTTCTGTATTTGACAATCATTATCATTATGAATAGTTTGTCGCACGTCGTAGGAAGCATCGCCAAACGGTGTGCTCCCTTTCCCCACAGAGACAAGGTGATTTCCATGGCGGAACAACTATCCACAAGTAAGTGCGATTCACCATTACTCCAGGCGTTCGTCGACAATCGCAGCATCCTCGTCAAGATTGCCGCCCGTATCACGGGCTGTCGGTCGCGCGCCGAGGATGTGGTGCAGGATGCCTTCTTCCGGCTCGGTTCCGCGCCGCAGATCACGTCCTCGTTCAAGGCCCAGCTCAGCTATCTGTTCCAGATCGTGCGCAACCTGGCCATCGATCACTACCGCAAGCAGGCGATGGAGCTGAAGTACTCGGGTAGCGAGGAAGAAGGCATGAATGTGGTGATCCAGAATGCCTCGCCAGAATCCACCCACATCAACCTTGCGACCCTCGAACACATCGCCGAAGCGCTCAACGAGCTGCCCCAGCGCACGCGCTACGCGTTCGAGATGTACCGCCTGCACGGCGTGCCGCAAAAAGACATCGCCAAGGAGCTCGGGGTCTCGCCGACGCTGGTCAACTTCATGATCCGCGACGCGCTGATCCACTGCCGCAAGAACAGCCGCCAGGCCGAGGGCTGACCGCCTCACAGGTACCGCGCACAGCGCACAGTACCTGCCCAGCGTGGCCGGGCCGCCCAGCGGCCCACGCCCTGCGTGCCGCTAGACCAGCGCGCAGCGATCGAAGAATCGCTCACGCCCCAGGATCATCAACGCCGCCCGCTTGTGCGGGAAATCGAACTCTTTCTCGCAGTGGAAGCACTGATCGTGCATGTAGCCGATCATCTTGCCGTTGTCGGCGCGCGGCTCGGCGACCACCTGCTGGGTGCGCGGGTCGTCGAGGAACAGGTAGTGCACCAGCGCCGACATCCAGCTCGCCACCTTGTGCGGGCCACGGTGCGCCTGTTCGCCCACGAGCATGTGGATACCGCGGTCGTAGTCATCGGCCGGATAGAACGGCGCGATGCGGTCTTCCTTGGCCCAATAGGCTTCGAAGTAGGCGAACGGCTCATCGTCGAAACAGCCGATGAGCGTCAGGGTGTGCGGGTCTGCCTCGAGCTTGCTCAGGTATTCGCGGTGCTGCTCCAGGCTGCCCTGTTCCTGCCAGAAGTGCGCGACCCGCGGCTCGTTCTGCCAACGGTTGAAGCGGGCCAGGTCCTGCTCGACTTCCAGGGTGCGCAGCGACACCCACGCCCCCAGGCGCGCATCGAAACGGCGATACACCTCGCCCCGGGGCTTGGGCGCGCGGCGCGGATGGCGCTTGCCGTTGCTGATCTGCATCTGCTGCGGGTAGACACCGCTCTGTACCTCGCCAAGCCAGGGCTGCGGCAACTGCCAGAACAGCGCCCGCTCGCAGATCAATACGTCCGCTTGCTCGCTGGCGACCAGCAAGCCGCTCGCCAGCAGCGCCGGCAGCCACGCTGGCGTCTTCGGCAAATGCCAGGCCAGGCGCTGGCAGGCGGGGTCGCGCGACAGCAGCCAGTAGCAGGCGGCCCACAGGGCCTGGGCGCCGCGATCCGGGCAGACGGTTTCCAGGTGAACCTGCACGGGGTCGGCGGGCACCAGGCGCACCTGGATCAGCGGGCGGCCCTCCAGGGTCAGACTCAACCGGGAAGCGGTCTCGTCGCCTTGCAGGCTGTGCCATCGCGGAAGGGAAAGCGGCGTCGAAGCGGCATCGAAAGGCATGGTCATGGCTCACGCAAAAATGGGATCACACTCAAGTGTCTGAACGTGATCGCCGCCCGGGAATTTAATTGCGCGGCGTTTGCACGGTGATCCGATAAGGGCCGAAAAGCGCCGCCAGCTCACCGCTGTCGCGCAGGCGCTGCATCAGTTGGGCGAAGGCTTCGGCGCGGATCGGCGCGTCAGGGCGCAGCAGTGCGTAGTGATGGTAGACCTGATCGACCCGCTCCGAGGCCAGCAGCTCGCTGTCCTTGGTCGGGTTGCGCTTGAGGTAGTCACTCAGGTACGAGCGGGTCACCAGGGCAATGTCCGCGCGCTCGCGTTGCACCATCGACAGGTTGCTGTCGTGGGAGTACGAGAGGATGGCCCGGAAGGTCTTCTTCAGGTACTCGGGGTCGGGATTGAAATCGGCAAACGCGTAGTGATAGCCGTTGAACAACGCCAGGCGCTTGCCTTTGAGGTCATCGAAATAATGCTGGTCACGCCCGGCCTGACGATGGGCGACGAAGATCTCGGCATCTTCCAGGCCCATGTCGACCGCCGTGTGCGGGATCTGCTGCCAACCCCATTGCGGGTTCTCGAAGATCGCCATGTCGGTGCGCGCTTGCTGGAAATCACCGAAGCGGCGCGGGATCGAGGTTGGCACCAGAACGAAACGGTAACCAGCCTGGAGCTGGTTCAGCGCCTCGGCGAACTGCGGCAGCAACCCTGTATCGGCACCCTGCTCCGGACGCACCGTGTAAGGCGGGAAATGCGCGGCCCCGATCCGCACCTCCACCACGTCGGCGGCACAGGCCGGCCCTGCCAGCCACAGTGCAGCGAGCATCATCAGGGATGACAGGGCCTTGAGGGCGGGCGGTGGCGTCAAGTGAGGCACTCAAATCACGGGTTTGGACCTTGATGCGCCTAAGCTAGGCGTTTTCCTGTCAGGGCACAACCGCTGGTTATGCCAAAATAGCGGCATTCTGCCAGGGGATGCCGTAAGGGTTCTGGATTGGCTACGCTCTAGGGGCCCGCGGCCCTGCCCTCTCGTCCGACGCCGCGGACCACAGCGTCTTGCAAGGGAGCCTGGTATGGGCCATTGGCTGGTCATCGACCTGGAAGCCACCACCGACGACGGTGGCTGGCCGGTCACCGAGATGGAAATCATTGAAATCGGCGCAAGCCTGGTCACTCGCGAAGGTCGCGAGGTCGATCACTTCCAGCGCTTCGTCAAGCCGCGGCGGCGTCCGCAACTGACACCCTTCTGCCGTGAGCTGACGCACATCGGCCAGGCCAGTATCGACAGCGCGGCGTCGTTCGCCGAGATCTGGGAGCAGTTCGAACGCTGGCTGGGCCATCATCGGGCGCAGTTGCAGGCCTGGGTCAGTTGGGGCGACTACGACCGCCAGCAGTTGCTGCAGGAATGGCAGCAGCACCAGGTCAACAGCCTGCTGGCGCAATTGCCGCACATCAATCTCAAGCAGCGCTTCGCCAAGGCCCGTCACCTGCAGCGTCCCACCGGCCTGAACGGTGCACTGCAACTGGCCGGCATGCAGTTCGTCGGGCAACAGCACCGGGCGCTGGAGGATGCACGCAATACCGCACGGTTGCTGCCCTTGAGCCTCACCTGAAAGCAGATGACGAGCGCGCAGGGCTTGGGCATACTGGCCAGCCTTTTTTCAGCCCTTCTGTTCAGGAGTCGCCCATGTTCCAGGTCAACGAGTACTTCAACGGCACCGTCAAGTCGATCGCCTTCGCAGGCGAAGAAGGTCCGGCCACCGTGGGCGTGATGGCCCCGGGCGAATACGAGTTCGGCACCGCCAAGCGCGAGATCATGCACGTGGTGTCCGGCGCCCTGATCGTCAAGCTGCCGGGCAGCGACAACTGGGAAACCTTCAACGCAGGCGACAAGTTCAATGTGCCGGCCGACAGCAAGTTCCAGCTGCAGGTGAAGGTCGATACCGCTTACCTGTGCGAGTATCGCGACTAAGCATCAGGCTCTTCGCGGGCTTGCCCGCGAAGAATCCAGCGCTAACCCTTCAGAAACCCCGCCACCTTCTCAGCCGCCGCCTGCAGATGCTGCTCATGGCTGAACCCTGAAGCTTTCAGCGGCTTCAGATCATGATCCCCCGCCACCAGCCAGTTCACCTCGATCGCCGTTGACAGTTCATACCCCTGAACCGCCTCGCGATTGCCCAGTGCATCCCGCTCGCCCTGGACGATGAGCGTGGGCGTCTTCAGCCCGGCCAGATGCTCGACCCGCGGTTTCTCCGGCTTGCCCACGGCATAGAACGGATACCCCAGGCACACCAGCACATCCGCCTCCAACTCATCGGCCAGCAAACTGGCCATCCGTCCGCCCATCGACTTGCCGCCAATGGCCAAGATACCCGTGACCAATGGTCGCACCTGCCTATACACCTCGCGCCAGCACTCGAGCAGCACCTTCTGCGGATTGGGCGGACGCTTGCCGCCGTTTATCCGGCGCTCGGCCATGTAGGGAAATTCGAAGCGGATCACCCCGACCCCAAGCCCCGCCAGCCTTTGCGCAATCTCGTCCATGAACGCGCTGTCCATCGGCGCCCCCGCGCCGTGGGCCAGGATCAGTGTGCAGGAACGCCCCTGATCGCCTCGGATTTGCGGAGGATCGACGCGCAAGCCTGGGACATTTCCCACTTGGGCCCATTGATCCCCGTCAATACCGGCACATTGCCCATCTTTCATGCTTGCCTCGCTGTTTAGCCTGCCTATAACCGTGGATGGGAACCCATACATGAACACAACCAGCAGTACCGCCTACAACTACAAGGTGGTCCGCCAATTCGCCATCATGACGGTGGTGTGGGGCATCGTCGGCATGGGGCTCGGTGTCTTCATCGCCGCGCAACTCGTGTGGCCGAGCCTCAACTTCGACCTCCCCTGGACCAGCTTCGGCCGTCTGCGACCGCTGCACACCAACGCAGTGATCTTCGCCTTCGGTGGCTGTGCCCTGTTCGCCACCTCCTATTATTCGGTGCAGCGCACCTGCCAGACCATCCTCTTCGCGCCTAAATTGGCCGCATTCACCTTCTGGGGCTGGCAACTGGTGATCCTGCTGGCGGCAATCAGCCTGCCACTGGGCTACACCAGCTCCAAGGAATACGCCGAACTGGAATGGCCGATCGACATCCTGATCACCATCGTCTGGGTCTGCTACGCCATCGTGTTCTTCGGCACGCTGATGAAGCGCACCACCAAGCACATCTACGTGGGCAACTGGTTCTTCGGTGCCTTCATCCTCACCGTGGCGATCCTGCACATCGTCAACAACCTGGAGATGCCGGTCAGCCTGACCAAGTCGTACTCGGTCTACGCCGGGGCCACCGACGCCATGGTGCAATGGTGGTACGGCCACAACGCCGTAGGTTTCTTCCTGACCGCAGGCTTCCTGGGGATGATGTACTACTACGTGCCCAAGCAGGCCGAGCGACCGGTGTATTCCTATCGCCTGTCCATCGTGCACTTCTGGGCGCTGATCACCCTGTACATCTGGGCCGGCCCCCACCACCTGCACTACACCGCCCTGCCCGACTGGGCCCAGTCACTGGGCATGATCATGTCGCTGATCCTGCTCGCACCGAGCTGGGGCGGGATGATCAACGGCATGATGACCCTCTCCGGTGCCTGGCACAAACTGCGCAGCGACCCGATCCTGCGCTTCCTCGTGGTGTCGCTGGCGTTCTACGGCATGTCGACCTTCGAAGGCCCGATGATGGCGATCAAGACCGTCAACGCCCTCTCCCACTACACCGACTGGACCATCGGCCACGTCCACGCCGGCGCCCTGGGCTGGGTGGCGATGATCTCCATCGGCGCGCTGTACCACACCATTCCCAAGGTGTTTGGCAAGCAGCAGATGCACAGCGTCGGCCTGATCAACGCGCACTTCTGGCTGGCGACCATCGGCACCGTGCTCTACATCGCCTCGATGTGGGTCAACGGCATCGCCCAGGGCCTGATGTGGCGCGCGGTCAACAGCGACGGCACGCTCACCTACTCGTTCGTCGAAACCCTGGTGGCCAGCCACCCCGGCTTCATCGTGCGCTTCGTCGGCGGGGCGATCTTCCTCAGCGGCATGTTCCTGATGGCCTGGAACACCTGGCGCACCGTGCGTTCGCCAGCGCTCGACGCCGCCCCTGCGAACGCCCAGCTGGCTTGAGGAGACACGCCTGATGAAACATGAAGTCATCGAGAAAAACGTCGGCCTGCTGGCCTTGCTGATGGTGTTCGCCGTCAGCATCGGCGGCCTCACGCAGATCGTCCCGCTGTTCTTCCAGGACGTCACCAACAAGCCGGTCGAGGGCATGAAGCCCTACACCGCGCTGCAACTGGAAGGCCGTGACATCTACATCCGCGAAGGCTGCGTGGGCTGCCACTCGCAGATGATCCGTCCGTTCCGCGCCGAAACGGAGCGCTATGGCCACTACTCGGTGGCCGGTGAAAGCGTGTGGGATCACCCCTTCCTCTGGGGTTCCAAGCGTACCGGCCCGGACCTGGCCCGCGTCGGTGGACGCTACTCGGACGACTGGCACCGCGCGCACCTGTACAACCCGCGCAACGTGGTACCGGAATCGAAGATGCCGGCCTACCCGTGGCTGGTCGCACAACCGGTCGACAACAGCCACACCGACACCAAGCTGCGTGTACTGCGCACCCTCGGCGTGCCCTACACCGACGAGGACATCGCCAGCGCCCGCGACGCGGTCAAGGGCAAGACCGAGATGGATGCGTTGGTCGCCTACCTGCAGGTGCTGGGCACCTCGATCAAGAATAAGAGGTAAGCACGATGGAATTCGACATCGGCATGATCCGCGGCCTCGGCACCCTGGTGGTGATGATCGCCTTCATCGGCCTGTCGCTCTGGGTGTTCAACCGCCGCCGCGACCGTGATTTCGCCGAAGCGCGCCTGCTGCCCTTCGACGACGACCGCCTGCCCCCTGCCGGGCAGGAACCTGCCATGAGGAGTAACGGGCAATGACCACCTTCTGGAGTACGTACATCAGCGTACTGACCATCGGCAGCCTGATCGGCCTGACCTGGTTGCTGCTCGCCACACGCAAGGGCCAGAGCCACGACACCAGCGACCAGACCATGGGCCACAGCTTCGACGGGATCGAGGAATACGACAACCCGCTGCCCAAATGGTGGTTCTGGCTGTTCGTCGGCACCCTGGTGTTCTCGGTGGGCTACCTGATCCTCTACCCGGGCCTGGGTAACTGGAAAGGCATCCTGCCCGGCTACGAGAACGGCTGGACCCAGGTCAACGAATGGCAGAAAGAAATGGACAAGGCCGATGCCCGCTTCGGGCCGATCTTCGCCAAGTTCGCCGCCATGCCGGTGGAGGAGGTGGCCAAGGATCCGCAGGCATTGAAGATGGGCGCACGCCTGTTCGCCTCCAACTGCTCGGTGTGCCATGGCTCGGACGCCAAAGGGGCCTATGGTTTCCCCAACCTGACTGACAAGGACTGGCGCTGGGGCGGTGAACCCGAGACCATCAAGGCCTCGATCATGAATGGCCGCCATGGCGTGATGCCAGCCTGGGCCGAGGTGATCGGCGAGCAGGGCGTGGCGGATGTGGCCGCCTTCGTGCTGAGCAACCTGGACGGGCGCAGCTTGCCTGAAGGGATCAAAGCCGACGTGGCCAAGGGCAAGGAAATCTTCGCCAGCAACTGCGTGGCCTGCCATGGGCCGGAAGGCAAAGGCACCCCCGCCATGGGCGCCCCCGACCTGACCCACCCGCAGGCGTTCATCTACGGTTCGAGCTTCGCCCAGTTGCAGCAGACCATCCGCTATGGTCGCCAGGGCCAGATGCCGGCTCAGGCCGAGATCCAGGGCAACGACAAGGTGCACCTGCTGGCGGCTTATGTGTATAGCCTGTCCCATGATGAAAATGCTGAAACGCTGACAGCCCAGTAATACCCCGCAAATCCCTCCTGTGGGAGCGGCGGCCCGCCCTCCCGCAGGGGCGCGCCGCTCCCCCTCCCTTGCACCCCCTCCGAACGGAACTAAGCTTGTTGCCACAGTGGCCTCGCGTTGTAGCGATGCCATCGACGCGGCGCATTGCCTGACGCCGCGCGCCAAAAAGGCATCAAAAAAAAAGCTTGACCGATCGATCAGAAAAAGGTGAAAAACGGTACACATTACAGATATTTATTTGTGTACAATCGTTCGACCCGAAACGCCACGGGACGGTGGTGGGCAGGGTATGGACACGGGTCGGCGCAGGGTACCTTGCGTTGCCATAGCCATCGCGGCTATCGAGACTGGCGCCGATTTTTCCACCAACAAGAACACCTAAACCGTGGAACCTTAGCATGAGCACAGCAATCAGTCCGACTGCTTATAACTATAAGGTCGTCCGCCAGTTCGCCATCATGACGGTGGTCTGGGGGATCCTTGGCATGGGCCTCGGCGTCTTCATTGCATCGCAACTGGTGTGGCCGCAGCTCAACTTCGACCTGCCCTGGACCAGCTTCGGACGCCTGCGCCCGCTGCACACCAACCTGGTGATCTTCGCCTTCGGCGGCTGTGCCCTGTTCGGCACCAGCTACTACGTGGTGCAGCGCACCTGCCAGACCCGGCTGATCTCCGACGGCATGGCCGCCTTCACCTTCTGGGGCTGGCAGGCGGTGATCCTCGGCGCGCTGATCACCCTGCCGATGGGCTACACCACCACCAAGGAATACGCCGAGCTCGAATGGCCCATCGCAATCCTGCTGGCCATCGTCTGGGTCACCTATGCCGTGGTGTTCTTCGGCACCATCGTCAAGCGCAAGACCAAGCACATCTACGTGGGCAACTGGTTCTACGGCGCCTTCATCGTGGTCACCGCGATGCTGCACATCGTCAACCACATCTCGCTGCCGGTCAGCCTGTTCAAGTCGTACTCAGCCTACGCCGGTGCCACCGACGCGATGATCCAGTGGTGGTATGGTCACAACGCCGTGGGCTTCTTCCTCACCACCGGCTTCCTGGGGATGATGTATTACTTCGTGCCCAAGCAGGCGGAGCGGCCGATCTACTCCTACCGCCTGTCGATCGTGCACTTCTGGGCGCTGATCACCCTGTACATCTGGGCCGGCCCCCACCACCTGCACTACACCGCCCTGCCCGACTGGGCGCAGTCGCTGGGCATGGTGATGTCGATCATCCTCCTGGCCCCGAGCTGGGGCGGCATGATCAACGGCATGATGACCCTCTCCGGTGCCTGGCACAAACTGCGCACCGACCCGATCCTGCGCTTCCTGGTGGTCTCCCTGGCCTTCTACGGCATGTCGACCTTCGAAGGGCCGATGATGGCGATCAAGACGGTCAACTCGCTGTCGCACTACACCGACTGGACCATCGGCCACGTCCACGCCGGCGCCCTGGGCTGGGTGGCGATGATCTCCATCGGCGCGGTGTACCACATGATTCCGAAGCTGTACGGCCGCGAGCAGATGCACAGCGTCGGCCTGATCAACGCGCACTTCTGGCTGGCGACCATCGGCACCGTGCTGTACATCGCCTCGATGTGGGTCAACGGCATCACCCAGGGCCTGATGTGGCGTGCGATCAACGATGACGGCACCCTCACCTACTCCTTCGTCGAAGCGCTGCAGGCCAGCCATCCGGGCTATATCGTCCGCGCACTGGGCGGTGCCTTCTTCGCCTCGGGCATGTTGCTGATGGCCTACAACGTGCTGCGCACGGTACGCGCTGCCAATCCGGCGCAGGCCGATGAAGCCGCCAAGATCGTCGTCGTGGGAGCGCACTGATGAAGCATGAAGCAGTCGAGAAGAACATAGGCCTGCTGGCCTTCTTCATGGTCATCGCCGTGAGCATCGGCGGCCTGACGCAAATCGTCCCGCTGTTCTTCCAGGACGTCACCAACAAGCCGGTCGAAGGCATGAAGCCGCGCACCGCGCTGGAAGTCGAAGGCCGCGACATCTACATCCGCGAAGGCTGTGTAGGTTGCCACTCGCAGATGATCCGCCCGTTCCGCGCCGAGACCGAACGCTATGGCCACTACTCGGTGGCCGGTGAAAGCGTGTGGGACCACCCCTTCCTCTGGGGCTCCAAGCGTACTGGCCCGGACCTGGCCCGCGTCGGTGGGCGCTACTCGGACGACTGGCACCGCGCGCACCTGTACAACCCGCGCAACGTGGTGCCGGAGTCGAAGATGCCCGCCTACCCGTGGCTGGTGGAAAACCACCTCGATGGCAAGGATACGGCCAAGAAGCTCGAAGTGCTGCGCACCCTCGGTACGCCCTACACCGACGAAGACATCGCCGGTGCCCGCGACGCGGTCAAGGGCAAGACCGAGATGGACGCCCTGGTGGCGTACCTGCAAGGCCTTGGCACCCTCATCAAGAGCAAACGGTGACGCTGATGGATATCGGGATGATTCGCGGCCTGGGCACCGTCGTCGTGCTGGTGGCCTTCGTGGGCCTGGCGCTGTGGGTGTTCAGCCCGCGGCGCAAGAAGGATTTCGACGAGGCCACGCAGTTGCCCTTCGCGGATGATCCCGAGGCCAGCCGGCATGTCGAGCACGCGCAAAAGAATGCTTCTGGGAGCAAACAACAATGACAACCTTCTGGAGTCTGTACGTCACCGTCCTGACCCTGGGCACCATCTTCGCCTTGACCTGGCTACTGCTGTCGACCCGCAAGGGCCAGCGCGAAGAGATCACCGACGAAACCGTCGGCCATGCGTTCGACGGTATCGAGGAGTACGACAACCCGCTGCCCAAATGGTGGTTCTGGCTGTTCGTCGGCACCATCGTCTTCGCCCTCGGCTACCTGGCGCTGTACCCAGGCCTGGGCAACTGGAAAGGCATCCTGCCAGGCTACAGCTACCTGGATAACGACAAGCAGACCGAGTTCAGCAATGGCCAGTCGGGCTGGACCGGCGTGCACGAATGGGAAAAGGAAATGGCCAAGGCCGATGCCCGCTTCGGGCCGATCTTCGCCAAGTTCGCCGCCATGCCGCTGGAAGACGTCGCCAAGGATCCGCAGGCCCTCAAGATGGGCGCACGCCTGTTCGCCTCCAACTGCTCGGTGTGCCATGGCTCGGACGCCAAGGGAGCCTACGGCTTCCCCAACCTGACCGACAGCGACTGGCGCTGGGGCGGCGAGCCGGAAACCATCAAGACCACCATCATGAATGGCCGTCATGGTGTGATGCCGGCCTGGGCCGAGGTGATCGGCGAGCAGGGCGTGGCGGATGTCGCCGCCTTCGTGCTGACCAACCTGGACGGGCGCAGCCTGCCCGAGGGCATCAAGGCCGACGCGGCCAACGGACAGAAGATCTTTGCCGCCAACTGCGTGGCCTGCCACGGCCCTGAAGGCAAGGGCACCCCCGCCATGGGCGCACCCAACCTGACTCACCCGCAGGCGTTCATCTACGGCTCAAGCTTCGCCCAATTGCAGCAGACCATTCGTTACGGCCGTCAGGGGCAGATGCCCGCCCAGGCCGAAATCCAGGGCAACGACAAGGTGCACCTGCTGGCGGCTTATGTGTACAGCCTGTCGCAGCAGGCGGAGCCGGCTCAACCGGCTGAGTAAGCCTGGGCTGGCCTCATCGCGGGACAAGCCCGCTCCCACAAGGCGGGTGCGGTACTTGTAGGAGCGGGCTTGCCCGCGATGAGGCCGGCAAATGCACCACTGGCTGACCTGGATCAATTGACACTCGCCATAACACGATTCAAACGACCACCCAACGCGACTAAACGTCGCAGCCAAGCCCTACCCTGCCATCACAGGCGTATCATGGGCCGCAGAGCGCCAACACAGGCGCGCGACCACGGCCGGCATGCACTGGCCCTGGCATTTCTCCACTGCCGTGGGACTTGATGATGAGCAAGCAGATTCCGGTACATGACGTCACCCCGCCTGCCAACAAAGGAAAGGATTCCGTCGACCTCTACGCCGCCCGAGAGAAAATCTACACCCGCGCCTTCACCGGCGTATTCCGCAGGTTGCGCATGGTCGGTGGTGCCCTGCTATTCCTGCTCTACTTCGGCACCGTGTGGCTGAACTGGGGCGGGCACCAGGCCGTCTGGTGGAACCTGCCCGAACGCAAGTTCTACATCTTTGGCGCCACCATCTGGCCGCAGGACTTCATCCTGCTGTCGGGCATCCTCATCGTCGCCGCTTTCGGGCTGTTCTTCATCACCGTGTACGCCGGCCGCGTCTGGTGCGGCTATACCTGCCCGCAGAGCGTGTGGACCTGGATCTTCATGTGGTGCGAAAAAGTCACCGAGGGCGACCGCAACCAGCGCATGAAGCTGGACAAGGCCCCCATGAGCGGCAACAAGTTCCTGCGCAAGCTGGCCAAGCACAGCCTGTGGCTGCTGATCGGCTTCGTCACCGGCCTGACCTTCGTGGGCTACTTCTCGCCGATCCGCGAACTGGTCATCGAGTTCTTCACCGGCCAGGCCGATGGCTGGGCCTATTTCTGGGTCGGCTTCTTCACCCTCGCCACCTATGGCAACGCCGGCTGGCTGCGCGAACAGGTGTGCGTGTACATGTGCCCCTATGCACGCTTCCAGAGTGTGATGTTCGACAAGGACACGCTGATCGTCTCCTACGACCCACGCCGCGGCGAAGCCCGTGGTCCGCGCAAGAAAGGCGTCGACTACAAGGCCCAGGGCCTGGGCGACTGCATCGACTGCACGATGTGTGTGCAGGTCTGCCCCACCGGCATCGACATCCGCGATGGCCTGCAGATCGAATGTATCGGCTGCGCCGCGTGCATCGACGCCTGCGACGGCATCATGGACAAGATGGACTACCCGCGCGGGCTGATCAGCTACACCACCGAACACAACCTTTCCGGGCAGAAGACCCACATGCTGCGCCCGCGCCTGATTGGCTACGCCCTGGTGCTGCTGGTGATGATCGGCGCCCTGGCCACTGCCTTCGCCACCCGTTCGCTGGTGGGCTTCGACGTCAGCAAGGACCGCGTGCTGTACCGCGAGAACGCCCAGGGCTGGATCGAGAACGTCTACAGCCTCAAGGTGATGAACAAGGACCAGCGCGACCACGTCTACGTGCTCGACGCCGCCGGCCTGCCTGGCCTGCAACTGTCCGGGCAACGCGAGATCCGCGTGGCCGCCGGCGATATCGTCAGCCTGCCGGTACAGCTGTCGGTCGCACCCGAGAAATTGCCCTCGAGCACCAACGACATCACCTTCATCCTCAAGGATGCCGACGACAACGGCACACAGGTTGAAGCCAAGAGCCGCTTCATCGGCCCACAGATCCGCTGAGAGAGACGTTCGACAATGACTGCCGCCACCGCCAACAGCCCCTGGTACAAGCACCTCTGGCCCTGGATCATCATCGGCATCCTCACCACCTCGGTGTGCCTGAGCCTGACCATGGTGAGCATCGCCGTGCGCAACCCGGACAACCTGGTCAACGACAACTACTACGAGGCTGGCAAAGGCATCAACCGCTCGCTGGACCGCGAGCTGCTGGCCCAGACGCTGAATCTCAAGGCCAGCGTGCACCTGGACGAGCTGACCGGCGAGGTGGCATTGCGCCTGACCGGCAACAGCGATCCGCAGACCCTGGAACTGAACCTGATCTCGCCGACCCAGCCGGACAAGGACCGCAAGGTCCAGCTCGCCCGTGCCGAGGCCGGGCGCTATGTCGGTCAGCTCGAAGACAAGGTCGAGGGCCGGCGCTTCGTCGAGCTGCTCGGCAACGAGAAGGGCCAGGTGTGGCGGTTGTTCGAGGAAGAGAAGGTGGAACACGGTGTGCCGCTGGAGCTGGGCGATGAAGCCCTGCAGGGCGCCGAGCACCAAGAATGAAACGCCATATCAGTTCCGACCCCGTGGGAGCGGGCTTGCCCCGCGATGGCGGTCGCCCGGACAACAGCATTGCCTGGGCTGACGCTATCGCGGGGCAAGCCCGCTCCCACAGGTTTTGCACTGCTGCCCAAGGTCAGGTATGACGCCAATGACCCAACCCATCCCCTGCTACCACTGCGCCCTGCCCGTCCCCGCCGGCAACCGCTTCAGCGCCGTGGTGCTTGGCCAGCCCCGGCAGTTCTGCTGCCCTGGCTGCCAGGCGGTGGCCGAGGCCATCGTCGCAGGTGGGCTCGAGCACTACTACCAGCACCGCAGCGAGACCAGCGCCAATCCCGAGGCACTGCCACGGCAATTGCAGGACGAACTGGCGTTGTACGACCGCGCCGACGTCCAGCAGAACTTCGTGCAGCACCAGGGCACCCTGGCCGAAACCACCTTGATGATCGAAGGCATCAGTTGCGCCGCCTGCGGCTGGCTGATCGAGAAGCATCTGCGCAATCTCGAAGGCGTTGGCGAGGCGCGCCTGAACCTGTCCAATCACCGTCTGCACGTCAGCTGGAACGACGGGCAACTGCCACTCTCGCGGCTGATCGCCGAACTGCGCGGCATCGGCTACGCCGCCCACCCCTATCAACCCGACCAGGCCGCCGAACAACTGGCCCGGGAAAACCGCACGGCGCTGCGCCGGCTCGGCGTGGCTGGCCTGTTGTGGTTCCAGGCGATGATGGCGACCATGGCCACCTGGCCGGAATTCAACATCGACCTGTCGCCCGAACTGCACACCATCCTGCGCTGGGTCGCGCTGTTCCTGACCACGCCGATCGTGTTCTACAGCTGTGCACCGTTCTTCAAAGGCGCTGCTCGTGACCTGCGTACCCGCCACCTGACGATGGACGTCTCGGTATCGCTGGCCATCGGCCTGGCCTACGGCGCCGGGATCTGGACCGCGATCACCGGCAGCGGCGAGCTGTACTTCGACACCGTGGGCATGTTCGCCCTGTTCCTGCTCACCGGCCGCTATCTGGAGCGGCGCGCCCGCGAGCGCACGGCAGCGGCCACTGCGCAACTGGTCAACCTGCTGCCGGCCTCGTGCCTGCGCCTCGACGCGCAGGGCCGTGCCGAACGTATCCTGCTGGCAGAGCTGGCCTGCGGCGATCGCGTGCAGGTCCTGCCGGGCACCGTGATTCCCGCTGACGGCCGCATCCTCGAAGGCCGCTCGAGCATCGACGAATCGCTGCTCACCGGTGAATACCTGCCCCAGGCCCGACGGGCTGGCGACCGGGTCACCGGCGGCACGCTCAACGTCGAGAGTGCCTTGACCGTAGAGGTCGACGCCCTTGGCCAGGATTCGCGCCTGTCGGCCATCGTGCGCCTGCTCGAGCGCGCGCAATCGGAAAAGCCACGCCTGGCACAGATCGCCGACCGCGCCTCGCAGTGGTTCCTGCTGTTCAGCCTGGCTGCCGCGCTGACCATCGGTCTGTGGTGGTGGCACCTGGATGCCGAGCGCGCATTCTGGATCGTCCTGGCGATGCTGGTCGCGACCTGCCCCTGCGCACTCTCGCTCGCCACTCCGACGGCACTGACCACGGCCACCGGCACCCTGCACAAACTGGGCCTGCTGGTGACCCGCGGCCATGTGCTCGAAGGGTTGAACCAGATCGACACCGTGGTGTTCGACAAGACCGGCACCCTGACCGAAGGACGCCTGGCCCTGCGCAGTATCCGCCCGCTGGGCAGCCTTGCACCCGACCGCTGCCTGGCACTGGCCGCCGCCCTGGAGAACCGCTCGGAACACCCGATCGCGCGTGCTTTCGGGCGCAGTGCCGAACCTGCCGACGATGTCCAGGCCGTACCTGGCCTGGGCCTTGAAGGTCAGGTCGGGCAGCAGCGCCTGCGCATCGGGCAGGCCGCCTTCGTCTGCGCCCTGAGCGGCGCCGAAGTGCCGGCCGTACCCGAGCCACGCGGGCAGTGGCTGCTGCTGGGGAACCGCATGGGCCCCCTGGCCTGGTTCAGCCTTGACGATCGCCTGCGTGACGATGCCAGCGAGTTGCTGGCCGTGTGCAGGGCGCGCGGGTGGCAGACCTTGCTGCTGTCGGGCGACAGTTCACCGATGGTCGCAGAAGTCGCCGCGCAACTGGGCATCGACCAGGCCATCGGCGGCCTGCGCCCGGACGACAAGCTGGCGCGGGTCAAGGCTCTGCAGGCGCAAGGACGCAAGGTGCTGATGCTCGGCGATGGCGTCAACGACGTCCCGGTACTGGCGGCGGCCGACATCAGCATCGCCATGGGCTCGGCCACCGACCTGGCCAAGACCTGCGCTGACGCGGTGCTGCTGTCCAACCGCCTGCAGGCCCTGGCGCAAGCCTTCGAACTCGCGCGCCGGACCCGGCGCAACATCCTCGAGAACCTGCTATGGGCAACGCTGTACAATGGGCTCATGCTGCCCTTCGCCGCGCTGGGCTGGATCACCCCGGTGTGGGCGGCGATCGGCATGTCGGTGAGCTCGCTGATCGTGGTGCTCAATGCCCTGCGCCTGACGCGTATGCCGACAGTGCAGGCGGCCAATGCTGCCCCCAGTCCGGTCATGGCCTGAGCAGGAGTTCGATCGTGCATGACATGGCTTTTGCAGTCTGAAGAGGACACCCCAATGCCCGCCCTCTACGTGATGATCCCCGCGGCCCTGCTGCTCGTCGGCGTGGCGGTATACATCTTCTTCTGGGCCGTGGACAGCGGCCAGTACGACGACCTCGAAGGCCCTGCCCACAGCATCCTGTTCGACGACCAGGATCCGCGCCACCAGGCCGCGGTGAAACCCGAAGCGACCACACCCGAGCAACCCGACGACAAGGATCCCGCCCCGCGTGCCTGAACTGCTCCCCTTGCTCGGTTCTGCCCTGGTGCTCGGCCTGCTCGGCGGCGGCCACTGCCTGGGCATGTGCGGCGGCCTGATGGGTGCCCTGACCCTGGCCATCCCGCCCGAACAACGCGCCCGCCGCCTGCGCCTGCTGATCGCCTACAACCTCGGCCGCGTGCTCAGCTACGCGGCCGCCGGCCTGCTGCTGGGCCTGGCCGGCTGGGCCCTGGCCAGCAGCCCGATGGCGCAGGTGCTGCGTGTGGTGGCGGCCCTGCTATTGATCGCCATGGGTCTGTACCTGGCTGGCTGGTGGAGCGGGCTGACCCGTATCGAGGCCTTGGGCAGGGGCCTGTGGCGGCACATCCAGCCGGTGGCGTCGCGCCTGCTCCCGGTCTCCAGCCTGCCCAGGGCCCTGCTGCTGGGTGCCTTATGGGGCTGGCTGCCCTGCGGGCTGGTCTACAGCACCCTGCTGTGGGCAGCGAGCCAGGGCAATGCGCTGCACAGTACAGCATTGATGCTGGCGTTCGGCGTGGGTACCTGGCCGGTGCTGCTGGCCACGGGCCTGGCCGCCGAACGGGTCAATGCCCTGCTGCGACGGCGTAGCGTACGCCTGGCGGGCGGTGTGATGGTCATGCTGTTCGGCCTGTGGACCCTGCCCGGGCCGCACCAGCACTGGCTGATGGGGCATTGACTGAAGCGGGCGAGCAAGGTTGGTCACAGAAGTGGGTGGCGCAGGATATGAGGGCATCCGGGGTTGTTAACCACTTGATAGCCCGCCAATGTGTGTGCATCAAGGGAAACCTGCCGTGGATGCCGGTACGTTGGATGAGTCCCGGCAGAGAAAAACGCAATCGGACCTGCAGACTTCTGGGCAGTCGGAACCTCCCGTGAGCTTGCGCTATCCCCATGATGAGGAACGACTACCGCGTGGTAGGCCTGATGGGCCAACGCTGCAAGGTCGGCCCCCGAATCACTTTTGATCCGCTCATAGACATAATCACCCGGAACCAATGCATTGCGACCATTGCACTTGGCTTCAGCCACCAACGCGGAGCCATTGTTGTCGGTGTTGGCACGGGACGTTCTGTAGACGCTCAATGCGTTTACCGAATCGAAACGGAAAGTGTGATCGGCCAACGCCTGCAATTTGCCCATCAATTGCTTCGAGCGGCTGATCAGGTTAGTCACACCCATCGGGAAATAGATCACCTTCGCCTGATTCAGCAAATCGAGGTCCCACTCCAGTAAACGCCAGTGGTCAGAATCTGCATGGGAAATGATCACGATCACCTCGTTCTCCCCTAGAGCGGTGCGCAGTTCGTTGATGAACGGCGTGCCATCCTGAAACCGGCGCCGTCGATACACCTCACGCTTGATCGGTGTGCCTGCGCCGGCATCCAGCAGATAACGCTGATCCCCGTAGCTGTATAGCGAGCACATGCCTTGTCCAACATGAAAAGCCGATAGCGTTGCACGGCTAGCACGCACGACCTTGTGTTCTGGATGGCTCGCCTCAAGGAGCGGCAACTTCAGCCCGCCCACGATCTGTACAGTCATCACATTGAAGTAGGAAGCACTGGCTTCGGTGAAGGCAGGATAGGCATAACTGTCGGTGATCTCGGTAGACGGTTCTATTTTGATGTAGAACCAGAAGTCCTCCAGGACGTCGAAGGCCCCGTCTGGCAACGCCCGGTTAGGGATAGGGTTGAACGCTGGGAAGCGCATCGCTTTCGCCAAAACCTTCGAGGAAACATCGAGAATATACGTCTGGCAACCCGACTCCCCAAGAAATGCACTAGAACTGAAGTCACTCGGCGAGATACCCACGAACCTTGCACATCTGCGCCCGGGAGCGTAGTCCTGAATAGCATCTATTTTGTCCAGCTGGGCGTAAAAACCTCCCGGTGGAAGGTCCACAGGCACATTCATTCCATCTACCGACATGCACTACCGCTCCCTGTTACTGTGGTGTAACCGCATCGGCCAAACTGCCTCGACCATCGAAACGACCATTGCGAAATGGCGATACGATATCACCTCCAATTCAGCGAGTTGCCATCACGTTACAGTCCTGCCTCAATCAAGCAGCTTGATACAGGTCAAGCCCCCTTACTACAGATATATCTAGACTCCGGGCACTGCTGCTCTATCCGGGGACTGCCCACATGCTCGACGACCTACGTTGGGACGCCGACCTGATCCGTCGCTACGATCTGGCCGGACCACGCTACACCTCCTATCCGACCGCTGTGCAACTGCATGGCGAAGTGGGCTCGTTCGACCTGCTGCACGCCCTGCGTGAGAGCCGCCGTGCGGTGCGCCCGCTGTCGTTGTACGTGCACGTGCCGTTCTGCGCCAATATCTGCTACTACTGCGCCTGCAACAAGGTCATCACCAAGGACCGCGCCCGCGCCGCCCCCTACCTGCAACGCCTGGAGCAGGAAATCCAGCTGGTCGCCTGCCACCTCGACCCCAAGCAACGCGTCGAACAACTGCATTTCGGCGGCGGCACCCCCACCTTCCTCAGCCATGTGGAACTGCGCCAGCTGATGACCAGCCTGCGCCAGCACTTCAACCTGCTGGACGATGACTCCGGCGACTACGGGATCGAACTCGACCCGCGCGAGGCCGACTGGTCGACCATGGGGCTGCTGCGCGAGCTGGGCTTCAACCGCGTCAGCCTCGGCGTGCAGGACCTCGACCCGGCCGTGCAACGAGCGATCAACCGCCTGCAGAGCCTGGAACAGACTCGCACCCTGGTCGAAGCTGCACGCACCCTGCAGTTCCGCTCGGTGAACCTCGACCTGATCTACGGCCTGCCGCGTCAGACCCCGGAAGGTTTCGCACGCACCGTCGAGGAGGTGATTCGCCTGCAGCCAGACCGCCTGTCGGTGTTCAACTACGCGCACCTGCCCGAACGCTTCATGCCCCAGCGACGCATCGACGCTACCGAGCTGCCGGCCCCGGCCCTCAAGCTGGAGATGCTGCACAACACCATCGAGCAACTCACCGCCGCCGGCTATCGCTATATCGGCATGGACCACTTCGCCCTGCCCGACGATGAACTGGCCATCGCCCAGGAAGAAGGCACCCTGCAGCGCAACTTCCAGGGCTACACCACCCACGGTCATTGCGACCTGGTGGGGCTGGGCGTTTCGGCCATCAGTCAGATCGGTGACCTCTACTGCCAGAACAGCAGCGACCTGAACACCTACCAGGACGCCCTCTCCAGCGCCCAACTGGCGACCCAGCGCGGCCTGTTGTGCAACCAGGATGATCGTGTGCGCAGGGCCGTGATCCAGCAGTTGATTTGCCACTTCGAACTGGATTTCGAGCAGATCGAGCAGGCATTCACCCTGGACTTTCGCGGATATTTCCACGAGGTCTGGCCGCAACTGCAGGCCATGCAGCGAGATGGCCTGATTACGCTGGACACGCGAGGCATCAAGGTCTTGCCGGCCGGCCGCCTGCTGGTGCGCTCAGTATGCATGGTGTTCGATGCCTACCTGGCACTGCAGAATCGCCAGCGATTTTCCCGGGTCATCTAGTCGATTTGCCGGGACGTTACACCGCATGGACAGCTCGCCTTTGTCAGGCACACCATGGATGGTCGAAGGCATCCGCGCCCACCTGCGCGGATCGCCGCCGAGCCGCACCAAAAAAGTGCAGGCTGGCCTCTAATCCAGCTGTAGGTTACCCTTACAGCTTATGTGTGCTTTATCACAAGGATCGAAAGAAATGTCCGAGCCAGTCAAACTGCGCCCCCACAGCCAGGCCCATTGCAAGGATTGCAGCCTGGCCCCCCTGTGCCTGCCCCTGTCGCTCAATCTTGAAGACATGGACGCACTGGATGAAATCGTCAAACGCGGCCGGCCACTTAAGAAGGGCGAGTTCCTGTTCCGCCAGGGTGACAATTTCGGCTCGGTCTACGCTGTACGCTCCGGCGCCCTCAAGACCTTCAGCCTCAGCGATGCGGGCGAAGAACAGATCACCGGCTTCCACCTGCCCAGCGAACTGGTCGGGCTTTCGGGCATGGACACCGAAGCCTATCCGGTGTCGGCCCAGGCCCAGGAAACCACCTCGGCCTGCGAAATCCCCTTCGAACGCCTCGACGAGCTCTCCGTGCAACTGCCACAACTGCGCCGCCAACTGATGCGGGTGATGAGCCGCGAGATCCGTGACGACCAGCAGATGATGCTGCTGTTGTCGAAAAAGACCGCCGACGAACGCATCGCCACCTTTCTGGTCAACCTCTCGGCACGCTTCCGCGCTCGTGGCTACTCGGCCAACCAGTTCCGCCTGAGCATGTCGCGCAACGAAATCGGCAACTATCTGGGCCTGGCGGTGGAAACCGTGTCGCGCGTGTTCACCCGCTTCCAGCAGAACGGCCTGCTCAAGGCCGAAGGCAAGGAAGTGCACATCCTCGACCCGATCCAGCTGTGCGCGCTGGCCGGTGGTGCGATGGAGGTCTGATCGCTGCCACGGCAGGGTATACTGGCGCGACGTTTTTCCAGGATACCCGCCCCATGCACAGCGACACCTTCGACCTCAAAGCCCTGATCCGCCCGGTAGTGGACTTTCCCAAGCCGGGTGTGATCTTTCGTGACATCACCCCGCTGTTCCAGTCGCCACGCGGACTGCGCTATGTCGCCGACCAGTTCATCGAGCGCTATGTCGAAGCCGAGTTCAGCCACATCGGGGCCATGGACGCACGCGGTTTCCTCATCGGTTCGATCATCGCCCACCAGTTGAACAAGCCACTGATCCTGTTCCGCAAGCAGGGCAAACTGCCAGCCAACGTGCTGTCGGAGCCCTATCAAACCGAATACGGCGAAGCCTTCCTGGAAGTGCACGCCGACAGCCTATGCGATGGCGATTCGGTGCTGATCTTCGATGACCTGATCGCTACCGGCGGCACCCTGCTGGCGGCCGCCAACCTGGTGCGACGTACCGGGGCCAAGGTGTTCGAGGCCGCAGCGATCATCGACCTGCCCGAACTCGAAGGCTCGCGCCGCCTGCAAGCTGCCGGCGTTCCAGCCTTCTGCCTGACCGAGTTTTCGCTGTCCGAATACTGATCGCCATCGGGCCGAACCCGACCCCCCTCGGGTTCAGCCCAGCTGGCGGAACACCAGCGCCTTCAACCCGCCCTGCGGGTCCGCATCGGGAAACTCCGGCGGGTTCTCCAGGCGCTCGACAAAGACCAGCTGCGGCGCCTGCTGCGCCATGCCGTCGATGAGAAACTCCGGGCCGATCGCCGGATCGTTCACGCAAGCCAGCACCGTCCCGCCTTCACTCAACAGCTCAGGTAGACGACGCAGGATCTTGGCGTAGTCCTGGGTGAGCACGAAGCTGCCACGCTGGAAGGTCGGCGGGTCGATGATGATCAGGTCGTACGGGCCGTACTTGCGCACCTTGCCCCATGACTTGAACAACTCGTGCCCGAGATAAGCGACACATGAAGCATCGTGGCCATTGAGGCGATGGTTCTCACGCCCACGCGACAACGCCGACTTGGCCATGTCCAGGTTCACCACCTGCTGCGCGCCACCGGCAATGGCTGCCACGGAGAATCCGCAGGTATAGGCGAACAGGTTCAGCACCCGCTTGCCCGCCGCCTGCTCACGCACCCAGCGGCGGCCGTAGCGCATGTCCAGGAACAGGCCGTTGTTCTGCCGCACCCCCAGGTCCAGCAGGTACTTCAAGCCGTCCTCGATCACCTCGCGCTGCTGGCAGGGCTCGCCGAGCAGCCACTGGCCCGGGCTGTCGGGCAGGTAGCGATGCTGCAGCAGGATCGCCTGGCCGCTCCATTGCGGGCGCTCGGCGAAGGCGCGCAGCATCGCCTCGAGCTCGGCCAACTGGCCTTCGGGCGGCTCGCGGAACAGCGCGACCAGCAGCACCCCGTCGAGCCAGTCGACGGTGATCTGCTCCAGGCCCGGCCAGCAGCGGCCACGGCCGTGGAACAAACGACGGGTTTCGACAGGCGCGGGGTCGAGGGCGGTGAGCAGGTGCTGCTCCAGGGTGTGAATCGGGGAGGTCATGGCGGGCCGCATAGCGAAAAACCGTCATTCTACCTGCTTTGTCAGGCCGGGGCCGCCCTGCGCGACCTGAACCACCACCCCTGCTGCATCCCTGCCGCCGCCAGCAGGATCAACGCCACGCCCAACCACTGCAGCGGCGCCAAGCGATGACCGAACGCCACCCAGTCCACCAGGATCGCGGCGATCGGGTAGATGAACGACAGGGCGCCGGTCAGCGCCGTGGGCAGGCGTTGGATGGCGCTGTACAGCAGCACGTACATCAACCCGGTATGCACCACCCCCAGTGTCACCAGGCTACCCAGCGCGGCAGGCGCTGCCGGCAGACCGCCGAACCCGATCCAGGGCGCCAGCAGCAGTGCCCCGGTGCTTACCTGGATCAAGGCAATCAGGTGCGGCGGTGTCCCGCTCAAGCGCTTGATGATCAAAGCCGCCAGGGCGTAGAGCAACGCCGCCCCCAATGCCAACCCAATGCCCAGCAGGTACTCATCGCCGCCCTGCCCTTGCCCGTGAGCGCTGACGATCGCCAGCATGCCGACAAAGGCCAGCCCCAGCCAGGTCAGATTGGCTGCGGTGATCCGCTCACCGAGAAACACCGCCGCCAGGCCCACCAGCATGAACGGCTGGACGTTGTACACGGCGGTGCCGATAGCGATCGAGGCCCGTGAATAGGAGGCGAACAGCAGTAACCAGTTGCCAACGATGGCGACCCCGCTGAGCACCGCCAGCAGAAAAGTGGTGCGGGTCAGGATGCCGGGCTTGAGAAAGCCCATGAACGCGCAGATCAGCAGCAAGGTGCCAGCGCCCAGGACACAACGCCAGAACACCACATCCAGCACCGGCTGCCCGGACACCAGCACGAACCAGCCGATGGTGCCGGATATCAGCATGGCGGCAACCATTTCCAGTGAGCCGCGACGAATCGAACT
This sequence comes from Pseudomonas sp. SYWMCR5, assembly GCF_057197165.1. NCBI lineage: Bacteria > Pseudomonadati > Pseudomonadota > Gammaproteobacteria > Pseudomonadales > Pseudomonadaceae > Pseudomonas > Pseudomonas sp. SYWMCR5. The sequence continues at coordinate 232,021 of NZ_JBXUNH010000001.1, forward strand.
GTCCATCTGATGCCTCCTGTCGAAGATGGCAACAGTATGCTGGCGCGGATATTGGCACTCCAGCGGATAAACAAGGCCAGAATCACCAATCGCCTTTACTATCAAGGCAGTTTTGCACTTTTACCTCACGAGGCAAGTATGACCGACGATATCGACCAACTGCTGATCAATGCCCTGATGGAGGATTCGCGCCGCTCGCTCAAGGCCCTGGCGCAAATCAGCGGCCTCTCCGCCCCCAGCGTCAGCGAGCGGCTGCGCCGCCTGGAAGAACGCGGCGTGCTGCGCGGCTACACCGTGGAAATCGACCCACGCTGTTTCGGTTACCAGTTACAGGCCATTGTGCGAATCCGGCCGCTGCCGGGGCAATTGCAGGAAGTCGAGCGGCAGATCGTTGCCATTCCCGAGTTCACCGAATGCGACAAGGTTACCGGCGAGGACTGCTTCATCGCCCGCCTGCATGTGCGCTCGATGGAACAGCTGGACACCCTTCTTGACCGGCTCAACACCCTCGCCGAGACCAACACCGCGATCATCAAGAAGACACCGGTCAAGCGGCGCCTGCCGCCGATGGCATGACCCAAGACTTGTACACAAGAATGTCACCTAGAGTGCCATTTTTGTGTGCACTGGTTACGGACATGCCCCAACACGTTACACCGGAAAGCCGATAAAAATTGACTCTAAAATCAACTAATAATTGAATGCAAAATAAATACTGATCAAATGGTCAACTTATAGTTCTTTATTTTCATAACGTTAGAAAACAAAAGGAGAAAGTCAAAGTAATAGCAACTCAGAAACTGTGCCCTCTCTGGCATGGAACTGGCTTGAGTGAACTTGTGTTTTGTATACAACTTGAACAAAACATAAATACACAAGAACACGCAGCGCCTGCCCCGCAGGCCGCTAGCGCCCAGAACCCAGTGATGCCAATGCTGCACAGACGAGAAGGCGAGCCCGTGCGCAAGCCCGCCTCATCGCAGTCCTAGCGCATCAGGAGCCGCCGGAATGAGTAGCAGTCTCGACCTTGCCCCTGAACTTTCCGTTGCCAGCACCAGCCCCACCGCCACCACGCTGGAAAATCCCGCCGGGCCGTACGAGCTGAGCCCACGTCTGCACAACCGGGACCTGGCGCCCACCCGCATCGAGGGCCGCCGCTGGGGTGGCTACAGCATCTTCGCGCTGTGGACCAACGACGTGCACAACATCGCCAATTATTCCTTCGCCATGGGGCTGTTCGCTCTGGGCCTTGGCGGCTGGCAGATTCTCGTCTCCCTGGCGATCGGTGCTGTGCTGGTGTACTTCTTCATGAACCTCTCCGGCTACATGGGCCAGAAGACCGGCGTGCCGTTCCCGGTCATGAGCCGCATCGCCTTTGGTATCCATGGCGCACAGATTCCTGCGCTGATCCGCGCGGTGATCGCCATCGCCTGGTTCGGCATCCAGACCTACCTGGCCTCGGTGGTGCTACGCGTGCTGCTCACCGCCGTGTGGCCACAGGTTGCCGCCTATGACCACGACAGTATTCTCGGGCTATCGAGCCTGGGTTGGGTGTGCTTCGTGGCAATCTGGATCGTGCAACTGGTGATCCTCGCCTACGGCATGGAGATGGTGCGCCGCTACGAAGGTTTCGCCGGGCCGGTGATCCTGCTGACCGTGGCGAGCCTCGCCGCCTGGATGTTCTTCAAGAACGATGCGCGCATCGCCTGGTCGGTGGCCGATCCACTGACCGGCTACGAGATGTGGCGCAACATCTTTGCCGGCGGCGCGCTGTGGCTGGCAATCTACGGCACCCTGGTGCTCAACTTCTGCGATTTCGCCCGTTCCTCGCCGTGCCGGCGGACCATCCGCGTCGGCAACTTCTGGGGCCTGCCGGTGAACATCCTGGTATTTGCGGTGATCACTGTGGTGCTGTGTGGCGCACAGTTCCAGATCAACGGCCAGGTAATCGACAGCCCGACGCAGATCGTCGCCACCATCCCCAACACACTGTTCCTGGTGCTGGGTTGCCTGGCCTTCCTGATCGTCACCGTCGCGGTGAACATCATGGCCAACTTCGTCGCCCCGGCCTTCGTGCTCAGCAACCTGGCGCCACGCCACCTTAACTTCCGTCGTGCCGGGCTGATCAGCGCCACCGTGGCGGTGCTGATCCTGCCATGGAACCTGTACAACAGCCCGCTGGTGATCGTGTACTTCCTGTCTGGCCTGGGCGCCCTGCTCGGCCCGCTGTACGGGGTGATCATGTCCGACTACTGGCTGCTGCGCAAAGGCCGGATCAACGTGCCGGAGCTGTACAGCGAGAACCCGGCCGGTGCCTATCACTACTCCCGCGGCGTCAACCTGCGCGCGGTCGCGGCCTTCATTCCATCGGCCCTGCTGGCCATCGTCCTGGCACTGGTACCGCACTTCCACAGTGTCGCGCCGTTCTCCTGGCTGATCGGCGCAGGGACCGCGGCCGCACTCTACCTGCTCATCGCGCCGCGCAATCGCCAATACCTCGACGTCAGCGGCGAAGCCATCGCCGTCGACCACAGCAGCCATTGATCAAGGGACATTCGTTCATGCGTATTCTGATCGCCAACGTCAACACCACCGAAGCCATCACCGAGGCCATCGCCGAACAGGCACGCAGCGTTGCAGCGCCTGGTACCGAGATCGTCGGGCTGACGCCCTGGTTCGGCGCGGAGTCGGTGGAGGGGAACTTCGAGAGCTATCTGGCCGCCATCGCCGTGATGGATCGGGTGCTGGCCTACGACCAGCCCTACGACGCCGTGATCCAGGCCGGCTATGGCGAGCATGGCCGCGAAGGTTTGCAGGAGCTGCTCAATGTACCGGTGGTGGACATCACCGATGCCGCCGCCAGCACCGCGATGTACCTGGGCCATGCCTATTCGGTGGTCACCACGCTGGACCGCACCGTGCCGCTGATCGAGGATCGCCTGAAGCTGTCAGGGCTGTATGACCGCTGCGCCTCGGTACGGGCCAGCGGCCTGGCGGTGCTGGAACTGGAAGCTGATCCGCAGCGCGCCGTGGAGGCCATCGTCGAACAGGCCGAGCGCGCCGTGCGTGACGACAAGGCCGAGGTGATCTGCCTGGGCTGCGGCGGCATGGCCGGGCTTGACGAGCAGATTCGCCAGCGTACCGGCGTGCCGGTGGTCGATGGCGTGAGTGCGGCGGTGACCATCGCCGAATCGCTGGTGCGACTGGGGTTGAGCACGTCGAAGGTGCGCACCTATGCGACGCCACGGGTGAAGAAGGTGGTGGGCTGGCCGATGCGGCTGGGGCGATAAATTCAGCTCGAGGCCGCCGTATCGTCATCCTGAAGGCGCGGCGGCCTTGTCACAAGCTGACCCACTCTCCCAGTGATGCTTACGACTTGTCGACATGCCGGTTGCTGCGCAGCATGAGAAAAATGCCGATAGATACAGCGGTTGACTTCCACATGATTATTTCGTGACCAAAAACTCTCCACATTTCGGTCCAGAAAAAGCTGGCCAAGCCACCCGCTAGAAGGGCCAGCCCTACCCATCCGCGCCAGGGTGATACGGTCCAGCGATCCAGGGTCCACCAGATGATCATGATCAAAATCGGCTGCAGCAGATCATCGAACGACATGTTCAACCCCAGCTTTCAGTAACAGGGAAGTAGAACTGCGTTGCGGACCAATACCGCCCTGGACCTTGGCCTCGACTGATACCAAGACATCCCCCGCGTGAAACGTTGGCAGACGGTCGGAGACAAAAGCGAATGTGCCCATCTTTGCCGCACCAACTACCAACGCCGGGGCGAACGTCCCGGTGACTGCAGCCCCCCCTGCCGACACCAGAGCAGCGACTGTCCAGCGCTGTGAGTTCAGAGCATCCCCCTGCTCGCGCGTCAACGGCAATGAAACCGCCACCGCCATCACACAGGGCAACTGCCCGGCCTGCATCCGTTCGTACACCTCCTTCACCTTGCCGACCACGCGATATTGATGTCGGCCCGTTGTCGGAATATGCAGCGTATTGAGCCAGCAGCAGTTATCGGCCCTGACAGTGAACTCGATGACATCGAAGGTCACGCCGCGATGACCGATAAACCGATAAGCTCGATCGATTTCCATGCAACCTCGCACTCCCCACGCCCGAAATCGGATTTCCGGAAACCCGTGGACAGTGCCTTGTCGTCATCTGGAAATAAGTCAGCCCGGATACCGCGAGCGAGTCAAAAACATCTGAATCAAGTCGGGCAAACTTCGGATCCGCCATCGAGCTCCTGGCGTACGTTGCGACTGAGCATCGTGGCCTTACCGTCATGCCAGGTCAGGGTGATCACATAGAGGGTGTCGAAGTCGTCGCCGTCCCAGTCCGAGGTGATGACGCGCTTCTCGCCCAGGGCCTTCCCGGCCACGGCGTTGATCAGGTCTGGCAGGTAGCCGTGGGACCACGCGGTGTAGACCGTGGCGTTGCGGTACTTGGCGCGTAGCAGTTCTTCGGCGAGGTCGTCATAGTCGTTGGCGCCGAAGTCGATATTGACCGGCAACCCGAGGCGGATGGCGCTGGGGCTGATGGTCATGAGCGGGCGGATGTAGCTGTAGCGTTTATCCTCGCTGCCCTCCTCGACATGTCGGCCGGGGTCGGCGGCGAACACGTAATCGGCAGCGCCGAATCGCTCAGGCAGCAACGTGGCCAGGTCGATGGCGCGGTTGAGGCCCTGGCAGTTCAGTTGCCCCAGCCCCTCGCCGGGCTTCTCGGCATGGCGCAGGAACACCAGTGTCTGGGTTCCGTCACCGTGCTGGTCGCGGCTTTGCACCACATCGAGGGTCAGCGGTATCAGCACCGCAGCGAGGGTGAGACCGAGAAACAGGTGACGGCGTCGCAGGTATTGCATCCACTTCATGGCAGGGCTCGTTCGGCTAAGGACGGGGAGCATCCTTGCCTGTGCACCATCCTTGCCGGCGGCGGTGCAAGGCACCGGCCGCCTGATGGGCTCTTCCATGCTGGCCCTCCCTGGCAGCAGCCATGTTGGACCATCGATGTTGCCGAATTACGTCACCCTCGCAACAACTGGACATCAATCATCCCGCGTCAGCACCTCAAGCAGCTCGATCTCGAAGGTCAGGTCCGAGTTCGGCGGAATGCTGCCCACGGAGCGCTCGCCATAGCCCAGGTGCGCAGGTACTTGCAGCCTGCGCTTGCCGCCCACGCGCATGCCCATCAGCCCCTGGTCCCAGCCCTTGATCACCCGGCCGGTGCCGATCACGCACTGGAACGGCTTGCCGCGCGACCAGGACGAGTCGAACTCGCTGCCGTCGGCCAGCCAGCCGGTGTACTGGGTGGTGATCAGGGCGCCTTTGACCACGGCCTTGCCCTCGCCTTCCTGGATCTCGGTGATGTGCAGTTCCTGAGTCACGGTCATTTCCTTGCGGCAGATTTCGAGGCCGCCCTTTTCTCAGGAATGCAAAGGTTTGGCAAGTCCGGGAGTGACGTCGTGCTGGCACATCGACCACCGGACGCCACCGATCACCTTCACGATGGCTGCCGTCTCCAGCCAGGTAGGGGCAGTCCGGCATAAAGTCCCACGGCTTCGCCGAGTTGTTGCGACACAGGCTTAGCTGAACAGCTGCATGACCTGCTCGCCGGTGAGGTCTTGGGTCTCATTGGAGAAGCAATACCAGCTCGGACGCTGTTCAACGTAGATCTGCATCGTGAACTGCCAGTCATCGCCTTTGAGCAGGCCGACCGGCAAGGCGTACTCATTCTTGTCGATCAGCCGGTAATAGAGGTGGGTGCCACACTGCCCGCAAAAGCCCCGCTCGGCCCATTCCGAGGAACGGTAGACACTGGGATCAGCACCTTCGAAACGGGGCGGCTGGGAGCAGTGCACCGCGAGCATCGGGCCTCCGGCCCAGGTGCGGCACATGCTGCAGTGGCAAGCGTTGACTTCGAGGTTGTCGACCGTGGCGGTCAGGCGGATGGCGCCGCAGAGGCAGGCGCCGTGCTTGGTGTGAGACATGGGGGGGCTCCTGACGGGTGGGGAAGCTGCAAAGTATAGCGGTGCAGCTACAGACCTCTTGGCGGGCAAGTCGCAGCGGCGAACCGCCGCACAAGAGGCCCGCAAAGCCATCCTCGCCTCAGATGAACACTGTCCCTCGCATATACAGTGCCCCACGCCCGCTGATGATCACCCGGCCATTCCCCGGCACCTCGCACTGCAACTGCCCCTTGCGCACCCCGCCCTGCTCGCAGCTGAGGCTGCGCTTGCCGAGGCGCTCGGACCAGTAAGGCGCCAGCGTCGTGTGCGCCGAACCGGTCACCGGATCCTCGTTGACCCCTACGCGTGGGCCGAACCAGCGGGTAACGAAGTCGAAGCCACGGCCCGGCGCGGTCACGGCAATGCCACGCACATCGAAAGCCGACAGCGCGACGAAATCGGGCTTGAGCGGATCGATCAAGGCTGCGTCGTCGATTACCACCACGAAGTCATCCGAGCGGTACAGCGCGCGGGCGCTCGACAGGCCCAAGGCCTTGAGCAGGCCATCGGGGAAATCTACCTTCGCCGGTTGCTTGGCCGGGAAGTCCATGGCCAGCAGGCCATCAGCATCGCGCCTGACCCGCAACTCGCCACTGCGGGTATTGAAACGTAGCACTTCGGCCTGTTCGCCCAGTTGCTCGAACAACACCCAGGCCGAAGCCAGCGTGGCGTGGCCGCACAGGTCGACCTCCACGGCCGGGGTGAACCAGCGCAGGTCATAGCCTTCGCCGTTGCGCACGAAGTAGGCCGTCTCGGACAGGTTGTTCTCTTCGGCGATGCGCTGCAGCACATCGTCCGGCAGCCAGCTCTCCAGCGGGATCACCGCCGCCGGGTTGCCGCCAAAAGGTTTGGCCGAAAAAGCATCGACCTGGAAGATCTCAAGTTGCATGCACACACTCCTTGTCAGGCGGGATCGAAAGCTGGGGGTTACGACAGTACTGGCGTGAGCACCGGCTCGCCAGCGAAGAATGCCTGGAGATTGCGCAGCACCAGGGTAACGGTATCGCGCGCCGCTTCCGGCGATTGGCCGGCGACATGCGGGGTCAGCACGGTATTGCCCAACAACTTGAGTGCCTCGGGCACGGCAGGCTCGTCATCGAAGACGTCCAATGCGGCACCAGCGATGATGCCCGCCTGCAATGCCTGCACGAGCGCCTGGGTATCGACCACGCTCGCGCGGGCGATATTGACCAGATACCCCTCGCCCCCCAGCGCCGCGAGCACCGGGGCATCGACCAGGTGCAAGGTACCGGCACCACCCGGGGTGGCGATCACCAGGATGTCCACGGCCTGGGCCAGTTGCAACGGGCTGTCGTACCAGGTGTAGGGCACATCGGCACGCGGCGTTCGACTGTGGTAGCTGACGCTCATGTCGAAGCCCTGCGCCGCACGCTTGGCGATGGCCTGGCCGATGGCACCAAGGCCGATGATGCCAAGGCGCTTGCCGCTCACCGAGGGGCTGATGACCCGGTTCCATTCACCGCGCCGGGTGCTGGCATCGGCCCGGGGAATGTCGCGCAACATCGCCAGCAACAGGGCCATGGCGTGATCGGCGACCGGGCCTGCGTTGGCGCCAGCACCGTTGGTGACGGTAATGCCACGGGCCTTGGCGGCGGCCAGGTCGACCTGCTCATAGCCTGCGCCGATCACGCAGATGATTTCGAGTTTGGGCAGTGCCTGGATTTCCGCGCCGGTCAGGCCCAGCGGGCCACGGGTGAGGACAGCGTCGATCTGTTCGGCATGCTCGGCGATGGCTTGCGCACGCCGTTGCGGGGATGGGGCACGAATCAGGCGGTAACCGGCCTGTTCCAGCAGCGGCAGGTAATCATCGACGGTTTCCACCAGTACCAGGACTGTCTTGCTCATGCCACCCTCCGGTTCGATTCAGAGGGGGATTATGCCAGTTCGGTTGGAGACTGCGAGGGCCTCTATCGCGGGGACGCGCCCACGACAGAGGCATGAAGGATGCTTACTGCGCGAAGGCCCTGCCCAACCCACCCGGCACACCGCTGCTGTCAGTCTCCTGCCAGGGGCCATTGGGGCTCAGCGACCAGCTCCAGCCCTTGTCATAACGGTAGTAGGTGCGCTGACGATAGAAAGTGTTGGGCTGCTTCTCCAGCACATAGACGCCAAGCTTCGGATCCCAATGGCTGGCACCGCCCGGCGGCGGCGCGAAGCTCGCGGAGGTGCGTGGCATCGGCTTGGGAATACCGGACGGCGCACCAGGCTGCGGTGCGGGCTGGCCGCCCGGCAGCGGCTTGACCACCGGCCCCTGCTGCGGTGGAGGGGTGGTCTCGATCGGTGGCAGCGACTCGCGCTCGCCTGGCTGATGCACCGTACAGGCGGAAAGCCCCAGGGCCAGGGTGATCAAGGTCAGGCGTACGCTGCGGTTCATGGCGGCAATCTCTTATCGGTCGGGGCGGTCGATGGTCAGCTGCTGGGTTGGCTGGCCACGGGTAGCCAGCGGCGCGCTCTGGCCGATCCACTCGCCCTGGGTCGGCTGGCCGGCACGCGATACGCGCGCAACCAGTTGGACTTCAGCGAAGTCCGACAGTTTCATCTGCGGCATCATCGCGTCGGCATCCGACAACTGCACTTCGATCGGCAACTGCGCCACCGTCACTCGCTTGGCCGCCAGCGGCATCGGCGGGCCGTTACTGGCGCGGGCGAAGATGAACACGGTGTCGTCCGGCTTGACCTTGTCCTTGAGCGCTGCGGCCAGCTCGACGCGCACGGTCAGGCTCGCAGTCCGCACCGGCTTGCCGCCGTCAGCCTTGAGCTTGTCGGCAGCGCGGTCGATCCCACCCTGCAGGGCGGCGCGCGAGGCATCGCCTTCGGGCAATTGCGCCAGCAGGCGCTGCCAGTAGTCGATCGCTTCCTGATAGCGCTCGCCCTCGAAGGCAGCGATGCCGCGCAGCCCCAGGCTGGTGACCTCGTTCGGGTCGGCCTTGAGCGCTTCGTCGGTCAGGCTCTGCAGTTGTGGGCTCCAGTGCTTGTCGGCAGCAAAGTACTGCGCCTGGGCCCACTGCCCGAGCAGCTCGGGCTCACGACCAGCCAGGGCGACCGCACGTTCGAAGGCCTTGGCGGCATCGGCAGGACGCTGGTCGGCCATGTAGGCGCGGCCCAGGAAATACAGGCCCTCGGCAGAGTCCGGCTGGGCCTGCACGGCACGCTCCAGGCGCGTGGTCATCTCCTGCATGGTTTTCGGCGCGTCGGCGAACTCACGGGTCAGCTCGACCTTGTCGGCGGCGCCGAAATGCAGGTACAACCCCAACGCCATCACCGGTACCAGCACGGCAGCCACCAGCGGCAGGGTCTTGCCCAGATGCCCCTGACGCGGCGCCTCGCTCCCTTCGGTGTCGGACAGCAGTTCACGGGCCGCCTCGTCGCGACCCTTGGCCAGTTGCCCGGCGTCGAGCACCCCGGCCTCCTGCTGTGCAGTCAACTCGGCGACCCGCTCCTGATACAGGGCCACGTTGAGCGCGGTGCGGTCTTCTTCGGCCTGCTGGCGGCGGCCACGCAGGATCGGGATCATCAGGAAAGCCAGGGCGGCGAGCAACAGCAGGCCCGCACTCAGCCAGAATTCAGTCATGGGTCTGTTCTTTATCCAGCAGTTTGGCGAGACGTTCGCGTTCGTCCACGGAGAGTTCGCAGGTGCCTTGCGCCACCGGGCTACGGCGCCGACGGACGATCACCGCCAGCACCACGAAGCCGCCAGCCAGCAACACGCCAGGGCCGAACCAGAGCAGCCAGGTACGCGCCGTCAGCGCTGGCTTGTAGCGTACGAAGTCGCCATAGCGATCGACCATGAAGTCGATGATCTGCTGGTTGCTCTGGTTTTCGCCGAGCATGCGGAAGATCTCCCGGCGCAGGTCGGCGGCGATCGGTGCATTGGAGTCGGCAATGTCCTGGTTCTGGCACTTGGGGCAGCGCAGTTCCTTGGTCAGTTGCTGGTAGCGCTCGCGCTCGGCATCGTCGCGAAACTGATAGGTATCGATAGCCGCCCTGGCCATGCCGGCCAGGCTCAAGCCGAGTACGGCGGCGGCAAGCCAACGCTTCATGGCTGCCCCTCATCGACCAGCCCCTGGTACAGCGGCGCCAGTTGCTCGCGCCAGACCGTGGCATCGACCACGCCGACATGCTTGTAACGAATGATGCCCTTGGCGTCGATCAGGAAGGTTTCCGGCGCGCCGTACACGCCCAGGTCCAGGCCCAGGGTGCCCTGCTCGTCGCGGATATCGAGCTGGTAAGGGTTGTGGAATTCGGCCAGCCATTTGAGCGCGGCGGCGTTGTCATCCTTGTAGTTGATCCCGTGGATCACCACGCCTTGCTCGGCCAGTTGGTTCAGATAAGGGTGCTCGACCTTGCACGACGGGCACCAGGTGCCCCAGACGTTGACCAGCGCCGGCCGTCCCTGCAGGTCGGCCTGGGTCAGGGTCCGGTCGCCCTGCACGCTCTGCAGCGAAAATGCCGGGAAGGGCTTGCCGATCATCGCCGACGGCAGTTCGTCGGGCTTGAGGAACAGCCCCTTGTACAGAAACACGGCCATCAGCAGGAACACCGCCAATGGCACTACCATGATCCAACGCTTCATGCCGCCGCTCCAGACAGGCCCAATGTTTCGCGCACCCGCGCCGTGACCTTGACCCGATAACGCCGGTCCAGCGCCGCGAGCAGACCGCCCAGCGCGGTCAGCAGGCCGCCCAGCCAGATCCAGCGCACGTAGGGCTTGATGTGTACCCGTACTGCCCAGGCACCGTTCTCCAATGGCTCGCCCAGGGCGACATAGAGGTCGCGGGTAAAGCCTGCATCGATACCGGCCTCGGTCATCATCGATTGCTGGACGGTGTACAGGCGTTTTTCCGGGTGCAACACCGTCACTTCACGCCCCTCACGCGACACACGGATGGTGCCCCTGTCAGAAATGAAGTTCGGCCCCTCGAAGTGCTTGGCGCCCTCGAACAGGAAGTGATAACCGCCCAGCTCGACGCTTTCGCCCGGCGCCATGCGCAGGTCGCGCTCGGCGCTGTTGTTGCTCGACAACACCACGCCCAGGGCACACACCACCAGCCCCAGGTGGGCCAGGTGCATGCCCCAGTAGCTGCGGTGCAGGCCGCGCAGGCCCTTGAGCAGGCCTTTGTGACGGGTCTTGTCGAGGATGTCGCGCACACCGCCGAGCACCACCCAGGCGGCCAGGGCGAAGACGCTGAGCGCCGGCCAGTCGAAGTCGTCGACGATCAGCCCGGCGACCGGCGCCAGGATCGCGCTGCCGATCAGCACCGGCGTCAGCATGCCGAACAGCCATTTGCCAGGCGTATCCTTCCAGCGCACCAGTACACCGATTGCCAGCACCACCATCAGCAGCGCCATCAACGGCAGGAACAACGCATCGAAGTAAGGTGGGCCGACCGACAGCTTGGCGCCGGTCAGGGCGTCGAGCACCAGCGGGTAGAGCGTGCCCAGCAGGATCATCGAGGCGGCCACCACCAGCACCAGGTTGTTGGCCAGCAGCAGCGTCTCGCGCGACCACAGGCCAAAGCCCACGTGGCTCTTGACCACCGGAGCGCGCAGGGCGAACAGGGTCAGCGAGCCGCCGACCACGAACAGCAGGAAGATCAGGATGAACACACCGCGCGACGGGTCGGCGGCGAAGGCGTGCACCGAGGTCAGTACCCCGGAACGCACCAGGAAGGTACCCAGCAGGCTCAGCGAGAACGCCGCGATGGCCAGCAGCACGGTCCAGCTCTTGAACACCCCGCGCTTTTCGGTCACCGCCAGCGAGTGGATCAGCGCAGTACCGACCAGCCATGGCATGAACGAGGCGTTTTCCACCGGATCCCAGAACCACCAGCCGCCCCAGCCCAGCTCATAGTAGGCCCACCAGGAGCCTAGGGTGATGCCAATACCGAGGAAGGCCCAGGCGACGATGGTCCAGGGCCGCGACCAGCGTGCCCAGGCCGCATCCAGGCGGCCACCGAGCAGCGCCGCGATGGCGAAGGCGAAGGCCACCGAGAAGCCCACGTAGCCCATGTACAGCATCGGCGGATGGACGATCAGGCCGAAGTCCTGCAGCAGCGGATTGAGGTCGCGACCGTCGGTGGGCACCTGCGGCAGCAGGCGGGTGAAGGGGTTGGAGGTGATGATCAGGAACGACAGGAAACCTGTGCTGATCATGCCCATCACCGCCAGCACCCGCGCCAGCATCACCTGCGGCAACTGGCGCGAGAACACCGATACGGCGAAGGTCCAGCCCCCCAGGATCAACGCCCAGAGCAGCAGCGAGCCTTCGTGGGCACCCCACACGGCGCTGAACTTGTAGTACCAGGGCAGTGCGGTGTTGGAGTTGTGGGCGACATAGGCGACCGAGAAGTTGTCGGTCATGAAGGCATGGGTCAGGCAGGCGAAGGCAAAGGCGAGGAAGGCGAACTGGCCCCAGGCCGCGGGGCGCGCCAGGCCCATCCAGAGGCGGTCGCCGCGCCAGGCACCGAGCAGCGGCACGCTGGCCTGCACCACGGCAAAACAGATCGCCAGGATCATCGCCAACTGGCCAAGCTCGGGGATCACCAGGGCAGCGTTCATGGCTTGACCTCGCCGGCAGTGGCGGCCTGGCCGCTTTCCTTGAGCGCCTTGGTCACCTCGGGCGGCATGTACTTCTCGTCGTGCTTGGCCAGCACTTCGTCAGCCACCACCACACCCTCGGCGTTGAGCTTGCCCAGGGCAACGATGCCCTGCCCTTCGCGGAACAGGTCCGGAAGGATGCCGCGGTAGGTGATCGGCACCGACTTGTTGAAGTCGGTGACCACGAAGCGTACGTCGAGCGAGTCGGCCGAGCGCTGCACCGAGCCCTTCTCGACCATGCCGCCGGCGCGAATGCGTGTGTCCTGCGGCGCCTCGCCATTGGCGATCTGGGTAGGGGTGTAGAACAGGTTGATGTTCTGCTGCAGGGCGCTCAAGGCAAAGCCCAGGGCCACGGCGACGCCGAGCAGCAGGCCGAGGATGAGCAACAGGCGTTTCTTGCGCTGCGGATTCACTGGTGGTTCTCCCGGCGCAGACGGCGCGCCTCTTCTTGCAGGTAGCGGCGGCGGGCCTGCAGCGGCAGGGCGACATTGATTGCCAGTACCGTCAGGCAAATGCCATAGGCCGACCACACGTACAGGCCGTGATGGCCCATGGCGAGGAAATCACTGAAAGAGGCGAAACTCATCGCACGGTCTCCCGGCCCAGGCTGTTCAGCACTTCGTCGCGCACCCAACTGGCACGCGCTTCGCGCTTGAGCACTTCAAGACGCATGCGCAGCAGCAGCACGGCGCCGAAGAAGCAGTAGAAGCCCAGCACCGTCAGCAACAGCGGCAGCCACATCTCGGCAGGCATGGCCGGCTTTTCGGTGAGGGTGAAGGTGGCGCCCTGGTGCAGGGTGTTCCACCACTCCACCGAGTACTTGATGATCGGGATGTTGACCACGCCGACGATGGCCAGCACCGCGCACGCCTTGGCGGCGCTGTCGCGGTTACTGATGGCCTGGCCCAGGGCGATGATGCCGAAGTACAGGAACAGCAGGATCAGCATCGAGGTCAGGCGCGCGTCCCACACCCACCAGCTACCCCAGGTCGGCTTGCCCCAGATGGCCCCGGTGACCAGCGCCACTGCGGTCATCCAGGCGCCGATGGGAGCGGCGCACTGCAGGGCGACGTCGGCCAGCTTCATCTTCCACACCAGCCCCACCACACCGGCAACGGCCAGCAGCACATAGCAGGACTGCGCCAGCATCGCCGCCGGCACGTGGATGTAGATGATCCGGAAACTGTTGCCCTGCTGGTAGTCCTGTGGCGCGAAAGCGAGGCCCCAGGCGATGCCCACCAGCAACAGGAGCACGGCAGCGATGGTCAGCCACGGCAGCATGCGCCCGCTGATGGCATAGAACCATTTTGGGGAACCCAGTTTGTGGAACCACGTCCAGCTCATTTTCATCAGGGTACATCCAGGGTCTTTGCCGGGCTTCGGTGCCCGGGACTCGTTATTCGCCGACGCTGATCTTCAGGCCGGCCGCTATCGCAAAGGGTGCCAATGTCACGGCCAGGGCGGTCAGGCTGGCCAGCCAGAGCAGGTGTCCGGTCGCGGGCATATTCTGCAACGCCGCCTGCAACGCACCACTGCCCAGGATCAATACAGGGATATACAACGGCAGAATCAGCAACGCCAGCAGCAAACCACCGCGCTTGAGCCCGACCGTCAGCGCCGCCCCCACCGCTCCCAGCAAGCTCAGCACCGGGGTGCCGAGCAGCAGCGAGCCTAGCAGCACCGGCAGGCAGGCGACCGGCAGCCCCAGCATCAGCGCCAGCAGTGGCGCCAACAATACCAGCGCCAGCCCGGAAAAGGTCCAATGCGCCAGCACCTTGGCCAGCACCAGCAATGGCAGTGGATGCGGTGACAGCACCCATTGCTCCAGCGAACCGTCCTCGAAATCGCTGCGGAACAGGCCGTCCAGCGACAGCAATACCGCCAGCAAGGCCGCGACCCAGACCAGTCCCGGCGACAAGGTTTGCAACAATTGTGTCTCGGGGCCGACCGCCAGCGGGAACAGCGCCACGACGATGGCAAAGAACACCAGCGGGTTGGCCAACTCCGCCGGGCGACGGAACAACAGGCGTGCTTCGCGGCGCAGCAACAGAAGGAATACGCTCATGCCGCCCACTGCCCCAGGTTGAGTTCGCGGTAGCCCGACGGCCTGCGCTCGAGGTTGTGATGGGTAGTCAGCACCACCGTGCCCCCCTGCTCGCAGTGCGCGGCCAGGTGCGCTTCGAGCTGGGCCACCCCTTGTTTGTCCAGGGCAGTGAAGGGTTCGTCGAGGATCCACAGCGGCGGGCAGTCCAGGTACAGGCGGGCCAGGGCGACACGGCGCTGCTGGCCGGCCGAGAGCGTGTGACAAGGCACGTCCTCGAACCCGCGCAGGCCGACTGCCTCGAGTGCCGTCCAGATGCCCTCGCGGGTCGCGGGGCGATGCAGGGCACAGAGCCAGGCAAGGTTCTCTTCGGCCGTCAGCAGTTCCTTGATCCCGGCAGCATGCCCAATCCACAGCAGGATGCTGGCCAGGGCATGGCGCTGGTCGCCCAGCGCACGGCCGTCAAGCAGGATCTGCCCGGCAGTCGGCTGCATCAACCCGGCCAGCAGGCGCAGCAGGCTGGTCTTGCCGCTGCCATTGGGTCCGCTGACCTGCAGCATGTCGCCGGGGCGCAGTTCGAAGTCCAGGTGCTCGAAGAGCAGTCGCCAGTCGCGCTCGCAGGCAAGGTTCGCGGCTTGGAGGTGGAGGGTCACGGTTTCGCCTTATGCTGTTCGTGGCGTGTCGAGCGGTGGCGCCTTCTTCGCGGGCAAGCCCACCCCCACAGAGGCCCTGTGGGAGCGGGCTTGCCCGCGAATGAAACACCGCAGATCAACACCCTTGTCTCAAGTCGCCCCGCCCCTGGCCGTTATACTGGCAGTGGCAGCGCGCCCGGCATTATTACATGTGCCACCCGGCTGCCAAGAGGGCTGGCTCGACAGGTTGTATACAATCATGACGGAAATCAATAGTCTCGGCGCACAAAGCGCATTCGCGGCGCAGGTGGCCAAGGCCAGCCTGACCGGTGAGCTGCTGCGCCTGAGTCAACCGCAACCCGGCCTGATCCCCCCGGGCCAGACTGCCCAGGCCGAAGTGCTGAACCTGCGCCAGGTGGGCCAGGACTTCATGATGCTGTTGCGCCTGAGCCTGCCCAACGGCAACCAGGCCCAGGTGCAGGCCAGCGCCAACCAGCCGCTGCCCCCCGGCAGCCAGATCACCCTCGGCCAAGCCGACGGCAACCGCCTGGCGGTCGTCTTGCAGCAGGCCAGCGCCAGCAACATCGCTACCCTCACGCAGCTAGACACCGGCAAGATACCGATCGGCACCCTGCTGCAGGGCAAGGTCCTGACCAGCCAGGCGCTGCCGGGCGCCACAGCGTTCCGCTCATTGGTGAGCCTGCTCAACAGCAGCCAGGCCGGCGCCACCCTGACCCTCGACAGCCCACGCCCGTTGGCGGTCGGCAGCCTGCTCAGCGCGCTGGTGCAAGGCGACCAGTCGCTGCGCTTCGTGCCCCTGAGTGGCCGTCAGGATCAACTGACCATCGCCCAACAACTGCTGACCCAACAAAGCCGCCAGGCTTCGCTGCCAACCTTGCTCAATGCCTTGCAGCAGATCGCCAGTGCCCCTGCCGGCAACAGCGAGCTGAGTGCCACGGCGGCACGCCTGCTGGCCAGCCTGCCTGACCCTACGCAACTGGGCGATGCCAAGAGCATCGCCCAGGCGCTGAACAACAGCGGTGCGTTTCTCGAAGCCAAGCTGCTCGGCGGGCTGGGCGCCGCTGTCACGCCGGACCTCAAGGCACAACTGGTGCGCCTGGTGGCGCAGATCCTGCCAGGTGTTCCGAGCAACCCGACCTTCAACCCGGCCCTGGCCGCCACCGCCCTGGCTCAGGTCCTGCCGGGCATGGCCCGCAGTGCCCTGGGCATGCTCGACCAGGTCAGCAGCCGCCCTCAACCTGGTGCCTTTCCCCTGCCCTCGCGACTGCTGCAGAGCCTGGAAGAAAAAGGCGACCTGCAGCAATTGCTGCGCCTGGCCGCCGCCGCCATCTCGCGCGTACAAAGCCATCAACTGGCCAGCCTGCAGCAGACCGGCACCACCGAGAGCGGCAACCAGCAGACCACCTGGCAAACCGAGATCCCCTTGCGCCACGGCCAGGAGTTCATCCCGCTGCAGGCCAAGCTGCAACGCGAGGACACCCCACAGCAGCAGGCCGACCCGCAGCGCGAGCAGCGTGATCCGCTGCAGTCGCTGTGGCGCATCGAACTGGCCTTCGACCTGCCACCACTGGGCCCGCTGCAAGTACAGGCACAACTGAGCCAGGGCCGCCTCAGCGGCCAGCTGTGGGCCGAGCGTCCACAGACCGCACAACTGATCGACAGCCAGCTCGGCAGCCTGCGCGAACGCCTGCTCGCCCGTGGCCTCGATGTGGGTGACCTGGCCTGTCACCCCGGCACCCCGCCGCAAGGCCCGCGCACACGACTGGAACAACGCTGGGTGGACGAAACCGCATGAACAACAAAGCCCCCCGCCAGGCCATCGCCCTGAGTTACGACGGTGCACAGGCACCGACCTTGAGCGCCAAAGGCGAGGATGAACTGGCCGAGGCGATTCTCGCCCTGGCCCGCGAACATGAAGTGCCGATCTACGAAAACGCCGAACTGGTGCGCCTGCTGGCCCGGCTGGAACTGGGCGAACAGATCCCCGAGGCCCTGTACCTGACCATCGCCGAGATCATCGCCTTCGCCTGGCAGTTGCGCGGCAAACTACCGGCGAATTTCGACGACACGCCCCCAGGCGAGCGCGATATCACCCCCGGACCGCACCTGCCCCTTCCCGACGCCAGCAGTATCTAACACCCCGCCCATTACCGAACCGCTGTTCGATGAACTTGCCAAGCGCCAGCAGCAAAGGTCATACGCCGATGCCGACAGCCAGATCGTCAGCAATCACCAGATCGACAAGGCGCGCTGGAGCAGCTACCTCAATGCCGCCATGACCCTGCTCGCCCCCGTGGCCATGGTGGTTCCAGCACTCACCCCGCTGCTGGCCGCAGGAGGGCTGGCCCAGTTCGGCCTGGGGCTGGACAAGGCAATCAACGGCAACACGCTCGCGGACAAGGCCGCTGGCGTGACGGCGCAAGCCTTTGGTCTGTTCAATGCGCTGCCATTGCTGGGCAACGCCCGTTTCCGGCCCGATGCACTGTTCAGCTACTGTCGGCCAGGCTTCGTCACCTTTGGCCAGATGCTGCAGCCCGTGGAAGAAGCCAGCGAGGCCCTCGCCCTGCAACCGTTGGAGCCAAAGCGCTGCCCACCTGCGGATGGCACGCCCGTCCACAGGCAGGGTCGCAGATATCTACCACTGCCGTCGCCACGAAAGCGCCACGCTGGGTCTCCCCCTGCCCAAAAGGTGATGTCATGCTTTCGACTCGAATCAACCCCGCCGGCGTGCAGTACGTACGCGACCATCTGGCTAACCTTCCGCGTCCCGACCATGAAGTCGGCCGCAGCATACAGACCTGGCTGCGCGCCCAAGGCGTGCAACTGGCGCCCGATCAGATCGAGGTCGTGACCCTGCATGTCCGTGAACCAGGTTCCGGCATACCCCTGGCGCAGGTGATCCAGCGCGTCAGTCTGATCGAAGCGGTGCTGATGAATTGGCAGGGTGAGTCAAACAACAATGTGTTCGACGCGCTGTTCGAGCACCCATGGGCCGGAACCTTGCCTGCAGGCAAGATCCGCATCGTCGACACCTTGCCTTCTCCACCGATTGGCCACAACGGTGACTGGTACCGCGTCTTCAATGGCCTGTTCCGCCGCACCGATGATTCGCGCTTCGACTCCACGACGCTGCTGACAATCTCCGCCGAAACCCTGCAAAGCCATATCGGGGCCCTGGATTACCACACGCAGTACAAGGCATTGCTCGACACCTATTGGGCCGCCCATCTGCAAACCTATGGCCAATCCTGCAAGCTCAACTTCATCGCCGCCTGCAACAAGCAGGTCAGCGAAGGCAGCCTAAGCGATCCGGCAAGACGGCTGATCTGGCGCGCAGCCAAGTTGCTACCGCGCGGCAGGCTGCGCCTGAGCACCCTGAGCATCTATGGCTATGCTTCCACCGACCTGTTGTACATCAATGATGTGGCAAGCGACCTCACCGTGCTGTACATGCCTGGCAACAGCTCGCCGCTGCTCGAATTCGCCAGCGAAGAGGCGATGAAGGACTGGATCGGCGAACAGTGCAAGGACGCCGGTAAACGTAACGCACTCAAGCGCCACTTCCGCCTCGCCGATGGCCCTCAGGGCATTGATTTCAGCGGTCTGGACACTGCCCTGGAAGGGCTTGGCGCCTACCCCGCCAGACACAACCTGCCACCGGAGCATGGTTTTTTCAACGACGACGGAACCTGGCCGCCACGGACCTACGTCAACTACCGACCCGGCAAGTACAATCCCAAGATCAAGGGCGACCTGTTCCAGGCCCTGGCCAAGCGCCAACGCCAGCGTACCTACGACGATGCGGACTTCCTCATCACCAGCGACAGCGAGGTGACGAAGAAAAGGTGGCAAGGCTATCTGAACACCACCCTGAATCTGGTCGCCCCCCTGACCCTGGTGGTTCCCGGACTGGCACCTTTGATCGCCATCGGCGGGCTGGCACAGGCAGGGTTGGGCCTGGACCAGGTCATCAACGGCAAGCATCTTCAGGACCAGCAAGCAGGCGTTAGCAACCTTGCCTGGGGCCTGTTCAATGCCCTGCCGCTGGTTGCCCAGGGTGTGGCCAAGAGCACGACCTTGTTCGAGGTCAAGAGCGAAAGCTTCGTCCCTCCTCGGCGCCTGAACGAGCAGATCGGCTACCCACTGAGCCCGATCACCCCGCCACGCCTGCCGGAACTGGATGCCGCCCCCTACTTCCACAACCACAGCTCGGTCACGCCACTGCCGGGGGCCGATCAGACCGTCGCCGACTCGGTGATCCGCGTCCCCAAGTACGACGGTTCGCTGGACGACCTGGACGCCAGCATAGGCGGCTACAACGTGCGCATGATCTATGACATGGAAAAGAATGCCTTCATCATCGAAGGCGATGAGAACAGCATTGAACCGATCCGCCATGTTGCCCTGCCCCACAGCAAAGACCTGGAGCCCGTCGAAGGTCCGCGCGAGGTCACCGACGCCATGCGCACCAGCACTTTGCGCGCACTGGGTATCGACCTTCCCTTGCCGGTGCAACTTCCGACCCTTGCCGAGAATCGCCTGCCCATTCCCAAGACCTTCTCTTCACTATGGGTCGGCGGCAACGTGATGGACCAGGACCTGATTCGCAACCTGGCCAACAACGCCAGCCACCTGCAGAACAGCGAATATCGGCTACGCCTGTTCCTGTCCAATGCGTCCCCTGCGGCCTTCGAGGAAAATCTGCGCCTGCTCAACGAACAAGCTCCCGGCGTACAGGTTCTGCCGCTGGAAGAGCAAGCGTTCTTCCGCAGCTTCAGCCAGAGCAAGTACCACGCGCAGTACCAGGCGGCCCTCGACGGCAATGGCGGCGTGGCGCGCAACTATGCCTCGGCCGCAGATGTGCTGCGCTACCAGATGCTCTATCACGAAGGTGGCGTATACATTGACGTGGACGATACGCTATTCACGCCCGGCGAGATCGTCGATGGCAAGCCTGCACCAGCCGTCGATCAAGTCGAGCTGCGCACCACCCCCGACGGCCTGTTGCTGGCCCCTGCGATGTCCAACGAAAAGATGGGCATGAACTGCCTCTTCAACAACAGCTTGATCGGCAGCCATCCGGGCAACCCGACGCTGGAAGCGATCAGCGAAGAGATGCACACTCGCTACCTGGCCCGCCCCGATTTCTACGACAGCAAACCCAGCGTGGCCGAAGACCCTCTCGGCTTTTACCGCTACGCCCAGCAGTTGAGCGAGCTCACCGGCCCCGCCCTGCTCACCCAAGTCGTCGACCAGCGCCTGCCGGGATTGGCAACCTTGCGCCAGATCAATAACTTGTGCGGTATCCCGCGGGTCAACTCGTACCTGTTCGTCGACCTGCCGCAGGCTCAGAAACTGACCGACGAACTGCTGCCACTGGGTCGTGTGGCGAAGGTGGGAGGCAGCAACTCGTGGGCACGAACGTGAAATGAAACAAGGCGATCGATTGATCGCCTTGTTTTACCGTTATTCCCGACGATGCAACTTGCTCATCAACTCAGCCTCCGCCTGGGTCAGCCCGCAGCTTTCGGTGAGTTCGGAAACGCTCGCGCCCATCCCCACCAGCTTGGCGGCCTGGGAGAAGGTGACATTGTTGGGATCGCGCTGCTCCAGTTGCAGCAGCCTGTCAGGCAGCGGCGAGACCGCCGCGCGCAGTTCGTGAATGGCCTCGCCCATGCGCACGGTGACGTTCTGGTAATCATCCAGACGTTTGGCCAGGTCCTTGATGCGCTGGTCACGTAGCGCATCGCCCTGGGCCTGCTGGCTGGCCATCTCGCGCTGGCGCTTGCTGTAGTTGAGGAAAAACCACAGGCTCAGCGCCCACAGCAGCGCCAGAAGGATTACCGCAGCCTCGAAGATCACCTCAGATGTTCTCCAGCTCCGACCACTCTTCCTCGGTCATCATCTTGTCCAGCTCGACCAGGATCAGCAGCTCGCCGTTCTTGTTGCAGACGCCCTGGATGAACTTGGCCGACTCTTCGTTACCGACATTCGGCGCCGTCTCGATCTCCGACTGGCGCAGATAGACCACTTCGGCCACGCTGTCGACCAGGATGCCGACGACCTGCTTGTCCGCCTCGATGATCACGATACGGGTATTGTCGGTGACATCGGACGGCATCAGGCCGAAACGCTGACGGGTGTCGATCACGGTGACCACGTTGCCGCGCAGGTTGATGATACCGAGCACATAGCTCGGCGCACCCGGCACCGGAGCGATCTCGGTATAGCGCAGGACTTCCTGCACCTGCATGACGTTGATGCCGTAGGACTCGTTGTCCAAACGGAAGGTGACCCACTGCAGGATCGGATCTTCGGAACCCTGTGCAGACGACTTTTTCATTCCCCTAGCCCTCTCAATCCGCCGTTGGCGGTGTGCTCGTTGTCGCCGCGGCAGCTGCGGCGCCGATTCAGTTGTGTTTGGTATTCATCTGCTTGACCGCACCGCTGGCGATCAATTCGGCCAGCTCGGCAACGTCGAGCAAGGCACACATGTGTTCGATCACCGTACCGGCCAACCACGGGCGCTGGCCACGCTGGCTGCGCCACTTGATCTCGGCCGGATCCAGGCGCAGCGAGCGGCTGACCTGATGCACCGCCAGCCCCCACTCGTAGCCCTGCACGGAAATCACGTACTGCAGGCCTTGACGGAAATCGTCACGGTAGCGGTCTGGCATGACCCAACGCGCGGTGTCCAGCACCTTCAGGTTGCCGGCCTGGCAACTGAGGATGCCGAGGAACCAGTCCGGTTGGCCGAACAGCGGCGTGAGCTCCTGGCCGGCCAGGCTGTAGATCGAGCCCAGGCACACCAGCGGCACCGCCAGGGTCAGCCCGGCCACGTCGAACAGCAGGCATTCGAAAGGCTCCGCTGCCCAGGCCGGACGACCATCGGCGGTGGCCGGTGGAACCGGTGCAGCAGGCGCCGGCAGGTGAACTTCGACCAGCGGTGCGACCGGCTCGATGGCCTGTGCTTCGGTCAGCACCGGGATGGCCGCCTCGGCCAGCACCTGGTCGTCGACCATGCTGACCACCGGCTGCACCGGCGGCAACACCGTGGGCAGTACATTGGCCACAGGCTCGGCGAACGGCTTGAGCGCTACCACCGACGCGGGTTCGCGGCGCGCATCACGGGCCTGCTCTTCGCGCACGGCCGCGGCGAATTCGTCGCTGGGCTCAGGTGCCTCTGCCTGCGCAACCGGCAGCGGCGCCTCGGGCACCGAGGCCGGTTCAGTGGCTTCCTGCAACAGACCGTCGAGGTAGGACTGCAGGGCGAGTTGCGGCTTGCTGGTGATCTGCGGAGCGCGGTTCATCAGGCCACCTGCAATGCGTTGCGGTACGTCAGCAGGTGCTTGAGCAGCGCCCGGTAGGCGGTCACACCGCGGCTCTTGCCATCGAACTGCGAGGGCGTGACACCGTTGCGGCTGGCATCGCGCAGGCGTGTGTCGACCGGAATATAACCTTGCCAGACCTGCTCGCCGTAGGTGTCGCGCAGCACTTTGAGCGTGCCGAGCGAGGCCTGGGTGCGGCGGTCGAACAAGGTCGGGACGATCTGGAAGGGCAGTGCCTGCTTGCGTGAACGGTTGATCATCGCCAGGGTGCCGACCATGCGCTCCAGGCCCTTGACCGCGAGGAACTCGGTCTGCACCGGGATCACCAACTGCTGGCTGGCCGCCAGGGCGTTGACCATCAGTACGCCCAGCAAGGGCGGGCTGTCGATCAGGGCAAAGTCGAAATCCTGCCACAGCTGCGCCAGACTCTTGGCGATTACCAGGCCCAGGCCATTCTGGCCCGGCGACTGGCGCTCCAGCACCGCCAGTGCAGTGCTCGAAGGCAGCAGCGAAATGCGCTCATGGCTGGTCGGCAGCAGCAATTGCCCCGGCAGCCCTTCGGGCACCACGCCCTTGTGCAGGAACAGGTCGTAGCAGCTGTGCTCCAGAGCGTCGGGATTGTGCCCGAAATAGCTGGTCATCGAGCCGTGCGGGTCGAGGTCGACGACGACCACGCGCTTGCCCGCCTCGGCCAGCAGGCCGGCCAGGGCGATGGTAGTGGTGGTCTTGCCGACGCCACCTTTTTGATTGGCTACTGCCCAGACTCTCATCGTGCGTTGCTTCCTCCCAGCATGGGCGAAATGTCCCGCCGGGAACGGTTTTATAGATTCGGTGACGGAGATTTGACGGGATTGCTCCCGACCGTCGTGGCTGGCGTAGCTGGTGCACTTTGTGTGCCAGCACGGCGCAACGCCGCGTCCGGGGTGGCATTGGCACTGCCGGAGCCAGTCAGGCTGCGGCGCAC
Organism: Pseudomonas sp. SYWMCR5; assembly: GCF_057197165.1. Classification (NCBI taxonomy): domain Bacteria; kingdom Pseudomonadati; phylum Pseudomonadota; class Gammaproteobacteria; order Pseudomonadales; family Pseudomonadaceae; genus Pseudomonas; species Pseudomonas sp. SYWMCR5. Next base: position 255,637 of record NZ_JBXUNH010000001.1, read on the forward strand.
CTCGAGGTTGCGCGAAATCACCAGCACGACCCGGCGGTTGCGCGCCCGGCCGTCAGCGGTATCGTTGCTGGCGACCGGCTGATACTCGCCGTAACCCACCGAGGCCATGCGCGCCGGGTTCACCCCTTCCATCGCCAGCAGCCGCACGATGCTCGCGGCCCGCGCCGAGGACAGTTCCCAGTTGGTCGGGTACTGGGCGGTACGGATCGGCAGATTGTCGGTGAAGCCTTCGACATGCACCGGGTTGGCGAAGGGTTTGAGAATCCTGGCCACCTTCTCGATGATCTCGAAGGCGATATCGCTGGGCATGGCGTCGCCGCTGCCGAACAACAAGGCCGAGTTGAGTTCGATCTCCACCCACAGCTCATTGCCACGCACGGTCATCTGGTTCGACTTGATCAGGTCACCGAAGGCATCGTCCACCTGGTCGGTGATGGTCTTGAGCGGATCGACGCTGGTCTGCCCCAGGCCCGCATCGACCTGGTCACTGTCCTTGATCAAGGGTTCTGCCGGCTTGATCGTCAGCGGACGTTCATCGCCGATCGGGATCGGCTTGAGGCTGCGCTCGGGGTCGTTGAACACCCCGATCAGCGCCTGGGAAATGACCTTGTACTTGCCCTCGTTGATCGAGGAGATCGAGTACATCACCACGAAAAAGGCGAACAGCAAGGTGATGAAGTCAGCGTACGAGACCAGCCAGCGCTCGTGGTTCTCGTGCTCCTCGGTATGGCGACGACGACGCATGGCTTACTCCATGAAGCCTTGCAGCTTCAGCTCGATCGAGCGTGGGTTCTCGCCTTCGGCGATCGACAGCAGCCCCTCGAGCAGCATCTCGCGATAACGCGACTGGCGCATGACGATGGCCTTGAGCTTGTTGGCCACCGGCAGCAGGATCAGGTTGGCACTGGCCACACCATAGATGGTGGCGACGAAGGCCACGGCAATGCCGTTACCCAGTTGCGACGGGTCTGCCAGGTTGCCCATCACATGGATCAAGCCCATCACCGCACCGATGATGCCGATGGTCGGCGCGTAGCCGCCCATGCTCTCGAAGACCTTCGCCGCCTGGATGTCACGGCTCTCCTGGGTGAGGAAATCGACCTCCAGAATGCTGCGGATCGACTCAGGCTCCGCGCCATCGACCAGCAGCTGCAAACCTTTGCGTGCGTACGGGTCCGGTTCGGCATCGGCGACGCCCTCCAGCCCCAGCAGGCCTTCCTTGCGCGCGGTCAGGCTCCAGTTGACGACACGGTCGATACCGCCGGCCAGATCGACCCGTGGCGGGAAGAAGATCCAGCGCAGGATCTGCAACGCACGCTTGAACGCCGACAGCGGCGACTGCAGCAGCGCTGCGGCCAGGGTGCCGCCGATCACGATCAGCCCGGCCGGGCCGTTGAGCAGCGCGCCGACATGCCCGCCTTCGAGGAAGTTGCCACCGACGATGGCGACGAACGCCAGGATCAGGCCGATAACGCTGAGAACATCCATCAGACACAGGCCTCGACCAGGTGCTTGCCGATCTCGTCCAGGCTGTACACGGCGTCAGCCAGGTTGGCCTTGACGATGGCCATGGGCATGCCGTAGATCACGCAGCTCGCCTCGTCCTGGGCCCATACGGTGCTGCCGCCCTGCTTGAGCAGGCGAGCACCTTCGCGTCCGTCGGCGCCCATGCCGGTCAGCACGACCGAAAGCACCTTGTCACCGTAGGTCTTGGCCGCCGAGCCGAAGGTGATGTCTACGCAGGGTTTGTAGTTCAGGCGTTCGTCACCCGGCAGGATCTTCACCGTGCCACGGCCATCGACCATCATCTGCTTGCCTCCCGGGGCCAGCAGTGCAAGGCCTGGACGCAGCACATCACCGTCCTCGGCCTCCTTGACGCTGATCTTGCACAGCTTGTCGAGGCGCTCGGCAAAGGCCTTGGTGAACGCCGCCGGCATGTGCTGGATCAGCACGATGGGTGCCGGGAAGCTGGCGGGCAGTTGCGTCAGCACCCGCTGCAGGGCCACCGGGCCACCTGTGGAGGTCCCGATCGCCACCAGCTTGTAGGGCTTGCGCTTGGGCGTCGGCGAATGGCTGGCAGCGGCGCGCACCGGTGCCGCAGCACGAACCGGGGCAGTGCTGCCCAGGGTGCTGGCCGGAGCATGGCTGGTGCTGGGCGCGGCGCTGGCAACCGGGCTTGGCGCGTGACTGGCGAAACTGCTGAAACGGCGATTGCTGCGCGAGATGGTGTGGACCTTCTCGCACAGCATCTGCTTGACCTTCTCGGGGTTGCGCGAAATATCCTCGAAGTTCTTCGGCAGGTAATCGACCGCCCCTGCGTCCAGCGCATCGAGGGTGACACGCGCGCCTTCGTGGGTGAGCGAAGAGAACATCAGGACCGGCGTCGGGCAGCGCTGCATGATGTGCCGCACGGCGGTAATGCCGTCCATCATCGGCATCTCGTAGTCCATGGTGATCACATCAGGCTTGAGCGCCAGCGCCTGGTCGATCGCTTCCTTGCCGTTGGTCGCGGTGCCGACCACCTGGATGGTCGGGTCCGCCGAGAGGATTTCCGAGACACGGCGGCGGAAGAAACCGGAATCATCCACCACCAGGACCTTGACTGCCATAAACACTCCATTAGGCGGCGCAACCGCCAGGTCGCGCCGCCGAAATCAAATACGCCGGGCGGCGTAACGCTTGAGCATGCTCGGGACGTCGAGGATCAGCGCGATACGACCGTCACCGGTGATGGTGGCGCCGGACATGCCCGGGGTGCCCTGCAGCATCTTGCCCAGCGGCTTGATCACCACCTCTTCCTGGCCCACCAGCTGGTCGACCACGAAGCCGATACGCTGAGTGCCGACCGACAGGATCACCACATGCCCTTCGAGCTGCTCCTCATGCTGCTGGTCCTGGACCAGCCAGCGCTTGAGGTAGAACAGCGGCAGCGCCTTGTCGCGCACGATCACCACTTCCTGGCCATCGACCACGTTGGTGCGCGACAGGTCGAGGTGGAAGATCTCGTTGACGTTGACCAGCGGGAACGCGAACGCCTGGTTGCCCAGCATCACCATCAGCGTCGGCATGATTGCCAGCGTCAGTGGCACCTTGATGATGATCTTCGAGCCCTGGCCCTTGGCCGAGAAGATGTTGATCGAGCCGTTGAGCTGGGAAATCTTGGTCTTCACCACATCCATGCCCACACCGCGGCCGGACACGTCGGAAATCTCGGTCTTGGTCGAGAAGCCCGGAGCGAAGATCAGGTTGTAGCAATCCGACTCGCTCAGGCGGTCGGCTGCATCCTTGTCCATCAGGCCCTTCTCGACCGCCTTGGCGCGCAGGACGTTCGGGTCCATGCCCTTGCCGTCGTCGGAGATCGACAGCAGGATGTGGTCACCCTCCTGCTCCGCCGACAGGACCACCCGACCGGTGCGCGCCTTGCCGGAGGCCTCGCGCTCTTCGGGGGTCTCGACGCCATGGTCGACCGCGTTGCGCACCAAGTGCACCAGCGGGTCGGCCAGGGCCTCGACCAGGTTCTTGTCCAGGTCGGTCTCTTCGCCGACCAGCTCCAGGTTGATTTCTTTCTTGAGCTGGCGGGCCAGGTCGCGCACCAGGCGCGGGAAGCGGCCGAAGACCTTCTTGATCGGCTGCATGCGGGTCTTCATGACCGCGGTCTGCAGGTCGGCGGTGACCACGTCCAGGTTGGACACGGCCTTGGACATGGCCTCGTCGCCGCTGTTCAGGCCCAGGCGCACCAGGCGGTTACGCACCAGCACCAGCTCGCCGACCATGTTCATGATTTCATCCAGGCGCGCGGTATCGACCCGCACCGTGGTTTCCGCCTCGCTGGCGCCGTGCTTGTCGGCAGCCGGGGCTGCAGCGCGTGCAGGGGCCGCAGCGGCGGCAGGCTTGGCGGCTGGCGCGGGTGCAGGCGCCGGTTTGGCGACGGGCTTGCTTTCAGCCTTGGCAGCAGGTGCGGCCGCCACGGCAACGGCAGGCGCTTCAGCCGCAACGGCATCGCCACTGAACTTGCCCTTGCCATGCAGTTGGTCCAGCAGGGCCTCGAACTCGTTGTCGGTGATATGGTCGCCGACAGGTTCGGCCGCCGGTGCAGTGGCAGTGCTGGCGGTGGCTTCGACGCTCGGCAGTGCATCGGCGGCAAAAGCGCCCTTGCCATGCAACTGGTCGAGCAGCGCCTCGAACTCTTCGTCGGTGATCTCGTCACCGGCCGGCGCCGCGACTGCAGCCTCCGGCTCGCTCGCCGCGACTTCCGGCGAGAACTGACCCTTGCCATGCAACTGGTCGAGCAGCGATTCGAACTCGGCGTCGGTGATCTCGTCAGCGCTGCCGGAAACGGCTTCGCCCTGCGACTGCTCGGCCGCCTCGGCCTGGGCCTTGACCGCGTCGAGGGAATCGAGCAGTTGTTCGAATTCGGTATCGGTGATGTCCGCCTCGGCAGCCGGTGCCTCGACGACGGCCGCGGCCACGGCAACCGGTGCCACGGCATCGGCGCTGGCCGGTTCGGCCAGGCGCGACAGCGCGGCGAGCAGCTCTGGCGTGGCCGGGGTGATGTCGCTGCGCTCGCGAACCTGGCCAAACATGCTGTTGACCGTATCCAGCGCTTCGAGCACCACATCCATCAGTTCGGCATCGACCCTGCGCTCTCCCTTGCGCAGGATGTCGAAGACGTTCTCGGCAATGTGGCAGCACTCCACCAACTCATTGAGCTGAAGGAAGCCGGCGCCCCCTTTTACAGTGTGAAAACCGCGAAAGATCGCATTGAGCAGGTCCGCATCGTCAGGTCGGCTTTCCAGCTCGACCAGTTGCTCGGACAGTTGCTCGAGGATTTCGCCGGCTTCTACCAGGAAATCCTGAAGGATTTCTTCATCGGCGCCGAAGCTCATTAAACGTGCTCCCTAAAAACCCAGGCTGGACAGCAGATCATCGACATCGTCCTGACCGGACACGACGTCTTCACGCTTATCGGCATGAATCTGCGGACCTTCACCCCGAGTTGGATGTTTTTCTTCATCTTTTTCAGCACGCAATTGATCGTGGTCATGTTCGATACCGGCAAAGCGGTCGACTTGACTGGCCATCAACACGAGCTTGAGCAGATTGCTTTCGACTTCGGTGACCAGTGCGGTCACCCGCTTGATCACCTGCCCGGTCAGGTCCTGATAGTCCTGAGCCAGGAGAATATCGTTGAGGTGGCCGGCCACCTTGCGGTTACCTTCGGCGCTGTGCGTCAGGAAACTGTCGACGCGCTTGACCAGCTCACGAAACTCCGGCGCCGCCACCTCGCGACGCATGAAGCGCTGCCAGTCGACGGACAAGGTCTGGGCCTCGCTCGCCAGGTCGTTGAGCACCGGCGTGCTCTGCTCGACCAGGTCCATGGTGCGATTGGCCGCGTTCTCGGTCAGCCGGACCACGTAGGACAGCCGTTCGGTGGCGTCGGTGATCTGCGACACTTCCTCGGCCTGCGGCATGCGCGGATCGATCTGGAAACTGACGATGGCGCTGTGCAGCTCGCGGGTGAGCTTGCCGACCTCCTGGTAAAGGCCACGGTCACGGGTCTGGTTGAGCTGGTGGATCAGCTGCACCGCCTCGCCGAACTGGCCGCGCTCCAGGCTTTGCACCAGCTGCTCGGCGTGCTTCTTCAGGGTCGACTCGAACTCCCCCAGAGAATCGTTTCTTGATTCCATAGCGCCCCCAGACATGGCTCAGCCGTTGACGCGTTCGAAGATCTTCTCGATCTTTTCTTTGAGTACCTGCGCGGTGAAAGGCTTGACCACGTAGCCGTTGACGCCGGCCTGGGCCGCTTCGATGATCTGGTCGCGCTTGGCCTCGGCGGTCACCATCAGCACCGGCATGCCCTTGAGACGGTCGTGGGCACGTACCTTGCGCAGCAGGTCGATACCGGACATGCCGGGCATGTTCCAGTCGGTCACCAGGAAGTCGTAATGACCGCTTTCGAGCATCGGCAGGGCCGTGGTGCCATCGTCGGCCTCGTCGGTGTTGGTGAAGCCCAGATCACGCAACAGGTTCTTGATGATCCGCCGCATCGTCGAGAAGTCGTCAACGATGAGGATTTTCATATCTTTGTTCAATTAGACCTCCAAGCAGTCTTAAACGCGCTCGTCTGGCAAGCGCGCGCTCAATCAATTCGGCACCACGGAAAACGACTGCATCGAACCCGGGTTCACCGTGCCCGCCATTCACCCAACCGACTGCGCAGACGCGCTGCGCACTGGCTGTGCAACTGGCTGACACGCGACTCGCTGACCCCCAGCACTTCCCCGATTTCCTTGAGGTTCAACTCTTCGTCGTAGTACAGCGCCAGGACCAGGCGCTCGCGCTCCGGCAGGTTGGCGATCGCGTCGGTCAGTGCGGCCTGGAAGCGTTCGTCTTCCAGATCCCGCCACGGCTCGATCTGGCCGCTGGCACCGTCCTCGTGCAGCCCTTCGTGTTCGCCGTCCTGCAGCAGGTCGTCGAAACTGAACAGGCGGCTGCCCAAGGTATCGTTCAGAATCCCGTAATAATCGTCGAGACTCAATTGGAGTTCGGCAGCAACCTCGTGATCTTTAGCGTCACGACCGGTTCTTGCTTCGACGGCGCGAATCGCGTCACTGACCATGCGCGTGTTGCGGTGCACCGAACGCGGCGCCCAATCGCCCTTGCGCACCTCGTCGAGCATGGCGCCACGGATGCGGATGCCGGCATAGGTCTCGAAGCTCGCGCCTTTGCTGGCGTCGTACTTGTTGGCCACTTCCAGCAGGCCGATCATGCCGGCCTGGATCAGGTCCTCGACCTGCACGTTGGCCGGCAGGCGCGCCAACAGGTGGTAGGCGATGCGCTTGACCAGCGGGGCATAGCGCTCGACCAGCTCGTACTGGGCGTCTTTGGACGCCTTGCTGTACATCTTGAATCCGCTCGCGTTCATAGCACCGGCCCCGCACTGGTAGGCTGCACCAGGCGCTCGACGAAGAACTCCAGGTGCCCACGCGGGTTGGCCGGCAGCGGCCAGCTGTCGACCTTCTGCGCAATGGCCTTGAAGGCCAGGGCGCACTTGGAGCGCGGGAAGGCCTCGTACACTGCGCGCTGCTTCTGCACCGCCTTGCGCACGCACTCGTCGTAGGGCACGGCGCCGACGTACTGCAGGGCCACGTCGAGGAAGCGGTCAGTGACCTTGGTCAGCTTGGCGAACAGGTTGCGCCCTTCCTGCGGGCTCTGCGCCATGTTGGCCAGGACGCGGAAGCGATTCATGCCGTAATCGCGGTTGAGCAACTTGATCAGGGCGTAGGCATCGGTGATCGAGGTAGGCTCGTCGCACACCACCAGCAGCACCTCCTGCGCGGCGCGGACAAAACTGACCACCGAGTCACCGATACCCGCAGCGGTGTCGATCACCAATACGTCGAGGTTGTCGCCGATCTCGCTGAACGCCTGGATCAGCCCGGCATGCTGGGCCGGCGCCAGGTGCACCATGCTCTGGGTGCCCGAAGCCGCCGGCACGATGCGTACGCCGCCCGGCCCCTGCAGCAGCACGTCGCGCAGCTCGCAGCGTCCTTCGATGACGTCGGCCAGGGTACGTTTGGGGGTCAGCCCCAGCAGCACGTCGACGTTGGCCAGACCCAGGTCGGCGTCCAGCAGCATGACCCGGCGGCCGAGTTCGGCCAGCGCCAGGGACAGGTTCACTGAAACGTTGGTCTTGCCGACGCCACCTTTGCCACCGGTGACGGCGATCACCTGTACGGGATGCATGCTACCCATGTCTGTTCTTTACCTTGTCTCGCGTGGGACCCGCCCACTTGAAGGGCCGCTGTCGACCCCCTGCGCCGTTCATCTTCAACCCGCGCGCTTATCGGGATTGTGGTAGAGATCAGCGAACATGTCGGCCATGGCCTCTTCGCTGGGCTCTTCCTGCAACTGCACGCTGACCGCACGGCTCACCAACTGGTGCTTGCGCGGCAACTGCAGGTCGTCCGGAATGCGCGGACCATCGGTGAGATAGGCCACGGGCAGTTCGTGACTGATGGCCAGGCTCAGCACTTCGCCGAGGCTGCCCGTTTCATCGAGCTTGGTCAGGATGCAACCGGCCAGGCCACAGCGCTTGTAGCTGTGATAGGCGGCGGTCAGCACCTGCTTCTGGCTGGTGGTGGCCAGTACCAGGTAGTTCTTGGCGGCGATGCCGCGGCTGGCGAGCGACTCGAGCTGCATGCGCAGGGCCGGATCGCTGGCCTGAAGGCCCGCGGTGTCGATCAGCACCACGCGCTTGCGCAGCAGTGGTTCCAGGGCCTGGGCCAGCGACTGGCCCGGATCGACATAGGTCACCGGCACATTGAGGATGCGCCCGAGGGTCTTGAGCTGCTCCTGGGCACCGATGCGATAGCTGTCCATGCTCACCAGCGCCAGGTGCTGCGAGCCGTACTTGAGCACGTAGCGTGCCGCAAGCTTGGCCAGGGTGGTGGTCTTGCCCATGCCGGCCGGGCCGACCATGGCGATGACCCCGCCCTCCTCGATCGGCTCGACCTCAGGCACCTCGATCAGGCGCGCCAGGTGCGCCAGGACCATGCGCCAGGCCTGGCGCGGGTCTTCGATTTCACCGGCCAGGTCGAGCAGTTCACGGGCGATCGGGCCAGACAGGCCCAGGCGCTGCAAGCGACGCCAGAGGTTGGCCTGCTGCGGCTTGCTGCCCTGCAACTGGCCCCAGGCAAGCGAGCCGAGCTGCACTTCGAGCAGCTCGCGCAGGCCCGAAAGCTCCGAACGCATGGCATCGAATACGCGCTTGTCCACCGCCGGAGCTGCCGGGGCCGGCGCAGGCACCGGCGCTTCCACATGCGGCTCGACCAGTGGCTCGGACGCGGTCAGCGACAGGCCGGCAAACAGTTGCCGGTTGCCGAGCTCGGCGTCACCACGCCCGTCCAGCTCGGCCTGGGCGGTGGCGATGCGCGAATGGGTCTTGCGCAGCTCGTCCTCGAGCTCGACATTCGGCACGCGTGGGGCCAGGGCGGACAGCTTGTAGTCCAGCGCGGCCGTCAGTTCGACACCGCCGGCGATACGCCGGTTGCCGATGATCGCGGCATCGGCGCCAAGCTCATCACGGACCAGTTTCATGGCCTGACGCATATCGGCGGCGAAAAAACGCTTAACTTGCATAACCCACTACCTCAGCCATTAGGGCCCACGGTGGCAACGATGGTGACTTGCTTGTTGTCCGGTATTTCCTGGTACGCCAGCACATGCAGGTTGGGCACGGCCAGACGACCGAATCTCGACAGCATGGCACGGATCGGGCCGGCGACCAGGAGAATGGCCGGCTGGCCTTGCATCTCCTGGCGCTGCGCCGCCTCGATCAGCGAACGCTGCAACTTCTCGGCCATGCTCGGTTCAAGAAGAACACCGTCTTCCTGACCCTGCCCGGCCCTTTGCAAACTATTGAGCAAGATCTGTTCCAACCTTGGTTCAAGGGTGATCACAGGCAGCTCGGACTCAACGCCGACAATGCTTTGCACGATGGCGCGGGACAAGCCGACCCGCACCGAAGCCACCAACGCGGCGGTATCTTGACTCTTGGCGGCATTGTTGGCGATGGCCTCGGCAATGCTGCGGATGTCACGCACGGGCACCTGCTCGGCAAGCAGGGCCTGCAGGACCTTGAGCAACCCCGACAAGGAAATGACACCCGGCACCAATTCCTCGGCAAGTTTCGGCGATGCCTTGGACAGCACCTGCAGCAACTGCTGAACCTCTTCATGGCCGATCAGCTCGTGGCAGTGCTTCTGCAGAATCTGGTTGAGGTGAGTGGCGACCACGGTGCTGGCATCGACCACCGTGTACCCCAAGGACTGCGCCTGGGCGCGCTGGGCCACATCGATCCACACCGCCTCCAGGCCAAAGGCCGGGTCGCGCGCGGCGATACCATTGAGGGTGCCGAACACCTGCCCAGGGTTGATCGCAAGCTCGCGGTCCGGGTAGATCTCGGCCTCGGCCAGGATCACCCCCATCAGCGTCAGGCGATAGGCACTGGGCTGCAGGTCGAGGTTGTCGCGAATGTGCACGGTGGGCATGAGAAAGCCCAGGTCTTGCGAGAGCTTCTTGCGCACGCCCTTGATCCGCGCCAGCAACTGGCCGCCCTGGTTGCGGTCGACCAGCGGAATCAGGCGATAGCCGACTTCCAGGCCGATCATGTCGATCGGGGTCACGTCGTCCCAGCCCAGCTCCTTGGTTTCCATGGCGCGCTGCGGCGATGGCAGCAGATCCTGTTGGCGCTGCGCTTCCTGCACGGCCAGGAGCTTGGCCTTCTGCTGTTTCTTCCACACCAGGTAGGCGCCACCACCGGCCATCAGGCCGAGGCTGAGGAAGGCGATGTGCGGCATCCCCGGCACCAGCCCCATCACCACCATCAGCGCGCCGGAAACAGCCAGCGCCTTGGGCGAATCGAACATCTGCCGGTTGATCAGCTTGCCCATGTCCTCGGAGCCCGAGGCGCGGGTGACCATGATCGCGGCCGCAGTGGACAACAGCAGCGAGGGCAACTGCGCCACCAAACCGTCACCGATGGTCAACAAAGCGTACACCTTGCCGGCGTCGCTGAAGGTCATGCCATGCTGCAGCATGCCGATGAGCATGCCGCCGATAAGGTTGATGAACAGGATCAGCAGGCCGGCGATGGCGTCGCCACGCACGAACTTGCTGGCACCGTCCATCGAGCCGTAGAACTCGGCCTCCTGGGCCACCTCGGCGCGACGCGCCTTGGCCTGGGCCTGGTCGATCAAGCCGGCGTTGAGGTCGGCGTCGATCGCCATCTGCTTGCCGGGCATGGCGTCGAGGGTGAAACGCGCGCTCACCTCGGAGATACGCCCGGCACCCTTGGTCACCACGACGAAGTTGATGATCATGAGGATGGCGAACACCACCGCACCGACCACATAGTTGCCGCCGATCACCACTTCGCCGAAGGCCTGGATCACCTTGCCCGCCGCACCGTGACCCTCCTGGCCGTGGAGCATGACCACGCGGGTCGAGGCGACGTTGAGCGCCAGGCGTAGTAAGGTCGCCACCAGCAGGATGGTCGGGAAGGCGGCGAAGTCCAGCGGGCGCAGGGCATAGACGCAGACCAGCAGGACCACGATCGACAGCGCGATGTTGAAGGTGAAGAACACATCGAGCAGGAACGGCGGGATGGGCAACATCATCATTGCCAGCATCACCAGCAGCAACAGCGGCACACCCAGGTTCCCCCGACCGAGACCGGCCAGGTTGTTACGGGCGTTGCTGATTAACTGAGCGCGATCCACCGGGTATCCTCTTCAAGCAAAACTTTGACGCCTGGACGGCGCTTGGGCGTGGCTTTGCAAGAAGCTTTCCAACTTTGCCTGGGTGCGGGGCCAGGCGCTCTGTTGCGGTGTTTTCGCGGTCCACCGCGGTGTTCTTTTCGCGGGCAAGCCCGCGCCTGCAGAATCAATTGTCGCGCTGCAGGTCCGGCGGAATCGGCAAATCCTTCTTCAGCGGCTCGGGCGGCTTGCCCTTACCCGAGCGGTACTGGCGAATCTGGAACACGTACGCCAGCACCTGCGCCACTGCCAGGTACAGCCCGGCCGGAATTTCGTGCTCAAGCTCCGTGGAGTAGTAGATCGCCCGCGCCAGCGCCGGCGATTCTAGGATCTGTACCTTGTGCTCCTGGCCGATCTCGCGGATCTTCAAGGCCAAAAAGTCAGTGCCCTTGGCCAGCAGCAACGGCGCCGCACCGCCCTTCTCCGGGTCGTACTTGAGCGCCACGGCATAGTGCGTCGGGTTGGTGATGATCACATCGGCCTCGGGCACCGCCGCCATCATCCTGCGCTGCGACGCCTCGCGCTGCAGTTGGCGAATGCGCTGCTTCACCTCCGGCTTGCCCTCGGTATCCTTGTATTCGTCGCGCACTTCCTGCTTGGTCATCTTCAGCTTCTTGTGCGTCTGCCAGAGCTGGAACGGCACATCGACGATGGCGATCAGCAGCAGACCCGCTGCCATCCACAAGGCGCTCCAGCCCACCACCTGCACGCTGTGGATGATCGCCTGCTCGAGCGGCTCCTTGGCAATCGCCATCAGCGCCTCGCGGTCGTTGGCCAGCACCACCAGCGCCACCACCAGCACCAGGAAGAACTTGGCCACCGCCTTGAGCAGTTCGGTCAGCGAGTTCAGCGAGAACATGCGCTTGATCCCGGACAGCGGGTTCATCCGGCTGAACTTGGGCTGCAGCAAGGAGCCGGAAAACAGAAAGCCTCCCAAGGCGATCGGGGCCACGAACGATACGACGAACAGCAACACCAGCACCGGCTGGGTGGCCCAGATGGCCATCTTGCCCGAGGCCATCAGGAAGGCACCCATGGCCCGCTCGTCGACTATCACTTCGCGCGACAGGGTGAAGTTCACGCGCATCAGCGTCATCAGGGTTTCGGCAAGGTGGCCACCGAAGGCCAACAAGGCACCGGCACCGCCCAGGGTCACAGCGAAGGTGTTGAGCTCTTTGGAACGGGCGATGTCACCCTTTTCCCGTGCGTCGCGCTTGCGCTTCTCGGTGGGTTCCTCTGTCTTGTCCTGACCGCTCTCGCTCTCTGCCATGCTCAGGGCGCCCGTGCCAGTTCACGCAGCCACTGCAAGGCCTCGCTGGCCAGCTGCTGATAATGCGAGAGGATGTCGGCAAGGCCGACCCAGAAGATGGCCAGCCCCAGCACCAGGGTCAGCGGGAAACCAATGGAGAAGATGTTCAACTGAGGTGCGGCGCGGGTCATCACACCGAAGGCAATGTTGATCACCAGCAGCGCTGCGATGACCGGCAGGATCAACACCAGGCCCGCACCGAGCACCCAGCCCAGACGCCCGGCGATCTCCCAGAAATGCGCGACCACCAGGGCATTGCCCACCGGCAGCGTGGTGAAACTTTCGGTCAGTACCTCGATCACCACCAAGTGGCCGTTCATCAGCAGGAACAGCACACTCACCAGCATGGTCAGGAACTGCCCGACCACCGCCACGTTGACGCCGTTGGCCGGATCGACCATCGAGGCCATCGCCATACCCAGCTGGATGGCGACGATCTGCCCGGCAACGACGAAGGCCTGGAACAGCATCTGCAGCGAAAACCCGAACAGCGCACCGACGATGATCTGCTCGGCGCACAGCAGCACGCCGCGCACGCTCAACGGCTCGAACTCGGGCAGCGGCGGCAGGCCCGGCACGATCACCACGGTGATCGCCACCGCCACGTACAGGCGGATCCGCGCCGGCAGCATGCGCGTACCGAACACCGGCATGGTCATCAGCACCGCTGCCACGCGAAACAGCGGCAGGATGAAAGTGGCGACCCAGGTGCCGATCTGCGCGGCGCTCAGCTCAAGCATGGGTTCATCATCCGATCAACTGCGGAATGCCGCTGTACAGGCCGGTCATGTATTCCATGAACTTCTGCACCAGCCACGGACCGACCACGATCAGAGTGATCAGCATCACCAGCAGACGCGGCAGGAAGCTCAGGGTCTGTTCGTTGATCTGCGTGGCCGCCTGGAAGATCGCCACCAGCAGGCCGACCAGCAGGCTGGGCACCACCAGCACCGCCACCATGAGGGCCGTCAGCCAGAGCGCATCGCGAAACAGGTCGACGGCTACTTCCGGGGTCATCGAAAACTCTCCTTGAGCGGCCTCAGACGCCGCCGAAACTGCCGGCCAGCGTACCCATGATCAACGCCCAGCCATCGACCAGGACGAACAGCATGATCTTGAACGGCAGCGAGATGATCAGCGGCGACAGCATCATCATACCCATCGCCATCAGCACACTGGCGACCACCATGTCGATGATCAGGAACGGGATGAAGATCATGAAACCGATCTGGAACGCGGTCTTGAGCTCGGAGGTGACGAAGGCTGGCACCAGAATGGTCAGCGGCACCTGGTCGGGACCGGCGATGTCGGTACGCTTGGACAGGCGCATGAACAGGTCCAGGTCGCTTTGCCGGGTCTGCGCCAGCATGAAGTCCTTCAGCGGCCCCTGGGCCTTGTCGATCGCCTGCTGGGCGGTCATCTGCTCGTTCAGGTAGGGCTGCAAGGCATCACGATTCACCCGATCGAACACCGGCGCCATGATGAACATGGTCAGGAACAGGGCCATGCCGGTGAGCAACTGGTTCGACGGTGTCTGCTGCAGGCCCAGGGCCTGGCGCAGGATGGAGAAGACGATGATGATGCGGGTGAAGCTGGTCATCAGGATGACGAACGCTGGAATGAAGCTCAGCGCCGTCATGATCAGCAGGATCTGCAGGCTGACCGAATATTCCTGCTGGCCGTTCGGCCCATTGGACAGGGTGATGGCCGGGATCGACAACGGATCGGCGGCCAGGGCCACGGGCGCGGCCAGCAACAGCGCCAGGGTCAACAGTAAGCGCAGCGCGCCGCTCATCACTTCTTGTCCTTCTGGTCCTTGCCCATCAGCTCGAGCAGCCGCTGGGCGAATTCCGGTGCCGCCTGGCGCGCGCCGGCAGGCACTTCCACGGGCTCGGCCATGACGTGCAATGCTTCGATGCTGCCAGGGCTGTGGCCGATCAGGATCTGCTCCTTGCCCACCTGCACCAGCAGCAGGCGGTCGCGCGGGCCGAGGGCACGACTGCCGACGATCTCGATCACCTGCCCGCCGCGCGGCTGCGCCACCTGCAGGCGGCGCAACAGCCAGGCGAGCAGGAAGATGGCGCCCACCACCACGAGCAGGCCAAAGACCATCTGCGCCAGTTGCCCGCCCATGCCGGCCGGCGTCGCCGTGCTGGCCGGCACCGGCGCGGGATCAGCCGCGGCGATCACCACCTCGCTGGCGAGCAATGTGCCCAGGGCGGCGACGCCGCGTATCAGGCCCTTCACTCAGCGCAGCTTCTTGATGCGTTCGCTGGGGCTGATCACGTCGGTCAGGCGGATGCCGAACTTCTCGTTGACCACCACCACTTCGCCATGGGCGATCAGCGTGCCATTGACCAGTACGTCCAGGGGCTCGCCGGCCAGGCGATCGAGCTCGATGACCGAACCCTGGTTCAGTTGCAGCAGGTTGCGAATGCTGATTTCCGTGGCGCCCACTTCCATGGAGATGCTCACTGGAATGTCCAGGATCACGTCCAGGTTCGGACCTTCCAGGCCGACGTTCTCGCTCGGCCGCGGGGAACTGGCGAACTCTTCCATGGGCAGGCGACCTGCGCCGGAGGAGCGGCCACTGTCGGCTGCCAGCAGCGCATCGATGTCCGCCTGGCCCGCATCACCGGTTTCTTCCAGGGCTGCCGCCCACTCATCGGCCAGGGCCTGTTCCTCTGGGGAGGTGATCTCGTTTTCGTTAGCCATAAAGTCCTCGACAGGCTTTCAATTCGTAGTGCGACCGGCTCGCCGTCAGCGGCGCTCGATCGGGTCGATGATCTGCAGCGACAGGGTGCCCTTGTGCGAGCCCAGACGCGCCTTGAACGACGGCACGCCATTGGCGCGCAGTACCAGGTGTTCGGGCAGCTCTACCGGAATCACATCGCCCGGCTGCATGTGCAGGATGTCGCGCAGCTTGAGCTGACGACGGGCAACGGTGGCCGAGAGCGGCACATTGACGTCCAGCACGTCCTCGCGCAGGGCCTTGACCCAACGCTCGTCCTGATCGTCCAGGTCGGACTGGAAACCGGCATCGAGCATCTCGCGCACCGGCTCGATCATCGAGTACGGCATGGTCACGTGCAGGTCGCCGCCGCCGCCATCGAGCTCGATGTGGAAGGTCGAGACCACCACCGCCTCGCTGGGCCCGACGATGTTGGCCATGGCCGGGTTGACCTCGGAGTTCATGTACTCGAAGTTCACCGGCATGATCGCTTGCCAGGCTTCCTTGAGGTCGACGAAGCACTGGTCCAGGACCATGCGCACCACGCGCAGCTCGGTCGGCGTGAACTCTCGGCCTTCGATCTTGGCGTGACGGCCGTCGCCACCGAAGAAGTTGTCCACCAGCTTGAACACCAGCTTGGCGTCGAGGATGAACAGCGAGGTGCCGCGCAGCGGCTTGATCTTGACCAGGTTGAGGCTGGTCGGCACGTACAGCGAATGCACGTACTCGCCGAACTTCATCACCTGCACACCGCCCACCGCCACGTCGGCGGAGCGACGCAGCAGGTTGAACATGCTGATGCGGGTGTAACGGGCGAAGCGCTCGTTGATCATCTCCAGGGTCGGCATGCGACCGCGGACGATCCGGTCCTGGCTGGTCAGGTCGTAGCTCTTGACGCCACCGGGCTCGGCAGCGCTCTCGGTCTGTACCAGCCCATCGTCGACCCCATGCAGCAGGGCATCGATCTCATCCTGGGACAGCAGGTCCTGCACGGCCATCGAGTGTGCTCCTACTGCAATACGAAATTGGTGAACAGCAACTGGTCGATGACCGGCTTGCCGACTTCCTTCTGCGCCACTTCCTGGACCACCGCAGTGGCCTTCTGGCGCAGCATTTCCTGGCCCACGGCACTGCTGGCCAGACTGTCGAAACCTTGCCCGGAGAACATCATCACCAGATTGTTGCGAATCACCGGCATATGCACCTTCAGCGCATCGAGGTCAGCCTGGTTGCGGCCCTGCAGGGTGATGCTCACCTGCATGTAGCGCTGGCGGCCGTTCTGGTTGAAATTGACCACGAAGGCCGGCGCCAGGGGCTCGTAGATCGCCGCTTGCTTGACGCTGGCCACGGCAGGATCGGCTGCAGGCGCAGGCTCGCTCTTGTGCATGATGAACCAGGTGGCGCCAACCGACAGGCCCACGGCCAGCAGCAGGGCCAGCACCAGCAGCAGGATCATCTTCAGTTTGCCTTTAGTGGCGGGGTCTTTGACTGCGTCGCTCTTCGCCATGCCAATAATCCGTCGTCCATCGGGGTTTCAAGAAAGGATGACGTGGCAGAGCAAGTGTTATGCCAGATTTGGCCGAGCGGGCTTGAGGAGGTGGTAGGAGCGGGCTTGCCCGCGAACACGGGCGAAGCCCGTGCCAGGCAGCGCGGTGTATTTTTCGCGGGCAAGCCCGCTCCCACAGGGATTTGGGCTGGCTTCTAGATTTTGAGCAAGACAGTTGCTCACAAAAGCCCGCACCGGTGTCAGACGCAACCCCCGAGCGATCAGGCGTAGTAATCGACCGCACTGTCGCCGATCACCACCTGCTGCTCCACCGGCCGTGAAGCATCGGCCAGCTCAGCGTCCTCGCCCGCCTCCCCGGCCCGACGCGCTGCGACACCGGACAGGTTCGACCCACCCTGCTGGGCTTGCTGTTGCTGCTGGCGCGACTGATCGGCGACGTTGACGTCAGGCTGGGCCAGCCCCTGCTGGGCGAACAGTTCGCGCAGGCGGTACAGCTGGCTGTCCAGTGCATCGCGCACGCCGGCGTGACCACTGATGAAGGTGACCTGGGTAGCCTGGTCCGCCGCGACATTGACACGAATGTCCAGGCGGCCGAGCTCGGCAGGTTCGAGCTGGATATCGGCCGACTTGAGGTTCTGGCTGGACAGATACATGACCCGGTTGACCAGGCCCTCCGTCCAGGCGCCCTGGTTCATCGCCAGCGGCTGGTGCAGCGGGTTGGTCGGCGGCACGGCGTGGGCGGTCTTGGGTGTGACGGCCTGGGTCAGGTTGGCCAGGCGATTGGCGAAATCGTCCACACGGGTGTCACTGTCAGCATGCTTGACGTCCTTCAGGCCACTGGACAACAGCTCGGAGAAGCCTTTTTCGCCAGGCTGTGATTGGCCGCGCTCGGATTCGCCCTCAGGCTTGACCGCCAGGCTCGCCAAGGTATTGACGTTGGCCTGGGCACTGTCATCCTGGGCCGCGGCCTTGTCGCCCGAAGCGGACGCATGGGCCGAAGTGGTCCCTTTGGCCTGGGCGTTCTGCTCCAGGGCCAGGCGCAGTGTCGGCATGTTTGCCAAGGCATCGGCTTCGGGATCGAAGTCGCTGTCGCTGGCGGCCTCTTCGGTGAGCGCAGGAGGTAAGGGTTCGGCCTGCGCTGCAGGCTGCTGGATCGCGGCCTGCAGCACGGGCGCCACGGCCTCGGCCTGAGCCTGGATCAGCTGCGCGCCCGCCAGGGCATCGGTCACCTGCCCTGCGACCAGGTTGGCATCCAGCGAGTTCGAGTCGCCTGACTGCGCACTGTTGCCAGGCGTGGAAACCTGTCGATCATCGCCACCAGCCTGCTGGGTGCTGTCGCTCGGCGTGTTCTTGTCACTGGTTGGCGCGGCCTTGTTGCTGCTGGCTGGCAAATTCTTGCCATTGGCGGCAACCGACGGGGATTTGTCATTGCCGACTTTGCCGCCGGCGCTGAAGTCACGCTTATCCTTGAATGCAGGTTGCGAGGCCTTGTCGTTGCGCACCGGCGTCGTGTCACGCTGCTGGCGCGCCATCAACTGATCGAAGCCGCCGCCCTGATTGCCTGCTGCCTGCGAGGTTTTGTCCGTCGCGGAACTGGTCGCCCGCGAGTTCGCATTGGCGAGGCCGGCTTGCAACAAGGGATTGGATGCGACAGGCATTGAAACTCTCCACGCCAGTGAACCGAAATAGTATCTGGGTGAAGACAGGCAAAACTCGCGCCAGTTTTGCCATCAGCCTGCAGAAACCCGCTCACGCTCGCTGCGGTAGAAGCGCTGGACCTCGACAAATTCCTGGTCAATCTGATTGATCAGGTCTTCGATGCCGTACAGAGGCTGTTGCCGCACACGTTCCTCAAGCTGTTGGCACAGACCTGCCAAGCCCACTGCGCCCATGTTGCTGCTGCTGCCCTTGAAGCTGTGGGCGGCCATACCCAGCTCGTGGGCATCCTTGGCCTCGTGCAACATGCTGAGTCAACACACGGAGTCTTCCAGGAAGGTTTCCAGCAACTGCAGGTAGCCATCTTCCATGACCTCCCGCAGGTCGCTCAGGACCTTGTGATCGATATGCTCGTCTGTCACTTGCTCACTCCTTGATCAAGCTTGATTATGCCTCAATCGCCGGGGCCGCTCACCAGCCGAACTCAACCCGCGCCCGCCGCCCCTGGTCGAGCCATTGAGCCCGGACGCCCAAGCGCTGTACCAGATGCAGCCCACGCCCACTCAAACCTTTTTCCGACGCCGGGCGTGCCAACACCTTCTCGATATCAAAACCCGTGCCACTGTCGCTGATTTCCACTGTGAGACGCCCACCTGCCGCCATCGGTTCCACTCTCAGCGCTATTCGCACGAAGCCCTCGGACAAAGCTGTCAGACGCCGGCCGCGCTCGCGGTAGTACTCGGCAAATCCCGCGGCATCCTGCTTGAGCCGCGAGTCCAGGCCCAAGACTCCGTGCTCCAGTGCGTTGGAGTAAAGCTCACCGAGCACACTGTGCAACACCGCACTGCTGGGGCGCAGACCGTGGATTTCCTGAAGAAACTGCAACAGATAGGGAACCGGATTGAACCGCTTCAGGCTGTCGGCATGCAGCACCAGCGACAACGACCAGTCCAGTGGGCTGGAACGACCGCTGTCGGAATACACCGGCGCCACGGGTGCCAGGCCACCTGGCTCAGCCATGCGGATATCGCACAAGCTGATATCGTCTCGCGGCACACCGCCAAAACGCTCCAGTGCCTGCATCACTTCATCGAACAGCTGCCCAGGGTCTCGGTTGGCCGCCAACACCTCACGCAAACGCTCCACGCCAAACAATCGATCCTTTGCATCGCCGGTATCGACCACGCCATCGGAGAGCAGGAACACTCGCTCCCCCGCCGTCAGCGGCAGTATGTCGGTGCGGTCGTCGAACTGCTCGGGCGCAAGGATACCCAGCGGCAAATGCCGCGATTGCAGCACCGACAGCACCTCGCCGGCGGCCGACAAGCGATAGCCATCGGGCATGCCGCCGTTCCACACCTCGACCGTGCCACGCTCGAAGCTCAGGTTCAGCAGCAGCGCGCAACAGAACATGTCCACCGGCAGGATGCGCTTGAGCTTGGCGTTCATCTCGCGCAGCGTCTCGACCAGGCCATAGCCCTTGGCGGTCATGCCATAGAACACCTCGGCCAGGGGCATCGCCCCAACAGCCGCCGGCAGGCCGTGTCCAGTGAAATCACCCAGCAGTACATGCATGTCGCCCGAAGGTGTGAACGCAGCCAGCAGCAGGTCGCCGTTGAACAATGCGTAGGGCGACTGCAGGTAGCGGATATTGCTGCTTCTCAGGCAACCGGAATGGGCGACCTTGTCGAACACGGCTTTGGCCACGCGCTGCTCGTTGAGCAGGTGATGGTGGTGACGGGCCAGTTCGTCGCGCTGCTCCAGCACCGTGGCCTGCAGCCGGCGCAGGCGATCCATCGCGCCGATCTTGGCGGCCAGAATCACCGCGCTGTAGGGTTTGGCCATGAAATCGTCGCCGCCGGCCTCCAGGCAACGCACCAGCCCCTGCTCCTCGTTCATCGAGGTGAGGAAGATGATCGGCACCAGCGCTTCACCGGCCATGGCCTTGATCCGTCGCGCCGCCTCGAAGCCATCCATCACCGGCATCAAGGCATCGAGCAGCACCAGGTCCGGCCGCTCTTCGGCGAACAGTGCCACGGCCTGCTCGCCATTTTCGGCAGTGACCACCTCGTGCCCCTGGCGCCGCACGATCTGCGCGAGCAGCAAGCGATCCGCCGCACCGTCCTCGGCGATCAGCACCCTCAATCCCTGTTCGGCGGGCATGGTCGGCTCAGCTGACGTCGAACAGTTTTTCGAAATTGGAAATGGCGAGAATCTTGCGCACGTCCGAACTGGTATTGATCACTTTGATATCCGAGCGCTCGCCACCGGCGTGATCGCGCAACAGCAGCATGCCCAGCGCGGAGCTGTCCAGATACGTCGCGTCCTTGAGATCCACCACGACCGAATTCGGGGTCGGATCCAAGCGCTCGTAGGCGTCACGAAATTCCTGATGCTTGCCAAAATCGAAACGGCCCTTGACCTTGATCGTCAGCTGCTTTTCGTCCGGTGAAAAATCAGATTCGACTGCCATGCGTGCGATTCCTTCGAAGATGGCTACGACTCAGGAAGGTTTAGCAGTCGCCCAGCCAGGCCGCAAGCGCAGCGGGTTGAAGCAACGTCGAGCTAGAAATGATTCTGCCGCGGCAACCGCTGCGATAGCTCGTCGAGCAACTTCTGCTCGCGCTTGTCTTCTGCCCGACGAGCCTCGTCCAGGTATCGCTGCACCAGCTTGCGCAGGCCCTCGACCCGGGCATAGGCCTGTTGCCAGGCATCACGGGCGTTCTTGAGGTTGTTCTGGTGCCAGGTCAGGCTCTGACGCTGCTGGGTCATGGCCGTTTCCAACTGCCCCAGAAAGCGCTGGTAGTTAACCAACCAGCTGCCGCCAACGCCCTGGCTGCCGCGGTTGATCCACTGCAACTGGTAGTCCTCGCGAAAACGCTCAAGCTCGGCGAGCTTGGCCTGGGCCTGGGCCACCAATTGCTGGAAATGGCCCATGCGCTGGACGGCCTTACGCTCGGCCTCCTCGGCCATCTCCACCACCGGCGACAGGCGCGCGGCACGACTGGGCAGGGCCATGGCCTATCAGGCGCCCGCCGGCGGGGCGAACACCGCGCCCAACTGCTCGCCGCTCTCGGCCATGCCGACACTCTCGTCCAGCCCTTGGCGCAAGAACGCCACCAGCTTGGACTGCAAGGCAATGGCCAGGTCGGTTTCCGGATCGCCACCGGCCACGTAGGCACCGACGCTGATCAGGTCGCGACTCTGCGACAAACGCGACCACAACTGCTTGAATTTCTGCGCCTGGCGCAGATGGTCGGCATCCACCACCTGCGGCATCACCCGGCTGATCGAGGCCTCGATGTCGATCGCCGGATAATGCCCTTCCTCGGCCAGACGCCGGGACAGCACGAAGTGACCGTCCAGCACGCCACGCGCCGAGTCGGCGATCGGATCCTGCTGGTCATCACCCTCGGAAAGCACGGTATAGAACGCGGTGATCGAACCCCCGCCGGCCTCGCCATTGCCCGCGCGCTCGACCAGCTTGGGCAACTTGGCGAACACCGACGGCGGGTAGCCACGGGTGGCGGGCGGCTCGCCGATGGCCAGGGCGATTTCCCGCTGCGCCTGGGCAAAACGGGTCAGCGAATCCATCAACAGCAGGACATTCTTGCCCTTGTCGCGGAAATACTCGGCGATGCGCGTGCAATACATGGCTGCGCGCAGGCGCATCAGCGGCGCATCGTCGGCCGGTGAGGCGACCACCACCGAACGCTTGAGCCCTTCTTCGCCGAGGATGTGCTCGATGAACTCCTTCACCTCGCGGCCCCGCTCGCCGATCAGCCCGACGACGATGATGTCGGCCTTGGTGAAGCGGGTCATCATGCCCAGCAGCACCGACTTACCGACACCGGTACCGGCGAACAGGCCCAGGCGCTGGCCGCGACCGACGGTCAACAGGCCGTTGATGCTGCGGATGCCCACGTCGAGCGGCTGACTGATCGGATCGCGGTTGAGCGGGTTGATCACCGGACCATCCAGCGGCACCCAGTCCTCGGCCTTCATCCCGCCCTTGCCATCGAGGGCACGGCCAGCGCCATCGAGCACCCGCCCAAGCATGCTCATGCCCATCGGCAGGCGGCCGCTGTCATCCAGCGGCACCACCCGCGCCCCCGGGGCGATACCGGCGATACTGCCGACCGGCATGAGGAAGACCTTGCTGCCGGCAAAGCCCATCACCTCGGCCTCGACCTGCACCGGGTGGTAGCTGTCGTCGTTGATCACCATGCAGCGGCTGCCTACCGCCCCGCGCAAGCCTTCGGCTTCGAGGGTAAGGCCGACCATACGCAGCAGGCGCCCCTCGACCACCGGCTGCTCGGGCAGGCTCACCGCCTCGGCATAACCACTCAAGCGCTTGGCGAAACTGGTGCGATCAAGGCGCATCGGGCGCATCCAGCTCAATGGACAGATCCGGTGCCGCCGGATGCAGGGATTGATCGTGGGACTGCTCGAACAGTTGCGCCACGGCCTTCTCCATGCGGGTTTCCATGGTGGCATCGATGCGGCTGTGGGCCGTCTCAATGCGGCAACCACCCGGCAGCAAGGACTCGTCTTCGAGCAGCTTCCAGCTCTCCTCGTGACGCTCGCGCAAGGCCTTGGCCAGCTCGAAGTCCTGGGGATTGAGGTGGATGCGAATATTGTCGGCGCCCATTGGCAGCAACTTGAGGGCCTCACGCAGCACATGGGTGATCTGCCCGGAGTCGCTACGCAGCTCGCGGCCGATCACCTGACGGGCGACATGGACGACCAGGTGCACGAGGGACTTCTCGATCTGGGTGTCCTGCTCGGCAATGGGCTCGAGCAGGTTCGCCATCAGTTGCTCAAGGCCTGCCAGCTTGGCCGTCAGTGCCTCCTCGGCTTCCTGGCGTACCTTGAGCTGCGTGCTGTGGAAACCCTCGCGCTCGCCAGTGGCGAAGCCTTCGTTGTAGGCCTCCTGACGGATCGCCTCGAGCTCTTCGAGGGTCAACGGCTGGACTTCCTCCAGCGGCACTTCCTCGACTTCCTCGACCACCTCGGGTTCAGGCTCAGGCTCGAACTCGGGTTGCGGATCGAAGCTGGGCAGTGCCCACACATCGACACCCTCGAGGTCGCGGGCTCGGATCAGGTCGCTGGGATGTTCTTTGGTGGACATGCTGTCATGTTCTCGAAACCATGTTCGGCCAACGCGATCCCCGTGGGAGCGGGCTTGCCCGCGAATGCGTCAGCAGGGGCAACGCGTTGCCTGGCCTGGCGCCGTCGCGGGCAAGCCCGCGCCCACAGGGTCAGCGCCAGTCAGCACGGTGCGCGAAATCGCTTAGATCATTTCCTCGGCACCCTTGCCACCGAGCACGATCTCGCCGGCCTCGGCCATGCGTCGAGCGATGGTGAGGATTTCCTTCTGCGCCGCTTCCACATCGCTGACCCGCACCGGCCCCTTGGCCTCCAGGTCGTCGCGCAGCAGTTCCGAAGCACGCTTGGACATGTTCTTGAAGATCTTGTCCTTGACCTTCTCGTCCGCGCCCTTGAGCGACACCACCAGCACGTCCGAGGACACCTCGCGCAGCAGCGCCTGGATACCACGGTCGTCGACGTCGGCCAGGTTGTTGAAGACGAACATCAGGTCTTCGATCTGCTCCGACAGGTCGCTGTCGATATCGCGGATCGCATCCATCAGCTGGCCTTCCACGGAACTGTCGAGGAAGTTCATGATGTCGGCAGCGCGCTTGATGCCACCCAGGGTGGTGCGCGCGGCATTGGAGTTGCCCGAGAACTGTTTCTCGAGGATCTGGTTCAGTTCCTTGAGTGCCGCCGGTTGCACGGTGTTCAACGACGAAACGCGCAGGACGATGTCCAGGCGCACCTTGTGGTCGAAATTGCTCAACACTTCACCGGCCTGGTCGGGATCGAGGTAGGCGACCACGATGGCCTGGATCTGCGGGTGCTCATAGCGGATGACATCGGCCACGGCACGCGGCTCCATCCACTTCAGGCTGTCCAGGCCGCTGGTGTTGCCACCGAGCAGGATGCGGTCGATCAGGCCGTTGGCCTTGTCCTCGCCGAGCGCCTGGTTGAGCATCTTGCGGATATAGCCGTCGGAGCCGACGCCCAGGCTGGTCTGGTCGCCGACGATCTCGACGAACTCGCTCATGACCTGCTCGACCTGCTCGCGGTGCACATTGCCCATCTGCGCCATGGCGACGCCGACCCGCTGCACTTCCTTGGGCCCCATGTGGCGCAGGACCTGGGCTGCATCGGTCTCGCCCAGGGACAGCAGGAGAATCGCCGCCTTGTCGACGCGGCTCAGCTTGGCGGTAACGGCTCGGTTGTCACTCATCGGCGTTGATCCACTCTTTCACGACCTGGGCGACACGGCCCGGGTCTTCGGCCACCAGGCCCTTGATTGCGTTCAGTTGCGCCTCGTAGCCTTCGCTCGGGCTTGGCAACAGGATACTGCTCGGGCCGCCGAGGCTGACGCGGTCGTTGCCGAGCTCGCCGTCCAGGCCGATCATGCCGCCCAGTTCCATGTCGCTGTCGGTGGCCGCACTCTTGCCGCCACCGGTGATGTTGTTGAGCACAGGGCGCAGCACGCCGAACACCAGCACCAGGATGAACACCACGCCCAGCACTTGCTTGATGATGTCCCAGAACCACGGCTGCGAGTAGAACGGAATGTCGGCGAGCACTTCACCGCGGTCGGCGGAGAACGGCACGTTCATCACGGTCACGCTGTCGCCACGGCTGGCGTCGAAGCCGACCGCATCCTGCACCAGGCGAGTGAAGCGCGACAGGTCCTCGGCGCCCCAGGGCGCGCGAGTGGTCTCGCCATTGGCATCGACCTTGACCTGGTCGTCCACCACCACGGCCACCGACAGGCGGGTCAGGCGACCTTGCTGCTGGCGGGTATGGCTGATGGAGCGGTCCAGCTCGAAGTTCTTGGTGCTCTGCTGACGCTTGTCGGACGGATATGGCGCGAGCATCGGCTGGCCGGTGGCCGGGTCCATGATCTGCTGGCCGTTGGCATCGACCAGCGGCTGGCCCGGGGCAATGGCACCGGCTGGCGTACCACCGCCAGCGGCGTTTTCCGGGGCGGCGGCACCCGCCGGCGGCTGGTTGCTCAGCGCACCGGGCACACCCTGCGGGCCCTGGCTGCTGGCACGCTGCTCATTCACCGACTGCTCGCTGCGCAGGGCAGGTTGATCGGGGTTGAACTGTTCAGAGGTGGACTCGACTGCGTTGAAGTCGACGTCGGCGGACACCTCGGCCTTGTAGCGGTCGTTGCCCAGCACAGGCTGCAGGATATTGTGCACACGCTGGGTGAGCAGGCCTTCCATGCGCCGGGTGTAATCGAACTGCTTGCCGGCCACGGTCAGCGAGGTGTCTTGCAACTGGTCGGAGAGCAGATTGCCCTTCTGGTCGACCACGGTGACTTGCGACTTGTCCAGCTCCGGCACGCTGGTGGCAACCAGGTTGACGATCGCCATCACCTGACCGGCTTCCAGGTTGCGCCCCGGGAACATCTCGACCAGTACCGAAGCGCTCGGGCGGCGCTCGTCACGCACGAATACCGAGCTTTTCGGAATGGCCAGGTGCACCCGTGCGGCCTTGATGTTGTTCAGGCTGGAGATGGTCCGCGCCAATTCGCCTTCCAGGCCGCGACGGTAACGGGTCGCCTCCATGAACTGGCTGGTGCCCAGGCCCTGGTCCTTGTCGAGGATCTCGAACCCGATGTTGCCGTCGCTCGGCGCCACGCCGGCGGCGGCCAGTTTCATGCGGGCACGGGAGAGGTCATCGGCCTTGACCAGCAGTGCACCGGAATTCGGCTCGACGGTGTAGGGAATATCAGCGGCGGCCAGGGTTTCCATGACCTGCTTGGTGTCCATGCCGGCCAGGCTGCCATACAGCGGACGGTAATCCGGCTGCTGCGACCAGAGCACCACGGCAAAGCCGATAGCCACGCTGGCGGCCAGCCCGACCAGCAGGCCGACCTGACGCAGCATGGGCATCTGCGAGATGTTTTCCAGGAACGCCATGCCGAACAGCGGCGGCTTGGCCACGGGCGGGCCACTCTTGGCGGGGGCGTTATCGACGACTGCTTCGGCCATGACTCAATACGTCCTCAAACCGGCATCTGCATGATGTCCTGGTACGCCTGGACCAGCTTGTTGCGCACCTGGGTCAGGGCCTGGAACGACACACTGGCCTTCTGCGAGGCGATCATCACATCGGTGAGGTCGACGCCGCTCTTGCCGATCTCGAAGGCGTTGGCCAACTGGCTGGATGCCTGCTGGGTATCGCTGACCTTGTTGATGGCCTGGCCGAGCATGTCGGCGAAGCTGCTCTGGCCCGGGGCGAGCTCAGGCGCAGCGGCGACCTTGGGCAGCGACATGGCATCGGCCTGCATCGCGCGCATGTCCAACATCAGACGATTGAATTCAACACCTTGGCTCATGACCTTCTCTCTCCGGCGGCCGCATTTTTTTGACACTGATGCAGCGGGTAAAACGGTTAAAGCAACAAAGGTGCCAGCCTTCGCAAAGTCACTCCGCAGAGGCGCTCACCCGTACAGGCTGGCCTCGACATCCATCCCCGCATCGCGCATCTGCGCCAGCTTGTAGCGCAGCGTGCGCGGGCTGATGCCCAGACGCTCGGCGGCCTCCTTGCGACGCCCACGTTCGGCGCGCAAGGTATCGATGATCATCTGGAACTCATGACGACGCATATCGTCGCCCAGGCCACTGGACTCCGAGGACGATTCGAGCGATGATGGCTCAGTGATATCATCACTCACTGGCGACAAGGGAATGGCGCCCGCCAGACAGAAATCCGCCGCCTCGATCACCCCACCTTGCTGCAGGATCAGCGCTCGCTGCAGCGCGTTGTCCAGCTCGCGCACGTTGCCAGGCCATGCGTGCGCTTGCAGGCATGCCCGCGCCTCGGCCGACAGACGAACCGGCGCATGCTTCATCTTGCCGACATGCTTGGCCAGCAGGCGCTCGGCCAGCGGCAGGATATCGGCGCTGCGCTCGCGCAGTGGGCGCCAGGCCAGCGGGAAGACCGAAAGACGGTAGTACAGGTCTTCGCGGAAGCGCCCCGCCGCCACCTCGCCCGCCAGGTCACGGTTGGTGGTGGCCAGCACGCGGATGTCCAGGGTGATCGGCTTGCGCCCGCCGACCCGCTCGACCTCCCGCTCCTGCAGCACGCGCAACAGCTTGGCCTGCAGGCCAAGTGGCATTTCGGAAATTTCGTCGAGCAACAGGGTGCCGCCTTCGGCCTGCTCGAACTTGCCCGCTTGGGCCGCGATGGCACCGGTGAACGCGCCTTTTTCGTGACCGAACAGTGTGGCTTCGAGCATGTTGTCCGGAATCGCCGCACAGTTGATCGCCACGAACGGCTGCGCTGCACGCCCCGACTGCTGGTGAATGTAGCGCGCCAGCACTTCCTTGCCGGTACCCGACTCGCCCGAGATCAGCACCGTGGAGTCACTGCGGGCAACACGGGCGGCCAGTTCGAGCAACTGCCTGCTGGCCGGCTCGCTAGCCACCGGCCCTTCTTCCTCGGCATCCAGGCGACCCGCCGCATGCCGCTCGACCAGGCTCAGCAGTGCCTTGGGCTCGAACGGCTTGACCAGATAGTCGGCAGCCCCTTGGCGCATCGCCTCCACGGCACGCTCGACCGCAGCATGAGCGGTCATCAGTAGCACCGGAAGTTGTGGATGATGGCGACGCAACCTGGCCAGCAACTGATGGCCGTCCATGCCCGGCATGTTCACATCGCTGACCACCAGGCCGTAGGCGTCCTCGGCCACGGCATCCAGCGCTTCCTCGGCGCTGCCCACGGCGCGGTAGTCGAAGCCGCCGATCTCCAGGGTATCGCCCAGCGCCTGACGCAGGACACGGTCATCCTCGACCAGCAACACCTTGACCATCACAACACCTCCGTCGATTGCCCGCCGATCAGCGGCAGCACCACCCGCACGCAGGTGCCGCGGCCGACCTTCGAACGCAACTCCAGGCTACCCTGATGCGCCTTGACCACCGCCTTGACCACCGCCAGGCCCAGGCCGGTGCCGGTGGCCTTGGTGGTCAGGAACGGCTCACCCAGACGCGCCAGCAGTTGCGCGTCGATTCCGCTGCCAGCGTCACTGACGCACAGGTGCAGGCTCAGCCCGCGCCGGAACAGGTGAACCTTCAGGCGCGCAGGCTCAGGGCTTGCCTGCAGCGCGTTTTCGATCAGGTTGAGCAAGGCGCCGACCAAGGTGTCGCGATTGCACAGCAACTCGCCCAGGTGCGTGTCACACTGCCAGCGCACCGCATGCCCTTGCACATGCGACTGCGCAGCCTGCTGCAGCACCTGGAACAACGCCTTGGGGGTCAGCCGATCACTCAGCGGCAGCTCGCCGCGGGCGAACACCAGCATGTCGCGCACCTGATGCTCGAGCTCGTGCAAGCGCTCCTTGAGGCTGCCGGCAAAGCGCTGCCGGGTTGCCAGCGCCAGCTCCCCCTCATCGTCTGCCAGGTGGCTGGCATAGAGCAGCGCCGCCGACAGCGGCGTACGAATCTGGTGGGCCAGCGACGCGACCATGCGCCCCAACGACGACAGACGCTCGTGACGCGCCAGTTGCCCCTGCAGGCGACGGGTTTCAGTCAGGTCGTTGAGCAACACCAACTGGCCGGGCTCGGCATCCAGCGAACGGGTGGCAATGGACAGGCGTCG
The DNA here is from genome assembly GCF_057197165.1 of Pseudomonas sp. SYWMCR5. NCBI lineage: Bacteria > Pseudomonadati > Pseudomonadota > Gammaproteobacteria > Pseudomonadales > Pseudomonadaceae > Pseudomonas > Pseudomonas sp. SYWMCR5. Next base: position 284,850 of record NZ_JBXUNH010000001.1, read on the forward strand.
ACCGTCACGCAGCGACACCTCATGGCCGTCATCTTCTCGCGGCGCGAAACTGCGGGCGATGACCTGGCGCCACAGCTCACCGACCAACGGCGCACCGAGCAACTCACAGGCGGCAGGGTTGGCTTCGCGCACATGGCCCTGGCCATCGATGACGATCACCCCGCCAGGCAGCAAATCCAGCAAATGCTGCAAACGGTTGGCCAGACGTTCCTTTTCACCAAGCTCGGCCATACGCTGCGCGCTGACCACTTCCAACTCGCCCTTGAGCTCGCTGACGCGCGCCTCGAGCATGTTGTACGACTCGCTGAGCTGGGAGGAAACCTGGTTGAACAGGGCGAACGCCTGCTCGAGCCCTTGTCGACTTTCCTGTTCGACCGGGGTGCGTCCCTGCTGCTCAGGGGCTCGGGAGATATGGGCGGCCTGGGGCATCGTGCTCTCTCGCATGGCTGACCGTCATAAAAACGGTACTTTGCCTGCGGTGTAGCAATAGCCGTGCCGGGGATGGGGTTTCTGAACGAACGCCGACCCCTTGCAGGCGCGACACGAGGTTGCACCTGCAAGGGGCCGGGCCTTCAGTCTTCGGCCTGGTCTTCGCCGCCCTGGCGGCTCATGCCGTACTTGCGCATCTTCTCCACAAGCGTGGTTCGACGGATGCGCAGGCGTTCGGCGGCACGAGCAACGATACCGTTGGCATCGTCCAGGGCTTGCTGGATCAGCCCCTGCTCAAGGCTGCCGAGGTAGTCCTTCAGGTCCAGGCCTTCCGGCGGCAGCATGGCGTGGCTGGAGAAGTTCGGCGCATGACCGTTGATCGCCACGCGCTCTTCGAGATCGCTGCGCAGGCTGTCGACCAACTGCTCGTCTTCGTCATCGACGTAGCGGAATTTCTTCGGCAGCTCGGCAACACCGATCACCCCGTACGGGTGCATGATCGCCATGCGCTCGACCAGGTTGGCCAGCTCACGGACGTTGCCCGGCCAGCCATGCCGGCACAGCGACATGATCGAGGCCGAGTTGAAACGGATAGAGCCGCGCTTCTCGTGCTCCATGCGCGAGATCAGCTCGTTCATCAGCAGCGGGATGTCCTCGACACGCTCGCGCAGCGGTGCCATTTCGATAGGGAAGACGTTCAGGCGATAGTACAGGTCTTCGCGGAAGGTCCCCTCCTCGATCATGCCCTCGAGGTTCTTGTGGGTCGCCGCGATAATGCGCACATCGATGCTTTGGGTCTTGTTGCTGCCAACCCGCTCGAAAGTGCGCTCCTGCAGTACGCGCAACAGCTTGACCTGCATCGGCAACGGCATGTCGCCGATCTCGTCGAGGAACAGGGTGCCGCCGTTGGCCAGCTCGAAACGCCCCGCACGGCTGGTGATCGCCCCGGTGAAGGCGCCCTTCTCATGCCCGAACAGCTCGCTTTCGAGCAACTCGGCCGGAATCGCCCCGCAATTGACCGGCACGAACGGCGCTTCACGGCGCTTGGAGTGGTAGTGCAGGTTGCGCGCCACCACTTCCTTGCCCGTGCCGGACTCACCGAGGATCAGCACGCTGGCATCGGTGTCGGCCACCTGCTGCATCATCTGCCGCACATGCTGGATCGCACGACTGGTTCCAACCAGGCTGCGGAAAAGGTTGGGTTCGCGCTGACGACCGCGCTCGCGGGCCTGGTCGTACATTTCACGATAGACCTGGGCGCGGTGCAGCGAGTCGAGCAACTGGCTGTAGCTCGGCGGCATCTCCAGGTTGGACAGCACGCGCCGGCGCAAGTCTTCAGGGAACTCGGCGGAAGAAATTTCGCCCAGAAGCAGAACCGGAAGGAACTCATCCCACGCAGCCACTGTCTTAAGCAGGCCCAGGACACTTGCCGGAGCATTTACCGCCCCGATCAGCACACACAGGACTTCCCTGCTCGAAGACAACGCCTCTACCGACTGCTGCCAGTCCGCACTGGAGCAGGAAAGGTTCTCTTCGCCGAGAAAATTCAGGACCACCGCCAGATCGCGGCGGCGTTCGCTGTCGTCATCGATCAGGAGGATCTTGGTTTCACGCCACATTCAATACTAACTTCCCTAGTCATATCGGCGCCCGAGGGCGTGCTCGACATCATTCCGACTGAATGGTCAGTGTTCGGACGTCTGAAATTTCGAAAACAGCCACTAGTTAAGTCAAAAAACAGCACACAGTCAAATTTATGGCGCGCAGCTTCTTGCATTGCCCAGCGATCAGCTGAACAGATGGTATACCTTTGTCGCGTTTTTTGCCTGACGGATCTGCGCCATCTCGTCGACTATTGATTGACGTTCACCACTTGCAACTTCAATCAATTGGCGATAGACCGTCAGCAATTCATCCAGGCTGCTCCTGACCTGCGCATCGTTTTCCCGCGCTTCGGCCAGGATATCCTCGACGCACACGCGACATGCCAGGTCGAGCTTGCCCACCGCATCCCAGTCGCGCTCAGCGAACGCTGCCAGCAAGGCATCGCGGGTCTCTTCGATACGTGCAATCACTTCGCTCATGTGCGCCTCCTGGAATTACTCTGCCGGCACTTGTTCGCCGATGGCGTCCCAGCCTTCCTTGACCGTGATCAGCAGGCGCGCCACTTCGTCGATGATCGCCGGGTCGCTGTGGACGTTGGCTTCGATCAGGCGACGGCTCATGTACTGGTACAGGTTGTCGAGGTCGGTCAGGCTGTCGGCGTGATTCTCCAGATCCAGCCCTTCGCGCAGGCCACCAATGATGTCGATGGCCTTGCCGATCAGAATGCCCTTCTGGGCGACGTCCTTGCGCGCGATGGCGCCCTTGGCCTGGGCCATCCGGTCAAGACCGCCCTGCATCAGCATCTGCACCAGACGGTGCGGACTGGCTTCGGAAGTCTGTGCAGCACCGTTGACTTTCTGGTACTGCCGAAGGGCCAACATCGGGTTCATGGAACTACCTCATTGCAGCGAAAAGGTTGCGTATACCTGCTGTATCGCCAGCTCGTCAAAAAACTTTAGCCATGAAACACAAAGCCCGGGACACCTGCAAGGTGTCACCGGGCTTTTGTCGCCGCTTAGCGATCAGCCTTTCTTGGCCTGGGCATTCATCGCATCGAAGATCGAGACGATCTGCTCGCCCTGCTTCTTCATCAGGCCCAGGACGGTGTCGAGCGCTGCGTACTTCTTGGTCAGCGAGATGGTCAGCAGCTCGGTACGGCGGTCCAGCGCAGCCTGCTGATCCTGCAGGTTCTTGGTCACCTTGTCGAGCGCCGTCTTGCGCGAATCCAGCGAACCGCCGGTCTTGACGTAGGGATCGAGGGCCTTGGTCATCCGGTCGAAAACGCCACCGTCGGCAGTGAACAGCCCCTGAATCTCCGAGCCAAGCTTCTTGTCGTTCAGTGCAGCGGTGAACTTGGTGCTGTTGAACTCAAGCGTGCCGTCTTTCTGGGTGTTGATACCCAGCTGGCTGAGGGTATTGAGCTGGGTGCCCGAACCGGCTTCGGCGATCACCTTGCCGATGTCGCTCAGCAACGAGCGCGTGGTCGGATCGTTGGTCAACGGGCCCAGGCTGGTCACGTTACCGGAAGAGTCCTTGGTCGGTGTCGTCAGGGCGGTAACAGCCTTGCGCAGGGTGTTGTAAGCATCGACAAACGACTGAACCGATTTCTTCAGGCCATCGTTATCGAGCGTCACACTCACCTTGACCCCGGTCGTGGCAGTGGGCGAAGTGGTGCCGGTAAGCTCGAGGCTCAGGCCACTGACCGCGTTGTCGACGACGTTCTTGGAGCTGGTCAGTTTCAAACCGTCGACGGAGAACTCGGCATCCTGTGCCAAGGCGTCGATAAAGCCGCCCCCCGTACCCACCATCTTCTGCGTGCCATCGATGGTGAGCTCAGGGATACCGCCGACGGAAATGTCACTGCCCTTGCCAGTCGTGGTAGAGCCGAATACCAGCCGCGAACCGCCCGCCTCGTTGACGACGTTGGCGGTGATACCTTCCTTGCCCAGCTCCTTGTTGATCTGGTCGCGCACGCTTTGCAGCGTGGAACCGGCAGCAACATTGACCTTGTAGGTCTTGCCGTTCTGGCTGATGGTCAGCTCACCTTCGCTAATCGCCGAGCTCCCCCCCCCGGCGAACTGCTGGCTGGCGACCTTGGAACCAGTGGCCAGTTGGCTTACACGGATATCGTAGGTACCGGCAACTGCACTGTTGGTGGTCTTGACCTTGACCACGCTTTCGTTGGCGGAAGTACCGGCAAAGGCGTTGAAGGAAGGCGCATCCTTGTCGTTGAGCTTCTTCATGGCGTCCTGGAACGCCGTCAGGGCGCTGCGCAGAGAGCCGATGCCCGAGAGGATCGCCGAGTTATTGCTCGACTGCCGAGCAATCTGGTTGGACTTGGCCGAAGTATCGGACTTCACCAACGCATCGACGATCTTGCTGATCTCGAGGCCGTAGCCCACGCCTGTGCTAGGAGTAATTGTCGCCATGTCCTGCCCCTCTCTTCAACGCGCCCGCCCTGCTCCTGCAAGGCCGGCATGATTCGTGTCGCGTAGTGCTCGCCGCCGGTCAGACCTTGGCGTTGAACAGTACACTTTTGACATCGCGCAGGCTTTCGGCGATCCGCAGGGCCTCCTCGGAGGGAATCTGACGGATCAGCTCGCCGGTTTCGCTGGCGATGACCTTGACGACAATCTTGCCGGATTCTTCATCCGTGGAAAACTCAAGATTACGTCGGGTTTCTTTCAGGAATTGCTCGATCTGCGACACGGCGTTCTTGACGTTGTCGGTGTCGTGCACCTTGACTGCGCCCTGCTTGTCGCCCTCAGCGGATGTTTCCAACGGCCGCGAGACCGGCTTGTCGGTAACCTGCTCGGCCGAGCGTGCGGCCGGATAAGACAGGTTCAGCTTGACGCTCATGTCCATGTCCACCACCTCGTAATGAAAAGGCGGGGGAGCGCCGCAAGTGCACTCCCCCGCCAGCAGCTATCAGGCAGATTAGCCCAGCAGCTTCAGAACTGCCGACGGCAGCTGGTTGGCCTGGGCCAGAACCGAGGTCGAAGCTTGCTGCAGGGTCTGCTGCTTGGTCAGCTGGGCAGTTTCGGCAGCGAAGTCGGTGTCCTGTACACGGCCACGAGCAGCTTCGGCGTTCTCGTTGATGTTCTGCAGGTTGTTGATGGTGCTGGTCAGACGGTTCTGGGCGGCACCCAGGTCAGCACGGTTGGTGTTGATTGCCTGCAGGGCCTCGTCGATGGCGCTGATGGCGGCGGTGAAGGTGGCTTCGGCGGCGGTGCTGTTGGCACCGGTGATGCTCTTGCCAGCCAGGGCGGTCAGCGCAGCGCCAGTACCGGTGGTTTTCATCGCGGCACTGAGAGTCACGGTGATCTGGTTGGCGGTGCCGGTGTTGGAGCCGACCTGGAAGGTCATGACGCCAGCGGTACCGTCCAGCAGGTTCTTGCCGTTCAGCTGGGTGGAGTCGGCGATACGGTCGATTTCCGACAGCATCGACTGGAACTCTTTGTCCAGCGCGTCACGGTCTTGCTCGCTGTTGGAGTCGTTTCGGGACTGGACGGCCAGTTCACGCATACGCTGCAGGATGTTGGTCTGCTCTTGCATCGCGCCTTCAGCGGTCTGGGCGATGGAGATACCGTCGTTGGCGTTCTTGATAGCCATGGTCTGACCGCGGATCTGCGAGGTCATGCGGGTAGCGATCTGCAGGCCGGCGGCGTCGTCTTTGGCGCTGTTGATTTTCAGGCCGGACGACAGACGGGTCATCGAGGTGCTCAGAGCGTCGGAAGCACGGCTCAGGTTTTTCTGAACGCCCAGAGAGGTGGTGTTGGTGTTAACGGTCAAAGCCATGACGAATTCCTCGTTGGATTGGGTACTGCGGCTTCCGGCCCTGGCGTTTGCCGGGTGTGTGGCCTAGAGAACCTTCGTAATGGTTATCGTCGTCGTGGCGGTTTGCTTTAGGGGGTTTTGCGAATTTTTTTAGTGGCACGCTGCCACCCCAATGAAATCAAGGGTTTGACGCCAGAAATACAGCGTCCGGCGGCGTGCGCAGAACGGCTGATAGACAGCAGAAATGCAAAAGCGCCGAACGGTCACCCGTTCGGCGCTTTTGCAGATACCGCGACAACGCTCAATCAGTGCGTTCGATGATCGCCGAGCCCCACGACAGGCCGACGCCAAAACCACTGAGGGCAACGCGCTTGTGAGTCGAACCCAGCACATGCTTCTCCAGCAGCAACGGAATGCTGGAAGAAACGGTGTTGCCGGTCTCGACCATGTCCTTGACGAACTTGCCCTTGTGCTCGCCCTCATCGAAGCGCGCCGACACCGCATCGACGATAGCTGCGCTGCCTTGATGCAGGCAATACAGGTCGATGTCGTCAGCCTTCAGCTGGCTGGCTTCGAGCAACTGGTTCAGGTGCGCTGGCACCTTGACCAGGGCGAAGTTGTAGACCTGACGACCGTTCATGAAGAACTTGCCATCGGTGGTGCGCAGGTGCTCAGCCCCGCCACCGTCACTGCCAAACAGCGACTTGCCCAGTTGCCAGGCGGCGTTCTCGCCCATCCAGGTCGCGGTGGCGGCATCGCCGAACAGCATGGTGGTGTTGCGGTCTTCTGGGTCGACGATCTTCGAGTACGGATCGGCGGTGATCAGCAGGCCATTCTTCAAGCCCGCAGCTTCCATGAAGCCTTTCATCGCGTACAGGCCGTAGACATAGCCCGAGCACCCCAGCGAAACGTCGAACGCCGCGACATGGGTCGAAAGCCCCAGCTTGTGCTGGACGATCGCTGCGGTGTGCGGCAGCCCCTCGGCGTCGCCATTCTGGGTGACGACGATCACTGCATCGATGCTGGCAGGGTCGAGCGAAGGATTGGCGGCTAACAGATTGCGTGCAGCCTCGACGCACAGGTCGGAGGTTTCCTGCTCGCTGTCCTTGCGCGGCAAGAAGGTGGAACCGATCTTGCCGAAGATGAAATCCTGGTCCTTGCCGAATTTTGCGCCCTGGGCGTAGTTGTCTACCCCTTGAGTCGGCAGGTAACTGGCGATGCTTTTAATGCCAATCATGTGGCTTCCCGTTCAATAACAGCGAAGTAGCCCACGGCGTACGCAACGACGAAACGCCAGGAAACACGGGACGCCCCTGTTCCTGACCACGTTTATGGCTGCGCTACGGCGGCTCCTAGTTCGGACAATATACAGTGAAGATGCGCGAAGTGACTCTCAAGTCACGCGTTTTTTGTCGAATGGACACGACAGCGTCACATCCTCACTGCAGACCACCCCTTCAATCGGGTAACCAGGCCCGGCACCAGCTCTCCAGCCGCGCACCTTCGAGCAGCCACTGCCCACGCACAGCCGCCTGCAGCGCATCGCCCAGTGCCGCCGAAGCGTCACGGTCCGACAGGTGCAGACGGATCGCCTGCAGCCATTCGTCGGGCTGGTTACCCGCGCGCGACAGCGGCAAGGCATCGCCTGCGGCAAAGCCCGGCACTCGGCTGCAGATCACCGGATGAGCACAGGCCGCGTGCTGCAACACGCGCAGGTCACCGGAACAGGCGTTTTCCAGGGAATCGGCCATGGGCACCAGCGCCAGATCGAGGTTCAACGCCGCCAGGGCCTCGCCCAGATGCCCAGGCTCGACCGCTGGGTGCGACTCGCTGACGAACGGCCTCAAGCTACCGGCACACTCACCCAGCACCACCCACTCGACTTCACCCGACAAGGCCGGTACTACCTGCTCGAGCAACTCGTCGTCCTTGCCGGCGATCCAGCCAAGACGTGGCAAGGCCCCTGCCTGCCGCTCGCCCTTAAGGCGGCCCCAGCCGACCGGCAAGGCGTTCTCCAGCACCCGGATATCCTGGTGCAGCCCCTGCAGCCACTCGGCCAACGCAGGCGTCGGCACCAGCACGCGGTCAGCCTGCATCAACGCGGCCTGCAGGCGTTGCAGCAGATCCTCGCCGGACTCGAACTGCGCAGGTTCGGGATAACCGTCAAGCGTCACTACCTTCAGCGCTTGGGAGAATGCACTCAGCCGCCGCAAGGCCAGCAGCCCTGCATCATCCAACGGTCGCTGCAGGATCACGCTGGTCGGGGCAAAACGCTCCAGCTCCACCGGCGACAGCAGCCCCACGGTTGCCGCGCCGTCGAGCAACGCGTTTTCGCACAGCGCCCCCAACGGATGGACCAGACGCGACAATGCCCGGTCATCCTGCTCGGCAATGCAAGCCAATACCCGCGGCACCTTGCCCAGCAAGGGTCGCCAGCTCAGGTCATTGCTTTGCAGCATGAAGCCTTGCCCGTCACGCAGCGAGAAATTGCCGTTGTAGGCCGGGTCGTGCGCCAGACGCGGCAACCAGCGCGCATACAACGCATCGTGCTGCTCTTCGCTGGCCAGCACATCGCGTGGCGCATCCAGCAGCAGGCGCGCATGCGGCGTCCAGACATTCAGATAGCCGGCCTGATGCAGCTTCAGGCACAGGTCGACATCGGCCCAGGGCGCCAGCAACTCGCTGGCATCGAAGCCGCCGGCCTCGAGGAACAGCGCGCGCCGCAGCATCAGGCACTCGCCACCGACCGCAGCGAAGTTCTGCTCCAGCGCCAGGCGCGCCATGTAGCCTGTCGACTGCGCAGGCAGACCGGCGAACGCCGCGCCCACCGAACCGTCGATCCCCAGCAGCAGGCCAGCCTGGCGTACCGTGCCGTCACCGGCCAGCAACTTGCCGCCGACTGCACCGACTTCAGGGCGCTGGGCGTGATTGAGCAGCGCCGGCAACCAGTGGCAATCGAGTACCGCGGCGCGGCCGTCGAGCCAGAGCAGATAATCACCCCGCGCCTCCTGCGCAGCCGCGTTGCACAACGCAGCCCATGGCTGGCCAGGCATATAGCGCAGCACCTGGAAACGCCCCTCACCGATCTGCCCGACCATGTCCAGCCATTCGAGCAACGCAGGGTCTTCGCTGCCCGCCTCGATCAGCAACACCTCGAACTGCTCATGGGCGGTGTGCGTCAACAGGGTTTCCAGGCAGCGCTGGAAATCGACCAGTTGCCCGCGCAACGGCACCATGATGCTGACCGAAGCGACATGCGCATGACCGTAGTCGATGCGATAACCGCCCGGCACGTCATCAAGGGCAAAGACCTGCGCCTGCTCATAGCCGCGCAGGCGCAGATGATGCGCGATGACCGCCTGCTCGTCGGGACAGGCCGCCAGCGGCCCACCCTTGCCGATCAATAGCGGCTCGGCGACATGCATGACACTGCCCAGCCCGCGTTCGAGCAGCAAGCCCAACTGAAGGCCGAGCTCGAAGGCTCGCCCACAGTCGCCGGCGAACCCTGCTGCCAGCGCCTCGCGCCGATAGACCCAGTGTCGCGACAGGCTGCCCGGCAGTGCCAGCAGCAGGTCCAGGTTAAGGTCCGGGCGCAGCGCCAGCTCGACATCCCCTCCCTCGCGGCGCAGGCCTTCGTCGGCGTAGACCGCCAGGCATTCCTCGGGGGCATCGAGCAAACGCACCGCCAGCGCCAGCAACCCACTGGCGACGAAAGTCTCGCCAGCCTCGACCAGCAAGTACCAGTCACTTGCGCAATCGCTCAGCAGCGCATTGATCGTCGCCACCGGCTCACGTGGGTCGCACGCCTGCCATTGCACACCGACGCGCTGCGGGTCGCACTCGCCCAGCACATGCACCTGCACCTGTCGATACAGGCCACGGTCAACACTCTCCAGGGTCCGCAACAGCGCCTGACGGTCGCCGTGATCGCGCACCAGCACGGCAAGCTTCGGCGCCTGCGGCCCGGACAGCTCCTGCTGCAGACGTTGCACTTGCTTGGGCAATGGATAGCGCTGACGCAACCAGTCGAGCATGCCGTGCCGGTTGCCCGAGGCTTCAGCCACGGCTGCGTCCTGGGTCTTGGTGATGAAGGTGTCCAGTTGCTGCCAGAACGATGCGGTGCGCTGCACATAGCGCTGCAGACCATCGCCAACGGTAGCCCGGGCCTGTTCGAGGGCGCGGGGCTGGTCGGCCATGGCAAAGCCGACGCAGCCGAAGAAGCTGTTGTCGAGCACCTGCTGGTCCACGCCATGTCCCGGCATGAACAGCACAGGGCAACCACACAGCACTGCGATCACACAGGTCATCGACCATTCGTAGGTGTACAGCACCTCGGCATGGCGCAACACTTCGGCCAACTCCGCCAGGCTCAGGGCATTGGCCACGCTGAGCAGGCGAATGCCGGCAGGCAACTGGTCGTAGTCGATCTGCTCCAGCGGGTGACGGTTCTGGTAGAGGCAGGCACCTTCGCGCACGCAATCGGCAGCGCCCGCAGCGAACAGCTCGATGTCGATGGTGGGCAGGCACAGCAGGTCGACGTTGACATCGCCACGGGCCTCGGCAAGGCGCTCGGCGTAGTAGAAGATCAGGTCGGTCGCCGCCGCGTTCATGCTCTTGCCGCTGATGAAACTCTCGAAGTTGAGCATGTAGCGCGCCACCACCGGGCACTCCAGCGGGTTGCCGCTGACCACTTCGGGATAGACCGCGATCGGCACCTTGCCCTCAGCCAGGTGGCGGCGGGCGATGGCCGGGTCGAACAACGGCGTCTTGAGATCGGGATTGACCACGTCGGTGCCGTAGATGTAAGCCTCGCGCCCGTTGAGGTTGAGCATGTGGCAGAGGTAGTGCATCGAAACGATACCGGACGAGGTATCACGGTAGGCAGGTGCCAGCAGGTAGTAGGGATGCCCCGGCTTGGTGAACATCAGGCGCAGGCGCGTCAGCGCCTGTTCGAGCGAAAGAGCATCCAGCTGCGCAGCGGTCGACATTGGGGGGCGAACTCCAGGATCAGGGCAGGCCGCTAACCATCGCGGCGGCAGCCTGTCAATAATTTGCCAGCGGGCATGAAAAAGCCGGGCTTAACCCGGCTTTTTTGCAATTAGCGCGCCAGTCATCCCAGCTGTGCTAGCCACTGCGGTGCACCCGCGGCGCCCTGGGCGTCGAGCCGCGCACGCCCCTGGAACGCGCCAGGCCATTGCTCGGCCAGCGCCTGCACAGCCTGCCCCGCGGGCACCACCAGTTCGTTGCCCATCAGCCTGGCACGCGGCGTCCACACCACCATCAGGCCGTTGCTGCGTACCGCCAGGCACAGGGCCAGGTCTGCCGCACCTGTTGCCGGCAGGCCACCGCACTGCTCGAAGGTTTCGCGGCTGATCATCAGGCAGTCGCCGGACACCGCCGGGCAGTCGCGTACCGACAGCGGCCAGCGCGCCGCAGCGCTGCGTGCCGCCGAGGTGCCGGCCCAGGGTGCATTGACCTGTCCGCCGTCGAGCAGCTCGTAGCCTGCATGCAGCAGGATTTCGCCACGACCCCACAAGCTGGCCCCGACAATCCCCACCTCGGGGCGCTGGGCCTCGTTGAGCAGCGATTCGATCCAGGCCGGCGTAATCACATGGCAGCGCTCGGAGAGCAGCACCAGGTAATCGCCGCGCGCCTGCCCGGCGGCCAGCGCCAGCAGTTGCTCGCGCGAGGCATGGGCCTCACCGGCAATCAGCCGCACGCGCGTGCCGAAGGCCTGGGCAATCGCCGCCTGTCCTGCGCTGTCGTGCCCCGGCAAGGCCACCACCACTTCGAAGCGCGGGTAACGGGTGCGCTGGAAGATCCCGGTCAGCGATACCTGCAACTGCGCGGTATCGCCCTCGCCTGCCAGCAGGATGCTGACCAGCGGCGTGGCGGTATGACGGAAATCGACGGTCAGGCCTGCGCTGCCTTGGTCACTGATCTGGGCGCGGTAGCCCAGTTCGGTCAGGTGACGGTTGAGGACCTTGGCCGCTTCGTCTGTCAGAGACTGCTCGGGCTGCTGGCCGATGACCAGGTAGTCATCCATGTGCGCCAGGCAGCCAACACCCTGCTGCTGGACCAGGCGCAGCAACAGGTCGTATTCCTGCGCATGACGGTAGGACTCGCTGTAGCCACCCAGATCGAGCACGGCCTGGCGACGTACCAGCCAGTGCCGCGACATCAGCCCCGGCTGGCTACGCAGCAGGTCCAGGTCGCTGCCCGGACGGATCACGTCGAGCAGGCGGCCGTCGCTGTCACGCTGCACTTCGTCAGCAGCGATCGCCTGGCACCCCGGCGCCTGGGTCAACTCCACCGCCAGACGCAGCAGGCCACCGGCCAGCAGCACGTCGCCGGCATCGAGCAGCAGCAGCCACTCGCTGGAAAGCTGTTTCACCACCTGGTTCAGGTGGGTCGCCCAGTTGCCGTCGTTGACCTGGATGAAGTGCAGGGTGTCGCGCGCAGTGGTAATCGCCGGAGGCTTGCCGCCCTTGAGCACCACCAGCTTGAAGTTGCGCAGGCCGCTGGCCAGCAGGCTGTCGAAGGTGGCCTGCAGTGCCTGGTCGTCATTCTCCAGGTCCAGCACCACGAAGGCGATCTGCGCAGCCGGGTGGCGCGCCAGGTAGGCCTGCGCGCGGGCGCGGTCGGCCTCGGCCGGGGTCGCGGCGGCAATCGCGGCCAGCAACTTGCCGGACGGCGTCGTCTCGAGCAATGCGCGGGCATCGGGTGCCGGAACGCTGCCCAGGCGGGTCAGCCAGTCCTGCATTTCGCGAACATGGTGGACGTCCTTGGCACCGGCCAACAGCGGCATCAGGCGCTGGCATACGTCCCGGTTGAACAGGCCCAGGCCCAGCGCGTGCAGGTAGCGCTGCTGCAGGCTGTCGTTGGTGTCGTTCGGATGTACTTGCAGCAAGTCGTGCTGGCGCACCCAGGCGCCTTCGAGCGCATGCAGGTGACGCTCGCCGGTCGGCCAGGCATGGCAGAGGAACTCGATTTCGCTCAGGCGCTGGAACAGCTTGCCGTTGTAGTACGGCAGCTCGACATACTGGCGCGGCTCGAAGGTCTGCTCAGGGTCGTCAATCACGCTGGCCCAGTCGGAGCTGAACAGCAGCGGCGTCTCGCCCTGATCGTAGCTGCTGCGCACGAAGCGGTTGAGCACCACGAAACCTTCTTCGCCGGCACACACACCCGCCGCCTCATCCCACTGGCGCAGGCTGCGTACGGTCTGGGTCAGGCGCTCCTCGCGGGCGGCTGCGCCCAGGTCGTTGTCCAGCAGTTCGCAGACCACATCGGTCTGCTCGAGGCTGCCGATCTCGCCTTGCAGCAGGATCGCGTAGCCCAGCGCCACACGCCAGCCCGCGGCATCCAGCTCTTGCGGCAGGCCTGCCAGCGCAGTCTGCAGGGTAGCCACACGCAGTACGGCACGCCAAGCCTGCTGGCCGCTGTGGCCATAACGACGCAGGCGCGCCAGAGCGTCTTCTGCGGCCTGGGGCGCGACGAATGCACCGAGCTTGTGGTAGCTCAGCTTGCAGTTGCCCGCCGCATAGGCCAGGGCATGCCCCTGCACCCCCTTCACCTGCGGCTGTGCAAGCAGATGGGCGGCAGCCTTGCCCAGCGCATCGGCGAGCACGAAGTCGGCATCCAGCGCCAGGCAGACGAAAGGCGTGTTCACCTGCTCGAGCAGTGCACCGAGTTGGCCTGCCGGCTCCAGCGCCAGGCATGGAACGCCCTGGCTGGCGTAGTAGTGGAGTGCGCGGGCGCGGTGATCCGCCTGGTCATGCCCAAGCAGGACAACGGTCACTTCAGTGTGCGAGCCAGTTGCGGTATCGATCATAAGGCACCTGTTCAAGAGTTCGGTTCTGCGCAGGGCCTGGGCCCTGCGCCTGGATTTCAGTCAGCCAGCCAGGCGTTGGCCCAGTGCTGCAGATGGTGTTCGGTAAGGACATAGTCGCTCAGTACCGCCTCGCGCAACGCATCGCCCTGGCGGTAGCTGGCGGCCGGGTCGTCGAGGTGCATGCGAATCGCTTCCAGCCACTGCGCCGTGGTGTTGTCGGCCACCCGGGTGCACGGCAGGTAGCCGGCATAGGCCTTGGTGTCGGTGCAGATGACCGGGAAGCCGCAGGCGCCATACTCGAGTAGCCGCAGGTTGCTCTTGCAGTCGTTGAACAGGTTCTGCTCCAACGGTGCCAGGGCCAGATCAAGGTTGAGGCTGGCCAGCTTGCGCGGGTAGTCACCGAACGAAATGGCCGGGTGAAACTCCTTCACGTAAGGCAGCAGCATCTCGGGGCACATGCCGAAGAACACCCAGTCGACTTCGTCGGCCAGTGTGCGCACCACCTCCAGCAGCAACTCCAGGTCGCCTCGGTGACTGGTGCCGCCCGCCCAGCCTACACGTGGCCGCGCGCTCGTCTGACGCTCACTGCGAAGGCCCGTCCACAAGGAGGCGGCGAGCATGTTGGGGACCACGCGGATGTCGCTGTGCATGCTCGACAGGGCATCGGCCAGCGGTTCGGTAGAGACCACCACGCGATCGCACAAGCCGATGGCTTCGCTGACCAGCTCGCGCATGTTGCGCGGCAGGTTGCGAGCGTGATCGTTCTTCTTCGGCGGATCGATGATGTAGTCGTCCAGCTCGTAGATGCGCCGGGTGTTGGAGAAGCGCTTGAAGCGGGCGATATCGCGCAGGCTGGCCGGGGTGTAGCGGCACTGCAGGATCACCACATCAGGTTTTTCCCGCTCCAGCTCGATCAGGCTCGGTGCGCTGTAGTCGATGCGCCCCTGGATCCAGCCGGCCTTTTCCAGCTCGGCGAACGGCTGCGATACACGGTAGTGACCGATGGCCGAGGTGCTGCTGGGCAGCCCCATCACCGACGGCATGGCGCGTGCGATGAACGGATCCCAGCCACCGCGCAGGCCCGGCTCGAAGTTGAAGTTCGGCAGCTTCAGGCTGAGGTTGCGATTGTAGGCGGGATCGAAAGCAACCCATGCCAGCCAGCGCTCATACAGCCGCTCCTGATCGGCCAGCAGGCTTTGCGGTGCGGGCTGTTCCTGAGCGGGCACCGGCACCTGGGCGACCCGCGAGAACGGCGTCCACACCGACAGGTAGCCTGCTTCGCGCGCCCGCAGGCAGAAATCGGCATCGAACAGCGACACCTCGAATGCCGCAGTATCCAGCCCACCCAGCTCGGCGAACAGCGCGGCGCGCACCAGCAGGCAGTCAAGGCTCAGCGCGCTCCAGTTCTGTACCAGGCTCAGGCGGTTCATGTAGCCGTCGGCATTCACCGCGCAGCTCAGGAACGGCGTGCCGGCAGTGCCATTCATGCCCATCACCAGGCCGGCCGAGAGCACCGAGCCATTGTTGTCGAACAGCTTGGGGCCAACCAGGCCGACTTCCGGGCGCTGCCCCAGTTGCATCAATTCCTGCAGCCATCGGCCGTCGAACAGCACACAGGCAGCATCGAGCAGCAGCAGGTAGTCGCCACGCGCCTGACGGCTGGCTTCGTTGAAGCTCTGCGCCCGCCCGGTGGCATCCGCCTGGCACACGCGTAACTGGTCACTGCCCAGCCCCTGCAGGCCGCCCAGCCAATCGCGCACCTCGGGGGATGTCTCGCCGCTGGCCACCAGCAGTACTTCGAAATCGGCGTAGGCGGTATGGGCGAACAGCGATTCGACGCAGCGCATCAGCACCGCCAGCTCGCCTGCGGCGTGGATGAGGATCGAGACACTGGCGGCTTGCGGGTGCAGGTAGGTGACTCGCGTCATCATGCTGCCTTCGATACCCGTGACCTGCGCCTGTACGCCCAGACGCTCGAAGTGCGCTTGCAGCACGCGAGGGGCCTGCACATGCGCCTGCGCATCGTTGAGCCAGTCGGCATAGCGGTGGTGACACTGCACCAGCACTTCGGCGATATGCTCGACCACCTGCAGGCCGTGGACCTCGACCATGCGCCAGAGCAGGTCGTGGGGGGCGAGCGTGGCGAAGCTGGCGTCGAAGCCGCCCAGTTCGCGCAGCGCCTTGGCATCGAAGGCGAGCAGCCGACCGACATAAGGCAGGCTGCGCATCAGATCGAGGTTGAAGTCGGGTTTGAAGATCGGACACGACGGCGCCAGGTTGTCGTTGGCGCCTTCGTCGATGTACAGGCACAGGCTATCGCCGCGCAGGGCCACGCGCTCGGCCATGATCACCAGCGCATGAGGGTGCGCGCGATCACCGGCGCGCAGCAGCAACAGCCAGTCGATGTCCTGCGCGGTGGCCAGCCACTGGCCAAGCTCGACAAAGTGATCACCCTGGCTGTGCAGGTGACGGGCCTCGCCCTGTACCTGGGCAGCCAGCGCCGCCGGGCCCAGCACCAAGGTATGGCGGGCTGGATAGGACTGCCCCTGCAGGCTCTGCAAGGTGGTGCGCAAGACCTTCTCATCGCCCGCCTCGGCCAGCACCGCCACCGCGATACGCGGCTGGCGCGGCCACTGCTCGATGCGCTTGGGCAGCAGGCTGACCTGGCCCGCCGACAATTGGCGCGACTCCAGCCATTCGGCATACAGCTCGTCGAAGCTGATGCTGTCGGTACCGATCTGCTGGCCGAGGTTGGCCATCTGCCCGGAGTAGAAACGGCGCAGGTCCATTTCCTCCCAGACCTGATCGGCTGCCCCGGTGTATTCGGCCAGCGGCAGCGTACGCACCCAACCATCGGCCGGCGCTGGCTCGCCGGTGGACTCGGCGAGCATCTGCAGCAGCCATTCGGATTCAGTCTTGGCAGCTTCGACCATGCTGCCCTGGTGGCTCAGGCGTCCGGCATGCACGCGCTCGAGGCTCAGCACCTGATCCAGGCTGCACAGGTGGCCACGGCGCAGCAGGCAGGCGTACAAGGCCAGGTCCAGGCGTGCGGCAAAGCCCTGCCCTTCCCCGACTAGCGCCGGCAGGTAGGCCTGCACCTCGTCACGGCGCAGCAGCGCATGGCTGATCCCACCGAACAGATTGGGCACGCCGTCGGCGACGCTTTCGAGCAGGTCGGTGCCATTGATCACGGCACTGTTCAGGGAAATGACGAAGTTCAGCGAACGCGCCGGCAGCAGCACATCGTCGGCAGCGCACAGCAGGCGCTGGCAGATGACCATGCTGACCTGGGAGTGATCGCTGAGTACTCTGGCCTGCTGGCTGATGCAGGTGCCGAACAGCACGTCGTCGTCGCAGAGAAACTTGATCAGCTCGCCCGAAGACTGCTCCAGGCAACGCTGCAGGTTGCGGGCAAACCCCAGGCGCTCGGGGTTGCGCACATGACGCAAGGGCACTGCGCAACCGGCACGCAGCTCGTCGCAGATCGCTGCGATCTGGTCACCGCGACTGTCGTCGCAGACCACGATCTCCAGGTTCGGGTAATCCTGGCCGATGGCGCTGGCCAGCGTGGCGCGAAAGAACTCGGGATTGAACGCGGGGATGGCGATGCTGACGAGGGGATGTGCGTTCACTAGGACTCACTCAAGCGATTGAACCGCGGGACCGGCTGCCACCCAGTCCGGCGCTGACCGGCGGGTGGCGAGGCAGGCTCGTGGGACGATCACCCCGCGATCACCCGCACCTGGGTTCAGATGTAGTTGACCAGCGACAGGCCGGCGATCTTGGCATAGGACTGCAGCGAGGCCTGGAGCATGTTGGTCTGCATTTGCAGGCGCAGCATCACCGTGGCCGGGTCGCTTTCGCGGATCGAGCTCTGGGTCTTGCTGTTTTCATTGCCCAGTGCTTCGTTGGTTTCGGCCTGGACATCCAGCGCCGCGCCGCGACCACCGATGGCGCTGATCGAGGAGCTCACCTGGTTGGTGGCGCTGGCGATGTTGCCGATTGCCGAGTCCAGCGAGGCGAGGAAGTTCTGGCGCGCCTTGGGATCATTGTCCATCGGCACGCTCAACGCGGTGCGCAGTTGGCCAATGGTGTTGAGCATGTTCTGATTCTGGTGGGTGTCGACCTTGATCGCGAACGAGTCACCAGCATTGGGTGCACCGGACAACTGGAAGCTCACGCCCGAGGCCGTGGCAGTGTTGCCCGCCAGGGTGCCGGTGGAGATCGGCCGGCTGTTGTCGGTGAGCGGCGCTGCATACAGCTCGAAGTCGGTAGAGCTGTTGAACTTGAGCACCGCGCCGCCACCTGGGAACGAGGCGTTGTACTGCGCCTGGTTGCTGATGGTGGCGTTGTTGACCTGGGTGCCGGAGGTGTTGCCTGGGCTACGCGAGCCAGCGATGGCATCGGGCTTGGAGCTCAGGTTGAAGGTGTGGCCGGCAATCGCGGTGTCCGGGTTGTCACCCGGCTGCAGGGTGATCTTCAGGCGCAGGTCGACACCGCGGAAGGAGATCGTGCCATTCTCGGCATTCGGGTTATAGGTCCCGCCCTGCGAGGCTTCCAGGGTCACGTCGTTGTTGCCCGAATCGAGGATGCGGTACTGGGTGCTGCTGAGGAACTCGATACGGTACGGCTCGCCACTGCGGAAGCGGTCGTTGAACGTCGCGCTGCCGGATACCTGGCCATTGGACAGGCTGACCCGACCATCGTCCACCGCCGGAGCGGTCAGGGTGGTCTGGCTGCGGCTGGTGTTGAGCGCCTGCTCGAAGGCATCGAAACCGGTCTCGTTGGCCGCCAGGCTGAGCATGTCGCCCACCTGCAGTTTCAACTGGCCCTGGTCGCCCTGATAGCTGTAGGTGCCGTCGGCGTTGCGCACGTAGGGCGGGGTGTCGCCCTTGGAACCGGAGAACAGGTACTTGCCGTTCTCGTCCTTGCTGTTCATCAGCGAGAACAACTGCTCTTCCAGCGAGCCCAGCTCGTCGGCGTTGGCCTTGCGGTCGGCGTCGGTAAAACCGGCGTTGCCCGAGCTGATCGCCAGCTCGTTGACCCGCTGCAGCACCTTGCCGATGGCATCGAGGGTGCTTTCGGAGGTGCTCAGCGAGTTGCGCACATTGGTGATGTTGCTCTTGTACTGGTCGAGCATGTTCTGTTGCTGCTCGAGCTGCAGCAGGCGCGAGGCGCCCACCGGATCGTCGGCTGCAGTACGCACGCGGATGCCATCGCTGGATTCCTGCTGGGTTTTCACCACGTTGCTGAAGCCGCGCTGATAGTTGGCGCTGCTGGTGTTGTAGAACTGCGAAGTGGAAATGCGCACGGTCTACGGCTCCTTAAAGGCTGTTGATCAAGGTGGCGAAGGTTTCCTGGGCCGCCTTGATGATCTGCGACGACGCGGTGTAGTACTGCTGGAACTTGATGAGGTTGCCGGTCTCTTCGTCGATCGACACCCCGGAGACGGCGTTGCGGCCATCGAGCGCCGACTTCTGCAGGGCATTGGTGGCGTCGGAGTCCATGCTCGCCTGGCCAGCCTTGCCGCCGACGTTGGACACAAGCTTGGCGTAGGCATCGGTCAGGCTGATGCCCTTGCCGTCGGCGCCGACTTCCACGGTGGACTTGGTCTGCAGGTCGATCACCGACTTGGCGTTGCGGTTGTCGGAAGAGCCTGCACCGGTCAGCGAGACGGTGAAGCTGTCACCGTTCTTCGGTGCACCGGCCACTTCCATCTCGAAGGTGAACGAACGCTGGGTGGCGCCATCCATGATCGGGTTGCCGGCGCCATCGACCATCGGCACCGAGAGCTGCAGCTTGTTGCTCTGGCCGGGCACGATGGTGCCGGTGCCGATGGAGTTGCCCTTGGCGTCGTACAGGGTGTAGCCCTGCGGAGACGCGCTGTCGTCGCCGAACACCAGCTTGACCGGGGTCGAATATTTCAGGCCGGTCTGCAACTGAGTGCGATCGGTGGCGTTGTAGATGTCCAGCTTGGAGGTCAGGTTCGGCTGGGTGATCTGCCCGGTACCCTTGTTGCCCGAGCCGCTCACTGCACCCAACGGCGCGGATAGCGCCAGGCGCTTGGGATCGGTGAGTACCGACTCGATACCGGCAGCGGCGTTGCGGGTCGGGGTGATCTTGAAGCTGTCGCCAGCGGCAACGGCGCCACCATTGAGCGAGAGGCTGAAGCCATCGATCACTTTCGGTGGGTTGTCGTTGAGGTCGAAGTTGCCCATGTCGGTGCCTTCGGGCAGCTTGCGCACGTTGTAGCCGGTGGCACTGGTGAAGGTCACCTGGTAGTCGCTGGTGCCGAGCTTACCGGTGTCCTTGATGGTCACATCGAGGTTGCCGGAGCCTGCACTGTTGCCCTGGCGGGCGATGCTGCGCTCGCTGATGGCCTTGGCGCTGTTGATGTCGCCGAACAGCAGCGCGCCGAATTCACCATTCTTGTCGACGCCCTGGCCGAGCTGGCTGTTGATCGCATCGGACACCACCAGTGCCACCCGGCCCAGCTCGTTGAGCGCAGGATCCAGGGTGTCCTTGCGGTAGCGCAGCAGGCCACCGAGCTCGCCACCGGTGGTGGTGTCGGTGATGTCCATCTTGGTGCTGCCGCGGTTGATCATCAGGCTCATGCGCGTCGGATCGTTGCGGTTTGGCGCGACCTCGAGGGTCTGGGTGGTCTTGCCCAGTACCAGTGCCTGGCCGTTGGGCAGGTAGATGTCGTAGTTGCCTTCGCGCTCCACCACCTGGCTGCCGATCAGCTTGTTCAGTTCGCGCACGGCGCCGTCGCGCTGGTCGAGCAGATCGTTCGGCTGGCCCTGGATCGCCGACACGCGCGCGATCTGGTCGTTGTACTGGGCGATGGTCGAGGTGAGCTGGTTCACCTGGTCGGCGATCGACGCCATGTTGGCGTTGATGTTGCTGTTCTGCTGGTTGAGCTGCGTCGACAGGCTGTTGAAACGCTTGGCCAGCGATTGCGCGCTGGTCAGCAGCAACTGGCGAGAGGCATCTTCGTTGGGCTTGGCCGCCGCGTCCTGCATGGCGGTGAAGAAGCCTTTCAGGGCAGCCGTGATACCGGTGTCAGCGCTCGACAGGGCAGTGTCGAGCGGATTGATCTGGTTCAGGTACGAGTTGGCATCGCTGGACAGCGAGGTGGTGGTGCGCAGTTGGTTCTCGAGGAACGAGTTGTACACTCGACGCACGTCGGCCAGCGTGGTGCCGCTGCCGATGAAGACGTTGCCGTTCTGCTGCGAGCCCTTGGTCTTCTGCACGTTCTGCTGGCGCGAGTAACTGTCCACATCGGCGTTGGCGATGTTGTTACCCAGGGTGTACATCCCCGACTGCGCGGCGCCCAGCCCCGACATGCCAATATTGATCAAGCTCGCCATGATTCGCTGCCCTTAAAGTTGCGTGGTGGTCCCGAGCATTGCGTAGCTCGTGTCCGACTTCATCTGTCTTGCGATCTGCGAGATCTTGCTGGCGTAGTTCGGGTCGGTGGCATACCCGGCCTTCTGCAGCTCTCGCACAAACTGCTCTGGGTTATCGGCAGACTTCACTGCATCTTGATAGCGCGCATTGTTCTGCAGCAGGCTGACCAAGTCGTGGAAGCTGTCCTGGTAGGAGTCGTAGGAACGGAACGCTGCCGTTTCCTTGACGAACTGACCGTTGCGGAACTCGCTGGTGATCGCCCTCGCCTCGCCGCCCTGCCAATTGCCGGTGGCCTTGATGCCGAACAGGTTGTGGCTGCTGCTGCCATCGGTGTTACGCATGACCGATTTGCCCCAGCCGGTTTCGAGGGCAGCCTGGGCGACCAGGTAACGCGGGTCGATACCGATGCGCTTGGCGGCCTGCTCGGCCATCGGCAGCATGGTGGCGACGAACTCGTCGCTGTCGGCGAAGGCTTTCTTCGGCGCCAGCGGCGGCTGGGCCACGGCGCGCCCGAGAATCTGCATACCATGCCCCGGTGCGGCGAAGGCCTGGGCCGGCTCCCAGTCGCCGGTGGCCACGCCACCGGGGGGAATATCGCCACGACCCGGCAATGCCGAGGTGTTGGTCGCAGCCGGATTGCCGGCCGACGGCACGATGCCGGCGAGCAGGCGGTCGGTGAGCTTGCCCGGCAGCGCCAGACGCCGCGAATTGAGCGCTGCAACGTCGTTGCGGGTGGACGCCGATTCGGCGGCCTGGGCCGGTGCGACCACTTTCGTGCCCCACAACGCCGGCGCATTGCCGTCGATACGCGGGAACGGGCTGGTGTTCGGGCGCACGGCCTTGTTCTTGGACAACTGGCGCACCAGCACGTCCTGCAGGCCGATACCGCCGCCTTCGCGGGACATGCTCACGGCCAACTGCTGGTCGTACATGTCGCGGTACTGCTTGACCGTCTCGGTGTTCATCGGATCGTCGGCAGCCAGCACATCGCCGGCCTTGCGCGAGGCCTTGAGCATTTCGCCGATGAACAGCGACTCGAACTCCTGGGCCACCTTGCGGATGTTGGCATCGCTGTCACGGTCCCCGTGCTTGAGCGAGCTCAGACGGTTGAGGTCGGTGTAGGCGCCGCTGTCGGCGGCACTTGAAACCAGGCTCTTCGGATTCATCGCCAGCGTCCTCAGATCACGATCAGGTCGGCCTGCAAGGCGCCGGCCTGTTTCAGGGCTTCGAGGATCGCCATCAGGTCGCCCGGTGCCGCGCCGACCTGGTTCACCGCACGGACGATTTCATCCAGCGTGGTGCCTGGGCCGAACTTGAACATCGGCTTGGCTTCCTGTTGCGCATTGATCCGCGAACGCGGCACCACGGCGGTCTGGCCATTGGAGAACGGCCCCGGCTGGCTGACGATCGGGTCTTCGGTGATGGTCACGGTCAGGCTGCCGTGGGTGACGGCGGCCGGCGATACCTTGACGTTCTGGCCAATGACGATGGTGCCGGTACGCGAGTTGATGATGACCTTGGCCACGGCCTGGCCAGGATCGATCTCCAGGTTCTCGAGGATCGACAGGTAGTCGACCCGCTGACTCGGGTCCATGGGCGCGGTGACGCGCACCGAACCGCCGTCCAGCGCCTGGGCAACACCCGGGCCGAGCAGTTCGTTGACCTTGTCGACGATGCGCTTGGCGGTGGTGAAGTCCGGGCGATTGAGGTTCAGGGTCAGGCTGTTGCCCTGGTTGAAGCCGCTCGGCACCGCGCGCTCGACCGAAGCACCGCCAGGGATGCGACCGGCCGACGGCACGTTGACGGTGATCTTCGAGCCATCGCGACCTTCGGCATCGAAACCACCGACCACCAGGTTGCCCTGGGCAATGGCGTAGACGTTGCCGTCGATACCCTTGAGCGGGGTCATCAGCAGGCTACCGCCGCGCAGGCTCTTGGAGTTGCCGATCGAGGACACGGTGATGTCGATCACCTGCCCCGGCTTGGCGAAGGCCGGCAGGTCGGCGTGCACCGACACCGCAGCGACGTTCTTCAACTGCACGTTGCCCGAACCTGGCGGCACCTTGATGCCGAACTGCGACAGCATGTTGTTGAAGGTCTGCAGGGTGAACGGGGTCTGGGTGGTCTGGTCACCCGTCCCGTTGAGCCCCACCACCAGGCCGTAGCCGATCAACTGGTTGGCGCGCACGCCGGAAATGCTGGCGATATCCTTCAGGCGCTCGGCGTGGGCGCCGAACGCGAAGGACAGGAGCAAGGTCGCGGCAATCAACTGCCTGGCGTTGAACATGGTCATCCGTACTCAGAAGGGCCAAAGCGGGCTCATGAAGAAGCGGTCCAGCCACCCGGGCTGGCTGGCATCGGCGAAGGAGCCGGTGCCCGAATAGGTGATGCGCGCGTCGGCCACACGCGTGGACGGCACGGTGTTGTCGGTGGCGATGTCGTCGGCGCGGATCAGGCCGGCGATGCGTACCAGCTCTTCGCCGGTGTTGAGGGTCATCCACTTCTCGCCGCGCACGGCGATGATGCCGTTGGGCAGCACATCGGCCACGGTAACGGTGATGGAGCCGGTCAAGGTATTGCCCTGGCTGGCCTGGCTGGCACCTTTGGTGGCGCGCTCACCCTTGTACCCGGCGTTGAGCGACAGGTCGCCACCGCCGAACGGGTTGTTGGTGTTGGGCGTCGTCCCGAACAGCGAGGTCAGGCCGATATTGGCGTTGCTGTCCTTCTGGATCTGGGAACCGGCGTTCTTGCTCGCCGAGGTACGCTCGTTGAGGGTGATGGTGATGATGTCACCAACACGAAACGCCTTGCGATCGCCATACATGTTCTGCTCGAAACCGGCCTGGTAGATCGAACCGTTGTTGGCCGCCGACGGCAAAGGTGTACGCGGCAGTACAGGCGCGTAGTACGGGTCGTTGGGCTTTGCCGTCGGCGCAACGCAACCGGCCAGCAACACAGCCCCTCCCAGGGCGACGACGGACAACAGACGATTCATGACGCTTACCTCACGGTGTAACAGGCGCTGCAACAGCGGCCGGGTAGCTAGAGCCAGGACTTACAGTTGCTGGGTGACGAACGACAACATCTGGTCGGCGGTGGAGATGACCTTGGAGTTCATCTCGTAGGCGCGCTGGGTGGTGATCATGTTCACCAGCTCTTCAACGGTGCTGACGTTGGAGTTTTCCAGGGTCTGCTGCAGAGTGGTGCCGAAACCGTTCAGGCCCGGGGTGCCGACCTGCGGCGCACCGCTGGCGGCGGTCTCGAAGAACAGGTTGTTGCCGATCGCCTGCAGGCCGGCCGGGTTGATGAAGTCTGCGGTCTGGATGTTGCCGATGATCTGCGCAGCAGGGTTGCCGGTGGTGGTGATCGACACGGTGCCGTCCTGGCCGACGGTGAAGGTCTGGGCCTCCGGCGGCACGACGATGGCAGGCTCGAGGGCGAAACCATTGGCGGTCACGACCTGGCCATCGGAGTTCAGGTGAAAGGTGCCGTCACGGGTGTAGGAGACAGTGCCGTCTGGCTGCAGGACCTGGAAGAAACCACGACCGTTGACCGCGAGATCCAGCGGGTTTTCGGTGGTCTGCAGGCTGCCAGTCTGGAAGTTCTTCTGGGTGCCGACGATGCGCACACCGGTACCGACCTGCAGGCCCGAAGGCAGCTCGCTGTCCTGGGTCGACTGGGCACCAGGCTGACGCTTGGTCTGGTACAGCAGGTCCTGGAACTCGGCACGGTCGCGCTTGAAGCCGGTGGTCGAGACGTTGGCCAGGTTGTTGGAGATGACCGTCAGGTTGGTGTCCTGTGCGGACAGGCCGGTTTTAGCGACCCAGAGAGCCGGAAGCATTTAGTGTTCTCCTCGTGCGCCTGTTTTACGGCACCCGTTCAAAAGTGATTAGCTGATTTGCAAAACCCGAGCCATGGCTTCGTCGCCCTGCTCGGCGGTCTTCATCATCTTGACGTGCAGCTCGAACTGGCGGGACAGGGCCAGCACCGAAGTCATCTCTTCGACGGCATTGACGTTGCTGCCCTCGAGGAAGCCCGACACCACGCGGACATTGACGTCCGCATCGGCCGGCTGGCCGCTGTTGGTATGGATCAGGCCATCGAGGCCTTTGCTGATGCTCTTGATATCGGGGTTGACCAGCTTGATCCGATCGACCTCGGCCATGACGCGCGGGTCTTCACCCATGGCGCGGATGCTGATGGTGCCATCGTCACCGACCTCGACCTTCTGCTCTGGCGGAATGGCGATCGGGCCACCGTTGCCGATCACCGGCATGCCATTGCCGGCACGCAACACGCCGAGGGCGTCGATGTTCAGGCTGCCGGTGCGCACATAGGCTTCGCTGCCATCCGGGGCCTGCACGGCGATGAAACCGTTGCCGCTGACCGCCACGTCCAGCTCGCGACCAGTCTCGATCATCGGGCCTGCGGTAAAGTCGGTGGCAGGCCGCTCGCTCATGGCGAAGGCACGCGCCGGAAAGCTGTCGCCGAACACCGGCATCGAGCGCGCCTGCTCCAGGTCACGCTGAAAACCGGTGGTGGAAACGTTCGCCAGGTTGTTGGCGTGGGCCTTCTGTGCCACCGCGTTCTGGGCGGCGCCGGTCATGGCCACGTAAAGCATCTTGTCCACAGTCATCCTCCACTGCACTGGCGATCGATTGCCGCTCACCGTTGCTATGCAGGCTGTAAAGCAAGTTCCGAACCAACTTTTCCCGAGGCAAGAAAAAGCCCGTGGATACGGGCCTTTGGTGGTTTTCGTCGAGGGTGCAACGTCGGTTATCCGGCGCTGCTTTGCCGCTGGCGGCAAGGGGGTGCCAAAGTTCAGCAGTGGCGGTATTGCTAATCGCGACACCCACCATTGTTGTACGGCCCGGCAAACCGCTTCCAGCCCTCCCCCGGCGACCACTGCGAACACACCAGTCGCCCATCCACCTGGCTTTCCCAGCGCCACCACGGCGCAGTACCGGCCTGAGCCTGGAGCAGGCATGCCGCCGCCAACAGCGCGACAGTCAGTTTCCTCATGATCCCTCCTGCAAAAACGACGAACCCCTTCACGGGAAAGGGGTTCGTCCAGACACGCTCAGCCAGCGACCATCAGGTCATCTGGATGATGGTCTGCATGATGGTGCTTTCGGTGGAGATGGTCTTGGCGTTGGCCTGGTAGTTGCTCTGCGCCTTGATCAGCTCGACCAGCTCCTGGGTCAGGTTGACGTTGGACGCTTCCAGCGAGTTGGACTCGACCGAGCCCAGGGTGCCGGTCTTCGGCGCGTCGATGCCTGGAATACCCGAGGAGAAGGTCTCTTTCCAACGCGTACCGCCGATCTGCTGCAGGCCCTGGTCGTTGGCGAAGCTGGCAATCGCAACCTGGCCGATGGCGCGAGACTGCTGGTTGCTGAAGCTTGCGAACATCACCCCGGTCGAGTCGATCGACAGGCTCGACAGGATGCCGGTGGCATAGCCGTCCTGATTCTGCGACATGCGCGCGGTCTCGGTGTTGTACGAGGTGGTGCTGTTCATGGCCAGGCGCATGCCGTCGGCATTGCCATCCGAACCGTTGGCCGCCCAGTTGCCTGCGGCATCCTTCGCGGCCGGGATCCAGCCCTTGAGGCTGAAGGTGTTGTTGGTCACGCTCCAGTTGGCCGCCGGCACCGTGGTGTTGTCGGTGGTCATGGCCTTGATGCTGCCGTCGGAGTTGAAAGTCATGGTGCCGGTCAGCGGCGTGGTGCTACTCGGGTTGAGCGGGTTGCGACCATCGACCAGGGTGTACATGGTCCACTCGTTGGTGCCGGTCTTGCGGTAGAACTGCTCCATGGTGTGCTCGTTACCCTGGCTGTCGTACACCTTGGTCGGGAAGGACTTGGTGTAGGTCGACTGGTCGGCCGGGTCGAACGGCTTGTTCGGCACCATCACCGGTGGGGTCGCGCCGTCGGACACCTCCAGCGGGATGGTGTCGGCGGAGGAGTTCAGGTTGATGCCCTGGTCGATCAGGGTAGTGGCCTTGGGGGCCAGCGCCGAGGTATCGATCTTCAGGTTGGTGAGGATGCCCTTCTGGATCTTGCCGGTGCTGTCGGCAGCATAGCCTTGCAGGTTCAGGCCGTCGGAGGTCACCACGTTGTTGTCCTTGTCGGTGCGGAAGGCACCGGCACGGGTGTAGGTCAGCGAGCCGTTGTCGGACAGGACGAAGTAGCCCTGGCCCTGGATCCCCATGTCCAGCACGTTGCCAGTGTTGTTCACGTCACCCTGGGTGAACTGCTGCGACACGGCCGCCAGGCGCACACCGTTACCGACCTGGTTCTGGCCCACGCCCAGGCGGTTGGCGCCGGCGTAGACGTCGGCGAACTCGGCACGCGACGACTTGAAACCGGTGGTATTGACGTTGGCGATGTTGTTGCCGGTAACGTCGAGTTGCTTGTTGGCTGCGTAGAGACCGCTAAGGCCGATATTGAAAGACATGCATTGCTCCTTCTGCCGAACAGGCCGGCCTTAGATTCCGATGGTTTGTACTTTGGAGATGCCGACCTTGCCGATACCGGCCAGGTTGAGCATCATCTCGCCGCCAGTGCCACCCACGGTGACACTGGTGACGGTGGCTGGCAGCAGCGTGTACATCTCCTGAGCCTTGCCATCGACGGTGGTCGTCGCGGTAAAGGTGTAGTTGCCTGCAGCGACCTTCTCGCCCTTGTCGTTGGTGCCATCCCAGATGAAGTCGGCAGTGCCCTTCTTCTGTTCGCCCAACTGGATGGTCTTGACGACGTTGCCATCCTTGTCCTTGATCGTGACCTTGCCGCTCTCGATGTTCTGCGGCACCACGACCTGACCATTGAAGCTCTTGGTCGGATCGACCAACGCCTTGTCGTTCTGCACGATCACCGAGCGGCCGACCAGCGACGACGCCTGCAGCGCCTGGGACGAACCCAGCGAACCGGTAATGGCGTTGACCGACTCGTTGAGGGTCTGGATACCCTCCAGGCTGCTGAACTGCGCAAGCTGGGCAACGAACTCACCGTTGTCCTGCGGATCGAGCGGGTTCTGGTGCTGCATCTGGGTGACCAGCAACTGCAAGAAGGCATCCTTGCCGAGCGCGTTCTTGTCGGTCGGCTCGCTGGCTGGCTTCTTGGTGCCGTTGCTCACACCGGAATTGGCGAGCACATCATTAACATTGACTGCCATGCTTTGCGCTCCTCAATCACTGACCCAGGGTCAGCACCTTCTGCATCATGGTCTTGGCGGTGTTCATCAGCTCGGCGTTGGTCTGGAACGCACGGCTGGCGGAGATCATGTCAGCCATCTCCTCGACCACGTTGACGTTCGGGTAGTAGACGTAGCCGTCCTTGTTCGCCGCCGGATGATTGGGCTCGTAGCGGGCTTCCAGGTTGCTCTGGTCCTCGATGATCCCCTTGACCTGCACACCCTGGCCGGCCTGGCCCTGGTCGTCGAACAGCGACTGACCGGCGCCGTTCTGGGCCTGTTCGAAGGTGGTGGCGAACACCGGGTGGCGCGCGCGGTAGGTCTGGTCGATGCTCGAGGAAACGGTCTCGGCGTTGGCGATGTTCGAGGCGACGGTGTTAAGGCGCGTGTTCTGCGCGCTCATGCCGCTACCGGCGATGTTGAAGACACTGGCAAGGGACATGGTCACTCTCCACGCAGGGCCGATACCAGCCCTTTGAATTTACTGTTGAGCAAGGTGAAGCTGGCCTGGAAGTCGATCGCGTTCTGCGCATAGTTCGACTGCTCGATCTGTGCATCCACGGTGTTCTGGTCGATCGACGGCTGCATCGGCGTGCGGTACTTGAGACTGTCGTCGCCCATGGCCAGGCCTTCGGCCTCGATGTGGTGGCCGTTGGTGCGGGTCAGCGAAATACGCCCATTGCTTTGTTTGTCTGCCTCGGCGGCAAGCACCGAGGAGAAGTCCATGTCACGCGCCTTGTAGTTGGGCGTGTCGGCGTTGGCGATGTTGTTGGCCAGCACCTCGGCGCGCTGGGCGCGGAAACCCAGTGCCTTTTCATGGATGCCGAGGGCCTTGTCGAAGCTGATGCTCATGTCGGGGAACCTTCGAAGGTTGACCAGCGTTGCGTTGGCCAAGCTATAGCAAGGCCTGTGCCAACAGCCGCAACCCCAGCAATACCGGGCATCATCTGCATCCGCGAGCAACGGCAATGCCAGAAAAGCGGCAAAGTGCTTCCGCTTGATGGCGAGTGAGCGGCAATTGCCGAGCGGCAAAAGCGGCAATCCAAAAAATTGACGTCAACAGGACAGTGTTATTTTGCCATCACTGCGAGTAGCATTCGCGACCGCGCAGAGATGTGGCATGAGGCCACTGGTTACGGTTTCAGGCACAGCATGGATGCGCACTGTCCCTATTGCCTTCCAAGGAAGAAACCGTGTCCCCGCTGACCTACCGCAAGACCCTACTTGCCCTGGCAATTGCCACCAGCGCCCTGCCCGCCCATGGCCAGACCATCCAACTGACCGATGCCGGCTTCACCTCCAGCCACCAGAGCTACGCGAACGGCCTCGAGTTCGGCGGCAGCTTCACCAATATTTCCCGCAGCGCGATCGTGCTCGACGACGCCAACGTACAGGGCGACCTGACCTTCAACAGCCCGATCAACGACAACGACCGCACCACCGTGGACATGGTCAATCGCAGCGACGCCCTCACCGTGCGCAACAGTCATGTGACCGGCGACCTGATGAACCAGGCCTTCGTCAGGAGCACCAGCCTCGATGGCAACGCGCTGAAAATCAGCAATACCACGGTTGATGGCAACCTGATCAACCAAGGCACGCTCCAGGCCGGCACCGGTATCGGCATCATCAACCGGCGGGAGGCCTACGGCATCAACCTGGCCAGCGCCAACGGCCAGTCGACCTTGATCAAGGGCGACCTGGTCAACGCCCAGAACGCCAAGGTCCGCGCCTATGGCTACAACGCGATCACCCTCAACCTGGCCGGCGCCACCGTGCAGGGCAAGATCGTCAACCGCGGCGCCATCGAAAGCAGCGGCCCCAATGCCATCAGCGTCAACGCCACGTCGCGCGGCGGCGCCACCGGCATGCCAACCCGCCTGGACAGCATCGAAAACTACGGCAATATCGTCGCCAGCGACACGAACAGCCAGGCCATCGCGCTCGATGGCGCAACCCTGACCAGTAGCCTGGGGCGGCACATCGACAACCGTGGCTCGATCTACGCCTTGAGCGGCACCGGCATTCGCATCGGCGATGTCGCATTCGACGGCCCCGGCCAGCAACCCTGGTATCGCGACCACGGCGACCTGAACATCTTCAACAGCGGCATCATCATGGCCCAGGTCGCCATCGACGCCAGCCACAGCAATCGGCCGGTCGAGCTCATCCTGCGCGAGGGCAGCCAGATCACCGGCATGCTCGACGGGCTGAGCAACATCGAGGTCGAAGGTAACAGCGAGTTCCAGGCCCACTACCTGCCCCACAGCACCCCGGACATCCGCCTCAAGCCCGGCGGCTGGATCGAAGTCGGCAACCTGGGTGACGACACCCGCGCAACCCTGGCACTGACCGCTGCCCGCACCGCGATCGACGGCAACCTGTCGATCGCCGGCAACTCGGCGCTGGGCCTGGAATTGTCCAGCGAAACCGACCCGAGCGTGGCAGTACTCAAGGTCAGCGGCACCAGCAAGTTCGAACAAGGCTCGCGCATCGCCCTGCACGCCGACGAAGAGGACTTCCAGCCGTCCGGATCGCGCTACCTGCTGGTCGAGGCCGGCCAGGTACAGCTGGTGGACACCGCCGGCCACAACCTTGACCCCAACGGCATCCAGGTCACCAGTACCTCGGCACTGCTGCGCGTGCAGAGCAGCGCGGTGGAAGACAACAAAGTCTACGCACAGGTTACGACCAAACCGGTGGAAGAAGTCACCGAGATCGTCAAGGAAAGCGGCGGCAACGACAATGCCCAGGGTGCCATCGGCAACGCGATCGGTAACGGCCTGCTGGCTCAGTTGCCCAAAGGCGACCCGCTGCTGGCCTACGCCGCCAACGCCGACCAGGCCCAGGTCGCCAGACTGGCTCGCCAGCTGACCCCGGAGGTCAACGGCGGCGCGCGCCAGGCAGCCACCGGAGCCCAGCGCATGATCGGCAACGCCATCAGCAGCCGCGCCAGCAACCTGCGTGGCGCCTCGTCGGGGGAAGGCTTCAGCCAGGCCGGCGTATGGGTTCAATCGCTGTACAGCGACGCCACCCAGAGCACCCGTGACGGCGTGGCAGGTTACAACGCCTACAGTCGCGGCATTGCCGTCGGTGCCGATGGCAAGCTCAACGACCAGCTCACCCTGGGCCTGGCGTACAGCTTCCTGGACACTGACGTCAATGGCAGCAGTGGTAACAAGACGTCGGTCGAGAGCCATGCCTTCACCCTGTACAGCGCCTATACGCTGGGCAACTACTTCGTCGACGCCAGCCTGACCTATGGCCGGGGCGACAACCAAGGCAAGCGTGAGATCGCCGACACCCGGGCCAAGGCCGACTACGATAGCAACCAGTTGGCCGCGAACCTGGTGGGTGGCTACACCTGGCACATCAACCCGCAATTGCTGGTCGAACCACGCGTGGCCGCACGCTACAGCCGTGTCGACATCGATGGCTACCGCGAGAAAGGCTCGTCCGCCGCACTCAAGGTCGAAGATGAGCGCTACGAAGCCCTCGAGCTGGGTGCAGGTGTGCGAGTGGCGGGCAGCTATCCCGTTGGTGTCGGGACCCTGGAGCCGCAATTCAAGCTGATGGGCTACCACGACTTCGCCGCCGACCAGACCAACAGCACCTCGACCTTCCTGCTCGGCAACACGCCATTCGTGACCCGCGGCGCAAGTGCGGTGCGCAACAGCTACGAAGCAGGTGTCGGTGCCGACTACAAGCTGGGTGCAGTGACCCTCGGGGTCAATTATGACTACGTGGGCAAGTCAGGCTTCAATGCCGACGTATTCTCGGCGAAGGTGCGGTACGACTTCTGATCGCGATCTTGATCGATCCTGACCTTGCCGCCTGAACACGCTGGCAAGGTCCGGTGTTCGCAGGCGCGAAAACGAAAAGGCCGGTATCTCTCGATACCGGCCTTTTCATTCACTTGGCCTGATAGATGATCCCTGGACTGCACTGAACCATCTGGTAATGATCCGGCAAGCCATTGAGCGCCTCCGAAGCCCCCAGGAACAGATACCCGCCCGGCTTGAGCGTTGCGTGGATACGCATGAGGATGTCTTTCTTCACCTGGGCGGAGAAGTAGATCAACACATTGCGGCAGAACACGATGTCGAACTTGCCCAACGCCGCATAGCTGTCGAGCAGGTTGAACGAGCGGAACTCCACCCGACTGCGAATTGCCGGCTTCACCGCCCACCGCCCCGGCCCTTTCGGATCGAAGTAGCGCTGCAGGCGCTCCTGCGACAAGCCACGGGCAATCGCCAGGCTATCGTACTCACCCGTCTTGCAGTTGTTGAGCATGGCACCGGAAAGATCGGTAGCGACGATCTGCGCCCCCATCTTCAACTGGCCCAGGTTGCTGCGCTCGAACTCATCGATGGCCATCGAGATCGAATACGGCTCCTGCCCCGACGAGCAGGCCGCCGACCACATGCGCAGGCGCTGGCCAGGGTTGGCGCGGATGAACTCGGGAATCACCTTGTTCTTCAGCACTTCGAACGGATAGGTGTCGCGAAACCACAAGGTCTCGTTGGTGGTCATGGCGTCGACCACCTGCTCGCGCAGGCCACTGCGGGGCTGGGTCTGGATGCGCTGGACCAGCTCACCCAGGCTCTTGATGCCCTGCTGCTCCATCAGCTTGTTGAGACGGCTGGACACCAGATACTGCTTATTTTCGCCCAGCAGGATGCCACAGGCTTTCTCCAGGAAGACCCGGAACTGTTCGAAATCCAAATTACCCGTAGACAATGCTGCCGCCTCTTTTCAATCACTTGCGCCGGGGCTCGCCCCGGCCGTTTCAATGCGTTGCCTTGATCCGATCGACCACGCGCTGGGCCAGGTCGTCCGGCTTGAACTTGGCCAGGAAGTCGTCAGCGCCGACCTTCTTGACCATCGCCTGGTTGAACACGCCCGACAGCGAAGTATGCAGGACGATGTGCAATTTTTGCATGCGCGGATCGTTACGAATCTCGGCGGTGAGGGTATAGCCGTCCATTTCCGGCATTTCAATGTCGGAGATCATCATCAGGAACTCTTCTTCCGGCCGCTTGCCCTCATCCACCAGCTTGCGCAGGTAGTCCAGCGCCTGGCGGCCGTCGTTGAGCGCCACCACCTCCACGCCCACGGTCTGCAGGCAACGGCTGACCTGCTTGCGCGCCACCGACGAATCGTCGACGGTCAGCACCCGCAGCAACACGGCCTTGTCCTGCACCTCGGCATCGACCACGCCGGCGGAAACCGACTCCGAGGACGGTGCCACTTCCGCGAGCACCTTCTCGACGTCGACGATCTCGACCATGCGGTTGTCTACCCGGGTGACCGCCGTCAGGTAGTGATCGCGCCCAGTACCCTTGGGTGGTGGATGGATCTCTTCCCAGTTCATGTTGACGATGCGCTCGACCGAGTGCACCAGGAAACCCTGGGTCTTGGTGTTGTACTCGGTAATGATCACGAAACTGTTACGGGTCTCTTCTTTCAGGCCCGGTAGCCCCGTCGCCATCGACAGGTCGAGGATGGGGATGGTTGCCCCACGAATGTTCGCTACACCGCGCACCACCGGATGGGACTTGGGCAACAGGGTCAGCTCCGGGCACTGCAGCACCTCACGGACCTTGAACACATTGATGCCATAGAGTTGATCGCCATTGAGACGGAACAACAGCAGCTCGAGGCGATTCTGTCCAACCAGTTGCGTGCGCTGGTTGACCGAATCCATAACGCCAGCCATGCCAGACTCCTTCTATTTTTCTGCTCGCTTGCCAACAAGTCGGCACGGGCTTTGCTTTTTTGAGCGTATGTACACGAAAACGACATTTTTCCGACGACTGACGCGCCTGCTGGCCATCCCCCTGGCCATTGCATGCCTGCTCGCATCCGGCGCTCGCACGCTGGCGGATTCGTTTACCTTGCCTGAACAGCTTATCGGTGTCACCCAAGGGTTTCTTGAATTCACCGTCGAAGACTACATGA
Organism: Pseudomonas sp. SYWMCR5; assembly: GCF_057197165.1. Lineage (NCBI taxonomy): Bacteria > Pseudomonadati > Pseudomonadota > Gammaproteobacteria > Pseudomonadales > Pseudomonadaceae > Pseudomonas > Pseudomonas sp. SYWMCR5. The sequence continues at coordinate 319,051 of NZ_JBXUNH010000001.1, forward strand.
CGCGCACCCAGACCGTGGGACGTTATGACATCCAGGTCAACAATCTCGACCCACGCCTGCGCATGCCGGTGTGCAGCCAGCAACTGGACGCCTCGCTGGAAAGCCCGGCACAGCCGCTTGGGCGAGTGACGGTGCGGGTACGTTGCGACGGCACCTCGCCCTGGACGGTATTCGTGCCGGCACAGGTGAAGCTGTTCCGCGACGTGGTGGTCATGACCCGCCCACTCAAGCGCGAAAGCGTGATCACTGAAGGTGACGTGGCTCTGCGCGAGCGTGACGTCAGCACCCTGGGCCAGGGCTTTCTGAGCGAACTCGACCAGGCCGTGGGCATGAAACTGCTGCGCCCGACCATCCTCGACCAGGTCCTGACGTTGCAGCAACTGGAACAAGCGGACGTGATTCGCAAGGGCGATCACGTGGTGATCACCGCCCGCAGTGGCGGCCTGAGCGTACGCATGCCAGGCGAAGCCCTGAGCAAGGGCGGCCTGACCGAACAGATCCGCGTGCGCAATCTCAACTCCCAGCGCGTGGTCAAGGCCACGGTGGTCGGGCCGGGCCAGGTCGAAGTGGCGATGTAAGAAGGATGTAAAAGGCACCGGCGGTTCATCGCCGACGAAATAATGCAGGACCCCGGGACTGGCGGCGAGGAACCGCTTTTCCTAAACTGTGTCAGAAATCGGGATATGCGGGTTTGCTGACGGACGGCAGAACATTTGTGCCTAAAGTTTGTTTCGGGTTGGCCGAAACAAAGGCAAGCGTCCTATTCACCCAGAGGTTTCTGATCATGGTCATCGACTTCAGTCGTTTGAATAACTCTCCGTCCATCACGGGCGGCGTTCGCGGCAATGCCGCATCGGGCAACACCGAAAAAACCGGTGGTGCCAGCGATGCAGGCAAGCCTGCCAGCATCAGCGGAGAGGCGGTACACCTCAGTCAAGAGGCCCAGCAGTTGCAGAAGATCAGCGACAAGCTGCGCGATCAACCGGCAGTCGACAGCGCCCGCGTGGCCCAGTTGAAGCAGGCGATCGCCGACGGCAGCTACCAGGTCGATGCCGGCCGGATCGCCAGCAAACTGCTTGATTTCGAAGCTCAGCGCTAACCTTACGGTGCGCTGACTTCCAGGACGCCAGAGCCAAGAGCCAGCCATGCACGACACCACACTGCTGCAACTGATCGAAGACGACATCGCGCCGACCCAGGAACTGCTCGACCTCCTCCAGAAGGAAACGGTCGCCCTGCACGGTCGGGACATGCAGGTGCTGGAGACCATCCTCGCCCGCAAGCAATCGCTGATCGTCTTGCTCGAGCAGCAGGGCATGCGGCGCAATCACCTGCTCAACGGGCTCGGCCTCAGCGCCGACCGGGCAGGTGTGCAGGCCGTTGCTGCGCAATCGCCAAACGGCGAGATCATCCTGCAGCAACTCGATGTGCTGACCCAGTTGATGGACACCTGCCAGAAGGTCAACGAGACCAATGGCCGGGTTATCCAGGTGCAGCAGCACGCCACGGCCAACCAGATCAGAATCCTCAACGGCGGCGACTCCCCGTCGCTGTACGACAGCCGTGGTACCACCTCCCCCATGGACAAGCCCCGGGCGATCAGCCAGGTGTGATTATTCCTATTCAAGGCACGGAACATACTGGCAAAATGCCGTTACTTGCGTGTGTCGTTTTTGCCTGGAGATTGATTACCCGTGTTCAATGAGTCCGATGCTCCTCAGCCACCAAAAGTGCTGACCACTCCTCTGGAGATTTCGGCGAACCTGCGCCAGCTGATGGAAAGCCACGATCCGCTGATCATCAGCTTCCATGAACGCAGCCAGCGCTTCCAGAGTTACGTGGTACAGGTGGACCGGGACGCCAACGTTCTGGCACTGGACGAAATGATCCCGCGTGACGGCGAGAAGTTCATCGAGAACGGCGAACCCTTCCGCGTCGAAGGTTTCCACGATGGCGTACGCATTGCCTGGGAGTGCAACACTGCGCTGGCCATCGGCGAAGTCGATGGCCACCGCTGCTACCGCGGCACTCTGCCCACCGAAATGACCTACCATCAGCGTCGCAACGCCTTCCGCGCTGCGCTGAAACTGTCGCAACTGGTCGACATCATCCTCGACGGCACCCACCTCAAGGGCAACGGCGCGCTGCGCGGCAAGCTGCTGGACGTGTCCGCCACGGGCTGCAAGCTGCGCTTCGATGGCAATGTCGAAGAGCGCCTGCAACTGGGCCAGGTGTATGAGCGCTTCAAGGCCGCAAACCCGCTGGGCCTGAGCGACGTGATGGTGGAGCTGCGTCACCTGCACTTCGAAGAGCGCATCAATACCACCTTCGCCGGCGTGCGTTTCCACAACCTCAACGGCCAGAACCAGCGCAAGATCGAGAGTTTCGTGTACCAGCTGCAGCGTGAAGCGCGGCGGTTCGATAAAGACGACTACTGATCGCCCCTTGAAAGACATCGACGCCACCCCTCGGGTGGCGTTTTCGATTCAGGCGGTCGGTACATTCGCTGAAAATTTTCCTCATGCTCCTTACGCCTTGAACCCACTACGGTGACGGCTATCGCCCCAACAACCCGGGCGCTCAACAGGAGCATCGCCATGATTCACCGCAACTTCACAGCCGAGCTGCATTGCAGGCATGGCCAGGTCGGGACCTCCCGCTGGTTGTCACCGTCCAAGCCGGACGGTGAAACAGAACGGGAGGGATGGCTGCTGACCGAAGCGGCCTATCAACACCCGCTCAGTACCTTCGTGCCACTCACGTTTCATTTCGAGTACCTGAAAGAAAAACAGACCGCCACCCGATCTCATTATCGGATCAGTTGCCTGAATAACTTTACAGTCAGCAGCTTCGAATATGCCGGCGCCAGAATGGAACAGAACTATAAGGGATGGCTCGGCCTGTATGGCACCGGCTTGTTGGGCAAAGCGATCGACAGCATCACCAGGCCCCTGCTCGGCCCTGGCGAAAGCTTGTGGAAGATCGAAACGCTCACTAATTGGGATGGCAATCCGAACAGCGCGCCGAACATTCCGTTCTACCTGCGTGACGCCCTGGGGCACAGGGTTTCCCAAGTGAAGATCTGGGATGGCGCCTACCTCAATGCCGGAGAGTTGAACGGCGAGATTCTCGAGTTTCGACTGCAAAACATTCAGGACGCCTGAGCCATCAAAAAATGAACGATCCCGACCAGGAAGCCTGGCTCCTGGTCGGGCATCACTCAATTCGCCTTGTCGGTTTCCGGCTCGACCTGACTGCCCTGGACCTGCCCTGGCTCATCTTCGGTATCCTCCGCCGCCACCGGCGCCTGCATCACGTCCTGCACGGTCTGCTCATCGACCCGTGGATCGAGCGCCGCAGACAACGGCGAACCTGCCGCAGGCATCGCCACGTGGCCCAGCGGTGCATCCTGAACCTGGTGCAGCCCGGTGACCGCCTTCGGTCGAATACGCCACACCAGCACCAGGGCAAAGAAGGTGAAGAAGGCATAGAGCATCTGTGCGCCCAACGCCTTCATCAGCACGCCCGCCACCAGCGGACCGATGCTCGCACCCACGCCATAGGTGACCAGCAGCATCGCCGTCAACGATACCCGCCGCTCACTTTCCACATGGTCATTGGAGAACGCCACGGCCAATGGATAGAGGCAGAACTGCAGCAACGAAACGATGAAGCCAGCCGCGAACAGCAACTCCAGCGGCACACTGGGCAGCAGCGCCAACGGCAGCGACACCACCGCCAGGCCGATCGACACGCTGCGGATCAGCACCGCTCGATCATAGCGATCCGACAGCCAGCCCAGGGGCCACTGCACTAACAGCCCGGCGAAAATACAACAGCCCATGAACAGACCGACCTGCTCGGTGCTCAGCCCCTGGCGCGCCGCATACAGGGGGGCCAGACCATAGAAGGAACCGACGATCAGTCCCGCGCCAAGCACGGTACTCAGCGACTGCGGCACCCGCTTGATGAAGAATTTCGGCTCCATCGGCGCCGGCCGCAGCGGTGCCGGGTGAATGCGCCGAGTCATCGCCACCGGCACCAGGCACAGGGCAAAGCACATGGCGACCAGCATCAGCAGCTCAGGCCCCAGTGCCGGATGCACCACCAGGATCAACTGACCCAGCACCAACCCAAGATAGGACGCGATCATGTAGCCGCTGAATACCGCACCGCGCTGCTTGGCGTCGGCCTGCTCGTTGAGCCAGCTCTCGATGACCATGTACTGGCACATCATGCCCAGGCCGACGATCATGCGCAGGCCGATCCAGGCCGGTACGTAATCGGTCAGCCCATGCCCCAGCACCGCCGCACCGACGATACCGGCGCAGGTGGCATACGCACGAATGTGCCCGACCCGAGCGATCAATCGGTGACCGACCTTGCCGCCCACGGCCAGACCGAAATAGTTGGCTGCCATCAGCGCACCGACCCACAGGCTGTCGACATGGTCGGCAGCCAGGCGCAACGCCAGGTAGGTACTCAACAGGCCTGAGCCGATCAGCATCATCAGGGCGGCGAAGTACAACGAGCGAAATGACTTCCAGATCTGGCGCATGCGTCCCCGCGGGCTCCTTGGGCAGGTGTGGTGCTGCTGGCAAGCATAAGGGCAATTTCCCGGACGCGGGCCCCTGGCAATGAAAAAAAGCCAGGAGCGGCGCGCCGGGCAAAGCTTCTGTCGCGATCAGGCCTGCGCGGCCAGCACCCTACGCTCCCACGGCGTGATCTCATCGAAGAAATCCGTCAATTCCAGGGTCTTGGTGGCGACGTATCCTTCGATGAACTCCTCGCCAAACAGTTCCCGCGCCAACGTGCTGCGACGCAGGCGCTCGATGCCCGCGTGCAGCGTGCACGGCAGGCTCAGGTGCTCGGGCACCACGAACTCGCCCTGGATCGCCGCAGTGGGCTGCAGCTTGCGCTCGATGCCATGCAGCCCGGCCGCAAGGCTTGCGGCAATCGCCAGGTAGGGGTTGGTGTCGGCGCCCGGCAGACGATTTTCCACACGCCGCGCTACCGGTGAACTGGCCGGGATGCGCAGGCCAGCCGCGCGATTGTCCTCTGACCAGCAAGCATTGTTCGGCGAGGCGTAAGGGTGGCACAGACGCTGGTAGGAGTTGACGTTGGGCGCGAACAGCGCGGTGAAGTCGGCCATGCACGCCTGCAAGCCGCCGATGAAGTGATGGAAGGTGTCGGTTGCCCTGCCCTGCTCGTCACTGAACACGTTACGACCGGTGCCGATCTCCACCAGGCTCTGGTGGATGTGCATCGAGCTGCCGGGGGTATGCGCCAGCGGCTTGGCCATGCACACCACGGTCAAGCCGTGTTTGAGTGCAACTTCCTTGAGCAGATGCTTGAACAGGAAGGTCTGGTCGGCCAGCAGCAGCGGATCACCGTGCAACAGGTTGATCTCGAACTGGCTGACGCCCATCTCGTGCATGAACGTGTCGCGCGGCAAGCCCAGTGCTGCCATGCACCGGTAGACCTCGCTGAAGAAAGGCCGCAGGCCATTGTTGGAACTGACGCTGAAGGCCGAGTGGCCCAGCTCGCGGCGCCCGTCCCTGCCCATCGGTGGCTGGAACGGTTGGCCCGGATCACTGTTCGGGGCGAAGACGAAGAACTCCAGTTCGGTGGCCACCACCGGCGCAAGCCCCAGCGCCGCATAACGAGCGATCACCGCCTTGAGCAGACCACGGGTGGAGAGCCCCGAGGGCGTGCCATCGAGCTCGACCGCATCGCAGATCGCCAAGGCCCGTGGGCTGTCGCTCCACGGCAGGACATGAGTTTGCGCAGGATCAGCGACCAGTGCCAGGTCGCCGTCATCACTGCCATAGAACCTTGCCGGCGGATAGCCGCCCATGATGCATTGCAGCAGCACCCCACGCGCCATCTGCAGGCGCCGGCCTTCGAGGAAGCCCTCGGCGGTCATCACCTTGCCGCGTGGGACGCCGTTGAGGTCAGGGGTGACGCATTCGATTTCGTCGATGCCGGTCAGGCGCTCGGTCGTCATGACACTGGTCCTTGTTGTTGTAGGCATGCCGCAAAGGGCGACAGCCACAACATAGGCCGGGGGTGTTTAAAATATCAAGCACCCTGTCGGGCGGTGGCGACGCGATAGGGCCTGAACTGACAACTACTCGCGCAAGGTCATGCCATTGGCCGGTAACGGCAACGCGGTCTTGTAGCGCACCTGCTTCAGCGCAAAACTGGAGCGGATATTCGCCACCCCCGGCAGCCGCGTCAGGTAATCGAGAAATCGCTCCAGCGCCTGGATGCTCGGCAACAGCACGCGCAGCAGGTAATCCGGATCGCCTGTCATCAGATAGCACTCCATCACCTCGGGCCGCTCGGCGATCTCCTCCTCGAAGCGATGCAACGACTGCTCCACCTGCTTCTCCAGGCTGACATGGATGAACACGTTGACATCCAGGCCCAGCGCTTCGGGCGACAGCAAGGTCACTTGCTGGCGGATCACCCCCAGTTCCTCCATCGCCTTGACCCGGTTGAAACAGGGGGTCGGCGAGAGGTTCACCGAACGCGCAAGCTCCGCGTTGGTGATCCGGGCGTTCTCCTGGAGGCTGTTGAGAATGCCGATATCCGTACGATCAAGTTTACGCATGAGGCAAATTCACCTGATTCTTGTGTTTATTCAGAATGTTTATCTGCGCCGCGCGATAAAGGCAATGAACTTGAGAGAAAAATTCTCCGGCCCAGCCTCTAAGATGTAAATGACGCTGACCTACAAGTCACAAGCCGGTAGTCAGCGGCGGCCGCTTCAGAGCTCACAAAAACAACATTCGAGCGAGCGTAAAAAGCATGAACGAGTACGCCCCCCTGCGTTTGCATGTGCCCGAGCCCACAGGCCGGCCAGGCTGCCAGACCGATTTCTCCTACCTGCGTCTGAACGACGCCGGTCAAGTCCGTAAACCACCTATCGACGTAGAGCCCGCCGACACTGCGGACCTCTCCTATAGCCTTGTGCGTGTGCTCGACGAGCACGGCAATGCTGTCGGCCCCTGGGCCGAGGGCATCGACCCGCAGGTGCTGCGCCAAGGCATGCACGCCATGCTCAAGACGCGCATCTTCGACAGCCGCATGGTGGTCGCCCAGCGCCAGAAGAAGATGTCCTTCTACATGCAGAGCCTGGGCGAGGAAGCCATTGGCAGTGGTCAGGCATTGGCCCTGAACCGCACCGACATGTGCTTCCCCACCTACCGCCAGCAGAGCATCCTGATGGCCCGCGACGTGTCGCTGGTGGAGATGATCTGCCAGCTGCTGTCCAACACCCGCGACCCACTCAAGGGCCGCCAGCTGCCGATCATGTACTCGGTGCGCGAGGCGGGCTTCTTCACCATCAGCGGCAACCTGGCGACCCAGTTCGTGCAGGCGGTCGGCTGGGCCATGGCGTCGGCGATCAAGGGTGATACCAAGATCGCCTCGGCCTGGATCGGTGACGGTGCCACTGCCGAATCCGACTTCCACACTGCCCTGACCTTTGCCCACGTCTACCGCGCCCCGGTGATCCTCAACGTGGTCAACAACCAGTGGGCAATTTCCACCTTCCAGGCCATCGCCGGTGGTGAGTCGACCACCTTCGCCGGCCGTGGCGTGGGCTGCGGCATCGCCTCGCTGCGGGTCGACGGCAACGACTTCGTCGCCGTGTACGCCGCTTCGCGCTGGGCCGCCGAACGTGCCCGCCGTGGCCTGGGCCCGACACTGATCGAATGGGTCACCTACCGTGCCGGCCCGCACTCCACCTCGGACGATCCGTCCAAATACCGCCCGGCCGACGACTGGAGCCACTTCCCGCTGGGCGACCCGATCCTTCGTCTCAAGCAGCACCTGATCAAGGCCGGCCACTGGTCCGAAGAAGAGCACCAGGCCGTCAGTGCCGAGCTCGAGGCCGAGGTGATCAAGGCACAGAAGGATGCCGAACAGTTCGGCACCCTCGCCAATGGCCATATCCCCAGCGCCGCCTCGATGTTCGAGGACGTGTACAAGGAAATGCCCGATCACCTGCGCCGTCAACGCCAGGAACTGGGGGTTTGAGATGAACGATCACAACAACAGCATCAACCCGGAAACCGCCATGGCCACCACTACCATGACCATGATCCAGGCCCTGCGCTCGGCCATGGATGTCATGCTCGAGCGCGACGACGACGTGGTGATCTACGGCCAGGACGTCGGCTACTTCGGCGGCGTGTTCCGCTGCACCGAAGGCCTGCAGACCAAGTACGGCAAGTCGCGGGTGTTCGATGCACCGATCTCCGAGAGCGGCATCGTCGGCACCGCCGTGGGCATGGGTGCCTACGGCCTGCGCCCGGTGGTGGAAATCCAGTTCGCCGACTACTTCTACCCCGCCTCCGACCAGATCGTCTCGGAGATGGCTCGCCTGCGGTATCGTTCGGCCGGCGAATTCATCTCGCCGCTGACCCTGCGCATGCCCTGCGGCGGCGGTATCTACGGCGGCCAGACCCACAGCCAGAGCCCCGAAGCGATGTTCACCCAGGTCTGCGGCCTGCGCACGGTGATGCCATCCAACCCCTATGACGCCAAGGGCCTGCTGATCGCGTCGATCGAATGCGACGACCCAGTGATCTTCCTCGAGCCCAAGCGCTTGTACAACGGCCCGTTCGACGGCCACCACGACCGCCCGGTAACACCCTGGTCGAAGCACCCGCACAGTGCCGTGCCCGACGGCTACTACAAGGTGCCGCTGGACAAGGCGGCGATCACCCGCCCCGGCAACGATGTCACCGTGCTGACCTACGGCACCACGGTCTACGTGGCCCAGGTGGCCGCCGAGGAGAGCGGCGTCGACGCCGAGGTCATCGACCTGCGCAGCCTCTGGCCGCTGGATCTGGAAACCATCGTCGCCTCGGTGAAGAAGACCGGGCGCTGCGTGGTGGTCCACGAGGCCACTCGTACGTGCGGCTTCGGCGCCGAGCTGGTGTCGCTGGTCCAGGAGCATTGCTTCCATCACCTCGAAGCGCCGATCGAGCGCGTCACCGGCTGGGACACCCCCTACCCCCACGCACAGGAATGGGCTTACTTCCCAGGTCCTTCGCGGGTAGGTGCGGCATTGAAACGGGTCATGGAGGTCTGAATGGGCACGCACGTCATCAAGATGCCGGATATCGGTGAAGGCATCGCGCAGGTCGAACTGGTGGAATGGTTCGTCAAGGTCGGCGATGTGATCGCAGAGGACCAGGTGGTGGCCGATGTCATGACCGACAAGGCCACGGTAGAAATTCCCTCGCCGGTCAGCGGCAAGGTCTTGGCCCTGGGAGGCCAGCCCGGCGAGGTCATGGCGGTCGGCAGCGAGCTGATCCGTATCGAAGTCGAAGGCAGCGGCAACCACGTCGACGCGCCGCAGGACAAGCCGGCCGAGCCGCACGTCGCGCCGGCCCCTGCGCCAGCCCAGACAAGGAGCGAGCCGCAGCCCGAAAGCCGTCCGCAGCCGGCCACAAGCCACGCCGTCGCGCCCATCGTCCCGCGCGAGGCGCATGACAAACCACTGGCCTCACCCGCCGTGCGCAAGCGTGCGCTGGATGCCGGTATCGAGTTGCGTTACGTGCATGGCAGCGGCCCGGCCGGGCGCATCCTGCACGAAGACCTCGACGCCTTCATCAGCAAGCCGCAGACCGCCCTCGGCCAGGCGCCAGCCGGCTACGGCAAGCGCACCGACAGCGAGCAGGTGCCGGTGATCGGCCTGCGCCGCAAGATCGCCCAGCGCATGCAGGATGCCAAGCGCCGCGTCGCGCACTTCAGCTATGTCGAGGAAATCGACGTCACCCAGCTCGAAGCCCTGCGCCAACAGCTCAACGCCAAGCATGGCGAGAGCCGTGGCAAGCTCACGCTACTGCCGTTCCTGGTACGCGCCATAGTCGTCGCCCTGCGCGATTTCCCGCAGATCAACGCCACCTACGACGACGAGGCCCAGGTCATCACCCGCCACGGCGCCGTACATGTGGGCATCGCCACCCAAGGTGACAACGGCCTGATGGTGCCGGTACTGCGCCATGCCGAAGCCGGCAGCCTGTGGAGCAACGCCAGCGAGATCGCCCGCGTGGCCCATGCCGCGCGCAACAACAAGGCCAGCCGCGAAGAGCTGTCCGGCTCGACCATCACCCTGACCAGCCTCGGTGCCCTGGGCGGTATCGTCAGCACGCCGGTGGTCAACACCCCGGAGGTGGCGATCGTCGGCGTCAACCGCATGGTCGAGCGCCCGGTGGTGATCGATGGCCAGATCGTGGTGCGCAAGATGATGAACCTGTCCAGTTCGTTCGACCATCGCGTGGTCGACGGAATGGACGCCGCCCTGTTCATTCAGGCCGTGCGCGGCCTGCTGGAACAGCCCGCCTGCCTGTTCGTGGAGTGAGCATGCAACAGATTCTTGATACCACCCTGCTGATTGTCGGTGGTGGCCCCGGCGGCTACGTGGCCGCCATCCGCGCCGGGCAACTGGGCATTCCCACCGTGCTGGTCGAAGGGCAGGCGCTGGGTGGCACCTGCCTGAACATCGGCTGCATCCCATCCAAGGCGCTGATCCACGTGGCCGAGCAGTTCCACCAGACCCGCCGCTACGCCGAAGGTTCGGCGCTGGGCATCAGCGTCTCGGCACCGCACCTGGACATCACGCGCAGCGTCGAATGGAAGGACGGCATCGTCGACCGCCTCACCAGCGGTGTGGCTGCCCTGCTGAAGAAACATGGCGTGAAGGTGCTCCATGGCTGGGCGAAGATCCTCGACGGCAAGAACGTCGAGGTCGACGGCCAGCGCATCCAGTGCGAACACCTGTTGCTGGCGACCGGCTCGAGCAGCGTCGAGCTGCCGATGCTGCCGCTGGGCGGGCCGGTGATCTCCTCTACCGAGGCCCTGGCACCGAAAAGCCTGCCACAACACCTGGTGGTGGTCGGCGGCGGCTATATCGGCCTGGAGCTGGGCATCGCCTACCGCAAGCTCGGTGCGCGCGTGAGCGTGGTAGAAGCGCGTGATCGCATCCTGCCCACTTACGACGCCGAGCTGACCGCACCGGTGGCCGAGTCGCTGAAAAAGCTCGGCATCGCACTGCACCTGGGACACAGCGTGGAAGGCTACGAACAGGGCTGCCTGCTGGCGCGCGACGGCGCAGGCGAACAGTTGCGCCTGGAGGCCGATCAGGTACTGGTCGCCGTTGGCCGTCGGCCACGCACCCAGGGCTTCGGCCTGGAGAGCCTGGCACTGAAGATGAACGGTGCGGCGATCGCCATCGACGAGCGCTGCCAGACCAGCATGCGCAACGTCTGGGCGATCGGTGACGTGGCCGGCGAACCGATGCTCGCACACCGGGCCATGGCCCAGGGCGAGATGGTCGCCGAACTTGTCGCTGGCAAGACTCGGCGCTTCGAGCCCACTGCGATTGCCGCAGTCTGCTTCACCGATCCGGAAGTCGTGGTGGCCGGCAAGACCCCGGACCAAGCCGCCGCGCTGGGCCTGGACTGCATCGTTGCGCAGTTCCCCTTCGCCGCCAATGGCCGGGCGATGAGCCTTGAGTCGAAAAGCGGTTTCGTGCGTGTCGTCGCGCGTCGCGACAACCACCTGATCCTTGGCTGGCAAGCAGTCGGGGTAGCGGTTTCCGAACTCTCCACTGCCTTTGCCCAATCCCTGGAAATGGGCGCGCGGCTGGAAGACGTGGCCGGCACCATCCATGCCCATCCGACCCTGGGCGAGGCCGTGCAGGAGGCTGCATTGCGGGCATTGGGGCACGCACTGCATATCTGAACAGCACTGAAGCGGCGAAAGCCGACTTGACCCGTCGCACCTTGGGTGCGGTGGGTCTTTTTTTGCCGGCAGCAAGGCACGGGTGTTGCCACCAGCCTGTTTGCCGATAGCGGCAAGCCACTTCCTCCTGCGGGCAATCCGCTGCCCTGGCGCTCAGCGCAATCCAGCTACAGCCCTCGCCGCTTCTGGCTTCGGTAGTCTGGCACAGGTTTTGCCGCTAGCTCTGCGCGTTTTACCATCCAAGGAGGAAACACATGATGATCAGCCTCAATGGGCTGGGCTGGCAGACTGCGGTGCAACAACCGCACCGGGTCAACCATGACACTGTCCAGGCCGATATCCTGCCGCAGCGTCAGGCCCTGGCCACCAGCAACACGACAGCCCAACAGAACAGCCAAGGCAACACCTCGCAGCAGAACGCCGAAGACGCCCGCCAGGAAGCCTTCGCCAAGCTCAAGGTCGCCCTGCAGAACCCCGATATCGCCGCGCGCCAGCAAGCCAGTGCATCTAAGCAGCCGGCCAGCAACGCCCTGCAGGAGTTCCGCGACTACATGTCCAAGTCGCCGGAGGAAAAGATCAAGGAGAAGATCCTGCAGGAGCTTGGCATGACCGAAGAGGACTACAACGCCCTGCCTGCGGAGAAGAAACAGAAGATCGACGAACAGATTGCCCAGCGCATGAAAGAAGACGTCGAACTCAAGACCCAGGCCAAGCTGCAGCAGCAGGCTGAACGTGCAGCCGCCAACACGGCCGACATGACCCAGGCCAGCGAGACCAGCAAGCAGCAGGAAGACAAGGAAAAGGCACTGTCGGTCTGAACGACATGATCACGGTGGCCGGTGCGATACCGGTCGTCGTGCGTCGTGGCGAATCTCTGCGATTCGTCCAGCGCTGGAAAGACGGCAACAGGGAGTGGTAGGCGGAATTGCGAAGGATGTGTCCCCTGCTGGAATCGAACCAGCATCTAGCCCTTAGGAGGGGCTTGTTCTATCCGTTGAACTAAGGGGACATCACGTCGCGCATTCTACGCAAATTCAGTGGCTTGGAGAAGCCATCCGAAACGGCGCAGGCGGTCAGCGGCGAGCATGGTAACCAGCGCTCGACCGTTTGTCATGCCCGAGACTGGCATTTCGATGTAGTCCATTTCTGCGTTTTCTCGCCGTCTCCACGCTGCGCGGCGATTCAATTGCATATTAATGGCATCGTCAGGGAATTTTTTGCGTAGGCGCGGTCAAAACGTGAACGTCGGGCGCTTCGGCCTGATGGGGAACGCTTGCGTCATGTTGCATAGCCACTATGCTCAAGGATAGGGAAATCTTGCGAGTTTGATGATTTTCCCCAGGCCTTTGCCAAGTTTTACAAGATTTTGACAGCAAAGGCCTGACAGAAGGTCGAGATGGGAAAGAGTAAAACTTTTCAAACCAGTACTCATTTCTGATAATTGGTACTGGCAGAAAGCCTTTACCCGGATCACTATTTGTCACAGAATTGACGCCAAGGAAACGGCGACCATGAGGCAAGATGAGCATCCAAAATCACATCACGGTTGAACATTTTGTCGTCGCGACGGTCGTACCGACTACCGTGCGGCCAATTTGAGAACCGCTTCCCCTGAACCAGAACAACCGGTCAATTTATATGCGCCCAATGAAACAGGCTATCTACTCCAGCCGCACCGCTGACAAATTCGTCGTCCGCCTGCCTGACGGGATGCGTGAGCGCATTGCCGAGGTAGCGCGCAACCATCACCGCAGCATGAACTCCGAAATCATCGCCCGCTTGGAGCAAAGCCTCATCCAGGAAGGTGCACTGGGCGACGAGTTGAGCATGCGCCTGGACAGCCCTGAACTGTCCCTGCACGAACGCGAGTTGCTGCAACGCTTCCGTCAACTCACCCACCGCCAGCAGAACGCGCTGGTCGCCCTCATCGCTCACGATGTGGAAATGGCAGCCGACGCCTCCTGAGGTTTCCAACGCCCACGAAAAAAGCCAGCGCAAGCTGGCTTTTTTCGTTTGAGCCGAATCAGCCCTTCCTGGCGCTGCACACTGCCCATCAGAGCAGGAACAGTGTCGCCAGGCCGAGGAAGATGAAGAAGCCGCCGCTGTCGGTTACGGCGGTAATCATCACGCTCGACCCCATCGCAGGGTCGCGCCCGAGGCGTGCCAGGGTCATGGGGATCAACACCCCCATCAACGCCGCCAACAGCAGGTTCAAGGTCATGGCTGCGGTCATCACAACACCCAACGACCAGCTGCCGTAGAGCAGGAACGCGACCATCCCGATCACCCCACCCCAGATCAAGCCATTGAGCAAGGATACCGCCAGCTCCTTGCGCATCAGGCGACGCGTATTGCCTGGCGAGACCTGGTCCAACGCCATGGCGCGCACGATCATGGTGATGGTCTGGTTACCCGAGTTGCCACCAATACCGGCCACGATGGGCATCAATGCCGCCAACGCCACCAGCTTCTCGATCGAACCTTCGAACAGGCCGATCACCCGCGAGGCGACGAAGGCGGTGATCAGGTTGATCGCCAGCCAAGCCCAACGGTTGCGCAGCGAGCGCCAGACCGAGGCGAAGATATCTTCTTCTTCGCGCAGACCGGCCATGTTGAGCACTTCGCTCTCGCTCTCCTCACGAATCAGGTCGACCATCTCGTCAATGGTCAGACGACCAATGAGACGATCGCTCTTGTCGACCACTGGTGCGGAAACCAAGTCGTAACGCTCGAAAGCCTGGGCAGCATCGTAGGCATCTTCCTCGGGCTTGAAGCTGACAGGGTCGGTCGCCATGACCTCCGCCACCTTCTTGTCCGGGTCGTTGACCAGCAGACGCTTGATCGGCAGCACACCCTTCAGAATGCCGTCGTAATCGACCACGAACAGCTTGTCGGTGTGCCCCGGCAGCTCCTTGAGCCGACGCAGGTAACGCAGTACCACTTCCAGGCTGACGTCTTCGCGGATGGTGACCATCTCGAAGTCCATCAGTGCACCGACCTGCTCCTCGTCGTAGCTCAGGGCAGAACGCACGCGTTCGCGCTGCTGGGCATCGAGGCTTTCCATCAGCTCGTGGACGACGTCACGCGGCAGCTCAGGCGCCAGGTCAGCCAGTTCGTCCGCGTCCATTTCCTTGGCCGCAGCCAGCAGCTCGTGATCGTCCATGTCGGCGATCAACGTCTGACGCACGGCGTCGGAGACTTCGAGGAGGATGTCGCCGTCGCGATCCGAGCGCACCAGTTGCCAGACCGTCAGGCGATCTTGCAGGGGCAAGGCTTCGAGGATGTAGGCGATGTCGGCGGGGTGCAGATCATCGAGCTTGCGCTGCAGCTCGACCAGGTTCTGGCGGTGGACGAGGTTTTCCACCAGGTCGTTGTGCTGACCTTCCTGACGATGAGTCAGGTCTTCAACGACGCGCTGGCGCTGCAGCAGTTCGATCACCTGGGCGAGGCGATCCTGCAGGCTCTCTTGGACTTTCTTTACTTCGACTTCGGTCATAGGCGAACTCCACTCCCAGCAGCGGAGCACGCCGGGAGAATCAATCGGTCAGATCTGGCTTGATAACGCGTATTAAGGGGTAACTACTGGGTAAGTCCATGGTGGTATTCCACAAGCCCCGGCGGGGCTGACGGGCGCAATCATACACTGCTCAAGCTGTCAGATCGCTTAAATTTTTGGCCGGAACAATCGTTTGCGCGATAAAGCTGTGACAACGCTCGAAGCCAACAGTGCGACGGCAGGCAGCAGTGAAAAAGCACATCGATGTGCAGTGGTGTTCATACGGAGTCTAGCCGTGTGGCATTGACAAATCCGTGAAACGGCAGAAAAGAAAAAGCCCGCTACAGGAGCGGGCTTTTTGGTGTGGCGGACTCAGGAGGATTCGAACCTCCGACCGCTCGGTTCGTAGCCGAGTACTCTATCCAGCTGAGCTATGAGTCCGTGGTTGGTAGTTTTAGACCAGATTACCACTGGTTTTTGAAGCTGCCTTGACAAGCAAAACCACTTCAGAAAGTGGCGGACTCAGGAGGATTCGAACCTCCGACCGCTCGGTTCGTAGCCGAGTACTCTATCCAGCTGAGCTATGAGTC
>NZ_JBXUNH010000001.1:334999-686088 GCF_057197165.1 Pseudomonas sp. SYWMCR5
CGGACTCAGGAGGATTCGAACCTCCGACCGCTCGGTTCGTAGCCGAGTACTCTATCCAGCTGAGCTATGAGTCCGTGTCTTGCCGCGCATTATAGTTCGCCAAATCGTTTTGCCAAGTACTTTTTCGTTTAATTTCAACGACTTAAGCGTTTTGACCGATTACAGCGCCCTACACGAAGAATGGCGGTGAAGGGGGGATTCGAACCCCCGATACCCTTATGAGGTATACTCCCTTAGCAGGGGAGCGCCTTCGGCCACTCGGCCACCTCACCGCAACACGGGGCGTATATTAACCAGACCCTTCCCCGTTTGCAAACCCTTTTTTGAAAAAAACTTCAAAAAAATTAAAGGGTTGGTTCTTCGTCCTTCTCTTTCTTGATCCGCAGGTAGATTTCCTCGCGGTGAACAGCCACTTCCTTAGGGGCACTCACACCGATTCGTACCTGGTTGCCTTTGACACCCAGGACCGTCACGGTGATCTCACCATCACCAATGATCAGGCTCTCGGCGCACCGACGAGTCAGAATCAACATAGCTTTCTCCTCACGCAGTTCATTCAGGGACAACAGTCTGTTGGAAACAGAGGGCAGCTCGGGACGAAGGCCCAGCCCTCTTTATCGGCGGTCAGGCAGGAAAGGACAGTAACCTGCATGACCGCCAGAAACGCGAAGGGCGCGGCCAGAGCCGCGCCCCCCCAGGGCAATGCGTCACTCGCTCTGTCGAGCAGGCGCATCGAGCTCGAACGCGGTATGCAGCGCGCGTACGGCCAGCTCCAGGTACTTCTCTTCGATCACCACCGACACCTTGATCTCGGAGGTGGAGATCATCTGGATGTTGATGCTCTCCTTGGCCAGGGCCTCGAACATACGGCTGGCCACGCCCGCATGGGAGCGCATGCCGACGCCGACGATCGACACCTTGGCGATCTTGGTATCGCCGATCACTTCACGGGCACCGATTTCGCGCGCGGTGTTCTCCAGCACGCTCAGAGCCTTCTCGTACTCGTTGCGGTGCACGGTGAAGGTGAAGTCGGTGGTGTTATCGTGCGAGACGTTCTGCACGATCATGTCCACTTCGATGTTCGCGGCGCTGATCGGGCCGAGGATCTTGAAAGCAACGCCCGGGGTGTCCGGCACGCCGCGAATGGTCAGCTTGGCCTCATCACGGTTGAAGGCGATACCGGAAATGATCGGCTGTTCCATGGATTCCTCTTCATCGATGGTAATGAGGGTACCCGGACCCTCCTTGAAGCTGTGCAGCACGCGCAGCGGAACGTTGTACTTGCCGGCGAACTCCACCGAACGGATCTGCAGCACCTTGGAACCGAGGCTGGCCATTTCCAGCATCTCTTCAAAGGTGATCTTCTCCAGGCGACGGGCCTGCGGCACCACGCGTGGATCGGTGGTATAGACGCCGTCGACGTCGGTGTAGATCTGGCACTCGTCGGCACCCAGCGCTGCCGCCAGGGCAACACCGGTAGTGTCGGAGCCACCACGCCCGAGGGTGGTGATGTTGCCGTGCTCGTCGACACCCTGGAAACCTGCGACCACGACCACGGTGCCAGCCTTGAGGTCGGCGCGGATCTTCTGGTCATCGATCTGCAGGATGCGCGCCTTGTTGTGCGCGCTGTCGGTCAGGATGCGCACCTGGTTGCCGGTGTAGGACACCGCCGGCACGCCACGCTTGATCAGCGCCATGGCCAGCAGCGCGATGGTCACCTGCTCGCCGGTCGACACGATAACGTCCAGTTCACGCGGAACCAGCTGATCGGAGACCTGCTTGGCCAGGTCGATCAGGCGGTTGGTTTCCCCGCTCATGGCCGACAGCACAACCACCAGGTCATCGCCCGCCTCGCGGTGTTTCTTGACCTTGTCGGCCACCTGCTCGATCCGCTCGATGGAGCCGACGGAGGTGCCGCCAAATTTTTGTACGATCAACGCCATTTCAAAGTGCCTCAGCCCACGAAGGGCACCCAGTAAACAATCCTTCCTGACGCGCCCCGCAACAAGACTACGGGGCGCGTCATCTCAAAGCCCCTGCTCGGCGAACGGCACGGCCAGTGCCAGGGCCTGATCCAGTGCAGCGACGTCGACGCCGCCACCCTGGGCCATGTCCGGACGACCACCGCCCTTGCCGCCAACCGCCGCAGCGGCCTGTTTCATCAGGTCACCAGCCTTGAGTTGGCTGGAGAGGTCCTTGGTCACGCCGGCCACCAGCACGACCTTGCCCTCATGCTCGCTGCCCAGCAGGATCACTGCATGGCCGAGCTTGTTCTTCAACTGATCGACGAGCGCCAGCAGCGCCTTGCCATCCTGCCCATCCAGGCGAGCGGCAAGCACCTTGGCACCCTTGACCTCAACGGCCGCACTGGAGAGATCGTCCCCTGCGGCGCTGGCGGCCTTGGCCTGCAGCTGTTCGAGCTGCTTCTCCAGCTGACGGTTGCGCTCGAGCACAGCCGACAGCTTGTCGATCAGGTTGTCGCGGTTACCCTTGACCAGTTGCGCAGCTTCCTTGACCTGCTCCTCGGCAGCGTTCAGGTAGGCCAGCGCCGCAGCACCGGTGATCGCCTCGATACGACGCACACCGGAGGCTACGCCACCTTCACTGATAATCTTGAACAGGCTGATATCGCCGGTGCGCTTGGCATGAATACCCCCGCACAGCTCGACCGAGAAGTCGCCGCCCATGCTCAGCACACGCACGGTGTCGCCGTATTTCTCACCGAACAGCGCCATGGCGCCCTTGCGCTTGGCGGTCTCGATATCGGTCTCGATGGTTTCGACCGCGGAGTTCTTGCGCACTTCGCGGTTGACGATGTCTTCCAGGGCCTTGATCTGCGCAGGCGTCACCGCCTCGAAGTGGCTGAAGTCGAAACGCAGGCGTTGGCTGTCGACCAGCGAGCCCTTCTGCTGGACGTGCTCGCCCAGCACTTGACGCAGTGCAGCGTGCAGCAGGTGGGTGGCGGAGTGGTTCAGCGAGGTCGCGTGCTGCACGTCGGCATCCACGCGAGCCTCGACAGGGGCACCAATCAGCAGCGCGCCGCTGGCGACCACGCCGTGGTGCAGGAAGGCACCGCCGGTCTTGGTGGTGTCGCGCACGTCGAAGCGCGCAGCCCCAGCCTGCAGGTAGCCGCTGTCACCGACCTGACCGCCAGATTCGGCATAGAACGGCGTGCGATCCAGGACGACCACGCCCTCCTCGCCTTCGCCCAGCTGATCGACCGACTGGCCATCCTTGTACAGGGCGATGATCTTGCCCTGGCCTTCGGTGGTGCTGTACCCGAGGAAATCGGTGGCGGTATCGACCTTGACCAGGCTGTTGTAGTCCATGCCGAAGGCGCTGGCCGAGCGGGCGCGCTCGCGCTGGGCGTCCATCTCGCGCTCGAAGCCGGCTTCGTCGATGGTCAGCTCACGCTCGCGGGCGATGTCGGCAGTCAGGTCCATGGGGAAGCCGTAGGTGTCGTACAGCTTGAACACCACGTCGCCCGGCACGACCTTGCCCTGCAGCTGCGACAGGTCCTGCTCGAGGATGCGCAGGCCCTGCTCGAGGGTCTTGGCGAACTGTTCTTCCTCGGTCTTGAGTACGCGCTCGATGTGCGCCTGCTGGTTCTTGAGCTCGGGGAAGGCTTCACCCATCTCGTTGACCAGTGCAGCCACGACCTTGTGGAAGAAGCTGCCCTTGGCACCAAGTTTGTTGCCATGGCGGCAGGCGCGGCGAATGATGCGGCGCAGCACATAGCCACGGCCTTCATTGGACGGCAGTACGCCGTCGGCGATCAGGAAGCCGCAGGAACGGATGTGGTCGGCGACCACTTTCAGCGACGACTGCTCTTCGTTGCGGCAACCGATGGCCTGGGCCGCGGCGTCGAGCAGGCTCTGGAACAGATCGATCTCGTAGTTCGAGTGCACGTGCTGCATGACCGCACTGATGCGCTCAAGGCCCATGCCGGTGTCCACCGACGGGGCGGGCAGCGGGTGCAGGACGCCGTCGGCAGTGCGATTGAACTGCATGAAGACGTTGTTCCAGATCTCGATGTAGCGGTCGCCGTCTTCTTCCGGCGAGCCGGGCGGGCCACCCCAGATGTCGGCGCCGTGGTCGTAGAAGATCTCGGTGCACGGACCGCAAGGACCGGTATCGCCCATGGTCCAGAAGTTGTCGGAAGCGTACGGAGCACCCTTGTTGTCACCGATCCGCACCATGCGCTCGGCCGGCACGCCGACTTCCTTGGTCCAGATGTCGTAGGCTTCGTCGTCGGTGGCGTAGACGGTGACCCAGAGCTTTTCCTTGGGCAGGTTCAGCCACTTGTCGGAGGTCAGGAAGGTCCAGGCGAAGGTGATCGCGTCGCGCTTGAAGTAGTCACCGAAGCTGAAGTTGCCCAGCATTTCGAAAAAGGTGTGGTGACGCGCGGTGTAGCCGACGTTTTCCAGGTCGTTGTGCTTGCCACCGGCGCGCACGCACTTCTGGCTGCTGACAGCGCGGGTGTAGGCACGCTTTTCGGCACCCAGGAAGCAGTCCTTGAACTGGTTCATGCCTGCGTTGGTGAACAGCAGGGTTGGGTCGTTGTTCGGGATCAGCGAACTGGAGGCGACTCGGGTATGTCCCTGCTCTTCGAAGAAGCGAAGGAAGGCTTCACGGATTTCTGCGCTTTTCATAGGTTCTTCCACGGAAACGGCGGCCGTTTGGGCTAACGCGTCGGATCGACGAAACGACGGCAAAGGGCCGCATTATATCGGTCCTGCAATCGAGGTGCAGTGTGTTTATGCGATGGAAACCGGCAATCGGACAGTTTTTCCGTTGCGACCGGGCAAAAACGACATGAGCGGATGCTAAATCGCGGCTTTCGTCACTGACAAGCCAATTACCGCCCAGAGGAAGGGAAAAGGGAATAGGCGGCAAATTAAATCCCCTTCATCCGCCTTCTCATGCTGATTATTCAGGCGGTACATGAGTACCACTGGAACCACCGAACCAACGTCAGAATGCAATCTCCCCCATGAAAGGAGACGCCCATGGCGCCCGAAGACCTGAAGATCCACACCCCTTCCGGCCTTGTGCTGACACAACGACTGCCATACAGAAGCGGCCCACTGGCGATCAGCCGCCATGACCACACGCTGCTGATCGAAGCACTGGCCCCAGACACCGAACTGTCGGTTCATCCAAGCCCCGAAGGCATCGTGCTGCGCATCGAAGGCGCCCGCTATACGCTGGCCCTGGCAAAAACAGAGATGCTGCATATCCGCACCGGCGCCGGTGACGACAACGTATTTGTCGAATCCACCCTCGACAGCCGCATCGTGATAGAGACCGGCGATGGCAACGACAGCATCCGGATCGAGGGCCAATTGCCTCCTGACGGCCAGCCCCTGAATGCCGGCTCGGTGCTCATTGATGCCGGGGCAGGCGATGACCACATCGTGGTAGAGGGGGTCCGGCAAGCGGAAATCGATGGCGGCAAGGGCAACGACGCCCTGCACAGCGCCGCCGCCCACAGCACGCTGTATGCTGGCGCTGGCGACGATGTCATCAGGGTCAACGCGGGCAATGCGACCATCGAGGCCTTCGCCGGACATAATCGCCTGTCAACAGGGCCACTGGACGATCGACTCTACGGCAACGCCACCAGCATTCTCGTCGAGGAGGGTTTCAACGCACCACTGCTCTACGAGGCATACGCTGCAGAGCTACCAGCGGAATACCTCGAAACCTTCGATATCCAGGGTGATACCGCGTACACCGACAAAGTCAGGCGCCAGCTGGTGATGCTACGGGCCAGCCCGAGTGCCTCGGTGCTTCTGGAACAGTTGGTGGCGCACAAGGTGAAAGTCGTCATTACGCCGACATCAGCGATGGACAATGCTTATGCTCGATTTGATCCTGCCCAAGGGGACCCGACAATCCGAAACGGCGCACGAGGCGACCGCATCCTGAACTGCGAAGTCGGCTACAACCCGCTAGCCTCCAGGCTCGATGCACCCTCGCTGGTGATGCTCTACCATGAGCTCTGTCACGTCTGGAACTTCGCGACCGGAAGCGTAAACGACAACATCGAACGCTTGGCTGTCGGACTAGAGAACCCAGGTTCCTTGTTCGATTTCGACGACGACCCAAGGACCCCTGACACCGACACCAATCCTGCGCCGTTCAACGAAAATGCCTTGCGACACGAACTGGGCCTACCACCGAGACTGACCTACCCCTGAACACCTATCCCAGGCGCTGCCCGGAATCCGGCACGATCAGGATCCCTGCCCGCAAACCGTTCCTGACCTTTGGGTTGGGGAAAATGATACGTGCCCCCTCCTCTTCCACGATCCAACGTGTTTCGGCCAGGTCCTCGGCCAGCAGATAGCCCTTGCTCAGCTCGGAAAAGTTCTCGATATCCGCCGGCAGGTGCAGGTGGAAACTGTCGCTGTGCTTGATGATTTCCCGGGCGACACTGAAGAGCTTCAGGCCATCGAGGCTCTGCTCGGTCTCAGGTTCGGTATGCTCGATCAACTGCACCAGGCGCGTCTCGAGCTTGTCGAGGTTGACCTGCTCGTTCTGCCCGAACGGACGGGCCTTGCCCAACTCCAGGGTGAAGGCTTCGGCGTCGAGCTGCTCATAGGTAAAGGCGCTGAAGGTGATCGACGACTTGCTCTGCAGCAGCACAGCTTCCATGCCGGCGGCCGCCAGGCGCGCCAGCTCGCGCCGTGAGTGCTTGCGCCCTTCCTTGAACGGGTACAGCGCGAACTGCTCGATCTTCGAACCACGAATGGCCGTGTGCAGGTCGTAATGCAGGCGAGTGCGCTCGGGCTTGCTGAAAAACACCCGGGCAAACTGCTCGAGTTCCGCGGCGCGCAGCGCCTCGAAACCACTGGAAAGCTCATGACGACCGTTGAACAGGCGATTGATGTCCTGCTCGATGAAGCGCTCGCCCTTGCGTATCGCCGCTGGATTGCCGAACAGGAACAACACCCGGGCACGCGGCTTGATCTTGCCGTTGGCCACACCATGCAGTAGCCGCTCGAGCAACTCGATCGGCGCGGTCTCGTTGCCATGGATGCCGGCCGACAACAACAGGTCGAGCCCACAATCCTCGCTCTCGGCCGGACGCACTTCCAGCGCGCCCTCCCCCAACCAGCGCAAACGCACGCCCTTGGGGGTCACTTGGGTCTTCTCGGCCGGTTCGTGATCGGTCAGGGTCAGCTCAAGCAGTTTGCCGAGGGCGAGCATAGGGTATTTCCTTAGTGGTGGTGACCGCAGTCCGGACCGTGCACGTGATCGTCTTCTTCACCGACCTCGGCAGGCTCCATCTCCAGTTGCAGGCTGACCAGGTTGGTGGCCATCGGGCGCAGCAGCAGGTTGGCGTACTCGGTATCGCCTTCCTCGACATCGACACCGATCAGCAGTTGACCGCGGCCATCCTGCTGAATCCAGACCTCCTTGCCTTGCCAGACCACCGCAAAGCGGGTGCAGGAGGTTTCCAGCTGGGTGCCGTCTTCATCTTCCAGGATCAGGCGCAGGGCGTCGGACATTGCAATTCTCTCTATCAAGGTTGGCGTTGGAACGGATAGACCGAACCCAACTTCAGGATCTGGGTCAACTCATCCAGTGCCGTACGGCATTCGTCCAGCAATTGCGGGTCGGCAAGGTCAGCTTCGCCCAGGCGGTCGCGGTAGTGCTTGTCGACCCACTGCACCAAGGTGTCGTACAGCGGGGCGGTCATGATAACGCCTTGGTTGACCGCCGCCAGTTCCGTTTCCTTCAGGGCCACGCGCAAGCGCAGGCAGGCAGGGCCACCGCCGTTCTGCATGCTCTGCTTGAGGTCGAACACCTTGACCTCCTTCACCACGCCCTGCTGGCCGGTCAGCTGGTTCAGGTAACTCCACACCCGCTCGTTGTTGCGGCACTCTTCAGGCACCACCAGCAGCATGGAGCCGTCGTCGCGCGACAGCAACTGGCTGTTGAACAGGTACGAACGCACTGCGTCTTCCACCGTCACGGCCGAACGCGGCACGCGGATGGCCTGGAAGTTGCCGCCCTTTGCAGCCAGTTTAGCTTGCAGCTGGCCAAGCACCGTGTCGGTCTCGAGGAAGGCGTCCTCGTGGTAGAACAGCACCTCGCCGTTGCCTACCGAAATCACGTCGTTATGGAACACACCCTGGTCGATCACCGCCGGATTCTGTTGAGCGTAGACCACGCCCTGCTCACCCAGGCCATGCAACCGGGCCACAGCCTGGGAGGCCTCGAGGGTCTGGCGCGCCGGATACTTCTGTGGCGCCGGGTAGCGCGCATCGAAGGCGCTGCGGCCATAGACGAAGAACTCCACGCCCGACTCGCCGTACGCACGGCAGAAACGCGTATGGTTGGCCGCACCCTCGTCGCCGAACTGGGCCACCGCCGGCAGCGCCTCATGATGGGCGAAATGCTGCTCATCAGCGAACATCGCCGCCAGCACACGGCTGGTGGTCGGGTGTTCGATGCTGCGGTGGTACTTGCAGTTGAGGTTGGCTGCAGTGAAATGCACCCGGCCGTCTGCCGTGTCGGCGCTGGGGCTGACGGTGGCGGCGTTGGCCACCCACATGCTCGAGGCCGAGCAACTGGCGACCAGCAGTGGCATGGCCTCCTTGGCGGCGCGACGGATCACTTCGCCGTCGCTGCCGGTGAAGCCCAGGCGGCGCAGGGCAGCCACATCCGGTCGTTCCTGCGGGGCCAGCACGCCTTGCTTGAAGCCCATCTCCATCAGGGCTTTCATTTTCGCCAGGCCCTGGCGCGCCGCTTCTCGCGGATTGGAGCACTGCTGGCTATTGCTCTGCGAGGCCACGTTGCCGTACGAGAGGCCGCCGTAGTTGTGGGTTGGCCCCACCAGGCCATCAAAATTCACTTCATAGGATTTCATCGGCTAGCTCCGAGACCTGTTGTTATAGGGTGACGCCCGGCGTCAGGGTCGCCGGCAGGGCAAGGCTGGCGGTCTCCAGCGAAGCCACAGGATAGGCGCAGTAGTCCGCCGCGTAATAGGCACTGGCCCGATGGTTGCCGCTGGCCCCCACGCCACCGAACGGTGCGCTGCTGGCGGCGCCGGTGAGTTGCTTGTTCCAGTTGACGATACCGGCGCGGCTGCGCAGCCAGAAGTACTGGTAACGGGCGCGCGAGTCGGACAGCAGCCCGGCTGCCAGGCCGTACTGGGTGTTGTTGGCCTCATCGATCGCGGCGTCGAAGTCGCTGTAGCGAATCACCTGCAGCAGTGGGCCGAAGAACTCTTCGTCGGGCCGGTCGGCAACTGCCGTCACATCGAGGATGCCTGGCGTCAACAAGGCCGCACCGGCCTTTGGCTGGGTCATTTCCAGCAGCGCCTGCGCGCCCTTGGCCTGCAGTTCGGATTGCGCCGCCAGCAAGGCAGCGGCAGCCTGCAGCGAAATCACCGAACCCATGAACGGCGCTGGTTGCTGATCGAAGGCGCCGACACTGATGCTGCGACTGACCTCGACCAGGCGCGCAAGCAGCTTGTCACCCCAGGCGCCGTGCGGCACCAGCAGGCGGCGGGCACAGGTGCAACGCTGCCCGGCCGAAATGAACGCTGACTGGATGATGGTGTAGACCGCGGCGTCCAGGTCTTTGACCTCATCGACCACCAGCGGATTGTTGCCGCCCATTTCCAGCGCCAGGATCTTGTCCGGGCGACCGGCGAACTGCTGGTGCAGCAGGTTGCCGGTGCGGCTGGAACCGGTGAAGAACAGCCCATCGATACCCGGGTTGGCCGCCAGCGCCACGCCGGTTTCGCGCGCGCCCTGCACCAGGTTGAGCACACCGCTCGGGAGCCCGGCAGCGATCCAGCACTTGACCGTCAGCTCGGCGACCTTGGGGGTCAGTTCGCTGGGCTTGAACACCACGCAGTTGCCCGCCAGCAATGCCGGCACGATATGACCGTTAGGCAGGTGGCCGGGGAAGTTGTATGGGCCGAACACTGCCACCACACCATGCGGCTTGTGGCGCAGCACGGCGGTCGCGTCCGCCAGCGGGCCGCTCTTCTCACCGGTGCGTTCGCGGTAGCTCTGCACTGAGATCGCCACTTTGTTGACCATGCTGGTGACTTCGGTGGCCGACTCCCACAAGGGCTTGCCGGTTTCCTCACCGATGCAGCGGGCCAGCTCCTCGGCGTTGGCCTTGAGCTGGTCGGCAAAGCCTTCTAGTACGGCGATGCGCGCCTCCAGGCTCAGTTGCGCCCAGGCCGGGAAGGCCTTGCGCGCCGCCTGCACAGAAGCGTCGACCTGAGCAGGCGCCGCGCCCTGCCCTTGCCAGACCACGGCCTGGCTGACCGGGTCGAGCGATTGCAGGGCGTCACCCTGGCCGGCCTGCCAGTTTCCGGCGATGTAATGCGTGGTCATTATTGGGCCTCCCGAGGTGCAGTCAGCGGCACAGCGCGAACGTTATCGCCAACGCCCAGGCGCAGGCGCTTGGCAGTCTGCGGATCGACGACCAATGTCCCGGCCGCCAGGCGCGCGGGCGCTGCGGTGATGCGGCAGTCTTCGCGCTTGCGGTTGTGAATGATGTAAGGCGTGGCGTCGTCACCCGGCGTACCGACGGCCAGTACCAGGGTCTCACTCTCGCGCACGGCGCGGATCTTCGCGGTCTCGCATTCGATCGCCGGGCCGGCATCGAAGATGTCGACGTAGCCTTGATAGTTGAAGCCCTCGCGCTTGAGCATCGCCAGCGCAGGCTCGGTGTCGGTGTGCACACGCCCGATGACACTGCGCGCAGCCTCCGACAGGAAGCAGGTGTACAGCGGGAACTTGGGCATCAGCTCGGCAATGAACGACTTGTTGCCCACGCCGGTGAGGTAGTCGGCCTGGCTGAATTCCATCTTGAAGAAGTGACGGCCCAGGCTTTCCCAGAACGGCGAACGACCGGCAGCGTCGGACATGCCACGCATCTCGGCGATGATCTTCTTGCCGAACAGGTCAGGGAATTCAGCGATGAACAGCATGCGCGACTTCGACAGCAGGTGCCCATTGCGCCCGCTGCGGTAGTCACTGCGCAGGAACAGCGAGCACAGCTCGGAGTTGCCGGTCAGGTCGTTGGCCAGGAACAGGGTCGGGATCTCGCGGTAGATGTTCAGCTCTTGCGAAGCGCTGACCGTCAGACCGACCCGATAGTTGTACCAAGGCTCGCGCAAACCGACGGCGCCGGCGATGGCGCTGATGCCGACCACCAGGCCTTCGTCGTTCTCCAGCACGAACAGGTAGTCGGTGTCGCCGCGCTCGGCTTCGCCACTGAAGCTCTTCTCGGCCCAGCCGACACGGCGGGCCAGTCGCTCCTCGTTGGCAGGAAGCGTGGTCAGCCCGGTGGTACCGGTGCTGCGGGCCAATTCGATCAGCGCAGGTAAATCGCTGCTGCGTACAGGACGAACGATCATGCTATCTCCTTGTGCGGCGGCCTCTGCCTGCCGCGAATCGCGCTTGCCAGCTTCGCGCAGGCTCAGGCGGCAACCAGACGGACGCTGCCACCTTCACCGACGCCCAGGGCGTCGGCAGCTTCATTGCTCAGTGCCACCGGCTTGCCCGGCACCCAGTCCAGCTCCAGCAGCACGGCGCGGTAGTCCTGCAACTGGCCGTTGCACACCAGGTAGGGGCGGCCGCCTTTGACTGGCGTATCGTCAAGCCTGACCGGCGCCACGCGGCTCTGGGCAATCGAGCGGATCGCCGAGGTGCGCGCATGCAGGGTCGGACCACCGTCGAAGATGTCGATGTAGTGCTCGGTCTCGAAGCCCTCGCGCATCAGGATGTCGAAGGTGATCTGCGCGCGCGGGTGCACCTGGCCCATGGCTTCCTGGGCTTCGTCGTGCAGCAGGGGCACATAGATCGGGTAGTGCGGCATCAGCTCGGCGAGGAAGGTCCGGCTCTTCAGCCCGCACAGGCGCTCGGCGTCGGCGTAGTTGAGGTCGAAGAAGTTGCGCCCGATGGCGTCCCAGAACGGCGACTCGCCCTGATCGTCGCTGTAGCCGACGATCTCGGTCACCACCGAGTCGGCAAAACGCTCGGGATGCGAGGCCATGAACAGCAGGCGACCGCGCGAATTGAGCTCGGCCCAGCCGCTGTTCACCAGTTCGGGCAATACGTAGAAGCTGGTCAGCAGGCTGTTGCCGGTCAGGTCGTGGCACAGCGACAGGACATGGATCTTGTTGTGGATCTTCAGCTCGCGCGAGGCGTGCACGAAGGTTTCGTTGCGAAAGCTGTAGAACGGCTCGGAATAGCCGGCCGAGGCGACGATGGCCGAGCAGCCGGCGAGCTTGCCGGAGGTGCTGTCTTCAAGCACGAAGAAATAGCTCTCTTCACCGTTGAAGCTCACCTCGGCGGCGAAGGAGGTTTCCGAGGCGGCGATCTTGTCGCCCAGGCGGCCCGCGTCATCGGGCAGCGAGGTGACACCAATGGGGCTGTCGGCAGCCATGCGCTGCACTTCATTCAGATCCGCCATTTGCGCGGGGCGCATCACCAGCATGGTGTCACTCCTTTGGAATACGGGCCGACCCGGTCGGCACGGAAGAACGGCGGGCACACCCTTGCTTGCACAAGCAGGCACCTGCACTGGAATTCAGGTATCGCCGGCGCAGTACGATCCGCCCCGGCGATGGGACCGCAGGGCGATCAGCCCTGGGTCAGCTTGGCCACAGCGCGCTCGAAGCGGTCCAGGCCCTCGTCGATGTCAGCGTCCTCGACCACCAGGCTCGGCGCGAAGCGCACGACGTCAGGACCGGCCTGCAGCACCATCACGCCTTCTTTCTCGGCGGCATTGAGGATGTCCTTGGCTTTGCCCTTCCAGGCCTCGCTCAGCACACAGCCGATCAGCAGGCCGACGCCACGCACCTGGGTGAACAGACCGGTGTCCTGGCCGATCTTTTCCAGGCGGGTCTTGAAACGCGCGTGCTTGGTCTTGATGCCTGCCAGCGTCTCAGGGGTGTTGATCACGTCCAGCACCGCACAGGCGACGGCGCAGCCCAGCGGGTTGCCGCCATAGGTGGTGCCGTGGGTGCCAACGGCCAGGTGCTTGGCCAGCTCGGTGGTGGTCAGCATGGCACCGATCGGGAAGCCGCCGCCCAGGCTCTTGGCGCTGGTCAGGATATCCGGGGTCACGCCGTAGTGCTGGTAGGCGTACAGCGAACCGGTACGGCCGACGCCGGTCTGCACTTCATCGAAGATCAGCAGGGCGTTGTGCTCGTCGCACAGTTTGCGCGCGCCTTCCAGGTAGGCCTTGTCCGCCGGAACCACGCCGCTCTCGCCCTGGATCGGCTCGATCACCACGGCGCAGGTCTTGTCGGAGATCTGTGCCTTCAGCGCTTCCAGGTCGTTGTACGGGACATGGCTGATGCCGGTGATCTTCGGCCCGAAACCGTCGGAGTACTTGGGCTGGCCGCCGACGCTGACGGTGAACAGGGTGCGACCGTGGAAGCTGTTCACGGTGGCGATGATTTCGTGCTTTTCCGGGCCGAAGCGGTCATGGGCGACGCGCCGGGCGAGCTTGAAGGCGGCCTCGTTGGCTTCGGCGCCGGAGTTGCAGAAGAAGGCACGGTCGGCAAAGGTGGCGTCGACCAGCTTGTGAGCCAGGCGCAGGGCCGGCTCGTTGGTGAAGACGTTGGACACATGCCACAGGGTGTTGGCCTGTTCGGTCAGTGCCTTGACCAGCGCCGGGTGGCAATGACCCAGGGCGTTCACCGCGATGCCGCCGGCGAAGTCGATGAGCTCGCGGCCCGACTGGTCCCAGACGCGGGAGCCCTCGCCTCGAACAGGAATGAAGGCCGCCGGGGAGTAGTTGGGAACCATGACCTGGTCGAAATCGGCACGTTGCACCGGGGCTTGCTCAACGGACATCTGAGTCTCCTGAAGAGGAACGCTGGCCTGAAAGTGGCGAGCGATGGGGGGATTGTAAGGACTGATCGGCGCCTGTCCTTGCTGCCAGGCGACAACTTGTTACAGCGCCAACCCCTGTTTTACCTGGGTTTTCGGCAATGCGACAAACAGTGTCGCAATCGCGCAGTGTAACGGGCGGGCGGGGTGGCGGGGAGAGGGGCGGGGAAATTGAGAGAACGGGTGTTCACAGGAGAGGGAGGCGCCCGCGGCGGCCCTATCGCGGGATCAGCCCGCTCCCACAGCTACCCCGCCGAACTCAGAATCAGCGGGGCAGCTATGGGAGCGGACTCGCCCCGACCTCACCCGCGCTCGGCCGGCGCCGAACTCAACTCGAACGGGCTGCTGCTGCGCCGCTGGTTGCGGTCTTCCCGCGGCGTGGCGCCGAAGAAGTTGCGGTAAGCGCTGGAGAAATGCGGCCCGGAGGAGAACCCGCACGACAAGCCGATCTGGATGATCGACTTGCTGGTCTGCATCAGCATCTGCCGCGCCTTGTTCAGGCGCAGCTCCAGGTAGTACTGGCTGGGCACGCGATTGAGGTACTGCTTGAAGATCCGCTCCAACTGCCGGCGCGAGACACAGACATGCTGGGCGATCTCGTCGGTGGTCAGCGGCTCCTCGATGTTGGCCTCCATCAACAGCACGGCCTGGGTCAGCTTGGGGTGGCTGGAGCCCAGACGATTCTGCAACGGGATACGCTGACGCTCCCCGCCTTCACGAATGCGCTCGACCACCAGCTCCTCGGACACCGCCCCGGCCAGCTCCGCGCCATGGTCACGGGCCAGAACCGCCAGCAGCAGGTCGGTCACCGCCATGCCGCCACAGGCGGTCAGACGATCGCGATCCCAGTCGAACAGATGACTGGTGGCGATGACCTTGGGGAAACGCTCCGCAAAGTCGTCCTGCCAGCGCCAGTGCACCGCGGCCCGGTAACCATCGAGCAGGCCCAGCAAGGCCAGCGGGTACACGCCCGCCGACAACCCACCGATCATGCAGCCACTGCGGGCCAGGTGCTTGAGCGCCGCCGACAGCGCCGAACCCACCGCCAGCGGCGGCTCGTCAGCAAGCAGCAGGAGCTTCTGGAGGCCCTCCAGGCGCCCGTTCCAGGGCTCGCCCGGCAAGCGCCAGGCGCCCTCCTCGGCTGGCTCGGCCTGCAGGTACGCCAGCTCGTAAACCACATCAGGATGCACCCGCTGGGCCACCTGCAGCACTTCCTCGGCCAGGGCCAGGGTCAGCGGCTTGGTGCCGGGCCAGATAAGAAATCCGATTCGCTGGGTGGTCATAGGCTAGGTCCGAAACCTGAAGTCGAGTGAGGCACGGGTCATGCCGCGCTCGCTGCGCAGCATGCCCTATTCTGGTGCAGGAATGCAGCCTTTACTTCAGGCTGCCGGAGAGAAACTGCTTGAGACGCTCGGATTGCGGATTGACCAGCACCTCACGCGGATTGCCCCGCTCCTCGACCACCCCCTTGTGCAGGAACACCAGCTGGTTGGACACCTCGCGGGCAAAGCCCATCTCGTGGGTGACCACCACCATGGTGCGGCCTTCCCGGGCCAGCGACTGCATGACCTTGAGCACATCGCCCACCAGTTCAGGATCGAGCGCCGAGGTCGGCTCGTCGAACAGCATCACCTCAGGCTCCATGGCCAGGGCGCGAGCGATCGCCACGCGCTGCTGCTCACCGCCGGACATGTGCCCGGGGAAAGCATCCTTGCGATGCGCCACACCCACCTTGGCCAGGTAGTGCTCGGCCTTTTCCAGCGCCTCCTTCTTGCTCATGCCCAGCACATGCACCGGCGCCTCGATGATGTTCTCGAGTGCGGTCATGTGCGCCCACAGGTTGAAATGCTGGAACACCATCGACAGGCGCGAGCGCATGCGCTGCAGTTGCCTGGGGTCGGCGGCCTTGAGCGCGCCGTCCTTGCCGGCGACCAGCTTGAGCTCCTCGTTGTTGAGAAGGATCTTGCCGGCATGCGGCTGTTCGAGCAGGTTGATGCAACGCAGGAAGGTGGATTTGCCCGAACCGCTCGAGCCGATGATGCTGATCACATCGCCTGCCTTGGCTTCGAGCGAGACGCCCTTGAGCACCTCGTGGCTGCCGTAGCGCTTGTGCAGGTCTTGGACTTGGAGTTTGTACATGCTGTCGATTCTCACAGAGCGGTCAGTGCTTGCGCGGCGCCAGGTAGCTGAGCCAGCGACGTTCGGCCATCTTGAACAGGCGCACGAGGATGAAGGTCAGGCACAGGTAGAACACGCCCGCCGTGATGTAGGCCTCGAAAGGCAGGTAGTACTGGGCGTTGACCGTGCGCGCAGCACCGGTGATGTCGATCAGGGTGACGATCGACGCCAGGCTGGTGGTCTGCAGCATCATGATCACTTCGTTGCTGTACTGCGGCAGCGCCCGGCGCAGGGCCGAAGGCAACAGGATGCGGCGGTACATCTTGAAGCGCGACATGCCCATGGCCTTGGCCGCCTCGATCTCGCCATGAGGCGTGGCCTTGAGGCTGCCGGCAATGATTTCGGCGGTGTAGGCGCTGGTGTTGATGGCGAACGCCAGGCAGGCGCAGAAGGTCGCACTCGACAGCCACGGCCAGAAGATGCTCTCGCGCACCGCCTCGAACTGGGCCAGGCCATAGTAGATCAGGAACAGTTGCACCAGCATCGGCGTGCCGCGGATCACGTAGGTGTAGAGCCATGCGGTCATGTTCACCAGCGGCTGCTTCGACACCCGCATCAACCCCAGCGGGATGGCCGCCAGCAGGCCGAAGAACAGCGACAGCGCCAGCAGCTTGAGGGTGGTCAGCAAACCGCCGATGTACAGCGGCATGGCCTCCCAGATGACGTTGTAGTCGAAGATCATAGTTCAGCCGCCTTTACGCCCACCGAGTAGCGCTTCTCGAGATACTTCAACGCCAGCAGCGAGACGCTGGTCAGCACCAGGTACAGCGCCGCCACCGCCAGGAAGAAGGTGAAGGGTTCGCGGGTGGCATCCGCCGCCTGCTTGGCCTTGAACATCATGTCCTGCAGGCCGACCACGGAAATCAGCGCAGTGGCCTTGGTCAGCACCAGCCAGTTGTTGGTGAAGCCCGGAATGGCCAGGCGGATCATCTGCGGCACCATGATGCGGAAGAATACCTGCCGGCTGCTCATGCCATAGGCCGCACCAGCTTCGGCCTGCCCCTTGGGAATGCCGAGGAAGGCGCCGCGGAAGGTTTCCGACAGATACGCGCCAAAGATGAAGCCCAGTGTGCCGATGCCGGCGATCATCGGGTTCAGGTCGATGTAGTCATCGTAGCCGACCAGTGGCGCGACCCGGTTGATGATGTCCTGGCCGCCGTAGAAGATCAGCAGGATGAGCACCAGGTCCGGAATGCCACGGATCACCGTGGAGTACAGGTCGCCCAGCCAGGCCAGCCAGCGCACCGGCGACAGCCGCAAGGCCACGCCGATCAGGCCGAGAACGATGGCCAGGGCCATCGACGACAGGGCGAGCTGCAACGTCAGCCACGCCCCCTCGAGGATGACTGCCCCGTAGCCTTTCAACATGATTGGGATTCCTCAGGACTTGGGAATGAAAAATGGTGCAAACCTCAGAGATTCTGCTGTTTGCACCATTGCACAGGTGAAACTCGACGATTTAGTTCGACTCGGGGCC
This sequence comes from Pseudomonas sp. SYWMCR5, assembly GCF_057197165.1. Taxonomy (NCBI): domain Bacteria; kingdom Pseudomonadati; phylum Pseudomonadota; class Gammaproteobacteria; order Pseudomonadales; family Pseudomonadaceae; genus Pseudomonas; species Pseudomonas sp. SYWMCR5. The sequence continues at coordinate 352,535 of NZ_JBXUNH010000001.1, forward strand.
GTAGATGTCGAAGTTGAAGTACTTGGCCTCGATCTGCTTGTACTTGCCATTGGCGCGGATGGCGTCGATGGCAGCGTTGATGCGATCGGCGTTGGCCTTGTCGCCCTTGCGCACGGCAATGCCGACGCCGTCACCGAAGTACTTCACGTCGGTGAAGGACGGACCGACGAAGGCAAAGCCCTTGCCGGCGTCGGTTTTCAGGAAGCCGTCTTCGAGCAGGGTAGCATCGGCCACGGTGCCATCGAGGCGACCTGCGGCGACATCCAGGTAGATTTCGTTCTGGGTGCCGTAAGGCACGACAGTGGCGCCCTTGGGTGCCAGCACTTCCTTGGCGAAACGGTCGTGAATAGAGCCGCGCTGCACGCCGATCTTCTTGCCCTTGAGCTCGTCGAGGCTGTCGCTGACGGTGATACCTTCCTTCATTACCAGGCGCGCTGGGGTGAGGTAGTAGCGCTTGGTGAAGTCGACGGACTTCTTGCGATCATCGGTGATCGACATCGACGACAGGATGGCGTCGATCTTGCGCACTTTCAGCGCCGGGATCAGGCCATCGAACTCCTGCTCGACCCAGGTGCACTTGGCTTTCATCTCTTCGCACAGGGCGTTGCCGATGTCGTAGTCGAAACCAGCGATGCTGCCATCAGGCTGCTTGAAGGCGAAGGGTGGGTAGGCGGCTTCGATACCGATCTTCAACGGCTTCTCGTCGGCCTGCGAGACCAGGGAAAACACAGACAGCGCCAGGGCGCCAAGCAGTGCAAGCTTCTTCATCAGGTAACTCCATCGGTACGGGGCAATACCCGGCAGGGACACGATTGCCGGATATGCGAATGAGTACAACGCGAGCCGCGCAGGGTTCGACCAAGGTCGCAGACCACGAGCGAGTGAGTGGCATTTTAACGACAGCCCGGTAGTCGATATTTCTTCAAAGCGACAACTACGTACAGAAGCGCCTGAAGCTGCGGGCGGCGATATTGACAGCTCTTGCGAAACATGCAAGCGCAAAAGGAAAACAACCTTTAGACGAAGCAATAAGCGGGCCTATTATTGGCAAAGCCTTGTAATCCGGCAAGTGCAGGGTGCAAGGCTGCAAGAAATGGCTACAAGAACGCACTCCGAAGGCACAGAAATGTTTCCTCTGGCCCCGTTTCAGTGCAATCACGGTGACAGCAGCGGGTTACCGATGAATGTCGGGTAACAGAATGCAAAAACCCCGCCGGTATACGGCGGGGTTTGCTTGAGCAGAGCCTGTGGGTTTACCCCGCGAGAGTCATCACGCCGTCGCCAGGCTCATGGCCTTGTGCGTGTCGATCAGGTGCTGCACCACACCCGGGTCGGCCAGAGTGGAGATATCCCCCAGCGCATCGTACTCACCCGTGGCGATCTTGCGCAGGATACGCCGCATGATCTTGCCCGAGCGGGTCTTGGGCAAGCCCGGCGCCCACTGGATGACATCCGGCGAGGCGATCGGGCCGATTTCCTTGCGCACCCAGTTCTTCAGCTCGAGGCGCAATTGCTCGCTGGACTCCTCGCCTGCATTGAGGGTGACGTAGACATAGATGCCCTGCCCCTTGATGTCGTGCGGCACACCCACCACCGCGGCTTCGGCAACCTTCGAATGGGCGACCATCGCGCTCTCGATCTCGGCAGTCCCCATGCGGTGGCCGGAAACGTTGAGCACATCGTCTACCCGACCAGTGATCCAGTAGTAGCCATCTTCGTCGCGGCGCGCACCGTCACCGGTGAAATACATGCCACGGAAGGTCTTGAAGTAGGTGTCGACGAAGCGGTCGTGATCGCCATACAGCGAACGCGACTGCCCCGGCCAGGAATCGAGGATCACCAGGTTGCCCTCGGCCGCGCCATCGATCAGGTTGCCCAGGTTGTCCACCAGTGCCGGCACCACACCGAAGAACGGACGGGTCGCCGAGCCCGGCTTGAGGCCGGTGGCGCCCGGCAGCGGGCTGATCAGGATGCCGCCGGTCTCGGTCTGCCACCAGGTGTCGACGATCGGGCAGCGCTCCTTGCCGACGGTCTTGTAGTACCAGTTCCAGGCTTCAGGGTTGATCGGCTCGCCCACCGAACCCAGCAGGCGCAGGCTCGAGCCATCGGCACCGGCGACCGCCGCCTGACCTTCGGCCATCATCGCGCGGATGGCAGTCGGCGCGGTGTAGAGGATGTTGACCTTGTGCTTGTCGACGATCTTCGACACGCGGGTGATGTCCGGGTAATTCGGCACACCCTCGAACAGCAGTGTGGTCGCGCCATTGGCCAGCGGGCCATAGACGATATAGCTGTGACCGGTGACCCAACCCACGTCGGCGGTGCACCAGTAGACCTCGCCCTGGCGGTAGTCGAATACGCGCTCGTGGGTGAGCGCGGCATAGACTAGATAGCCACCCGTGGTGTGCAGCACGCCCTTGGGCTTGCCGGTGGAACCGGAGGTATAGAGGATGAACAGTGCTTCCTCGGCCCCCATCTCCTTGGGCGCGCAATGGCTGGAGGCGACCTTCATCAGGTCTTCGTACCAGATGTCGCGGTGCTGGTGCCAGGCGATGTCACCACCGGTGCGCTTGCACACGATGATCTTCTGCACGCTGTTGGTTTCCGGATTGGTCAGCGCCAGGTCAACGTTGGCCTTGAGTGGCGTGCGGCGGCCACCACGCAGCCCCTCGTCGGCGGTGATGACGACCTTGGACTTGCAGTCGATGATGCGCCCGGCCAGGGCTTCGGGAGAGAAACCACCAAACACCACGGAGTGGATAGCGCCAATACGGGCACAGGCCAGCATCGCCACCACGGCTTCCGGGATCATCGGCATGTAGATGGTGACCACATCACCACGGTGTACGTCCTGGCCACGCAGGGCGTTGGCGAACTTGCAGACCTGCTCGTGCAGCTCGCGGTAGGTGATGTTGCGGTGTTCGGAAGGGTCATCGCCTTCCCAGATGATCGCCAGCTGGTCGCCGCGCTCTGCGAGGTGGCGGTCCAGGCAGTTGTAGGAAACGTTCAGAGTGCCGTCTGCGAACCACTTGATATCGACATGGTGGTCGTCGAACGAGGTCTGCTTGACCTTGGTGAAGGGCTTGATCCAGTCCAGGCGCTGGGCCTGCTCACGCCAGAAGCCGTCCGGGTTGATCACCGACTGCTGGTACATGGCCTTGTAGGTGGCCTCGTCGGTCAGGGTGTTTGCCGCAACCTCGGGACGAACGGGATACAGTGGAGCCGCACTCATCTGTGTTACCTCGGTGTAATAGTTGTTTTTGTATGAGACGGTTTTAACTGTACCAGAGCGGCCATGACCATTCGACGTTGGTAGTAACGAACAGCATGCGCCACGGCGAAATTTCATCGAGGCGCTCTAGCATGCGGTGCATAAGGCCATCACTGAAGAATCCGGTACGTTCGTACCGATGATTGTTACCGATTCTGTCAAAAGCCCGAAAAACTTTATCAAAACCGGGTCTTTTTCAATTCAAGGTGCACTCCTAGAATTCACCTCGCCAGCAACGGCAAGGCGATTAACTTCTTGTAACAGCCCCCACGAAGGCACGTTAATCCCGCTCTAATTCGACAGTAAGACTCTGGATGTACTCGCGGCACCACAAGTGCCGCGTGCCCCCTCACGACCTTAGACAGGTAAATTGAAAATGAAAGCGTTACTGGTATTGGTACTTGGCAGTGTTTGCAGCGCGGCAATGGCCGATGATGTTGCAACGAACGCCGAGCAGATTCCGGTTGAACAGTACAGTTACTCGCAACACCTGGACATTGCCAAGGTGCTGTCCATGAGCGAAGTCCCGAATGTCTGTGAAGTGGTGCCGGCGCGCATGACCTACGAAGACTCCAAGGGCCAGAAGCACATTCTCGAATACCGCGTGATGGGCAACGGTTGCTCCAACGGCTAACGCCAAGGCCCGCTCCCTTCGGCCGATCTCGATACTTCTGTGGGAGCGGGCTTGCCCGCGAAAACAACACCGTCGATTAGATGTTCTTTACTCGGACCTTCTTCAATCCACCGACTTGCCCAACGAATACTCCCGCAACTTGTTGGCAATCGTGGTATGGGAAACACCCAGTCTTTTCCCCAGTGCCCGACTAGTTGGAAACTCCGCCATCAAACTTTCCAACACCGCTTTTTCAAAGCGCCCGACGATTTGCGCAAGTTCCCCTTCCAGCGAAAACTCACCCAGGGGTTGTCGCGCCCCATAATCCGGCAGGCGTATATGTTCGCCCTTGACCACGCCGCCCTCGCATAACGACACGGCCTGGAACAATACGTTTTCCAGTTGCCGGACATTGCCCGGCCAGTGATATTGACTCAACTTGTCCATCGCCGCCGGCGCCAGACGTGGCAACGCACAGCCGATCTGCCGACTGGCCTGGTCGAGGAAGTGCTGCGCCAGCCCCTCCAGCCCATCCATGCACTCACGCAGTGGCGGAATGTGCAACGACAGCACGTTGAGCCGGTGATAGAGGTCTTGGCGGAATTCGCCCCGCGCGCACAGCTCCGACAAATCGACCTGGGTGGCGCAGATCACTCGCACATCGAGATAGACCTCCTCATCGCTGCCGACCCGACGAAAACAGCCGTCCTGCAGAAAGCGCAGCAACTTCACCTGCAAGCGCGGGCTCATCTCCCCCACCCCGTCCAGAAACAGCGTGCCGCCCGCGGTCAACTCCAGCAGCCCCAGCTTGCCCTCGGCCCGCGCCCCCTCGAACGCACCAGGGCCATAGCCGAACAGCTCGGTCTCGGCCATCGACTCCGGCAACCCTGCGCAGTTGAGTGCCATCAGCGGCGCCTGTCCACGCGGGCTGGCCAGGTGACAGGCACGGGCCAGCAACTCCTTGCCGGTGCCGGTTTCCCCCTCGATCAGCAGCGGCGCATCCAGCGGCGCCATGCGCCGCGCCTCGCGCACTACCGAGGCCATCACCCGTGAACTCTGGAAGATGCTGTCGAAACCACGCAGCTCCTGCTTGCGCACGTTGTAGATGCGCTCGCCGATGCGATCGGCGCGGTGCAAGGTCAGCACCGCGCCGGCCAGGGCTTCGCTGTCGTCATGTTCGGACTGCAAGGGCGCGATATCGGCCAGGAACACGTCACCCTTGACCTTGATGCGCAATCCGTTGATCCGCGATTTGTTGGCCCGGACCAGCTCCGGCAGGTCGAAATCCTCGACATAGCGCGCCAGCGGCAGCCCCGGCACCTCATCGACGCGCACCCCGAGCAAATGGGCTGCAGCACGGTTGGCTGCGACGATGCTGCCTCCCATGTCGACCGACAACACCGGAAACTCCAGCGCCCCGAGCAACGCATTGAGCTCCATGTGCCGCCGCTCGCTGGGCATCAGGCCGACGCGCTTGACCCCGAACACCCCGGCGATGGCCTCGAATTTCGGACGCAAGGCCTGGAACTGCAGGTTGATCAGGTTTGGGCAGTGCAGGTAGATGGCGTTGCCATGGTCGCCGCCGACCTCGCCACGCAACACGTTGATGCCGTACTCCACCAACAGGTTGAGGATGTCGCGCAGGATGCCGATGCGGTTCTGGCAATGGACTTTGATACGCATGGAAGGCCCCGAGGCAGCCGACTTTTTCATCGGTGCGCAGAAAATTCGTAAAGATAAGCTGACAGAAATACCTTGGCTATCAGCGTGATTCCCTTGATTTTCCGGGATAACCCTAAAATTGTAAAATTATCGTTACAGAAACACTCTACCTCCTGCTTCTTCCCTGTCAGGTAGGCCAGTGCAAAACCGCCGCCGGAGGGCTATTCCTAGGGCACGCCCCACCCATAACAAGAAAGCCCTCACCAGGAGAGCTCCATGAAACAGACGCAATACGTGGCCCGCGAGCCCGATGCGCAGGGTTTTATCGACTACCCGCAGCAAGAGCACGCCGTGTGGAACACTCTGATCACCCGCCAACTGAAAGTGATCGAGGGCCGCGCGTGCCAGGAATACCTGGACGGTATCGACCAGCTCAAGCTGCCCCATGACCGCATCCCGCAACTGGGCGAAGTCAACAAGGTACTGGGCGCCACCACAGGCTGGCAGGTCGCCCGCGTGCCGGCGCTGATCCCCTTCCAGACCTTCTTCGAACTGCTGGCCAGCAAGCGTTTCCCGGTCGCCACCTTCATCCGCACCCCGGAGGAGCTGGACTACCTGCAGGAACCGGACATCTTCCACGAGATCTTCGGCCACTGCCCCCTGCTGACCAACCCCTGGTTCGCCGAATTCACCCACACTTATGGCAAGCTCGGCCTGGCGGCCACCAAGGAACAACGGGTGTACCTGGCGCGCCTGTACTGGATGACCATCGAGTTCGGCCTGATGGAAACCGCCCAGGGCCGCAAGATCTATGGCGGCGGCATCCTCTCGTCACCGAAAGAGACCGTCTACAGCCTGTCCAGCGAGCCCGAGCACCAGGTGTTCGACCCGATCGAAGCCATGCGTACGCCCTACCGGATCGATATCCTGCAGCCGGTGTACTTTGTCCTGCCGAACATGAAACGCCTGTTCGACCTGGCCCACGAAGACATCATGGGCATGGTCCAGCACGCCATGCAGCTGGGTCTGCACGCGCCGAAATTCCCACCCAAGGCGGCCTGAGCCGCCTTACCGACAACAACTCGAAAGCGGAAAACCTCCATGAATGCCTTGAACCAAGCCCACTGCGAAGCCTGCCGCGCCGACGCCCCGAAGGTCAGCGACGAAGAGCTGGCCGAATTGATCCGCGAGATCCCGGACTGGAGCGTTGAAGTGCGCGACGGTCACATGGAACTGGAGCGCGTGTTCCTGTTCAAGAACTTCAAGCACGCCCTGGCGTTCACCAACGCCGTCGGCGAAATCGCCGAAGCCGAGGGCCATCACCCTGGCCTGCTCACCGAGTGGGGCAAGGTCACCGTGACCTGGTGGAGCCACTCGATCAAGGGGCTGCACCGCAACGATTTCATAATGTGCGCACGCACCGACAAGGTGGCCGAGACGGCTGAAGGGCGCAAGTAACGCCCGGCAGATCGCGCCGAACCGTCCGCAGCGGTTCGGCGCGAATGCATTCCCGGCAGAACCCAAGCGAACATCGTCCGCTATTCGCCCGCAAATCGACCGGCGAACAGGAAAATTTATAAACTGTCATCCAGACTGCTGTATCCTGCCCCGGCTTTGCAAAAGCTTCCACTGCGCTACGCGCCGCCTTTTCACTCACACTTGCGAGGAACGACGAGATGCATGAAATCCCGAATCTTCCCTTCCCAAGCCTGAACCCCGAAGAGCAAACCGTTACCGCCCACGCCGCCGAGCCGGCACCTGCTTCGCAGGAAGGTGACGATCAATCCAGCGCCGATCAGGAATAACCGCGCATCCCCACCGACCGTGTGAAAACGGCTGACCTGCGGCTACCCCCCGTCATCGCGTTTTCACACAGTCCAGAACCTCGAAGGCCCCCATGCCCGACTCACCGCGCCCTCTTGCGGTCACCCTGCAAGTCGTCTCCATCGTTCTCTTCACCTTCATCGGCTACCTGAACATCGGCATCCCCCTTGCCGTACTGCCCAGCTATGTGCACAACGACCTGGGTTTCAGCGCCGTGCTCGCAGGCCTGGTCATCAGCGTGCAGTACCTGGCAACCCTGCTCAGCCGCCCGACCGCCAGCCGTATCATCGACAACCTCGGTAGCAAGAAGGCGGTAATGTGGGGCCTGTTCGGCTGCGGCCTGAGCGGGGTGTTCATGCTGGCCTGCAGCTTCCTCACCCACCTGCCCTGGCTGAGCCTCACCTGCCTGCTCATCGGGCGCCTGGTACTGGGCAGCGCGGAAAGCCTCGTGGGCTCGGGTTCGATCGGCTGGGGCATCGGCCGCGTCGGCGCCGAACACACCGCCAAGGTCATCTCCTGGAATGGCATCGCCAGCTATGGTGCGCTGGCCGTCGGCGCACCGCTGGGGGTGCTGATGGTCAAGGGCCTGGGGCTGTGGAGCATGGGTGCGAGCATCATTCTGCTGGGCGTTCTTGGCCTGGCACTGGCCTGGCCCAAGCAGGCCGCGCCGGTGGTGGCGGGCAAGCGCCTGCCCTTCCTGCAGGTGCTGGGCAAGGTGTTCCCGCATGGTTCGGGGCTGGCGCTGGGCTCGATCGGCTTCGGCACCATCGCGACCTTCATCACCCTCTACTACGCCAGCCGCAACTGGCCAGATGCGGCGCTGACCCTGAGCCTGTTCGGCGCCAGCTTCATCTGCGCACGCCTGCTGTTCGGCAATCTGATCAACCGCATCGGCGGTTTTCGCGTGGCCATCGCCTGCCTGTCGGTGGAAACCCTGGGGCTGTTGATGCTGTGGCTGGCACCCAACGCCCAGCTGGCCTTGGTGGGCGCGGCCTTGAGCGGCTTCGGCTTCTCGCTGGTGTTCCCGGCACTGGGGGTGGAAGCGGTGAACCAGGTGTCGGCAGCCAACCGTGGCGCGGCGGTCGGCGCCTATTCGCTGTTCATCGACCTGTCGCTGGGGATCACCGGGCCACTGGTGGGCGCGGTGGCCTCAGGGTTCGGCTTCAGGTCGATCTTCCTGTTTGCCGCCGGGGCGGCGATGTGCGGGCTGGTATTGAGCCTGTACCTGTACCGCCAGGCACGGCTCGGACGGGAGCAGCACGGCTGAAGGTTGCGCTGGCCTCTTCACGGACTTGCCCGCGAAGAGGCCGCGAGATCAGCGCACCACGTACTGCAACACCACCTCCAGCGGATGGCGCAGCTGCTTCTCGGTCATGCGCTTGACCTGGCTGCGGCACGAATAACCGGTTGCCAACGCCTCACCCTCCTTGTCCAGCTTGGTCGCCCACGACTGCTCGAAGATGGTCTTCGAAGCCTGCTGGTTGCGTGCCTCGTGCCCGTAGGTCCCGGACATCCCGCAACATCCGGTGGCCTCGGTGGAAAGCTTCAGCCCCATCCGCGCGAAGACCTGCTCCCACTGCCGGGTGCTGGCCGGGACGTTGGTCTTCTCGGTGCAGTGCGCCATCAGGCGGAAGCTGCCACCCTGCCCTGCGGCCTGTTCGGGCAGCGCCTCCATCAGCCATTCCTGCGGCAACAACACCGTCGGACAGCCTTGCAGGCCGTCGACCTTCTGGTATTCCTGGCGATAGACCAGGGTCATCGCCGGGTCCAGCCCCACCAGCTGCACACCGCAATCCGCCAGGACCTTGAGCTGCCGGCCATTGCGAATCGCCGCCTTGGCGAAGGCACCAAGGAAACCCTGCACGTGCAGCGGCTTGCCGTTGGCGCTGTAGGGCGCCAGGAACACCTTGTAGCCCAGCCGGTGGGCCAGCTCGATGAACGAAGCCAGCAGCGGCGTCTCGAAGTACCGCGTGAAAGCGTCCTGCACCAGCACGATGCTGCGCTCGCGCTGGGCCGGGGTCAGCTCGCGCAGGGCGGGCACACTGGCCACACCCACACGGCAGCGGGTCAGGGTGGACTGGAAATTGAAGCGGCTGATCAGTGGGCTGTCGACCATCCCGACCTTGTCAGCCAGCAGACGGCTGACCCACTTCGACCCCATCACCGCGTTATACACGCCCGGCACATGGGCCAGGTACGGAATGGTGAACTCCAGCGAGCCGATCAGATAATCACGCAGCGGGCGCTGGTAGCGACCGTGGTAGAGCTCGAGGAAGCGTGAACGGAAGTCCGGTACGTTGACCTTGATCGGGCACTGCCCCGCGCACGACTTGCACGCCAGGCAGCCGGCCATGGCGTCGTACACCTCGTGAGAGAAGTCCTCCTGGCCCTGACGCTGGGCCCGCAGGTTGCCCAGGCGCTTGGGCAGGCCCTTGATCCACGACGCCTTGCGCTGCGCCGAGGCCAGCACATCGATGTTGGCCTCGCCCTGCAGGCGCAGCCATTCACGGATCAGCGAAGCGCGCCCCTTGGGTGAATGGCGGCGCTCGCGGGTGGCCTTCCACGACGGGCACATGGCGTCGTTGGGGTCATAGTTGTAGCAGGCGCCGTTGCCGTTGCAGTGCACGGCGCTGCCGAAGCTCTGCCACACGCGCTCGTCGATGTTTCGGTCCAGGTCGCCACGCAGGGTGACACCATCGACCGGCGTCAGGCCCTCGGCGCTGTCTGGCGGCGTGCAGATCTTGCCCGGATTGAGCTGGTTGTACGGGTCGAATGCACCCTTGAGCCGCTGCAGGGCCGGATACAGCTCACCGAAGTACTCCGGCACGTATTCCGAACGCAACCCTTTGCCATGCTCGCCCCAGAGCAAACCACCATAGCGCTTGGTCAGCGCCGCCACCGCATCGGAGATCGGCTTGACCAACGCGGCCTGGGCGGGGTCTTTCATGTCCAGCGCCGGACGCACGTGCAGCACGCCGGCATCGACATGACCGAACATGCCATAGGCCAGGCCATGGCCATCGAGCAGCGCACGGAATTCGGCGATGTAGTCGGCCAACTGCTCCGGCGGTACCGCGGTATCTTCCACGAACGGCTGCGGCCGCACCTCGCCTTCGACGTTGCCGAGCAAACCGACCGAACGCTTGCGCATGGTGTAGACGCGCGTCACGGCCTCGGCGCCCTCGGCGAGGGTGTGGCCCAACCGCTCGACGCTGGTATCGCTGCGCAGGTGTTCGACGAACGCCTCGACACGGGCATTGACCTCAGCCGGCTCGTCGCCACAGAACTCGACCAGGTTGATACCCAGGGTCGGGCGCTCGGCGTCGGCGGGGAAGTACTCGGCGACGCTGTGCCAGACGATATCCTTCATCGCCAGCATCAGTACCTTGGAGTCGACGGTCTCGATCGACAGAGGCTTGTGCGCCATCAACGCATTGGCATCACGCAGGGCGTCCATGAAGCTGGTGTAACGCACGTTGACCAACACCGCGTATTTCGGGATCGGCAGTACATTGAGCTTGGCCTCGACCACGTAGCCCAACGAACCTTCGGCACCGCACAGCACGCTGTTGAGGTTGAAGCGGCCCTCTTCGTCGCGCAGGTGCGCAAGGTCGTAACCGGTCAGGCAACGGTTTAGCTTGGGGAAGGTGTTCTCGATCAGCTCGCCTTGGGTCTGCTGGATCTCGCGGGCCATGCGATAGACCTCGCCGACCCGGCCAGGTGCGGCGCAGGCCTGCTCCAGCGCAGCGTCGTCGATCGGCAGGCTGTGCAGGCGTTCGCCACCGAGCAGCACGCTGTGCAGCTCGAGCACATGGTCACGGGTCTTGCCGTAGGTGCAACTGCCCTGGCCGCTGGCATCGGTATTGATCATGCCGCCGACCGTGGCGCGGTTGGAGGTCGACAGCTCAGGGGCGAAGAACAGCCCGTGCGGCTTGAGCGCAGCGTTGAGCTGATCCTTCACCACACCGGCCTGCACCCGCACCCACCGCTCCTGGGTGTTGATTTCGAGGATGGTGTTCATGTGCCGCGACAGGTCGACGACGATGCCGTCGGTCAATGACTGGCCGTTGGTCCCTGTACCACCGCCGCGCGGGGTCAGTTTGACCTGGCGAAAACGCGGCTCGGCCATCAACGTGGCGACGCGTGCCACGTCGTCAGCGTCGAGCGGGAAGACGGCCGCCTGGGGCAGGCGCTGATAGATCGAGTTGTCGGTGGCCAGCACCGTACGGGTGCCGTAGTCGGCGCTGATCTGGCCACGGAAGCCGCTGGCGCTCAGGGCTTCGAGGAATTCGGGGTAGCCGGCGGCAGGCGCACGGACAGGCAACTGGGCGATCATCGAAGGATGGCCTCTTGTATGGGCAGGTTCACGGTCTGGCATCACCCGGCGGGCGACGCTCTGTTGCTCAGCCGGCATGAATAACTCAGAGCCGGATGACGAGTAGGCCAATGTTCCTGTACTTTCCAGCCGAGGGCAAACGGATAATCCTGCCGCTATCGATGAGTTTCATGAATGAATTACCGCCACCTGACCCCATCGATGTCCTTGCTGCTGGCGTTCGAGGCCGCTGCCCGGCATGAAAGCTACACCCGCGCGGCCGTCGAGCTGTCACTGACCCAGAGCGCCGTCAGCCGCCAGGTCCAGGCGCTGGAGCAGCAACTGGGCCTGACCTTGTTCCGCCGCGAGGGGCGCCAGGTGCAATTGACCGATGTCGGGCGCCTGTACCAGCGCGAGTTGAGCGAAGCCCTCGGGCGCATTCGCAGCGCCACGCTGCAGGCCCTCGCCTATCAGTCCGGGGTAGGCACCCTGCGCCTGGCGACACTTCCCACCTTCGGTTCGAAATGGCTGCTGCCGCGCCTGAACGCGTTCTACAGCGCGCATCCCGGGATGCTGGTGCACATCCATTCACGCATCGAGGCGATAAACTTCGACACCAGCGAGATCGATGCCGCCATCGGCGTGGCCAGCCACGACCTGCCCGGCCTGATCTGCCATCGATTGCATGCCGAGGAACTGGTGGTGATCCTGCCGCCGCAGGCTGCGGGCGCAGCTGACACATGGACGCCGGCACGGATCAGCGAAGAGTTGCTGCTCAATGTCGCCAACAACCCGCATGCCTGGGGCGAATGGTTTTCTCATCACGGCCTGGCGCACCGCGCCATGCGGCTGGGGCCGAGCTTCGAGCTGACATCGCACCTGATCCAGGCAGTACGCGCCGGGATCGGCATCGGCCTGGTGCCGAGGATTCTGGTGGCCGAGGAGTTGGCCAAGGGCGAGCTGTTCAGCCCGGGCGAGGCGTTCGCCAGCCAGCGCAGCTATTACCTGATCTACCCGCCGCGCAACGAGGCGCTGCCCTCTCTCAGGGCGTTTCGCGGGTGGTTGTTGGAGCAGATTTAGCGGTTGCCTGGTTGGGCGCTTTCGCGGGCAAGCCCGCTCCCACAGGGCCCGAGCAGACAACAAAAAACCCGGCACCAGCCCCTGGCACCGGGTTTCCCGAATCAAGCTACCGGCTTACTTGGCCACGCTACCCGCCGCAGTACCCGCCTGCGCCATGCGCTTGCTCTTGATCACATAGAACACATACATCACCACCAGCCACACCGGAATCGCATAGACCGAAATCTGGATCCCCGGGATCTGCAGCATGATGCCCAGGATCAGCACCACGAAGGCCAGGCACAGGTAGTTGCCGTACGGGTACCACAGCGCCTTGAACAGCGGCTTCTGGCCGGTACGGTCAAGGTGCTGGCGGAACTTGAGGTGCGAGTAGCTGATCATCGCCCAGTTGATCACCAGCGCCGCGACCACCAGCGACATCAGCAACTCCAGGGCATGCTGCGGCATGAAGTAGTTGAGCAGCACGGCAATCAGGGTGAACGCTGCCGACGCCAGGATCGCCCGCACCGGCACGCCACGACGGTCGATCTTCGCCAGGCCCGCCGGGGCATCGCCCTGGTCGGCCATGCCGTAGAGCATGCGCGCATTGCAGTAGGTGCCGCTGTTGTACACCGACAGTGCCGCGGTCAGTACCACGAAGTTCAGCAGGTGCGCCGCGACATCACTGCCCAGCAGCGAGAACACCTGGACGAACGGGCTGCTGCCATAGCTACCACCCGACGCATCGATGCTGGCCACCAGGCTGTCCCACGGGGTCAGCGACAGCAGCACAACCAAGGCGCCGATGTAGAAGATCAGGATGCGGTAGATGACCTGGTTGATCGCCTTCGGGATCACGGTCTTGGGCTTGTCGGCCTCGGCGGCGGTGAAGCCGAGCATTTCCAGGCCACCGAAGGAGAACATGATGATCGCCAGCGCCATCACCAATCCGCTCACGCCATTGGGGAAGAAACCACCATGGCTCCACAGGTTGGCCACCGAGGCGTCCGGGCCGCCACTGCCGCTGGTGAGCAGGTACGCGCCCAGGGCGATCATGCCGACGATGGCGGCCACCTTGATGATCGCGAACCAGAACTCGGCCTCGCCGAACACCTTGACGTTCATCAGGTTGATCGCGTTGATCAGCAGGAAGAAGCCCGCCGCCGTCACCCAGGTCGGGATTTCCGGCCACCAGTAGTGGACGTACTTGCCGACGGCGGACAACTCCGACATGCCCACCAGGATGTAAAGCACCCAGCAGTTCCAGCCCGACAGGAACCCGGCAAAGCCGCCCCAATACTTGTGGGCAAAGTGGCTGAAGGAGCCGGCCACGGGCTCTTCGACGATCATCTCGCCGAGCTGGCGCATGATCATGAAGGCGATGAAGCCGCAGATGGCGTAGCCAAGGATCATCGAGGGCCCGGCGGATTTCATCACCCCGGCCGAGCCGAGGAACAGGCCGGTACCGATGGCGCCCCCCAGGGCGATCAGCTGGATATGGCGGTTCTTCAAGCCACGCTTGAGTTCGCCTGACGGCTGCGAATTGTGTCCACTCATGAACGAAGTCACCTGCTTGTTTTTATCTGTGACGGAATCGGACCCGCCGCGCTCGTGGCACAGCGGAATGAGGCAAGGTGGTTACCTTGGGTTCCCGGACCCTGGCGCCGCGCCTGGCACGGAGCCTGGGGCGGATCAGCCGGGAGTCGGCGAGAATGCGTGGTACGCGAGGGGGTCACAGGTAAAACGCGGCGCATTGTATACCCCTGCGAGCGCGCAGGCGTCAACGCGTTGCGTCGTTTCCTCGAGAAAAAACGCAGCGGTCCTGGGGCAAGGGCCATCAATGGCGTAGTGATCGGCGTACATGGCGCCTCCATTTGTTGTTGTGTAGGCCCGACTGCAGGAGTGGGCTGATGCACTTGGCAATGTCCGTCATATCAGCGCGGGACGGGGCTTTGGGCAATAGCGCGAATGGCCGATGGAAGGCTCTGCGGCGCGGCATGCGGCAAGATCTGTTTACACCAGCCTGGAAGGCAGGAAACCGAACGGTAATCCCGGCAGATTCCGTATAAATTTCGTTACAAGATGGTTCAAATACTTTCCAGCATGACAAAAAACGCTTCCTGTTCAGCAGCTTGAAGGCTCGCACTTTTCGACCAGGCACAAAAAAGCCAGCCCGAAGGCTGGCCCTTTTACCGCCACATGCGATCAACCACGCGGTTTACCGCGACCACGGCCGGCTGGTTTGTCGCCTTCCGCACGCGCAGGACGCTTGCGCATCTCGCTAGGACGTTCGGCAACGGCGCTGCCGCGGCTACCCTTGCGCGGCGCTTCCTCACGTGCCGGACGCGCCGGGCGCTCGCTGGCCGCGCGTGGCTGACGCTCGCCGGCGTCCTTGGCGGGGCGCAGGTCACGCACGCGCTCGCCACGACCCATGGGGCGCGTGGACTTGCGCTGCAGACGCTCGAGCTTGTCCTTGGCCTTGAGGTTGAGGGTCGGCAGCGCCACCGGCTGCAGCCCGACTTCGGCAGCGAGGATGTCGATCTCGCCCTGGCTCATTTCACGCCAGCGGCCCATCGGCAGGTCGGAGTTGAGGAACACCGGGCCGAAACGCACGCGCTTCAGGCGGCTGACCACCATGCCCTGGGACTCCCACAGGCGACGCACCTCACGGTTGCGGCCTTCCATCACCACGCAATGGTACCAATGGTTGAAGCCTTCACCGCCCGGCGCCTTCTGGATATCGGTGAACTTGGCCGGGCCGTCCTCGAGCATCACGCCCGCCTTGAGGCGCTCGATCATCTCGTCGTCGACCTCGCCACGGACACGCACCGCGTACTCGCGGTCCATCTCATAGGAGGGGTGCATCAGGCGGTTGGCCAGTTCACCGTCGGTGGTGAACAGCAGCAAGCCCGTGGTGTTGATGTCGAGACGACCGATATTGATCCAGCGGCCTTCTTTCGGGCGCGGCAGGCGGTCGAACACGGTCGGACGGCCTTCCGGGTCATCACGGGTGCAGATCTCGCCGTCTGGCTTGTTGTACATGATGACGCGGCGGGTCGCCTCGGCGGCTTCCTCGCGCTTGATCAGCTTGCCGTCGACAGCGATGGCATCGTGCAGGTCGACGCGCTGGCCGAGGGTGGCCTCGACGCCGTTGACCTTGATGCGACCCTGGCTGATCCAGGCTTCGACGTCACGGCGTGAACCCACGCCGATGCGTGCCAGCACTTTCTGCAGCTTTTCGCCGGACGGCGGGGTGATCTGGGTTTCTTGCAGGTCTTTGTCACTCATCTGGGCACCTCCCGGTGTACGGTGTAGTGAAAGCGGTTTGGCGGCGAATGCGCCAAGGGGGCGCGCATTGTACGCGGTTCATGGGGCGGATGCATCGGGGTGATGAAGTTTTTCTGCTCGGCGGTTAGCCCGCAAAACGCCAGCGCAGATCAAGGCTTGTCCTCGTCCTCGACCACATCCTCTTCCTCGCGTAAATCATCAAAGTCGATCTTGAGCCCCTCTTCCATGGCATCCAGCTCCACCAGCAGGCTGCGGAAGCTGGTTTCCTCCTTCGGCTCACCCTCGCCCTCAAGCTCATCCTCGCCCAAGCTGGCATCGGCCAACGCCTGCAGGTGCGCGGGCACCGGCGCATCGTCCAGGTCGTCGAGCACAGGCTCTGGCTCCATCTCGCGCAGTTCGGCCAGCGGCGGCAACTCATCGAGGCTCTTGAGGTTGAAATGATCGAGGAACGCCTTGGTGGTGGCGAACATGGCCGGACGGCCCGGCACCTCGCGGTAGCCGACGATGCGGATCCACTCGCGCTCCATCAGGGTCTTGATGATGTTGCTGTTGACGGCCACCCCGCGCACGTCCTCGATCTCGCCCCGGGTGATCGGCTGGCGGTAGGCGATCAAGGCCATGGTTTCGAGCAGCGCACGGGAATAGCGCTGCGGGCGCTCCTCCCACAGGCGACCGACCCAGGGCGCGAAGTCCTCGCGAATCTGCAAGCGGTAGCCGCTGGCCACTTCCTTGAGCTCGAAGGCGCGGCCATTGCACGACTTGCCGAGCACCTCCAGGGCCTTCTTGAACACGGCCGGCGCCGGGCGCTCTGCCTCCTCGAACAACTCGAAGAGGCGCTCCAGGGACTGCGGCTTGCCAGAGGCCAGCAGAAAGGCCTCGATCAGCGACGCCAGGTCGCGGGGTTCGTTCAGGTTCATCGGCGCTCTTAACTGTCACTCGGCCCGGGCACGGACATGGATCGGGGTGAAAGGCTCATTCTGCACCAGTTCGATCAGCGATTCCTTCACCAGCTCGAGAATCGCCATGAAGGTGACCACCACGCCGAGCTTGCCCTCCTCGACGCTGAACAGCTCGATGAAGGGCACGAAGCCGCCGCCCTTCAGACGCTCGAGCACCTCGCTCATGCGCTCGCGGGTCGACAAGGTCTCGCGGGTGATCTGGTGGCTCTCGAACAAGTCGTTGCGGCGCATGACCTCGGCCATGGACAGCAGGATTTCTTCCAGCGCAACGTCGGGCAGCAGCTTACGTACCTTGGCCTGCGGCGCCTCCAACTGCGGCACCAGCACTTCGCGACCGATCCGCGGCAACTCATCGATGCCCTCGGCGGCAGCCTTGAAACGCTCGTACTCCTGCAGGCGGCGGATCAGTTCGGCGCGCGGATCGCCCTCTTCTTCCTCGACTTCACTGGAGCGCGGCAGCAGCATGCGCGACTTGATCTCGGCGAGCATCGCGGCCATCACCAGGTACTCGGCAGCCAGCTCCAGTCGCACCGACTTCATCAGCTCGACGTAGCCCATGTACTGCCGGGTGATCTCGGCCACGGGGATGTCGAGGATGTCGATGTTCTGCTTGCGGATCAGGTACAGCAGCAGGTCCAGCGGGCCCTCGAAGGCTTCGAGGAAGACCTCCAGGGCATCCGGGGGAATGTACAGATCAACCGGCATTTCGGTGAGGGCTTCACCGTAGACCAGCGCCAACTGCAGTTGCTGCGGCGCTTCGGGGGCCTGCACCTGGCTCACGCGTTGACCAAGAAGGGCGTGGGGTCGCCGCAGCCTTCGCGGATCAGCTGTGGCTCGTCACCGGACAGGTCGATGATGGTGGACGCCTTCAGGTCGCCGAAGCCACCGTCGATGACCAGATCGACGTGGTGCTCCAGGCGTTCGCGGATTTCGTAGGGATCGGTCATCGGCTCATCGTCGCCGGGCAGGATCAGGCTGACGCTCATCAACGGCTCGCCCAGTTCCGCGAGCAGCGCCAGGGTGATGCCATGGTCCGGCACGCGCAGGCCGATGGTACGGCGTTTTTCATGCAGCAACAGGCGCGGCACCTCGCGGGTCCCGTTGAGAATGAAGGTGTACGGGCCGGGGATATGGGCTTTGAGCAGGCGGAAGGTGCCGGTATCGACCTTGGCATACAACCCCAGCTGCGACATGTCGCAGCACATCAAGGTGAAATTGTGCGTTTTATTCAGGCCGCGCAGGCGCCGGACCCGCTCGATCGCCGCCTTGTCGCCGATCTGGCAACCCAAGGCGTATGCCGAGTCGGTCGGATACACCACCACCCCGCCCTTGCGGATGATCTCCACGGCCTGCTTGATCAGGCGCGCTTGCGGGTTCTCCGCATGAATCTGGAAGAATTGACTCACGTAATCGTCCTGTTCATACCGCCATAGGCTGTTCATGGCTGAATCGGCGCCACAGAGGTGGCAGGTCCTCGGGCAATGGCCGGTAGGCACCGATCTCGCCCCAGGTGCCGGGGCCGTGGAAGTCACTGCCAGCGCTTGCCAGCAGGCCGAACTCACGGGTAAGGATGGACATCGTGCCCACTTGCTCGGGCGGCATCATGCCATTGACCACTTCAAGCGCCTGCCCTCCCGCTTGAATATAGTCGGCGATCAGGCGTCTGCGCTTGCTGCGAGTCAGTTCGTAGTGCATGGGATGGGCCAGGCTCACCCAAGCGTTGGACTGGCGAAGGGTCCCGACAGTTTCCTCGAGCGTCGGCCAATGCAGCTTGACGTCGCCCAGCTTGCCGGCACCCAGCCATTTGCGGAACGCCTCACCGCGGTCCTTGACGTGCCCGGCGCGCACCAGGAACTCGGCGAAGTGCGGGCGCGCCGGGGCGTTGCCACTGTCACCCAGCTCCTGCTGTACGGCACGCGCGCCCTCGAGCGCATCCGGCATGCCCTTGCCCGCCAGACGCCTGGCGATATCCTCGGCGCGCAGCCAGCGACCACGGTGCAATTGCTCGATGGCCTCCAGCAGGGGCGGTGCATCGAGGGGGAAGTTGTAACCCAGCACATGGATGGTCGCCCCACCCCAGGTGCATGACAGCTCCACCCCGCTGACCCATTGCATGCCCAGGTCAAGACACGCCTGGCGCGCCTCGGGGAGCCCTTCGAGGGTGTCGTGATCGGTCAGCGCCAGCGTGCGCACCCCGTGCTCGTGGGCGCGGGCGACCAGTGCCGTGGGCGACAGGGCGCCGTCGGAGGCCGTGCTGTGACAGTGCAGATCAACATTCATGGAGGAGCGCTTTCGCCGGAATCGATGTTTGTTATTATGCCGTCACATCCCGCTTCTGGCTGCCACTGTGAAACAATTCATCGATTTCATCCCGCTGCTGCTGTTCTTCATCGTCTACAAGCTGGACCCGCGCCCGGTCGAGTTTGCCGGTCAAAGCTTTGAGTTCGGCGGTATCTACAGCGCCACGGCGATGCTCATCCTCAGCTCCGTGGTGGTCTACGGCGCGCTGTTCCTGCGCCATCGCAAGCTCGAAAAAGGCCAGTTGCTGACACTGGTGGCGTGCCTTGTCTTCGGTGGCCTCACCCTGGCCTTCCACAGCGAAACCTTCCTCAAATGGAAGGCGCCGGTGGTCAACTGGTTGTTCGCCCTGGCCTTCGCCGGCAGCCACTTCATCGGCGACCGGGTTCTGATCAAGCGCATCATGGGGCACGCACTGACACTCCCCGAAACGATCTGGAACCGCCTGAACGTCGCCTGGATCCTGTTCTTCCTGGTCTGCGGCGCAGCCAACCTGTTCGTCGCCTTCACGTTCCAGGAGTTCTGGGTCGACTTCAAGGTCTTCGGCAGCCTGGGCATGACCGTGATCTTCCTGGTGGCCCAGGGCGTGTACCTGTCGCGCCATCTGCACGACGCCGACCCTTCCACCTCCAAACCCAAGGATTGACATGCTCTACGCCATCATCGCCAGCGACGTCGCGAACTCCCTGGAAAAACGCCTGGCTGCCCGCCCTGCGCACATCGAGCGCCTGCAGCAACTCAAGGCCGAAGGTCGAGTGATCCTGGCCGGCCCGCATCCGGCCATCGACAGCAACGACCCGGGCGCTGCCGGTTTCACTGGCAGCCTGATCGTCGCCGAGTTCGACTCCCTTGCCGCCGCACAGGCCTGGGCCGACGCCGACCCGTACATCGCAGCAGGCGTGTACGAGAAGGTGGTAGTCAAACCGTTCAAGCAAGTGCTGCCCTGAGCCCGATCGTTTCTGTTCGCGTGCAAGCCGTGACGACGACTTGCACGCGAACAGGCCCAGGCAATCCACGGATTCATCTATTGCGACCTACTGCCGACAACCTTCTGAATCGAACAAGAATCAGGAGTTCCGATGCGCCAAGGTCCGATGTCCCTGCTGCTTTTCTGGCTGTTGCTGCTCTCTCCCCTCGCTCTCGCCGAACAACCTCTGTCGCTGGAAGCTGGCGCGCGCATCACCGAGCTGCAGCAGCGCCTGGAAGACAGCGAGAAACAGCGCGCTGCGCTGAGCAAACAGCTGCAAGATGCCGACAGCGCCCGGGAAAGCACCCAACTCGAACGCCTGCGCCAGGACAACCAGCGCCTGCAGGCTGCGGTGGAAAAACTGCAGGCCAGCAGCCCCCTGCACCTGCTTACCGACCAGCAGCAATGGTTCCTGATCGGATCGGTCGTTGCACTGTTGTCGGCAGTCTGCGGTATCTTAGCCAGCGGCGGACACAGAAGACGCCGACAATGGTTGAATTGAGTGAGTCATGAGCGAGCTGTTACTGATTGATGATGACCAGGAGTTGTGCGAGCTGCTCGGCAGCTGGCTGACCCAGGAAGGCTTTGCGGTCCGCGCCTGCCACGACGGCGAGAGCGCGCGACAGGCCCTGGCCGCCCACGCCCCGGCGGCGGTGGTGCTGGATGTAATGCTGC
This sequence comes from Pseudomonas sp. SYWMCR5, assembly GCF_057197165.1. Taxonomy (NCBI): domain Bacteria; kingdom Pseudomonadati; phylum Pseudomonadota; class Gammaproteobacteria; order Pseudomonadales; family Pseudomonadaceae; genus Pseudomonas; species Pseudomonas sp. SYWMCR5. Next base: position 373,466 of record NZ_JBXUNH010000001.1, read on the forward strand.
CCGATGGCAGCGGTCTGGAACTGCTCAAGCAACTGCGCAGCGACCACGCCGAACTGCCGGTGCTGATGCTGTCGGCCCGTGGCGAACCGCTGGACCGCATCCTGGGCCTGGAACTGGGTGCCGACGATTACCTGGCCAAACCCTGCGACCCGCGTGAGCTGACCGCTCGCTTGCGTGCCGTGCTGCGCCGCAGCCACCCGGCGGCGCCCAGCACCCAGATCGAGATCGGCGACCTGGCCTTCAGCCCCGTGCGCGGGGTGGTCAGCATCGATCAGCGCGAGATGAGCCTGACACTCTCCGAGAGCCGCATCCTCGAAGCACTGCTGCGTCAACCCGGCGAGCCATTGGACAAGCAGGAGCTGGCACAGATCGGCCTGGGCCGCAAACTGACGCTCTATGACCGCAGCCTGGACATGCACGTCAGCAACCTGCGCAAGAAGATCGGCCCCCACGCCGATGGCCGCCCCCGCATCGTCGCCCTGCGCAGCCGCGGCTACTACTACAGCCTGTAAACGCCGCGGGGCAGCCCTGCCCCGCAGCGACACCTTCATTTGCGCAATGGATCGTCCCAGAACGGGCGCTCCACCTCCTGCAGGGTATCCGCCCGACTCAACCCCAGATCGTGCAGCGCATCGTCGCTGAGGCTGGCCAATTGCCGCCGCTGGCGGTACAGCTGTTGCCAGCGCAGCAGTCGCTGAAGCGCCTGTGCAAGAAGTTGGCCCAAGGAGAAGGGGGTGTGCGTGACGCCGAAATGACCTTTCATCGTGAAGCCCTCCGTGTGAGTGGCTTCAGTCTCGCGCTGGGCTTAGGATCAATCCAACGAATGTTTCTTATGTCTTGCATCTGGAGAATTGATGCAATGTCCACTTACCAGAGTCTCGACGCCGAGGTCTTGCGCACCTTCGTCGCCATCGCCGAACAAGGCGGCTTCACCCGCGCCGGGGAGGTCGTCAACCGTACCCAGTCGGCAGTGAGCATGCAGATGAAACGCCTGGAGGAAGACATCCTCCAACGCCAGTTGTTCGAACGCGACGGACGCCAGGTGCGCCTGACCGCCGAGGGCCAGGTGCTGCTGGGTTACGCCCGGCGCATCCTCAAGCTGCACGGTGAGGTGTTCAACACCTTGCGCATGCCGCACATGGTCGGCGTGGTGCGCATCGGCACTCCAGACGACTACGCCATGCGCTTTCTGCCGGCGATTCTCGCCAGCTTCGCCTGCAGCTATCCGCTGATCCAGGTGGAGGTGCATTGCGAGCCATCGAAGCAGTTGATGCAGCGCCAGGACCTGGACCTGACCATCATCACCCGCGAGCCAGGTGCCGAGGTGGGCCAGCTGCTGCGTCAGGAGCGCCTGGTATGGGCAGCCGCCAAGGGCTTCTGCCCCCACGAACAGAGCCCGATGCCCCTGGCGATGTTCAACACCGACTGTTTCTGCCGCACCTGGGCCTGCAACGCCCTGGACCATCAGGGGATCGATTACCGCATCGCCTACACAAGCCCAAGCCTGGCGGCCATCTTTGCCATCGTCGGCGCAGGCCTGGCGGTTACAGCCCAGTTGCAGAGCCTCATCAGCGACCCTCTGTGCATCCTCGGCGAAGACCAGGGCCTGCCGCAGTTACCGGTGGCCAATGTGATGCTGCTGCGCAATGCGCAAAGCCACTCGCCGATCACCGACTGCATGGCCGACTACGTGATCGACGGCTTCAGGTAAACGCGATTACAGCTCCAGGCCCAGCATCACCGCACAGACAATCAGAAACACGCAGAACAGCGTACGCAGCACTTTCTCGGGCAACGCATGGGCCAGCTTCACGCCCCAGCTGATGCTGAGCAGACCGCCCACCGCCAGTGGAATACCGGCATGCCAGTCAACGCTGCCATGAACGCCATAGGTGAGCAGTGTCACCATGGTGCTCGGCGCCGCAAGCGCCAGCGACAGCCCCTGGGCCACCACCTGGGTGGTGCCGAACACGCTGGTCAGGATCGGCGTGGCCACTACCGCGCCGCCAACACCGAACAGCCCGCCCATGCTACCGGCGAAGCAACCCAGCACACCCAGCCAAGGCCAGGGATAACGCAACTGGCTGCTCGGCGGGCTGACCTTCATGAACATGCGTGCCACGTTCCACACCGCCAGCGCCACCAGGAACGCGACGAAACCCAGGCGCATGGAGTGCGCATCGAGCCCGACCGCCCAGATCGACCCCAGCCACGCAAAAATGAAACTGCACAGCGAAAGCGGCACCGCATGGCGCAGCTCGATGCGGTTGCGCTGATGGTAGCGCCACAGCGCCAGCAGCACGTTGGGCACTACCATCACCAACGCCGTGCCCTGGGCCAGTTGCTGGTCGAGACCGAACAGCACTCCCAGCGCGGGAATAGCAATCAACCCGCCGCCGATGCCGAACAGGCCACCCATGGTGCCCAGCGCCGCGCCTAAAACGATGTACATCACCCACTCGATCATCAGTGCCTCATCCGACAGCATTCTCAATCCAGGCATGCTACCCAGTGCAGGCTGGCGGGGAAACGCACAGCAGCGCACAATGGCTTTGCGTTTTACGCAAAAGCATGGGAAGGGTCATGAGTCCAGATATCCTCACCGAACAACTGAGTCTGTTTCTCGACGTGCTGGAAACCGGCAGCTTCTCTGCCGCCGCGCGTCGTCACCCCTTGACGCCTTCGGCAGTCGCACGACGCATCGACAACCTGGAAAACGCCGTGGGCAGCCGCCTGTTCGTGCGCAGCACCCATGCCGTGCGCCCGACCCCAGCGGGCAATGCCTTCGCCGAACGCGCCCGGCGCATCATCGAGGAACTGCGCCTGGCACGCGCTGAAGCGGTATCCCTGAGCAATGCACCGGAAGGCCTGATCCGCATGGATGCCCCGGCAGCCTTCGGACGCCGTCACCTGGCACCCGCGATCGCCGACTTCCTGGTGGCCTACCCCGGGCTCGATGTGCAACTGCGCCTGATCGACAGTTTCGTCGACATGCACGGCAGCCACCTGGGCGAGGTCGACCTGGTGCTGCGCGCAGGCACTCTGGCCGACACACGACTGGTCGCCACACCGCTGGCCTACATGGTGCGCATCGCCTGCGCCAGCCCGGCCTACCTGGCCGCGCGAGGGGTGCCTACCTGCCCCAGCGAGCTGCCGCAGCACGACGGCCTGGACTGGGATGGCCTTGCACCACCGTTCGCCTGGCGCTTCGCCGTCGATGGCCAAGTGCGCCTGTACCGCCCGGCACGCCTGCGTATGACCGCCAACAACGCCGAAACCCTGCTGTTCGGCGCCCTCGCCGGCCTCGGCATCGCCCATCTGCCCACCTGGCTGGTCAGCGAATACCTGCTACGGGGTGAACTGCTGCCGCTATTCTGCGAAAACGGCCTGCCCGAACCGGAAACCACCGGTATCTATGCACTCCGGCTCGAACATGAAACGAACTCTCGCAGCCGCTTGCTGCTCGAATTCCTCAAGAGCCGCTTCAGCCCGGTCCCTCCCTGGGACCTGGCGCTACGCAGTGGAATGCGTGGTTGATGAGCGCGCTAACGATCTGCGTGCTAGATTCTTAACTGAACTCATTCAAGGACTTGCATGAACGCCGACACCAAAGCCCCCTGCGACGAGCTGCTGCTGGACAACCAGGTGTGCTTCGCCCTGCACTCCACCTCGTTGCTGATGACCAAGGTCTACAAACCCTTGTTGCAGGCCCTGGGCCTCACCTACCCGCAATACCTGGCCATGCTCGTGCTGTGGGAGGAGGACGGCCTGACCGTAGGCGAAATCAGCCAGCGCCTGTTGACCGACCCCGGCTCGCTCACCCCGCTGCTCAAGCGCCTGGAAAGCGAAGGCCTGCTCAAGCGCACCCGCAGCCGCGACGATGAGCGCGTGGTGCTGGTGCAACTGACCGACAAGGGCCGTGATTTGCGCGATGAGGCCAGCAAGGTGCCGCACTGCATCCTGGAAGCCTCCGGGCGCACGGTGGAACGCTTGCAGAAGCTGCAGGCCGAACTGCTCGACCTGCGCGACAGCCTGCAAAAAAGCCTCTGAGGACTATGCTGTGAAAGCCTGTCGGACGAATGGTCGAAAATTTATCTTGCGCACTAAATGATTGCGCGCTAATTTAAACCCACACCCACCCAGCGCCAAGGCGCACAGCACACAAGCGAGGCTCAAGATGCAAAAGGTCACTCCCCTGTACATCGCAGAAGCAACCTCCACTGGCGGTCGCGACGGCAAATCCCGTTCCAGCGACGGCAAGCTCGAAGCCAAGCTGAGCACCCCTAAAGAGCTGGGTGGTGCTGGCGGTGAAGGCACCAACCCCGAGCAGCTGTTCGCTGCCGGCTACTCGGCCTGCTTCATCGGCGCGCTGAAGTTCGTTGCCGGCCAGGAAAAGAAAGCCCTGCCTGCCGACGCCTCGATCACCGCCAAGGTCGGTATCGGCCAGATCCCCGGTGGTTTCGGCCTGGACATCGACCTGCACATCAACCTGCCGGGCCTGGCCCAGGCAGATGCCGAAGGCCTGGTGGAGAAGGCGCACAAAGTCTGCCCATACTCCAACGCCACCCGCGGCAACGTCGATGTGCGCCTGCACGTGACGGTCTGAGTAAACGCCAGACACAAAAAACCCGGCCAAGGCCGGGTTTTTTGTGGGTCGCAAGAAGATTACTTCTTGGAACGGCCCTTGAAGCTGTTGTCGCGAGTGTCGATGTCGATCCACTCGTCGATCTGGATGAAGTCAGCTACCGAAATCTCGGTACCGTTCTTCAGCTTGGCAGGCTTCATGACCTTGCCCGAGGTATCGCCGCGAGCAGCGTTCTCGGTGTAGACAACCTGACGGCTGATGGTGGTCGGCAGTTCAACCGATACCAGGCGGCCTTCGAAGAAGACGGCTTCGCAGACATCTTCCATGCCTTCTTCGATGTACGGCAGAACGGCGTCGATGTCTTCGGCGTTCAGCTCGTACATGGTGTAGTCGGTGGTGTCCATGAAGGTGTACGAGTCACCGCTGATGAACGACAGGGTCGCTTCTTTGCGATCCAGGATCACGTCGTCCAGCTTGTCGTCCGCACCGTAGACGGTTTCGGTCTTGTAGCCGGTCAGCAGGTTCTTCAGCTTGGTCTTCATGATCGCGCTGTTACGGCCCGACTTGGTGAATTCCGCTTTCTGGACCAGCCACGGGTCGTTGTCGATCCGCAGTACGGTACCGGGTTTCAGCTCTTTACCAGTTTTCATTACGAAGTATCCGAATCTGGATGGATTTATAAAAATCGAGGCCGCATATCATATCCAATTTCGGTAAAACTGTACCAGCGCTGTGGCAAGGTCCGGCCGAGTGGCCTGTTCCAGACACCATTGCCGGGCGTGCGTCTGCAGTTGCGGCCAGTGTTTCAGCACCCCGCGCCAGGCCTCGCCCATGTCACGATCCATGTTCCAGGCACGCCACAACGCCACCAGCGCATCTGCGGCATCGTCCGACAGCCCCTGTCGATAGATCTTGAGAAAAGCCTCGAGCTTTTCCCAGTGAGCATTCTCCTCTTGCACGTAGATGTGCCACAGCAGAGGGCGCCCGGCCCACTGGGCACGCACGAAGGAATCCTCGCCGCGCACGGCATTGAAGTCGCAGCACCAGAGGATACGGTCGTAGTCGTCCTGGCTGACGAATGGCAGCACCTGCAAGGTCAGCGCCCCGCGCTGGCGCACCTCGCCCACGGCCAGTCGTTCACCCAGCCACGCATGCAGGTCGGACAGGATTCGACCTTCGGGGACCAACAGGTGGGTGGGCTGATCGTCTGCCGCCAGGGCTTCCAGCCAATGGCCCAACTGTGCGTTCTCGTAGGCGAACAACGACATCAGTCGCGCCTCGGGCGCAGGTTTCACGCCGAGGCCGGCAAGGAATGCCTTGCGCGCGGCAGCATCCTCCTCGAACGCAGCACGCTTGCCCAGCAGTTCGCCTTCACGCAGCAAGCCGCCGGTATTGGCGGTGAAGCCTGGGAAGAAAAACACTTTGCGCAGGCCATTGGGTTGTGGCGAAGGCAGCCCATGACAACCCTCGACCCAGTCCTCGGCGCTCAGGTATTCGAGGTTCAGCCACAATGCCGGTGTCGAGCGCTCGGCCAAGGCTTCGACATAGGCCGCCGGTAGTTGGCAACCGAAGGCACCGATCACCACCTCGGCGGTTTCGCATGCGGGCCAATCGACCGGCCAATGGCATACCTCGACGCCTCGCTGATATTGCCGCGCGGCCTGTGGATCAGCCTCCGGGCACAGGCGTGCGAACGCCTGCAGGTCGTCCACCCAAAGGCGCACGGTCAACGCATGCTCATCGGCGAGCTGGCGCCCCAGGCGCCAGGTGACGCCAATATCGCCGTAGTTGTCGACGACCGTGCAGAAAATGTCCCAGGTGGCTTTCACGACCACTCCCCTCGCAGCGCAGAAAACCATGGATTGTGCGGATAAACCGGCACCGACAAAAGCGCTACCCGCATCCGGCAATAAAACAAATCGCACAGCCATGCGACAATGGCCCCTCGATCGACCCCTGCCAGGAGGCCACGATGCCCCGTCGCCGCGAACTGAAGATCACCCTGAACCCTTTGCAGTTGATTGTCTGCGTGGCCCTCGGCCTGTGGCTCGGCGCCGTGGCCATCGCCCTGAGCCTGTGGCTGGCCTGGCAGTTGTGGCCGCAGCAGGTCGCACCACTGGCCCAGGCAGTGGCCCCGGCACGCACCGCCCCCGCCCCGGTTGCCCCGCCGCAACCGGCCGACGCGCAGCAGGCGATGTTCGAGCGCTACAAGGAGATCCTGAACACGCAGCAAGCCCAACAGGCCATCGAGGCCAACCCGCGCAACCTGAACAACCCCAAATGCCAGTTCTGGCTACAGCAGAACCGCAATGCACCGACCGACAAGAGCCAGGCCAACGTGCTGGAGTTCTGCCGCTGACCATGGACAAGCCAACCCTTCTCGCACGCATCATCGACACCCTCGAGCACGACATGGAGGTGCTGCGCCGCGCCGCCCAGACCGCCTACGAAACCGCCACTGCCGAAGAGAACATCGCCGAGAACAAGTACGACACCCTGGGGCTCGAAGCTTCCTACCTCGCCACCGGCCAGGCGCGTCGTACCGCGGAAATCCGCCAGGCGCTGCTGAGCTACCAGCAGTTGCTGCTGCGCGACTACGACCCGGCGCGGGGGATCCAGCTCAGCAACCGGGTAACGCTTGAAGACGAGCAAGGTCGCCAGCAGTTGCTGTTTCTCGGCCCCGAGGGCGCCGGACTGAAAATCGGCGAAGGCCCTGGACTGGTGACCGTGATCACCCCGCGCTCGCCGCTTGGCAAGCAGTTGATCGGCAAGAAACTCGATGACGAAGTAAGCCTGATGCTCGCCGGGGTGGCGCAGGTGCAGTTCGTAGTCGAAGTCGACTGACGGCAGGATTCAGACGCCTGCCATCGCATCGAACTGCTTCGCCAACCCCTGCGCCTCAAAACACGCCACCAGATAGTCGATGAACGCGCGGGTCTTGCCCGGCAGCAGCTTGCGCTCGGCGTAGTAGACGCTGACGCTGCCATCGTCCACATACCAGTCCGGCAACACCCTGCACAGGCGTTTGCTGGCGAAGTACGGCACGGCGAACGGCATGCTCACCAAGGCAATCCCCAACCCTTGCTCCGCCGCAGCACAGGCGGCATCCGAGTCGCTCATGGTCATCGCCTGGCGCAATTGCAGCGGGCGCTGCTCCTGGCTGCGGCTGGTCAGGGGCCAGGAACGCACTCGCCCGGTCTGCGGCGACCGGATCAGGATGCCGTCGTGCTGGGGTAGTTGTTCCGGCATCTGGATCGGCGCGTGCCGCTGCAGGTACTCAGGCGCCGCTACCAAGACCCGGTGTGCAGGCGCCAGCTTGCGCGCAACGACACCCGGCGGCAGGTCGAAGCCGCCGCCGATAGCGGCATCGAACCCTTGGCCGATGAGATCGACCTGGCGGTTGTCGAAATGCCAGTCCGCGGTGATTGCCGGGTATCGGCGCAGGAACTCCCCCAGCAACGGCAGCACGTACAAACGCCCGAACACGATGCCCATGCTGACCCGCAGCACCCCGGCCGGTTGGCCTTCGCTGCTGGCCAGGTTGGCGACGGCGTACTGGATGCTGCGAAAACTCTCGCTCACTTCACCGAGAAAGCGTTGCCCGGCCTCGGTCAGGGTCAACTTGCGCGTACTGCGCTGGAACAGGCGCACACCCAGACGGGACTCCAACTGGGCGACGTTCTTGCCCACCGCCGCAGGCGTGATCGACAAGCGCCGGGCGGCCTCGGCGAAGCTGCCGACCTCGGCACTGGTGATGAAGCACTCGAGGCTGCTGAAGGATTCCATGGGCGATTCCCAACCAGAAGTTCACTCTGACGATAGCGATTGCCATCTTATCAGCAGGTAATACCCAGCCGATACTGGGCTCATCCAAGGCACACCGCCTTGCTCGCTTCAGGAGAGCAGCATGTCCCACGTATCGAACCTCGAAGGCAAAGTCGCCCTCGTCCAGGGCGGTTCCCGCGGCATCGGCGCCGCCATCGTCCGGCGCCTGGCCCGCGAAGGCGCGCAAGTCGCCTTCACTTATGTCAGCTCCGCTGCCCCCGCGCAGGCCCTGGCTGATGCCATCAACGCCGAGGGTGGCCGCGCCCTGGCCTTGCGCGCCGACAGCGCTGATGCCAGTGCGGTGCAGCAAGCGGTGGAAGACACCGTCAAAGCCTTCGGCCGCCTCGACATCCTGGTCAACAACGCCGGTGTACTGGCCGTGGCGCCAGTGACCGAATTCGACCTCGACGACTTCGACCGCATGCTGGCGATCAACGTGCGCAGCGTGTTCGTGGCGAGCCAGGCTGCGGCCCGGCACATGGGCCAGGGCGGCCGGATCATCAACATCGGCAGCACCAACGCCGAACGCATGCCGTTCGCTGGCGGCGCGCCCTACGCCATGAGCAAGTCGGCGCTGGTCGGCCTGACCCGCGGCATGGCCCGCGACCTCGGGCCCCAGGGCATCACCGTCAACAATGTGCAGCCTGGCCCGGTGGACACCGATATGAATCCGGCCGACGGCGAGTTCGCCGACAGCCTGATCCCGCTGATGGCGATCGGACGCTACGGGCATGCCGATGAAATCGCCAGCTTCGTCGCCTATCTGGCCGGCCCGGAAGCTGGCTACATCACCGGTGCCAGCCTGCTGGCCGATGGCGGGTTCGCCGCCTGAGGCCATGGCGACAGGGAGCGGCCCAATGGCCGCCCCTATCCGCCGGCCGCCACGAAGGCTTCGTCCACCCGCGCCAGCTGCGCTTCGCTCAAGGTCCCCGCCTGGTAATGCAGCTTGATCCAGGCCAGCAGGTAGTCGTAGCGCGCCCGCGCCAGGTCACGCCGGGTGGTCGCCAGTTGCTGTTCGGCATTGAGCACATCCAGATTGACCCGCTCGCCCCCTTGCACACTCTTGCGCGTCGACACCACCAGAGCCTCGGCCGCCTGCAGCGCCCTTTCGTAGGCGCGCAGGCGACTGGCACCGGACTCGCAGGCGTTGTACTGCTTGCGCAGCTCGATCAAGGTGCTGCGGGTATTACCGTCGAGCTCGTACTCGGCCTGCTCCAGATGCCGGCTGGCCTGGCGCGTCGAGGCGCTGACGCCACCACCGGCAAACAGCGGCACGCTGATTTCGATACCGACGGTGTTGGTGTCGTAGCGCTGGTTGTAGGTGTTACCACTGTCCGACTCCTGGCGCCGCGAAGTCGCGAAGGCGCTGACCTTGGGCAGGTGCCCGGCACGATTGCGCTCGACCTCGTAACGCGCCACTTCCAGCGCATGGCGCTGCGAGCCGAGCTGCGGGTTGCTGGCCAGGGCCAGCGATTGCCAGGCCTCGTAACCGCTGGGCATCACCTGCGGCAAGGCAAAGCCGCTGCGCAGGGGGGCGAGCATGTCGATCTGCACCGCCGGTTCGCCAATCAACGCGCCGAGTTCACGCAGGGCGGCATCCTCGTCGTTACGTGCCTGGATTTCCTCGGCATCGGCCAGTTCGAAACGCGCCTGGGCCTCGAGAATGTCAGTGCGCGTCCCCTCGCCTGCCTGGAACAGGCGCTGGTTCTGCTGGAATTGCTGGCGGTAGGCCTGCTTGCTTGCCACGCTGATAGCGATCTGGTCTCGGGCGTACAGGGCCTGGGTATAGCTGGTCATCACTCGCACCAGCAACTGCTGGCTCTGGTCGCGAAAGCTTTCGTCGGCGAACAGCGCCTGGGCCACCCCTTTGCGATAGGCCGCATAGGCTTCGTAGTCGAACAACGGTTGCTGGAGGATGAAGGTCGAGCCATAGCTGTCATAGCGCCTGTCTTCGCTGGAGCGACGCGAATCACCGAGGTAGCTGGCCTTCGAATCGTTACGGCCCTTGTTGTAGCTGTAGGAAAGGTTGGGCAGCAAGCCTGCGCGGCCGATGGCCCGGTACTCCTGGCCCGCCTCACGGGCCTTGAAGGCTGCAAGGTAGGTCGGATCGCGGCGCAGCGCCTGCTCGTAGACCTGGAACGGCCCCATGCTGGCCTGGGCCAGTGTCGGCAGCAGCACGAAGGCCAGCAGCAGCCTGGTTGCAGATGTGTTCATCAGCGCGTCCTTATTGTTCGGTCAAGGCGCTGCCTGCACGGTCGAGCAGGGGCTTGAACAGGTAGTTGAGCAGCGAGCGCTCGCCAGTGCGCACGAACAGTTCGGCTGGCATGCCCGGGCGGATCGCCAAGCCCTGCAAACGCGCCAGCGCCTCTTCGCTGACGGTGCTGCGCAGCACGTAGTACGGCTGGCCACTGCGCTCGTCGAGTAACTGGTCGGCCGACACCAGCGCCACTTCGCCGGTGACCCGTGGCGTGCTGTTCTGGTTGAAGGCTGTGAACAGGATATCGACCGGCAACTGCGGCGCGACCTTGTCCACCAGGTTCACCGGCAGGCGCCCTTCCACCTCCAGCGCCGTACCTTGCGGCACGATCTCCAGCAACGTGTCGCCTGCCCGCACCACTGCACCTTCGGTGTGTACCCCCAGGTTGACGGCGATGCCGTCGGCTGGCGCGAGGATCTCGCTGTGACGCAACTCGAAGCGCGCCGAGTTGAGCTGCTGCTCCAGCGTCGCGGCCTTGACCTGGGCCTCGGCCAGTTGGGTGCGCACCTCTTTCTGGTATTCCTCACGGCGCTGCTGCAGGTTGAGCCGAGCCTCGACGATGCCCTGTTCCAGGCGCGCGCTGTCGCCCGCATTCTGCGCCAGGTCACGTTGCACCTGGGACAACTGACGCTGGTATTCGAGCACCCGATTGCGCGGGATGTAGCCCTCGCCAGCCAGCGGGCGCAGGTTGTCCAACTGCTCGCGCAGGGAGTCGGCCTGGGCCTGCAGGTCGCCCCGTGCCCGGCGCATGCCGGCCAGTTGGGCCTGGGAGCCTTCGATGCTGGCCGACACCGCGCCCTGTTCACGGGCCAGGGCCTGGCGACGGCTGTCGAACAACTGGCGCTGACCTTCAAGAACCAGGCCGAGTTGCGCGTCGGACTCATCCATCAGCTCAGCAGGAAACTGCACCTGCCCCGCGTTGTCACGCTCACCGCGCCAACGCGCCAGGCTGGCCAGGGCCAGGCGGTACTGGGCCTGCAGCGCCTCGACATCTGCCTGTACCTGGGTACGGTCGAGACGGAACAGCGGCTCACCCTGACGCACCGTCTGCCCTTCGCGGACCAGAATCCGGCTGACCACCCCGGCAGCCATGGACTGCACTGCCTTGCGCTTGCCCGACACCACCACGGTGCCCTGCACCGCCACGCCCTGATCCAGCGGCGCAAGGCTGGCCCAGGCCATGAACCCGCCAAACCCCAGCAGGGTCAGCAGCCAACCAAGGCGGACATAAAAACGCGCATCGCTTGTCGTGCGGCTCATGCGCCACCTCCGGCTTGCAGCGGCCGCTGCGTGGTGCCCTGGCCCAGCGCCTGGAGAATATCCCGCGCAGGGCCAAACGCCTGCACACGCCCGTCGTTCATCACCAGCAGCTTGTCGGCCTGGGCCAGAGCCGCACTGCGATGGGTCACCAGCACCACAGTGCGCCCCAGCGCCTTCAACTGAACGATGGCATTGGCCAGCGCCGCCTCGCCAAGGCTGTCGAGGTTGGAGTTGGGTTCGTCGAGCACGATCAGGCACGGGTTGCCATAGAGCGCACGCGCCAGGGCAATGCGTTGTTTCTGGCCTCCGGAGAGGTCGCCGCCGCCCTCGCCAAGGCGTGTGTCGTAACCCTGCGGCAAGCGCAGGATCAACTCATGCACACCCGCCAGGCGCGCCGCTTCCACCACTTTGTGGCCATCAAGTTCGCCGAAGCGGGCGATATTCTCGGCGATGCTGCCGCGCAGCAGCTCGATGCCTTGCGGCAGATAGCCGATATGCGGACCAAGCGCATCGCGGTCCCATTGGCAAAGCTCGGCGCCATCCAGGCGCACCTGGCCCGCCAGTGGTTGCCAGACGCCAACCAGCAGCCTGGCCAGGGTCGACTTGCCAGAGCCCGAAGCCCCCAGCACCCCCAGCACCTCACCGGGTGCCAGGGCAAAACTGACCTGCTGCACGGTAGCCACCCTGCGCCCCGGTGGCCCGCCGCTGACCTGCTCGATGGACAACTGGCCGCCAGGCGCCGGTAGCGGCATTGGTAGCGCCGGTTCAGGGTGCTCCTGCAGCAGGGTTTCCAGACGCTTGTAGGCCAACTGGGCACCGCTCCACTGCTTCCACACCGCGATGAGCTGGTCGATTGGCGCCAGCACCCGGCCCATGAGAATGGAGCCGGCAATCATCATGCCCGGCGTCATCTGGCCCTCGATCACCAGCAACGCCCCAAGGCCCAGCACCAGCGACTGCAAACACAAGCGCAGGGACTTGCTGGTGGCCGTGATCACTGCCGACGTGTCGCTGGCACGGTTCTGCAACTCGAGAAAGCGTCCGTGCAAGGCAAACCAGCGCTGACGCAGCGCACCGAGCATGCCCATGGCCTGGATGCTCTCGGCGTTGAGCAGTTGGCTGCCGGCCAGGCTGCTCGACTGCTGCTGCAGGCTGCTTGCCTCGGCCAACGGGCGCTGGGTCAGGCGTTCGTTGAGCACAGCCAGCAGCACCAACAGCAAGGCTCCGGCACTGGCGAGCACACCCAGCCAGACGTTGAACAGGAAGATCACCGCCAGATACACCGGAAACCACGGTGCATCGAAGAAGGCGAACAACGCGGGGCCGGTGACGAACTGACGCACTTGGGTCATGTCGTTCAAAGCCTGGCCAGCGGCGCCATCACCTTGGCGCAAGTGACGCTCGAACGCGGCGCGATAAATCCGCAGGTTGAAGCGCTGCTCCAGTCGATGGCCGACTCGAATCACAATGAAACTGCGCACCGCCTCCAGTACGCCCATATAGACGAAGAAACCCACCACCATCAGGGTCAACATCCACAAGGTGGTTTCATTCTGCGAAGTCAGTACACGGTCGTACACTTGCAGCATATATATCGATGGCACGAGCATGAGAATATTGATCAACGCAGTAAAACAACCGACGCTGATCAACGTCGATTTGAATTCGCCAAGTGCCGCCCACAGAAGTGCGCCGGGCCTGTTGCTCGGAAGTTTCATGTTTCGCCCTTATGGCCGTTATAACCTGGCCGGGTAATTAGTTATCCACACGCTCCAGCACCACTGCACTGCCGGCAGCAGACGTCCAGGTATAGCGACCGGCGCCCTGGCGGCTGAAATGCACCACCGTGCTGCCGTCGCTGCCCACCAGGGCCAGGGTGTCGGGGGTCACCAGCCAACTGCCCGGGCGCACGCCGAGCAAGGTTTCGGCGCAGGCCAGGTCGCCGTCCAGCGCGCCCTCGCTGGCGGCCAGGTTCAGGCTGCAGGCGCTGGCCTGCTGCGGTTGCGCATAAAGCTGCCAGCGCCCGGCCAGTTGCGCGGCGTTGGGGAGTAGCAGGCTGCTCGCCATACCTACCTCGGTCATCGACATCAGGGAAATCGCGGCCAGCGCGATCATTCGTTTGATTGCTCGCATCCACCCACCTCACGTGGCTGGGAGCGACCCATGCAATACAGCGTGAGCCGCTCCCGGCCCATCAGACCACGATATCCGTGGCGACGGCCTGACCCACCGTGGTCACCAGGAAGTCAGCCAGGCTGTTTCCGGTGAAATCGATGGACAGACTGCCCAGGTTGGTCGCCTGGTCATAGCTCAGGACCGCCTCGCCGGCATGTCCGGTGAAGGCGCTGACGAACTCCAACGGCAGCTTGCCCTGGGAAAACGCCGAGATCGCAGACAGATCGATCTTGTCCTGACCACTGACGAAATCCATGATCCGATCCGGCGCACTGACCGTGGAGTCGCTGATGGCGCCATAGACGAAGGTATCCGCACCGCTTCCCCCCCAGAGGGTGTCAGCCCCGCCACCGCCGTAGATGATGTCGTTGCCGGCACCGCCCTTGAGCACGTTGGCCACCGCGTTGCCAATCAGCAGGTCGTTGCCCGAACCGCCGATGGCGTTCTCCACCGTCACGCCCTTGGCGATCGAGACGTTGCCGATCATGCCGCCAACATCGGAGAACGAAGCCTCGTTGAGGTTGATCTTCTGGTTCTGGGTGAACCCGGAGAAATCCAGGGTGTCGTTGCCACCACCATCCCACACGCTGAACACCACCTTCGACGACGCCGAGGTAGCCGAGTAGAAATCGCGGTCGGCGGTGGAGTTGAAGCCATACACGGTATCGCCCGAGCGGGTGGCGTAGTTGGCGCCGTAGAGCTTCTGGATGGCGGCGATGTCGTCCATCAGCGGGGCCGAGGCATAGTACTGCCCGCCGCCCTTGACGAAGTTCTGCGCCGTGTTGCTCTCGCTCCAGTAGCTCATGACACTGTAGCCACGGGTGTCCTGCGCATACGAAGCGTCACGATAGCTCGGATTGCCTTCGCCGGCGTTGTAGTCGCCGGGATGGGACAGCCCGAGTACGTGACCGATCTCGTGGGTCAGGGTCTGGCGGCCGTAGTTGCCGGTGTCCGGGTTGATGTTCACCTGATAGCCGCTGTTGATCAGGTACCAGGACTCACCCTTGTGCGAACCCCGGCCATCGAACGGCAGGTAGGCAAATGCCGCCCCGCCATTGCTGGCGCTGAAGTTGCCGAAGGTCATGTGCCCGTCGCCGCCCGAAGCGGCTTCGGTAAAGGTCACCTTGGCCACATCGCCCCAGGACTCCATGGCCAGCTTGGCCTGGGCCTTCTGCTGGTTGTTGAACTGGCTGAAGCTGCCCAGGCCACGGCTGACGAAGTCCGCCGGTGCCTTGGTCAGGAAGGTGTAGGTGAGACTGATGGTGCCGTCCTTGTTCAGGTCCTTCCAGGACGCCCCGTCGCGCAGCAGCTGGGTGGCTGCCTGGTCGACGGTGAACGAAGGTTTGCCATTGATGTTCGCGCCACCGCGATCGTACTGGTGGGCGAAGTTGTTGATCAGCCCGAAGGCCGAACTCGGCCCGTTCGGCTGCAACACCGAGGCGGCGGAAACAACAGCATTTGCTTTGACTTTCGACATGCAGACACTTCCTTGTTTGCGGAATAGTTGATGTTCGACAGGAACGCTCAAACTTTCGGCGAGAGCATCCTGTCACTCGCCCTTGTGAGGCGCAAAAAAACTGACACATCCTGAAACTTTCTGTCCAGTGTTTTTTGACGTCATTTTTTCTGCGTGAATCATCATCTGCTGTATCGCTGTTATTTGCGCAAACTGTTATCGATCAATTGCATTAGTGAATACCCCCAATCCAGATAATGACTGATCGGTTTAATATTCAGGACGGGGAAGTTTTATTATGAAAAAGCGACGTAGTGCTGGTGTTTCAATGAGGCCATTCGTTATTGGCGCGGATGTCGCGACAACCGGTCGCATGACCCTCCGTCGCCTGCTCGTTGACTTGCCGAGGGGTGCGGCGCTCAGTAGGTGCTGGTCACAGCCCTTCCACTGACAGGACGACACAATGACAAGACTCACGGTGCAATCCGGCGACTTCTTGCAAGGTGAAGGCGAGTATCGCAACGGATCGCTCACACTCAAGACCCCACGCAGCCAGGCCGGTGAGCGCATCTCACTGGCCCGTATCAAGGACCTCAGGCTTGCCAGCCTGGAATCGAACCGCAATCTGGGCGCCACCCTCGGCTGGGGTGTGGCCGGTGCCTTGGTGGCCGGACCGGTCGGCCTGCTCGCCGGCTTGTGGCTGGGCGGCAAAGAGGAAGAAGCCACCTTTCTTGCCACGTTCAAGGATGGCCGCAAGCTGCTGGCCATTACCGATGGCAAGACCTGGTCGAAGATCGACGACACCTGGCGCCAGCGGCAAAAACCAAGTCAGCAATAAAGCAAGCTGATTCGAGTTCGTCTGAATGATCGAGGTGTTCTTTTCGCGGGCAAGCCCGCTCCCACAGGTATCACACTGCTCTGAGTTCGTGGGAGCGGGCTTGCCCGCGAAAAGAACACCGCACAGCCCCTGACACCCCTGCTACCATTGCGCCCCCTTTGCCAACCGCCTCACCGACAATAGCCGGAGCATACCGGCGCGTCCGTTTTCCAAGGAGCCTTGCATGACCCCGCTTCGCCCCCGCCTGCCCCTCGGCCTGCTCGGCCTGGGCCTTGCGCTGCATGCTGGCCATGGTCTGGCCGATGAACGCGTGACCCTCGCCCCCTTGCAGGTCACCGAGCGCAGCGACGACGGCTATCAACCTGGTGAAGCCCAGGTCGGCGGCTGGCATGCCGCGCCACTGCTCGACACCCCGGCCTCGGTCAGCGTATTCAGCCGCCAGTTGCTCGACGACCGCCAGGTGCGCACGCTCAGCGAAGTGCTGCAAAGCGATGCCTCGGTCGGCGAAAGCTACGCCCCCGTCGGCTACTACGAGAACTTCAACGTGCGCGGCTTCGAGCTCAATGCCGCCAGCAGCTACCGGATCAATGGCCAGACCATCGCCGGCGAGCAGAACGTGGCGCTGGAGAACAAGCAGCAGGTCGAATTGCTCAAGGGGCTGTCGGGGTTGCAGAGCGGCGTATCGGAGCCCGGCGGGCTGGTCAACTATGTGACCAAGCGCGCCGAGGACGTACGCAGTGTCACTGTCTCGACCAACGAGCAGGGCGAACGCTACCTGGCCACCGACCTCGGCGGCTGGTTCGGCAGCGAGAAGCAGTTCGGCCTGCGCGCCAACCTCGCGCATGAAGACATCCGTTCCTACGTCGACCACGCCGACGGCAAGCGGGACTTCGCCTCGCTGGCATTCGACTGGCAGATCAACCCCGATGCCACCCTGCAACTCGATGCCGAGTACCAGCACCGCGAACAGCGCTCGGTGCCCGGCTACCAGCTGCTGGGCGGCACCCAGGTGCCCCACGGCATCGACCCGGACGACCGCCTGGCCTACCAGCATTGGGCCAAGCCTGTGACGAACGACTCGCTGAACCTGGGCGGGCGCTTCGAGTACCGCTTCAACGAGGCCTGGACCGGCGCCCTCAGCGCTTCGCGCAGCCAGGTGGTGATCGACGACTACAGTGCGTTCGCCTGGGGCTCCGGCGACGACGCGTTCTTCTCCGGCAACGGCGACTACGGCATCTACGACTTCCGCAGCCCCGACGACACCCGGCGCACCGACGAACTCCAGGCCACCCTCGAAGGCCGTTTCCAAGCCTTGGGCCTGCAGCACGAGCTGACGGTCGGCAGCAGCGCGCAGCGTCGGACCCTCGATCAGCGTCCGTACTACAACGAATGGTTGGGCAGCGGAAATATCTACACCGGTGCACCAGCGCTGGATCCGTCCGACAAACCGATCGGCCACAGCGAACGCCGCCTGGACAGCCGCCAGTACGGCCTGTTCGTCAGCGACCGCATCAGCTTCAACGAGCAATGGCAGACCGTGCTCGGCGCCCGCGAAGTGCGCCTGGACGAAAAGACCTGGGACGAAACCGGTACACCGGATCGCCATACCCGCCAGTACCAGTTGCTGCCCAACGCCGCCCTGATCTACAAACCGCAAGCGGACACCACGCTGTACGCCAGCTGGTCCAAAGGCCTGTCGGCAGGCGGTACCGCGCCCTGGTTCGCCAGCAACGCTGCCGAAATCCTCGCACCGACCCTGTCGCGCCAACTCGAAGTGGGCATCAAGCGCGACTGGAAAGGCATGAGCCTGAGCGCCGCGCTGTTCCAGATCCGCCAGGCCTACCAGTACGCCCGCCCACAGGACGGCACGGCCCCGATCTATGTGCAGCAAGGCCAACAGAAGAACACCGGCCTGGAGCTGGGCGCCAGCGGCTGGGTGACGTCCAACCTGCAACTGCACGCCAGCGCCGCCGCGATCCGCGCCCGGGTGCAGAACAGCGGCACCGACGTCTACGAGGGCCACCAGGCGATCAACGTGCCCCGCCTGCGCGCGGCGCTGCAGGCCGAATACAACCTCCCGGTGCCGGGCCTGGCACTGCTCGGCGGTGCACGCTACAGCGCCAGCAAGTACGCAAGCCAAGCGGGTAACGTCGAGGTGGGTGGCTACACGTTATTCGATATCGGCAGCCGCTACCGCACCCGCATCGGTGACTACGACACCGTGCTGCGCCTGACGGTCGACAACGTCTTCGACAAGCGCTACTGGCGTGACGTGGGGGACTATCTGGGGGACAACTATCTGTTCCAGGGGGCACCGCGCACGGCACGACTGTCGGCTTCGGTCAGTTTCTGAAGATATCGCCCGCCTGCGAGCACCGGTTGAGTCGGTATTCGCGGGCGAGCCAGCCAAGCCGGATTTCACGCAAACAAAAAACCCCTGAACCTTTCGATTCAGGGGTTTCTCGTGGAATGTGGCGGTGAAGAAGGGATTTGAACCCTTGATACGATTTCTCGTATACACACTTTCCAGGCGTGCTCCTTCGACCACTCGGACACTTCACCGGATCTCTTCAAGCTATTCAGCCTGTCGAGGCGCGCTAATTTAGTAGAAGACCCTTTCTTTGGCAAGCATTTTTTTCAGAATTTTCATGCGCTTAAGCCTCACCCCGGAAAAACCCGGCCAGCCAGGGCGATGCTGCCAATCTGGCCTGCGCTTTTTCCGCATTCCTGGCGCCTGCCCCGGCGCCACACGGGGTCGGTGACGCAGGCTGACTGGCCAGTCAGCCTTGGCGCTTTACCTGGCCTGCGCCGCTGGGTAACGTCATCGCCACGCCACCCAAAGGACTCTGTCATGAGCGAGTTGATTACCTACCACGCCGAAGACGGCATCGCCACCCTGACCCTGAACAACGGCAAGGTCAACGCGATCTCGCCGGACGTCATCACCGCGTTCAACGCAGCACTGGACCGCGCCGAGGAAGAGCGCGCCGTGGTGATCATCACCGGCCAGCCAGGCATTCTTTCCGGCGGCTACGATCTCAAGGTGATGACCGCCGGCCCCAAAGAGGCTATCGACCTGGTCACCGCCGGCTCCACCCTGGCCCGCCGCCTGCTCTCGCACCCTTTCCCGGTGATCGTCGCCTGCCCCGGCAATGCCGTGGCCAAAGGCGCGTTCCTGCTGCTGTCGGCCGACTACCGCATCGGTGTCGAAGGCCCTTACAAGATCTGCCTGAACGAGGTCCAGATCGGCATGACCATGCACCATGCCGGAATCGAACTGGCCCGCGACCGCCTGACCCGCTCGACCTTCCAGCGCTCGGTGAACAATGCCGAAGTGTTCGACCCGCACGGGGCGGTGGTGGCCGGGTTCCTCGACAAGGTGGTGCCGGCCGAGCAACTGCAGGAAACGGCGCTGAGCGCGGCGCGGGAGCTGAAGAAACTGAACATGCTGGCGCACAAGAACACCAAGCGCAAAGTGCGCAAGGCGCTGCTGGAGACGCTCGACAAGGCGATCGAGGCCGACAAGGGCCACATGGGCTGAAACCAGGCTTGCTGGAGCCGCCGCGCGCCGCTCCAGCAAGCCATGACGCGACCGGGCTCTGTTCGCCGGTTTGCCCTGACCAGTGCACGGTCGTACACTGCGCCGCGACTGTCTGGTGTGAGCCGTATCATGCTCTATATGCTTCGCATGCTCCTTCTGGCGCTGCACTTCCTGCTGGTCGGCGCCGTCGGCCTGGTCATCGGCCTGTGCCGCCCCTTCAACCCCGACAACAGCCGCCTGTTCGCCCGCCTCTACAGCGTGCCGGCAGCCTGGTTCATGCGCATCCGGGTCAAGGCCGAAGTCGGCCCCTTGTGGGACCAGCCGCCCGGCTGCGTGATCGTTGCCAATCATCAATCCAACTACGACCTGTTCATCCTCGGCCAGGTGGTTCCACGGCGTACGGTCGCCATCGGCAAGAAGAGCCTGGGCTGGATTCCGTTGTTCGGCCAATTGTTCTGGCTCGGCGGCAACGTGCTGGTGGACCGCAAGAATGCCTACCAGGCGCGCAAGGCGATGCAACTGACCACACGGATCCTGCGCGATGACACCTCGATCTGGATCTTCCCCGAAGGCACGCGCAACCCGGCGGAACAGCTGCTGGCGTTCAAGAAAGGTGCGTTCCACATGGCAGTCGAGGCCGGCGTGCCGATCGTGCCGGTGTGCGTCAGCCGCTACTCCAGGCGCCTGAGCCTCAACAGCTGGCGACGGCGCACGGTGATCGTCCGCTCGTTGCCGCCGATCGCCACCCATGGCCTGGGCCAGCAGGACGTGCCCGCGCTGATGGAGCAATGCCGCCTGCAGATGCAGCAGTGCATCGACCGCATGGAGCGGGAATTGCCGCACGCCTGAGCCGCCAGCTTGCTCTGCGCCGCAGCACGGCCCAAGCTGTCGAGGTGTCCAACCGAAGAAGCAGGCAACCATGGGTCGAGTCGTCGCAGCGGCGGTGTACAGCGCCGGGAGAAAGGTCACCAACATCAGCCTGGATGAAGGCAGCGAATGGGCACGCAAGCCCGGGCATTTCGTCTGGATCGGCCTGGAAGAGCCCAACGCCCAGGAACTGGCCAACCTGCAACGCCAGTTCGGCCTGCACGAACTGGCCATCGAGGACGCCCTCGAGAAACACAGCCGCCCCAAGCTCGAAACCTTCGGCGATGCACTGTTCATCGTCACCTATTCGCCGGTGCGCCATGAGGGCAAGCTGGAGTTCATCGAGACCCACATTTTTGCGGGCAACGGCTACATCATCACCTGCCGCAACGGTCATTCGAAATCCTACGCCCTGGTGCGCCAACGCTGTGAAGCGCGGCCGCTGCTGCTCGAGCACGGCGAGGACTTCGTGCTCTACGCCCTGCTCGACTTCGTCACCGAAAACTACCAGCCCGTCAGCGAGGCGATCCATGGCGAGATCGAGGAGCTGGAGCAAAGCGTGCTCAGCGGCTCGCTGCAAGAGCAGGACATCCGCCGCCTGCACAGCTTGCGTCGCGACATCCTGCGGCTGCGCCGCTACGTGGCGCCGATGGTGGAGATCGGCGAAGAACTGCAGCGCCTGAGCTTCCCTTTCATCGACAAGAACATGCGCCCGTACTTTCGCGACGTGCAGATCCACGTCACACGGCAGATGGAAGACCTTGTCGGCATACGCGACATCGCCAGCCAGACCATCGAGATCGGCATGCTGCTGGAGTCGTCACGCCAGAGCATCGTGCAGCGCAAGTTCGCTGCCTGGGCGGCGATACTCGCCTTCCCCACGGCCATTGCCGGGATCTACGGGATGAACTTCCAGAACATGCCGGAGCTGGGCTGGCACTACGGCTATTTTGCGGTGCTGGGGGTGATCGGGGCGGGATGTGCGGGGCTGTACGCGAGCTTCAAGCGCTCGGGATGGTTGTAACCGGCTGAGTACCGGGTCGTTCTTTTCGCGGCGGTTCGGTGCCCCGACAACCCCGCGAAAAGAACGATGCAGTGGCAGGCTCAGGCAGCGCTCTGCTTGCCCTTGCGCGGTTGCTTGACGAACCGCATCATCCACTCGCCCACCAGATCGCCCTGGTGCTCGGTGGCAAGGCTCGCCACCGCCTTGTGATACACCTCATCCCCCAGAACGTCCTGGCGCGCATCGAGCAGCGCACGGGAATAGTCGTGGACAAACTCCGGATGCCCCTGGAAGCACAGCACCTGGTCACCCACGTGATAGGCCGCATTCGGGCAGAAATCGCTGGAGGCGATCAGGGTCGCGCCTTCAGGCAACGCGGTCACCTGGTCCTGGTGGCTGATCAGCAGGGTCAGCTCGGTCACTTCAGGATCCATCCACGGCGCATGGGCCGCCAGGCTGTAGCGGTGGATACCCAGCCCCCAACCGCGGTCGGCGCGCTCGGCCTTGCCACCCAACACCAACGCCAGCAACTGGTGACCAAAACAGACACCCAGCAGCTTCTCGCCCCGCTCATAGAGCTTGAGCAGGTAGGCCTTGAGGGTCTTAATCCAGGGATCGGAACCGAACGAGTCGGCCTTGCTGCCGGTCACAAGGTAGGCATCGAAGGTTTCACCTTCGGGTGGGTACTCGCCGTTCATCACGTTGTAGACGCGAAACTCGGCGGCGATCGGCTGACGCGAGAACAGCTGCTCGAACATCCTTCCGTAGCCCTGGTACTGCGCGGTCAACTCCGGTCGCAGGACATCGGTTTCAAGGATGCAGATGCGTAACGACATAGGGATAGTCCTGAACGACATGTGGTGGAATCTGATGTAGAGACTGACGCGAAAGACACGTACAAGCAAGAGGTGTGCACTGACGAACGGTCACCTTGCAGGCCCTGCTCGCACAGCCTCCACGATGTGTCTAGTCAGAGCATGCCAGCTAAATGGCCAGTGGCCTCATAACGTTCGGAAATGCCTGCTGTCACGCTTAGAACAAAGGGTTCTCAAACAGGCCCGGTGTTCGCCCTACTGTTGGGTGTAGATATCTACGCAAGAGGCATGCAAGGCCTGCGTTTCATACGCCACAGTGATCGACCCGACGCAAGAC
The DNA here is from genome assembly GCF_057197165.1 of Pseudomonas sp. SYWMCR5. Taxonomy (NCBI): domain Bacteria; kingdom Pseudomonadati; phylum Pseudomonadota; class Gammaproteobacteria; order Pseudomonadales; family Pseudomonadaceae; genus Pseudomonas; species Pseudomonas sp. SYWMCR5. The sequence continues at coordinate 396,425 of NZ_JBXUNH010000001.1, forward strand.
AAGGAAGCCAAAGGCTATTCAGGAATAACAACAAGAAGGCGGTCCGCCATGTTCAGACAATCGAAAGTACGCCAAGCCGGACTCATACTCTTCGCCACCACGTTGCTGCTGATCCTGCCGAACCTGACACGCTTGTTCGGCTGACGGCAGCGGTGGCATTCACAGGCTGCGCAGGAGTAATCTGCCGACCTTTCAGGGTTGGAGATCGTTCATGCGTCATTGCCTGAGTTTGCTGTTGCTGCTGGTCAGCCTGCCGCTGGCAGCCGCGCAATTGACGCTGGAGCTGGGCAACGGTCAACGCCAATGGCAATCCGAGCAATTGCTCGAACACCCGCAGGCGCGTGCTATCGACATCCCCCAGGATGTCGCCTACAAACGCCCCATGCATTACCGCGCCGTGCCACTGGCCACCCTGCTCGAAGGAGTGAAGCCGGGCGATCACCTGCAAGCGGTGGCACTGGATGGCTTTGCCGCGGAGATGCCCGCTGCGCAGTTGCTGCAGGAAGGTCCGGCACGGGCCTGGGTGGCGGTGGAAGATCCGCGCCAGCCGTGGCCAGCGCTGGCCCAGGACAAACCCGGTGCCGGCCCGTTCTACCTGGTCTGGACCAACCCGCAAGCCAGCGGCATCCGTCCCGAGCAATGGCCCTACCAGATCGCCAGCATCCGCCGCCTGGCGCCGGTCGCCGAGCGCTTCCCTGCCCTGCTGCCTGCACCCGAACTCCCCGCGCAGGACCCGATACGCCAGGGTTTTGCCCTGTTCCAGCAGAACTGCCTGGCCTGTCATCGCCTCAACGGTGCAGGGGATGCCCAGTTCGGACCAGACCTGAACCTGCCGCACAATCCCACCGAGTACTTCCAGCCGGGTTACCTGCGCCAGTACATTCGCGACCCGCAGAGCCTCAGGCAGTGGCCGCAGGCACGCATGCCGGGGTTCTCGAAGGATGTGTTGAGCGAGCAGGAGCTCGATGCGTTGATCGCCTACCTCGGGCACATGGCCAAGCGGCGACCTTGAGAGGAATGCGCGGGGCCGCAATGCAGCCCCGAACGCGTCAGGCGATGGGTCTTTCCTGTTTGACGCCCCAACCCTCGACCTCTCCTCCCAGCGGTGAGATCACCGCCTCGAAGGCCTCCTCGAAAGCCCCGATCCCTCGGTAGGTGGCGTACATGACCTTGCTCAGTTCCAGGTGCCAGGCGCCGTCATCGCGCTCGCGTACCTGGGCATTGATCGACTCCCCGCGGAATTGCCCCGCGGCCCGGCGTGCCCCGACTTCGTCTGGAAAAGTGGCATAGAACTCGATGGGATGGATCTGGGTGAAGTCGAAACCACCCGCTTTCATCTGGCGAAGCACGCTGCTGCTGATGTCTTCGTTCTGGCTGCTCATGAAACGTCCTCCTGAAAAACCCAAGGGATAGACTTTCCGTGCACTACGCACCTGCCGGGAGCCCGCAAGGGGCCTGGCAGTTCGAGCTGATGCAAGACGCGAATGAAAACGGCGTAGACCCGCAGAAGACCAACGCCTCTGTCCAGCGTAGTGCGGATGACGGCACCTTGCCAGGTGCCCCGTTCAGGGCGCTTCGTGAATGGTGGTGATGATCACGCCGTTCTGCTCCTTGAGCCACAGCGCGGTAGGGGAAGGCTTTCGGTCCTGGAAATCGTTGAGGTCCAGTTCATCCATGAGCGGAAACAGCTTGGAGCGGATGGCCCGCGCCGCATCCTCTTCACTGGGCAGATGCTCGCTTTTGAGCAGCAGGGACTGCGGTACACCTTTCTGATCAGCAAAGATGACTTCCCACTCTTTCATTGATCGACCCTCTTGGAAGCACAACGGTCAGTGATATCCGTACTTAGCTGACCATACACAAAGGCTGATGTTCAGAGTGGCTGAGAGATGGAGATGAAGATTTCTTCAGCAAGCGATGACAGAGGCCGCAAATGAAAAAGCCCGCCATCATCGGCGGGCTTCTGCACACGGGTAGCCGTTACTCAGGCTTGCCGTGAACCACACCGGCGGTGTTGTCCAGCAGACTCTTGGTCGCGGTCTGGATATAGGCCTCGAGCTTCTTGAGCATTTCCGGCTGGTCCGGACTTTCGATCAGTTCGGCCTTGAACTCACGCCCCAGCTGGTAGCGATACATCCGTGGCGTCATGTCCTTGGACTCGATGAGGATGTGATCACCCTGCACCAGGCCAACGATCTGCTCGCTGCCCGATGGCTTGATCATGCCTACGCCCTGGTCACCGGCCGGCAGGTTGAGCAGGTCACGGCCCCAGCACTGGTGACGGGTGTCGCCACCCAGGCGCCCCATGATGGTCGGCACGATATCGACCTGGGTGCCAACGGTATGGTTGACCGCACCGAACTTGTCCTGGATACCCGGGGCGATCAGCAGCAGCGGCACGTTGAAACGGCCCAGATCCAGCTCGGTGACCTGTTGGTGGTTACCGAAACCGTGGTCGCCGACGATCACGAACAGGGTCTCCTTGAAGTAGGGCTCCTTGCGCGCCTTCTCGAAGAACTGCCCCAACGCCCAGTCGGAGTAACGCATGGCGGTCAGGTGCTCATCCAGGCGGCCTTGGCCGGTGACCTTCTCCACCGGCAGGTCCTTGGGCAAGGCGTACGGGGTGTGGTTGGAGAGGGTCTGGAGCAAGGCGTAGAACGGTTTCTTGCCGTAGTTGTGGGCCAGCTCCTGATTGGCACGGTCGAACATGTCCTGGTCCGAAACACCCCAGGTCGGGTCGGAGAACACCGGATTGACGAAGTCGTTGCGGCCGATGAAGGTGGTCATGCCCTGGTTGCCGAAGAACCCGGACTGGTTGTCCCAGGCGAAGTCGCCGTTGTAGACGTAGACATCATCGTAGTCGCGGGCGCTGAGCAGTGCCGGCAGGCCCGAGAGCTTGTGTCCGCCCTCTGGGGTCTGCATCAGGTACTCGAAGCCCGGCAGGTTGGGGAAGCACGCCATGGTGGCGAACATGCCCTGGTGGGTGTGGGTACCGTTGGAGAAGAAGCGGTCGAACAACAGCCCCTCCTTGGCCAGCTTGTCGAAGTACGGGGTGATGTTGTTCGGGCTGCCCAGGGCGCCCACCGAGTGACCGGCGAAGCTCTCCATGAGGATCACCACCACGTTCTTGATCGGCAGGGTGTTGCCGGCCGGCGGCACGAAGTCTCGGCGGATGGCCGCCTGGTCGGCATCGACCAGCGTGTCGTTGGGGGTCAGCAGCAGGTCACGCACACTTTGCTGGGCGACTCCGGTTTCCAGTACCGGTTTCCAGATATTGGCGCGGTCTTCACCGAAGCGGCTCTTGGCGGCGTCGATCAGCGTCAAGGTGCCATTCAGGCCCAGCTGGTTGACGAAGTTGGAGTCGGTGGTGAAGGCATCACCCCAGCGCATGGGTGGGCCCTGGCGCAGGGTGCCGCGGGCGGCGACCACCGCCACCACCAGGATGACCATGAACACCGCCAGGCGGGCGTACCAGGGTGCGACACGGCGCTGAGCGACGATCTGGCCGCTGCCCTGGCCACCACGGGTCAGGCGGTCGATACCCTTGAACAGCAGGCTCAGCAGCCAGGTGCCGAACAACCACGCCAGCAGGTAGCGAACCACCGGGAAGCCGTACCAGAGCATGCTCATGACGGTCTTGGGGTCTTCCTTGATGTACTGGAAGACCAGGCCATTCAGGCGCTGGTGAAATTCACGGTAGAAATCCAGTTCCATCAGGCCAAGGAACATCACGACGCTGGAGCTGACGGTCAACCAGAAACGGAACAAGCCGCGCCGCGCCATGGCCCAGGGGCTGTTAAGGGCCAGCAGTAGCGGAATGCTCAGGTACACCACCACCCGCAGGTCGAAGCGCAGGCCGTTGAGGAAGCCTTCGGCCACCGTGGAGTACGGGGTGTCGCCGATCATGTCGCTGTTGTAGACCAGCAGCGCCAGGCGCACCAGGCTGAGCATCAGCATGATCAGCAGGCCGCTGAGCAAGGTGTAGGCGAGGTGCGATTTGAGGGTCGGCGAGAACGGTGCCGACGCGGCCCGTTGCTTCAAGGCATCCGTGTTAGCCATGAATGGGAAGATCCTAGGATTTCGGGGTTGGGAAAGGCGCTGACGCGGCCTCGCAGTCCTGTGCCGGACAATCGCCGGCAAGGGCCTATACATTAAATGTGCGGCGCGGAGTTTGGTTAATGCCGTGTGAAAATTTTGTCACGATGAACGGTCAGAGGCGCACGTTACCCCGTGGCCCTGCAATTGCCCAGATGATCAGGCCCAGCACCGGCAACAGCAGGATGAGCAGAATCCACAGGATCTTGATCCCTGTCTCGCTGCCACTTTTCAGCACGTTGATGATCGCCCAGATATCCAGGGCAAGAATGATCAGCCCGACCAGGCCGTTGAAGGTAGATCCCATGCTGCAGCTCCTGCGTGAACGTTCCTGTGGCTGAGCATAGTCCGCTATCGGCACGATAGAAGGGAATCCTTGGCCGGGCTGGCAGGTCACTGGATAGACTGCTGTCATCCATCGCTTTCGAGGTTCCCATGCCACCCGCCCACAGCCACAGCGCCGCCCCTCCTTCACTCATCCATGCCTGGCGCCAGCAAGCGCTGAGTACCCCCTGGCTCAGTGCAGGCCTTGGCTTGAGCCTGCTGGCGATCGTCTTCCTGCTGCTGGCCAGCCTGTGGAATGCCGTCAACGGCGATCATTCGCAGAACCTGCACCTGGCGGTGCTGGGTGGGCTGTCGGGCTTCGGCGCCACGGCCCTGGGCGCGGTGCTGGCCGTGGTGCTGCGCGATGTCAGTGCGCGCAGCCAGGATGTGATGCTGGGTTTCGCTGCCGGCATGATGCTCGCCGCCAGCTCGTTCTCGCTGATCCTGCCGGGTCTGGATGCCGCCCGGGAAATCACCGGCAACGGCCCCGCCGCTGCGGGCGTCGTCGTGCTGGGCATGGGCCTGGGCGTGCTGCTGATGCTCGGCCTGGACCGCTTCACCCCACACGAGCACGAGAGCACTGGCCCTTGTGGGCCGGACGCTGAACGAATCAGCCGGGTGTGGCTGTTCGTGCTCGCCATCACCCTGCACAACCTGCCCGAGGGCATGGCCATCGGCGTGAGTTTCACCAACGGTGACATGAGCATCGGCCTGCCGCTGACCAGCGCCATCGCGATCCAGGACATTCCCGAAGGCCTGGCCGTGGCCATGGCCCTGCGCGCCACAGGACTGTCGAACTTCAAGGCCGCGCTGGTGGCGATCGGCTCTGGCCTGATGGAGCCGCTAGGGGCAGTGATAGGCCTGGGCATCTCCACCGGCTTCGCCCTCGCCTACCCGATCAGCATGGGCCTGGCAGCGGGCGCGATGATCTTCGTGGTGTCGCACGAGGTGATTCCGGAAACCCATCGCAACGGTCACCAGACCTCGGCAACCCTGGGCCTGATGGGCGGCTTTGCGGTGATGATGTTCCTCGACACCGCGCTGGGCTGATCTACAGGAGCCCCATGGGGGCGGCGTTCGCCGCCCCTGCAACACACAATCACAGCGTCAGACGTGCACCGCGACCTTCAAGGCCTCCAACGCCGGTTCCACCTTGATGCCCAACTCGGCGCCCAGCTCCAGCGCGCGCGCCAGGTCCTGCTGACCGACCATCACCATCTGCAGCTCGTCATCGAGCAACTGGCTGAAGTTCAGCAGCACATAGCCGCCCGCTTCCTTGTTCAGTGCACCCATCTGCACCTGGATGCGGTTGAGCGCGGTCAGCGGCTCGGTGCGCGCCAGTTGCTTGGGCTTGAGGGTGAATGGCACGCTCTTGTCGAACGAATCGGTGATCGCCTGGAACAGGTCCTGGTAGCTGTCGGCCTGGAACACCACGGTGTCCGGCAGACTGCCGAGCACTACCCATTCGCCCAGTGGGATCGGGAAACTGTCGTCGTAGTTGATGTCTGGATTGGCCGCAAGAAAAGCGGCAGGGTCGGCGTAGGCCTGGGCGGCCTCGTCGGCGATACGCTCGATGTCAGCCTCGCGCAGGCAACCGGCGCCGATGAGGCTGATGAATTCGAGCAACTGGTTTTTCATGGGGGGCCCTGCTTGGCGAATGGCGAAAAAGGCGCCAAGGATACCCCCCGAGGTGTCAGCCTGCCAGCGCCTGCAGGCGAGCGGCTGCTTCGCTGGCACCCATGGTCTGCGCTGCGACCAGTGCGGTGGCGCCACGTGCATCCTGGCGCGCCGGATCAGCGCCCTGGGCCAGGAGATAGTCGAGGATTTCGCTGCGGTTGAACATCGCTGCCAGCATCAATGCCGTACGGCCATCGCCCGCCGCCGCGTCCACCGGCACCCCGTGTTCGATGAACAACCGGATCATCGCCAGGTCGCCCTTGAAGGCTGCACCGGCTATCGGCAACTGACCATTGTCGTTGGCGATCAAGGGGTCCGCGCCATGGGCCAGCAGCACTTTCACCGCCTCGTGATGACCGTGGTAGCTCGCCAGCATCAGCAAGGTGTCGCCCTTGTGGTTGCGCAGATTGGCCGGCAGGCCACCGTCCAGCAGACGCTCGAGCATGGTGGCATCGCCACGACGGGCGCGCTCGAACACTTCTTCGGCGAAGGCGGCGGATTCTTCTTCGGTCATGGCGGTGGGCTGTTGGTCGGACATCTGGAACCTCCTGGCAAGTGTGATGGCCCAATTTTGTGTCAGGCCATCGTCGAGCGGCAAAGGTTCAGATTCTATGGGACCGAGAGGCAGGCTCTATGACCTTGCAAAATGCACTGTGCAAAATGCACGACCATGCACAATGCACGGCAGGCGACTCCTTGAATTAACCTAAATTGTTGTTTTTAAAGGATTTTATTTTTACTTAAGGCCTGGCACGGTCACTGCAACCATCAACTCACGTCTGCAAACCTACACGTCAGGAGTTGATATGGACCTCATCCAGGAAAAATTCGTCTCGGTCTTCGCGGCCTATCAGGTCGACACCAAGTCCCGTCCGGACGGCGGCATCCTGCTGACCCTGCGCGCCGCCGACGGCACCGTGACTCGCCGCGTGCTGTCCTATGCGCAACTGCACAGCGCCGAACAGCTGTCCTGGGCCATCAGCGCCATTCGCCGCGACCTGGCCGAGCAGGCCAGCGAGCTGCCGGTGATCTCCATGCTGCAGAGCCAGCAACGTTTCGCCCTGCCAACCTATCGTTGACAGTGCCGCCCGTTTCGCGGGGCAATCCTCCTTCCACGAAGGGATTCTGTGGGAAGAGGATTGCCCCGCGATCTATTACAGCTCGCTCATCCCCACAAACTGTCGTGCCTGCTCGTCGCCAGTCAGGGTGATGCCCTGCTCGTTGCCGAACAGGCGCAAGGCCAGACAGAACGGTGTATCGCCCAGGTCGATCCAGCGACGGGTCTGCGCAGGCACCACCAGCACATCGCCCTTCTCGCACAGCAGCGCAAACACCTGCTCACCCAGGCGCAGGCTGATCTGGCCTCGCCCGCTCACCACGGCAAATACCTCGACGGCGTCATGCGCGTGCTCATCACGCAGATCGACCTCGGCCAACTGCTCGCCGTCGCGGTTCAGCAGCATCAATCCCTTGCAACCGTGCGCGGCCATCAGTGTGTCGATCAAGCCAGCAGCCTCTTCGCGCACCTGTGCCTCGGCGCTGCCCGGACGAATACGCAGTCCGTGCTCGTGTCGTGCAAATTGCACGCCCTGCTCGGCCAGGGTAGCGGCAATGTCTTCATGGTGGGTCAGCACCTTGTGCGCCAGCTGCGGGCTGCTGGAATGAAAAACGCTGAGAATGCTCATCAGGGGCTGTTCCTGGTCTGTTGCGAACGAAGGGCAATGATAACGGCTGCAGCCAGCGCTGCGACGCTGGCCATACCAAAGGTGAACTGCGGGCCGAGCAGTTTCCAGCTGTAGCCCGAATAGAGCGCGCCCAGCGCGCCACCGGTGCCGGACAGCGCCGCATACAGCGCCTGGCCCTGCCCCTGCTGGCGAGCGCCGAAGCTGGACTGGACGAAGGCGATGGAGGCGGCGTGGAAGCAACCGAAGGTGGCTGCATGCAGCAACTGGGCGAGGATCAGCACTGCCGGGATATCGGCAAGGCTGCCCAGCAGCAGCCAGCGCAACGAGGCCAGCAAGAAGCTCACCAACAGCACACTGCGCACCGGGAAGCGCGCGAAGATCCGGCTCATCAGCATGAACATCAGCACCTCGGCGACCACCCCGAGCGCCCACAGCAGGCCGATGGCGCCGCGGCTGTAGCCCAGGTGTTCCAGGTGCAGTGTCAGGAAGGTGTAGTACGGACCGTGGCTGAGCTGCATCAGCGCCACGCAGATATAGAACGCCAGCACTCCCGGTGCCGCCAACTGCTTGAGAAAGCCCCCCGCCGCGCGCCGTTCGGCATGCTCGACCGGCTGGGCATTGGGCACCCACAGGCTGGCGATGACGATGCCGGCCATGATGCTGACCATCGCCAGCGGGTAGACGTCCAGGCTCAACCATTCGAACAACCGCCCCAACCCGACCACAGTGAGGATGAAGCCGATCGAACCCCATAGCCGGACCTGGCTGTAGCGCGAGGTCTGTCCATGCAGGTGCGCCAGGGTGATCACTTCGAACTGCGGCAGCACCGCATGCCAGAAGAACGCGTGCAGGGCCATGACCAGCGCCAGCCAGGCGTAGCTCTTGGCGAAGAAGATAAGGGAAAAGGTCGCCAGCGTGCACAACGCTCCCAGGCGCACGATCAGCAGGCGCCGCCCGCTGCGATCACCCAACCAGCCCCACAGGTTGGGAGCGATGCAACGCATGAGCATGGGGATCGCCACCAGCTCGCCGATGCGTGCCGGGGGAAAACCCAGGTGATCGAAGTACAGGGCCAGGAAAGGTGCGGTGGCACCGAGCAAGGCGAAGTAGCAGAGGTAGAAGCTGGACAGACGCCAGTAGGGGATGGGGTGCATGGGTGGGCCTTGTGGGGACCTTTACCGGCCTCTTCGCGGGCACGTCCGCGAAGAGGCCGGGTCTGGCTGAATCAGAGCTGGCCCAGCACCGGGGTGTCGACCTTCACATCGGCATTCTGCGCACGCTGGCGCAGCAGGTGGTCCATCAGCACGATGGCCATCATCGCCTCGGCGATCGGCGTGGCGCGAATGCCCACGCACGGGTCATGACGGCCCTTGGTGACGACGTCGACCGGATTGCCATCGACGTCGATCGAGCGGCCCGGCACGGTAATGCTCGAAGTGGGCTTGAGCGCCAGATGGGCAACGATCGGCTGACCCGACGAAATACCGCCGAGGATGCCGCCGGCGTTATTGCTGAGGAAGCCTTCCGGGGTGAGCTCGTCGCGGTGCTCGCTGCCGCGCTGGGCGATGCTGGCGAACCCTGCGCCGATCTCCACGCCCTTGACCGCGTTGATGCTCATCAGCGCGTGGGCCAGTTCGGCGTCGAGGCGGTCGAAGATCGGCTCGCCCAGGCCCGGCATCACGCCCTCGGCGACCACGGTGATTTTCGCGCCGACAGAATCCTGGTCGCGGCGCAGTTGGTCCATGTACGCCTCAAGCTCAGGGACCTTGTCCGGGTCGGGGCTGAAGAAGGCGTTCTGCTCGACGCTGTCCCAGGTCTTGAAGGGGATTTCGATCGGGCCCAACTGGCTCATGTAGCCGCGCACGCGAATGCCCTGGGTGGCCAGGAACTTCTTGGCGATGGCACCGGCGGCCACGCGCATGGCGGTTTCCCGCGCCGAGCTGCGGCCACCGCCACGGTAATCGCGGATGCCGTACTTGTGGTGGTAGGTGTAGTCGGCGTGGGCCGGGCGGAACAGGTCCTTGATCGCCGAGTAGTCCTTGGACTTCTGGTCGGTGTTGCGGATCAGCAGACCGATCGAGCAACCGGTGGTGCGACCTTCGAACACCCCGGAGAGGATTTCGACTTCGTCGGCTTCCTGGCGCTGGGTGGTGTGCCGGCTGGTACCGGGCTTGCGACGATCCAGGTCGTGCTGCAGGTCGGCCAGCGAGATTTCCAGGCCCGGCGGGCAGCCGTCGACGATGGCGACCAGCGCGGGACCATGGCTTTCGCCTGCGGTGGTGACGGTGAACAGCTTGCCGTAGGTATTGCCGGACATGGACGCTCCGCGAAAATCAGCCTGAACTTGAAAGAGGCCGCCAGTATACGGAAAGCCGCAGCTTTGCGAAAAAAATCGCGAGAACCTTCGTTCGCGCTCCAGGTCCAACCCAACATCTCCCCATGCAGTATCCGAAGATGCGCATCGTCGCCCTGCTCTTGCTGTTCTGCGCAAGCCTGGCCCAGGCCGCCGCCCCTACCGTGCTCAAGCATCCCATCGACCTGGACACTGGTCATGGCGTGCTGCACGGCAGCCTGCTGCTGCCGCTGCAGGATACCCCGCCGCCGGTGGCGCTGATCATCGCCGGCTCCGGCCCGACCGACCGCGATGGCAACAACCCGGCATCCGGGCGCATCGACAACCTAAAGCGCCTGGCCCAACTGCTCGCCAACGAGCACATCGCCAGCGTGCGCTACGACAAGCGCGGGGTCGCCGCCAGCCAGCCCGCAGCGCCCGACGAACGCGACCTGAGCGTCGAAGGCTATGTCGCCGATGTCGTGGCCTGGGCGCACAAGCTGCAAGCCGACCCACGCTTCGGCCCGGTGATCCTGATCGGCCACAGCGAAGGCGCGCTGATCGCCAGCCTCGCCGCCAATGAGGCCGGCGCCAGCGCGGTGATCACCCTGGCCGGCAGCGGCCGCCCCATCGCCGACGTGCTGCGTGAACAACTGGCCCAGCGCCTGTCTGCGGCGCAACTGGCCCGCGGCAACAGCCTGCTCGACCGCCTGCAGGCCGGCCAGACCAGCCTGGATGTGCCCACGCCCTTGCGCGAGGTATTTCGACCTACGGTGCAGCCCTACCTGATCTCACTGTTCCGCCAGGACCCGGCCACGGCCTTCTCGCGCCTGCAGGTGCCGGCGCTGATCGTCCAGGGCCGCAATGACGTACAGGTCGAGGTCGACGACGCCGAGCGCCTGAAAGCCGCCAAGCCGGACGCGGAACTGGTGCTGATCGACGGGATGAACCATATGCTGCGCATCAGCCCGCGGGCGATGAGCGAGCAGCGCGACAGTTACAGCAATCCTGACCTGCCCCTGGCCCATGAGCTGGGCGAGCGGATCGTCGCCTTCATCCACCGCTTGCAGTCCGCCTGACACTTTTACCCCTCAGGTCTTGCCCGGCGCTGCCGATAACGCATGGCAAGAGGCGGTGATGCCAAAGAGCCTTATCGCGCAGCGACCGTTGCGCGCCCGCGCCTGGCATCACCCGGCCCGTGCACTTGAGGATTGCCCTGATGACCGATGCACCCGCCGCCGAGGCGACCGAAGAACAACCCCCAGAGAGCGCACCGCTGCCCTGGGCCGACCTGGCCGCTGAACACTTTCAGCTGCTGCGCCTGGCGCCGCTGCCCACCGATCGCAACAGCGGCGCGCGACCGCTGCGCTTCGTGCAATTCGGCTACGCCGAGCGCCACGACAAGGCCAACAGCCTGCTGCGCATGGAAATCCTGCTGCCAGGCCAGAAGGTACGCAAGGAGCAGAACCGCCTCGACGTGCGGGTCGACCATGAACACCGTGTGGTGCGCATCGGCGACGAAGCCGGCCTGCAACTGGAACCGCTCAACCGTGGGCTGGGCCGTTACTTGCTGGCCCAGGCCGTACAATGGCTGCAGCGCAAGTGGTCGCACTATCAGGTCGAGGGCATGGCCCTGCCGAGCAAGGATGCCCTCAACGAAGACTCGCGCCTGCGCCGCGACCATGTGCTGCGCAGCGTAGGGCTGGAAGTGGAATATGCCGACGGCCAGATGCTCAAGGCCCGAACCGTCGAAACCCCGGTTGGCCAGCTCAAGAGCCTCTGGAGCAGCGAGAAGGTGCAGCGCGTCGACATGCTCGAAGCGGCGACCATGCTGCAGCAGGCCGAGCAGAAACTGCAGGAGAAGGAAGCGCAACTGCGCGAGCGTGACGAGCGTGTGGCCAAGTACCGCCGCGAGGACAGCGGCCTGCGCTTCACCATCACCTGCCTGGTGGCCTTTGCGGTGTTCCAGGCCGGCCTGCTGATCTGGATCGCCACCCGCTGACGCCGTATCGCGGGGGGCTGCCCCGCGACCGAAGCCTCATACTCGCGAAGCAAACAGCTCCTGGTGGTCCCGGCACTGTTGCGCCGTGAGCATGAACACGCCGTGGCCACCGCGCTCGAACTCCAGCCAGGCGAAGTCCACCTCCGGGTAGAGTGCTTCGACATGCACCTGGCTGTTGCCCACCTCGACGATCAACAAGCCCTTCTCGGTCAGGTGATCAGCGGCTTCGGCAAGCATGCGTCGCACCAGGTCCAGACCGTCGTTGCCACAGGCCAGGCCAAGCTCCGGCTCGTGGTGGTATTCGGTGGGCATGTCGGCGAAATCCTCGGCGTCGACATAAGGCGGATTGGACAGGATCAGGTCGAAACGCTGCCCAGGCAGCCCGGCGAAACCATCGCCCTGCACGGTGAACACCCGCTGGTCGAGGCCGTGGCGCTCGATATTCTGATTGGCCACTTCGAGTGCGTCGAAGGACAGGTCGGCCAGTACCACCTCGGCCTCCTGGAACACATCGGCGGCAACGATACCGATGCAGCCGGAGCCGGTGCACAGGTCGAGGATCCGCGCCGGCTCGCTGGCCAGCCAAGGCTCGAAGCGCTTCTCGATCAATTCGCCGATCGGGGAGCGCGGTATCAGTACGCGTTCGTCGACGATGAACGACATGCCACAGAACCACGCCTCGCCCAGCAGGTAGGCGGTCGGCACCCGCTCCTCGATGCGTCGCTTGAGCAAGTGCTGCAGGCGCACCCGCTCGTCATCCTCCAGCTGGCAGTCCAGGTAGCTGTCGGCCACCTCCCAGGGCAAGTGCACGGCACCGAGCACCAGCAGGCGGGCCTCGTCCCAGGCGTTGTCGGCGCCATGGCCGAAGAACAGCTCGTGCTCATGGAAGCGGCTGACCGCCCAGCGGATGTGGTCGCGCAGGGTGCGCAGGCGGGATGTGATCACGGAGTACTCCTTTTCAGACTGTGCGAAAGTCTAACAGTCCCCCGGCTGAAATGTTCCACCGGTTCCCGTTCGGATAGCCACAGGCCAGTAATCATGCCGTCTGCGTTGTCAACCATTCACATTGGCGCCGAGGCAAGGGAGAATAGAGGGATAAAAGCCCTTCCAAGGAGCCCTTGATGTCCGTTCCAACCACGATGTTCCGCCTCACCGGCCGCGACTACCCGCCGGCCAGGCTGAGCCAAGCCAGCCTGATCGTCATCGACGCGCAAAAGGAGTACCTGAGCGGTCCACTGGCGCTGTCGGGCATGGACGAGGCCGTGGCGAACATTGCCAAGTTGCTCGAGGCTGCCCGCAAGGCCGGCCGCCCGATCATCCATGTCCGCCACCTCGGCACCGTCGGTGGCCGCTTCGACCCACAGGGGCCGGCCGGCGAATTCATTCCGGGCCTCGAGCCGCAAGGCGATGAAATCGTCATCGAGAAGCGCATGCCCAACGCCTTCAAGAACACCAAGCTGCACGAGACGCTGCAGGAGCTCGGCCACCTGGACCTGATCGTCTGCGGTTTCATGAGCCACTCCAGCGTCAGTACCACGGTGCGCCGCGCCAAGGACTATGGTTATCGCTGCACCCTGGTGGAAGACGCCTCGGCCACCCGTGACCTGGCGCTCAAGGATACGGTCATCCCGGCCGCGCAGATCCACCAGTGCGAGATGGCCGTGATGGCCGACAACTTTGCCTGTGTCGCCCCGACCGCCAGCCTGATCTGACTGCGCAACCGCCCGGCAGCCGGGCGGAACCCGAAGGGCGAGCACAGGTCTGATTCCGGATACCTACAGAGGAACACGGAATGAAGCTCAAAGGCAGTTTCGATGCCAGGCGCCTGCGCCCGCACGAGCCGGGCAACTGGGGCGCGCGCCTGGCTGCCGGCCTGTCCGCCCTGCTCGCCACCTTGGGCATTCTCCTGGCCATGGCCGGTATCGCCGGGCTGCTGGGCAACTACCAGGCCCTGGCCGAACTCAACGCCAACCGTCCCTTGTCGGCCATCCTCGCTGTGGTCGGGCTGCTGATGCTGTACCTGGGTGTGCGCTTCTGGCGGCGCAGCCGCATTCGCCTGCGCCGTGGACGGGAGCTGAACCTGTCGCCGCACCTGATGAAAAAGCATGATTGAGCGTTGACCGCAGCGGTACTGACGACGCGGGGCCGATCGCGTAGAATACGCCGCCCACGTGGAGGCACACATGCAAGACGACGACTTTTCCCTCTTCCGCAGCGAGGTGCGGGGCGTCAAGCCCATCGCGCACGACCGCGCCGAAGTCGGCAAGCCCAAGGCTGACCGCAAGCAATTGGCCGGCCTGCGCCAGGCCGCGACCGTGCGCAGCGACCAGCCGCTGGTAGTCGATGGCATGTCGGACCAGTTCGTCATCGACGTTGGCGCCGAAGACGAGCTGATGTGGCGCCGCGACGGCGTGCAGGAAAGCCAGATCCGCAAGCTCAAGCTCGGCCAGATCGCCTTCGAGGGCAGCCTCGACCTGCACGGCATGACCGTTGAACGCGCGCGCGAAACGCTGTGGGACTTCATCGCCGAAGCCACCAAGCTGGAAGTGCGCTGCGTGCGGGTCACCCATGGCAAGGCTGCGCGTATCGACGGCAAGCGCCCGATGATCAAGAGCCACGTCAACACCTGGCTGCGCCAGCACCCGCAGGTGCTCGGTTTCGTCTCTTGCCAGGCCCGTCATGGCGGCACCGGCGCCTTGTACGTGATGCTCAAGCGGACCATGCTCGACGGTCGCGACGAATGACATCACGCTTGCAGCGCCGCGTTTGCCGCCGTAACCTTCGTTTTTGCGTTTTTTCCCACAGGTAGATCCATGTCCCTGGAACAGAACTACACCGAGATCCTCAGCCAGATCGGCGAGGACGTCTCCCGTGAGGGCCTGCTCGACACGCCCAAGCGGGCCGCAAAGGCCATGAAGTACCTTTGCCGCGGTTATGAACAAACCCTGGAAGAAGTCACCAACGGTGCGCTGTTCACTTCGGACAACAGCGAGATGGTGCTGGTCCGGGACATCGAGCTCTATTCGATGTGCGAACACCACATGCTGCCGTTCATCGGCAAGGCCCATGTGGCCTACCTGCCCAAGGGCAAGGTGCTGGGGCTGTCCAAGGTGGCACGGATCGTCGACATGTACGCACGTCGCCTGCAGATCCAGGAAAACCTCAGCCGCCAGATCGCCGAGGCCGTGGAGAAGGTTACCGGCGCCGCAGGCGTTGCGGTGGTCATCGAAGCCAAGCACATGTGCATGATGATGCGCGGCGTCGAGAAACAGAACTCGAGCATGATCACTTCGGTGATGCTTGGCGAGTTCCGCGAGAACGCCGCCACCCGCAGTGAATTCCTCAGCCTGATCAAGTGATCGGACTCTGCGCGAAGCCGACCCCTCGGGGTCGGCTTTTTATTTTCCGTTGTGCACCACAGATCAGGAGTTGCCCATGATCGTCAAAGCCCTGCGAGTCGGCCTCGGCCAGCTCATCGTGTTCGGCGACTGGATCAGCCGCCCGGCCAAGCGCAAGCGCGACGCCGCCGCCCAGGTCCAGGTCGAGCAACAAGCCATGGGGCTGGCGCTGTACCAGTTCCACGCCTGCCCGTTCTGCGTCAAGACCCGCCGTGCCCTGCACCGCCTCAACGTGCCGGTGGCACTGCGCGATGCGAAGAACGACCCGCAACACCGCCAGGCGCTGCAGGAAGGCGGCGGCCGGGTAAAGGTGCCGTGCCTGCGTATCGAAGAGGACGGCAAGGTGACCTGGATGTATGAATCCAAGGACATCATCGGCTATCTGGAAAAGCGCTTCGGGTCGGTCTGACCCTGGCCTGCAGCGGCCGCCACAAGGGCTGCGCCGCTGCCAGGCCGATCAATCCACCATCGGCACATGCCGCGGATGGCTGGCCACCCGCTCCAGCCAGGCCCTCACCCCCGGATACTCGGCCAGGTCGAACCCACCCTGCTGCGCCACGTGGGTGTAGGCATACAACGCGACATCAGCGATCGAATAGTGCTCGCCCACCAGGTACGGCGTCATCTGCAACTGACGCTCCATCACCTTGAGGGCCTTGTAGCCACCCTTGTGCAACTTGCGATATTCCTCGAGGCGCTCGTCCGGCAACCCCAGGTAGAACTGGATGAAACGCGCCACGGCGATGTAAGGCTCATGGCTGTACTGCTCGAAGAACTGCCATTGCAGCACCTGGGTGCGCAAGCGCGGCTCGGCCGGCAGGAACTCGCTGCCATCGGCGAGGAAGTTGAGGATCGCGTTGGATTCCCACAGGCAAGTACCGTCTTCGAGCTCCAGCACCGGTACCTTGCCATTGGGGTTTCTGGCCAGAAACTCGGGGGTCTCGGTTTCGCCTTTGAGAATGTCCACCGAGTGCCACTCATATGGGCGCCCCAGAAGATTCAGCATCAACTTGATCTTGTAGCAGTTGCCCGACTGGTAATCCCCATAAACCTTGTACATCGCCCCTCCCCTCCTGTGCAGTTGCAGGTCAGCGCCCAATAGTTGGGGACTGTACGGCTAAAAGCAATGACTGCTGTATGGCAAGCTTCCGATTCGCCCGCGTTAATCTGAAAAAACTGCTTACATGAACAAGGAATGCCCCATGACCGACGCCACTTCCACGCGTCTGCGCCCACTGGCGGACAGCGCCCCATCGGCGGTGGTCGCCGGTTTCATCGCCATGCTGACCGGCTATACCAGCTCCCTTGTGCTGATGTTCCAGGCTGGCCAGGCCGCCGGGTTGACCACCGCGCAGATTTCCTCGTGGATATGGGCCCTGTCGATCGGCATGGCGGTGTGCAGCATCGGCCTGTCACTGCGCTACCGCACCCCGATCACCGTGGCCTGGTCGACGCCGGGCGCAGCGTTGCTGATCACCAGCCTTGGCGGTGTCAGCTATGGCGAAGCCATCGGCGCTTACATCACCTGCGCCGTGCTGGTGCTGGTCTGCGGCTTGACCGGCAGTTTCGAGCGCCTGGTGCGGCGTATTCCGGCGTCGCTGGCGTCGGCCTTGCTGGCTGGGATCCTGTTCAAGATCGGCAGCGAAATCTTCGTCGCCGCCCAGCATCGCACTCTGCTGGTACTGGGCATGTTCTTCAGCTACCTGCTGGTCAAGCGCCTGTCGCCGCGCTATTGCGTGCTGGCCGCGCTGGTGGTCGGCACGACGCTGTCCGGCATGCTGGGGCTGCTGGACTTCAGCCACTTCAATCTGGAGGTGGCAAAACCGGTCTGGACCACGCCGAGCTTCTCGTTGGCAGCGACCATCAGCATCGGCATCCCGCTGTTCGTGGTGGCGATGACCTCGCAGAACATGCCCGGCGTTGCCGTGCTGCGCGCCGACGGCTACCAGGTGCCGGCCTCGCCGCTGATCTCGGCGACCGGTTTCGCCTCGCTGCTGCTGGCACCCTTCGGTTCGCACGGGGTCAACCTGGCAGCCATCAGCGCGGCGATCTGCACCGGCCCGCATGCCCATGAAGACCCGGCCAAGCGCTATACCGCGGCGCTCTGGTGTGGAATCTTCTATGGCATCGCCGGGGTGTTCGGCGCGACCTTGGCGGCGCTGTTCGCGGCGCTGCCAAAGGAGCTGGTGCTGTCGATCGCGGCGCTGGCGCTGTTCGGCTCGATCATGAACGGGTTGACCGTGGCGATGAGCGAGGCACGGGAGCGTGAGGCGGCGCTGATCACCTTCATGGTGACGGCCTCGGGGCTGACGCTGTTCTCGATCGGCTCGGCGTTCTGGGGGATCGTGGCGGGGGTGATTACCTTGCTGATACTGAGTCCGCGCAAGGGGTAAAGGTTATTGGTTGCCTGTACCGACCTCTTCGCGGGCAAGTCGCAGCGGCGAACCGCCGCTCCTACAGAGGTCCAGCAGTATTGAAGGCTGCGCCGTAACTGTGGGAGCGGCGGTTCGCCGCTGCGACTTGCCCGCGAAGAGGCCAGCCTCATCCCAAGCGGAAATGCCCCACCATCCCCTTCAACTCATCCCCCAACTGCGCCAGCTCCACACTCGACCGCGCATTGTCCTGCATCGCCAACGCCGCCTGATCCGCACTGCCGCGAATCTGTGTGACACTGCGGCTGATCTCCTCGGCCACCGAGCTCTGCTGCTCCGCTGCCGCAGCGATCTGCTGGTTCATCTGCTGGATCAGCGACACCGCCGAGGCGATGCTGCCCAGGGCGCTTTCGGTATGCAGCGCATCGGCCACGGCCATGCGCACCAGCTCGGTACTGCCACGAATCTGCGCCACCGACTGCTGGGCATTGCCGCGCAGGCTGGCCACCAGGCGCTCGATCTCCTCGGTCGACTGCCGGGTACGCCGCGCCAAGGCCCGCACTTCATCAGCCACCACAGCAAAACCACGGCCCTGCTCACCGGCGCGCGCGGCCTCGATCGCCGCGTTGAGCGCCAGCAGGTTGGTCTGCTCGGCGACGCTCTTGATCACTTCCAGTACATCGCCGATGGTGTGGATCTCGGCACTCAGGCTGTCGATGCCGGCGCTGGCGGTTTCCGCAGCCTCGGCCAGCTGTTCGATGCGCTGCATGCTCTGGCGCACCACCTGCTGACCGGACTCGACCTTGTCGTCGGCATCCTGTGCCGCCTGCGCTGCCTCCTCGGCATTGCGCGCCACATCGTGCACGGTCGCGGTCATCTGCTGCATCGCGGTGGCGACCTGTTCGGTCTCCTCCTTCTGGCTGCCCACCTCGCGGTTGGTCTGCTCGGTCACCGCCGACAGCGCCTGGGCGTTGCCGGCCAATTGTTCGATGCCCTGCTGCAATCCGCTGACGATACCTGACAGCCCCGCGGCCATCTGCTGCATGGCCAGGGTGAGTTGCCCCACCTCATCGCGCCCCGCCACTTGCGCCTCGACCACCAGATCGCCGGCCGCGATGCGCTGGGCGCTGTCGATCACCCGTTTGAGCGGCCCTACCACGGCGCGCGTGATCAGCCAGGCGGCAACGATGCCCACCAGCAACGCCAGGGCCGTGGCGATGGCGATGGCCAGCGCGTTGTGCAGCAGCTCCTGGCGCATGGCTTCCTGCTGCGCCGCATAGGCCTGGTCAACCCGGCTGGTGACCTGTTCGGCGCTGGCCTGCAACTGGGTCTTGGTGCCCTGCTCCTTGGCCAGTTCATCGGTGTATTCGTTGAGTTTGTCGGAGAAGGTGGCGATATGCCCGGCCACTTCACCCAGCACGCTCTGGTAACCGGAATCGGTGACGGAGGTCTTGAGCTGATCGACCAGATTCGCCGCCTCGACCGTCTGTGCGATGCGCCCGGCGGACACCGCCTCTTCGCCCTTGCGCCCCTGCTCCAGACGCACCCGCGCCTCGTCCATCGCCTGCAGCATCAGGCGCGAGACCTGGGCCACCTGCGCGGCCTGATCGAGAAACTCGCTGCCCTGCTGGCCCTGAGACTGCTTGAGGGTGTAGGCGCCATCGTCCGCCAGCCCGGCCTGCAGCACATCGAGATTGTTGGCGACGCTGGAAACCGACCAGCCAGCCGTATCCAGCGCCAGCTCCTTGGCCTGCACGGCCTCGACAAAGGCATCGAAGGCCTGGCCATAGGCATTGAGATCCGCCTCGCTCGCGGCCAGTGCCGGCAGGCCACGTACGCGCTCGAGCAACGTCTGCAAGCCCGCACGCAGCGCCTCGGCCTCCTTGATGTCGGAACGCAGGGCGAAGGCCTGCTCATGCTGGCGCAGGCGCAGCAGGTCGGTATTGACCTCGCCCATCTGCCGCAGCCCATCGAAGCGCTGGCCGACATTGTTCAAGGCGTACACTCCGATGGCCGCCACCGCCAGGGTCAACAGCAGCACCAGGGCGAAGCCCAGGCCGAGTTTACGTGCCATGCCCAGATTGGACAGACTACCGCGCTTGGTCGCCCCCATCGCCGCTCCCCCTTGCCCATTCAGGTGTTCCCGAATACCAAGAGTGACAACCGTGCCGGCCGGCTCACAAGGGCTTGACGTCAGAATGGTGTCAAATAGCTATGCCCCTGTCGTTTTCAGCTATCTGCAGGTCGCCCTGCATGTGAGAAGAAGGCCTGGGCGCGGATGTCCTGCCCGTACGCGACATTGATGCGCAGCCAGTCGCTGTCGGCTCCCAGATGATCGAAAGCGCTGCCCGGGGTCAGCAGCACCGAATGCTCCAGCGCCAGGCGATCGAGCCAGGCGAAATCCCGGCCCGGCACCCGCGCCCAGACGAACATGCCGCCATAGGGCTCGCAGAACACCTCCCACCCGAACGCTTCCAGTTGCCCCAGCAACTTGGCCATGTGCTGGGCCAGGCGCAGCCGCAAACGCTGCACGCTCTTGCGGTAGCTGCCGTTGGCTAGCATCTGCCCGACCACTTGCTCGACGAAGCGTGAAGTCCCGATGCCGGTCACCATCTTCAACTGCGCCAGTTGGCCGATCAGCTCGGCGTCGGCGGCGATGTAGCCGACCCGCAGGGCACTGCTCAGGGTCTTGGAAAAGCTGCCCAGGTAGATCACCCGTTGTTCGCTGTCCAGCGTCGCCAGCCGCGTGGCCGGGCCGTCCTGGAAGTCTGCGTAGATGTCATCCTCGACGATCCGCAGGTCATGCTCGCGCGCCAGCTCCAGCAAGCGGTAGGCGGTCTTGGGGCTGAGGCTGGTGCCAGTCGGGTTCTGGTACAGACTGTTGACGAACAGGCAACGCGGGCGATGCTCGACCAGCAGCCGCTCGAGCGCCTGCACATCAGGGCCCGAAGGCGTGCGCGGCAACGGCAGCATGTGCACTTGATGCTGACGCAGCAGGGTGAACAGGTTGTAGTAGCCGGGGCTTTCGACCACCACCGTATCGCCGGGCTTGAGCAGGGTCCGCACCAGCAGGTCAAGGCCATGGCTGCCGCCTTGCGTGGTGAGAATGCGTTCAGGAGCGGTGGGGATATCCAGCTGCGACAGGCGCTTGTGCAACTGCTGGCGCAGGCTGGCCAACCCCAGCGGCGAGCAATAGCGGAACAGGTCTTCGGGGTCGCCACGGCTGACCAGACGTATAGCCTGGGCCAGGGCCTCACGCGCATGCCAGGCGGTGGGCAGCCAGCCACAACCGAGCTTGAGCATGGCATCGTGGCCGTCGCTGAACTGCCGCCAACTGCCATCGATGGCATCGCCCCAGGCCATGGCATCCTCCTGGGCCACCCCCGGCTTGCGCTCGGCGACGAAAAAGCCGGCACCATGGCGCGCCTCGAGCCAGCCAATGGCCACCAGACGGTCATAAGCGTCGATCACACAGGATTGGCTGACGTCTAGAGTGCTGGCCAAGGTGCGAATCGACGGCAGCCGCGCACCGGGGCGCAGGCGCTGTGTCTCGATCCAGGCTTGCAGATGCTCGGTAAGTTGTTGCACCAGAGGTGTGCGGCTGAGGCGATCCAGAGGAATGTGCATGGTGAAGTGTTTGTTGTTTTCAAGGGAACAGTTAAGCATAAATCGCGTAAATGTGTGCCTTGTCGCTGCATCGTGATCACGCCAATGTGGCTGCACCACCCTCTTGCCTATGGACTCTCCATGCCCGCCCGCCTGGCCTTCGCCCTGTGCCTGATCACCCTCGCCGTGAATCTGCAGGCACCGCTCTACACCAGCTACGCCGACCTGTCCGGATACGGCGCCGCTGCCACTGCCCTGGCATTCTCCAGCTATGTACTGGGTGTGCTTCCCGTGCTGCTGGCCTTCGGCGGCTTGGCGGACCGGGTCGGCCGCCGCCCCCTGATCATGGCCGCATTGCTACTGTCGATGCTGGCCACAACCCTCGTCCTGCTCGCACCCGGCCTCGAAACCCTCGCCATGACCCGCCTGCTGATGGGCGTCGGTACGGCCTTGGCGACGACCACCGCGACCGCCTACATGGGAGAACTGCTGGGCGGCGCTGACAGTACCCGGGCTGCCAACTGGGTAACCGCCAGCACCTCGTTGGGCTTCGGGCTGGGTGCGGCACTGACCAGTCTGTTCCTGTTGCGTGGCCCGAGCCTGAGCCCGGGTAGCTTCTACCTGCAACTGCTGCTGGCCGCCGTCGCCCTATTGCTGGTGTGGCGCCTGCCTGACCGTCGTCCGACACAACACGGCGCCATGCTGCGCCTGCCCTGCTATCCACCCGGCAGCCTGCCTTTCGGCCTGGCGATCCTGCTGGCCTGGGCCTGCACCGGGCTGGTCATCGCGCTGCTGCCAGGTGTACTGCGCCAGCACGGGCTGAGCGAGTGGTCGGGCTTTTCCACCTTCTGCGTAATCAGTTGCGGCCTGCTGTTCCAGCCGCTGGCTCGGCGCCTGGCAAGCGTGCGCGCCACGCTGCTCGGCCTGGCGATCCTGCCACTGAGCTACGCCCTGTTGGCCTGGGGTGCCGAAAACGGCAGGCTGGCAGCGGTACTGGCAGGCGCAGTGGCCGCCAGCAGCGCCTGTTATGGCTTCATCTACCATGGCGGGCTGGCGGCGGTAAACACCCTCGCCGGCAACGAGAAGACCCGCGCCAGCGCCGGGTTCTTCCTGCTCGCCTATCTGGGTTTCAGCCTACCGGTGATCTTCACCGGGCTGCTCAGTGATCGCCTCGGCTCGCGCATGGCGCTGGTATTGTTCGGGATGGCCCTGTCAGTGGCCTGCGTTGCTGTTGCGAAAGCCCTCTACTCCCCTGGCAAGCGTACATGCAGAGCAAGTCGCCAGACGCTAAAGAATTAAATGTCTGCAGTGGTCAGCGCAAGAGAAATGAAGAAATGTCAAAAAGATTAAAAAAGTGTAACATTACAAAAATATGACGATGGCTTTTTGATACCAACAAGGATGTTTGTGAAGCGTTTTGATTGGGTTCGCTCGCGTTTTTTCCCCCACACCTTTGACCACTGCCGGACCACGTTGCACCTTCAGGCAGCACTTCCGACACCCACGCGTGAAGCGCTCGCGCAAGTGATTGGCCAAGCTTCCATAGCCAAGCGTGTCAGCAAGCCATTGGAATGCTTGCACAGCAGGTTGTTCGTCAAACGCGAGCGCTTGGATTCACTGCGCAAGAAATGGCGAATCCAGCGTGGCGTTCGCAAGCGCAACGGCCTGTTCGACTGGAGCCTGGAAGAACTGATCAATACCCGAGAGGCTAATTTGCGGGGCGCTCGGGTCCCCAAGCTGAAGGGCTACGGCTACAGCCATGGTGCCCTTGGCCTGCCTGAGCACTTCTATTTGCTGATCGAACACCTGGAAGACCACATCGATGGGTACAACTGGGTGATGCAACAGCCTCAGCGAGTGAACGAGCTGATAGAAACCGCCTTCGAGCTGCTGCACTCGCTGCATGGCCGCGGCGTGAGCCACATGGATCTTTGGGCTGGAAACCTGATGCTGCCTGTTAAAGGCAACCAACCCGCACAGGCAGTCGATCTGGAAAACTGCTTTGTCACGCCAACGAACCACTTCACTGAAGTGCTAGCGTTCCAGATCGGCTTTTTCTATTACCGCCAGGTCTATCGTTTTATCACCGAGACCGAGTACGACGCGCTGGTGGAAGATGCCTTGAAACGCTACTTCACCAACGTTCAGCGCGACCTATTCGACCGTATCTACGCCATTGCCAAGCATCAGGATGTCGGCCGACTGGAACGGCGCGACATCTTCCACAGCGGCAAATTGCAGGCGCGCTGGTAGCGCATTCTCAGATCGCGAGCGCACCACCATCCACTACCAGGCTATGGCCGGTGGTGAACTTCGCCCCATCGCTGCACAGATAAAGCACCGCGCTGGCGATCTCCTCGACCTTGCCGATGCGCCCGACCGGGTGCATCGCTGCGGCGAACTCGGCCTTGCGCGGGTCGGCCTCGTAGGCGCGGCGGAACATGTCGGTGTCGATCACTGCCGGGCACACCGCATTGACCCGAATCCCCTTCTTCGCATACTCGATGGCCGCCGACTTGGTCAGGCCGATCACCGCGTGCTTGGACGCAGCATAGATGCTCATCTTGGGTGCTGCGCCCAGCCCGGCCACCGACGCGGTGTTGACGATCGCGCCACCGCCCTGGGCAAGCAGCAGCGGCAACTGGTATTTCATGCACAACCAGACGCCTTTGACGTTGACGCCCATGATCGCGTCGAACTCGGCTTCGCTGCCCTCGGCCAGACGCCCCTTCTCGATCTCGATTCCGGCGTTGTTGTACGCGTAGTCCAGGCGGCCATAGACGTCGATGATCGTCTCGTGCAACTGGCGCACATCGCTGTCGCGGGTCACATCGCAGGTCACGAACAGCGCGTCACCACCGGCTTCGCGAATCAGTGCGACGGTTGCCTCGCCACCGGCCACGTCGAGGTCTGCCACCACCACCTTCAGCCCTTCGGCGGCGAACGCCTGGGCCGTGGCTCGGCCGATACCTGCCGCACCGCCGGTGACCAGGGCGACCTGGCCAGAAAAAGTCATGCTCATCACAGGCTCCTGTTTCACAGAGATCGAGTAGAGACCGAGTCTAGTCAGAGCACCGCCCGGCTGGGCAGCATCATCAGGAGCACGGTTGGACTACCATCGTTTGCAGTGATTGTGCGCTGTCGGCCAGATCATCGAGGTGGATTACCGGGCATTCGCCAACCCGGTCAACCTTGCCTGGCCAGGCTCGACGGTCTATCAACAGGCTTTGCCATCTACAGGGAGAGATACCATGACCCAGACCAACCGCCGCTTCCTGCTCGCCAAACGCCCCGTCGGTGCCGTGCGCCGCGAAGATTTCGACTACCAGCAGGGCCCCGCCGCCGAACCCACAGACGGCCAGATCCAGGTGCGCAACCTCTACCTGTCGCTGGACCCTGCCATGCGTGGCTGGATGAACGAAGGCAAGTCCTACATCCCGCCGGTGGGCCTGGGTGAGGTGATGCGCGCGCTGGGCGTCGGCGAAGTCGTCGCCTCCAAACATCCGGACTACAAGCCCGGCGACCATGTCAGCGGCGCCCTTGGCGTACAGGACTACTTCACCGGCACGCCCCAGGGCCTGCACAAGATCGACCCGCGCCTGGCACCCCTGCCCCGCTATTTGTCTGCGCTGGGCATGACCGGCATGACCGCCTACTTCGCCCTGCTCGACGTCGGCCAGCCCAAGGCCGGCGAAACCGTTGTCATTTCCGGCGCTGCCGGCGCGGTTGGCAGCATCGCCGGGCAGATTGCCAAGCTCAAGGGCTGCCACGTCGTGGGGATCGCCGGCGGCACGCAGAAATGCCAGTACCTCAAGGATGAACTGGGCTTCGATGGTGTCATCGACTACAAGGCCGAAGACGTGCTCGCCGGCCTCAAGCGCGAATGCCCCAAAGGCGTGGATGTGTATTTCGACAACGTCGGTGGCGACATCCTCGACGCGGTGTTGAGCCGCCTGAATTTCAAGGCCCGGGTGGTGATCTGCGGCGCCATCAGCCAGTACAACAACAAGGAGGCGGTGAAAGGACCAGCCAACTACCTGTCGCTGCTGGTGAACCGCGCGCGCATGGAAGGCTTCGTGGTGATGGACCACGTCAAGGAGTACGGCAAGGCTGCGCAGGAAATGGCTGGCTGGCTGGCCAGTGGCAAGGTCAAGAGCAAGGAGGATGTTGTGGACGGGCTGGAAACCTTCCCGGAAACGCTGCTCAAGCTGTTCAGCGGGGAAAACTTCGGCAAGCTGGTGCTGAAAGTCTAAAACGGATACAGCTAGCCGCTCCGTGCGGGAGCGGCCTTGTACCGCGATGGGCTGCATGGCAGCCCCTGGATCGAATCAACCGCGAATCTCGGCCACCACCGACGCCAGCGCCTTTGCCGGATCCGCCGCTTGGCTGATCGGGCGGCCGATTACCAGGTAGTCGGAGCCAGCATCCAGCGCCTGGCGCGGCGTAAGGATACGGCGCTGGTCATCCTGGGCGCTGCCCGCCGGCCGAATACCCGGAGTCACCAATTGCAGCGCCGGATGCGCAGCTTTCAATGCCGGCGCTTCCAGCGCCGAGCACACCAGGCCATCCATACCGGCCTTCTGCGCCAACGCCGCCAGACGCAACACCTGCTCCTGTGGATCGATATCCAGGCCGATACCTGCCAGGTCCTCGCGCTCCATGCTGGTCAGCACGGTGACGCCGATCAGCAGCGGCTGCGGCCCGCTGCGCTTGGCCAGCTCTTCACGGCAGGCCGACATCATGCGCAGGCCGCCGGAGCAGTGCACGTTGACCATCCACACACCCATCTCGGCGGCAGCCTTGACCGCCATTGCCGTGGTGTTGGGGATGTCGTGGAATTTCAGGTCGAGGAAGACTTCGAAGCCCTTGGCGCAGAGGGTCTCGACGATGCCCGAGGCGCTGCTGGTGAACAGCTCCTTGCCGACCTTGACCCGGCACAGCGCCGGATCGAGCTGGTCAGCCAGCTTCAGGGCGGCCTCACGGGTAGGGAAATCGAGGGCGACGATCAGGGGCGTCTGGCAGGCGGACATGGTCAGGTCTCTTGGCAAGTCGTAAACGGCGCGCATTGTAAACGAAGTGGGGCACGGTTTGGGGGCCGCAGATCCACTGGCTGGGCAGGCGATGGCCGAAGGCTATAATTGAACGTACAGACTGGGTTGTCGGTCGAATGAAATGACACGCGGCACATTAACGATCACAGGAGAACGACAATGCCCTGGTATGCCTGGCTGATACTCATCATAGCCCTCGGCTCGATCGTCGGTGGATTGATGATGTTGCGCGATACGGCGAAGAAACTGCCCTTGACCGAGGAGCAGTTGAGGAAGGTTCATGAGAGGAATGCGGAGATGGACGCCAAGGAAGCGCAGGATAAATAATAAGTAAATATATGTTCCGCCAGAGGCCGGCCAGCGCATTGCCGGCCGGCTCTTGCTGTGGTGTTAGTCCACCGTCAGTCCACCGTCAACTTTTCGCGATTACGCTCCAGCAGTGTGCTGCCGATCCCTTTGATTTCCAGCAGTTCGTCAACCGAGGCAAAAGGCCCGTTAGCATTCCGGTATGCAATAATGGCCTCAGCCTTGGCCTGACCAATGCCGGACAGTCCTTGTTGCAAGGCCAAAGCATCCGCTCGATTAAGATCCAAGCGTTGTGACAAATTATCGCCTGACACCTTCTGCACAGCGCTGACGGGCGCTGATACTGACGTGTTGGTGGTGCTAGGCTCAGCAGCGATCGAGAGGGACGCGCATGCAAGTATAGGCAAGAGCAGGGAAGACAGGAAGGTGTTGCGCATGGTCATACTCCTAAGGCTCGTTTTCAGAGGCAGCATTTCCTTGGCTGCCCTCGAAACTTAGCGCGAATTCACCGCGAGTTAAACAGTGCAACCCTAATGATATATTTCTAAATCGTGCAAATGGGCTGAAAAAGACCAAGACAGTGATTTCATGGCGCCGCAGCACCTAAACTTTCTGAAGACCTGGCGGCTCTCAACTTTTTCACAACCGCCCTACCAGCAGACACACCAAACTTTTCGATGGTCTTGCTCATGACATAGCACATCACAAAAAGAACGACAAGTCGCTGCACATCGGCACTGATATACGACAAACCATACGCCCGAACCCAAATATCAAGATATGGCCACAGCCAGAGGTGCGTGAGATAGATAGCATAGGTCATGTCAGATAAGCCAGATGTATAGACGTTTCCTCTTATCCTGTCTCTAAAAATCCACACCACGAGAAAAATAGCCAAAGCGATGACTTCAAAGTTACTGCGCGCAAGGACAGGGTGAAGTTTTGGGAGCTGCCACAACGACAAGGAAAGCATGGTAGCAACCGCAAAAATACAACACCACATTCCCGCGAGCTTTTTTTCGTACAAATAAAATACTACACCCGACAACAGGAATGGGAAGAACAGATTTAAGTAACCATCTGTCCATCCTGCCCATTTAGGAAATGGGGCGATGAAGCATAGGGCAAAACTCAGGCCGACAAAAAATAGAGGGACAAATCTTGGCATATTAAAAAGGCCTGAGACCTTCATCAACATCATGAACAGATAAAAAATCACCTCGACCCTGAGGGTCCATTCAACGCCCCCCAATGAGTACGGAACGCCAAAAAAATCGCCCACCAGAAGAAGCCTTGGAATGATATCCTTCAGTTCTGGCAGTGCGACCCCTCCCACAAACTTATCGACCACGATCTGCAGAAGTACTGCAGACACAAAAAGGGGATAAATACGAAATATTCGACGCACAAAAAAATCAAATACATGTTCGACGCGAACAACATGAGTTATTATATACCCAGAAACCAGGAAGAAAACTATAACCCCAACAGCTCCCGCATAACATACATCATAGATAATCCCTGCCAACTGCTGGAACGCCAGAGAAATACTCGGATCAGCAGACGCCGCGCGCAGCTCTTGGTGAAATAGGTGCCCCAACAGAACGCTTGCAAATGCAAATATCCTCATATAGTCGAGAAAATCTATTCGACCAGAAACATCTTTACTCATTTTTATTCACCCCAGAAAATCAGTGCAAGCACTCCAACTTCACTCAGTTCAACCCCCGCCGCTAACCTACTATCAGTTCAGCGCGCCCTGCATATAAATCTTGAATTATCGAAGCCAGTCCATCGCGAATACGCACCCCCCGCAGCACAAAGTCTGCACAAGGAAATGCTACACGGACTTTCCTTGCTTGTTCGTTACTCCGCAAGATCGCTTCATAACACCGCAGAGCGCGAGTGTACTACAGTGCCCAGGACTGGTCGACGGCATGTCATCCGCCTGGGATTGGTGTTATCAGCATCGTTACTAGAGCCTGTCTGAAACGTGTCTAAACTAACGCAAAAAGAAGCGAAATCGGCCGAAGAGCAGCCTCGGTCGTGCTCGAGTTTACAGGTTGTAGAGGGGCACTCTGACCAGGTTCGCAGCATCACCTTAAGCCCTGTGCATATGCACCAAAAGCCTTGATACCCAATCATGCTGCGTTGAAATAGTCTCAGAATGCTCATTTACTTCAGCAAACCCAGCCTTCTAGGGTGTTTGCCTTACCTGACCAGCGTCTCAGACTATGAACAAAGAGCTTAAGACGCGGTCATCTTCGACTATGAGTTACGGACAGCGCTTCCCGGGCCTCGTCCCAGAGTTCGTAACGCCTTGCCATCACAGATTACTTCCCAGATATGGCGAGGGCTCTTCAAAATCTCTACGCACGAGGAATGGCCACTGGCTTTTCCGGTGATTTCGCACAGAGGCCAGCAGCAGTATTCAAAAGTTACCACCTTCATTTCTGACGAGGGAGTTACTAGTCAGAACAGTCCACTCTGCTCGTCAAACACCCACGAAAAGTATGGCGATTAGGCTGAAATAAATTTCGAGAAACGCACATACGCCTCCTTGACAGTCTCTGCTGTCATTTCGTAATAGTAATTAGCATCATCTTCGGACACCCTTACCGCACCCATTTTCTCGTGAAAAGAGGTGACCTTCTGATTTTGCTTAATCACCTCGAAATGACACTTTGGAAAGCGAAGTGTTTCGAAGCCAAATCGATAAACAAGAAAGGCAGTTTCAAGAGCAGCGTACCGCGGTTTTTCCTCATTCAAAATCCAGCTCCCCCAAGAGAACGAATCTTCCCGGAGATCGTAAACCCTGACCGTTCCACACCTGACACCGTCAGTCCTTTCTATAATAAAGTAATATTGCCGACCCGCTTGTTCGTCTTGCTTATAATTTGCGATCCATTCCCTCTGGGCCTCAACGTCAGCACTGACCGGGGAGAGAAATTTATTATATTTTTCATCCACTCGAAGAGAGACAACAAACTCTGCATCATTACACTCTATCAGTCTCAGCGAGATCGTTTTTGAATCTAGTTTCATACGTCGGACTCCTTGGCCAGCGCACTACCAATTGGGAAATGATCAGTCGTACGCGCGCCACCGACCCATCAAAAGTATCAGTCCCTGCACAACACTTATCACACAGAGGCGATCAATAAACCTTCTCTCGCAGCAGGCGAGTCAAGTACTGACCATAACCATTCTTGGACAACGGGGCTGCAAGCGATTCTAGTTGAGCATCGCTGATCCACTTCTGCCGAAATGCAATTTCTTCCGGGCAGGCGACTTTCAAACCCTGACGACGTTCGATGGTTGCGATGTACTGACTGGCCTCCAGCAGAGAGTCATGGGTACCGGTATCCAACCAGGCGTATCCCCTCCCCATGATTTCAACGGACAACTGATTGCGCTCCAGGTATATCCGGTTGAGATCGGTAATCTCCAACTCACCTCGCACAGATGGCTTGATGCTCTTGGCAATCTCCACCACGTCCTGATCGTAGAAATAAAGCCCTGTAACCGCATAGCTCGACTTCGGCTGAACGGGTTTTTCCTCCAGGCTGATCGCCTTGCCGACCTGGTCGAACTCGACAACCCCGTAACGCTCAGGGTCATGCACGTGATAGGCGAACACGCTGGCTCCGTCGGTGCGCTGCATGGCATTGCCCAGCAGCCCCTGGAAGTCATGTCCGTAGAAGATATTGTCGCCCAGCACCAATGCAGACAGGTCGTTACCGATAAATTCTTCGCCGATCAGGAACGCTTGCGCCAATCCATCCGGTGAAGCCTGGACAGCATAGGAGATGCTCACACCCCACTGGGCACCATCACCAAGCAACTGCTCGAAGCGTGGGGTGTCTTGAGGTGTCGAGATGATCAAAATGTCCCTGATACCCGCCAACATCAAGGTGGTCAGCGGGTAGTAGATCATTGGTTTGTCATAAACCGGTAGCAGTTGCTTGGAAATAGCCAGCGTCGCGGGATGCAGCCGAGTGCCGGAGCCGCCTGCGAGAATGATGCCTTTGCGTTTCATGATTATTTCTCGTTCAATTCTGTCAACATCCGTGCTACTCCCTGTTGCCACTGCGGGAGTTTCAAGCCGAACGCACTTTCAAGTTTGCTGATATCGAGCCGTGAATTTGCGGGCCGCCTGGCGGGGGTCGGATAGGCATCAGTGCCCAGTGGGGTTACTGCCGAGGCCGCGACCTTGAGCGCAACACCGGCGCCTGCAGCGTGCTGCAGTACGAAACGAGCATACTCGAACCAGGTCGTTTGACCTGCCGCCGCCAGATGATACAAGCCCACAAGCGAAGGTGTACGCGATACGGCAACGATCGCATGGGCGGTGACGTCAGCGATCAGTTCCGCGCCTGTCGGCGCACCGTACTGGTCATTGATCACACCCAGACTGTCACGCTCACCTGCCAGGCGCAGCATGGTCCGGGCGAAGTTGCTGCCACGCATGGCATACACCCAACTTGTACGGAAGATCAGATGTCGGCAACCACTGCGGCCAATCGCCAACTCGCCGTCGAGCTTGCTTTGCCCATACACGTTGAGCGGGCCTACAGCATCGTTCTCACGCCATGGTACCTGGCCGTTACCCGGGAAGACATAATCGGTCGAGTAGTGCACCAGCAACGCGCCAGATCTGGCAGCGGCCTGCGCCAACACTTCAACCGCATGGGCATTGACCGTGAATGCCGCCTCGACGTCCGACTCGGCGCGATCCACTGCGGTATAAGCCGCAGCGTTGACGATCACATCGGGAGCAAAACGCTCCACCGTCTCGCGAAGACCATCCAGGTCGGCAAGATCACCACAATAAGGCTCGCTGCGCGAGTTAAGCGCCAGCACCTCTCCCAAGTGAGCGAGACTGCGTTGCAACTCCCACCCCACCTGGCCGTCCCTTCCTAGCAGAAGCAGCTTCATGCGTTGCGGTCGCTATAGTTTTTCTCGACCCATTCCCGGTAGTTGCCCGACTGCACATTCTCGACCCAGGCTTGATTGTCGAGATACCACTGTACGGTCTTGCGAATCCCTGTTTCGAAGGTTTCAGCAGGCTTCCAACCCAGGTCTCGCTCAAGCTTGCGCGCGTCGATCGCGTAGCGGCGGTCATGACCAGGACGGTCGGTAACATAGGCGATCTGCCTGGCATAAGACTCGCCATCGGCACGAGGACGCAACTCATCGAGCAAGCCGCAGATGCGTTGAACGATCTCCAGGTTGGGTTTTTCGTTCCAGCCACCTACGTTGTAGACCTCACCCAAAGCACCGTCCTCAAGGACGCGGCGAATGGCGCTGCAGTGGTCTTTCACATACAACCAGTCACGGATCTGCTGACCGTCACCATAGATAGGCAGCGGCTTGCCCGCTAACGCGTTGACGATCATCAACGGGATCAGCTTCTCCGGGAAGTGGTACGGACCGTAGTTGTTGGAGCAGTTGGTAGTCAGTACCGGCAGGCCATAAGTGTGGTGATACGAGCGAACCAGGTGATCGCTCGCAGCCTTGCTCGCAGAGTATGGGCTATTGGGTTCATAGCGATGCGATTCGGTGAACGCCGGAGCATCAGGTTCGAGCGAGCCGTAGACTTCATCCGTGGAAACGTGCAGGAAGCGGAAGGCGGCCTTTTCTGCATCCGTCAGCGCCTTCCAGTAGCTGCGCACTTCTTCCAGCAGGCGGAAGGTACCGACAATATTGGTCTGGATGAAGTCTTCAGGACCGTGAATCGAGCGGTCGACATGAGATTCGGCGGCGAAGTTCACCACTGCCCGCGGTCGATGCTCCACAAGCAACTGCTTGACCAGATCAGAATCAGCAATGTCGCCTTGCACGAAAATATGCCGGTGATCGCCTTGCACGCTGCGCAAGGTATCCAGATTCCCTGCGTAAGTGAGCTTGTCGAGGTTAATGACCGGCTCATCCGACTGGGCAATCCAGTCCAGCACAAAATTCGCACCGATGAACCCTGCACCACCCGTTACTAAAATAGTCATTGTCGATTCTTTATCAGTTATTTAATCAAGTTCGCCGGCGTTGCCGGCGAGCATTACGGTGAGCTTTTCAAACGCCCCTAGTGCTCTGAACGGCGCTGCTGGTAAACCCAGTCAACAATCTCACCTTCAGGCGAATAGCCACTCACCGTTTCACGAAGCAGTAGTCGAACGGTCGGGAAATCGTCCACGTTGACCGCGGCCACCAGATCCGACAAACGCTCCTTGAGCATTTCCCAATTAAGATAGTCCTCGTTGGCACTCATGATCATGGGGTGCCGCGTCGACACGACATTATCGCCAATCAGCAACTCTTCGTAGAGCTTCTCGCCCGGCCGCAGCCCAGTAAATTCAATGGCAATATCACCATGGGGGTTGCGCTCGCTACGCACACTCAAGCCGGAAAGATGAATCATCTTTTCCGCCAGTTCAGCGATACGCACGGGCTCGCCCATATCGAGCACGAAGACATCTCCGCCCTGCCCCATCGACCCCGCCTGAATCACGAGCTGCGCCGCTTCCGGGATGGTCATGAAATAACGGGTGATCTTCGGATGGGTCACGGTAACCGGGCCGCCTTCCTTGATCTGTTTGTGGAACAAAGGGATTACCGACCCGGATGATCCGAGCACGTTACCAAAGCGTACCATGGTGAAACGTGTCTTGTTGACCCTCGCGACGTTCGCCGAATCGCCGAACAGTACAGGAGCCAGCTCACGGCTCAACGCCTGCAACACCATCTCAGCCAGCCTTTTTGTGCTGCCCATGACGTTCGTGGGCCTGACTGCTTTGTCGGTGGAAATCAGTACGAAGTTGGCCACGTTAGCCTGCAACGCCGCCTGGGCGGTATACAGCGTACCCAACACGTTGTTGAGCAGACCCTCTGACATATTGTGCTCGACCATCGGCACATGCTTGTAGGCGGCTGCGTGATAGACAGTATCGACTCCCCACATGCTCATGGTGTCCATCAGGTGCCTTTGATTGCGCACCGACCCCAGGAACGGTAACAGCCGCACCGGCAGCGACTCCCGAGCGACACGCTGTTCCAGTTCGCTCAGAATGCTGTAGAGATTGAATTCGCTGTGATCGAACAGTATGAGGGTGGTGGGCCTCAGAGCCAGAATCTGGCGGCACAACTCTGAACCGATCGAACCGCCTGCGCCGGTTACCATCACCACGTGCCCAGTGATGCAGTGCGCAAGCAGGTCACGCTGAGCGGGCACTGCATCGCGCCCCAGCAGGTCGGCGATGTCCACTTCCTGGATATCGTCCACCTTGACCCGTCCACTGGCCAGATCCATGAAGCCGGGAACACTGCGCACGTGCAGAGGAAACTTCTCGAGGTCGCCGAGGATTTCACGACGACGGGCCCGACTGCTGGACGGAATCGCCAGCAGAATCTCCTCGGCACCCGTGATATCGATCATTTTCTGGATATCGCGCCCCCGAAAGACTTGGAGCCCGGCAATCACGCGGTCGGCAACGCCCTCATCGTCATCGATGAACGCCACCGGGCGCATCACTCGACCGAGCCGCAAAGCAGCCACCAACTGGTTACCGGCTGCCCCAGCGCCATAAATGGCTACTTTGGGCAGTCCGTTGTCGCGGGAAGCAAAGGGCACATGCTGGGCTGCGGCAAACCAGTCCCCCAGGAAGTACTGACGCATGATCAGACGCAATCCGCCAATCATGATCAGGCTGAGCCACCAGTAGTTGAAAATGATGGATCGCGGAACGACAACCTCATGGTTGCTGTACCAATACACCACCAATGCCAAAATCAGCGAGGAAAGACTCACGGCCTTGATAATGGCTATCAGTGCATCGTTGCCAAAATAACGCATGACGGCACGGTACATGCCAAAGCGGATGAAGATCGGAATCGCGACCAGCGGCGCTGAAGCAAACAGCCATAGATGGGCAGCGACCGGGTTGACCATCTCGTCGAAGCCCAGGCGCACCACAAACGCAAGCCAGAGAGCGAGCCACACCAAGCCTATATCGGTGATCACTTGAAGCCCACGCTTATACCGACGCGGAAGCTCCAGCATGTGCGATCTCAACCTGTCCATACCCACAAATTTCCCTCGTAATCCAGCTTGAAAACGACCGACAGGCGCTCATCGGCCAAACACGGATATCCCGCCACAATCGCTGATCTGACAATCCAGCGCTTATTTTACAGCTGCCGGACACTGTAATGGTCAGCGTACTTCCAATTCGCCTGCGCGGAATTTGACAGCCAGCACGAGCAATGGTGCGTAGGCGATGATCACACCCCACACCCCCTCCAGCACCCCGGCAGCAACACCCGCCGCAAGCGGCAGCAACCAGATGAGATTGATGAACAGCACGCCAAGCGTCACGGGCAGGTGGCGACCATATCTACGGGACGCAAATTGATAGGCATGACTGCGGTGCGCTACGTAAACCTTGTCACCTCGCAGCAGGCGACGCAGCAAGGTAAAGGTCGCATCGACGACGAAAACACCCAGCAGGATGATCCATCCCCACAATAGCTTCGGCTCGAACCAGGCTGCCTGCAGCGATAGGACTCCCAAGGCGATCCCCAGAAAGCCGCTTCCGGCATCGCCCATGAAAATACGGGCCGGGGGGAAGTTCCAGTACAGGAACCCAGCGACTGCCGCAGCCAGTACCAGGCTTGCGCAAGCTAGCGCGGAACCGCCCGCCAGCGCGTAAAGCAATGCACCGCCCAGACACACGAAAATAGCCTGAAGACTGGCGATTCCATCAATCCCATCCATGAAGTTGTAGAGGTTCAACAGCCATACCAGATAGATCGCTGCAATCAGGTTGCCGAAAAGCCCCAGATCAACTACCCATCCAAACAGTGCCACCGGCGGCAAGCCGCCCAACCAGAACAATGCCCATACCGCGCCTGCAAAATGACCCGCCAGGCGCCAGCGAGCAGCAACATGTCCATGGTCGTCAAGAAAGCCCAGCACCGCTACACCGCCGCCAGCTCCGAGCATGCACCAGGTCAAGGACCACTCTGCGTAACCCGCCATCGACATCAGCGGGAGCGCCGCGAGGAAGGTGAGCACGATGGCAACTCCTCCTCCTCTTGGAGTAGGAACCGAGTGCGAGCTTCGCGCATTTGGAACATCCATCAGGCTGCGCGCGAGGGCGTACCGACGCAACACCCAGGTCAGCAGCAAAGCAATACAGGCAACCAACGGCAACCACAACGAATACATCAATGATGCTCCAGAAAATGACGGGCCGTCTTCATCAATGCTCGATCAACGCTGACGGGGGGTGTCCAGCCGAGCAGGACACGGTTTTTTTCAATATCCACCTGCAAACTGCCACACAGACGCTGCGCGATACCCGGACGACCTAGCAGACGAGCAGCACCGACAAGCAACGCAGCAGGCACAGGAATCAAGCGGGCGGGCCTGCCGAGAGCCTTGGCAGTACGACGCAGAAGCTCGGTACTGGAGAGATCTTCTCCATCACTGGCCAGAAAAATCTGATTCGCTGCCCGTGGGTGCTCTGCGCACATCATGATCAGGTCGACCAGATTATCCAGCGCCACCATACTGCGCTTGTTGTGAATCGCCCCCAGAGGCAAGGGCACTCCCTTTGACAAGACGCTCATCATGCTGCGGAAATTGGCTTTGACGCCTGGTCCGTAAACCAGGACCGGACGAACAATCACGACTTCCATCGACGATTCGGCAGCAAGTGCCAGCAATTGCTGCTCGGCCTCATGCTTGGAAACACCGTACGGGTCCCGCGGCGATGGCGCATCTTCAGCGCGGTAGGGTTTGTTCAGCGAAGTGGCTTCACCATTGACCTTGATCGAGCTGATGAAGATAAACCTCTTCACACCACACTGCGCTGCCTGTCTGGCAAGCTGCAGCGTGCCTTCGACATTCACGCGGCGGAACTCTCCCAAGGGGTCGGGTGCCTGCTCGTTCATGACATGAACTCTGGCGGCACTGTGTATCACCAACTCCTGCCCCTGGAGCTGGGACGACCAGTCCTGTGTAGCCAGGTCGCCGAAAACCACCTGGTCGATCATTGGATCAAGGTCAGGGCTTGGTCGTCTGACAGCAGCACGTACGCGGTGCTGCGTCTCGACCAAACGCTGCGCAATGGCACCGCCTACAAAACCTGTGGCACCAGTAAGAAAGACATTCATGACTACTTCAACCAGAGAGAAAACCTGAACCCATGCGGCTAACGCAAGGTTTGGCTAGGACAAGTGACGAGCTGAGCGAACATGCATTGCAGCTACCCGACCTTCACATGCCCCGTACGCGACTGTCGTCCACGAAGCCATATCCCGCGCAACACAGCCACAATGACACCCATGGCAGCGCCGACCAGGAGGCCAACAGCAATAACCATAGCCTTGCGGGGACCCAGCGGATGAAGGGGTTGGAAAGCCTGCTGGTCAACACTGACAAGACGCAGATTTTCCACATTGATATTGATCTTTGACAAGCGGGTTCTTTCTGCACGCAGCGGTTCCACATCCCTCAGAAAGACCTCCTCATTCTGACGCTGACTCAAGATCTCGACCCGTCGGTTCTTGCTCAACAGTGCCAGCTCCTTGCCAATCTCGGCGATTCGCGGATTGGCAAAATCATCACTGGTGCGCTGGCTCAATACCCGACGCTCGGCTTCAAGGGCATCGGTACCCATGAAGTACAGCGGTAGCTGCTGATTGTTGACCTCAGTACGCACGACTGTGGTCCCGTCTACGGAACCCGCATTCATGGAGGAAGGTGTCGATGGCTTCTTCAAACCTAACGAGCGGGCGATGTTGATGGCTTCGTCGAGTTGAGCGATGCGGGCCTGACGCCCCTCCTTCATCTGTACACGCAAAGCCTTCAGTTCATCCTGCAACTCACCACGACGCTGGTTGTCCGCCTCCAGAAGCGTGGCGATATCACGTGCCTTGCCTGAGTCATATCCGGCATGGGCAGCGGCAAGCTTGACGTCGATCTCGTTCATTCGGTTATCGATGATGACCTTGAGGTCCGTGGCAATCTGCTTGCGTTCGAAGTCGATCGCATACTGGACGAAGCCATTCAATATCTCATCACCCTTGACCCCTGCCGGGTAACGCATTCTGACAATCACCGGCGCGCCCACGGCGCTTTGCGTTTCGCCGGGCTGGACGACATCGATCGCTGTCTGGTTGAAATCGGCGAATGCCTGCTCGGAACTGACCCCGATACCACCGTAGGACTTGATGAAGTCCGGGTGTTGTTGGAAATATCCGCGCCGCACATCATACGAGTCCAACGCCGAACCCACCCTGATCAAGGCTTCCCTGGGCGGCAGTGAATAGACATCCGAGCGATTCAGCGCATCGAGTTCATTGATGGCAGGCACCCGAAGGACGGTATCCACCTTGTACTCTGGATGGACCATGTAGGCTTTCCCTGCGGCGACAGCGCCTGCCAACAGGGTGATGGCTATCACCAGCCTCTTCTGTTGCCAGATGGACTCGAAAACGCCGTAGAGATCGATATCACTGTAAGAAGGGGGATTATGGAGCTGAGATAGATTCGTCATGGGGATCATGCGTCTTTAAGGAAGGACTCGTCCCAAGCAAGCAGACCACCAATGCTGACAAACAGCGCAAGATAATCCCTATCTTCAGACGACTACCGGACGATTGTCCCATTTAACATCGGTACAAACCACCTTCCGTGGCGTATTTTCTGAATTCTTCATGGCGGTGTCACCTCCCAGCCTTCGAGGCGGCCGGAGGCAACGGTCGGCGCGCGAGGCGAGGCAGCACCGGAAGAGGACTTTTTTCCAGCCAGCCTTCGATGAGCCGAGATAGCCAGAGGCGGCTACGCATCGCGGGCTTTTCCACGCAGTACCAAGACACCACACCCATGAAAAATGCCAAGGGCGTAGCGAGCAGGATGGACTGCCAGGGCCTACTGCCCACCCAGCAGTGTGCGATGATTTCCTGGATCAGGAATGCATAGATATAGAACCCGTAGGAATAGTCACCCAGGCGGTTGTACTGAAGCAGCTGGCGGTTCCGATAGCCCCCTACATAGAACACCAGTGCAGACCAGGCCACCATGAAGCACTCCAGAAACCATGAAGTACCATGGCTCAATGCGCTGGCCACGAGCAGAGCAATCACTGTGCCGAGCGAAATACGCAGGTATTGTCGATAGCAATGGAACATCACCCCAACCATGAACGGCACACTCCAGATGAAGAATGCCTGGGTCTTCGGCATGCTGGAAACCGTCTCAGCAGGCATCAGCTTGAAAGCCGCGTAGATCCCCCCGTACACAACCAGCACTGCGAGCATGCGGGGCCCCTTGAGCAGCGCCAGGCTGCCAAGCACCAGGACAACGCCGTAAAGCAGCACCTCGTAGTACAATGTCCAGATAGACCCGTTAATCCCAGGATAAGGGTTGGTCTCGAAAACCCCCGGCAACTGATACAGCAGGTTCTTGAGACCGACACCATGCCAGATGTACTGATAGACCCCCGGATTACTCCAGTACTCTTGCTGGCTCAAGGTGGTGAAGATCGGGCCCACCGCCAGTGCCGCAATCAACAAGACGACAATCAAGCCGGGAAAAATTCGCAACAGCCGTGCCAGCACAAAGTCGATCACACTGGTAGAGCGTGAATAGCTGGCGCTGATGAAGTATCCGGAAATACTGAAAAACGTGATCACGCCCAGCCCGCCCAGCGTGAATCCAAACGTCTCCAGCAAAGGCTCCTTTTCCTGCACGCCCAGGGAGAGCGGATACGCATGCGACACGAGAACGCAAAGCGCTGCCAGCAATCTGATCAGATTGAAGTTATTTTCGTGGCCCGCTAACGATGCCTCGAGGGTGCTGGACTTCATGCAAGGCCGCCTTTCAGGAAATAGAGTTTTACCTTTTAAATAAAGAGACGCGTCGAAACGCGTCTCTTTTCAGGGCTGCGCCCGGTAAAACCTTGATCAATGCCGACCGAG
The DNA here is from genome assembly GCF_057197165.1 of Pseudomonas sp. SYWMCR5. Classification (NCBI taxonomy): domain Bacteria; kingdom Pseudomonadati; phylum Pseudomonadota; class Gammaproteobacteria; order Pseudomonadales; family Pseudomonadaceae; genus Pseudomonas; species Pseudomonas sp. SYWMCR5. The sequence goes on from NZ_JBXUNH010000001.1 coordinate 436,254, forward strand.
CAAGCGCTCGCACAGCATATCGTATTGTTCTGCTACTACCGACCAGCGGTAACGGCGAATCGCTACTTCATGCATCTGCTCACCGATTGAGGCCCTGCCTTCGTCATCGGCAAACAACTGCCCTACTGCCGTACGCAGCGAGTCTGCACTGGCGAAGTACAGCGACTTCTCTTCAGTGGTGGCCCGATTGAACGAAACATCGAAAGCAACGATTGGCAGCCCCAACCACATGGCTTCGACCAGCGAGGGGTTGGTGCCGCCAGCACTGTGGCCATGAAGATATACCGTGGCGTTGCTGCGCAAAGGGCTCAGTTGCTCGGGATCGTAGATAGGGTCGAGCAAGTGCAGATTGCCTGACGACGCGTAGCGTTGCTGCAACTGCACACCATATTCGCTCTGTTTCCAGTTGCCAACGATGACCAACGGATGATCGGTGTCTGCGAACGCCTCGAGAATGACATGAATGTTGTTTTCAGGCTCGATCCTGCACACCGAGAATGCATAGGGCGCACTCAGGAAAGGGTAGCGTGCCACCACCGCATCGGTCAGCTCTCCCCGCCTCGCCTGATCACCGCCATAGGCAATCAAGGTGCTGTCGACGCCGTATTCGGCCTGCACATAATCCTGCAGGACCTTGTTATCAGTCACGATGGCATCAGCGAACCTTACCGCCACGTGCTCGGACAATTTAAGAAACTTTCTCGCCAGTGGCGACCACTTGGCACGCTTCCACTCGTAGCCGTCGATGTTGACCACAATAGGCTTACGGGTCAGCAGCCGGATAAAGGGCAGCGCCACACAGCCCGACACCCCGAGCACCAGCATCACATCGTGAGAGCGGTAGGCATGCAACATGCTGAGCACATCATAGGGGATGCTCTGAATCCCGTTGGCTTTCAGGTTCAGGTACACCAGTTTGGCGCGCTCGAAGAATCCTGGCCGCTCGGCATAATGCTTGCCACTGCAATACACCGTGATTTCCGTCGACCCTCGCATATTGCGGACCAATTGCTCGGTCAAGGTTTCCCACCCCCCGTATTGAGCAGGAAGCCCAACAGTACCAATCACAGCGACCTTATAACTCATCAAACACCTTGGAAATATTGATCCGGAAGTTAGCCGCAGAAAATTCGTTGGCTTTTTCGCGCGCCCGTGCCGAATGCGTCAGGCACAACTGAGAATCGGCGACCAGTTTTTCAACCACTGCCACGAGTCGCTGCTGATCTCGAGAGTCAACCTGATAACCCTCTACCCCTTCGGATACCAGCTCGACAGGCCCCCCCACAGGCGGCACGACCACGGGAATACCGTAGGCCATCGCTTCGAGAATGGTCAGACCAAAGGTCTCGACCCAGCCATCCACATGTGAAAGATTAATTACCAAGCTGGCTTGGGCATAGAAGACGCTGACATCCGAACAAGCGAAGTGAAGCAGCACATTTGCGGGCAGCGGTTTCACCGCGAAATAAGCCTTACCTTCTGCCTGACTGGCATTGAGTACAAGAGTAAAGGATATATCCGAACGAGATTCGAAATGTGTAGCCAAAGCAATAAACTCATCAATTCCCTTGTAGGACTTCAGAGAAGCAAGCATCAAAACATTAAATGACCCATGTTGCGCGGGGCGATAGCCAGATTGCAGGGCAGTTTTCTGAAAACGCTCGCTCAGCCCATTGTATACCATTCGTCCAGCCACGCCCGCCACTCGCTCTTCTTGCTGCAAGTAATGAGAGACGTAGATCACGCCGCTGGCACAGCGAGAGATAACCAGTCGAAGAAAGCGTTTCAGTAACGCGGGCCTGAGCAGGCTTTCATGGATGTGATAGATCACCTTGGCACCGCGTGCCTTGCCTGCAAGTGCCGCACCAAACGGCAGCATCGTATTGACATAGAGTGTCGTCGTACGATCACATCGACGCAACAGCAAGAAAAAAACTACGACCTGAGACCAAAGATAGGACAGCAATGTCAACCAGCGATTATTGAATCGTGCGTAGGTGAACCGATGGGTCGGCACTTCCACTTCATCAAGGATCCCCTGCCCCCTGCTGCCTACGTATAACTCACATTCGGCACCTTGTGCCTGCATTGCAGCAATCACCTGTGAGAGCACCCGCGGGCTGCCGCTGAAGTCATTGAACAGATGAACGAAAATAATCTTGCTCATACGTCCCTCATGCCAGTTACCCGAGACCTGATCAATTTGGCGGGAACCCCTGCGTATATACAGTCCTTCCGGTATCGTCCTGCCGCCACCACAGCACCAGCGGCAATTACGCAACCGTCCTCAATGACGGCACCATCCAAAACAGTTACCTTTGCCCCAATCCAGCAATTGCAGCCGATACTGATTCCCGTGCGATTCACACCCTGCAGGCGAATAGGTACCGAATCATCTGCAAAGTTGTGATTTTCCGAGTGAAAACTGACAAAATTCCCAATAATGGTATCAGCGCCGATTTCAATACCGCCCGCGCAACCAAGAAAACTACCCGAACCAATACCCACATTATCTCCGACGACCAGACCTTTGCCGATATTGGTCAGGCTGCCGGTACACTCGATGACCACATTCTTCTGAACGGAGACGCCTGCACCGAAACGAACTCCCTCGATCGACAACGCATCAATATACGCCCCCCGATCAACTATCAGACCAGAACCGAAGTTAAAACTGCCTTTACCCTTGAGTATGACGCCGCCGCCAATGAACACTATTTTAAAGCGCCGCAGCCTGAGAATACCTCTCAACACCATAACAGCCTTGGAAGAAACCATCGCAATAAGGTATAACGATGAGATCCTTCGATCCAATGTAAATGATCGACGCCTGATCAGCAGAATCATCTTTTCGAGAATGGAATGAATCATTTCGCTTATCGCTCTTTGGAAATCAATGTTGTAATAAACTTCCAGGACCTGTACGACCAGCCCTTGCGCAGCGCAGCATACCCCAAGTATAACTCAAGAAATCCACGCACTCCCAAACTGTGGGTGGAGAAGCTGATACGTAAGCCCCAGACCATCTCCTCGAAACGGAACAGCGCTCGCGCCAAGCTATCGTCGCTAAGCTCCGACAAATCGTGATCAATTTGCACATCTAAGACATACGCTATCGGAAATATCTTCTCATAACGAATGAAAAAATCGGTATCAGTCACGTAAAAACGCAAACGCTCATCGTAAAAAGGCTGCATACGCTCCCAACAATCACGACTGAACATCACACCACTATTGACTGCCAACAGATTTTTAGCAGCGGTGAACCCCGCAGGAAACTCGGTTAGCAAACGGCCCAAAAAATGCCAACGCCGGCCCGGACTGATCAGTTGACCATGACTGACTAGGCGAGGTAGGAAAACGCCACACTGTTGACCTTCAGGACTATTCAGCGCAAATTCGACCTGCCTGCAACAATCCACCATACTCACCTTCGTATAGTCAGTGTCATCATCGGAAATCATGAATAACTGTGCATTTTCAGAAAATGCCTCTGCTGCAATCTGGTTGTAGATTAATGACAAGCTCACATTCTTCCCCTCGTGCCACCGCACCCCGGAACACTGACGGGCAACGCCTGGCGAATTATTCCAGACGTGGATTCTCAACTGAATGCCTGCTTGATGCAGCCGTTCGACTTGCTTGAGCAGTGACTGCAAGGCGATCGAGTCCTCAGTGGCCTTCTGATAGAGAACGACTAGCACTGCCAGCAGTGTAATATTTTGTTGCTGCTTCACTGATTACCACCATAAACACAATCGCAAAAATATATAGCGCTATGCTGTTTGTGTAGGACTGAAAGAAAAATGAACTTAAATAAAACGGATACAGGGAAATTAAAAAGTTTCCCATCGCCCTTTGCCAAGGACCCGCGCGATCACGATCGCGGACGACACGCTTCACCAGCTTGTAATAACCAAAGATCATCCAGAGCATGATGAGACCACCGACGACGCCGCACGTAGCCAAAAGGTTGAGCCAGAACGAGTCAAACCAGTGGCTCTGCCCCGGTCCAACAGCACCGAAGCCATAGCCCATTGGCCGACTCACAAGCTCCAGAAGTATAACCCGCCACTGCCTGATCCTATCCAATGCTGACAGATCATCTGTATAACCAGATACCAGATAGACAAAAATAGTGACCGTCAATGCGATAAACTGCAGATAGCCGATAGTCGCTATTGCGTGGACACTGCTCAGGACGCGCGCGAGCATTAGCATGACGAATACGCAGATCATTCCAATTATCGCCGTCCTCACCGAACCGATTAAAATCAAGCTGATAAAGAGTGATAACAACACCACTAATAAGCCTCGACCACGCACAGACAGGCGGCGAGGATTGAGCAATGCTGCCAGGACCATTGCTGCAGCACTAAGGATCACTGCGTTGAACTCAAGCGTACCCGTAAAGAAACCAGAAATCCGCGGAAGGCCACCGCGCATCGAATTAAAGGGCTGTACGTCGAACCCCTTGGCCTTGAGAAGATACCAATACCAAAATTGATCAGCTCGAGTGATCGTGAAGTACTGATAGAGAGCATAGATCCCGGTCAGTAAACTCATTCCCAGTATCAGCCAGACAATCTCTCTTAATTTCTGCTCTGTAGAGACCGCCTGGAACCATAAGCTCATAGAAGCGCCTAACAATACCGGCACGGCTAACGCTCTGAACATGCGCACAGAGCCCTCACTGAAGTCTCCAAAGGCCAGGTACAGCGCAGCGAAGAATGTTACGAGGATGAGCGCATTCCACACGTCCCTACGAATGACACCCTGCGCAGCCATACTGAGGAGTGCCCGCAAGCCTAGCCAGAAAACCAGCGATAGGACAATGTACTCCCGCCACCCACCAAATAAACTACTGAGCCCAAGATTGAGCACTGTGTAATCGCTGAGGAAGAGGAGTGTGATGATGACTCCGAACGTCACTTTTAGCACGTTGTCTTCCGTAATCTCTTGCTCTTGAAAATCAACCACTTCAGGGCCAATTTCAGGCCAGGCCATATGGCATAACTACGCCACACCCTAAACGCCAACAGTGGATCATGACGGTAAAGCGCATCCAAAACTTCCACAGGGACCATGCAGGAAATCTTGCCTGTTTCCTGCAGAAATTCAATATCCCCAACAAACGAACCCGCGTCGAACAACTCATTCTCACTGCACACCCCCCGCTCGATGCAGTCCAAATACCGAGCGCGGACAGCGTGCTCACCGTTTACCCTCAACACCTCAGCAACCACGGCAGCTACCTGCGAATCCCGCGGGTGCTCAATCGAGTCGATCAGGTCGTCGATCGTAGCGACCTTCAGACGTTCAGCCGGTGAGTATCCCGTGAATGGAGTTGAGAGACCAATGCACCGCTGCCCGCTAAGTAACTGTTCCGCAAACGCGGTTCCGCCGGGTAACGGATAACTGTCCATGTAAAAGTCGGCCTGCTTGACAAACTCCAAATACGTCAAGTAAGGAAGCTGCCTACGAATGAAAAGTCGCATTGGATACCGGATTTTCAGGAACCACCACCAGGTGTTAGTGAGCGGGTTGGCCCCGATGATCCAAAACTGGGCGTTTGGGTACCTCGAAAGCAACGCCCTGATCGAAGGTCGGATATCCAGGCCAGCGCGAGGCTTAAATTTGAAGGCCGATGCCGCAGTGAACACTTTCAGGCAACCCGAATCCTTTAACGGTTTCAGACCTTCATACGATTTATCGGCAACAGGTATCCCCAGAAAACTTTTACGTGCGATCAGATTCCGCTTCTTGTCCAACGCGTGGCCATAGGCACTGATTTCAAAGAAATAGTCAGCCACTGAAGCAGAAAAACTGAAAACGTGGTCAGCATGGTTCACAAAAAATACGGTAAAACGCTGACCGAACAACTCCTTCAGTAAACCACAAGCGACGATGGTCAGGATGTCATCGGGATGCAAGTGCAGGATCACCTTCCGATAACGCTGCAGCGTTAACAGAACTGACTGCAACCGTTCCAGAGCCCCGGAGCCCTGTACCAGACTAATAGTTCTAAAGTACCCGGCCAGACGCTCCCTCACGGGCGGCTCGATCGCGCGCGACACGAACAGGTCCACCGGTGCATCGTGCATTCGCACCAGACGCTCCATCAAGCGAGTATGTCCACCATGGAGATAGGGCTCACTGATCACATGCAGAATGTCCTCCGTCTGCACCGCGAGGTCAGGCAAGACAACATGGGGTCGACATTGCTCGACCAGATGTCGCTCCAGCGATCCGGCCTCGTAAATACCGATGTCGACAGCCCAAAGCAGCCCACCGTAGACCTGAGCCAACGACAGAGCCTCGTCAGCTTCAGCATCCAGTATCCTGGCGTGCAGGGCTTCTATCACCCGCCTCATGCTGAAGATCCGGAAACGGCCACGATAGCCGATAAACGCCTATAAATTAGAAAATACATGGCAATCGCATAGAACAGATAATTGATGGCGTACGCCAAAGTGACTTGCTGGTAACCCCACTCGTGGGTCACCCAGAGCGTCAGCCCGTATAGCAAGACAGTGAAACAGATTTCTGTCACCAGATACAGGCGGGTCAAGGCCTTGCTCAACATGAGATAGGCCATGAGCCAACTGGCGATTTTCAAGGTATCACCCACCATTTGCCAGGCAAACAAGCTGCGCATCGGGAGGAAATCGGCGGAAAACAACACGTGAATGATGAAATCCCGCAGAAGGTAGATCGTCAGCCCGGCACACATGGTCAGCGGCAAGATGATCTTGTAACCCTGGATAATTTCCTGACGCAGTCCCTGCGCATCCTTGAGCTCGGAAAGCCTGGGCAGGTAGTAAACCGCAAGCGTCGTCGTGATCAGCATCAGATAGGCAGAACTCAACCGCCACATGGCTTCCCAATAGCCGGCACTTTCCCAGCCAAACGTGTCACCGAGATGATCACGGATAAACACATGGCAAATCGGCAATGCACAGGCGGTGACCACCGCCATCAGAGCAAAGCGCGAGAGCTTCGACACTGCGTCAGGATCAAGCCGCCCAATGAAATTGGTGAACTTGAACCAGTCGCAGCGACAGCAGATCAGGAGTGTCGCCAGAAAGCTCAAGGATTGATAGACGGCCAGCGCGACCAAGGCACCATAGAGCCCCATGGCGATGGCCAGCGCAGCGGTAACCAGCAAGGACACAATGCTTCCACAGATGCTGGCGAGCACATAGCGCCTGACATCCTTCTTGCCGTTCAGCACACCCAGCAGTAGCGAATTGAATGCGAAAAATACCAAGGTAGCGGCAAACCACAACAAGACCGGCGACAAGGACTCGTCGTTGAAGAACCACTGCGCCAATTGACGTTGCAAGACGATGATAACCACCGCCAGCAAAAGCGATATCGACAGCGACAGAACACCGGCCGTTTGCCAGACACGGCGCTGCGCGTCCGGAGCGTCACCGTATTCCGCGGTGTATTTGGTGACTCCCGTACTCACCGCACCGCTGGCCAGGGTGGAAAACATGGTGATCATGTTCTGCAACTGCCCGATCGCGGCATAACCGGCTGGCCCGACATAAAGGGCAAGCACTTTGTTCAACCCGAGAAGTGTCGCCATTTTCACGACGACCGCAATGGCGTTGAGCAAACTGGTCTTGATTAACGTCATGAGGGGTACTCAGATTCCCTTGAAGCTGTTGCAGGCATCAATGACCTGCTGGACGCTAACCTCACTCATGGTCGGATCCATCGGCAGGCTGAGAACCTCCTCATGCATCCGCTCGGTCAACGGCAGAGACAGGTCGTTGAATTGCGAGTACGCCTGTTGCTTGTGCGGAGCAATCGGATAATGAACGAGGGTCTGGACGCCTTTGTCCGATAGGTGTTGCTGGAGTGCAGAACGCTGCTGGCAGCGAACGACGAACAGATGCCAGGCATGCTGACCCGGTTTCCCAGCATCTGGCAACTCGATAGCCGAGTTTTGTATGCCTTGCAGATAGCTTTGGGCGACGACCTGACGTGAACGGGTTTCTGCATCGAGAAATTGCAATTTTACTCGCAGCATCGCTGCCTGGATTTCATCCAGACGACTGTTCACGCCTTGGTACATGTTCTTGTATTTAACCTGCGAGCCGTAATTACGCAACGACCTGAGCGTGTCCGCAAGCTCGAGATCGGAGGTCGTTACAGCCCCCGCATCGCCCAATGCCCCCAGATTCTTGCCCGGGTAGAAACTGAAACCCGAGGCGTCTCCCCAGGCGCCGGACTTCCTGCCTTCGAGCATCGCTCCATGGGATTGCGCCGAGTCTTCCAGAACAAGCAAGCCGTGATCTTTGGCAAAATCCATTACCGCAGGCATATCGGCCAGCCGTCCATAGAGATGCACGGGCAGAATTGCCCTGGTCTTACCAGTCATCGCAGCTTGTAGACCCGCTCGATCAAGATTGAAGCTTTGCTCATGCGGCTCGACGAAAACAGGTACCAGTTTGTTTTCGGTAACTGCCAGAATCGTCGCAATGTAAGTGTTGGCCGGCACCAATACTTCATCACCGTCCTTCAAACGCCCCATCAACTTCCAGGCGCGCAGCGTCAATGTCAAGGCATCCAGACCATTGGCAACCCCGATGCAGTGCTCAACACCGCAGTACGCGGCAAATTCAGCTTCAAACTGCTTGAGTTGCTCACCCATGATGTACCACCCCGAGTCGATGACCTCGGTGCACGCCTTGACCAGCGCTTTGCGATATTGGGCATTGATGCCTTGAAGATCCAGAAACTTAACCATGCGAATCCATTACTCTGATAGTTATTAGGGCGCCTTGGGCATCTCGGCACGCTCGGCATGAGCGTAGAGCACTGCTTAAAGGGCGCGCAAAAGCTTAAAAGGGGCGCGCTGACTGTCTATGGTGTCGCGCCACCAGCAACTCAAGCTGTTTTGACGCAGTCGATGAAATTCGCATAATCGCGAATATAATCGGCCTCATCGTAATGCGCGTCCGCGACAACCAACAGTACGCAGTCGACGCTGAAATCATGCATTTCATGCCAGACCATGGGAGGGATATAAATCCCCTTGTTCGACGCGTCCAGCCAGCATTCAGAACGCGAATGACCATCATCCATGACCATCCGGCAACGACCCGAAACGCAGACCGCCATTTGCTTGAGTTCGCGATGGGCATGAAAACCTCGCGATACTCCCGGCTGGGTCGCGGTCAGGTAGTAAGTACGCGCGATAGAAAACGGCACGTTGTCGTTCCCCTGCAACGCGACCAGCGAACCGCGCTCATCCCCCATTACCTTGAACATCTCAACCGGCGCCGGAGCAACGCTCTCGCTCTTGGAGCGTGAAGACAAATAGTCGCGAAACGCCGGAGCTTTTCGGTCCTTTTCGTTGATATTGAGCTCGACAAGATCCGGCCAATCGATAGCCAGATCTGGGTCATCCCAGCGGATACAGCCTTCGGCATCCTTGTTGTACACATCCGTTGTTTTATAAAGGAAGTGAGTATCGTCTTGGAGGGCAAGAAAACCATGGGCGAAGCCCTCTGGAACCCACAACATCCTGCCATTCTCAGCAGTCAGCTCCACGCCGACCCACTGGCCGCAGGTAGGCGAATCCGGGCGGATATCCACGGCAACATCAAAAGCTGCGCCGTGCGTCACACGCACCAGCTTGCCCTGTGCAGATGGGAAGTTCTGGAAGTGCAGACCTCGCAGCACGCCCTTGTGGGAAAGTGAGTGGTTATCCTGTACGAACGGGCGGGAGGGAGGGAGGCCGAGTTCTTTCAAATGGCGCTGGAACTTGGGTTCATTGAAGGTTTCCATGAACCATCCACGATCATCCCTGAAGACAGTCGATTCAACAATAACCACTTCAGAAATGTTCGTTTGAATAAGCTTCATCTTAAGCCCTGTTGAGGAGGGAAAAACATTGGCGAGAGCACCCTGCGCGGCATCCAGGCCAGGCATCTGACCGACCAGACGAGGTAAGCGTTTGATTTACATCGACCGGATCGTATTCGAGGCAGGAATTACAACACCATACAGAGGGGATTTCCACCGCCGTTGCAGCGAATGGAGCTAAATCGACCGAACCAGGAAGCGAGGCAGGCCACGCCCCCCCCCCCCCCCGTTCGGACGCCAATCTCAGCCGGCACTGCGCGCACGCGCTCCTGACTGCCGAATCACGTGGCGCACGAGCGCAACGAACAATCCCACGCCAAGGCCCAGCACTAATGCCAAACCAATGACCCGTAAACGCCGCGGCTTCACCGGACCACTGGAAACCTCGACCACGCCATCAACCTTATATACCTCAATATCTTTCTGGCGCTCGACAATATCGTCGTACAGTCGCTGCCTGACCTGCAAATCCCGAAGATTTTCGATAAAGGGATCTTCAGAGCCACGCCGCTCGAGGTTGCTGATTTCAGCACTCAGCACCTTTGCCCCATCCACATAGGACATTTCTCGGGCAAAATCGCCGGATGGCTCGCCCAATGTCAATCGTCCTTCCCGCCCCGGCACCTCCAGCCCGATAGCACCCGCAACCTTCAGAGCCTCGTTCAAGCGTGCGATCTTGTCGTTACGCAGTTGAACACCCATACCGCGCAACTCTTCGATCTGCCGGCGCAACGCGTCAGACTTGATACGGGCTTCCTTGACCGCTCCTTCTTCCAGCTCCTTCAGCGCGGAGCGCCCCGCTTTCTCCACAAAAGCCTGCGCCCACACCGCCGCCTGCTCCGGATCCCCTTGCCGCACGACCACATAAGCGCGTGGCCCGGGATTATCGGGAAGCTGTACAATCTCGATAGAAGCAAGATAGGCAGCGTACTCGGCACGCTCCATCGCAGCATCCGGATAAGGCGCTCGCGCTGACAGCACAACTTCTTCGTAAAACTGGCGCGCCCCGGCACCACTGCGCAAATGCTGCATGAAACCGTCAAATACCTGCTTGACGGTAAACGGTGTCAATTCAGAAGCTTTGGTTCTACCGTAGTTCAAATCACCAATATCACTGACACTGGGAGGTGCCACATATAATCTGGCCTCATAGACCGGCTTGACTACCCATATATAAACAACCGCGGAAATTACTGACAGAATCAAGAAAAACAAGATTAAAAATTTCTGCCTCCAGACCGACAGCACCAGACTCAATACATCGACATCATCACTGCCATCACGGCGCTCGGGTTCGCTATACATTTATTTTAATTTTCCTGGACCAGATCAACCGAAAACCTGTCACCTCTCAGGCCGCTCAGAAAGCGCACGCGGCCACGCACTTCAGCATAGCGGGTTTCCAGCCTCCCACGCGCACGTCAGTTAAATTCCACCAACCTCTTGGCGCGCAAACGCATGGCACAACGCAAACCTGGGAGCACAACGACAAATCAGTCAATTGGCAGCATTCACGCATTGCGCATGAACACTGAAGACACCGGTTCATAGCCCGCTATCCCACAATCACTCTACACACCAACGAGGACATTGAGCTATTAGAAAGCTCGCTGTTCAGTGCGAAAAACTTCCGCGGCTCAGCGACTGCGCAATTTGCGCCTCAACCTGTAAGTGCCATATACCCCAGGAAGCGCCCCCAACACCATTCCGGCGACCATTGTCGCTATCACCAAGACTGAAATTGGCAACCCAGGCAGGGACTGTCCAAACATTGTCAACGAGATGACTTGCTGGTTTTCCAGAACAAAAAACAGCACCAAGGCTCCCAGCAAGACAACCACTAACGCCGTCACGATCCGCGCGATGTTACGCATCCCCCTCCTCCTCATTCACCCTGTCTCGCAACTCCTTCCCAGGCTTGAAATGCGGCACATACTTACCTTCAAGACTCACCGACTGTCCAGTCTTGGGATTACGCCCAACCCGAGGCGCACGATAATGCAGGGAAAAACTGCCAAAGCCACGGATCTCGATGCGATCTCCGGTCGCCAGGCATTGGGACATCTGTTCAAGCATGGTCTTGATGGCCAACTCTACATCCTTGGATGAGAGCAACCCCTGATGGGTGACAATACGTTCGATCAGCTCCGACTTCGTCATATTTTTCCCTTCGTTATCAAGCAGCTAGATCATTGCTTAACCAGTTTGTAGCACGCTTGGAAGGATTTGAACAGGGTGCTTCTTGACTTGATAAAAAAATTCAAGAACTAAACATTCGCAGCGCACGCTTCCAACCGCTCAAAGACCTTGCGTCGCAATCGCTGGGCAAGCCTGCCCCCACGGGCATACCAGGAAAATTTGGGACAAAAAAAAGGGCGACCCGAGGGTCGCCCTTTTTTACCGATCAAACAGAACTCAGTTCTGCTTGGCCATTGCTTCGCGCAGCAGCGCAGCCATGGTGGTGTCGGCAGCAGCTTCCGGAGCGGTGTTTTTCAGGCTCTGGATAGCTTCGCGCTCTTCAGCATCGTCCTTCGACTTGATGGACAGGCTGATGACGCGGGACTTGCGGTCAACGCTGATGATCTTGGCTTCGATCTCTTCGCCTTCCTTCAGGACGTTACGCGCATCTTCAACGCGGTCACGGCTGATTTCGGAAGCTTTCAGAGTAGCTTCGATGTCGTCGGCCAGAGTGACGATGGCGCCCTTGGCGTCAACTTCCTTCACGATGCCCTTGACGATTGCACCCTTGTCGTTGACAGCAACGAAGTTGGAGAACGGATCGTCTTCCAGCTGCTTGATGCCCAGGGAGATGCGCTCGCGCTCTGGGTCAACCGACAGGATGACGGTTTCCAGCTCGTCGCCCTTCTTGAAACGACGTACGGCTTCTTCGCCGGTTTCGTTCCAGGAAATGTCGGACAGGTGAACCAGACCGTCGATGCCGCCGTCCAGGCCGATGAAGATACCGAAGTCGGTGATCGACTTGATGGTACCGGTGATCTTGTCACCCTTGTTGAACTGGCCGGAGAAGTCTTCCCATGGGTTGGATTTGCACTGCTTGATACCCAGGGAGATACGACGACGCTCTTCGTCGATGTCCAGAACCATGACTTCCACTTCGTCGCCAACCTGAACGACTTTCGACGGGTGGATGTTCTTGTTGGTCCAGTCCATTTCGGAAACGTGTACCAGGCCTTCGACACCCTCTTCCAGCTCGGCGAAGCAGCCGTAGTCGGTCAGGTTGGTGACGCGAGCGGTAACACGAGTACCTTCTGGGTAGCGGGAAGTGATAGCAACCCACGGATCTTCGCCCATCTGCTTCAGACCCAGCGAAACGCGGTTGCGCTCACGGTCGAACTTCAGAACGCGAACGTCGACTTCGTCACCAACGTTGACGATTTCCGACGGGTGCTTGATGCGCTTCCAGGCCATGTCGGTGATGTGCAGCAGGCCGTCGATGCCGCCCAGGTCCACGAAGGCGCCGTAGTCGGTGAGGTTCTTGACGATACCTTTGACCTGTTGGCCTTCCTGCAGGGTTTCCAGCAGGGCTTCGCGCTCGGCGCTGTTCTCGGCTTCCAGCACGCTGCGACGGGAAACGACAACGTTGTTGCGCTTCTGGTCCAGCTTGATGACCTTGAATTCCAGCTCTTTGCCTTCCAGGTGGGTGGTGTCGCGCACTGGGCGGACATCAACCAGGGAGCCCGGCAGGAACGCACGGATGCCGTTAACGTCGACAGTGAAGCCGCCCTTAACCTTACCGTTGATAACGCCCTTGACCACTTCTTCGGCAGCGAAAGCAGCTTCCAGAACAATCCAGCACTCGGCGCGCTTGGCTTTTTCACGGGACAGCTTGGTTTCGCCAAAGCCGTCTTCGACCGCGTCCAGCGCAACGTGAACTTCGTCACCGACCTTGATGGTCAGCTCGCCAGCTTCGTTGTAGAACTGCTCGAGCGGGATGACGCCCTCGGACTTCAGACCAGCGTGAACGGTAACCCAGTCGCCGTCGATGTCGACAACGATACCGGTGATGATTGCGCCCGGCTGAAGATTGAGGGTTTTCAGGCTTTCTTCAAAGAGTTCTGCAAAGCTTTCGCTCATTTTAATTCCTGTAAATTCGGGCGAGACAGACGCCCATCGCCACATTCCAGACAATGTGGGTTTCGTTTAAGTAAAGGAAAGCGGGCAGGACGTTGACTGGTGCCCCTGCCTGCTTTCCTGGCGATCAGAGCAGGTCGCGCAATGCGAGCTCGCTTCTGATCCGTTGCAGCACCTGCTCGATGGACAACTCGGTAGAGTCCAGCTGGATTGCATCGGCCGCCGGCTTGAGCGGGGCCACTGCGCGCTGGGTGTCGCGCTCATCGCGCGCACGAATCTCATCTAGCAGACTCGACAGACTAACATCTTCGCCTTTGCCCTTCAACTGCAGGTAACGGCGGCGGGCGCGTTCCTCGGCACTGGCGGTGAGAAACACCTTCAGTGGCGCATCGGGAAATACCACGGTCCCCATGTCGCGACCGTCGGCGATCAGCCCCGGCGCCTCACGGAAGGCACGCTGACGCTGCAGCAGTGCCTCGCGCACCGCTGGCAGAGAAGCGACCATCGAGGCGCCCGCCCCTACCGTTTCGGTACGGATGACATTGCTGACATCCTCGCCCTCGAGAATGATCTGCTGCAGCTTGCCCGGCTCGGCAGCGATGAACTGCACGTCCAGATGAGCGGCAAGCGCCTTGAGCAACTCTTCGTTGGTCAGGTCGACACCATGGTTCGAGGCGTTGAACGCCAGCAGGCGATACAGCGCTCCGGAATCCAGCAGCCGCCAGCCAAGCTCGCGTGCCAGCAGGCCAGCGACCGTGCCCTTGCCCGAGCCGCTTGGCCCGTCGATGGTGATGACCGGCGCCTGCGAATTCACGACTTGCCCTCTTGCGCCACGCGAATGCCGACTTCGGCGCAAAGCGCCAGGAAGTTGGGGAAGGAGGTGGCGACGTTGGCGCAGTCGTGAATGCGGATCGGCGCACTGGCACGCAGCGAGGCAATGCTGAACGCCATGGAGATACGGTGATCACCGTGACCATGGACCTCACCGCCGCCGATCTGGCCGCCATCGATGATGATGCCGTCCGGGGTCGGCTCGCACTTGACGCCCAGGGCGATCAGGCCATCGGCCATGACCTGGATACGGTCCGACTCCTTGACCCGCAACTCCTCGGCACCACGCAGCACGGTACGCCCCTCGGCGCAGGCGGCCGCGACGAACAGCACCGGGAATTCGTCGATGGCCAGCGGCACCAGGTCTTCCGGAATCTCGATACCCTTGAGCTTCGCCCCACGCACGCGCAGGTCGGCAACAGGCTCGCCGCCGACTTCACGCTGGTTCTCCAGGGTGATGTCGCCGCCCATCAGACGCAGGATGTCGATCACGCCGGTGCGGGTCGGGTTGATGCCGACGTGCTCCAGCACCAGCTCCGAACCTTCGGCGATGGACGCTGCGACCAGGAAGAAGGCCGAGGACGAGATATCGGCCGGCACTTCGATCCGAGTAGCGGTCAGCTTGCCGCCGGACTGCAGCGAAGCGACAGGGCCATTGCTCTGCACGCTGTAACCGAAGCCACGCAGCATGCGCTCGGTGTGATCGCGGGTCGGCGCCGGCTCGGTGACGGTGGTAGTGCCTTCGGCGTACAGGCCGGCCAGCAGCAGGCAGGACTTAACCTGGGCACTGGCCATCGGCAGGGTGTAATTCAGCGCCTTGAGCTTCTGGCCACCGCGAATGGTCAGCGGAGGACGCCCCTCGGGGCCGGTCTCGACCACGGCTCCCATTTCGCGCAACGGATTGGCCACGCGGTTCATCGGGCGCTTGGACAGCGAAGCGTCACCGGTCATGGTCACATCGAACGGCTGTGCGGCCAGCAGGCCCGACAGCAGGCGCATCGAGGTCCCGGAGTTACCCAGGTAGATCGGGCCAGGTGGCGGCTTCAGGCCGTGCAGGCCGACACCATGGATGGTGACGCGGCCGTGGTGCGGCCCCTCGATGACCACACCCATGTCGCGGAAGGCTTGCAAGGTCGCCAGGGCATCTTCGCCCTCGAGGAAGCCTTCGACTTCAGTGGTGCCCTCGGCCAGCGAGCCGAGCATGATCGAGCGGTGGGAAATCGATTTGTCGCCCGGTACGCGAATCCGTCCGGACACGCGGCCACCAGGTTGGGCCAGGAAGATCAGGTCGTTGGCGTTCATAGCGTCCACATAGGCCCGGCGGGCCAGGATTTTACTGAAATGCTCGCGGGCGACTCGAGCGCGGGTGAATACACCCAGCAACTGGTGCCCGTCCCCTGCATCGACCGCGTCGCGCAAGGCGTCGAGATCGCTGCGAAATGTATCCAGCGTGCGCAGGACAGCGTCGCGGTTGGCGAGGAAGATGTCATGCCACATGATCGGGTCGCTGCCGGCGATTCTCGTGAAATCGCGGAACCCTCCCGCAGCGTACCGGAAGATGTCGAGGTTTTCATTGCGTTTGGCCAGCGAATCCACCAGGCCGAACGCCAGCAGATGCGGAAGGTGGCTGGTGGCCGCCAGGACTTCGTCATGACGCTCGACCGGCATGTGCTCGACGTCGGCCTCCAGCGCGCGCCACAGGCGATCGACCAGGGCCAGGGCTGCCGGGTCGGTCTCGGCGAGCGGCGTGAGGATCACCTTGTGACGACGGAACAGCGCGGCATTGGAAGCTTCCACCCCGCTCTGCTCGGAACCCGCGATCGGATGACCAGGCACGAAACGCGCCAGACGCTCGCCGAACACGGCCCGCGCAGCACGCACCACATTGCCCTTGGCACTGCCGACATCGGTGATCACCGCAGCCCCCAGGTCGAGCGACGCCAGGCGAGCCAGAACCTTTTCCATGGCCAGGATCGGCACCGCCAGCTGGATCACGTCAGCACCGACACAGGCAACGGCCAGATCCTCTTCGCAGCGATCGACCACACCAAGAGCGACAGCCTGCTTGCGCGACTGGGCATCCAGGTCGACACCGACCACTTCACGGCACAGCCCGCTTTCACGCAGGCCTTTGGCGAAGGAACCACCGATCAGACCCAGGCCGACGACGACCAGGCGATTGATGAGCGGTGCGGGTTTGTTTACAGCATTAACCACGAGTGCGAACCCTGTTCAGAACAGCAACATGTGCCAAATTACAGCCTACAGATGGGCAGGACGAACCCGAACTATAGGTCCGACGCCACTCTCACGGGCAGCGTGAAACCTGTGGGAGCGGGCTGGTCCCGCGATGGAGCGCAAAGCGCTCCCACTCACGGGCAACAATAAATTCAGAGCACCGCCTTCGGATAAGACCCCAGCACCTTCAACGCCACGGCCTCCTGGCTGATCTTCTCCAGCACCGCCTTGATCAGCGGATCGCGGTGGTGGCCGACGAAGTCGATGAAGAACACGTAGGTCCACTTGCCGCTGCGCGACGGGCGGGTCTCGATGCGGGTCAGGTCGATGCCGTTATCGTGGAATGGCACCAGCAGCTCATGCAGCGCGCCTGGCTTGTTGCTCATCGAAACGATGATCGAGGTCTTGTCGTCGCCGGTCGGCGGCACTTCCTGGTTACCGATCATCAGGAACCGCGTGGAGTTGTCCGGACGGTCTTCGATCTTCTCGGCCAGACGGGTCAAACCATACAGATTGGCTGCCATGTCACCGGCGATCGCCGCCGAATTCCACTCGCCCTTGACCCGCTTGGCCGCCTCAGCATTGCTCGAGACCGCCACGCGCTCGACGTTCGGGTAGTGCGCGTCCAGCCATTTGCGGCACTGGGCCAGCGACTGGGCGTGCGAGTAGATACGGGTGATGCTGTCGGTCTTGGTGTTCTCGCCCACCAACAGGTGGTGGTGGATGCGCAGCTCGACCTCACCACAGATCACCATGTCGTGCTCGAGGAAGCTATCCAGCGTGTGACTGACCGCGCCTTCGGTGGAGTTTTCCACCGGCACCACGCCGAAGTTGACAGCACCGGCCGCCACTTCGCGGAAAACTTCATCGATGGCCGCCATCGGACGGCTGATCACCGCATGACCGAAATGCTTCATGGCCGCAGCCTGGGTGAAGGTGCCCTCGGGGCCGAGGTAGGCAATCTTCAACGGCTCTTCCAGGGCCAGGCACGACGACATGATTTCGCGGAACAGACGCGCCATCTCTTCGTTGCCCAGCGGCCCCTTGTTGCGCTCCATGACGCGCTTGAGCACCGCGGCCTCACGCTCGGGGCGGTAGAACACCGGCTTTTCGCCTTCGGCGAGCGACGCGGTCTTGACCCGCGCCACTTCTTCGGCGCAGCGAGCGCGATCGCTGATCAGCTCGAGGATTTTCTCGTCTAGGCTGTCAATGCGAACGCGCAGGGCCTTGAGTTCCTGTTCGGACATCAGCCGTGCTCCTTCTCGAATTCGGCCATGTAGGCCACCAGAGCTTCCACCGCATCCAGCCCCAGCGCGTTGTAGATCGAGGCACGCATGCCACCGACCGAACGATGACCCTTGAGATTGAGCAGGCCACGGGCGTCGGCACCGGCGAGGAATGCCTTGTCCAGGCGCTCGTCGGCGAGACGGAACGGCACGTTCATCCAAGAGCGGGCATTGTGGCTGATCGGGTTGGTGTAGAACTCGCTGGCGTCGATGAAACCGTACAGACGGTCTTTCTTCGCACGGTTGCGCTGCTCCATGGCCTCGACGCCGCCCTGCTCCTTGAGCCACTCGAACACCAGGCCCGACAGATACCAGGAGTAGGTGGCCGGGGTGTTGTACATCGAACCATTATCGGCCGAGATCTTGTAGTCGAGCATGGTCGGGCAGGTGCTGCGCGCGCGACCGAGCAGGTCTTCGCGCACAATGACCACCACCAGGCCGCTCGGGCCGATGTTCTTTTGCGCACCGGCGTAGATCAGGCCGTACTGCGACACGTCGATCGGGCGCGAGAGGATGTCGGACGACATGTCGACCACCAGCGGAACATCACCGGTTTCAGGCACCCAGTCGAACTGCAGGCCGCCGATGGTTTCGTTGGAGGCGTAGTGAACGTATGCAGCCTCTGGGGTCAGCTTCCACTCGTTCTGGCCAGGAATGGCCAGGTAATCATAAGGCTTGGCGCTGGCAGCGACGTTGATATTGCCGAAACGGCGCCCTTCCTCGATAGCCTTCTTCGACCAGATGCCGGTCTCGATGTAGTCGGCCGTGGCGCCTTCGGGCAGCAGGTTCAGCGGGATCTCGGCGAACTGCTGGCTGGCACCACCCTGCAGGAACAGCACCTTGTAGTTCGAGGGAATGCTCAGCAGGTCACGCAGGTCTTGCTCGGCCTTTTCGGCGATCGCCACGTAGTCATCGCTGCGGTGGCTCATCTCCATCACTGACAAGCCCTTGCCGCGCCAGTCCAGCATTTCGGCCTGGGCACGCTGCAGGACAGCGTCGGGAAGCGCGGCAGGGCCTGCGCAGAAGTTAAAGGCTCGTTTGCTCACATCCACTCTCGCTCTAATAGAACAAAATCTAACCAGCTGGTTCAGCGGTAATCCTGTGGGAGCCGCGAACACCGGCGAAGCCGGTGCCATACATCGCACCGCCTGCTTCGCGGGCAAGCCCGCTCCCACAGAAACCAGACGTTGCCGTCGCTAATCAGTCAAACGGGGCGACCTTGGTCGCCCCGCTCGGGTTTACGCTTGCTTATTCCTGCGGAGCCTCTTCGGCGCCTGCAGCTTCGTCATCTGGCGCATCAGCTTCGACGCCCTCCTCGTCCGTCTCGACGATATCGTCGAGCTCGTCCTCGGACGGCTCCTGGATACGCTCCAGGCCTACCAGCGTCTCGTCGCTGGCCAGCTTGATCAGCGTAACGCCCTGGGTGTTACGGCTCAGGCTGGAGACCTCACCGACCCGTGTACGCACCAGCGTACCCTGGTCGGAAATCAGCATGATCTCCTCGCCTTCCTGAACCTGGATGGCACCGATCAGCAAGCCGTTGCGCCCTTTTGTGCCCATGGCAATCACACCCTGCCCGCCACGACCACGACGCGGGAACTTGGACAGCGGAGTGCGCTTGCCGAAGCCACGCTCGGAAGCGGTGAGGATCTGCGCGCCCGACTCGGGGATCAGCATGGAAATCACTTCCTGCCCCTTGCCCAGCTTCATGCCACGCACACCGCGCGCGGTACGGCCCATCTCGCGAACCACGCTCTCGGCGAAGCGAATCACCTTGCCAGCGCTGGAGAACATCATGACTTCCTTCGCGCCATCGGTGATGGCTGCGGCGATCAAGGTGTCACCTTCCTTCAGCTTGACCGCGATCAGGCCATTGGAGCGCGGACGCGCGAACTGCACCAACGGGGTCTTCTTGACGGTACCGGAAGCGGTAGCCATGAAGATGTAGGCACCGGTTGGCTCTGCAACCAGCTCTGGAGTGTCGCCGTCTTCTTCGTCGACTTCTTCCGGCTCGATCACCTCACCCTCGAGCACCGCGTCTTCCACCTCGTCGATTTCTTCGTCGAGGTCGGCGCTCTGCTGCAGGGCCTCGAGGTCGATCTGCAGCATCGCAGTGATGCGCTCGCCGTCTTCCAGCGGCAGCAGGTTGACCATCGGGCGACCACGCGCGGCGCGGGAGGCTTCAGGGATGTCGTAGGTCTTGAGCCAGTAAACCTTGCCCTTGCTGGAGAACAGCAGCAGCGTAGCGTGGCTGTTGGCAACCAGCAGGTGCTCGATGTAGTCCTCATCCTTCACGCCGGTCGCCGACTTGCCCTTGCCGCCGCGGCGCTGGGCCTGGTAAGCGGACAATGGCTGAGTCTTGGCATAACCACCATGGGAAATGGTCACCACACGCTCTTCTTCCGGGATCATGTCGCCGTAGTTGAGGTCGTGACGGGCATCGAGGATCTGGGTACGACGGGCATCGCCGTACTCGGCGCGAATCGCTTCAAGCTCTTCGCGGATCACTTCCATCAGGCGCTGGGCACTGTTGAGGATGCGGATCAGCTCGCCGATCTGCTCGAGGATCTCCTGGTACTCGGCCAGCAGCTTCTCATGCTCCAGGCCGGTCAGGCGGTGCAGACGCAGGTCGAGGATGGCCTGGGCCTGTTCAGGCGACAGCCAGTACTTGCCATCACGCAGGCCATACTGCTCCGGCAGGTCTTCCGGACGGCACGAGTCGGCGCCAGCGCGCTCGACCATGACCTGCACTGCACTGGACTCCCACGGCGTACCGACCAGGGCTTCCTTGGCTTCCGACGGCGTTGGCGAGGCCTTGATCAGGGCAATGACCGGATCGATGTTGGACAGCGCAACAGCCTGGCCTTCAAGAATGTGCCCACGCTCGCGCGCCTTGCGCAGCTCGAACACGGTGCGACGGGTGACCACTTCGCGGCGGTGACGAACGAAGGCCTCGAGCAGGTCTTTCAGGTTCAGCAACCGCGGACGACCGTCGATCAATGCGACAACGTTGATGCCGAACACGCTCTGCAGCTGGGTCTGCTGATAGAGGTTGTTGAGCACCACTTCAGGCACCTCGCCGCGACGCAGCTCGATGACGATGCGCATGCCGTCCTTGTCGGACTCGTCACGCAGCTCGGTGATGCCTTCGATCTTCTTCTCTTTGACCAGCTCGGCGATCTTCTCGATCAGACGCGCCTTGTTCAGCTGATACGGCAGCTCGGTCACGACGATCTGCTGACGACCACCCACCTTGTCGATGTCCTCGACCTCGGAGCGGGCGCGCATATAGATGCGGCCGCGGCCGGTGCGGTAGGCCTCGATGATGCCCTGCCGGCCGTTGATGATGCCGGCGGTCGGGAAGTCCGGGCCAGGGATGAACTGCATCAGCTCATCGACGGTGACCTCGGGGTTGTCGATCAGCGCCAGGCAACCATCGATGACTTCGCCCAGGTTGTGCGGCGGGATGTTGGTGGCCATGCCCACGGCGATGCCGCTGGAACCGTTGACCAGCAGGTTGGGGATCCTGGTCGGCATGACCGCCGGGATCTGCTCGGTGCCGTCGTAGTTGGGCACCCAGTCGACCGTTTCCTTGTGCAGGTCGGCCAGCAGCTCGTGAGCCAGCTTGGTCATGCGCACTTCGGTGTATCGCATGGCCGCAGCGTTGTCGCCGTCCACCGAACCGAAGTTGCCCTGACCGTCGACCAGCAGGTAGCGCAGCGAGAACGGCTGCGCCATGCGCACGATGGTGTCGTACACGGCAGTGTCGCCGTGCGGGTGGTATTTACCGATGACGTCACCGACCACACGGGCGGACTTCTTGTACGGCTTGTTCCAGTCGTTGCCCAGTTCGCTCATCGCGTACAGGACGCGGCGATGCACGGGCTTCAAGCCGTCACGCGCATCGGGCAGCGCTCGCCCGACAATCACGCTCATCGCGTAGTCGAGGTAGGACTGTCTCAGTTCGTCTTCGATATTGACCGGGAGGATTTCTTTGGCCAGTTCGCCCATGAGAAGCCTGATTCCTTTTTCTGGTGAAACTTCGCCATATCCATCGGTGGACGAACGAAGCTCGTCGCCGCAGCGTTCGACAGTGCGACGACATACGACAAATCAATGAGTTGTGCCCAGGATCTGCGCAATGAAGACCGCGGAAAAGAGCGGCCTTGGAAACTGTCGAATGGTATCACAAAGGGTTGGCGGGTGGGAGATAGGGCAGGATGCCGCTGAAGCGGAAAGTCCAGACCGCCATCGCCCCCGCGAAAACACTCAATGCAAGCGCTTGCGGCACATCAACTGGGCGATTTTGGCGGCATCCGGTCGCTCGACAATACCCTTCTCGGTCACGATCACGTCGATCAGATCCGCAGGAGTCACATCGAAAACGGTATTGAACACCTCGACATCTGCACCGACTCGCTTCCCAGCCACTTCCAGCAGCTCGTCCGCCTCACGTTCTTCAAGAGGGATGTCATCACCGCTGGCGAGGTTGAGGTCAATGCTGGTGCTCGATGCCACCACCATGAAACGTACGCCATGGTGCATGGCCGAGACTGCCAACTGGTATGTGCCGATCTTGCTCGCCACGTCACCATTGGCCGCGATGCAGTCGGCACCGACCACAACCCAGGTGATGCCTTTGGTCTTCATCAGGTGCGCCAGCGCCGAGTCCGCACACAGCGTGACCGGTATCCCCTCATGGGACAGCTCCCAGGCCGTCAGGCGCGATCCGTGCAACCAGGGACGGGTTTCGGCGGCATAGATGCGCTCGACCATCCCTTCCAGATAAGCGGCATGGATCACCCCCAACGCCGTCCCGAAACCACCGCTGGCCAAGGCACCAGCATTGCCGTAGGTCAGCAAGGTCTGCTCGCTGCCCTGGTGGCGACGGATCTGCTCGATACCGTTTTGCGCCATGGTCAGGTTGGCTTCGCGATCGCTGTCGTGGATCGCCACGGCTTCGGCTTCCATGACTGCGAGCACATCCTCGTCGGGGCGCAGCCGCTGCAGGCGCTCGCGCATGCGATTGAGCGCCCAGAACAGGTTGGCAGCTGTCGGGCGCGCCTCGGCCAGCTCGAGGAAGTCCTCTTCCAGCGCCTGCTCCCAGTCATCGTCCTCGGCCAGGCGTTGACGCAACGCAAGCACCAGCCCATAGGCAGCACTGATGCCGATGGCTGCCGCACCGCGCACCGCCATGCCGCGGATCGCCTGAACCACGGAGGCCACATCGGCGCAGGCCAGCCAGTGCTCGCGGGTCGGCAGCAGACGCTGGTCGAGCAGATGCAGGGTGCCATCACGCCACTGGATGCTGGTCACCTTCTCCGCCGCCAAAAGTCGCTCGCGCATCGCCTCTCCCCGCAATTCACTGATCAAAAGCGGACGATTATAGCGAGCCTCGGGCGCAGGCGCTCGGGTATACTGCGCGTTCCATTTAACGGAACCCGGTAGCCTGCCTATGCCTTCAGTCTCTTCGCCGCTCGACCTGCTGCTCGCACCCCGCTGGCTGGTGCCCGTGGAGCCGGCCGGCGTAGTGCTCGAAGGGCATGCCCTGGGCATCCGGGACGGGCTGATTGCCTGGATCGGCCCCCGCGAGCGGGCGCCGCAGGCACTGGAGGTGCGCGAGCTGCCCGACTGCGTGCTCACCCCAGGGCTGGTCAACGCCCACGGGCACGCCGCCATGACCCTGTTCCGCGGCCTGGCCGACGACCTGCCGCTGATGACCTGGCTGCAGGAGCACATCTGGCCGGCCGAAGGGCGCTGGGTCGACGAAGCCTTCGTGCGCGACGGCACCGACCTGGCGATCGCCGAGCAGCTCAAGGGCGGCATCACCTGCTTCGCCGACATGTACTTTTTCCCCCGCGAGGCCTGTGACCGTGTGCACCGCAGCGGCATCCGCGCCCAGGTGGCCGTGCCGTTGCTGGACTTCCCCATCCCCGGTGCGCGCAGCCCCGACGAGGCCCTGCACCTGGCCATCGAGCTGTTCGGCGACCTGCGCCATCACCCGCGCATCAGCGTCGCCCTCGGGCCCCATGCGCCGTATACGGTCAATGACCAGAACCTGGAGAAGATCCGGGTCATCGCCGACCAGCTCGACGCGCCGCTGCACATGCACATCCACGAAACCGCCGCAGAGGTCGAGCGGGCGGTGGCCGAGCACGGCGAACGCCCGCTGGCGCGCCTGGCACGCCTCGGCCTGCTGGGCCCGCGCCTGCAGGCGGTCCACATGACCCAGATCAGCGACGACGACCTGGCCCTGCTGGTAGAAAGCAACACCAGCGTGGTGCACTGCCCGGAGTCCAACCTCAAGCTGGCCAGCGGCTTCTGCCCGGTCGAACGCCTGTGGCAGGCCGGGGTCAACGTCGCCGTAGGCACCGATGGCGCCGCCAGCAACAACGACCTCGACCTGCTTGGCGAAACCCGGACCGCCGCATTGCTGGCCAAGGCCGTCGCAGGTTCGGCCACGGCCCTGGACGCCCACCGCGCCCTGCGCATGGCCACGCTCAACGGCGCACGCGCCCTGGGGCTGGAGGCCAGCATTGGCTCGCTGGAGGCGGGCAAGGCTGCGGACATCACCGCCTTCGACCTCTCGGGCCTGGCCCAGCAACCGGTGCATGACCCGGTTTCGCAACTGATCTACGCCACCGGCCGCGACTGCGTGCGCCACGTCTGGGTCGCGGGCCACCACCTGCTCGACGACGGGCGCCTGACCCAAATGGACGAAGCCGCGCTGATCGACACCGCCCGCACCTGGGGAGCGCGCATTCGCGCTGGCAAAGAATGACCGGCCGGCAGCTGCGGCTGCCGCTTGAGACACCTTTTATCGAAGTTTTCAGAGGATCTGTTCAATGAGCAACGTCGACCGCGCCGAAATCGCCAAGTTCGAGGCCTTGGCCCACCGCTGGTGGGATCGCGAGAGCGAGTTCAAGCCCCTGCACGAGATCAACCCGCTGCGGGTCAACTGGATAGACGAGCGCGCCAGCCTCGCCGGCAAGAAGGTGCTGGACGTCGGCTGCGGCGGCGGCATCCTCAGCGAGGCGATGGCCCAGCGCGGTGCTACCGTGACCGGCATCGACATGGGCGAGGCGCCACTGGCTGTGGCGCGCCTGCACCAACTGGAGTCGGGAGTCGAGGTCGAGTACCGGCAGATCACCGCCGAAGCGCTGGCAGAAGAGCTGCCTGGCCAGTTCGACGTGGTCACCTGCCTGGAAATGCTCGAACACGTGCCCGATCCTTCCTCGGTGATCCGCGCCTGCCATCGCCTGGTCAAGCCCGGCGGCCAGGTGTTCTTCTCCACCATCAACCGCAACCCCAAGGCCTATCTGCTGGCGATCATCGGCGCCGAGTACATCCTCAAGATGCTGCCGCGCGGCACCCACGACTTCAAGAAATTCATCCGGCCCTCCGAGCTCGGCGCCTGGAGCCGTGTGGCCGGCCTCGAAGTGAAGGACATCATCGGCCTCACCTACAACCCGCTGACCAAGCACTACAAGCTGGCCAGCGACGTCGATGTCAACTACATGATCCAGACCCTGCGCGAGGAATGAGCATGCGCCTGCGAGCAGTACTCTTCGACATGGACGGCACCCTGCTGGACACCGCGCCGGACTTCATCGCCATCTGCCAGGCCATGCTCGCCGAGCGCGGCCTGCCGGCCGTGGACGACCAGTTGATTCGCGGCGTGATCTCGGGCGGCGCGCGGGCGATGGTCGCCGCCACTTTCGCCATGGACCCGGACGCCGAAGGCTTCGAGGCCCTGCGCCTGGAATTTCTCGAACGTTACCAACGCGATTGCGCGGTCCACAGCAAGCTGTTCGAGGGCATGGCCGAACTGCTGGACGACATCGAGAAAGGCAACCTGCTGTGGGGTGTGGTCACCAACAAGCCGGTGCGCTTCGCCGAGCCGATCATGCAGCAGCTTGGCCTGGCCGAGCGTTCGGCGCTGCTGATCTGCCCCGATCACGTGAAGAACAGCAAACCCGACCCCGAGCCGCTGATCCTCGCCTGCAAGACGCTTGACCTGGATCCGGCCAGCGTACTGTTCGTCGGCGACGATCTGCGTGACATCGAATCCGGTCGCGATGCCGGCACCCGCACCGCCGCCGTGCGCTACGGTTATATTCATCCAGAGGACAACCCCAACAACTGGGGTGCCGACGTGGTGGTGGACCACCCGCTGGACCTGCGCAAGGTGATCGACAGTGCGTTGTGCGGCTGCTGAGTTGTAAGAGCTGGCGGCACACACAGGGATAAAAAACAGGGAAATTTCAATGTTCGACTACACCGCCCGCCCCGACCTGCTCAAGGGTCGGGTCATTCTTGTCACCGGCGCCGGGCGCGGCATCGGCGCGGCTGCCGCCAAGGCTTACGCAGCACTTGGGGCCACCGTGCTGCTGCTTGGCAAGACCGAGGCCCACCTCAACGAGGTCTACGACCAGATCGAAGCTGCCGGCCACCCACAACCGGTGGTGATTCCATTCAACCTGGAAACCGCCCTGCCCCATCAGTACGACGAACTGGCGGTGATGATCGAAGAGCAGTTCGGGCGCCTCGACGGCCTGCTCAACAACGCGTCGATCATCGGCCCACGTACGCCGCTGGAGCAGTTGTCGGGCGACAACTTCATGCGCGTGATGCACATCAACGTCAACGCGACATTCATGCTGACCAGCACACTGCTGCCGCTGCTGAAGTTGTCCGAGGACGCCTCGGTGGTGTTCACCTCGTCGAGCGTCGGGCGCAAGGGCCGGGCCTACTGGGGCGCCTATGGCGTGTCGAAATTCGCCACCGAAGGCCTGATGCAGACCCTGGCTGACGAGCTGGAAGGCGTGGCGCCGGTGCGTGCCAACAGCATCAACCCGGGCGCCACGCGCACGGCGATGCGGGCGCTGGCCTATCCCAGCGAGAACCCGCAGGACAATCCGCTGCCCGAAGACATCATGCCGGTGTACCTGTACCTGATGGGCCCAGACAGCAGCGGCGTGAATGGACAGGCGTTCAACGCGCAGTAAAATCACAGGGACACTTCGCAGCGCTGAACAGCCTGGAAGTGTCCCTTACCCGCTACGACTCCATCTTATCCCGCTAGCGCACGAGCATTAGCCCGTTTTTTCACAGGCTGCTCACGCTGCTTTACAGGCTTGTTCAGTTCCACCTGCTCCACCGGCTTGAGCACAGGCTGCTCATGCTCACTCTCGGATCTCAGGCAACGCTCCAGGAACAGGTACATGCAGTCGTAGCTCTTGCAGATGGCCTTGCGCAGTTGCGCCTGCAATTCCTCGGAAGGGCTCTCGCCCACCAGCGTACAAATGATCTCCAGCGCCTCCCACGGGTGCGCATCGTCGTACTCGGCGTGCAGGTCCAGCCACCTCATGGCCGCCTTGGATTCCTTGTCACCCTGCTGGATGAAAGACCGCGCGTAGCCCGTCTCGGGATAGACCTTTGCCGACCACTCGCCCGTCGCCCCTTCGATCGCGTAGTTGGTCGCGGCCATCGCAATGGCCAGCGACTCGGTCGCACAGACACGCCAGCACCAATCGTTCAAGCCGTTCAGCTCAGGGGGGACATCCTGGGCCTGCAAGTCCTTCAAGCTAATGTCGTGCGCCTTGCACCATTTGACCCAATGGTCGGCATGGTTGAGCTCAACGCGGATATTGCGTATCAACCAGCGCCGCGCCATATCCTCGCCCTGGCTGCGGCCGTAGCGGGTCTTGGTGAGGTTTTGGGCCATGTACAACGAAAACTGTTCGACCACCGGCCAACCACCGACCAAGTACTGACGGATGGTTTTCTTGCTCAGTTTGCCGTCGCTCAAGCGCTGGTAGATCTCATGCTCCACCACCCTTCGCTTGCTCTCGGCACAATCCGAGATCATTTTCTGCGCCCAGTCGGGGTAGCTCTTGGGGTCCATCAATGGACCGATCCGTACGAATGCGTCAATCACTGTCAGCTCCTTGATTCCTTGTGATTTTCCGGACGACTACTACTGTCAGCGGAAGGACCCTGGCGCCCGGTGCAACAAGGGCCTTACTGCAATCCGTTGTCGCTGGAGGCTGTCACAGGTGAACACCTGCGGCCGCTCGATCAGATAACCCTGGGCGAAGTCCACGCCGATCTCCTGCAGCGCCTGCTCGATCAACGGTGTTTCGACAAACTCGGCGATGGTGCGCTTACCCATGACATGGCCGATATGGTTGATCACCTCCACCATAGCCCTGTTAATGGGATCGTCGAGCATATCCTTGACGAAACTTCCGTCGATCTTCAGGAAGTCTACTGGTAAATGCTTCAAATAGGCGAATGACGACATCCCGGCGCAGAAATCGTCGAGGGAGAACTTGCAACCCAAGCTTTTCAATTCGTTGATGAAGCGAATAGCACTTCCCAAATTGGCGATTGCGCTGGTCTCGGTTATTTCGAAACAAATCATGTGCGGGGGGATCTGGAACTCGGCAAACAACCTCTGCAGGTACTCCAGGAACTTGTCATCGCCAATACTCGTACCCGACAGATTGATCGCGCACATCGCCAGCGGTCGGCTGCGACCTTCATCCAGCGCCTGGCGAATCACCAGGAACACATTGCGTACCACCCAGCGATCGAGCGCGGTCATCAGGCCATAGCGCTCGGCGGCTGGGATGAAGCTGTCAGGCAGGATGGTCCGACCGCTCTCGTCATGCAGGCGCAGGAGAATCTCGAGGTGTCCGGCGCCCATGTCTGGTTTGAGGGGGGCGATTTCCTGGGCATACAGGCAGAAGCGGTTTTCCTCGAGCGCAACGTGCAGGCGCTGGATCCAGGCCATCTCGCCAAAGCGCATCGACAACTCGCTGTCGTCGGCATGGTAGACCTGCACACGGTTGCGCCCCTTCTCCTTGGCCATGTAGCAGGCCATGTCGGCAGCGCGCAGCGAGGTCTCAAGCGTGCCGGGCGAATGGGCAATGTGTACCAGGCCAATACTCACGGTGGTGACGAAGGGCCGTCCCTTCCAGACGAAATGCAGGCTCTGCACGGTCTGGCGCAAGTGCTCGGCAATCCGCTCAGCCTGGTCGGGCGGACAGTTTTCCAGCAATACGCCGAATTCGTCACCGCCCAGCCGGGCCAGGGTGTCACCTTCACGCAGGCCTGCCTGCAGCACAGCGCAGATATGGCGCAGCAACTCATCGCCCGCGGCATGCCCGCAGGTATCGTTGACCAGCTTGAACTGGTCGAGGTCCAGGAACATCAGGGAGTGGCGTCCCGACTGACGGGCCAAGGTGTTGAGCGCCTGCTCCAGGCGATACTCGAACTCACGGCGGTTGGCAAGGCCCGTCAGGGCATCGTGGGTCGCCTGCCATGACAGGTTGGCGATGTACTGCCGCTCCTGGGTCATGTCATGCAGGGCGAGGACGATGCCGCTGATCTGACCGTCGGTGTGGATGGGCGACCCCACCAGGTTGACCGACACCGTACTGCCATCCAGGCGCTGGATCAGCCGGGCATGCTCGGCCCCGCCCTTGAGGCTGCCGCTGAGCACCTGCTCGACCAGAGTCAAGCTGTCCCGCTCGGCATTTTCATCGAGCAGGCTGAACAGCGCCGCCAGCGGCAAGCCATGGGCCTGGGAAGCCTGCCAGTGGGTCAACTGCTCCGCGGCAGGGTTCATGTAGACGATGCACCCCTCGACATCGGTGGTGATCACCGCATCGCCGATCGACTCCAGGGTGGTCTGTGCCCGCTCACGCTCTACCTGCAAAGCGCTGGCAAACGCCTGGCGCTGGGACAGCAACCTTGCAGAACGGCGCCAGGCCAGGGCGATGAGAACCAACGCCGTGAGCAGGTTGGTGACCATCAACACCCGCAGCAGCACCCGCGAGCCTTCGCCCAGTGCATCGCTGAATGCCTTGGCGGCCGGCGTCACGCCCTCGTTGATCGAGACGATACGCGCTTTCCAGTCCGCCACCTCACGCTCACTGGCCAGCCCCCGGACGAAGGCCTCACGCATCTGCTGCGCCAGGACATCCAGTTGCCGCAGGTATTCGTCACCCGTGTTCCAGTAGCCGATGGCATTCTGCATGTAACTGATCTGACGGAAGTTGCGGTAGAACCAGATGATCCGATTGACGTCGTCCGGATGGTTACCGCCCTGCAGGATCCCGCGCCGTGCGGCCTCAAGGTCCGGCACAGGCTGGTCGAGGGCCACCCGTAGCTCACGGTCGCCCTGGGGTATGGCAATGGCCTGGCGATAGCGCTGGAAGATGCGTTCGTCCTGGCTTTCGGCATACAGATTGAGGTAATAGATGGCGTCTTTCTGTGCCTTTGACCACAGGCTTTCGCCGGCCACGTACGCACGCATGGCCGAAAGCGAATAAAGACTGAGGCTGCCCAGCAGCACCTGGAAAACCACCACTGCGACGAAGGGCCAGATGATTCCCAGCAACCTTGGCGCCTCGAGAGTCCGATTTCCCTTCATGTAGTCCCTGTCTCAGAGCGGATATGGCACGAATCGACCCAGACAAGCACAGCGTAGGCCATTTGCCATAATTGCGCGGAGCTTTTTGTCGCAGCCAGTGCGCCTGTTGGCGCGCCGCGCGATCAGGACTGCTGCAGATGCCCGTACAGCTTGGCGTACAAGCCGCCTTCGGCGATCAACTGCTGGTGGCCGCCGTCTTCGGCCACATGCCCACCGTCGAACACCAGCACCCGATCGGCCTGTTTCACCGCCGACAGGCGATGGGCAATGATCAAGGTGGTACGGCCACTGAGGAAACGCGCCAAGGCCTGGTGCAGGTTGTATTCGGTGGCCGCATCGAGGGCCGAGGTGGCCTCGTCGAGGATCACCACCTTCGGCTCGGCCAGGACCATGCGGGCAATCGCCAAACGTTGACGCTGACCGCCGGACAGCCGCACCCCCGAACGCCCGACCACACTGTCCAGCCCCTGAGGCAGCGCGGCGATGGTGGCATCGAGCTGGGCAATGCGCAGCGCCTGCCAGCAGGCGTCGTCACTGCACTCGCGGCCCATGGTCAGGTTGGCGCGCACACTGTCGTTGAACAACGAGGGATGCTGCAGCACCACCGCGACATGCTCACGCAGGGTCTCCAGCCCGATCTCCTGGAGGCTGGCACCGCCAAAACGGATGGTTCCGGCCTGGGCGCTGTACAACCCCAGCAGCAGCTGTACCAGCGTGCTCTTGCCACCGCCGCTGGCTCCAACGATGGCCACCTTCTCGCCCGGTGCGATGGACAGGTCCAGGTGCTCGAGCACCGGCTCATCGGCATAGGCGAAGCGCAGGTCGCGCACCTCGATACCCACTGTCGCGTGCCCAGCGAACGGATCACAGGCGGCCGGATACTGCGGCTCGTCCTCTCGCGACAGCAATTCGTTGAGCCGACTCAGCGCACCACCGGCCGCGTAGTAGGCGTACTGCAGGTTGAGCAGCTGCTCCACCGGGCCGATCATGAACCACAGGTAGCTGAACACGGCCAGCATCTGCCCGATCGACAGGTCGGAGAACAGCACGGTGAGCATCGCCGCGGCACGGAAAATGTCGATGCCGAACTGGAACAGCAGGCCGCTGGCCCGACCACTGGCGTCGCTCTTCCACTGCGAGGCCACTGCATAGTCGCGCACTTCCCGGGCACGTACTCCCAGGCGCCCGAGAAAATAGCCCTGGCGGTTACCGGCGCGGATTTCCTGGATGGCGTCGAGGGTTTCGCTCAGCGCCTGGGTGAAACGCCCGGTGCTGTCGTTCTCGAGCTTCTTCAGGTGCTTGACCCGCTTGCCCAGCTGCACGGTGAAATAGATCACCAGCGGGTTGAACAGCAGGATCAGCAGCGCCAGCTTCCAGTGCATCCAGATCAGGATCGCCGCAGTGCCGGTAAGCGTCAGCATGGCCACCAGGAAGCGGCTGAGGGTTTCGCCGACGAACTTGTCCAGGGTATCCAGGTCGGTGACCAGATGCGTAGTCACCGTGCCACTACCCAGGCTTTCATACTCCTTGAGCGAGATCCGCTTGAGCCGCTCGATCAGGCGGATTCGCAGGCGGTACACGATATCCTTGGCCAATCCGGCGAACTGCCTGGCCTGGATCACGCCGAAGGCCAGCGAGGCCAGGCGCAGGCTGAGGGTCGCAACCAGCATCAAGCCGATGTAACCGGCCGCCACCTGCCAATCGGTCGGCAGGAACTGGTTCATCCATTTCAAGGCGGCATCGCCATGACCCAGCAGCACTTCATCGACCAGCAAGGGCAGCAGCAAGGGAATCGGCACGCTGCAGAGGGCAGCGAGCACGGCAACCAGGTTGGCGGTCCACAAGGCCTTCTTGTGGTGCAGGGCCAGGCGGCGAATTTCCGCCCAGCTCAGACGATCGTGCGCAACGGCAGGCTTCCCCGGCACAGGGTCGCTAGACCCTGGCAGATCAAGCACAGGCGGCCTGCTGCAGCCAGCGGCCCAGCAACGGCTGCAGGCGATCGAGCGACTGATAGCCGTTGGTCAGCAAGGCCAGTTGACCATCGCGCTCAGCCAGCAGGGTCGGGAAGCCGGCGATACCCAGGTCCTGAACCCAGGCAAAGTCGGCTGTCGTGGTCGTGCGGGTCTCGACGCTTGCGAACGTCGCAGAAAACCGCTCGCGGTCGAAGCCTGCCTGCTCGGCCAGATCCACCAACTGCGGGGCGCGGGTGACATCCAGGCCCTGTTCGTAGAACGCGCCCTGGATCAGCTTGAGCAGCGCCCAACCGCGCCCGGCATCGAGTTCACGCGCCGTGACCAAGGCGCGGCAGGCCGGCTCGGTGTCATAGACGAAGCCGTCAGGCATGGCGCCTTCGAAGCGAAACGTCTGACCAGTGGCTTCGGCGACCGCCTGCCAATGCTCGAGGATGTACTTGCGCGTCGAGGCATCCAGCGCGCTGCTACCGCTGCGCAGGCCACCCACCACCAGGCGCGTCGGCACACCGGCTTCCCGCGCCTGGGCGATCAACGCCTCGGCCACGGGAGCGAAGCCCCAGCACCAGGAACACATCGGGTCCATCACATAGAGCAGGCGTGCAGTCATGCATCAGGCCTCGGCTTTGTAGTTGTAACCGATCGGGTGCGGCAAGTTGCGCGCCTTGGCCAGCTCGATCTGCTTCTGCCGGTCGATGGCGCTGCGCCGGGTCTTTTCGCTAAGAGTGTCCCAGCAGTGCGGGCAGCTCACCCCGGGCGAATAGTGCTCGGACGCACGGTCATCCGCGTTGATCGGATGGCGGCAGGCATGGCACTGGTCGTAATCGCCCTCGGACAGGTCGTGACGCACGGTGACCCGGTTGTCGAAGACGAAGCAGTCGCCGTCCCAGAGGCTCTCTTCCTGAGCCACTTCCTCGAAGTATTTCAGGACCCCGCCCTTAAGATGATAGACCTCCTCGAAGCCTTCACCGAGCATGTAGCTGGACGCTTTTTCACAGCGAATGCCGCCGGTGCAGAACATCGCGACCTTCTTGTGCTTGCTCGGGTCGAAGTTGGCCTTGATGTAGTCGGGGAACTCGCGGAAGGTCTCGGTCTTCGGATCGATGGCGCCCTTGAAGGTGCCGATCGCCACTTCATAGTCATTGCGGGTGTCGATCAGCAGCACTTCGGGGTCGCTGATCAGCGCGTTCCAGTCCTTGGGCTCGACGTAGGTGCCGACCTGCTTGTTGGGATCGACGCCCGGCACACCGAGGGTGACGATCTCTTTCTTGAGCTTGACCTTGGTGCGGTAGAACGGCTGCTGGTCGCAGTACGATTCTTTATGGTCGACATCCGCCAGGCGCGGGTCGTTGCGCAGCCAGGCCAGCAGGCCGTCGATACCTTCGCGGGTACCGGAGACCGTGCCGTTGATGCCCTCGAGGGCCAGCAGCAACGTGCCTTTGACGTCGTTTTCCAGCAGGGTCTTGAGCAATGGCTCGCGCAGGTCGAGGTAGTCTTCGAGGGTGACGAACTTGTAGAGCGCCGCCACGACGATCGGTTGGGACATGAAACAGAATCTCCTGGTGGTTGCCCTCGTAAGGGGCGGACCGGGTTTGACGAAAAGCGAGGGGGCCGCAAAAGCGGCCCCCGGATGACGCGGATTCTACCAGAACGACGGAAAGGTTTCAGTGCCCGCCGCCGGCACACACCGGCGAAGCAGGCGCCGCCCCTACCTGCGCCCATTCTTCAGGCGTGTAGGTATGAATGGCCAGGGCATGAATCTCGCCCATCAGCTCGCCCATGGTGGCGTAGACCTTCTGGTGACGCTTGACGCTGTTCAGGCCGGCGAACTGCTCGCTGACCAGCACCGCCTTGTAATGCGTCTCCTGCCCGCGACTGTGCATGTGGCTTTCGTTCAGCACCTGCAGGTGCTGATCGCCAAGCGGTGCCAGTTGCTGCTCGATGCGTTGCTGCATGCTCATCGATTCAGGCTCACTTCTTCGCCGGGGCCGCGGCCTTGCCAGCGTTCGGGTCCAGCTCTTTGGTCATGTCGTCCAGCAGCTTGTTCACCACCGGCACTGCAGGCTCCAGGCTCTGCTGGGTCAGCTGGGCCGACTGCTGGGTGACCTTGGGCATTTCGCGCAGGACTTTCTTGCCCAGCGGCGACTCGTAGAACTTGACCAGATCGTTGAGCTCCTGCTCGGTGAAGGTCGCGGTGTACAGGTTGACCATCTGCGGCTTGAGCTTCTTCCAGCCGATGGCATTGTCCAGGGCCGCGTTGGCCTTGGCCTGATAGCTGTCGAGCACGGATTTCTTCGCGGCCGGGGCCTTGGTCTGCTCGAAGCGCTGGGCGAACATCTGCTGGACCTGCATGTACACCGGGGTGCCCAGCTTGTCGGCATTGGCCAGGGTCAGGAATTTCTCGGCGGCGGCGTTGTGGCTCGGGGTGGCAGCGAGGACCTGGCCGCTGGCACAGGCCAGGGCGACAGCGGCAAAAAGGACACGGAGGCGGGTCATTGCAATTCCTTCATGAGAGGGTGAGGCGGATACCTCAGAGTAGAGCATTCTGCGCCGCAGAGGGCACTGTGCTCAAGTGACAAGACGAGCGATTGACCGCCCGGGTGGATCAGGGCCTAAACTGCGATTTCTGACTGAACAAAGGAGTGAGCGCAGCATGAGCCGTATCGAGACAGACAGCCTGGGCCCGGTCGAAGTTCCAGAGGACGCTTACTGGGGCGCACAGACCCAGCGTTCGCTGATCAACTTCGCCATCGGCAAGGAGCGCATGCCCCTGGCTGTCCTGCACGCCCTGGCGCTGGTCAAGAAAGCTGCGGCGCGGGTCAACGACCGCAACGGCGACCTGCCAGCCGACATTGCCCGACTGATCGAACAGGCCGCCGACGAAGTGCTCGACGGCAAACACGACGATCAGTTCCCGCTGGTGGTCTGGCAGACCGGTAGCGGCACCCAGAGCAACATGAACGTCAACGAGGTGATCGCCGGCCGCGCCAACGAACTGGCCGGCAAGGGCCGTGGCGGCAAACTGCCTGTACACCCGAACGATCACGTCAACCGCTCGCAGAGCTCCAACGACTGCTTCCCCACGGCCATGAGCATCGCCGCCGCCCAGGCCGTGCATGGCAAGTTGCTGCCGGCCATCGCCGAGCTCTCGTCGGGCTTGGCAGAACTGTCGGCGCGCCACTCGAACCTGGTCAAGACTGGCCGCACGCACATGATGGACGCTACGCCCATCACCTTCGGCCAGGAAGTCTCGGCCTTCGTTGCACAGCTCGACTACGCCCAGCGGGCAATCCGCGCCACCCTTCCGGCAGTCTGCGAGCTGGCCCAGGGCGGCACTGCCGTGGGCACCGGCCTCAACGCCCCGCACGGTTTTGCCGAAGCCATCGCCGCGGAGCTGGCAGCGCTGTCCGGCCTGCCGTTCGTCACCGCACCGAACAAATTCGCCGCCCTCGCCGGCCATGAGCCGCTGACCAGCCTGGCGGGCGCGCTCAAGACCCTGGCCGTGGCTCTGATGAAGATCGCCAACGACCTGCGTCTGCTGGGTTCCGGCCCGCGTGCAGGGCTTGCCGAAGTGCGCCTGCCGGCCAACGAGCCAGGCAGCTCGATCATGCCGGGCAAGGTCAACCCTACTCAATGCGAAGCGCTGTCGATGCTGGCCTGCCAGGTACTGGGCAACGATGCGGCGATCGGCTTCGCGGCCAGCCAGGGGCACTTGCAGTTGAACGTGTTCAAGCCGGTGATCATCCACAACCTGCTGCAGTCGATCGAACTGCTGGCCGATGGCTGTCGCAACTTCCAGGAGCACTGCGTGGCCGGCATCGAGCCGGACGCCGAGCAGATGGCCGCCCACCTGGAGCGCGGGCTGATGCTGGTGACGGCGCTGAACCCGCACATCGGCTACGACAAGGCGGCGGAAATCGCCAAGAAGGCCTACAGCGAGGGCAAGACCCTGCGCGAGGCAGCGCTGGAGCTCAAGTACCTGACCAACGAGCAGTTCGATCAGTGGGTGCGCCCGGAAAACATGCTGGCACCTGGGGCCAAAGGCTGATCCTGGGCCGATAGTCCTTCGCGGGCAAGCCCGCTCCACAAGGGCTACACAGGCCTTGTGGGAGCGGGCTTGCCCGCGAAGAGGCCACCGCCGATTATCAGCGAACCTCTGCCACCCTGGCCCGCCGCGCCCGCCACCCCGCCACCAGCGAAGGCCCCAGCGCCACCAGTGCCGACCCTGCCACCACCGTCACCGCCCCGGCATAGCCCAGCGCATTGATCTGTTCGGCATGCACGTACTCAGGCCACACCCAGGCCGACAGTGCCACCGCAACAAAGGTGACCAGTGGCGTCAGTGCCAAGGTCGCACTCACCCGCGATGCTTCCCAATGCGCCAAGGCCTCGGCAAATGCGCCATAGGCGACCAGGGTGTTCAGGCAGCACGCCAGTAGCAACCAGCCTTGTACAGCCGTCAGTTGCAGCGCCTCCAGCGGATGCACCCAGGGCGTCAGCAGCGCCGCACAGCACAGGTAGATCACCATCATCACCTGCTGCGAGTGCCAGACCGACAGCAGTTGCTTCTGGCTCAGGGCATAGAACACCCAGATGCTGGTGGCCAGGATGATCGTCAGTACACCGGTGGTGTAGGCCCCAAGTGATGTCAGCAGTTCGTCCAGGCGCTGGTTGAAGAACAGCCCGAAACCGGCCAGCAGCACCAGCAACCCGATACCCTGGCCCAAGCTGAAACGCTCCTTGAACACGAACACACTGGCCACCAGCAACAGCACCGGCCCCAGTTGCACCACCAGTTGCGCGGTGCCCGGGCTGAGCAGTTTGAGACCGACCAGGTACAGCACATAATTGCCCATCAGCCCACACACGGCCACCGCTACCAGGCCAAAGCCCTTGCGCCCCAGGCGCTGGAACGGCGGCAGGCGCCGGTTCGCGGCCAGCCAGGCGAACAACAGGCCGCCGGAGACCAGCAGCCGATACCAGGTGACCGTGATCGGGTCCATCACCTGCAGTACCTGCTTGAGCTTGATCGGCAGAATGCCCCACAACAGCGCGGTCAGCAGTGCCAGGAACAGCCCATGGACCCAGCGTCCGGAAGAAATGTGCATAGCGTCCTCGATCAATGCCCTGAGTGGGGTGACTGAAGTCTAAGGGCTGCAAAGGTGGGGCTGGCAGAAAGTGGCGGGAAAAGAATTCATCGGGTCATTCCTGCGGGGCATGGCTGCCCCGCGGCGTGAGGGGCGTTACTTCTTGTGCTTGGCGAACGCCGCCTCCAGTGCATCGTTGATGGTGCGCAGCACCTTGACCCGCGCCCAGCGCTTGTCGTTGGCCTCCACCAGTGTCCAGGGGGCTATCTCGGTGCTGGTACGATCGACCATGTCGCCCACAGCCTCGGCGTACACATCCCACTTGTCGCGGTTGCGCCAGTCTTCCTCGGTGATCTTGTAGCGCTTGAACGGGATCTCTTCACGTTCCTCGAAACGCTGCAACTGTGTCTCTTGGTCGATTGCCAGCCAGAACTTCACGACTACGATGCCCGCGTTGCTCAACTGCTCCTCGAAATCATTGATCTCGCCATAGGCGCGCATCCAGTCGGCCGGGGTGCAGAACCCTTCGACCCGCTCGACCAGTACCCTGCCATACCAGGAGCGGTCGAAGATGGTGAACTTGCCGCGCGCCGGCACATGTCGCCAAAAGCGCCACAAATAAGGCTGGGCGCGCTCCTCCTCGGTGGGTGCGGCGATCGGCACGATGCGGTACTGGCGTGGGTCCAGCGCAGCAGCCACCCGGCGGATCGCTCCTCCTTTACCTGCTGCATCGTTGCCTTCGAACACCGCGATGAGGGCATGCTCACGCATGCGCTTGTGCCGCAGCAGCCCGGCCAGGCGCGCCTGCTCGGCGACCAGCTGCTTCTGGTAGTCGTGCTTGTCGAGGCGCTGGGTGAGATCCAGGGCACCGAGCAGGCTCAATTGATCGATACTGCGCCCAAATGGCGCGACATTGCCCTGGTGCTTGCCCTTCGGCGCGTTGGCCAGCGCCGACTGCAGACTTTCAAGCAGAATGCGCCCCACCGCCAGCGCCCGGTAGTACGGATCGACACCTTCGATCACATGCCAAGGCGCGTAGTCGCGGCTGGTGCGGCGCAGCACCCGCTCGCCAAAGCGCACGAAGCGGTCGTAGGTCTGCGACTGCTGCCAGTCCAGCGGGCTGATCCGCCAGCTGTGCAACGGGTCGTCGCGCAGGGCCTTAAGCCGGGTCTTCATCTGCTTCTTGGAGAGATGGAACCAGAACTTGATGATCAGCGCGCCTTCGTCACAAAGCATCTGCTCAAGGCGCTCGGCGCCAGTAATGGCCTGGTCCAGCACCGCATCCTTGAAGCGGCCATGCACCCGCCCCTGAATCATCTGGCTGTACCAATTACCGAAGAACACGCCCATGCGCCCCTTGGGCGGCAGGGCGCGCCAGTAGCGCCACGCCGGCGGACGAGCCAGCTCCTCATCGGTCTGCTGGTCGAAGGTCAGCACTTCGATCATCCGCGGGTCCATCCACTCGTTGAGCAGCTTCACCGTCTCGCCCTTGCCGGCGCCCTCAATGCCGTTGATCAGCACGATGACCGGAAAGCGCGCCTGCTGCTTGAGCTCGAACTGGGCCTCCAGCAACGCCTCGCGCAGGGCCGGCACCTCGGCCTCGTAGGTATCCTTGTCGATGCTGTGACCGATCTCCGCAGATTCGAACATGACTCACTCCTTCGATGGATAAGCAAGAGTAGCGGATTGCACGCCAGTCTTGCGCCCTCTTCACCACGGCGGATACAGCGTCGGCGACGCAGATGGCATAAAATCTCCGCCTCACTGCCAGCCGAACAGACCATGCCTGATACCCCACTCCCCCAGCACGCCCAGATCGACTGGGACGACCAGGGCCGCCCTCACTCGCGGCAATACGACGACGTCTATTTCTCGAAGAACGAGGGCGTGCACGAAACGGTATACGTCTTCCTCGAACGCAACCACCTGGCCCGGCGCTTCGCCGAGCTTGCGCCACACGCCTGCCTGGTGATCGGCGAGACCGGTTTTGGTACCGGCATGAACTTCTTCTGTGCCTGGCAACTGTTCGCAGAAAAAGCCCACCCCGAGGCGCGGCTGCACTTCGTCAGTGTCGAGAAGTACCCGCTGAGCCGCGCCGACCTGGCCCGCGCTGCAGCGCTGTGGCCGGAGCTTGCGCCCTACAGCGAACCCTTGCTGGCGCAGTACGTGGCAGTGCACCCGGGCTTCCAGCAATTCAGCTTCGAACAGGGCCGGATCACCCTCACCCTGCTGGTCGGTGACGTGCTGGAACAGTTGCCTCAGCTCGACGCGCCCATCGACGCCTGGTTTCTGGACGGTTTCGCTCCGGCGAAGAACCCGGACATGTGGACGCCGGAACTGTTCGCGCAACTGGCGCGGCTGTCACGCCCCGGCACCACGCTGGGGACTTTTACCACCACCGGCTGGGTACGCCGTGGCCTGGCGGCCGCCGGTTTTGCGATCAAGAAAGTGCCGGGGCTGGGCAAGAAGTGGGAAGTGATGGGGGGAGAATTCGTCGGCTGGCCTGAAGACCTGCCGACACCGCCGCAACCCACCCCCTGGTATGCACGCCCCGCCCCCGTGAACGGCCCCCGTCGCGCACTGGTCATCGGCGCCGGGCTGGCCGGTTGCGCCAGCGCCGCCAGCCTGGCCGCACGCGGTTGGCAGGTCGAGGTGCTGGAGCGCCACGACGCCCCGGCCCGAGAGGCTTCCGGCAACCCCCAGGGCGTGCTGTACCTCAAGCTCTCGGCGCATGGCACTGCCTTGTCGCAGATGATTCTCGCCGGGTTCGGCTACACCCGCCGTTGGCTCGAACGCCTGCAGCGTGGCCGTGACTGGGACGACTGCGGCGTGCTGCAAATGGCCTTCGACACCAAGGAAGCCGAGCGCCAGTCCAAGCTGGCCAGCGCCTTTGACAGCAGCCTGCTGCAGTGCCTGGATCGCGAGCAGGCCGAAGCGGTCGCCGGGGTCGCCCTGGCCAGCGGTGGGCTGTTCTACCCCGAGGGTGGCTGGGTACACCCGCCCGCACTGTGCCACGCGCAACTGCAACATCCACGCATCCGCC
Source organism: Pseudomonas sp. SYWMCR5 (assembly GCF_057197165.1). Taxonomy (NCBI): domain Bacteria; kingdom Pseudomonadati; phylum Pseudomonadota; class Gammaproteobacteria; order Pseudomonadales; family Pseudomonadaceae; genus Pseudomonas; species Pseudomonas sp. SYWMCR5. The sequence continues at coordinate 477,125 of NZ_JBXUNH010000001.1, forward strand.
TGCTCAACCATCACCAGGTGATCGAACTGCGCCGCATCGACGGTCTGTGGCAGGCCTGGGACGGCGAACAATTACTGGCCAGTGCGCCGCTGGTGGTACTGGCCGGCGCCGCTGAGATATGCAACTTCGAGGCATGCGCCGAGCTGCCGCTCAAGCGTATCCGCGGACAGATCACCCGCCTGCCACTGACCGAGCGCAGCCAGGCGCTGGGCACCGTGGTCTGCGCCGACGGCTACGTCGCACCGGCGCGCGACGGCGAGCATACCCTCGGCGCCAGTTTCGACTTCCATAGCCTCGACCTCGCCCCCACTGCCGGCGAGCACGCAAGCAATCTTGGCCTGCTGGAGGCGATTTCTGCCGACCTGGCGCAGCGCCTCGATACGAGCGCACTGGATCCGGCGCAACTGCAGGGGCGTGCAGCGTTCCGTTGCACCAGCCCGGATTACCTGCCGATCGTCGGGCCGCTGGCCGACCCTGCTGCGTTCAGCACGACCTATTCAATGCTGGCCAAGGATGCCCGACAGGTCCCGGCCATCGACTGCCCCTGGCTGGAAGGCCTGTACGTCAACAGCGGCCATGGCTCACGCGGCCTGATCACTGCGCCTCTGAGCGGCGAGCTGATCGCTGCCTGGGCCAGTGGCGAACCACTGCCGGTGCCTCGGGCTGTGGCCGAGGCCTGTCATCCAAACCGGTTCACGCTGCGCAAGTTGATTCGCGGCAAATGAAACGGTGCACCACTCGTCGCATATAACAGATTGATCTAAAACTCCCGCAAATCCCCTGGGTCAGTTCCTTAAGGTGCCCCATGTGGGGGCACTCTTTCCCCAACGGCAAAACCGGTAAGGACTTATGTGCGGATTAGCAGGAGAGTTACGTTTCACCCCCATCGACCAAGCCCCCCGCCCGGCGGATCTCGCCGCGGTGGAGCGCATCACCCACCATCTGGCGCCACGCGGCCCTGATGCCTGGGGCTTCCATAGCCAGGGGCCGATCGCCCTCGGCCATCGGCGCCTGAAGATCATGGACCTGTCCGACGGCTCGGCGCAGCCGATGGTCGATAACACCCTCGGCCTGTCCCTGGCGTTCAACGGCGCCATCTACAACTTCCCGGAGCTGCGCCAGGAACTGCAGGACCTGGGTTACAGGTTCTGGTCCGACGGCGACACCGAAGTGCTGCTCAAGGGCTACCACGCCTGGGGCGCCGCGCTGCTGCCCAAGCTCAACGGCATGTTTGCCCTAGCCATCTGGGAACGCGACAACCAGCGCCTGTTCCTGGCCCGCGACCGCCTCGGCGTCAAGCCGCTGTACCTGTCGCGCAACGGCGAGCGCCTGCGCTTCGCCTCGACCCTGCCGGCGCTGCTCAAGGGCGGCGACATCGACCCGATGATCGATCCGGTGGCGCTCAACCACTACCTCAACTTCCACGCCGTGGTGCCCGCCCCGCGCACGATGCTGGCCAACGTGCAGAAGCTCGAGCCCGGCACCTGGATGCGCATCGACCGCCACGGTGAAGTCGAGCGCCAGACCTGGTGGCAGCTGCATTACGGCCCGCACCAGGACGAGCAGGACCTCGATCTCGAAGGCTGGACCACCCGCGTGCTCGATGCCACCCGCGATGCCGTGGCGATCCGCCAGCGCGCGGCTGTGGATGTCGGCGTGCTGCTGTCAGGCGGTGTCGACTCCAGTCTGCTGGTCGGCCTCCTGCGCGAGGTCGGTGTGGACGACCTGTCGACGTTCTCCATCGGTTTCGAGGATGCCGGCGGCGAACGTGGCGACGAGTTCCAGTACTCGGACCTGATCGCCAAGCACTACGGCACCCGCCACCACCAGCTGCGCATCGCCGAACACGAGATCATCGAGCAATTGCCGGCCGCCTTCCGCGCCATGAGCGAGCCGATGGTCAGCCACGACTGCATCGCCTTCTATCTGCTCTCGCGTGAAGTCGCCAAGCACTGCAAGGGCGTGCAGAGCGGCCAGGGCGCCGACGAATTGTTCGCCGGTTACCACTGGTATCCGCAGGTCGATGGCGCCGAGGATGCCTTCAGCGCCTATCGCAAGGCGTTCTTCGACCGTAGCCACGACGAATACCGCGACACCGTGCAGGCCCCCTGGTTGCTGGACAACGATGCCGCTGGCGATTTCGTCCGCGAGCACTTCGCCCGCCCCGGTGCAACCCATGCGGTGGACAAGGCCCTGCGCCTGGACAGCACGGTGATGCTGGTCGACGACCCGGTCAAGCGTGTCGACAACATGACCATGGCCTGGGGGCTGGAGGCACGTACGCCGTTCCTCGACTATCGCCTGGTCGAACTTTCTGCCCGTATCCCGGCGCGCTTCAAGCTGCCCGACGGTGGCAAGCAGGTGCTCAAGCAGGCGGCGCGACGGGTCATTCCCCATGAAGTCATCGACCGCAAGAAGGGCTACTTCCCCGTACCCGGCCTCAAGCACCTGGAGGGCGCGACCCTTGGCTGGGTACGCGAACTGCTGACCGACCCGAGCCAGGACCGCGGCCTGTTCAACCCGGCGATGCTCGACCGCCTGCTGAGCAACCCGCATGGCCAACTGACCCCGCTGCGCGGCTCCAAGCTGTGGCAATTGGCGGCCCTGAACCTGTGGCTCAGCGAACAAGGAATCTGACCGATGAAAGCCCATAGTGCCTATGGCCAGCGCCTGCTGCGCGGCCAGGCGCCCTCCTACGAACGCCTGCAGGCCCGCCTGGCGGGCGACGGCAGCGACCCGCACGACCAACCGCGTGCGGTGCACTGCGGCTGGGGGCGGTTGCTGATCGGCCACACCTACCCTGACCCTGCACAACTTGCCGAGGCCATGCTCGACGAACAGCCTGGCGAACGTGACATCGCCCTGTACGTGGCGGCCCCCCAGCAGTTGCTGGCCCAGGCGCCGCAACAGCTGTTTCTCGACCCCTCCGACACCCTGCGCCTGTGGTTCACCGACTACCGCCCGGCGCAGCGCGTGTTCCGGGGCTTTCGCATCCGCCGCGCGCAGGCCGAAGGCGACTGGCAAGCAATCAACACGCTGTACCAGGCGCGCGGCATGATGCCGGTCAATCCCGAGCTGCTCACCCCGCGCCACCTGGGTGGCCCGGTGTACTGGATGGCCGAGGACGAAGACACCGGCGCGGTGATCGGCAGCGTCATGGGGCTGAACCACAGCAAGGCTTTCGACGACCCCGAGCACGGCAGCAGCCTGTGGTGCCTGGCCGTCTCCCCGCAGTGCAGCCGTCCGGGTGTCGGCGAAGTGCTGGTGCGCCATCTGGTGGAGCACTTCATGAGCCGCGGCCTGGCTTACCTCGACCTGTCGGTGATGCACGACAACCGCCAGGCCAAGCGGCTTTACCAGAAGCTGGGCTTTCGCAACCTGCCCACCTTCGCCGTCAAGCGCAGGAATGGCATCAACCAGGAACTGTTCCTCGGCCCTGGCCCTGAAGCCGGGCTCAATCCCTACGCGCGGATCATCGTCAACGAAGCCCTGCGCCGTGGTATCGAAGTCCAGGTGGACGACGCCAGCGCCGGGCTGTTCACCCTGAGCCTGGGCGGGCGCAGGATTCGCTGTCGCGAATCACTGAGTGACTTGACCAGCGCCGTGACCATGACCCTGTGCCAGGACAAGCGCCTGACCCGCAAGGTGCTGCACGATGCCGGCCTGCAAGTGCCTGCCCAGCAGTTGGCGGGCAACGCCGACGACAACCTGGCCTTTCTCGAAGAGCATGGCGCCGTGGTGGTCAAGCCGGTGGATGGCGAGCAAGGCCAGGGTGTCGCGGTCAACCTCACCGAATACGACGAGATCAGCCAGGCTGTGGAGCACGCCCGGCGTTTCGACAGCCGCGTGCTGCTCGAGAGCTTCCACGCCGGTTTCGACCTGCGCATCCTGGTGATCGGCTTCGAGGTGGTGGCCGCCGCCATTCGCCATCCGGCCGAGGTGATCGGCGACGGCAAGCACACCATAAAGGCGCTGATCGAGGCCCAGAGCCGCCGTCGCCAGGCCGCAACCGGGGGTGAAAGCCGCATCCCGATGGATGAGGAAACCGAGCGCACCCTGCGCGCCTGCGGGCTGGGCTTTGAAGACGTATTACCGGCAGGCCAGCGCCTGGCGGTGCGGCGCACGGCAAACCTGCACACGGGCGGCACCCTGGAAGATGTCACCGAACAGTTGCACCCGGTGCTCGCCGATGCGGCGGTGAGGGCTGCGCGGGCGCTGGAGATTCCGGTGGTGGGCCTGGACCTGATGGTGCGCGATGCGCAGCAGCCAGACTACGTGATCATCGAAGCCAACGAACGGGCCGGGCTGGCCAACCATGAACCGCAGCCGACTGCGGAGCGGTTCGTGGATCTGCTGTTCCCGCATAGCCAGCCCCTGGCCTGAATCGCTGCAGGCCTTTTCGCGGGCAAGCCCTTGTGGAATGGGCTTGCCCGCGAAAAAGCCAGCAAAGACCCCAAGGAGTACCCATGTCCGAACGACTCCCCGAACCCGACCTGGACTACCTCAAGCGCGTCCTCCTGGAGATGCTTGCCATCCCCAGCCCCACCGGCTTCACCGATACCATCGTGCGCTACGTAGCCGAGCGCCTGGACGAACTGGGCATCCCCTTCGAGCTGACCCGCCGTGGCACCATCCGCGCCACGCTCAAGGGCCGTCAGAGTTCGCCCGATCGCGCCGTCTCGGCACACCTGGACACCATCGGCGCCAGCGTGCGGCAGTTGCAGGACAACGGCCGCCTGGCCCTGTCGGCGGTGGGGCACTGGTCCAGCCGCTTCGCCGAAGGCAGCCGGGTCAGCGTGTTCACCGACACCGGCGTGTTTCGCGGCAGCGTGCTGCCGTTGATGGCCAGCGGGCACGCTTTCAACACCGCCATCGACCAGATGCCGATCAGTTGGGAACACGTTGAGGTGCGCCTGGACGCCTACTGCGCTACCCGCGCCGATTGCGAGGCGCTGGGCATCGGCATCGGTGACTTCGTCGCCTTCGACCCGCTACCGGAATTCACCGACAGCGGCCATATCAGCGCCCGTCACCTGGACGACAAAGCCGGCGTGGCGGCATTGCTCGCAGCCCTCAAGGCTGTGGTGGAAAGTGGTCGCCAACCGCTGATCGACTGCCATCCGCTGTTCACCATCACCGAGGAAACCGGGTCCGGGGCCGCAGGCGCGCTGCCTTGGGATGTCAGCGAGTTCGTCGGCATCGACATCGCCCCGGTGGCGCCGGGGCAGGCGTCCAGCGAGCATGCGGTAAGCGTGGCGATGCAGGACTCTTCAGGGCCGTACGACTACCACCTGTCCCGCCATCTGCTCAAGCTCGCGAGCGACCAGGAGTTGCCGGTACGCCGCGACCTGTTCCGCTACTACTTCAGCGACGCCCACTCGGCGGTCACGGCCGGGCACGATATCCGCACTGCGCTGGTGGCGTTCGGTTGCGACGCCACTCACGGTTACGAGCGCACCCACATCGACAGCCTGGCTGCACTGAGTCGCCTGTTGTCGGCGTACCTGCTCAGCCCGCCCGTGTTCGCCAGCGACTCGCAACCGGCCAATACTTCTCTGGAGCGTTTCAGTCATCAACTGGAGCATGATGCGCAAATGGAGAGCGATACCCGGGTGCCAGCGGTGGATAGCCTGGTGGGCAACAAGAGCTGAACCTGGCGGCGGCGTCTACGCGGGGTGAACCCGCTCAGACGTCGCCGACGATTAACGTCCCTGCCCCACTTTCAAGTAGCATGCAGCCCAACCTGCCCAACCCGATAGCCATCATGCTGATCCCCTACGACCAACTCGAAGCCGACACCCTCACCCGCCTGATCGAAGACTTCGTCACCCGCGACGGCACCGACAACGGCGACGACACCCCACTGGAAACCCGCGTGCTGCGCGTGCGCCAGGCCTTGGCCAAGGGCCAGGCGTTCATTCTCTTCGATCTGGAAAGCCAGCAGTGCCAGTTACTGGCCAAGCATGATGTGCCACGGGAGCTTCTGGACTAGGGTCTGCCTGAAATGTATCTGCACTCGCCCATACTGCGTTGAAACGGGGCTCGGAACGCTCATGTACTCCAGTACAGTCGTGCGCGACCCCGGGCGTTCCTCCCCCCGTTTCGCCTTGTCTGACCTTCGCGCAGACACATTTCAGACAGCCCCTAAGCCGAAGTGCTGCGCTCCAGCTCCTGCTCCTTGATACGCTTGTGAATCTCCGAGCGGTGCACCACCACCTCACGCGGTGCACTGATCCCGAAGCGCACTACCCCGCCTTCTACGGCCATCACCTTGATGCGGATGTTCTCGCCGATGGTGATGACCTCGCCGATTTCGCGTCCGATTACCAGCATGCTCCGATCCTCCAGATCGAGGGAAAACCCGAGCCTGCGCTGGGGTTCCGGCCTATTCAATCATTCACCCATGAAAAAGACCGGACCTACCTAGCAAGGTAAAAACGCCTACAGACCGACACCACAAAAACCTAGTGACCCGAGCGCGCCTTGGCTCGCATCTTCACCGCCATGGCGGCCATTTCGTCATACAACACCTGCGGGGCTTCGCACTTCAGGCGCCAGGCGTCGCGCCCGGCCTCGTGCGGCAGGATCAGGAACTCACCGGCATCGACCTGGGCATGGATGTAGTCGGCGATGTCGGCAGCGGTGATCGGCGAGCCCTCCAGCAGCTTGCCGACCTGCGCCTTCATCGCAGGATTCGGCCCGCGGAAGGAGTCGAGCAGATTGGTCTGGAAGAACGACGGGCACACCACATGCACCCCCACCTCTAGCTGGCGCAACTCCACCAGCAGGCTTTCCGACAGCGCCAGCACTCCGGCCTTGGCGACGTTGTAGTTGCTCATCCCCGGCCCTTGCATCAACGCCGCCATCGAGGCGATGTTGATGATGCGCCCCTTGCTGCGCTCGAGCAGTGGCAGAAACGCCTTGCAGCCCTTGACCACGCCCATCAGGTTGACTGCGATCTGCCAGTCCCAATCCTCGAGCGACAGCTCGGCGAAAAACCCGCCCGAGGCGACGCCTGCGTTATTGACGATCACATCGATGCCGCCGAATTGCTCCTCGCAGGCTTGGGCCAGGGCGGTGAGCTGGCTGTAGTCACGCACGTCGCAACGCTGCACGAAACCACTGCCGCCTGCGGCACGTACCAGCTCCAGGGTTTCGCGCAGGCCTGCATCGCTGACATCGGCCAGCGCCAGGCGCCAACCCTCTCGAGCCCAGCGCAGGGCGATCTCGCGTCCCAGGCCGGAACCTGCGCCTGTGATCATGATGCGGTTTTGCATGGTGACGGGCCTTGTGCCGACTGAATTGCAACCGAGTCTAATCAACGTCGGCCAGCCAGGCAGGGTCCATCAGGATAGTGAATGGATGGGCATGACCCATTGGTCAGTATCGATCCTGCGAAGAAGCCGCACACCAATGGAATCTTTCCCAAGCGGCACCAGTCCGAATCTACAAGAGGCCAGCAGTTCCAGGCCCTTGCCCCTCAATCACGCAAGGACTTCGCCCATGACCACGATCCTCATCATCATTCTGATCCTGCTGCTGATCGGTGGCTTACCGGTCTTCCCCCATTCGCGCAGTTGGGGCTATGGCCCGTCCGGCATCGTCGGCGCTGTACTGGTGGTGCTGCTGGTGCTGTTGTTGCTCGGGATGATATGACGCCACCGCCATGCCGCCAGCGGCGGCGTGGCGCTCGAGCTGGCGATCCAGTTGCTGCATCGCTGTGCGCAAGGCGCGCACATCTGCGCCCAATTTCACCGGTGCAGGGGACGGCTCGGCGCAGGTCCGTTCGAGACGTTCGCACAACGTCACCAAGGTGCGGGCGCGCACGATGCGCGCAGCGCCCTTGACCCGGTGGGCCAGTTGCGCAAGCGCCCGCGGCTGGTGCCTGAACGCCTGCAGACGCTCGAGGTCGCTGCGATTGCTGCTGCGCAAATCGGCCAGCAAGGCATTGAGCGCAGCCTGGTCCTTGCCCACCAGACGCGTCAAATGGGCCATGTCCAGGATCGGTTGCCCGCATGCGGTCGCTCGCGAGGGTGGACGACAGGCCGTCAGCACCCGCTCCAGGTCTTGCAGCCCCAGCGGTTTGAACAGGCAAGCGTCCATGCCCGCCGCCCGGCAGCGGTTTCGCTCATCGGCCAGGGCGCTGGCCGTGAGCCCGATGACCCGGCAGCGCGGACGCTCGCTGCGCCGCTCATGTTCGCGGATTGCCCGCGCCAGCGCCTGCCCACCGAGGCGTGGCATGCTGCAATCGCTGATCACCACATCGAAATGCTCCTTGAGCCACAAGCGCAAGGCCTGCGTGCCATCTTCGGCGACGCGGGCCTGATGGCCGAGGTAATCGAGCTGCTGCGCCAGCAGCAGACGGTTGGCCGGATAGTCATCGACCACCAGCACCCGCAATCTGGCGAAGTGCGCCATGGCTGTGGGCACGGTCGGCCCCTCACGGGCTTCCTGCGCGGTCAGCAAGGGCAACTCAAGGTGGATGCACACGCGTGTTCCCTGCCCCAGCACACTGTCCAGCCTCAGGTGCCCCCCCATCATCTGGCACAGGCTGCGACTGATGGCCAGACCCAGCCCGGCGCTCTGCCGTGGCGATTGCCGCTGGTTGCTGGCCTGGCGAAAGAGCTGGCCAAGAACTGCCAATTCATCGGCGGCAATGCCGATCCCGGTATCCTCCACGACCAGCTCGACCGTCAGCCTGGCCCCCTGCGCACGCGCCTGCAAATCAACCCGGACATGGCCCTCCCCAGTGAACTTGATCGCATTGCTCAGGACGTTGGCGAGGATCTGCTTGAAGCGCAGAGGGTCGAGCATGACCTCGCACGCCTGTGCACCGCGCATGTCCAGCTCCAACACCAGCCCCTTGGCCCGCGCCTGCTCTTCGAACAACTGAACCACGCTGGCCACCTGCTCACCCAGCACGACCCGCTGCGGCGCCAGTTGCAAACGTCCGGCTTCGATCCGGCTGACATCGAGAATGTCACCGACCAGCTCAAGCAGGCCGCGTGCGGCATCGGTGGCCACCTCGATGGCCATGCGGTCTAGGACACCTTGGCCCGCCTTGCGCTGGGCCAGTTCAAGCATGCCCAGCACGGCGTGCAGCGGGGTGCGGATTTCATGGCTCATGGTGGTGAGAAAATCCGTCTTGGCCTGGTTCGCCGCCTCAGCCTCGCGGCGCGCCCGTGCCGCCTCTCGCTGCAGACGGCGCAGGTAACGGATCCATACCAGCGCCAGCAACAGCAGGCTCAAGGCCGCCGCGAAGCCTCCCAGGATCTTGCCACGATAGCGTGACCAGACCCCGTCCCCCACGATCAGCGGGTTGCGCCAGCGGCGCACCAGGGCATCGGTTTCCTGTGGGGAGAGGCTGAGCAGAGCCTTGTTCAGGATGCTCTGCAACTCCTGCTCGCCGCGCGCCGTGGCCAACGCAAAGTGAGCCGGTGGCAAGGATACGCTGGCCGCGATCTTCACCCGCCCCGGGTACCATCGAGCGATCATCGGCCGCGCATCGTCGTAGGTCAGCACCGCCGCGCTCACCTGGCCGCGTGCGACCGCGTGCAGGGCCTCCAGCGCCCCGTCATAGGCTTGCAAGCGGATACGCGGGTAGCGCTGGGCCAGGAGGTCCGGCACGGCACTGCCCAGGATCACGCCAAGTCGGTGCCCCTCCAGCCCGGCCAGGCTCGCGGGGCCGGGGGCGTCTTCACGTGTCACCAGCACCCTTGACGCACTCAGGTAAGCCCGACTGAAACTCAGCTCGCGGGCCCGTTGCGGGCTGTAGGCCAAACCGGCAATCACTTGCGCACGCCCTTGACGTACCCACTCGATCATCTGCTCGATAGTGCCTGTGCCCTGCACCTCGAAACGCAACCCGGTGCGCTGGCTGACCCATTGCAGGATGTCCAGGCTAAGCCCCTGCAGCCCCGTCTTGGCATCGCGATAGCTCAGGGGTAGCAACTGTTCGTCCAGCACCACCTTGACCACAGGATTGTCAGCGATCCAGCGCTGCTCGGAAGTGCTCAACTGCAAGGCCGCAGGATCGTAGGCCGCCATTACCAAAGGGCTCCAGCGTCGGCGGATCTGCTCATGCTGGGGCTCGCCAAGGCTGGCGAGGGCGTCATCGACCAGGGCCGCCAGCGGTCCGGTCGAGTCGAGCATGGCAAAACCGATCGCTTGTGAATCCAGGTCTGCGTGACCGACCGCCTCGACCCCGAACAGCTGACTGCGCCCCAGCAGGTAGCGCCCTTTGAGGCCATCCCCGATGTACACATCGGCCTGGCCCAGTACCAGCGCGGCCATGGCACTGAACGGCGAGGCATGCCACTGGACCTGCGCCAGCGGGTAGACCGCCAGAACCTGCTCCAGTGGGCGATAACCTTCAACCATGGCCAGGCGCATACCGGGCTCAGGCCCTGGACCAGGTACGCTGGTCGGCCGAGCCGCCATCAGCATGGGCCGATCCTCGGCATAGGGGTGCGACAAGCGCAGCCCCGCATCCTGGGCCTGGCGCGCAGTCACCGAGCCGACCAGGTCGACGCGTGCATCACGCAACGCTGCAAAGGCTTCATCCTGCGAGGCAAACACCTGCACCTCGACCGGCAGGCGCAAACGCGCCGCCACCAGGCTGGCGTAGTCGGCAGTGATGCCCTCATAGGTCTGGCCAGTGCCCAGCAGGTCGAAAGGGGGATCGTGTCGTTCGACGATACCCAGGCGCAACCGACCTCGCTCCCACAACCAGCGCAGGGCGTCTTGCGTCGGCTCGATGGTCGGCCCCTCCAGGACAACCCACGAATGCAACTGGGTGGCAGCCGCCACCGGCGGGGCGATCAGGCACAACAGCAGCGCCAGCGACAGGGCTCGCCCGAGCACTGGACAGCTCTAGATCAGCAGGTTGCGGCGGGCGAAATCCGCGAGATCGATGAGCGAACGGACCCGCAGCTTTTCCAGCAGCCGGCTCTTGTAGGTGCTGATGGTCTTGTTGCTCAGCAACATCGCATCGCCAATTGCCTTGTTGCTCAAGCCCCTGGCCAACTGCTGCAGAACCATCAGTTCACGGTCGGTGAGGCTGGCGATGCACTGTGCCTCGCTGGCCTTGAGATCCTGCCGGTGCACCGAGCTGAGCGTCACCTGCGGAAAGTAGGTGTAACCGGAAAGCACCGCGCGCACCGCCTTGTTCAGTTCGCCAAGATCATCGGTCTTGGACACGTAGCCCGCAGCGCCGGCCTGCATGCAACGCAGCGAATAGGCCTCGGCCAGTTGCGAGGTGAGGATCAGCGACTTGGCCGGGTGCTCCAGGCTGCGCATCCGGGCGATCACCTCCAGGCCATCCAGGCCCGGCATGGTGATGTCCAGGATCACCAGGTCCACCGGTTCCTGACGCATCAACCGCAGTGCATCGATACCATTGTCCGCCTGCCCGACGACCTCCAGCCGTTCCTGGCGCAACAGCATGCACACGGTCGAGCGGATGAAAGGGTGGTCGTCGACCACCAGTACCCTGCTCATGCTCGTTCCTCGCTCGTCATGTCCATGGACTACAACTCGGCATCGAAAACGACGGTAACCAGGCCAGTGTAGGTGCTTCCGGCATTGGCCAGCATGCCGCGTACCTGATCGGATTCGATGGCGAAGTGCAACTGCCCGGGGCGGTTCGCCACCGGCTGTACCGATTCGAACTGCACTGCCATGGCGCGCCCCGTGGGTAGCGGCAGTCGCTGCACCGCGCCGCCCCCATGCTGGATCCCGCCAGGCAGGCTGAGTGCCACTCCCAGGTCGGCCTGATGGCTGGCGGCATCTCGGATCGCGCACTGCGTACCACTGTCGTACTGACACAGCTTGTAGACCTTGAACGGGCCGGTCGACCACACCCGAAAAGGCAGGTCGCGATAAAGCCGCTGTGGAACCCGACCACCGCCCAGCCATGCCTGCCAGCCGCCCCGGGGCTCGAGCACGGCACGGTCGGAGCCTGGGGGAAACTCGAACACGAAGGCATGCTGCACATCCAGTTCGAAATTGACGGTCAGGGTATCGCCGCTGAGCGCCGACACCCCATTTCCGAAGTCGAAGTCCATGCCCGGGCCGATGCGGTAGGTGGTGGAGCCTCGATAGGTGCCAGAACGCAGGCGGTAAGGCGGTGGCAGGTCGAGTTGGAAGGCGACGCTGGTTTCCTGTACGTCGAGGTTCTGGCTGAAGCCCGCAGCAGCGTAACCACCATCTGCAGTGCAGGCACCCGGCGAGATCGGATCGCCGATGCGCCAGAGGTAGGAGACGAGGGCCGGACGGAACTGCGATACGCTGCCGATACTGCTGCAGCCGCCCTCCGGCGTGGCCTGATAAAGCGTATGTCGATTGAGATTCGCGCCGAGCACGCGCTGGCTGAGCGCGGTCCATTCGAACACCATGCGCCGGGATTCGAGCCCGTCGTCCGAGCGCACCTCGATCTCCCGTCGAGCAGGAACCTTGACGAAAAAGGTATCGCGCACATCCGAAGCTGTCCGGATCGTGGTCTTGGTATAGGTGATAGGCAGGGTGACGGTCATCTGGTTACGGCAAGTCGAACCCCAGCTCTGGCAGAGCCCTCCAGGCGGCGTAGTATTCTCGAACCGTCCCGACCCACCGCCCTGGTATTTTGCAGTCAAGGTCACCTCCAGGGCAGGGACCACCGGTGCGACGAGCAGCATGAGCCATAGCCAGGTGCCACCGACATGCGCAAGGCGACCGCGTCCTGCAAGGCGGCTCATCCTTCCACCACGACATCGCGGCGTTCGGCCCCTTCATGCAGGTCGAAGCGATGTTCCTTTTCCACATGGCCATTGAATTGTCGGCTACGCCCCGGCAACAAGTGATGCTTCGTGGCCGCGTCACAGGTCTGCGCCGACGCGTGGCATTGACGGAAACGATCCAGGACCACACTGGCGTTGCCGGCGTTGGTCACCTCCAGTTGACCACCCTGGCGGCGGATCCGGGTATCGAAGCGTGGCTGCTGCGGACGTACGAACAGCAGCGAGCCGTAACCGGCCAGCAGGTTGACCCCGGCCTGCAAGTGCTCACGGTAGCTGCGCGCCTGTTGTTCATCGACGGCAAAGTCATCGCCGCGCTCAGGCAGCACCGGTAAAAAGCGCAGGCGGTAATAGCGCTCCTGGTCTCGCGGGCCGCGATAGAGCAGGCGCACAGCCTGCATTCCACCAGCCGGCACGATCAGCCGCGCGGGGCTGACCACCAGCCCTCGCTGGTCGAGCGCCAATCCATCGGTCGCGACTTCACGGGCTTGACCGTCGGCGTCGTACACCAGCTCCACAACGCTGATCTTGACGAAGGCGGTGGTATCGCCACCATTGCGCACCCGTTTCAGCAGGGTGCTGCGATCACCTTCGAGGTAGTCGTAGAGGCCACCGATATTCAGTTCGGGGGCCGCGTGAAGTGACAACGGCAGCGCCAGCAGCAGGGCCATCAGGCTACGGATACCCATGCGATAAATCTCCATATATTCAATAGGATATTAGGGGGGCGTCGATCACGTGGCCATGCAGCGATGCGAACGACACTTCCCAAAACGTGATGAGAAACCTCCTACAAAAAGCAGGAAAAACTGCTCTTCCCTTCAACTGCCTGTATCCATGCCCGCCCTGCTCTCGCCTGCCAGCTCGCCACGCCGGCACTGCTGGTCGCCAGCCAGCAATACGTCGCCTTCACGTACCAGCCGCGAGGTGTCCAGCGCCAGCAGACAGACCGCGGCCCCCTTGAGACGCACTTCGAGGGTCGGTGTCGACTCGCTCATTTCCACAGCGAAGAAACCATCGACTTCGGTGACACTGCGGCTGGCGTCATTGATCACCTGCGCGCCACGCAGAGGCTGGCCCTTGCCGTCGAACAACCGCCCCAGCACCATGACCGTGCGCATCACCCGCAACTGGCGATAAGCGATACCCCCTCGGTTGAGGTGGTAATCCAGGCTGGCGGGCTGGATCAGCGCCGCCGTCGCGTCGACACCGTCGAAATCGAACTGCACGCTGCCAGGCTTGTAGGCCGCGACCGGTATGACGTTACGCCCGGGGCGCAGGAGTGACGTGGTGCCATTGGGGTCGTCGGCGTGCAGTTTCAGGTCGGGCAAGTCACTGTCGACGTCGACGATCAGGCCCGCCTGATGCGGCAGGTACTGGCCGCTCAGGGCGACTTTGCCGCCCCCAAGCGCGAGCAGGCTCTCCAGGTTCACCCCACCACTGAACTCGCCGTTGTAGGAGGATTGCTGCACGTAGGCATCGCCATGCATCACCTCACTTTCGAACTGGGTATCGCCGCCAAGCCCCACGCCATAGCGGTCGGCGCTCATCGTTGCACCGACACTGCGCAGCGGCCCGAGCTCGAGGTCTTGCTGGTAGGCCAGCGAGGTGTTGACGTCGCGCCCGCCGTCGCGAGACGTGCGGGTGCCGACGGTCGCCGACAAACGCCGCCCCTTGCCGCCTCCCAGGCTCATGCTCAAGGCCAGGTTGACCCCGCGGCTGCGTGACTCACCGGTGGCCAGCGTACCGGGACGGTCGAACACCGACAGCCGCCAGTTGGCATCGGAACCGAACAGCCGCCCGTAGTACGACCACCCCAGGTCCAAGCCCACGCCCTCGCTGCCTCCGCGGCTGTGCGACAGCCGCAGGTTGGCAGTGTGGCGCGGGTCCAGGCGCTGGCTCAGCGACACCGAGGTCTGCCGGGTCGACTGCGCCGCATGAGGGCGCTGGATGGTCGTCTCGGGGGCGAGCCAGGAGCGGCTGTGGCTGGCCACCAGGGAGGTGCGCTCGAAGTTGCCGACGGCCTGCAGGTCGTAGCCGTTGCCATAGCCCCGGGCCTGATAGAGGTTGCCATACAGCTTGAAGCGCTCGTGCACATCCCAGTCCAGCGAGGTGCCGAACTGCTGCTGCTCATCGATCTGCTGCACGGAAACCCCCACCACTGCGCGTGGATGCAAGAGGTAGTTGGCCAGGACGCCGCCACTGAGGCTGTCGTCATGCTCGCGTGACCAGTTGCTCAGCACGCTGCTCTGTCGTCCCAGGTAGACGTTGTAGCGCCAACGTCCGCCGCGGCTGCTCCAGTTGCTGGGTTTGTAGATGAATGCCTGGTCGCGCGAGGTGACCTGGCCATCCTCGACCAGACGCACCTCGACCTCGTAGATGCCACCGGGCAGCACACGAGTGTCCAGGGTCTGCAAGCCAGGCTGCACAGGCTGGCTGTTGATCAGCACACCGTTGCGGTAGATCTCGACGATCGCCGGCCGGTCAGGGGTGACGTAGATCGGGGTGGCGCTGGGCATGCCGGTGTCCAGGATCAACCCATCGCTGCTGCCGAACATCACCCCCAGCGTGGTGTCGGCGCTGGCCCCGTTCAGCCTTGGCTGGCGCGTCAGGCCCTGGGCGCTGGGGGTGAAGTAGCCGAGCCGGTAGAAGTGATCTTCGACCAGGCGTTCGGCATACAGCTGCTCGACGTGATAGCGGGTCGAGGCGTCGGCCTCGCTGCCACGGTCGAGTTGTCCGTCGGCCAGGGCGGTCCAGTGGCCGATGCTGCCCTGGCCTTGTAATGCAAAGCGCCCCGTGCCGCCGCGTCCATCACCGACCAGATTGAGCTGATTGCGCAGCAGCAGGCCTGTACTTCCCTGCTCTGGCGGTCGATGAAAGCGAGGTGCCTGCCCGGCGCTTTCGGCCTGCAGGGTGAGCAAAGACAACTGCGAGTTGACCAGGCTGTAGTGCACGGCCTGAAGCCCGTCGGGACAATCCTGCAGACAATCGCCCAGCGGTCGCGGTCGTGCCAGACGCTCCTGCCAGCGCTGGCGCAGGCTTTCGGGCTCGCGGCTCTCGTCGGTCTCGGTGAACTCGAGCAGTTGCACCTGCTCGTCACGCCCCAGTACCACCAGGGCGTCACCCAGGTAGCGGCCGTCCAGGTCCACCCGCACCGCCAGCGGCACATCGAAGAAATGCCCCTCGAACTCGCGGGGCAAACCCTCGACCCGCCCCAGGGTCGCAGTGGCAGCAAGGCCGACCCGGGGCATCAAGGCGATGCAGGCGCCCACGAGCAGGCAATGGCGGAGCGCGACAGGGATAGGCTGAAAGATTGACATAGGCATCATGGCAGGCAATGCCCGCCCGGCCCTGACAAGCAGCAGACAGAGGCGGCAACGGGCAATGGAAAGCAGGGAGTGGGCGAATCAGGGGATGGCGGTTTCGAACATCATGCTCACCAGCCCCTGGTAGCTGCCGGGCACATAGCCGCCGGCTGGCGCGGCTTGAGCCGCGATCTCGAAACCGACCACCGCACCCGGCGCCGCCTGGGCTGCGCTGATGACTTCGGTGGAGGTGGTGCTGAGCGTGGTGCCGGCCACCGACACATCCAGGCCGATGCTGTTCACCCCGTCGCTGACCGCCGCCGGCGACACCAGGTAGGCGGTGATCGGGCCGACGGTGCTCTTGACCTGCAACTGCTTGCGGATCGGCTGCAGTTCGCTGCGGAACGAGTTCCAGGCCAGTTCCTGCGGGTCGTTCATCCAGTTGCCGCCCACCGGCTCGACGAAGAAGGCATCGGTAGGCACCTGCGCGGTGACCTGGACCTGCTTTTCGATAGGGTCGACGGCATATGCCGATGCGGCGGTGAACAGCGCGAGGGGCAGGGTCATGAACAGACGTTTCATGAGGAAATCTCCTTGAAGTAATGAGGCGGAATAACGCTTGACTGCGTCACCTGGCCCATTATTCGCGGAGTAATCGACGCATTAACTCAGACCCTTCCCAGCGAGCTTGGGAAATTTCCCAGGGATAGGAAAATGCCATCAGCCAGAAACGACGACGCCCCGGCAGGCGGGGCGTCGTACTCGGCATCAACGATCAGTGGGAAACCGCACCACTGGCACCCAGGCCGGTCTGCGAGCGAACGAACTGCGGGTAGAACAGTGCACGTTCGTCATCGGCAGCCTTGGACTTGTCGGTGACCGAGAAGAACCAGATACCCGCGAAGGCGATGATCATGGAGAACAGCGCCGGGTACTCGTACGGATAGATGGCTTTTTCGTGACCGAGGATCTGCACCCAGATGGTCGGGCCGAGGATCATCAGGCCAACCGCGCTGATCAGGCCCATCCAGCCGCCGATCATGGCGCCGCGGGTGGTCAGCTTCTTCCAGTACATCGAGAGCAGCAGTACCGGGAAGTTGCAGCTTGCGGCGATGGAGAAGGCCAGGCCAACCATGAAGGCGATGTTCTGCTTCTCGAACAAGATACCCAGGCCGATCGCCAGGACGCCCAGGGCGACGGTGGTGATCTTCGACACGCGGATCTCGTCCTTGTCGTTGGCCTTGCCCTTGCGCCAGACGCTGGCGTACAGGTCGTGGGAAACCGCCGAAGCGCCTGCCAGGGTGAGGCCGGCCACCACGGCGAGGATGGTGGCGAAGGCCACCGCCGAGATGAAGCCGAGGAAGATACTGCCACCCACGGCATCGGCCAGGTGCACCGCCGCCATGTTGTTACCGCCCAGCAGGGCGCCAGCGGCGTCCTTGAAGTCGGGGTTGGTGCTGACCAGCAGGATGGCGCCGAAGCCGATGATGAAGGTCAGGATGTAGAAGTAACCGATGAAACCGGTGGCATACAGCACGCTCTTGCGCGCTTCCTTGGCGTCGCTGACGGTGAAGAAGCGCATCAGGATGTGCGGCAGGCCCGCGGTGCCGAACATCAGCGCCAGGCCCAGCGAGAAGGCCGAGATCGGGTCCTTGACCAGGCCGCCCGGGCTCATGATCGCTTCGCCCTTGGCATGTACCTTGATGGCCTCGGAGAACAGGGTGTTGAAGTCGAAGCCCACGTGCTTCATCACCATCAGCGCCATGAAGCTGGCACCGGAGAGCAGCAGCACGGCCTTGATGATCTGCACCCAAGTCGTGGCCAGCATGCCACCGAACAGCACGTACAGGCACATCAGGATGCCGACCAGGATCACCGCGACGTGATAGTCCAGGCCGAACAGCAGCTCGATCAACTTGCCGGCACCGACCATCTGCGCGATCAGGTAGAAGGCCACCACCACCAGCGAGCCCGAGGCCGACAGGGTGCGGATCTCTTTCTGACCGAGGCGATAGGAGGCGACGTCGGCGAAGGTGTACTTGCCCAGGTTGCGCAGGCGCTCGGCGATCAGGAACAGGATGATCGGCCAGCCGACAAGGAAACCGATCGAGTAGATCAGGCCATCGTAGCCGGAGGTGAACACCAGGGCGGAAATCCCCAGGAAAGAGGCCGCCGACATGTAGTCACCGGCAATTGCCAGGCCGTTCTGGAAACCGGTGATGCGCCCGCCCGCCGCGTAGTAATCCGACGCCGACTTGTTGCGCTTGGAGGCCCAGTAGGTGATCCCCAGGGTGAAGCAGACAAAGGCCAGGAACATGATGATCGCCGACATGTTCAACGGCTGTTTCTGCACCGCGCCGCTGATTGCATCGGCAGCCCACACGGCGGGTGCAAAGGCACCGCAGGCCAGTACGGCCAGGGTTTTGGCGTGACGAATCATTGCTGCGCCTCCTTCAGGATCGCCTTGTTCAGCTCATCGAATTCACCGTTGGCACGACGCACGTAGATGGCGGTGAGGACGAAGGCCGAGAGGATCAGGCCTACCCCCAGGGGAATGCCCCAGGTGATGGACGAGCCGGGGCTGAGCTTGGCGCCGAGAATCTGCGGGCCATAGGCGATGAGCAGGATGAAGCCGCAGTAGAGGCCGAGCATGATCGCCGAAAGGAGCCAGGCGAAACGTTCACGTTTGGTGACCAGCTCCTTGAAGCGCGGACTTTCTTGTATCGATCGGTAGATGCTGTCGTTCATTGTTTTTGTCCTAGCAGCAACACAGTAAGGGGAGAACCCGCCTTAACTTTATGCTGCCGGTGGACGCCAACCAGACGACCTTAGTCTTAGATGCAACAGTCTTTTACCGTTTGGGTAACAAAGTCAGGGCCAATGCGCACTTTGTGGGAGCGGGTTTACCCGCGAAAAGTACCCACTGGCCCTAGGCTCTGTATGAAAAACCTTGATACTCGGTGATGCTGCGTTGAAAACAGCCTCGGAATGCTCATTTACAACCCGTAAACTCCGCTTCCTCGGCTGTTTTCGCCTTGCCTGACCTTCGTCTCAAGGCTTTTCATAAAGACCCTATCGGTTATTTACCCGTCCACTCCTTGACCCGCTCCGGATGCTTGGCCACCCAGTCCTTGGCCGCCGCTTCAGGCTTGGCGCCCTCCTGAATGGCCAGCATCACCTCGCCAATCTCGTCCTTGGACTGCCACTGGAACTTCTTGAGGAACTCGGCCACTTCCGGCGCCTTGCTCGCCAACTCCTTGCTGCCAATACTGTTGACGGTTTCCGCCGCGCCATAGACGCCTTTCGGATCTTCGAGGAACTTGAGCTTCCATTTGGCGAACATCCAGTGCGGCACCCAGCCGGTCACCGCGATCGACTGCTGCTTGGCATAGGAGCGGCCAAGTTCCGCCGTCATCGCTGCGCCCGAACTTGCCGTCAGCTTGTAGCCGGTGAGGTCATAGTCCTTGATCGCCTGCTCGGTCTTGAGCATCACCCCGGAGCCTGCGTCGATACCCACGATCTTCTGCTTGAAGCTGCTATCGGTCTTGAGATCGGCAATGCTGTTGGCCTTGACGTACTCAGGCACGATCAGGCCGATCTTGGCATCCTTGAAGTTCGGGCCGAAGTCGACCACGTTATCCTTGTTCTTGCTCCAGTACTCGCCGTGGGTCACCGGCAGCCAGGCCGAGAGCATGGCGTCGAGCTTGCCGGTCGCCACCCCCTGCCACATGATACCGGTGGCCACCGCCTGCAGCTTCACGTCGTAGCCAAGTTTCTGCTTGATCACTTCGGCGGCCACGTTGGTGGTCGCGACACTGTCGGCCCACCCGTCCACGTAACCGATGCTTACTTCCTTGGCCATGGCCTGTGCAGCACCCATGGTCAAGACCAGGGCGCCAGTCACGCCCAGGAAACGTCGCATTCTTGTAGTAGTCGCCATCAAAGCATCCCCTCGTCAGGTCTTGGAGATTGCATCATCAACCTGCAACACAGTGCGACCTGCTCCGTCAGCGACCTTTACCCAACGATAAGCGACAGCACTTGGCCATTAGCGTCATCCACGCGCAGGGTTCTGCGCGATCCTTGCATGCCAAACTGTTGGCGCCGGGCTACTATCAGCGACTCTGAACCGATGACCCGCGCCAGACGATGGACCGCTCGATGCCCAGCACGCCCCGCACCACCCTCCTCTACCTGATCACCTGCCTGTTCGCCGTGCTCGGTCTCGGTGCACTCTGGTATGGACTGGGCAAGCCGGTGCACCTGCCCGATGCGGCCAGCCCGACGCACAAGTTGCAGTGCGCTTCCTACACCCCCTTCGACAAGGACCAATCACCCTTCGACCAGCCGTTTCGCCTGCGCCCTGCGCGCATGGACGCCGACCTGGCATTGCTGGCCGAGCGTTTCCAGTGCATCCGCACCTATTCGATGACCGGGCTGGAGGCGATTCCGGCGCTGGCGCGCAAGCATGGCCTGAAGGTGATGCTCGGTGCCTGGGTCAACGCCAACCCGGTGGATACCGACAAGGAGGTCGCGCTGCTGATCGAGGCGGCCAACGCCAACCCGGACGTGGTCAGCGCAGTGATCGTCGGCAACGAAGCGCTGCTGCGCAAGGAAGTCACAGGCCAACGCCTGGCCGAACTGATCACCCGGGTGAAACGCCAGGTGACGGTCCCGGTCACTTACGCCGATGTCTGGGAGTTCTGGCTCCAGCACCCGGAAGTGGCGCCGGCGGTGGACTTCCTGACCATCCACCTGCTGCCCTACTGGGAGGACGATCCACGCGCGATCGAGGACGCCCTCGCGCATGTCGCCGAGGTGCGCCAGGTCTTCGGCAATCGCTTTGCGCCCAAGGACGTCATGATCGGCGAGACCGGCTGGCCCAGCGAAGGCCGGCAACGCGAGACCGCAGAACCAAGCCGGGTCAACGAGGCGCGCTTCATTCGTGGCTTCGTCGCGATGGCCGAGGCCAACGGCTGGCGCTACAACCTGATCGAAGCGTTCGACCAGCCCTGGAAACGCGCCAGCGAAGGCGCCGTGGGCGGTTACTGGGGGCTGTACGACGCTGATCGGCAGGACAAAGGCGTGCTCGAAGGGCCCGTCAGCAACCTGCCACTGTGGCCACAGTGGTGGCTGGTCAGCACCTTGCTGGTGTTGGCGACCCTGGGGCTGGCCGGGCGCCCGGCGCATGCCCGTGCGGCATTGCTGCTGCCGCTGCTGGCGGCAGTCGGCGCGGGCAGCCTGGGGCTGTGGGGCGAGCTGATGCGCACCAATGCACGCTTTGCCGCCGAGTGGCTGTGGGCGGCAGGGCTGGCAGGCCTGAACCTGCTGGTACTGGCCCATGCCGCGCTGGCCCTGGCCCGACGCGAAGGCTGGCGCGAGCGGTTGTTCGTCTGGCTCGAGGCTCGAGCAGGCTGGTGGCTGCTGGCAGCGGGGTTCGCAGCGGCGGTGAGCATGCTGGCAATGGTCTTCGACCCGCGCTATCGCAGCTTCCCCAGTGCAGCGCTGCTGCTGCCGGCCCTGGTGTACCTGCTGCGGCCGGTTGCGGCGCGCAGGGCCGAGGTGGCGCTGCTGGCGTTCATCATCGGCGCGGGGATTGCGCCGCAGTTGTATCAGGAAGGGCTGCACAACCATCAGGCCTGGGCCTGGTTGGCGGTCAGTGTGCTGATGGTCGCTGCCCTTTGGCGCAGTTTGCGCAGGGCTTGAGACGGCGGTGTTCTTTCCGCGGGCTTGCCTGCGAAAAGAACACCCGCAAAAACCTGCTAGCTGGAAACCCTGACCAACCTCAACCCCGCCAGAACCACCGCAAACACCGCCAGACTGGCCGTGTACAACACCAGCGCCGGCACCCCGGCCACCAGCGCCAGCACCGCCCCCCACCAACCAAGCCGTCCCGGCAGCACCTGGCACAGCAAGGCCAGCCCCAACGCCACCCAGCCGATCACCTGGAAGTGAATCCACAACCCCAGCAGCGACCGCGCGTGGCACTGCCAGTGCTCGCCAGGCACCGCGCACAGGCCTACCCACTGCCCGTCTTCCATCAGGCCGAAACGCACGCCATAACTGGCCGCCAGCCACAACGGCAAAAACAGCAGCAAGGCAACGACAGGCCACGAACGAATCATGTACAGCTCCAGAAAATGTAACCGGCGCTCAGGATAATCCCCCAGGCTTGCCGCGCAAGGCAAAATGGCTCGGTTCGGCTAATGTCGAGAAAGCGGTCATTGCCGCAGCGGCCAACTTCGCGGCAACATCCGCAACAATAAAGGACAGCGCACAAGGCAACTTTGCCTTGGGCGCGATGGTCCTAGCTCC
This sequence comes from Pseudomonas sp. SYWMCR5, assembly GCF_057197165.1. Lineage (NCBI taxonomy): Bacteria > Pseudomonadati > Pseudomonadota > Gammaproteobacteria > Pseudomonadales > Pseudomonadaceae > Pseudomonas > Pseudomonas sp. SYWMCR5. The sequence continues at coordinate 499,518 of NZ_JBXUNH010000001.1, forward strand.
ACATTGCCTTGCCGTTCTCCCGGGGGACTCTCCATGCTTCGACCGTTGCGCCTCGTCGGCCTGCTGTGCGGCCTGTTTCTGGCTGCGGCCGCTTCCGCGCGGGACATAGACCCCGCCACCTATGGCTATCCCTTGACCAATCCGTTCGAGGCGACCATTGCCACTACGCCGCCCGACCAGCGCCCGACGCTGCCCAGCGACGACGATATCAACCAGTCCGACTACAGCCTGAACCTGCGCCCGGAGCGCGAATTCACCCTGCCGGACAACTTCTGGCCGGTGAAAAAACTCCGCTACCGCCTGGCACGCCAGGACCACGAAGCGCCCCTGGTGTTCATCATCGCAGGCACCGGCGCGCCCTACAGCAGCACCATCGCCGAATACCTGAAAAAACTGTTCTACCAGGCGGGCTACCACGTGGTGCAGCTGTCTTCTCCCACCAGCTGGGACTTCATGAGCGCCGCCTCACGCTTCGCCACACCGGGCGTAAGCCGCGAGGATGCCGAAGACCTGTATCGGGTCATGCAAGCCGTACGCGCCCAGCACCCGCGCCTGCCGGTCAGCGAGTTCTACCTCACCGGCTACAGCCTCGGCGCCCTGGATGCCGCGTTCGTCAGCCACCTGGACGAAACCCGGCGCAGCTTCAACTTCAAGCGCGTGCTGCTGCTCAACCCGCCGGTGAACCTGTACACCTCGATCAACAACCTCGACAAACTGGTGCAGACCCAGGTCAAGGGCATCGACCGCAGCACCACGTTCTACGAACTGATGCTGGAAAAACTCACTCGCTACTTCCAGGACAAGGGCTACATCGACCTCAATGACGCCCTGCTCTACGACTTCCAGAAATCACGCCAGCACCTGTCCAACGAACAGATGGCCATGCTGATCGGCACCTCGTTCCGCTTCTCGGCAGCCGACATCGCCTTCACCTCCGACCTGATCAACCGCCGCGGCCTGATCATCCCGCCGAAGTTTCCGATCACCGAAGGCAGCAGCCTCACGCCGTTCTTCAAACGTGCCCTGCAATGCGACTTCGACTGCTACCTGACCGAGCAGGTGATCCCCATGTGGCGTGCGCGCACCGATGGCAACAGCCTGCTGCAACTGATCGACCAGGTCAGCCTGTACGCCTTGGCCGACTACCTGCGCGACAGCCCGAAGATCGCCGTGATGCACAACGCCGACGACGTGATCCTCGGCCCCGGCGACATCGGTTTCCTGCGCAAGGTGTTTGGCGACCGGCTGACCCTTTATCCACACGGCGGCCATTGCGGCAACCTCAACTACCGCGTCAATGCCGACGCCATGCTGGAGTTCTTCCGTGGCTGAAAGACTCGTACTTGCCCTCGCCCTGCTCGTCAGCACCAGTGCCCTGGCAGCAGAAACCGCACCGCGTACCAGCGTGATCGAAGCCGATGTGGTCGACACGCCGAGCGTGGAGTCGGACGGTTTCCTCGACCCGCTGCGCGAGCTGAAATTCAACCCAGGCCTCGACCAGCGCGAGTTCGAACGCTCCACCCTGGCCGCGTTGAACGTCTACGACCCGCTGGAATCGATGAACCGGCGCATCTACCACTTCAACTATCGCTTCGACCAATGGGTGTTCCTGCCGGCGGTCGATGGCTACCGCTACATCACCCCGCACTTCGTGCGCACCGGGGTGAGCAACTTCTTCAACAACCTGGGGGATGTGCCCAACCTGTTCAACAGTGTGTTGCAGCTCAAGGTCAAACGCTCGGCGGAGATCACTGCGCGCCTGATGTTCAACACCCTGATCGGCGTGGGTGGGTTGTGGGATCCGGCGACCAAGATGGGGCTGCCACGCCAGAGCGAGGATTTCGGCCAGACCCTGGGCTTCTATGGCGTTCCGGAAGGCCCGTACATCATGCTGCCGATCCTCGGTCCCTCGAACCTGCGCGACACCACGGGCCTGGTGGTGGACTACGTGGGCGAGCGCGAGGCGAATTTCCTCAACGTCGCCGAGGTCAGTACCGACCACCCGGAAATCTTCCTGCTGCGCGCGATCGACCGGCGCTACACCACCAATTTCCGCTATGGCCAGACCAACTCGCCGTTCGAGTACGAGAAGGTGCGCTACGTCTATACCCAGGCGCGCAAGTTGCAGATTTCAGAGTGAGTGCGGCGGGGCCGCCCTGCGGCCTCAGCCCACCAATCCTAGAAACTGCTGCAACTCCCGGCGCTTGGCCAGGGCATCGCTGCGCCCCAGTTCGATCAGCTCACTGCAGTAGCTCGCCTCGAACAACAGGTAGCTGAGTACACCGGCCCCGCTGGTCCTGGTCGCTCCGGGCCCGCGCAGGAACAGGCGCAACGCCGCTGGCAACTCGCGCCGATGACGTGCCGCGATCTCGTCCAGCGGCTGGCTGGGCGCCACCACCAGGACTTCGATCGGCGCCAGGCCCAGACGGCGGGCGTCCAGATGTGCAGGCATCAGGTGGCTCAGGTGATTCAGGCGCTGCAACAACTCGATATCGTCCTCGAGGCTGTCGATGAAGGTACTGTTGAGCATGTGCCCACCAATCTGCGCCAGGCTCGGCTGCTGCCCGCTGAACACCCGCGCACTGTGCATCGGCGGCGCGGGGCGCTGCGGGTTACCGCTGACCCCCACCACAAGTACGCGGCTGGCACCCAGGTGCAACGCCGGGCTGATCGGCGCAGACTGACGCACCGCGCCGTCACCGAAGTACTCGTCACCCAGGCGCACCGGGGCGAACAGCAACGGGATGGCCGAGCTGGCCAGCAGGTGCTCGACGCTCAGCGCGGTGGGCACACCGATACGCCGGTGCCGCAGCCAGGGCTCGATCGCTTCGCCGCCTTGATAGAAGGTCACCGCCTGGCCGGACTCGTAGCCAAAGGCGGTTACGGCCACCGCGCGCAGTTGCTCGCTGGCCAGGGCATGGTGGATGCCGTCCAGGTCCAGATGCGCCTTGAGCAGCGCTCGCAACGGGCTGCTGTCGAGCAGCGCCACCGGCATCTGCCGACCCAGACCCAGCAGGCTATGGCTGACGAAACGGCTGGCCTGACGCACAACCCCGGGCCAGTCGCTGCGCAGCACAAGGTGGCTGCGAAAGTTCTGCCAGAAGCGGGTCAGGCGCTGCACCGAATCGCCAAAGCGGGTGGCACCGCTGGCCAGGGTCACGGCGTTGATGGCCCCGGCGGAGGTGCCGACGATGACCGGGAAGGGGTTGGGCGCGCCAGCTGGCAGCAGCTCGGCGATGCCGGCGAGCACGCCGACCTGGTAGGCAGCGCGGGCGCCGCCGCCGGAGAGGATCAGGCCAGTAGTCGGGGGTGGGGCCATCGGTTCCTTCCTGGTTTGTCGGTTTTGTCAGGATCGGCCCCTTCGCGGGCAAGGCGGGGCGCGAAAGGGCCTGCAGCCATTACCCCGGATCAGCGCTTCTTCTTGTCGTACAGCCGCGGCGCCCCTTCGGGCCGAGACTTGAAGCGCCGGTGCGCCCACAGGTACTGCTCGGGGCACTCGCGCAGCACACTCTCGACCCACTGGTTGATGCGCAGACAGTCGGCCTCCTCGCTCTCCCCCGGGAAGTCCTCGAGTGGCGCATGCACCACCAGACGATAGCCGCTGCCATCTTCCAGGCGTTTCTGGGTGAACGGAATCACCCTCGCCTTGCCCAGCCGGGCGAACTTGGTGGTCGCAGTCACCGTCGCGGCGGGAATGCCGAACAGCGGCACGAACAGGCTCTGCTTGGTGCCGTAGTCCTGGTCCGGGGCGTACCAGATCGCCCGCCCGCCGCGCAGCAGCTTGAGCATGCCTCGCACGTCCTCGCGTTCCACCGCCAGGGAGTCGAGATTGTGCCGCTCGCGACCGCGCCGCTGGATGAAGTCGAACACCGGGTTGCCATGCTCGCGGTACATGCCATCGATGGTGTGCTCCTGCCCAAGCAGGGCCGCGCCGATCTCCAGCGTGGTGAAATGCACCGCCATGAGGATGGCGCCCTGGCCGTCACGCTGGGCTGCCTGCAGGTGCTCCAGACCTTCGATATGCGCCAGGCGGGCAAGCCTGGCTTTGGGCCACCACCAGCTCATGGCCATTTCAAAGAAGGCGATGCCGGTGGAGGCGAAGTTTTCCTTCAGCAGGCGCTGCCGTTCGTCGCCGGACAGTGCCGGGAAACACAGCTCCAGATTGCGCGCGGCAATACGCCGACGCTCGCCGGCCAGGCGATACATCACGGCGCCCAGGGCGCTGCCGAGCCGCAGCAAGGCTCGGTAAGGCAACTGCACGACCAGCCACAGCAGGCCCAGGCCGAGCCACAGGCCCCAGAAACGCGGATGGAGGAAGTAGGGACGAAAACGCGGACGATCCATTGAAGCTTCCGGTAAGACAAAGGCCTGGCATTCTACAACCTTTGGCCGCAGGTTGCGGCCAATCGGTCTTATCGTTATAAGTCAGGGCACTTTTTTCGCAACAAGTCGTCTATGCAGACCATGAGCCTCAACCAGACACCCGACTCCGCCACCGTGTTCCAGCTCAAGGGCAGCATGCTCGCCATCACTGTGCTGGAGCTGGCGCGCAACGACCTCGAAGCCCTCGACCGCCAACTGGCGGCGAAAGTGGCGCAGGCCCCCAATTTCTTCAGCAACACACCGCTGGTGCTGGCCCTGGACAAGCTGCCGCCCGACGAAGGCGCCATCGACCTGCCAGGGCTGATGCGCATCTGCCGTCACCATGGCCTGCGCACCCTGGCGATCCGCGCCAGCAGGATCGAGGACATCGCCGCAGCGATCGCCATCGACCTGCCGGTCCTGCCGCCCTCCGGCGCCCGCGAACGCCCGCTGGAACCTGAGCCGGAAGTGAAGAAAGTCGAGCCCGCTCCGGCACCCGCTGTGGCCGCCGAACCCGAGGTTCGCCCGACCCGCATCATCACCAGTCCTGTACGTGGCGGCCAGCAGATCTATGCTCAGGGCGGCGATCTGGTGGTGACCGCCTCGGTGAGCCCGGGTGCGGAACTTCTCGCCGATGGCAATATCCATGTGTACGGCGCCATGCGTGGCCGCGCACTGGCCGGTATCAAGGGCAACACCCGGGCCAGGATCTTCTGTCAGCAGATGACTGCCGAGATGGTCTCCATCGCCGGTCAGTACAAGGTCTGCGAAGACCTGCGCCGCGACCCGCTGTGGGGTTCGGGCGTGCAGGTGAGCCTGGTCGGCGACGTGTTGAACATCACCCGTCTTTAACGGATACTGCCGCCATTTTAAGAGCAACTTTTCCACCGTTGCCTTTTTTGCATTTGCTGGGACTTCGGGTCCCGTTTATTTAGGGGTGAAACACCTTGGCCAAGATTCTCGTGGTTACTTCCGGCAAGGGGGGTGTGGGCAAGACCACCACCAGCGCCGCCATCGGTACCGGCCTCGCATTGCGCGGGCACAAGACTGTGATCGTCGACTTCGACGTCGGCCTGCGTAACCTCGACCTGATCATGGGCTGCGAACGCCGCGTGGTGTACGACTTCGTCAACGTGGTCAACGGCGAAGCCAACCTGCAGCAGGCCCTGATCAAGGACAAGCGCCTTGAGAACCTGTTCGTGCTGGCCGCCAGCCAGACCCGCGACAAGGACGCCCTGACCCAGGAAGGCGTCGAAAAGGTCCTGATGGAGCTCAAGGAGCAGTTCGACTACGTCATCTGCGACTCCCCGGCCGGTATCGAGAAAGGCGCGCACCTGGCGATGTACTTCGCCGACGAAGCCATCGTCGTGACCAACCCGGAAGTCTCCTCGGTTCGTGACTCCGACCGCATGCTGGGCATTCTGTCGAGCAAGTCGCGCCGCTCCGAAAACGGCGAAGAGCCGATCAAGGAACACCTGCTGATCACCCGCTACCACCCCGAGCGCGTGGAAAAGGGCGAAATGCTCAGCATCGCCGACGTCGAAGAGATCCTCGCGATCAAGCTCAAGGGCGTCATTCCCGAGTCGCAAGCGGTCCTCAAGGCATCCAACCAGGGTATCCCGGTCATCCTCGACGACCAGAGCGACGCCGGCCAGGCCTACAGCGATACCGTCGACCGCCTGCTGGGTAAAGAGAAGCCTCTGCGCTTCATCGAAGTGCCGAAGCAAGGATTCTTCGCGCGCCTGTTTGGAGGCAAATAAACCATGAACCTTTTTGACTTCTTTCGTGGCAGACAGAAACAGACCAGTGCGTCGGTAGCGAAAGAGCGTCTACAGATCATCGTGGCGCATGAGCGCGGCCAGCGCAGCGAACCGGACTACCTGCCGGCGCTGCAGAAAGAACTGCTCGAAGTGATCCGCAAGTATGTGAACATCGGCAACGATGACGTGCATATCGAGCTGGAAAACCAGGGCAGCTGCTCGATTCTGGAACTGAACATCACCTTGCCGGATCGCTGACAGGATCCCCTGCCACACCGCGATCCCCTGTGGGAGCGGGCTTGCCCGCGAAAAGCCCGGTACAGGCGCCATCACCCTGGCACTTTTACCGGGCTTCTTCGCGGGCAAGCCCGCTCCCACAGTGCTTTACAGAGAACCGCTGAACATGCCGCTGTCGAACATCCAGATCCTCTTCGAAGACGCCGCCATCCTGGTGATCAACAAGCCGACCCTGCTGCTGTCGGTGCCGGGCCGTGCCGAGGACAACAAGGACTGCCTGATCACCCGCCTGCAGGAAAACGGCTATCCCGACGCGCTGATCGTCCATCGCCTGGACTGGGAAACCTCAGGGATCATTCTCCTGGCCCGCGATGCCGACAGTCACCGCGAGCTGTCGCGCCAGTTCCACGACCGCGAGACGGAGAAAGCCTATACCGCACTGTGCTGGGGCCAGCCGACGCTCGACAGTGGCAGCATCGACCTGCCGCTGCGCTACGACCCGCCCACCAAGCCACGCCATGTGGTCGACCATGAGCAGGGCAAGCATGCCCTGACCTTCTGGCGCGTACTGGAGCGCTGCGGCGAGCATTGCCGGGTGGAGCTGACGCCCATCACCGGCCGTTCGCACCAGTTGCGCGTGCACATGCTGTCGATCGGGCACCCGCTGCTGGGCGACCGCCTGTATGCCAACCCCGAGGCACTGGCGGCCCATGAGCGGCTATGCCTGCATGCCTCGATGCTGAGCTTTACTCATCCGGTTTCCGGGGAGCGCTTGAAGTTCGAGTGTCCGGCGCCATTCTAAGGGATCGCGTGGCGCCCGTAGGAGCGGGCTTGCCCGCGAAGAGGCCCGCACAAATCCTGGACCATTTACGCTAAACTCGCGCCACTGCTGTCTGGAGTGAGCTATGCGCGAAGCACTGAATACCGGCCTGATCGATTTCCTCAAGGCCTCCCCGACGCCCTTCCACGCCACCGCCAGCCTGGCCAAGCGCCTCGAAGCCGCCGGTTACCAGCGTCTGGACGAGCGTGACAGCTGGGCCACCGTGCCCGGCGGGCGCTACTACGTCACCCGTAACGACTCTTCGATCATCGCCATTCGCCTGGGCAAGCATTCGCCCCTGATCGGCGGAATCCGCATGGTCGGCGCGCACACCGACAGCCCGTGCCTGCGGGTCAAGCCGCAGCCCGAACTGCAGCGCCAGGGCTTCCTGCAACTGGGCGTCGAAGTCTATGGCGGTGCCCTGCTCGCCCCCTGGTTCGACCGCGACCTGTCGCTGGCTGGCCGCGTCACCTTCCGCCGCGATGGCAAGGTCGAGAGCCAACTGGTCGACTTCAAGCTGCCGATCGCCATCATTCCCAACCTGGCCATCCACCTCAACCGTACCGCCAACGAGGGCTGGCCGATCAACCCGCAGAACGAGCTGCCGCCTATCCTGGCCCAGGTCGCCGGCGATGAGCGCGTCGACTTCCGCGCCCTGCTCACCGAACAACTGGCCCGCGAGCACGGCCTGATCGCCGACGTGGTGCTGGACTATGAGCTGAGTTTCTACGACACCCAGAGCGCTGCGGTCATCGGCCTGCATGGCGACTTCATCGCAGGCGCGCGCCTGGACAACCTGCTGTCGTGCTATGCCGGGCTGCAGGCGCTACTGGCCGCCGAGAGCGACGAAACCTGCGTGCTGGTATGCACCGATCACGAAGAGGTCGGCTCCTGCTCGGCCTGTGGCGCCGACGGCCCGATGCTCGAGCAGACCCTGCAACGCCTGCTGCCCGATGGCGACGAATACGTGCGCACCATCCAGCGCTCGTTGCTGGTGTCGGCCGACAACGCCCACGGCGTGCACCCCAACTACGCCGACAAGCATGACGGCAATCATGGGCCCAAGCTCAACTCCGGCCCGGTAATCAAGGTCAACAACAACCAGCGCTACGCCACCAACAGCGAAACCGCCGGCTATTTCCGCCACCTGTGCATGGCCGAGGAAGTACCTGTACAGAGCTTCGTGGTGCGTAGCGACATGGGTTGTGGTTCGACCATCGGCCCGATCACCGCCAGCCACCTGGGCGTGCGTACCGTCGACATCGGCCTGCCGACCTTCGCCATGCACTCGATCCGCGAGCTGTGCGGCAGCCAGGACCTGGCGCACCTGGTGAAGGTGCTGACGGCGTTCTATCGCAGCCGCGAACTGCCCTGATATCAGATAGGCCTTTTCGCGGGTAAACCCGCTCCCACAGGTGCATCACCGTTCCTGCAGGAGCGGGCTTACCCGCGAATTCTCCGCCCCTCAACGCGCTATGCTTCAAGCATGCCCCTGACAACAGAAGGATTCTGTTCATGTCACCCTTCCTCTCCCTGTTCGTGCCGGTGTTCCTTTTCCTGATGCTGCTGACCATCGGCTTCAGCCTGCGCGAGCGCAATGTCGGCGTACTGATGATGTGGATCGGCACCCTCGGCATCTTTGGCATCATGTGCTGGAAGATCCTCGAGAAACTCGCCTGAGAAATCCTCTACACTCCGGCAATCGATCGACCTGAGGTAGATTTTCCGGTGCCCGCCTTTCTCCGTTGCCTGACCCTGCTGCTTTTCCTGTTCATCGCTCCGGTGCAAGCCGCTGGCCTGCCCGGCTTGCTGGGTAGCAGCGCGCCTGCCCAACCCCAGGCCACCGAGCCGCTGGACAAGTCACTGGACGAGGTGATCAAGAGCCTGGAAAACGACCAGCAACGGGCCAAGTTGCTGGCCGACCTGAAGAAACTGCGCGATGCCAGCAAACAGTCGCAACCCACGGTGGAACAGGGCGTACTGGGGCTGATCGGCAACGCCATGCACGACCTGGAAAAGCAGTTCAGCGGCGATGCCAGCCCCTTCGTGCGCTGGTCGCAGGAAATCGACCAAGCCCAGACCGAACTGGCAGCATTGGTCGTGCCCGTGCACCAGTGGCCAGCGATCCTGTTCGGCTTCGCTGCGGTCATTGCCGTGTGGAGCCTGTTGGCCTACGCCTTCAACTGGATCGGCCATCGGGTACGGATCCGCTTCGGGCTGACCGAGGAACTGCCCCAACACCCACGGACCTGGGATCTGGTGCGATTCGCCCTGCGCAAGCTCGGGCCCTGGCTGGTGGCGCTGGTATTCACCGTGTACCTGAGCTTCGCCCTGCCACCGTCGCTGGGCAAATCCCTGGCCATGGTCCTGGCCTATGCGCTGGTGGTCGGCACCTGCTTTTCGGCGATCTGCGTGATTGCCTTCTCTCTGCTCGACGGCCCACATCGCCACCGTGCCCTGCATATCCTGCGGCACCAGGCGTTTCGTCCGTTATGGCTGATCGGCAGCTTCGCCGCCTTCGGTGAAGCGATGAGCGATCCACGCCTGACCACTGCACTGGGCACACACCTGGCCCATGCGATAGCGACCGTGACCAACGTGCTGGCGGCCCTGTGCACCGGCCTGTTCATCCTGCGTTTCAGGCGGCCGATTGCGCACCTGATCCGCAATCAGCCCCTGTCGCGGCGCCTGACCCGGCGCACACTCAGCGACACCATCGAGCTGCTTGGCAGTTTCTGGTTCGTCCCGGCCTTGATCCTGGTGGCGATCTCGCTGTTCGCCACCTTCGTCTCGGCCGGCGACACCAGCACCGCCCTGCGCCAGTCACTGATGTGCACCGTGCTGGTGGTGGTGTGCATGGTGCTCAACGGCCTGGTGCGCCGCCACGCCGCCAAACCTCGGCGCGCCAACAAACGTCAGGCGGTGTATACCGAACGCCTGAAGAACTTTGGCTACGCCCTGGTGCACCTAGGCATCTGGTTGCTGTTCATCGAACTGGGCCTGCGCGTGTGGGGGCTTTCGATGATCGGTTTTGCCGAGGGCGACGGCCATGATGTCAGCGTGCGCCTGCTGGGCCTGGCAGGCACCCTGATCGCCGCCTGGCTGGTGTGGATCCTGGCCGACACCGCCGTGCACCACGCACTGGTGCGTTCGCGCCGAGGCCTGGCCAACGCCCGCGCGCAGACCATGATGCCGCTGATCCGCAACGTACTGTTCGTGGCGATTTTCATCATCGCGGTGATCGTCGCCTTGGCCAACATGGGCATGAACGTCACACCGCTGCTGGCCGGTGCCGGTGTCATCGGCCTGGCTATCGGCTTCGGTGCGCAATCGCTGGTGGCCGATCTGATCACCGGCTTGTTCATCATCATCGAGGATAGCCTTGCCATCGACGACTATGTCGACGTCGGCGGCCACCTGGGCACAGTCGAGGGCCTGACCATTCGCACCGTGCGCCTGCGCGACATCGACGGCATCGTCCACACCATCCCGTTCAGCGAGATCAAGAGCATCAAGAACTACTCGCGTGAATTCGGCTATGCGATCTTCCGAGTCGCCATCCCGCACAGCATGAGCATCGACAAGGCGATCAGCCTGATTCGCGAGGTGGGACAGAAGCTGCGCAATGATCCGCTGATGCGCCGCAACATCTGGTCGCCGCTGGAACTGCAGGGAGTCGAGAGTTTCGAGTCGGGCTCGGCGATCCTGCGCGCACGCTTCAAGACCGCGCCGATCAAGCAGTGGGAGGTGTCGCGGGCCTTCAACCTGGCATTGAAACGCCAGCTCGACGAAGCCGGGCTGGACCTGGCTACGCCACGGTTGTCGGTGCAGGTGGTGACGGCAGGGGGTGGGGCGATGGCTGAGTCTGGCTCCGCCAATTAGGGCCCTTTCGCAGGCAAGCCCGCAAAAAGCGCCCCTTACCCCGCCTGCGCCTGGATACGAATCGCATCGTGCCGCCAATACTCCAGGTCGCAGTCGATCAGGTGCCCATGCTGGTCACTGTTGACCCGGGTAATGTGCAACCCCGGGCTCCCCGCCGACACCCTAAGCGCCATGGCCGCCGCCACCGGCAACGCAGTCGGCAGGATCTCGAAGCACACCTGCCCGTAGCGGATGCCATATTCGCGGGCATAGATCTCGGTCAGCGACTGTGCCAGGTCCAGCGCCAGGATCCCCGGGAAATAGCGTGGGTTGAGGTAGTGCTCGGCATACAACACACCGCGCCCATCGATGCGCCGCAAACGGCAGATCTGTACCACACTCGACAACGCCGGCAGCCGCAGGCGCGCACAGATCGCTGCGGAAGCCGGCAGCAAGCGCGCCGAGAGCAGCTCGGTGCTCGGAACCCGCCCCTGGTCGCGCACCATCGCATGGAAGTGGCTGCGCTCGATCAGGTCGTAGGTCAGGCGTTCGGGGGCGACGAACCAGCCGCGGCGCTCTTCGCGGTAGATCAGGCCCTGGGCCTCGAGCTGCACCAGCGCCTCACGCAAGGTGATCCGGGTAGTGTCGAATACCTCGCTCAGCTTGCGCTCGGCCGGCAGCTTGCCGCCCGGCGCCAGTAGGCCATGTTCGATCTGTTCCTGCAGCGCATGGCAGATGGCTGTTACCGCCCGCGGTGGGGTCGATTGCATCAAAGGTTACCTATCTGGACTAGTCCAGCCCCATAACAGGGCAACTGGAGAATAGAGCAAGCCTAGGCACGGCTGATGAAGATCCTGTGACAAAGCCCTTGCACCACGATTGCCAGAATCGGGCCAAGCCGCGTGAATAAAGGGCCGGGTTCTAGTCTACGCTTTGCTTTCAGGGCCCAAGCCTCCCCGCTGACGGGCCTGTCCTACATCAAACTGTCATGCAACCGGCCTACCTTGGCTCAAGGTTTGCTGACCTAGACCAAAGGTTCTCGGCAAGGTCTGCACCACAGCATTCACAACAGCGTTCATAACAACGATTGCAAGGCACCCACCAAAGGAGCTTCGGATGAAAAAGTTCTTCATGGCGTCACTGCTGGGCTCGGCCATCGCCCTGTGCACCACGGCCATGGCCGCCGATACCGACCTCAAGGCCCTGGAAGACGCCGCCCGCAAGGAGGGCACGGTCAACAGCGTGGGCATGCCGGATGCCTGGGCCAACTGGAAAGGCACCTGGGATGACCTGGCCAAGAAGTACGGCCTCAAGCACAGCGACACCGACATGAGCTCGGCCCAGGAAATCGCCAAGTTCGACGCTGAAAAAGACAACGCCAGTGCCGACATCGGTGACGTCGGCGCCGCCTTCGGCCCGATCGCCGTGAACAAGGGCGTGACCCAGCCCTACAAGCCGAGCACTTGGGACCAAGTGCCGGAGTGGGCCAAGGACAAGGACGGTCACTGGGCGCTGGCCTATACCGGCACCATCGCCTTCATCATCAACAAGGACCTGGTCAAGGAAGACGAACGCCCGAAGACCTGGCACGACCTGGAAAAAGGCAAGTACAAGGTCGCCATCGGTGACGTCGGCACCGCAGCCCAGGCTGCCAACGGTGTACTGGCCGCCGCCATCGCCTACAAGGGCGACGAAAGCAATATCGAGCCGGGCCTGCAACTGTTCACCAAGCTGGCTCAGCAGAAGCGCCTGTCGCTGGCCAACCCGACCATCCAGACCCTCGAGAAAGGTGAGGTGGAAGTCGGCGTGGTCTGGGACTTCAACGGCCTGAGCTACCGCGAGCAGATCGATCCGAAGCGCTTCGAAGTGCTGATCCCGTCCGATGGCTCGGTGATTTCCGGCTACACCACCATCATCAACAAATACGCCAAGCACCCGAACGCCGCCAAGCTTGCCCGCGAATACATCTTCAGCGACGCCGGCCAGACCAACCTGGCCATCGGCCACGCCCGCCCGATCCGCGCCGAGCACCTGAAGCTGCCAGCCGATGTGCAGGCCAAGCTGCTGCCCAACGAGCAGTACCAGGCCGCCCAGCCGATCAAGAACGCCGACGCCTGGGAGAAGACCTCCAAGGCCCTGCCGCAGAAGTGGCAGGAGCAGGTGATCATCGAGATGGAGTGACGGCGGGGTTTTCCAGCGCCTGACACGGCCCTTTCACGGGTAAACCCGCTCCCACAGGTGCAGCACAAGCTTCCAGGCCTGCGCGATACCTGTGGGAGCGGGTTTACCCGCGAAAAGGACGACGCGGTACCGACCTATTCCTCTGCGGAGCCAACATGCAACACAACGTCATCCTGGTCCTGCTCGACGGACTCAACCACCAGGTCGCACACCACGCCATGGGCCACCTGCACGCCTACGTCGAGGCCGACCGCGCCGCGCTGTACCGCGTGGAATGCGAACTGCCGTCACTGTCACGCCCGCTGTACGAGTGCATTCTCACCGGCGTCGCGCCGATCGACAGCGGTATCGTGCACAACAACGTCAATCGCCTGTCCAACCAGCGCAGCGTCTTCCACTACGCCCGCGAAGCCGGGCTGGGCACTGCAGCTGCGGCCTACCACTGGATGAGCGAACTGTACAACCGCTCGCCCTTCGATCCGATCCGCGACCGCCATACCCACGCGCCCAAGCTGCCTATCCAGCACGGGCTGTTTTACTACGCCGATCACTACCCCGATTCGCACCTGCTGGCCGACGCCGAGTACCTGCGCCGCCGTCATGCACCGAACTTCCTGCTGGTGCACCCGATGAACATCGACGATGCCGGCCACCGCCACGGCCTGGACAGCAGCCAGTACCGCAACGCCGCACGCAGCGCCGACATCCTGCTGGCCGACTACCTGCCACTGTGGCTCGAAGAGGGCTACCAGGTACTGGTCACCGCCGACCACGGCATGAACAACGACCGCTCGCACAATGGCCTGCTGGCCGAGGAACGCGAGGTGCCGCTGTTCGTCTTCGGCGATGCCTTCAGCCTCGACCCCGCCGCCAAGCCCCTGCAGACCGAGCTGTGCGGCACGATCTGCGAACTGCTCGGCGCGGCCCACGACAAACCGGTCTGCCGGGAGTTGCTCAAGTGAATTCCAGCCACCGCAGCCGTCACCTGGCCTTGCTCTGCCTGCTGCCCTTCGCCATTTTCTTCATCATCTTCCAGATCGCCCCGCTGGTCTGGGTCGCCATCGCCAGCCTGCAAAACGAAAGTGGCTGGGGCCTGGACAACTTCAGCAAGATCTTCGCCTCGAAGTTCTACCTGCAGGCCATCGAGCGCAGCCTCGAGATCAGCTTCTGGTCGAGCCTGTTCGGCATCGTCATCGCCACCCTCGGCGCCTATTCGCTGCGCCAGGTCGATTCGCGCCTGCGCGACTTCGTCAGTGCCTTCGCCAACATGACCAGCAACTTCGCCGGCGTGCCCCTGGCCTTCGCCTTCATCATCCTGCTGGGCTTCAACGGCGCGCTCACCCTGGCGCTCAAGGAGATCGGCCTGCTCGGCGACTTCAGTATCTACTCCAAGACTGGCCTGATCATCGTCTACACCTACTTCCAGATTCCGCTGGGCGTGCTGCTGCTCTACCCGGCCTTCGACGCCCTGCGCGAAGACTGGCGCGAATCCGCCGCGCTGCTCGGTGCCAGCCACTGGCAGTTCTGGCGGCACATCGGCCTGCCGGTGCTGACCCCGGCACTGCTGGGCACCTTCGTCATCCTGCTGGCCAACGCCCTGGGCGCCTACGCCACCGTCTATGCCCTGACCACCGGCAACTTCAACGTGCTGCCAATCCGTATCGCCGCCCTGGTGGCCGGCGACATCACCCTCGACCCGAACCTGGGCAGCGCGCTGGCCATGGTGCTGGTGGGGCTGATGACCCTGGTGACGGTGGTCCATCAATGGCTGCTGAAAAGGAGCTACCATGCGCGCTGAATCACACAAGGGCGGCTGGTATCACCGCGCCGTGGTGTACCTGCTGTTCCTGATCCTGCTGTTGCCCCTGGTCGGCACCCTGCTCTACTCATTGGCTACCAGTTGGTCGGCGAGCCTGCTGCCCAGCGGCCTGACCCTCAAGTGGTACGTGCAACTGTGGAGCGAGCCGCGATTTCTCGCCGCCTTCGGCCAGTCGCTGATCGTCTGCGTGGGAGCTTTGGTACTCTCGGTGGTGCTGATCCTGCCGCTGCTGTTCGTGGTGCATTACCACTTCCCCAAGCTCGACGCGCTGATGAACATCCTCATCCTGCTGCCCTTCGCGGTGCCGCCGGTGGTGTCTTCGGTGGGGCTGCTGCAGTTGTACGGCAGCGGGCCGATGGCCATGGTCGGGACGCCGTGGATCCTGATCGGCTGCTATTTCACCATCGCCCTGCCCTTCATGTACCGGGCGATCACCAACAACCTGCAGGCGATCAACCTGCGCGACCTGATGGACGCCGCGCAACTACTCGGCGCCAGCACCTGGCAAGCCGCCCTTCTGGTGGTGCTGCCCAATCTGCGCAAGGGCCTGATGGTGGCGTTGCTGCTGTCGTTTTCCTTCCTGTTCGGCGAATTCGTGTTCGCCAACCTGCTGGTCGGCACCCGTTACGAAACCCTGCAGGTCTACCTGAACAACATGCGCAACAGCAGCGGCCACTTCAACAGCGCACTGGTGATCTCCTATTTCGCCTTCGTGCTGGTACTGACCTGGGTCGCCAACCGCCTGAACAAGGATAAATCCTGATGAGCTTCGTCAGTGTCCAGAAACTGCAAAAGAGCTACGCCGGCAGCCCGGTCTTCGAAAACATCGATTGCAACATCGAACGCGGCGAGTTCGTCACCCTGCTCGGCCCCTCGGGGTGCGGCAAGTCCACCCTGCTGCGCTGCATCGCAGGGCTGACCCCCGTAGACAGTGGCCACATCCTGCTCGACGGCCAGGACATCGTGCCACTCAGCCCGCAGAAGCGCGGGATCGGCATGGTGTTCCAAAGCTATGCGCTGTTCCCCAACATGACGGTTGAACAAAACGTCGCCTTTGGCCTGCGCATGCAGAAGGTCAAGGCCGACGAGAGCCAGGCGCGTGT
The DNA here is from genome assembly GCF_057197165.1 of Pseudomonas sp. SYWMCR5. Classification (NCBI taxonomy): domain Bacteria; kingdom Pseudomonadati; phylum Pseudomonadota; class Gammaproteobacteria; order Pseudomonadales; family Pseudomonadaceae; genus Pseudomonas; species Pseudomonas sp. SYWMCR5. Next base: position 515,661 of record NZ_JBXUNH010000001.1, read on the forward strand.
GCGCGAGGCCCTGGAGATGGTGGAGCTGGGCAGTTTTGCCGGACGCTACCCGCACCAGTTGTCGGGCGGACAGTGCCAACGCGTGGCGCTGGCCCGTTCGCTGGTCACCCGCCCGCGCCTGCTGCTGCTCGACGAGCCGCTGTCGGCGCTGGATGCGCGTATTCGCAAACACCTGCGCGAGCAGATCCGCGCGATCCAGCGCGAGCTGGGGCTGACCACCATCTTCGTCACCCACGACCAGGAAGAGGCGCTGACCATGTCGGACCGCATCGTCCTGATGAACCAGGGGCGCATCGTCCAGAGCGGCGACGCCGAAACCCTCTACACCGCACCTGTCGACCTGTTCGCCGCCGGTTTCATCGGCAACTACAACCTGCTCGACGCCGACAGCGCCAGCCGCCTGCTGCAGCGCCCGGTCAGCGCACGCCTGGCGATCCGTCCCGAGTCCATCAGCCTGGGCCTGGACGGTGAACTGGACGGCCAGATCCGCAGTCACAGCCTGCTCGGCAACGTGATCCGCTACCGGGTCGAGGCGCGCGGCGTGGAGGTGGTGGTGGACGTGCTCAATCGCTCGTCTGCCGATCTGTACGCCGACGGACAGCGGGTGTCGCTGTCGATCGATCCCACCGCGCTACGGGAAGTGGCTTAAGGAGATTCAAGCAATGGCACTGGCGATTTTCGATCTGGACGAAACCCTGATCCACGGTGACTGCGCGTCGCTGTGGAGCGAACAGATGGCCCGGCTGGGCTGGGTGGACGGCAAGGAATTCCTGCGTCGCGACCAGGAACTGATGGATGCATACGGCAAGGGCCACCTGCAGATGGAGGACTACATGGCCTTCAGCCTGGAGCCCATCGCCGGGCGCACGCTGGAGGAAGTCGAACACCTGGTCGAGCCCTGGGTGGAGGATGTGATCGAGCCGATCATCTATGGCGATGCCTGCCGATGCATCGCCGAACACCGCAAGAAGGGCGACCGTATCCTGATCATTTCCGCCTCCGGCACGCACCTTGTCGGGCCGATCGCTGCACGCCTGGGGGTCGACGAGTACCTGGCCATCGAACTGGAGGCGGTCAACGGCGTGTACACCGGCAAGACCCACGGCGTACTGACCTACCGCGAGGGCAAGATTACCCGCTTGCTGGAGTGGCTGGACCAGGAACAGGAAAACCTCGAAGGCGCGAGCTTCTATTCCGACTCACGGAACGATCTGCCGCTGTTACTGAAAGTGGACCATCCGTTTGCCGTTAATCCGGACCCGGTGCTGCGTGAACATGCCCAGACCAATGGCTGGCCTGTATTGAGCTGGTCCTGAGTTCCATCGCCGCTGTGCCGGCCTCTTCGCGCCCCGACTTGCCCGCGAAGAGGCCGGGGCCGCTTAGGTCAAGCCAGCGTCGATCACCATCACCAGCTTGCCGGACACCTGGTTGCTCTCAAGCTCGGCATACGCCGCCTGGGCGAACTCGACCGGATAGGTATCGACCAACTGTGGCGACAACCGCCCTTCGGCGAACAGCGGCCACACCTGCTGCTGCAGGTCGCGCAGCAACTCGGCCTTGAAGCTATCGTCACGATTGCGCAGGGTGGAACCTGTGATCTCCAGGCGCTTGCCCAGCACCAGCGCCAGGTCCACTTCGAACTTGCGCCCGCTCATCAGGCCGATGATCACCCAGCGGCCGTCGCGGGCCAGCAGCTCCAGGTTGAGCGGGCCATAGCTCGCACCTACCGGGTCGAGGATCACATCGAACGGCCCGAACCCCTTGAGCGCGTCGAGGTTCTCGTTACGCACCACACCTCCTGCGGCACCCAGTGCCTTGCAGTAGTCCAGGCGCTCCTGGGAACCGACGCTGACCCATACCGGGCAACCAAACGCCTTGCCCAACTGGATGGCCGCAGAGCCCACACCACTGGCACCGGCGTGCACCAGCACCTTCTCACCCGCCTTGGCCGCCCCGAGCTGGAAGATATTCAGCCAGGCCGTGGCGTACACCTCGGGCAGCGCGGCTGCCTCGTGCAGGCTCAGGCCCTCGGGCACCGGCAGCACATGGCGGGCATCCACGACCACTTCCTCGGCCATGGCACCACTGGCCAACAGCGCGCAGACCCGATCGCCCACACGCCAATCTGCCCCCGCACCCACCTCCTCGATCACTCCGGCGCACTCCAGCCCCATATAAGGGCTGGCGCCGGGTGGCGGCGGGTACAAACCCTTCATCTGCAACAGGTCGGCGCGGTTCAACCCGGCCGCAGCCACTCGAATGCGTACCTGCCCCGCGTCGCACACCGGACGTTCGGCTTCGACCCAGGCTACATGTCCGTCAACGCCTTGCAATGCCTTCACAGTGCCTCCATAGTTGAGTCATGACTGAGCCCGGGATCACCATGTCCCGGGTTTTTTGCAGTATTCAGCCGGTTTCATGGAGCCGGCGTACAGAAAAGACGGCCTACTATGCGTGATCAATTGCCCCCACGTCGAATCAGCATGAAGCATTTCCTTCCCAGCACCGCCCTCGCCCTCATGGTCGGCCTCGGCAGCCTCACGCTCGGTGGCAATGCGGCCGCCGCCAACAAATGGGACAGCCTGCAGCCGGACCGCGACGAGATCGTCGCCAGCCTCAACGTGGTGGAGCTGCTCAAGCGCCATCACTACAGCAAGCCGCCGCTTGACGATGCCCGCTCGGTCATCATCTATGACAGCTACATCAAGCTGCTCGACCCGTCGCGCAGCTATTTCATGGCCAGTGATATCGCCGAATTCGACAAGTGGAAGACGCAGTTCGACGACTTCCTCAAGAGCGGCAACCTCGATCCCGGCTTCACCATCTACAAGCGCTACCTGGACCGTGTTAAATCGCGTCTGGACTTCGCCCTGGCCGAACTGAACAAGGGTGTCGACAAGATCGACTTCACCGTCAAGGAAGACCTGCTGGTCGACCGCAAGGACGCTCCGTGGCTGAAGAACGAGGCCGAGCTCGACGACCTGTGGCGCAAGCGCGTCAAGGACGAAGTGCTGCGCCAGAAGCTGGCCGGCAAGGATCCCAAGCAGATCCAGGAAACCCTCACCAAGCGCTACAAGAATCAACTGGCGCGCCTGGACCAGACCCGTGCCGAAGACATCTTCCAGGCCTACATCAACACCTTCGCCCAGTCCTACGATCCGCACACCAACTACCTGTCGCCAGACAACGCCGAAAACTTCGACATCAACATGAGCCTGTCGCTCGAAGGCATCGGCGCGGTGCTGCAGAGCGATAACGACCAGGTCAAGATCGTACGCCTGGTACCGGCCGGCCCTGCCGCCAAGACCAAGCAGGTCGCCCCTGCCGACAAGATCATCGGTGTCGCCCAGGGCAACAAGGAAATGGTCGACGTGGTCGGCTGGCGCCTGGACGAAGTGGTCAAGCTGATCCGTGGCCCCAAAGGCTCGGTGGTACGCCTGGAGATCATCCCGGCGAGCAATGCGCCGAACGACCAGACCACCAAGATCGTTTCGATCACCCGCGAGGCGGTCAAGCTCGAGGAGCAGGCGGCGAAGAAGTCGGTGCTCAAGCTCAAGCAGGACGGTCGTGACTACAAGCTCGGCATCATCGAGATCCCGGCCTTCTACCTCGACTTCAAGGCCTACCGCGCTGGCGATCCGGACTACAAGAGCACCACGCGCGACGTGAAGAAACTGCTCACCGAACTGCAGAAGGAAAAAGTCGACGGCGTGGTCATCGACCTGCGCAACAACGGCGGCGGCTCGCTCCAGGAAGCCACCGAACTGACCAGCCTGTTCATCGAGAAAGGCCCGACGGTATTGGTGCGCAACAGCGACGGCCGCGTCGACGTACTCGAGGACGAGAACCCAGGCGCTTTCTACAAGGGCCCACTGGCACTGCTGGTCAACCGCCTCTCGGCCTCGGCCTCGGAGATCTTCGCCGGCGCCATGCAGGACTACCATCGCGCCCTGATCATCGGTGGCCAGACGTTCGGCAAAGGCACCGTGCAGACCATCCAGCCACTGAACCATGGCGAGCTGAAGCTCACCCTGGCCAAGTTCTACCGTGTTTCCGGCCAGAGCACCCAGCACCAGGGCGTACTGCCGGACATCGACTACCCGTCGATCATCGACACCAAGGAAATCGGCGAAAGCGCCCTGCCCGAAGCCATGCCCTGGGACACCATCCGCCCGGTGGTCAAACCGGCAGCTGATCCGTTCAAGCCATTCCTGGCCCAGCTCAAGGCGCAACATGAGGCGCGCAGCGTCAAGGACGCCGAGTTCACCTACATCCGCGACCGCCTGGCGCTGACGCAGAAACTGATGAACGAGAAGACCGTCAGCCTCAACGAGCAAGACCGTCGCACCCGTCACGACGAGATCGAGGCCAAGCAACTGGCGCTGGAGAACACCCGACGCAAGGCCAAGGGCGAAGAGCCGCTCAAGGAACTGAAGAAGGTCGATGAAGACGCCCTGCCCGAGGAGAAGGACGACGCCAAGCCAGAAGATGATGCCTACCTGGCCGAAACCGGTCGTATCCTGCTCGACTACCTGCGCCTGAGCTCGCAGGTGGCGAAGAAATAAGCGACTCGATCAGATGATGGCAGATTAATGTGACCTGTCATCAAACAGTCATCGCACTGTCGTGAAATAGAAGGGCCGGACGCCAAAACGTCCGGCCTTTTCATTTTCAGGAAACAGTCCATGACCGTCACCGAACAGCTCAGTGCCTTGAGCGCCATCCTGGCTCAACGCAGCATTCACAGCCTGTTCCAACCGATCATCTGCCTTTCCGAGCGGCGCATCCTCGGCTATGAGGCGCTCAGCCGTGGGCCGTCCAACAGCCCTCTGCACTCGCCCCTGAACCTGTTCGCCATCGCCCGCCAGGCAGGGCGCCTGAGCGAGCTTGAAGTGCTGTGCCGGGAGAACGCATGCCGGCGCTTCAGCGAGCTGGGGCTCGAAGGCAAGCTGTTCCTCAATGTCTCGCCCGAGTCGCTGCTGGAACCCCACTACCCTTCCGGGCGTACCCTGAAGATGCTCGAGCAGGTTGGTCTGCAACCCAGCCGTGTGGTGATCGAGTTGACCGAACAAACCCCCACCGACGACTTCCAGTTGCTGTCCAACGCCCTGCACCACTACCGGGACATGGGGTTTTCCATTGCGCTGGACGACCTGGGGGCAGGTTACTCGAGCTTGCGCCTGTGGTCGGAGCTGCGTCCGGACTACGTGAAGATCGACCGTCACTTCATCGATAGCATCCATCAGGACCCGCTCAAGCGCGAATTCGTCGGCTCCATCCTGCAGATCGCCCGCGCCTCCAAGGCCCAGGTGATTGCCGAGGGCATCGAACTGGGTGAGGAGCTGACAGTACTGGCCGATATGGGCGTCGACCTGTTGCAAGGCTACCTGCTCGGTCGCCCGCAAGAGTTTCCCCCACGCGACGGCCTGAATCTGCTGCCGCCTGCGCAAGGCTGCGCGCTGGTGATCAGCGAGGAAGGCGGCGACCTCGCCGCACTGCTGATCGAGCAGCCTGCGGTTGCGCTGGATACGCCAACCCAGCAGGTGCTGGAGGCCTTCCGCCGCCAGGCCAATCTCAACTCCCTGGCCGTGCTCGACGCCCAGGGCCAGGCTTGCGGTATCGTCCATCGGCATTCGTTGTCCGACGCGCTGCTCAAGCCATTCGGCACCGACCTGTTCGCCCGCAAGCCGATCAGCCGGCTGATGAACGAGGACTTTCTCGTGGTCGAGCGCAGCCAGTCGCTGCAGCAGGTCAGCCGCCTGCTCACCAGCCGCGCACGGCAGCGCATCGAGGAAGATTTCATCATCACCCATGGTGGCCGCTACCTGGGGCTGGGGCGCGTGATCGACGTGCTCAAGTTGATCACCGAGCAGAAGATCCAGCAGGCCCGCTACGCCAATCCACTGACCCTGCTGCCAGGCAACGTGCCGATCCGCCAGTGCCTGACCCGCCTGCTGGAGCAGCAGCGTGCAGCGGCGGTGTGCTACGTCGACATCGACAGCTTCAAGCCCTTCAACGATATCTATGGCTATGCCCGTGGCGACGAGGTGTTGCTGTGCCTGGCCCAATGCCTGAACGACAGCGTCGATCCGCGCCGAGACTTCGTCGGGCATATCGGCGGTGATGATTTCATGCTGGTGTTGGGATCGGCCGATTGGCGCGAGCGTCTGCACACGTTGATCGACAATTTTCTACGCGAATGTCGACGCTTCTACCGCAGCGAGCACCTGGAGGCCGGCTGCTTCATCGCCCACAACCGCCAAGGGCAGCGGGAGACCTTCCCCTTGCTGTCGCTGTCGATCGGCGTGGTTTTGCTGCGGCCGGAGTGCTGTGCCAGCCTGGATGCGGCGCAGTTGGCCGATCTTGCTTCGCAGGCAAAGCGCCAGGCCAAGGATACCGCCGGGCCCAGTCTGAGCCTGATCGATACCGGGGTGTCGTAGCCCCTACCCTGCCGTCACTTCTTCGGGGTAAGCGAACTCGAACACCCGCACCACTTCGGAGGCATGCCACGAAGCCGCCTCCATACCATCGACGGGCCCTGAAAACCGCCCCAGGCGCTCGACACATTCGAAGAAGCCGGTACGTGGCAGGCGGCTGGCCCCCTGGCTGATCACCAGCGAGCTGCGCAGCGGCTGCTCGGCACGCGCATCGATCATCGCCAGGTATTCCAGGGCGGCGGTCAGGGTCTGCATGGCGGGGGTGGGCAACTCCAGGCGCTCGAGCAGCGCCCTGTAGGTGAGCAGGTGGCGTTGACGGCGGGCCAGGTCAAGCTCGTCCAGCAGGCGTTGCCATTGCTGACGACTGATCCTGACCTGACTCATGATGGCTCGCTCCAGCCGGCGATCCCCAGGTGCCATGCCAGGCTGCGCTGGATCGCCGCATCGGGCACACGTTCGCCCGACTCGATCATGGCCAGGTACGACGAGCTGATGCCAACGCTGCGGGCCAACTGCTCGGGGGCCAGGCCCTTGGCCTGACGCAACTGCGCCAGCTCACCCAAGGCAGGCAAGCTGGCGCTTTGCTTCGCGACTTCGCCGCGACCCTCACTGGCCGCAGCCTGAGGTTCGTCGGCATTGACTGGCGCCTGCCCGGCTGCGGCTAGCAGTGCCTGGTACTGGGCCCAGGGAACAACCGCATACTCGGGCTGACCGTCCCGACTGATGACCTGAATACCCATACAACCCCCTTACTGCATGTAATCCGTCGGCATAATGCTTATGCCAATTATATGACCAAGTGCGGGAGTCTGTGCAGATCAGGCCAAAATCAAGGGTGAGGACGTTCCAGGCGTAACGCTTCCGGGCTGTCCGGCAGCCGCTCGACCACGCGCAGGCGCTCGGGTGATTGGCTGTCGCGCCAGGCCTTGAAGCGCGCCAGCTCGTCACCGACGGTCTTCAGCACCCACCCCAGCACGGCGATGTCATCGAGAAAACCGACACCGACGATCCAGTCCGGAATGGCATCCAGGGGGCTGACGAAATACAGCAGGCCAGCGACGATGGTCACCAAGGCCTTGGGACTGACGGCACGGTACTCGCCACGCCACCAGGCCAGACACAGGCCTTGCATAAGGCGCAGGTCGTCACGCAACTGGCCCAGCTTGGGGCCCTTGCGGGCCACGGCGAACAGCAACGCAGGCAGGCGGCCACGGCTGAGCAGGCGCTCGGCCAGCGGCAGAAAACGGGCAAAATTCCAGGGTGCGCTCATGGTGTCTCCAGCATCAGCCAGGAAGGTTATCCACATTTATTGTGGATAACCTTGTGAACAGGGCAGCGTTTTAGGGCGCTAGGCGCCCACGGAGCAAGGGTCTCGCTCAGATCGGGCGTTTTTTACACAACCGTTTCAGACAGGCAAACGATTTGCGTCAGACGTATGGTTGGCTACGCGTCAAGGTGCCTCATGCTCAGACAGTGAGACACCTGCAGCGTTCGCGTCAAGCGTGCGACCAAAATGAAAACGCCCCGTCGAAACGGGGCGTCAGGTGCGGCAGTTGCCAAATTACTTGGCCGGCGCTTCGGCAGGCTCGGCAGGTTCGGCGTCCAGCTTGCTCGGGTCCTTGATGGCCAGCAGCTCGAGGTCGAACACCAGTACCGAGTTCGCCGGGATCAGCGGGCTCGGGCTCTGGGCGCCGTAGGCCAGCTCGGCCGGGATGTACAGCTTGTACTTCTCGCCGACGTGCATCAGTTGCAGGCCTTCGACCCAACCTGGGATCACGCCGCTGACCGGCAGGTCGATCGGGCTGCCACGCTCGATCGAGCTGTCGAAGACCTTGCCATCGATCAGCTTGCCTTCGTAGTGGACGGTAACCACATCGGTCGGCTTGGGCTGCGGGCCATCGGCCTTCTTCACGACTTCGTACTGCAGACCCGAGGCGGTGGTGACCACGCCCGGCTTCTTAGCGTTGTCCTCAAGGAACTTCTTGCCCTTGGCGGCCGCTTCCTCGCTGGCCTTGGCCAGGCGCTCCTCGGCGCGTTTCTGCAGCGCGGTGAAGGCTTCTACCAGTTCTTCGTCCTTCAGACGGGCTTCTTTCTTGCCGACTGCATCCTCGATACCCAGGGCCACCGCTTTGGAGTCCAGGTCATCCATGCCTTCCTGCGCCAGGCTCTTGCCCATGTTCAGGCCGATACCGTAGGAGGCCTTCTGTGCTGGGGTCTTCAGCTCGACGCTGCTGGTCTGAGCGTCGCAGCCAGCCAGGACCAGGCCTACCAGGGCAACCGCAGCCGCCAAACGATGCTGTTTCATGCTATTTCCTTGTTCATGCGCCATGAGGGCAATCAGGGTAAAGCCGCGAGCTTATCAGGCGGCCATGACCAATGGCTACCGGCATAGGAGCGGGTTTGTGCCAGGAAGTTCCTGTATGAAGGGATGTTCATCCCACGGTGAAAATCAAGGGTAGCTGCCGGCCCGGTATTCGCCCGCCACTTCCCGCAATACCTCGCACACCCATTGGGCTGCCAGCCCCTGCGGCAGGGCCGCGTTGCGGCAGATACCCACCGAGCCTCCCGGTTCGCGCACACCCAGGTCGAGCTCGACCAGCTCACCACGCTGCAGGTCGATCAGCACGGCGTCACGCGGTGCCACCCACACCGCATCGCTGCCCAGCAGGTAGCGCCGGCTCAAGGCCAGAGACAGGGTTTCCAGGCGTTGCCCCGGCATCTGGATACCGCACTGCACGAACAGGCTGTCGGCGTGCAGGCGAATGGTGGTACCTGCTGGCGGCAGCACCAGTGCGTAATCGCCGACCCGTGCCCGATCCAGGGGTTGGCGCGCGAGCAACGGATGGCCAGGACGCACCACCAGGCTCATGGACTCACTGTACAGGTGCTCGAACGACAGGCCCTGGATCTGCGGGCTGTCGGTCATCCGCCCGACCACCAGTTCCAGTTCGCCCAGGCGCAGTTGCCCCAGCAACTGCGCACTGATCCCGGTGACCACGCTGATCACCAACGCCTCATGACGCTGATGCAGGCGACACAGCACCTCCGGCATCAGCAACCCCTCGACCGTCGACAGCACACCTATGCGCACCTGCGACGGCGCCCGGGCCTCGCCGCGCACCGTGCTGACACCTTCGCGCAGGGCCTGCACGCTGGGCCCGGCGTAGCGCATGAAGCGGGTGCCCGCCGAGGTCAGCTCGACGCCCTGGCGGGTGCGCTCGAACAGACGCGTCTCGAGCAAGTCCTCAAGTTCCTTGAGCGTCTTGGAAATGGCCGGCTGGCTGATCGCCAGGACATCGGCCGCCCTGGCCAGACTGCCCTGACGGGCGATCTCCAGAAAGCACAGCAGATGGCGGTACTTGATGCGGGTATCGAGGTTCATGCACGGCAGTGTAACGGTGTGCAGGAGGGCTGCAAGTCGTCTATGAATATCCTTTCCTACAACGACTCGATCCCATTCTGACAATGCGCAGCTTGCCCTCAAGCCCCTGGATTTGTAGGGTGCAGCTTTCCCCGGCAAGGAGCCAACCGATGTCGCTCTACCAAACCCAGGACCTATCACTAGACCTGGGCGCAGAGCTGCCGCAGGACAGCAGCATGAACATGCTGACGTTCCCGGAGCGCGGCACCACCTTGGTGATCGCCCGTAGCCCGCTCCCCGCAGACCACTCCTTCGATACCGTCTACCGCCAGCAGCTCGAACAACTGCGCAGTCGCCTCGAAGCACACATCACCGAGCCTCAAGCCACGACCTGCGGCATGGCGCAAGCCATCCAGGGCCTGGAAGTCGGCCTGCAGTTCCAGCGTGGCGAAATTCGCTCGCACCAGCGTCAACTGGCCTATCCCCATGTGCAGGCACAGCGTCTTATGGTGCTGAGCTATAGCAAGGAGACACCGCTGACGGAAAACGACCTCATGCACTGGCAAGCCATCAAGGCGAGCCTGCAGACACGCTGACACCCCTCCAGCAAGGAAGCCCGGATTCATGGCGCAGGACCTCCACGCCGCCCGCAAGGACGACCTGATACTGCACCCACCGTTGATGGCCGAGCTCACCAGCGCGCTGACCGAGGCGGTGGTCTATGCGGCCGCCACCGCCGCAGTGGGTGCGGCCTTGGGCGCCGCCGTCGCCGCCACCATCGGCACCGGCGGCGCGGCGGCTGCACTGGTGCCGGTGGCTGCCGGCCTGCTGGTAGGCGCGGCCAGTTCGCTGCCCGGCGGCGACAAGAGCATCGGCGAACACATTTCCGACTTCAGTGACTGGGTCGGCAACTCGCTGTTCCCGCCCGAGCCCTATGGCGCCATCCTGACCGGCTCCACCAACGTCCATATCAATGGCATGCCCGCTGCCCGTGCTGCCGGCATCAGCCTGGGCGTCGAGGCCTCGCCCGACAACCCCGAGCCCCCCTCCATCCTGGAAAACGTCGGTGCCTACGCCATGGTCGGCGCCTCGATGATGCTCCCGATCATCGGCATGGCCCAGGACATCGCCAGCATCTTCAACCCGCCAGTCACCACACCGGCCGATCCCGGCACCCAGGAGCGGGGCGAGGATACCGTCACCTGCAGCAAGCACCCGGCCAAGAACTTCCTCGCCCAGGGTTCGGACAAGGTGTTCATCAATGGCCAACCCGCCGTGCGGGTGGGCGACAAGACTACTTGCGACGGCCCTGTGGGCATGACCTTCTCGCCCAATGTGCGCATCGGCGGCGGCACGCTGACCGTGCGCGACATCCGCGATGGCAAGAGCGCGCTGGCCAAGATCATCGGCATCGTCGCCGGCATGCTCCTCTCGCGCCGGGGTGGCAAGGCCCGCTCACGCCCAGGCAAGGCACCCAAGCCAAAGTCGATGATTCCCAAGTGCAAGGGCCATCCGGTGATCGTTTCCAGCGGTGCCAAGCTGCTCGACGGCCCTGACGACCTGGATTTCGCCCTCCCCGGCCTGCTGCCGATCGAATGGGCCCGGCGCTACGACAGCAACGACACGCGCGGCGATGGCGTGTTCGGCCTGGGCTGGAGCCTGCCTTATGAAGTTCGCATCGAGCGTGTCCCCCATCCTGAAGGGGGCGAGCTGTGGGTCTATGTCGACGAGGAAGGCACGCGTATCGAACTGGGACGCCTGCAGCCAGGCAGCGCGCTGGTCAGCAGCCTCGACGGCCTGGCGTTCTTCCACCAGGACGCCGGCATCACCGTGGTCGAGGACATCTACAGCGGCCAGTACCAGGTGCTGCGCACCGACCCGCACGACCCGAGTCGTTCACGCCTGGTGCAACTGGGGGATCGCAATCTCAACCGCCTTGACCTGCTCTACGACAACGACGGCCGCCTGCAGTACCTGGTCGACACCTTTGGCCGCACGGTGGTCGAACTGCTCTACGACAGCATGCACCCTCGCCGCGTCGGCCAGGTGCAGCGCCTGTTCCTGCGCGAGGGCAACGACTTTGTGGTCGAGCGCCGTGAAACCCTCGCCACCTACGCTTACACCCCTGCCGGTCAACTGAGCGAAGTACACGAGCCGGGCGGCCAGCTGCTGCGACGCTTCAGCTATACCCCTGAAGGGCTGATGGCCAGTCACACCCTGGCCAGCGGTGCGACCTTCCATTACCAGTGGCAACGTTTCGCCGCCGTCCCTCGCCCGACACCGCACCTGCCACCGCTGCTCGAGCCGCAGCCAGACCATGAGTGGCGGGTGATCCGTCACTGGAGCGAAGACGGCGAGGACTACCTTTTCCACTACGACCTGGGGCAGGGTCATACCGAGGTCACCGACAGCCTAGGTCGCAAGGAACATTTCGAGTGGGGCCCGTTGCACGAGGTATTGGTGTATGTAGATCCACTGGGCCAGCGCTGGCAGGAAGAGATCGTCCAGGGCCAGTTGCTGGCCAGCATCGACCCGCAAGGCGCCGAGTGGCGATACCACTACGATGCGCTCGGGCGCCTGATCGAAAGCCACGACCCGCTGGGGCGTTGCGAGCGCACCACCTACACCGAGCACTGGGCGCTGCCCACCCACATCAGCGATGGCGCCGGCCATACCTATCGCAACACCTACGACCCCCGCGGCAACCTGATCAGTACCACCGACCCGCTGGGGCGCACCACGCGCTACCGTCACGATCGACAAGGCCGGGTGGAACAGGTCATCGATGCTCAGGGCAAGACCCGCCAGCTGGAATGGAACGCCCGAGGGCAACTGATTCGCTACAGCGACTGCTCCAACCGCACCACCCTCTGGCGCTACGACGAGCGCGGTCACCTGAGCGAAGTCTTCAACGGCCGCAACAACCGCACCCGCTATCGTTTCGACGCCCGTGGCCACCTGCTGGAAAGCACCCGCGCCGACGGGCGCGTCGACCGCTACCAGGTAAACCTGTCGGGGCAGTTGACCCAGCACATCGACTCCGGCCAGCAACTCACCCAATGGCACTACGACGAGCGTGGGCGCCTCAGCCAACGCACCGACGCCATGGGGCTCACCCTTCGCTTCGCCTGGGATGCGCACGACCGCCTGCAACGCCTGGAAAATGAAAACGGCGAGCACTACGCCTTCCACTGGGATGCCCTGGACCGCCTGGCCGCCCAGCACAACCTCGATGGCGGCGGTCACAGCTATCGCTACGATGCAGCGGGCAATGTCATCGAGGCGAGGCTGCACCCTGCCCGCGACGCCGAGCCGACGTTCCCCGGCAGCCCGCCGGAGCCCGAGGCTTCGATACAGTCGCAATATTTCGAATACGACGCCGCCGGGCGCCTGTTGCGCAAGCGCACCGACGACGGCGTCACCGACTACGAATATGACATCGCCGACAACCTGCTGGCGATCACCTTCACCAACCTGCTGGGCGAGCCAAAACGGCTCGCCTTCAGCCATGACGCCCTCGGGCAACTGCTGAGCGAAACCGGGAAAGCGGGCCGGCTTGCCTACGAACATGACGAACTGGGCAACCTGCAGACCCTGACCCTGCCTGATGGCCGACGCCTCAATCATCTGTACTACGGCAGCGGCCACTTGCATCAGCTCAACCTCGATGGCCGAGTGATCTGCGATTTCGAGCGCGACGAGCTGCATGCCGAAGTCCTGCGAACACAAGGCCGGATCCAGACCCGGACCCGCTACGACAGCACCGGGCGCCTGCTGGAAAAAGCCCTGCATGTACAGGGCGCAGGCCCCGGCAGCCTGGCCCTGCTGAGCAAGCAGTATCGTTACGACGACAGTGACAACCTGGTCGGCGAGGACTTCATCCAGTGTCAGCGAGCCCGCGACGGCGAGCCGCCCACGCACGCCCAGATCATCGGTCGCCTGTTCGGCACCGACGCCAGCGGCAATGTCCAGCGCGGTCAGGTTCGCTACGACTATGGCCCCACAGAACGCATCCATGGCGCCAGCCGCACACTGCCTCATCGCAATGGCCAACAGGTCGAGCACTACGGCTACGACAAGGCCGGCAACCTGCTCGACGGTTACCCGATCAAGGGCTACGTACGGCACAACCGCCTAAAGGTCTACCAGGACAAGCGCTACCGCTACGACCGCTTCGGCCGCCTCAGCGAAAAACGGACTGGCGCGCACCTGATCCAGCGCTTCGAATACGACGCCGAGCACCGCCTGGTACGCGTACACCAGCAACGCGGGCCGGTGCACGAGCGGGTGGAATTCGACTACGACCCGCTGGGGCGCAGGATCGCCAAGCGCCTGTACCGCAACGATCACCCTACCCCTGTCAGCCAGACCCTTTTCCTCTGGCAGGGTCTGCGCCTGTTGCAGGACATCCAGGACGACAAACCCAGCCTGTACGTCTACGCCGACAGCGACAGCTACGAACCCCTCGCCCGCCTCGATGGCGCCCCCGGCACCGAACAACTGCACTACTTCCACACCAACCTCGCCGGGCTGCCCGAACAGCTCACCGATGAAAACGGCGTGACCGTGTGGCAAGGTGAGTTCGCGACCTGGGGCAAGTGTCGGGAAGAATGGCACCATGCCGGGCAGAACCGTCAGCAGAACCTGAGGTTCCAGGGGCAGTACCTGGACCGGGAGACGGGGCTGCACTACAACACGTTCAGGTTCTATGATCCGGAGGTGGGGCGGTTTACGCAGCAGGATCCACTGAGTATCAGTGCAGGGCCCAACCTTTATAGATACGCGCCCAACCCACTTCGTTGGATCGATCCATTTGGACTGGAGGCCGATTACAAGGCAGATGCTCAGTATCACGGCCCCAAACCCAAACTGGTCGACCCAGGGCATCACGACCCTAAATCACCTAACTTCCGAGGGGGCGGTAATACCACAACACTCTTGCCCGATGATGCTGCAGAGGTTTACAAACGTGCCGTTCCTGATAGGGCAGACTCCTGGTTTGGCCAGAACAAGAATGGAGAATTCTATCGCTATCAAGGCGCAAACGGCGAAGTGCATTGGAACGGGCGCGAAAATTCATCGAGGGGACTGAAAGTTCCTGACTGGATCAAACGAAGATTCAAAGACATGGCTAATAGAAAGAAAAACCGAGGAAGCAACTGTGACCTACTATAACACTGGGAAAAAAGAGTTATTTTCAGTCTGTTGCTCGACTTGCGCGCCAAACTTCAAGTCGGGTTGGATGGCCGTGAACCTATCTTTAGACAATCATCTCATTGGTGCAAACGAAGAGATCACGCAGATCGATACCTTCTTGAACATGATCAGTGTCAAATTCGATAATTATGATCTCGATTACGCTGACTCCCTGAAAAACCTGGACAAATCAGCCGTCCTTTCCCAGATCGAGCAAGGGTACGAGCAGTCTCAAAACTGGATTGATTCTAGCAAAATTGGTGCACTGTTCTTGTCGCTGAACCTGACGCCCTGCCTTGATGGCGATATCGTGATTCTGCTCATGCTTGAGACAATGGACCGGGTCATTTGGAAAGCGCATGACGATGACGTGGTGCAAGAAATTTTCCTACCTCCTGGATACGTAAAAAACACACTGAACGATGTGATAAATTTTTTCAGTCCGCCCAAAAACCATGATTAATTCTTTCGAAACCACATTGTTTGAGGTGCTCGGGCTCGTCGCAGATTTCGATCCAGAGTATGCACAATGGAGCTGCAAGCTCACCGCAGAGCCCCTCCGGCTGGAGTTGGTCTACTCACTGGACGGTACTGTTTCGACATCGCTGTATCTTGACGATAGGCTTCTGGCGTTCAATTACGCCAGCGGGCTGCATTGCCTTTCGATTAACGAGGACGAGATCTCATGCGACATCATGTCCGGATCACTTAGGCGAAAACTCACCATCAATATCAATTCGCTAAGAGTGAGGTGGCAGGACTTATGATTCAGGACACTCGTTAAAACCAACGCTCCTGCGAGTGCCCCTCGCGCCATTGAACCCCTTCGATTTTCTTGGTGTGATCGATGATAAAGCTCGCCCCTCAAAAAATTAATTTTGTCATCAACACCACACAGCTCAACGCAAAGTACGACGAGACTGGTGCCGCATCGATTCAGGTTGAAGCTCAGCGAATCGAACACATCGAAAATAACACCTACGCCGTGGCGACACTTGTTTTTGAGCGTGTCGCTGAGATGCGCTGTATCACACTCAATTTTTTCGAGCGCGAGTATCAGAACTACGAAATTCTGGGCAGCCGAGGCGATGAAGTAGAAACTTGGCGAAAGACCGGACTTCATCCTGACCCAAAATTCTATGAGGTCGTCGATTCAGCGCTGTTGGCAGAAACAAATCCGTTGTATGACCCCGCCAACTTTCTTTCATTGAAGCACTACATCATCGCGGGGTACGACAGCTATGTTGAGATCATCGCCGACAGCTATCAATACTCTCTTGAGTAAATTTCCATAGATGAAGACACCTCAGCGGCGCTGAAAACCGAATCCTTTCCCTGTATACGACCGTCATGAAAATCATCAAACTCACCGAAAACCACGACGGATACACTCTAGACAGCAGCGAATACCCAGCTTATGTCGAGAGCGTAAAGCATTTACTCCCAGAGAATATTTACACTTTTATGAGCAGTGCTTGGCACTACAATCCCTCCGACTCCCGATGCTTACATGACGCCCGGCTAAAAAGCATTAGATTCGAAGAGCATGACATCGACGAATGCTACGCCAACAACGCTCAAATAATCCTAAACGGAGCTTACGGAGACACCCTGACGCTTACCTATACAAAAGTCTCAAGTTACTCCGTCGAAAAAAGACCCACAGAATGGCCTGCCAACCAATCCACTCACGGCGACCTCATAACTGACGAAATGACAATAATGGACAACACCAGCAAGCTTCGGCACGAATTGGTATTCGAGGACGCCACTGTAAAAATAATCTTCGAGAACTTTGATTTCAAAATAGACACACAGAAATGATTAAAACACTTCTTCAGGGGCGGACTTTAGTTTCCGAGATCAAGTCGGACACACCACAATCCAGAACCTGGATAGAGTTATCCCTGCAGGACCATCTAATCCCTGCGTATCCACTGAGGACCGAACCCTACTCAATGATCGGGCATTCCCCTTACGCCGACCAATGCCGCATTGAAGAGGCGCGCTTCAAAGCTCGGCTGAACACGTTCAACGCCGAAGATATAGAGCAGGCGCTAGACCCCTCGTACGATCGAGTTGGCTCATTCAGAGCACTTGAATCAATAGCTGAGCTGAAGGTCTTTCTCAGCAAAAACAGTCTGGTTCTGGAGGACTTTGTCGATGCCTCGGATGTGGATGAATATCCATTGTGAACAAGCCGTGGAGCCACCTTTATCCGAGGACCTGCAAACGTGCCAGACCCAAGGCCTGCGCAGTACCTGTGGGAGCGGGTTTACCCGCGAAGCAAACACCGCGGTAGATGGCACCGGCTTTGCCGGTGTTCGCGGGCAAGCCCGTCCCCCACAGGTACTGCACAGGCCGGGCAGGAGCCATACCTGCTAGAAACAGCGAATCTCGACCTGCCCCCCTTCCATCCGCACCGGCCACACGCGCAACCGCTGCCCCGCATCCTCCAGGCAACGCCCATCACGCAAGCTGAAATGCTGCTTGTACAACGGCGCCGCCACCACCAGTTCGCCTTGCAGGCTGCCGATCAACCCCCGCCCGATGACATTGGCCCCTGAACGCGGGTCGCGGTTGTCCACGGCATACAGTGTCTGCTCCTGCCCGGGCAGGTAGAACAGCGCGACCTGTTCGCCGTCGAGCCAGACCACCACCCCCGAGTCGGCAATCAGATCATCGACCCGGCACACTGACTGCCAGATATCTTGTGGTGCAACGACAGCATTAGACAGGTTCATCAAACGAGCTCCTCGACAGTAGGGATCAACTCCAGCGGCGTAGCCGGTCGACGCTGTTCGCGCTCACGCACGAAATGCACATCCGGGTCAGGCCGCTGGTCGTTGACGAAGGTGCGGAAGCGCTTGAGCTTCTCCGGGTCTTTCAAGGCGTTGGCCCATTCGCATTCGTAGCGGTCGACCACATGCTGCATCTGCGCTTCCAGCTCGTCGGCGAGGCCCAGGCTATCGTCGAGAATCACCGCCTTGAGATAGTCCAACCCGCCGTCCAGGCCTTCGCGCCACACCGAGGTGCGCTGCAGTTTGTCGGCGGTGCGGATGTAGAACATCAGCACGCGGTCGATCAGGCGGATCAGGGTGTCGTCGTCCAGATCGGTGGCGAACAGTTCGGCATGGCGCGGGCGCATGCCGCCGTTGCCACAAACGTACAGGTTCCACCCCTTGTCGGTGGCGATCACGCCGATATCCTTGCTCTGCGCCTCGGCGCATTCACGGGTGCAGCCGGACACCGCGAACTTGAGCTTGTGCGGCGAGCGCAGGCCCTTGTAGCGGTCTTCGATACGCAGGGCCATGGCAACGCTGTCCTGCACGCCGTAGCGGCACCAGGTGCTGCCCACGCACGACTTCACCGTGCGGGTCGACTTGCCGTAGGCGTGGCCGGTTTCGAAGCCCGCCTCGATCAGCTCGCCCCAGATCAGCGGCAACTCGTGCAACTGCGCGCCGAACAAATCGATGCGCTGGCCGCCGGTAATCTTGGTGTAGAGGTCGTATTTCTTCGCCACCTGGCCGATCACGATCAACTTGTCGGGGGTGATTTCACCACCCGGGATGCGCGGCACCACCGAGTAGGTGCCGTTCTTCTGCATGTTGGCCATGAAGGTGTCGTTGGTGTCCTGCAGCGGTACCAGCGAGGGGTCCATGATCGGCTGGTTCCAGCACGAGGCGAGGATCGAACCCACGGTCGGCTTGCAGATGTCGCAACCGACATGGCCCTTGCCGTGGCGCTCGAGCAGCTCGTTGAAGGTTCGAATCCCCTCGACGCGCACCAATGCATACAGCTCCTGGCGGGTATAGGCAAAGTGCTCGCACAGGCTCTTGTCGACCGTCACGCCACGCGCGGTCAGTTCGTGCTCGAACACCTGCTTGAGCAGCGCCGCACAGCCACCACAGCCGCTGGCCGCCTTGGTGCAGCCCTTGACCGCCGCCAGGTCCGCGCAGCCACTGTCGATGGCCGCGCAGATCGCGCCCTTGCTGACGTTGTGGCAGGAGCAGATGGTCGCGCTGTCGGGCAGGGCATCGGCGCCCAGCGTCGGCGCGCCGCCGCTCTGCGGCAGGATCAGCGCCGCCGGATCCTGCGGCAGGGCGATGCCGTTTTGCACGTACTGCAGCAGCGTGTCGTAGTAGCTGTTGTCGCCGACCAGCACCGCGCCGATCACCCGCTTGCCGCTGGCGTCGACCACCAGGCGGCGGTAGCTGGCGTTGGCCTCGTCGATGTATCGGTAGCTGCGGGCGCCTGGAGTGGCGCCGTGGGCGTCGCCGATGGAGCCGACATCGACCCCCAGCAGCTTGAGCTTGGTCGACATGTCGGCACCGCTGAACTCGGCACTGGCCTCGCCGACCAGCAGCGCAGCGAGGTTGCGCGCCATGCTGTAGCCGGGCGCGACCAGCCCGAACACGCTGCCGTTCCACGACGCACACTCGCCGATGGCGAAGATCCGTGGATCGCTGGAACGGCAGTTGCCGTCGATGACCACGCCGCCGCGCGGCGCGATCTCCAGCTCGCAGGCACGCCCCAGGGCGTCACGCGGACGGATACCGGCAGAGAACACGATCAGGTCGGTTTCCAGGTACTCACCACCATCGAAATTCATGCGGTGGCGATACTCTTCTCCCGGGTCGATCGACTGGGTGGCGCGAGACAGATGCACGCCGACACCCAGCGCTTCGATCTGCGCACGCAAGGCCGCGCCTCCTTCATGATCGAGCTGCACCGGCATCAGCCGTGGCGCGAACTCCACGACATGAGCCTCCAGCCCCAGCGACTTGAGCGCATTGGCAGCCTCAAGGCCCAGCAGCCCACCGCCGACCACCACGCCACGCCGGGCCCCGGCAGCCGAGGCGCGGATGTCGTCAAGATCGTCGAGGGTGCGGTAGACCAAGCAGGCCGTGCCCGTGGAGCCTTCGATCGGCGGTACGAACGGGTAGGAGCCGGTGGCAAGGATCAGTTGGTCATAACCGTAGCGCCCCTGGGCGGTGACCACCTCGCCCAGCGTGCGGTCGATCTCCAGCACAGCTTCGTGCAGGTGCAGGTGCACGCCGTGCTGGGCATAGAAGTCGGGCTCGCACATAGCTAGTGTCTCGGCGCTGCTGCCGGCGAAGTATTCCGACAAGTGCACACGGTCGTAGGCGCGCTGGCGCTCCTCGCCGAACACACGCAGCTCGAAGCGCGCCAGGGCACCACGTTCGATCAGTTGCTCGACCAGGTGATGACCGACCATGCCGTTGCCGACAATGACCAGTCGCTCTCGTTGTCCGCCGTTCGCTGTTGCCTTCATAGCCGATCCTCGATCACGGTGTGCGGGGCGTGCCCGCGGCAAAGACAAAAAAAGGCGCCTGGAGCCGAAGCTCCAGGCGCCTTTGCCTGTACTCATCAGTGTGAGGCCCCTGTTGATCGCCGTTGATCAGTGGGGCTGTGTTGTAAACCGTTGAAAGCAGGGAGCGTGCCAAGGTCGGAATGGGTGCTGGCGCTGTCGCGTTGCAAGCCCGCTCCTGCGGGGTATGCAGCGTTGCGCGACCTGTGGCAGCGGGCGTGTCCGGCGACAGCGCCGCACGCGGCAACGCCTCAAGCCGGTGCACCCCTCCCCATCCCGGTGCACTCAATACACATCGCGTCGATAACGCTTGTTCTTGCCCAACCCCTCGACATAAGCCGCTGCCGCCTCGGCGCTCATCCGCCCGTGCTCGGCCACGACCTGGCGCAACGCAGCATCGACATCCTTGGCCATGCGCTGGGCATCGCCGCAGATGTAGAAGTACGCCCCTGCCTCCAGCCACTGCCACAGCTCGGCGCCCTGTTCGAGCATGCGCTGCTGCACGTACAGCTTCTCGGCCTGGTCACGCGAGAACGCCGTGCTCAGGCGCAGATGACCGCTGGCCTCCCAGGCCTGCAACTGCTCGCGGTAATAGAAATCGAAGGCAGCATGCTGCTCACCGAAGAACAGCCAGTTGCCGCCGGTCGCACCGCGGGCTTCGCGCTCTTCGAGAAAGGCTCGGAACGGCGCGATACCCGTGCCAGGGCCGACCATGATGAGCGGTGTAGCATCGTCGTCCGGCAGTCGGAAATGCCGCGCGACCTGCGGGAAGATCGCCACCTCCAGCGCTTCGGCGCGCTCGGCGAGGAAGCTTGAACTCACACCCTTTCGCTGGCCATAGCGCACGGTTGAAACGGTCAGGTGCACCTGCTGTGGATGGGCCTTGGGGCTGGAGCTGATCGAGTACATGCGTGGCTGCAAGGGTTTGAGCAGGGTCAGCCAGTGCTCCAGCGACAGTTGCGGCGCGAATGCCGCGAGCACATCGGCCAACTGCCGCCCCCACAGCCACTCCTTGAGTTCGGCCTTGTGCTCGGGCAGCAGCAGCCGACGCAGTTCACCTGCCTGCGGCGCCTGGCTGAAGGCGGCAAGCTGTTGCGACGTGACCCGGGCGATCTCCAGATGCCGCTCCATCGCCTCGGCCAACGGCATCGTCGGCAAGTCGGGCAGTTGCACGCACGTCTGGCCATCGAGCCCCATCAGGCCGAGCAGCTCCTGGACCAGCGCCGGGCAGTTGCGCGGCCAGACACCCAGCGCATCGCCTGCCTCGTAGACCAGCCCGGTGCCTTGCAGGTCGAACACCACCTGGCGTGTCTCCTTGGTCGCTCCGGGCGCATTGAGCACACGGTTCTCGATGATGGGAGCCAGGCAGGGTTGCTGCTTGCCGAACACCCGCGCCGGCGGGGCTATGACGGGTGCTTCGGCCGTCGGCCCGAGCAGCGGCAGCAACGCCTGCAGCCAGGCGGCGAACGATGGGTCGAAGTCCGGTTCGCAATCGACCCGATCGAGCAGACGTCGGCCGCCCAGTTCAGCCAGGCGCTGGTCGAGCTTGCGGCCAAAGCCGCAGAACTGGTCGTAGCTGGAGTCACCCAGCGCCAGCACGGCGAAGGGCAGTGCCGCACACTGCGCCCCCTCCTCGCCCTGCAGCGCCTGCCAGAACGCCGAAGCGCAGTCAGGCGCATCGCCGTCACCAAAGGTGCTGGTGATCAGCAGCACGCTGGCGGCGCCACGCAATTGGCCGGGGCTGACTGCATCCATGCAGCTCAGCTCGACCGCCAGGCCCGCTTCGCGCAGATGGGCCGCACAGCGCTCGGCCAGCACCTCGCCATTGCCGGTCTGCGAGGCCCACAGCACCCGATGCCGGGCGACCTCGGCCATGGCGACCGGCGCCACCACCGGCTGGGCGAACAGGCCGGCGATCAAGCCATCGACGAACAGCCGACTGGCGGGCGCCAGCGGCGCACCGGGCGGCAGGCTGGGCACACCCGGTGTACGCGCCTGCCCAAGGCCGAGCAGGAAGCCCTGCAGGTAATGACGCTCCTCGTCAGCCAGGACGGGGGCCGGCAGGCTGTCCAGGCCGAGCAGGCGAGACAGGGTGTCGGTGGGCATGGTGGCAGGCTCCGTAGGGATCGCGCAGGGCAGCTCGAGTGCCTCGATGCGTTCGCCTGCAACCCGCTCCAGGGTCACGGCGCAATGCTTGAAGGCCGGTTGTAGGGAAGTTGGATCGACCGCGTCGCAGGTCACGGCGTTGATCGCCAGTTGCTCGCCATACAGGTCGTTCCAGTGAAAAGGGGCAAAGCAGTTGCCGACCAGCACCCGCTCGCTGATGCGTGCCGGCAGCACGGCCTGGCCGCGGCGCGAGCGAATCGCCACCTGGTCCTTGTCGGCGATGCCCAGGCGTCGGGCGTCCTGCGGATTAATCTCGACGAAGGGACCGGGCTCGAGCTTGTTCAGGCTCGGCACCTTGCCGGTCTTGGTCAGGGTGTGCCACTGGTGCTGCACGCGGCCGGTGTTGAGCACCAGCGGAAAGTCGGCATCCGGCAGCTCGGCCGGCGCCAGCCAGGGCCGGGCGAAGAACCGCGCCTTGCCACTGGGCGTGGGAAAGGCCAGCGCGGGTCGCTCGCCTTGGGCGTCATGCAGCAGCGCCTGGCTGCTGCCGTCGTTGAGATAGCGCAGCGGGCTGCGGTCGTCCGCGCGTCCGGGGGCGCTTGGCCACTGGCGCGGTTTGTCGCGTAGCTCGGCGTAGCCGATGCCGCGCAGGTCATAGCCGGTGGCGGGGTTCCAGAAACGGCGGATCTCGTCGTACACCGCTTCGGCATCGGCATAGCTGAACGCCTCGGCATAGCCCATGGCACAGGCGATGCGGGCAATGATGCGCCAATCCTCAAGGCTTTCGCCGGGCGCTGCGACTGCACGCGGCATCAGGGTGAGGTTGCGCTCGCTGTTGATCATCACACCCTCGCCCTCGGCCCACAGCGCGGCAGGCAGGAGGATATCGGCATGGCGGTTGGTCTCGGTGTCGAGGAAAGCGTCCTGGGCGATCACCAACTGCGCCTCGTGCAGGCCGTCGATCACCTGTTGGCGGTTGGCGACGCTGGCCACCGGGTTGCTGCAGATGATCCAGCAGGCCTTCACTTCCCCGGCCTTCATCTGCTCGAACAGCGCCACCGTGCCTTCACCGCCTTCGCTGCGCAGCGCGCCCGGCGCCAGGCCCCACTGCTGCTCGACAAAAGCACGGTCGCCCGCCACCTGCGCCGAACGCTGGCCCGGCAGGCCTGGGCCCATGTAGCCCATCTCACGGCCGCCCATGGCGTTGGGCTGGCCGGTCAGCGAGAACGGTCCGCTGCCAGGACGGCAGATCGCGCCGGTGGCCAAGTGCAGGTTGCACAGCGCGTTGCTGTGCCAGGTGCCATGGATGCTCTGGTTGAGGCCCATGGTCCAGCAGCTCATCCACTCCGACGCCCCGCCGATCCAGGCAGCCGCCTGACGGATATCGGCCTCGGCAAGGCCGGTCAGGGCCGCGACCCGCTCGGGGGTATAGTCGGCGAGAAAGGCCGGCATGTCGTCCCAGCCCTCGGTGTGACGGGCGATGAAATCGCTGTCGGTGTGGCCGTTCTCGTGCAGCAGGTAGAGCAAGCCGTTGAGCAGGGCCAGATCACTGCCCGGGCGCACCTGCAGGAACAGGTCGGCCTTGTCGGCGGTGGCACTGCGGCGCGGGTCGACGACAATCAGCCTGGCCCCGGCCTTGACTCGGTCGAGCAGGCGCAGGAACAGGATCGGATGACAGTCGGCCATGTTGGCGCCAATGACGAAGAACACCTCGGCACGCTCGAAATCCTGGTAGCTGCCCGGTGGACCATCGGCGCCCAGCGACTGCTTGTAGCCGCTGCCGGCACTGGCCATGCACAGCCGCGAGTTGGACTCGATATGGCGCGTGCGGATAAAGCCCTTGGCCAGCTTGTTGGCCAGGTACTGAGCCTCCAGCGACATCTGCCCTGACACATAGAGCGCCACGGCATCCGGCCCGTGCTGGTCGATGATCGCGCGCAGGCGCGCGGCCGATTGCGCAATGGCCTCGTCCATGCCCGTGCGCACCGGCTGCTGGCTGCGCTGCTGGCGCAAGAAAGCGTGCTCCATGCGCCCGGCAGCGGACAGTGGCAGGTGTGCGGTGAGGCCCTTGGTGCACAGGCGTCCGAAGTTGCTCGGGTGCTGCTTGTCGCCGCTGACCTTGGTGACCTTGCCCTCGGCCACGGTCATGACGATGCCGCACCCGACCCCGCAATACGGGCAAACGCTGCGCACCTCGCTGCTGCTCATGGGCGGTCTCCCTGAAAACGCAAAAGGCGCCGGCTACCCGGCCTGCAGGGCAAGCGGGTAACACGGCGCCTTTGTCGTGAAGATTTAGGGCCCCTCGGCGTTGAGGGGTCCGGATGCAGTTGAATCAGCAATTTGCGGGCCAGTTGCGCGATGGCGGTGGCCATGTCGCGGACAAACCCGCGCCCACAGGCCTGCGCAGCCCCCAGGGGACGGGTCGACCCGCGAAAACATCGACGCGATATCCGCCCCGTCTTGATGCCCCCGCGCACCAGAAGATGACACGACGCCCAACCGACCATATGATCCGTATACGTTTCATATACCAGGAAGACTCCCCATGGGCATCGTCAAGATCTGCGACGACCTCCACGAAGACCTGCGCATCGCCAGCGCCGCGATGTCGCGCTCGATCAACGCCCAGGCCGAACACTGGATCCGCATCGGCATGCTTGCCGAACTGCATCCCCAGGCCACTTACCAGGAACTGCTGCGCCAACTGTTGCGTCAGGAACAAGCGAATCTCAAGGAGCTGCTGCAATGAGCGAGGTGATACTCAAGAACCCGGAGCAGCTGGCACTGATGCGCAGGGCCGGGCAGTTGCTGGCACAGGTGTTCGCCGACCTCGACGGTTTCATCCGTGCCGGGGTGACCACGATGCAGATCAACGACCGCGCCGAAGCCTTCATCGTCGAGACGCTCAAGGCGCGCCCGGCGAGCAAGGGCCAGTACGGCTTCCCCTATTCGCTGAACACCTCGGTGGACCAGGTCGTCTGCCATGGCATGCCCAAGGTTGAAGAGGTGCTGCAGGAAGGCTCGATCATCAACGTCGACATCACCCTGGAACAGGGCGGCTACATTGCCGACTCGTCGAAGATGTACCGCATCGGCGCAATCAGCGAGGAGGCCCGGCGCCTGGTCGACACTACCTACGAGGCGCTGTGGAAAGGCATCGAACAGGTGCGCCCCGGCGCCACCCTGGGCGATATCGGCCACGCCATCCAGCAGTTCGCCGAGGCGGCGGGCTACAGCGTGGTACGCGAGTACTGCGGCCACGGCATCGGCCGACAGATGCACGAAGCGCCGCAGGTGCTGCACTACGGCCAACGCGGCATGGGCCTGAAACTCAAGCCGGGGATGGTGTTCACCATCGAGCCGATGATCAACCAGGGCGCCCGCGGCACACGCACGCTGAAGGATGGCTGGACGGTGATCACCCGCGATGGCGGGCTGTCGGCGCAGTGGGAGCACACGGTCGCGGTGACCGAGCAGGGCTATGAAGTGCTGACGCTGCGAGCGGAAGAAGGCCGGCGTTGAGGCCTGCGTAGACGGCCCCCTTGCTGCCTCTCTACAATCGCGCCACACCCCTCGCCCCGGACACTCTTCATGGACGAATCCGCACAGCATTGGCTGCACGCCCTCTCCGCCCCGATGGCTGCACTCAACGGTGCCAGCTACACCGCCGCCGAGTACTTCGAAGGCGAAGACCAGACCGACCTGGAAAGCGGCTGGGGCATCAGCACCCGTGCCCAGTTGCTCGACGTGCTCGGCATGGCCGACAACGGCCACGCCAGCGAGATGAGCAACGCCTACTGGCAGTTCCAGCGCTGCCTGCCAAGCCAGTGGCAGGCGCTGCTCGCAACCCTGACGCCACGTGACCGGGTCAAGTACAGCTACGCCGCACGCACCTTTCCCGACTGCGGCCCGGGCGGAACCCGCGCCTGGGACATCGGACGCATGAGTTTTCTGCTGCGCGCCGGTGTGAAGAAGGGCCATATCAGCCGCGACGAAAGCCTCTACCTGCACTATCGCCTGGCCTTGCGCGCTCGCCATTACTACAACCGCTGGGATAGCTACATCGCCGGGTATTTGTTCGGCAAGGCGCTGTGGAATGTCTCCGACAGCAGCGACGAGACCTTTGCCGCCAACCTGGAGCGCCAAGGCAACGAACACTGGAATCGCTGCATTGCCCTGAACCTGAGAATCGGCGCCAACGCGCTGCTCGCCGACCTGCCCTGGGAGCTGCCGTTGCCCGAGCCGGAACGCCCGGCATCACTGGAAGAGGACTGCTGGTCATGAGTTGCTGGATTCGCCTGGGCATCGAGCCGACCCAGGACCTCGACACCATCCGCCAGGCCTACCGCGGCCGCCTGCCGACGCACCATCCGGAAACCGACCCCGAAGGCTTCCAGGCCCTGCGCGCCGCCTACGAAGAAGCGCAGCGCCTGGCGCGTGAACACGCCGAAACCGGCGCGGCGCCCGAGCAGCAAGCAGCCGACGGGCAGAGCGAAGCGTCCACCAGCGAAGCCTTCGAGGCGTTCCATGCACTGCTCGAAGACTCCACTCGCCGTTACGAACCCCAAGCCTGGCAGGACTACATCGCCCAGCTCAACGAACTGCCCCTGGAGCAATTGGAAGACCTCAGCTGGCGACTGCTGCACAACCTGCGCAACTGCGGACCGATCTCGTACCAGTGCGCGCGCCTGCTGGCCCGGCGCATGGGCTGGGCCGAGCAGTTGCTGCGCCTGGCGCCGGAGGATGCCCAGGAGATAGAAGCCTTCCTGCAACGCATCGAGGAGCCCGATCCGTTCGACACCCGCCTGATGCACAGCTGGTCGCCCGCCGCGCAACTGGAAACCCTTTGGTACTTCCGCAGCCTTGGCTACTACCATCAGGAGCGCCCGCTGTTCGAGTACGCACAGTTCGCCGGGTACCACACCTGCGTGGCGTTCCCTGACGACGAACACCTGGTCCAGCGTCTGACCGAACAGTTCAGCCAGGTCGGCATCGGCAGCCTCACCCTGCATGCACGCCTGCAGTTGCAGCACCAGCAGGCGCCGGACGATGTCGACCTGCTGTTCCTGCTGGCCCGCCAGGCCGACGCCCTGGGCGCCGAGCAGCAAGCCCTGGACTGCTGGCTACGGCTGTGGCGCGAACATCGCCACCCGCAGGCCGAACGCTGGCTGCTCGACCTCTGCGCGCGCTACCAGCCGCAACGCCTGCCCCTGCTGATCCAGGCCCTCGACCAGCAGAGCACACCCGAGACCTGGCCCGCCGACCTGGCCGATCCGGCACAGGTCTTGGGCAGCCCGGCACAGTCGCCGCAGACACTGGCGCGCTGGTCCGAAGCCTCGCGCCTGGGCCTTGAGGGCATCGCCGCCACCTACATCGACTGGCGCCTGGACGGCGACGACGAACTGCCGCTGCTCGCCTGGCTGTTGCCCAATCAGGAAGATCGCGAACTGCACCGCCGCTACTGGCAGGCCTGGGCCCTGCAACGCGGTGAAGCCGGCTTGCTGCGCACCATTGTCGATGAGCGCCTGGGCAACGACCCGCTCGATGCCTTGATCCTCGAGGGCTTCCAGCGCCAGGCTGCGCAGCAACTGCATTGGCTCGAACACTCACCGGTGGCGCGTGCATTGGCGGAGTACTGCGCACGTGACGAGGGGCCTGTGGAACTGCCAGAGGCGCTCAAGTCCGACGCACTGCACCCGGCCTGCCGCGAGTGGCTGCGGCGCATGCGGGTCTATTCGCCCCGAGCGCTGGGCGAGCTGAACGAGCATTTCGACATGCGCCGCATGTTCACCGTGCCGTTCGGCCTGGTGCTGATGGAAGAACTGGCACTGAACGGCATTGAGCTGCCGCCGATGGTCGAGGGCGAAGCGCTGTGGAACTGGCATCGCCAGCAGTTGTTCATGCTGGCCACGGCGCAACAGCCGCAACGCTGGCTGGACCTGGCGCCACCGCAACTGGCCGCCCAGCTCACCTATCCGAGCGACCATCCGTTCGCCCCCCTGCACAAGGTGCTGATCGCCCGTCAGGCTCAGTTCAACGAACACAATGCCCTGCTCGGCTGGATGGACGATCGCGATCCGATGCAGGCCCTGGTTGCCAGCCGCCTGCAAACCCTGGGCTACGTGTTCGGCAGCACTCGCCTGCCCGGCGCGGTCCGCCTGCTCGAATGCCTGGAAGAAGACGTTGGCACCCTCGACGACCACCCACTGGGCTACATGCTGCTGTGCGCCGTGCTGTACCACGACCCCGAGCTCGATGCTCAACAGCGCGCCCGCTTGCGCGATCGCCTCGAGGCACTGAACAACGACAGCCCCTGGTTCGCTCCGCTGCGCGACGGCCTGATCGCCGGCAAGGTCAAACGCCCGCCGCGCCAAGCGGTGGAGCAGGAAGAGAAGGTCGACGGCAAGCTGCTCAACGAGATCCTCGACGCCTTCAATCACCTGGTCAAATCCGCATCCCCGCCAGGCACCCGCGCCTTGATGCGCCTGCAGAAAGCCAAGGACGATCCGGACCAGGACACCGGCCTGCGCTGCGCCAGCATGGCGATACTGGCCCGCGCCGAGCGTCTGCTGATGGCTCGCGTCAGCCAGAAGCCGGTGCCCTCCTGGGCGTTCTGGCGCCTGGACAGCCGTCTCAATCGCAGCGACCTGATCGCCCACGTGATCGTGCTGCTGCTGGCGGGCACGGTGCTGACCACCGCGACCAAGAGCCCGATGCTCTGGACCCTTGTCGTGTTGCTGCTGTTGACATCCTTCCTGCGGCGCTTGCGCGACTTGGGCCAGGGCGTCTGGGCACTGGTGGGGTTGCTGGCCGTCAGCCGCCTGCTGCCGTTCGCACCGCTGCTTCTGGTGGGGCTACCCGGCGACAAGCTGGCCAACCGCTATGGCCCTTCACCGGACGACCCCGACCAGTTGCAACTGGGCCTGCAAGTGGCCCTGCGGCGCCTGAACCATCCCTGATCAGTAGCGCAGCTCGTCCAGCGCCTGGCTCAATTGCTGGCGCTGGCGACTGATCTCGCTGGCCTGCTGGCCAGCGAGCACGGCATTGAAGGCATCCAGCCAACTGCCGATAAGGTCGCGCTCATCCCCCAGGCTCTGCATCCAGGCGCGCTCCAGGCGAGCCAGCAGGGTGCGGTTGGGCAAGGCGTCGCGCGGGTGAATCTTCAATCTCGCCAGGCGCTCGTGGCTGGCCTGGCGGGCGTCGCTGTCCAGCCCGGTCGGGCTGCGGTCGATGCTGTGGCTGTGCTTGTGCCCGGTTTCGAGGAACGTCACGTCCACTTCGAGCAGGCCATTGATGTCGTAGCTGAAGCGCACATCCAGCGACTGCACCTGGCCGGTCGGCTGCAATGGAATCTCGAAGCTGTCGACCAGAATGTTGTCGCGCACCCATGGCCGCTCGCCCTGGTACACGGCGATGCGCACCACTTTCTGTTCCGGATGGCTGCTGTAGAAGCGCTGCACACGCGAGGTGGGGATCACCGTGTTGCGTTCGATGATCGGGGTAAAGGCTCCGGACACTTCCTCGCCACGGGACGAGGCGACCCCCAGGGTGTAAGGACAGACGTCGGTCAGGATCAACTCGTCGATCGCCGAATCCCGCGCCTTGCAGGCTGCCTGGCTGGCGGCGCCAAGAGCGACGATGGTGTCCGGATCGAGGTGGCGATACGGCAGGCGGCCGAACAGCTTGGCCACCAGTTGCTGGATCTGCGGCATGCGCGTGGCCCCACCGACCAGCACCAGGCTGTCCAGTTCGCGCGGGCTCAGGCGCGCATCACGCAGGGCCTGCTCGATGGGGGTCCGTACCCGTGCCAGCAACGGCGCCCAGATCGACTGCAGCCGGGCCTGGTCGAGCCCCCATTCGCGGGCCTGGCCATCGCCGCTCCAGTTCAGGGTGCGGCTGCCCTCGCCCACCTCGCGTTTCAGTTGCTCGATCGCATCATGCAGGCTCGACAGCGCCTGGGGCTCCAGGGCTTCGGCACTGAGGTTCCAGTCGCGCAGGCAGGCATTGAGCAAGGCCTCGGTGAAATCCTCGCCCCCCAGATAGTTGTCACCGGTTGAAGCATGCACTTCGATCAGCGGCAAGGCGTATTCCAGCACAGTGACGTCGAAGGTCCCGCCGCCCAGGTCGAACACCAGGGTGCGCTCGAACTTCTGCTCGTGCAGCCCGTAGGCCATGGCGGCCGCGGTCGGCTCGTTGATCAGGCGCTGCACCTTCAGCCCCGCCAGCTCCGCAGCGAAGACCGTGCGCTTGCGCTGTTCGTCGCTGAAATAGGCCGGCACCGAGATCACCGCTTCGCTGACCGGGCACCCCAGATACGCTTCGGCATCCTGCTTCAACGCGCCCAGCACCAGGGCCGAGAGCTCTTCGGGGGTGAAACGGTGCTCGCCGAGCTCGAAGCGCTTGTCACTGCCCATGTAGCGCTTGAAGGCCGCAGCGGTGCGATGGGGATGGGTGGTCAGCCGGGCGCGGGCAGCGCTGCCCACCAGGATGCTGCCATCGTCGTCGACGCTGACCACCGACGGCGTCAGCACCTCGCCCACGGCGTTGGCGATCAGCTGCGCCTTGCCGTCCTGCCAGACTGCGATAAGGCTGTTGGTGGTCCCCAGGTCGATACCCAGCAGTGGGGTCGACGGCGTGGGCGTTGGAGAGGTGCTGGCATCCTGCATGGTCGGTCTCTGCTTGCAAGGTAGAGCCGGCGCGCGGCCTGCTGGCTGCATCCGGCGTGTAGGGGGATTCTGACGCAATGGGCCAGCGAGTTGAAGGCGCAGATGCGAACCCGGCGTGCCTGCTGCCCCAGGGCGGCATCAGCGACGGGAAAAATATTCATCGAACACGGGAATAGAAGCCGACACCGAGGCGTTGTTCCTGCATGGCCGATGCATAAAGCCATCATTCCCCCGAACAGATTCGAATAACCGCCAGAGGTATCTCTCATGTTGAAGAAAAGCGCACTCGTTCTTTCATTGGCTCTGACCTGCGTGTCTGGCCTGGCCTTGGCGGACGCCCCCGCGAAGGTCGGCGACAGCGCCCTTGGCAAGGTTCAGGTCGACAGCAAAGGCCTGACCCTCTACACCTTCACCAAGGACAGCGCTGGCAAGTCGGCGTGCAACGGTCAATGTGCGCAGAATTGGCCGCCGCTGGCCGCCGGCGCCTACGCCAAGGCCGCCGATGGCTACAGCGTGATTACCCGTGACGACGGCAGCAAGCAGTGGGCTTACAAAGACCAGCCGCTGTACAGTTGGGTCAAGGATCAGAAGCCGGGCGATACCACCGGCGAAGGTGTCGGCCAGGTCTGGCACGTGGCCAAACCCTGAAGCTGAAACGCCCCGGGGACTGTCGACCGACAGCCCCCGGGGCGTTTTGCGAGGCACAAACAAAAAAAGCGACCCTAAGGTCGCTTTCTTTGTGGCTTCCGGGTGTTCAGTGGGCCCTGGAAGCTGGAATATGGCGCAGCGGACGGGACTCGAACCCGCGACCCCCGGCGTGACAGGCCGGTATTCTAACCGACTGAACTACCGCTGCGCTATACATCGAGTGGTGGGTGATGACGGGATCGAACCGCCGACCCTCTGCTTGTAAGGCAGATGCTCTCCCGGCTGAGCTAATCACCCTTCGTCTCGGTGTGGCGCGCATTCTACGGAGGACCCTGTACCCTGGCAAGCACTTTTTTCAAATTTTTTATCTGATCTTTCAAAGACCTATGAATAAGTCACTGCTGGCCCTCTGACAGGGTTGGCCTGCAACCACTGCTCGGAGAATAATGCCCGCCTTATGCATTAAGGAGAGATTCCCCCTCATGTGGTTCAAGAACCTGCTGACCTACCGCCTGACCCAGGATGTCCCGTTCGAGCCTGAAGCGCTGGAGACCGCCCTGGCCAGCAAGCCGGCCCGCC
The DNA here is from genome assembly GCF_057197165.1 of Pseudomonas sp. SYWMCR5. NCBI lineage: Bacteria > Pseudomonadati > Pseudomonadota > Gammaproteobacteria > Pseudomonadales > Pseudomonadaceae > Pseudomonas > Pseudomonas sp. SYWMCR5. Next base: position 547,986 of record NZ_JBXUNH010000001.1, read on the forward strand.
CCTGCGCCAGCCAGGAGCTGACCACTTACGGCTTCGTCGCTCCGTTCGGCAAGGGCGAAGACGCTCCCCTGGTGCACGTCAGCGGTGAATTCCTGTTGATTGCCGCACGCAAGGAAGAACGTATCCTGCCCAGCAGCGTGGTCAACGATGCGGTCAAGGAGAAGGTCGAAGAGATCGAGACCGAGCAGATGCGCAAGGTCTACAAGAAGGAACGCGACCAGATCAAGGACGAGATCATCCAGGCCTTCCTGCCGCGTGCTTTCATCCGCCGCTCGATGATCTTCGCTGCCATCGCCCCGCGCCAGGGCCTGATCCTGGTCAACTCGGCCAGCGCCAAGCGCGCCGAAGACCTGCTCTCCACGCTACGTGAAGTCATGGGTTCGCTGCCGGTGCGCCCGGCCACCGTGAAGATCGCCCCGACCGCGACCATGACCGACTGGGTCAAGTCGCAGCAGCCTGCCGAAGGCTTCTATCCACTGGATGAATGCGAGCTGCGCGACACCGCCGAAGACGGTGGCATCGTGCGCTGCAAGCGCCAGGACCTGGCCAGCGAGGAAATCCAGTTGCACCTGAGCACCGGCAAGCTGGTCACGCAACTGGCCCTGGCCTGGCAGGACAAACTGTCGTTCGTGCTCGACGACAAGATGGTGATCAAGCGCCTGAAATTCGAGGAACTGCTGCAGGAGCAGGCCGAGCAGGATGGTGGCGACGAAGCCGCGCAACAGTTCGACGCAAGCTTCCTGTTGATGATGATGACCCTCAACGAATTCCTGCCGGTGCTGTTCGAGGCCCTGGGTGGGGAAGAGATTCCGCAGGGGGTCTGATTCAAGTTGAAGGGCCGGTGCTGGGGTGGTTGTGTTGTCGCCAGTACCGACCTCTTCGCGGGCAAGCCCGCGAAGAGGTCAGTGAATGCCACAAAGCTATAAATAGAAAAGGAATCCCCCATGCGTGCCCTCGCCGCCTTCAGCCGTTTCGTCGGTAACACCTTCGCCCTCTGGGTCCTGGTGTTCGCCTGCCTGGCCTACCTGCAACCGCAATGGTTCATCGCCCTGAAGGTGGCCATCGTGCCGCTGCTGGGGCTGGTGATGTTCGGCATGGGACTTACGCTCAAGCTCGACGACTTCGCCGCCCTCGCCCGTCAACCCTGGCGCGTGGCGCTGGGGGTGGTGGCGCATTTCGTGATCATGCCGGGCGTTGCCTGGCTGCTGTGCCAACTGTTTCACCTGCCACCGGAAATCGCCGTGGGCGTGATCCTGGTCGGCTGCTGCCCGAGCGGCACCGCCTCGAACGTGATGGTCTGGCTGTCCAAGGGCGACCTGGCACTGGCTGTGGCCATCGCCGCAGTCACCACCCTGCTCGCCCCCTTGCTGACCCCGGCGCTGATCTGGTTCCTGGCCTCGGCCTGGCTGCCCGTCTCGTTCATGGACATGTTCTGGTCGATCCTGCAGTTGGTGATGCTGCCGATCGTGCTCGGCGTGCTGGCGCAGAAGCTGCTCGGCGCGCGCGTACAGGTGGCGGTGCAGGTGCTGCCACTGGTGTCGGTGGTGAGCATCGTGATGATCGTCTGCGCGGTGGTCGCGGCCAGCCAGGCGAAGATCGCCGAGTCCGGGCTGCTGATCATGGCGGTGGTGATCCTGCACAACAGCTTCGGCTTCCTGCTGGGCTATCTGACCGGCAAGCTGTGCAAACTGCCCCTGGCGCAGCGCAAGTCGCTGGCGCTGGAGGTGGGGATGCAGAACTCGGGCCTGGGCGCGGCCCTGGCAGCGGCGCATTTCTCACCGCTGGCGGCGGTGCCCAGCGCGCTGTTCAGTGTCTGGCACAACATTTCCGGGGCCTTGCTCTCGACCTGGTTCAGGCGCATGGAAGAGCCCCGCGGTGCTGGGGAGGAACAGGCGCAAGTCGGGCACTGAGCGGGGGTCTCTTCGCGGGCAAGCCCGCTCCCACACTCAAGACAGCTGGATACCTTGTAGGAGCGGCGGTTCGCCGCCGCGACTTGCCCGCGAAGAGGCCCGGACAGCCACCACTTGCCTGCAACCCTACAGATGTGCAATATAGTGCGCACTGTGAGGACGACCTCACGACGCAAGGCGTGACCAATCCGGGGACGGCCCCATCTTTCAACGATGGAGAATCATCATGTCCTGGATCATCCTGTTCTTCGCCGGCCTGTTCGAAGTCGGCTGGGCTGTCGGCCTCAAATACACCGATGGCTTCACTCGCCCACTCCCCACCGCACTGACCGTCGCCGCCATGGCCGTGAGCCTGGGCCTGCTTGGCCTGGCCATGAAGGAATTGCCGCTGGGCACTGCCTACGCCATCTGGACCGGCGTCGGCGCGATCGGCACGGTAATCGCCGGGATCATCCTGTTCGGCGAATCCATGGCACTGGTACGACTGCTCAGCGTTGCGCTGATCGTCGCCGGCCTGATCGGCCTGAAGGTCAGCGCCAGCTGACCTTCGCCCTTTCCCTCAACGCAAGTCGCCGCGCAGGGCACTGACCTTCTCGCGCAGCGCTTCAGGCTGGGCCGCCTCCACCGGGATGGCGGCACCGGCCACCAGGGTCACCCGCGACCATAACCGGCGCAGAAAGCCCTTGGCCGGATCGCGACTGAAGAAGCTCCCCCACAGCCCCTGCAAAGCCAGCGGAATCACCGGCACCGGGGTTTCCTGGAGAATTTTGTTGACCCCGCCCTTGAACACATCGATCTCACCATCGGCGGTCAGCTTGCCTTCCGGGAAGATGCACACCACCTCACCCGCCCGCAGATACTCGGCAATGCGCGCAAAGGCCCGCTCGTACGTCGCCTCGTCCTCACTGCGCCCGGCAATCGGGATGGCCCCGGCAGTGCGGAACACGAAGTTGAGCACCGGCAGGTTGTAGATCTTGTAGTACATGACGAAACGGATCGGTCGACGGATCGCACCGCCGATCAGCAGCGCATCGACGAAAGACACATGGTTGCACACCAACAGCGCCGCCCCCTCGTCAGGGATACGATCGAGGTCGCGGTGCTCGACGCGGTACATCGAATGGCTGAGCAGCCAGATCAGGAAGCGCATGGTGAATTCAGGAACAATGCGGAAGATGTAGGCGTTGACCGCAATGTTGAGCAGCGACACCACCAGGAACAGCTGCGGGATGCTCAGGTCGGCCAGGCTCAAGAGGACGATGGTGACGATCGCCGAGACCACCATGAACAGGGCATTGAGGATGTTGTTCGCGGCGATCACCCGGGCGCGCTGGTCTTCAGGCGTACGCGCCTGGATCAGGGCGTACAGCGGCACGATGTAGAAACCACCAAACACACCAAGCCCGACGATCGAGACCATGATCCACCAAGCCTGGCTCATGCCCAACAGGCTCAGCCAATCGTGTGGCGCAGCAGCGGCTGGCACATCACCCGAATGCCACCACCAGAGCAGGCCGAACAGGGTCAGGCCGAAGGAGCCGAACGGCACCAGGCCGATCTCCACCTTGCGCCCGCTCAGGCGTTCGCACAGCAGCGACCCCACGGCAATGCCCACCGAGAACAGCGTCAGCACCAGCGTGACCACGGTCTCGTCGCCATGCAGCCAGTCCTTGGCGTAAGCCGGGATCTGCGTCAGGTAGATCGCCCCGACGAACCAGAACCACGAGTTGCCGACGATCGAGCGCGACACCGCCGGGGTCTGCCCCAAGCCCAGGCGCAAGGTGGCCCAGGACTGCTTGAAGATATTCCAATCCAGCTTCATCTGCGGCGCCACCGCCGCCGCCCGCGGGATCCAGCGGCTGGCCAGGTAGCCGAGCACCGCAGTGCCGACGATGCCTCCGGCCACCACCGTGGCGTAGTTGCCCGAGGACATCATCACCCCGGCACCGATGGTGCCGGCCAGGATCGCCAGGAAGGTGCCCATTTCCACCAGCCCGTTGCCGCCAACCAGTTCGTCTTCGCGCAAGGCCTGGGGCAGGATCGAGTACTTCACCGGCCCGAACAGCGCCGAATGAGTGCCCATGGCAAACAATGTCAGCAGCATCAGTTCCAGGTGATCACTGAGAAAGCCGACCGCGCCAATCACCATGATCACCACTTCAGCCAGCTTGATCGCGCGGATCAGCGCATCCTTGGCGAACTTCTCGCCAAACTGCCCGGCCAGCGCCGAGAACAGGAAGAACGGCAGGATGAATAGCAGCGCGCAAAGGTTGACCCAGATCGAACGGTCGCCCTCCAGGCTGAGCTTGTAGAGGATCGCCAGGATCAGCGACTGCTTGAACAGGTTGTCGTTGAAGGCACCCAGCGACTGGGTGATGAAGAACGGCAGAAAGCGCCGCTTGCCGAGCAAGGTGAATTGCGAGGAATGACTCATCGTCCTTGTTCCTGAGAGGGCGTTGTCAATTGGAGGTCTGCTCATCGCGAGAAGCCACAAATCTGCACGCGATTGCCCATCCCTGGCAACTGGCCTGCGAACCGCATCACGCACAACGAACCAATTAATGGCTATATGCCATTATTTTTCTGCAAACCCTTTTCAGATTGTTGCAAGGCTGCCGATAATTCATATAGATGACTAAATCCGGTAACAGGATCAGCCTTCGGCTCTCCTCCAACGCACAAGAAAAGGAGCACAGCAGCAGATGTTCACCTGGTTCGGCGATCTGAAGATCGCACACAAACTTGGCCTCGGTTTTGGCCTGGTCCTCGTGCTGACCCTGGCCCAGTCGCTGATCGGCTGGGACGCCCTGGGCAGCCTGGTACGGCGCAGCGAAGTGGTCAGCGACGTCTCCGCACTCAACGATGCCCTGGGCGATCTGCGCGAGGCGCGCCTGCAACACGCCATGTCCAGTGGCGACGAAGCACAGGACAAGGCGTTGCAACAGACACTGGCGGCCTTCCAGGCCCGTTTGACGAAACTCCACGGCATCATGCGCAACGCGACCAACCTGCAGACCCTCGACAAGGCCGAGCAGACCCTGCAGGCCTACGCCCGCAACCAGGAACTGAGCCTGCAGTCGTACCGCACCATGCGCGCGGCGCAAAAAGAGATGGGCGCGCTTGCAACCCAGTCGTTCGCCACGATCGACAGCATCCGCAAGCAGGTCCGCGCGTTGCCCGATGCCGAACAGCGCTACGTGCGCAGCGAAGCGATCAACCAGATCCGCGAGAACCTGATCCTGCTGCGCTACCAGGTACGTGGCTACACCGGCAACACCAACGCAGACACCGAGCAGGTGATGAATGCACAGATCGCCACCACGGTGAACGACCTGCCAGCCCTGACCGCGGCATTCAATGGCCAGTTCGCCGACGAATTCCGCCAACTGAACGAACAGGTGCGCGCCTACGCCGCCGCCGTCGAGGCCTTCCGCGGCGAAACCCGCAAACTGATGGACTACCGCGCCAACATGGGCAATGACGTCGCGACCCTCACCACCCTGATCGGCCAATTGCTCGACAGCCAAGCGGTGGCCGTGGTCAATGACAGCCAGTTCGCCAAGACGCTGCAGTTCGCCACCACCGCCCTCGCCCTGCTGCTCGGCGCCCTGCTGGCGATACTGATCGCCCGGCAGATCAGCCAGCCGCTGCAACGGGTCCTGCACGCCCTGGAGGAGGTGGCCGACGGCAACTTGGGCGAACAACCCAGCAGCAGTCGCCGTGATGAACTCGGCCAGTTGCAGAACAGCCTGCATGGCATGACTACCAAGCTACGCCAGCTGATCGGCGGCGTGCGCGACGGCATCTCGCAGATTGCCAGTGCCACCGAAGAGCTCTCGGCGATCACCGCGCAAACCAGCGCCGGGGCCAGCAGCCAGCGCCAGGAGACCGACCAGGTCGCCACCGCGATGCAGGAAATGGCCGCCACCGTGCAAGAAGTGGCGCGCAATGCTGGCGAAGCCTCGGTGGCCGCCAGTGCCACCGACCTCGAAGCCCGCGAAGGTGACAGTGTGGTCACCCGCGCCGTGACCCAGATCGGCCGCCTGGCCAGCCAGGTCGACGCCACCAATGAGGCGATGGACGCCCTGCGCAACGAAAGCCAGCGTATCGGCAAGGTGATGGACGTGATCAAGGCGGTGGCCGAACAGACCAACCTGCTGGCGCTCAACGCCGCCATCGAGGCCGCCCGCGCTGGCGAGGCCGGTCGTGGTTTTGCTGTGGTCGCCGACGAGGTACGCAGCCTGGCCCAGCGTACCCAGGCCTCGACCGAAGAAATCGAATCGGCGATCAGCAGCCTGGAGCAAGGCACGCGCTCGGTCAGCGACCTGATGGAAGAAAGCCAGAGCCTGACCGAAAGCAGCGTGGCACTGGTACGTGAGGCCGGCGTTGCGCTGGAGGGCATCACTCAGCGGGTATCGGGCATCCAGTTGATGAACCAGCAGATTGCTGCAGCCTCCGAACAGCAGAGCGCTGTGGCCGAGGAGATCAGCCGCAGCGTGGTGACGGTGAGGGATATTTCCGAACAGACCGCCGAGGCCAGTGAGCAGACCTCGGTGTCCAGCGTCGAACTGGCGCGACTGGGTGGGCAATTGCAGCAGATGATCAGCCGGTTCCGCCTCTGACAGACCGAGAACCTCTTGTAGGAGCGGGCTTGCCCGCGAAAAGCACACCGCGGTGCCTGGCACGGGCTACGCCCGTGTTCGCGGGCAAGCCCGCTCCTACAAGGATTGGGCTGGCCTTTAGATTTTGAAAAAGACAGTTGCCCCTACGCGAACCCGAACAGCCCCCGCGCCGTGTCCACCAACAGCGACCGACGCAGCGCAGCCGAGCAGCCCAGTGCATCGAACTGCTCGACCACCGCCGTAAAGCTCATCACCGACTCATGCTGGGTATGCGGCCAGTCGCTGCCCCACATCAACCGGTCCGCACCATAGTGCGCCTCCAGGGCGCACAGCGCCTGGCGGGCGAAGTCCAGGTTCTGCTCGGGCGAGCCACCCAGTCGATAGATCCCCGACACCTTCACCCACACCTTGCCCTGCCCGCCCAGGGTCAGAAGCTCGGCAAACCCCGGCTGCCCCAACCCCAGGCGTGCATCCGGCCTGCCGAAGTGATCGATCACGATATCCACACCATATGGCTGCAAGGCACGCACCAGTGCCGGTATATCGGCCACCTGCCGATGCAGTTCGACATGCCAGCCCAGATCGCCGATGAGCTCCAGCAGTGACCGCCAACCGGCGTCGCGCAGATCAGGCAAGGCCTGCCCCATCAGGTTCAGGCGCACGCCGCGTACCCCGAGGCGCGCCATCTGCTCAAGGGTGTCGCGCGCAATGCCAGGATCGAGCATCACCACCCCACGCAATTGCCTGGGCGCAGTTTGCAACGCCGCCAGCAGGTAGCTGTTGTCGGTGCCGAGAAAGCTCGGCTGCACCAATACGCCATGACTGAAACCGTGCCCGGCCAGCTGGGCCAGGTAGTCGCCCAGCGGCGCATCGTAGGTGGGTGCGTAACGGCGCTCTGCTGCCAGGTTCAGCCCACGGCTGAACACGTGGGCGTGGCTGTCGATCGCAGTGAATGGGGAAACAGGGGTTTGGGGCATGATGCTCATTCGGGACTATTGAAAGTTACTTGGCGACCGCACCCGCAACCTGCGGCGAGGCAGGGGCCTCGAGGTTGCGACCGCGGGTTTCCGGCAGGCACAGTGCGGCGATCACTGCCACGCCGTAGGCGATGCCGGCATCGATGCCGATGGCTGCCCCCAGCGACATGGATTCGCTCATGTGACCGACCAGGAACGGGAACACGGCCGACAGCACCCGGCCGAAGTTGTAGCAGAAGCCCACCCCGGCACCGCGCACGTCGGCCGGGTACAGTTCGTTGAAGAACGCCCCCAGACTCGCGGGGATACCGGCGGCGAAGAAGCCCAGCGGGAAGCCGAGGAACAGCATCTGCGTATTGCTCAGCGGGAAGAACACGTAGGCCTGCACCGTCAGCACGCAGCACAGGGCGAACAGCAGGATGTTCTTGCGCCGACCAATACGATCGATGAGCAGGCCACTGACCACGCAACCACACCAGAAGGCGAAGATGATCACCGCCAGGTAGCCGCCGGAGTTGAGCACCGAGAGGTTGCGCTCGGTCTTGAGGAAGGTCGGCAGCCAGGTCATCACCGCGTGGTAACCACCATGGGCACCCAAACCCAGCAGCCCGCCCAGCAGGGTCACGCGCAGCAGTTCAGGACGGAAGATGCCGGCCATGGACTTGGTGAAGCTGACGGGAATGGCCTTTTCCTTCTGCAGGCGCTGGAAGCTGTCCGGCTCGGGTACGTTGCGCCGCACCCAGATGATCAGCAGCGACGGCAGCAGGCCGACGAAGAACATCACCCGCCAGGCGAACTCCTGCGGCACCAGCGAATAGATCAGCGCAAACAGCCCCACCGCCAGGCCCCAGCCCACGGCCCAGGCGCTCTGTACGGTGCCCATGACCTTGCCGCGGTATTTCGGGTTGATGGTCTCGGCCATCAGCACCGCGCCTGCGGCCCACTCGCCACCAATGCCGAAGCCTTGCATGGCCTTGACGAACAGCAGCGGGTAGAAGCCGGTGACGAAGGCCGACAGGAAGGTGAAGAAGGAGAACCAGAGGATCATCCACTGCAGGGTGCGCACCCGGCCGTAACGGTCGGACAACGTACCGCCAAGCCAGCCACCGATCGCCGAGGTGACCAGCGTCAGACCACTGATCAGCCCAGCATCGCCCTTGGTCAGGGAAAACGCGGCGATCAGCGCCGGGATGGCCAGGCCGAACATCTGAACTTCAAGGGCATCGAGCGACCAGCCACCAAAGCAGGCCCAGAACGTCTTGCGTTCGCGCGAGGTGATTTCGCGGTACCAACTGAACATGATTTCTTATCCTTCTATGTCGTGTGTGCGAGGTCAGAGAGCGGCCGGACGCACGCCGGCCGGGCAGGCAGAACCACGGCACCGTGCTGGCACGGCGCCGGACGTCACAACGGGGCGTGAAGCGCCCGGTCAGCGAATATCGATGCGGTAGCGGAAGTGCTCGGCATGGCCGCGCGAACGGCGCCATTCCAACGGTTTGCCGGCGTAGTCACGGGCCAGACGCTCGATCACCACCACCGGACTGCCCTCCGGCATCTGCAGCAGGCGCGCGTGAACGGCATCGACCGACTCGGCCGTGAGGGTCTCCTCGGCATAGGCCACCACCTGGCCGCACAGCTCTTCGTAGATCGGGTAGAGCAGCGGGCCCTTGCGGTCCAGCTCGACCTCAAGCAGTGGCTGGAACGTCTGGCGCGGCAGCCAGATTTCCTCGGCCAGTACCGGCTTGGCACCGAGTAGACGCAGGCGCACGATGTGAATGACTTCGGCTTCCGGCGCCAAGCCCAGGGCACTGGCAACCGCCGAGGGCGCCGGGACTGGCTCGATGGACAGGATGCGACTCTCGGGAACGGCACGCTCGCCGTTGGCCGACTCGAAACGGAAGAAGCGGAACAGCGAGGAATGGAACTGCGGCCGACGAATGAAGGTGCCGCGGCCTTGCTGGCGCTCCAGCACGCCCTCGGTCACCAGCACATCGACGGCCTTGCGCACGGTGCCGACCGACATGTCGAACTCACTGGCAAGGGCCGCTTCGGTGGGAATGGCCTCACCAGGGCGCCAGCGGTTATTGGCGATCTGCTCGACCATATGGTCGCGCAGTTGTTGATAGCGGGGCAGACGCGCATCACCGGGCAAAGTGTTCATGGAGGCCTGTCTCTGGTCTTGTTATATAAACATATATATGAATTTTTCCGAGAGTATTCCTGCTGCCCTGAACGCTGTCAATCCTCCGCCTATCGGCTTGAACGATCACCCGCTAAAAGATCCACGCACTCAACGATTGGCGATACAGGGCGAGACGAACAGCTCGCCACGCCAGGCGCCCTTGAGCGTGCGGCTCGCCACCACCAGCCAGAGCACCGCCAGCATCGCTACCAGCACTTGCCCGAACACGGTGAAGAAACCCAGGCCCAGCCAGGCCGACAGCTTCAGGGTGGCGAGGCTGTAGACCCCCAGCGGGAAGGTGAAACCCCACCACCCCAGGTTGAACGGCATGCCCTGGCGCATGTAGCGCAGAGTGATCAGTACTGCGGTCAGCAGCCACCACAGGCCAGCGCCCCACAACACCATCCCGGCCACCAGTCCCAACCCGCGTGCCACTTCACCCAGGTTGCCCAGGCCATTGGCCGCGAACACTGCGGGCGCATCGCCGCCCAGCAGCAGCATGCCCAGCGCCCCGGTGGCGATCGGGCCCAGCGCCAGCCAGCTGGATGCGGCCATGTTGGCCGGCGGCAGCTTGTGCAGCGCCATGCGCAGCATGAGGATGGTCAGGATGCTGAACGCCACCGGCAGCGACACCGCCCACAGCACGTAGCTGGTCACCACCACCAGGAACTGCGCATGGACATCCGCCAGGTGCGGCGCCAGCAGGCCACCACTGGCCGCCGCCACCTCGGCCGCTACCACCGGCAGCAACCACACTGCAGTCATCTGGTCGATGCTGTGCTCCTGGCGGGTGAACATCAGATAAGGGATTGCCACGCCACACAGCAGTGCCAGCGCCACGTCCAGCCACCAGAGCGCCTCGACCCAAGGCAGCACGCCGTCGCCCCAGCGCTCGAGGCCAAACACCAGCGCGCCATTGAGGATGGTCGCCAGACCCATGGGGATGGTGCCGAAGAACATCGAGACCGTGGAGTGGGCGAAGATCCGCCGCGCCTCGTCGAAGAACAGCAACCAGCGCGCGCCGTACAGCACGCAGAACAGGATGAACAGGCCAATGGTCAGCCACCAGAGCCCTTCTGCCACGCCATGCAGCGCCGGTATCTGCAACTGCCGCAAGGCCAGCGCGAGGACACCGGTGCCCATGGTCGCGGCAAACCAGTTCGGGGTGAACTGACGGATCACTTCCAGCGGGCGGGCCAACTGGTGGAAGGGCCGCAAGGATGCAGCGCGAGTCTGTGGGCAGGTCATGGCAAGATTCCTCGTGTAAGGTGGAATCATCTTATGCCCGCAAAGAATATCCATATAACGGTTATTTTCTCTATCTGTTATCTATTATGCAGATATAGCGCAAGCCAGAGCCGGTGGCTTATGCTTGCTGCCTGCGACAATTCCAACAACAAGGACGTGGCAATGCTCGCCGCACTGAAACGCTATCCCTCCGCTGTCCGCCTGCTGCTGCTCACCACCTTCGTGCTGACCCTGGCGCGCGCGATCACCCTGCCCTATCTGGTCGTCTATCTGTCGGACAGCTTCCAGTTGTCGGTCAGCCATATCGGCCTGCTGATCGGCGGGGCACTGATCGTCGCCTCGTTGCTGAGCCTGTATGGCGGTCATCTGGTCGACACGCTGCGCAACCATACGGTGATCATCGTCGCAACCCTGGTGTTCACGCTGTCGTTCGCCGTCGCCATGTTCAGCCCCTCGGTGGCGCTGTTCTTCCTGTGCCTGGTGCTGATCAACCTCGCCCTGGCGGTGGTCGACATCGCCAGCAAGGCCGGATTCTGCGCCCTGCTGCCGGTGGAGGAGCGCGCCGAGGTGTTCGCCATCAAGTACACCCTCAGCAACATCGGCTATGCCGTCGGCCCGTTGCTGGGAGTGGCGCTGATCGAGCTCGATGGCCATCTGCCGTTCCTGGTCTCGGCGCTGATCGGCCTGCTCATGTGCTTGGTCTACCAGCGTCTGGGCGATCGCCAACTGCGCCCCAGCGAGCCGCAACGGCCCGGTGCCGGCTTCGTTCAGGTCGCCATGGGGCTGGCGCGGGACCGGCGCCTGGTGTGCTTCACCCTGGGCGGGGTGCTCAGCGCGGTGGTGTTCGGCCAGTTCACGGCCTACCTGTCGCAATTCCTGGTGGTGACCGCCAGCCCTGCCGAAGCGGCGCGGCTGGTCGGGGTGCTGGTGACGACCAACGCGGTGACGGTGATCGCCCTGCAATACCTGATCGGCCGACGCATCAGCCGCCAGCACCTGATGCCTTGGTTGATGGCTGGCATGGCGCTGTTCATCGCCGGGCTCGTGGGTTTCTCGTTGGCCGGCTCGGTGCTGGCCTGGTGCCTGGCCATGCTGGTGTTCACCCTCGGCGAGATCATCGTGATTCCCGCCGAGTACATGTTCATCGACCTGATCGCGCCGGAGCATCTGCGCGGCGTCTACTATGGCGCACAGAACCTCTCCAACCTCGGCGCGGCGCTGGGGCCGGTTCTGGTCGGGTTTGCCCTGGGGTATGTGGTGCCGGTGGCGGTGTTCTACCTGCTGGTGCTGTCGGTGGTGCTGGCGGCGTTGTTCTATTGGCTGGGGACGCGAGGGGCAAAGGCTTAGAGCGGCGCTGGCCGTTTCGCGGGCAAGCCCGCTCCCACAGGGGCCCCTGCGACCACCTGCCACTGCGACCATCGTCTGCGCTGACGAACCCGCGCCCGCGTGCCAGACTGATTGATCGGGACCGCGTTTTCCTTTTTGCTCCGGAGTTTGCATGTCGTTGTCCAGCGGGCTGATCGCCGTGGTCGCCCTGGCCTATATGGCCATCATGTTCGCCATCGCCTTCTACGGCGACCGTCGCAGCACGCCGTTGCCGCCGCGCCTGCGCGCCTGGGTGTACAGCCTGTCGCTGGCGGTGTACTGCACCAGCTGGACGTTCTTCGGTGCGGTCGGCCAGGCGGCCGAGCAGCTCTGGGCGTTCCTGCCCATCTACCTGGGCCCGGTGCTGCTGCTGATCTTCGCACCCTGGGTGCTGCAGAAGATGGTGCTGATCAGCAAGCAGCAGAACATCACCTCGATCGCCGACTTCATTGCCGCCCGCTACGGCAAGTCGCAGACGCTCGCGGTGGTGGTGGCCCTGATCTGCCTGGTCGGCGTGCTGCCTTACATCGCCCTGCAGCTCAAGGGCATCGTGCTTGGCGTCAACCTGCTGATCGGCGCCACCCCCGACGCCACCGGCACCCGGGTGCAGGACACCGCACTGGTGGTGTCGCTGGTGCTGGCGCTGTTCGCCATCGTCTTCGGCACGCGCAGCCTGGATGTCACCGAACACCATCGCGGCATGGTGCTGGCCATCGCCTTCGAGTCACTGATCAAACTGCTGGCGTTTCTTGCCGTCGGCGCCTTCGTGGTCTTCAACCTGTACGACGGTTTCGACGACCTGTTCAGCCAGGCACGCCAGTCGATCCATCTGGAAAACTACTGGCAGGAGACCATCAACTGGCCATCGATGGTGGTGCAGACTGCCGTGGCGATGATGGCGATCATTTGCTTGCCACGGCAGTTCCACGTCACCGTGGTGGAAAACATCGAGCCCCAGGACATGCGTCTGGCGCGCTGGGTGTTCCCGCTGTACCTGGTGCTGGCCGCACTGTTCGTGGTGCCGATCGCCCTGGCTGGGCAGATGCTGCTGCCGGGCACGGTGATTTCCGACTCCTTCGTCATCAGCCTGCCGCTGGCCGAGGCCCACCCGAGCCTGGCCCTGCTCGCCTTCATCGGCGGCGCTTCGGCCGCTACCGGCATGGTGATCGTCGAGGCAGTGGCGCTGTCGACCATGGTCTCCAACGACATGCTGCTGCCCTGGCTGCTGCGACGCACCAACGCCGAACGCCCGTTCGAGGCCTTCCGCCACTGGATGCTCTCGGTGCGCCGGGTGACCATCGTGGTCATCCTGCTGCTGGCCTACGTCAGCTATCGCCTGCTCGGCTCCACCGCGAGCCTTGCGACCATCGGCCAGATCGCCTTCGCCGCGGTCACCCAGCTGACCCCGGCGATGCTCGGCGCCCTGTACTGGAAGCAGGCCAACCGCCGTGGCGTGTTCGCTGGCCTCGCCGCAGGCATCTTCCTGTGGTTCTACACCTTGGTGCTGCCGATCGCCGCCCATAGCCTGGGTTGGTCGCTGCAGTTGTTCCCCGGCCTTGCCTGGCTGCACGGCAACCCGCTGGACCTGCCGATCACCCCGCTGACGCAAGGGGTGGTGCTGTCGCTGGCGGGCAACTTCATGCTCTTTGCCTGGGTCTCGATCCTCTCGCGCACCCGGGTTTCCGAGCACTGGCAGGCCGGGCGTTTCATCGGCCAGCAAACCAGCGCCCGCCCCAGCAGTCGCACCCTGCTGGCGGTGCAGATCGACGATCTGCTCAACCTCGCCGCGCGCTTCGTTGGCGAGGAGCGCGCACGGCAGAGCTTCATCCGCTTCGCCTACCGCCAGGGCAAGGGCTTCAACCCCAACCAGAACGCCGACGGCGACTGGATCGAACACACCGAGCGCCTGCTTGCCGGCGTGCTCGGCACCTCCTCCACCCGTGCGGTGGTCAAGGCGGCCATCGAAGGCCGCGACATGCAGCTCGAAGACGTCGTGCGCATCGCCGACGAAGCCAGCGAGGTGCTGCAGTTCAACCGCGCCCTGCTGCAGGGCGCCATCGAGAACATCAACCAGGGCATCAGTGTGGTCGACCAGAACCTGCACCTGGTGGCGTGGAATCGTCGTTACCTGGAGCTGTTCAACTACCCCGACGGGCTGATCAGTGTCGGCCGACCGATCGCCGACATCATCCGCTACAACGCCGAGCGCGGCCTGTGCGGCCCGGGCGAGGCGCAGGTGCACGTGGCCAGGCGCCTGCACTGGATGCGCCAGGGCCGGGCGCACACCTCCGAACGGCTGTTCCCCAACGGGCGGGTGATCGAACTGATCGGCAACCCCATGCCCGGCGGGGGCTTCGTCATGAGCTTTACCGACATCACCCCGTTCCGCGAAGCCGAGCAGGCGCTCAAGGACGCCAACGAGGGGCTGGAGCAACGCGTGGCCGAACGCACCCACGAGCTGTCGCAACTGAACCAGGCGTTGTCGGAAGCCAAGAGCCATGCCGAGGCGGTCAGCCAGTCCAAGACCCGCTTCCTCGCCGCCGTCAGCCACGACCTGATGCAACCGCTGAATGCCGCGCGGCTGTTCTCCGCCGCCCTGTCGCAACAAGCCGAGGGCCTGAGTGAGGAGGCCCAGCAACTGGTGCAGCACATGGACAGCTCGCTGCGCTCGGCCGAGGAGCTGATCAGCGACCTGCTGGACATCTCGCGCCTGGAGAACGGCAAGGTCACCCCCGACATCAAGCCCTTCGCGCTCAACGAACTGTTCGACACCCTGGGCGCAGAGTTCAAGGTACTGGCGGCCGAGAAAGGCCTGGAATTCCGCTTGCGCGGCAGCCGACTGCAAGTCGCCAGCGACATGAAACTGTTGCGCCGGGTGCTGCAGAACTTCCTCACCAATGCCCTGCGCTACGGCAAGAGCCCGATCCTGCTGGGCGCTCGGCGCGAAGGCGAGCACCTTTGGCTGGAGGTCTGGGACCGCGGTCCGGGCATCGCCGACGACAAACTGCAGGTGATCTTCCAGGAGTTCAAACGCCTGGACAGCCATCAGACCCGCGCCGAAAAAGGCCTGGGCCTGGGCCTGGCAATCGCCGATGGTCTGTGCCGGGTGCTCGGGCATCGCCTGGAAGTGCGCTCATGGCCAGGCAAGGGCAGCGTGTTCCGGGTCAGCGTGCCGATCGCCAGACATTCGGTGGCAGCGCCCGCAGCGCCAGTGGAACCGGGCGGGCAGCCGCTCGCCGGGCTGCAGGTGCTGTGCGTGGACAACGAAGACAGCATCCTGATCGGCATGAACAGCCTGCTCGGGCGCTGGGGCTGCCAGGTCTGGACCGCACGCAATCAGGCCGAGTGCGAGGCGCTGCTATTGAAGGGCATGCGCCCGCACCTGGCGCTGGTGGACTACCACCTGGACGATGGCGAAACCGGCATCGGCCTGATGGTCTGGCTACGCACGCGCCTGGGCGAACCCGTCCCTGGCGTGGTGATCAGTGCCGACGGGCGCAACGAAACCATCGCCCAGGTGCATGCCGCCGGGCTGGACTACCTGGCCAAGCCGGTCAAGCCCGCCGCCCTGCGCGCCTTGCTCAATCGGCATCTGAGCCTGGTTCAGTAAGCGTTGCATCGGCCAGCGCCTCATCCGACAGCGCCCGCTCCAGCAGGTCGGCCGGCAAGCTCTTGCTGGCGCGCGCGCCCAGCAGCTTGAGCTGCTCGCTGCGGCTGATCAGGTTGCCACGCCCTTCGCACAGTTTGTTGCGCGCTGCGGCGTAGGCCTTGTCGACCTGCTGCAGGCGCGCGCCGAGCTCGTCCAAGTCCTGGATGAACAGCACGAACTTGTCGTACAGCCAACCCGCACGCTCGGCGATCTCGCGGGCGTTCTGGCCCTGACGCTCCTGCTTCCACAAGCTGTCGATGACCCGCAGGGTCGCGAGCAAGGTGGTGGGGCTGACAATGACGATCTGTCGGTCGAAGGCTTCCTGGAACAGGCCCGGCTCGGCTTGCAGCGCTGCCGAGAAGGCCGCTTCGATGGGCACGAACAGCAATACGAAATCCAGGCTGTGCAAGCCATCCAGCCGACTGTAATCCTTGCTGGAGAGGCCTTTGACGTGGCTGCGCAACGACTGCACGTGCTGTTTGAGCGCCGCCTCGTCGTTGCCGGAGACGAACTGCTGGTAGGCGGTGAGGCTGACCTTGGCATCGACCACCACCTGCTTGTCTCCCGGCAGCATGATCAGCACATCGGGCTGGAAACGCTCGCCATCGGCGCTCTTCAGGCTGACCTGGGTCTGGTATTCGCGGCCTTTCTCAAGGCCCGCATGCTCCAGTACCCGCTCCAGAATCAACTCGCCCCAATTGCCCTGGGTCTTCTGGCCCTTGAGCGCCTGAGTGAGATTGGTGGCCTCATCAGACAGACGCAGGTTGAGTTGCTGCAGGCGCTCAAGCTCCTTGCCCAGCGAGAAGCGCTCGCGGGCCTCCTGCTGATAGCTTTCTTCCACGCGCTTTTCGAAGGCCTGGATGCGCTCCTTGAGCGGATCGAGCAATTGCCCCAGGTGCTGTTGGCTGGTCTGGGCGAAGCGCTGCTCGCGCTCGTCGAAAATCTTGGTGGCCATCTCGGCGAACTGGGCACGCAGGGTATCGCGGGCTTCCTGCAAGTCGTCCAGGCGCTGGGCGTGGCTTTCCTGCTGCTCGCGCAGTTCGGCGTCCAGGCGTGCGGCCTGGGCCTCCAGGCGACGCAGTTCGGCTTCGCGGGTGGCGCGCTCCAGGTTCCAGGCATGGGCAGCATCGCGGGCGTTGTCGCGATCGATCTGCAACAGTTCCAGTTCGCGGTTCTGCGCGGCGAGCGTCGCCTGTTTGTGGCTGTTGGCTTCGCTGAGGTCGCTGATCTCGTCGCGACTGGCCTCGAGCTGCGCCTGCAGGCCGGCCTGGGCCAACTGCGCGGCACTCAGGCGTTCCTGCATCAGGCCGGTTTCGGCCTGGCGGGCAGCGAGCCGACGCTGGAGCTGCAACACCCACCCCAGACATGGCACCGCGGCAGCCACGATGCCCAATAGAATACTGGCCAGGTCCACTGCCATGCTTGCTCCGGTCAACGCTTAGATTGTGCGCAGCTTACAGGTTTTTTGCCGGTGCTATCGCAGCGAAGGCAGCAGCCCAAGCAGCCGCCGCGCCTCCTGCGAACCCTGCCCTGCCGCCAGCTCCAGCCAGTACCGCGCTTGCTCGGGGTCCTGCGCCTGGCACAACCGGCCATATTCGAGCTGAGCCCGGCTATCGCCTGCGCGGGCGGCCTGGCGCAGCAGCTCGTGGCCGATACGCCGATCCCGCGCAGTGCCGCAGTCACGGCAGAGCATCTGCCCCAGGCGACTCTGCGCCACCACCACGCCTTGCCGGGCGGGTTGTTTGAGCATACGCCCCGCAAGGTGCTTGACGCTGGGCTTGTCGCCCAGGCGCGGGTTGTCGAGCAGCCACAGGGCCACTTTCAGGGAAAAGCGCTTGGGGGAAACCAATGGCGCAACGGCGGGGGATCCAGCGGGGGATTTACCACGAAAATTCATGACAACAGCGATGGTGATTCGAAAGGCGCGCCACTCTACTCCTTTTTTTCGACAAAGGCCCGGTGCAACCTTGGGGCGTTGGGAAAAAATATTTTATGGTTCTTTTCTTGACGTTTTCACCCCAGAGAAAGGTCGTGGGTATTTTCCTCGGCGCAGTGTCGGACGCTTCTGAAAACAGCTGGCACGCCCGTCCTAGAGCAAGCCCTAGGGACAATCCACAGAACCTGTGGATAACTCGGTGGACAACCCCCCCTTGGCGCCCGCAAACCCCTGTGGAATGGGGCTTACAGTCAAACTGACGATTTTTTCACCAGCCAAAATAAGTGTTTTTTTTCATTGACTTAAGGGCTCAGTCAAGTCATTGGCGGAGTCCGGGGAGCCTGTTGCAGAACGGTTACAAGTCATACTCCAAGTGTGCACAAGTGCACCAACGAAGTGCCCGGGCTTGCACCACGAAGAAAAAACCGCGCTATTTCACGGCATCGCGCCCTCTTCACAGAAGCCCCGCGAACAGAGATAATGATCGGCTTCGCTGAAGAAAAATCAAAAAGGGCTTGCCATTCGGCAATTCTTCCAGTAGTGTGGCCGTCGTTAGTACCAAGCTGAAAGTCAATTCTGGCCACAACGTCCTTGCGAATTGCCACCCTCCCCGGGTAGCACCGCTGAAACCAGGACCGGCCCACTCGATGATTCCCTCGACGGCAACAGCCGCTCCAGCACGAATCACCTAATGACAGATTGATCGGGATCTTCACCCAGCGGCCTAGAACCTGGTCCGCGGGATGCTGCCCGCCTTCCGAAGTACCTACCAGTCAGCCCGGCGCCTTACTTGTGCTTGCGCTACCTCTGGCTGCTCTGTTCCGGTCAGGTTTTTCGCCTCCCTTAATAAAGGCGTCACCGGAACGTTTCTATTGTGCACGGATCGAAACCCGTGTCTTGAGCAGGAAATCTAAAAAAATGACTAATCACCATCAGATCCAGCGCGCCTTCGGCACGCTTTCTCAGGCCTTCGCCCCACTGAAGTGCCTCATCGTTGCCCCTCGCAAGGGCAGCTTCAGCTTCACCCTGGTCGACGAACACGGCGTGGCCTGTCACACCGAGCGCCTGTATCCAGAGCACTACACCCGTGCAGAGCCGCTGCAGGCGGTAATCGATCGCACCCGCCAGTCGCTGGTCGCATGAATGAATGGGTGAGGATTCACCCCATGAATGAGCGACCCTGATCGCTGCCCGAAACGCTCTTTGCTTAATTGCCACAAGGCATATAGCGCAGGCGCTGCGGCAGCAATCGATTTAAAAACAGCCCTTTACACCATGATTATCACACTACACTTCAACTCGAGCGGTGCGAGCCGCTTCCGGCGGGCCTGATCATCCATTAGCTGCCAAGCTCCAGCGCCCGTCGGCCCCTGACAGTTCGAGGGCATCATGGGTATCGCTGCGAACGAGTTGAGCCAATATGTGATCCGCCCCACGCTGATCTACCTGGATCGCCACAGCGCGAGCGCCGAAGCCTTGCTGTTGGGGGTCGCCGCCAGCCAGTCCAGCCTTGGAGCGGCCCTGCACGACCGTCGCGGTCACGGCCTGTACAGGATCGGCGAGACGCGCCATCAGACCCTCTGGGACGAGTACCTGGCCCGCGACCCCGAGCTGGCAAGCCTGGTACGCGGGCTTGCCAGCCAGCATGCCTTCCTTGGCGGCCCGCACCTGGAGCTGACGGTCAACCTGCGCTATGCCACCGCCATTGCCTGGATGCTCATCGAAGAACAGGCCACCCCTCTACCCGCCGCCGACGATCTTCTGGGCCTGGCGCGAATCTGGCGACAGACATTCCACCCCCAGGGACGCCTGCGTGATTTCACCCAAGCCTGGCACTGCTGGGTAAATCCGATAATGTCCCAGGCATCTTAAGAACTGTCCTACGCACAAACCGGAAAAAAGGGAATTTTGGTCGGATTGTCCTACAAAACCGCTCTATCTCCGCCGATACAGGCTATGGCGTAGTGCGTGATTTGTTGGTAGCTTTTCGCCCCGGAGATCCCAAGGAGTTCTAATAATGAAAACAGTCATGCTCAAAACCTCTCTCGGCGTCGCGATCGCGCTCGCTTCCAGCCAACTGTTCGCCAGCGGCTTCGCCCTCAACGAACAAAGCGTCAGTGGCATGGGGACAGGTTTTGCGGGTCGTTCTTCCTCTGCCGACGATGCCAGCACCATTTACGGAAACCCTGCCGGCATGTCGCGCCTCAAGCGCGAACAGATCACCGTAGGCGGCGCAGCCGTCATCGCCAAGACCGACATTTCCGGCCGCGGCAGCAACCTGGGCGGGAAAATGGACGGTGACATGGTGCCGTTCGTGGGCGTGCCCATGGGCTACTACGTCAAGCCAATCGATGATCACTGGAGCCTGGGCTTCGGCGTCTACGTGCCCTTCGGCCTGGTCACCGACTACGGCAGCAACCACGCGGCGCGCTACTGGGGCAAGAAAAGCCACGTCGAAGTGGTCACCTTCCAGCCGACCGTCAGCTACGCCTTCAACGACAAGGTGTCGATCGGTTTCGGCCCGACCATCAACCGCATCAAGGGCGAGCTGGGTTCGAGCACCATCAACCCGCGCTCCCCTGGCCGCAACGATGGCGAAGTGAAGATCAAGGGCGATGACACCGCCGTGGGCTACAACATCGGTATCCTGGTCCAGGCCACCGACCGTACCCGCCTCGGCCTGACCTACCACTCGATGGTCGACTACAAGCTCGAAGGCAAGACCAAGATCAACAACGCGTTGATCGGCCCGTTCAGCGGCAGCAAGTTCGACGCCGACCTGAAGATCAAGACGCCCGAGTCGGTAGACTTCTCGGTCACCCACGAACTCGACGACCAGTGGACCCTGTACGCAGGCAGCACCTGGACCCGTTGGAGCCGCCTGAAAGACATCACCGTCACCAACGACGTCCCTGCCCCGCTGGCCGGCCAGTTCGGCACCATCAGCGAAGAGCAGAACTGGCACGACACCTGGGCTCACGCCATCGGTGCCTCGTACAAGGTGAACAAGGAGTGGACCCTGCGTACCGGTTTCACCGTCGACCAGTCGCCGACCAACAACCACGACCGCTCTCCGCGCATCCCTACTGGCGATCGCAAGATCTTCAGCCTGGGTGCCGGCTACAGCCCGACCGACGACGTGACCATCGACGTGGCCTACTCCTACCTGTGGGAAGAGGACACGAAGGTGAACCTGGCCAGCGCCACCAAAGGCACTTACCAGGCCAAGTACGAGAACAGCGCTCACGGTATCGGAGCTTCGCTCACCTACCGCTTCTGAGTAGGTTCGACCTGCATGAAAAAACCGCCCTCGTGGCGGTTTTTTCATGCCTGCACGCGCCAGCTCTCCCCAAGGCTCACCTGCAGATACTCCATGAACACGCGCACCTTGGCGGTCATGGCAAAGCGATCAGCCACGCACAGAAACACATCCATCGGTTCGGTCTGCGCATACGCCTCACCGGACTGGGCAGAGTCGAACAACGGCACCAACTGACCACTGTCCAGGTGCGGGCGCACAAGGAACTCGGCCAGGCGCGTCACCCCACCATCGTTGAGCGCCATTTCCGCCAGGGCCTCGATGTCATCGCTGATCAGCACGCGTCCGAACTCAGCCTCGAAGCGCATACCATCCCGCACGAATCCCCAGCGCAGCAGCCGCCCATCGACGGGGTAACGCAGCACCAGGCAGCGGTGATCCCGCAACGCCTCGGGCGTGGTCGGCCGGCCGGCCTGGGCCAGGTAGCCGGGCGAGGCACAGCAGACGAACGGGATACGGGCGATATGCCGAGCCAGCAAGTGGTCTTCCAACTGCGGAGTGATACGCAGGCTGACATCGACATCTTCGCGGGCATGATTGACGCGACGATCACTCGCAACCATTTCTATCGAAAGCAGCGGGTAACGTGCACTGAAAGCGGGAATCAGTGGCGCCAGGATACGGCGCCCGAATGCCGATGTGGCGGCAATGCACAAGCGCCCTTGCGGTTCGGTATCGGGAGTGGTGACCGCTTGCTCGGCCAGGATCAGGTCGCGCTCCACCTGCTTGACCCGGCTGTAATACTGGCTGCCAGCGGGCGTGAGGGCCATGCTGCGGGTGCTGCGCGATAGCAGGCGGACCTGCAGGTGCGCTTCCAGGCGTGCCAGGTTCTGGCTGACCGCTGCCGCACTCAGGCCCAGTGCGCGCGCCGCACCGGCAATGCTGCCGGCCTCGACGACCTTGATGAAACTGCGGATGGCGTTGAGCAGATCCATGGCGGGCTCTGGGGATTCGTAAGAATCTCTTTATAAAGAACTCAGCGCGACGGGTCTACAGCGCACAGGAGGCCATTGTTACCCTGCGCTTCTCATGTTCAACCAAGAGGCGCCCTCATGACTCCTTTGTCCCAGCCCCGCCGTCGCAAGCTGCGCGCCAGTGCCACACCCTATGTCTTCGCCTTCTACATGTCGGCGATCATGGCGATGCTGATGTGCTTCGTGATCACTGCTGCAACGGCCGGCATCGACCAGGACTACTTGCGCAAAGTACTCCAGGCCTATCAGTTGGCGATGCCGGTGGCGTTCGTCTGCGTGCTGATGGTGCGGCCCGTGGTGATGCGCCTGGTGGCAATCACCGTGCACCCGCACTGATCGCCCATCAACAGAAAGCGCTGCATCAAGGCTGCGACGCAATGGCCTTCTCGATAGCCGCCCGGAACGCCGGATCATCCGGCTTGGTCAGGCTGGAGAAATTGCCGATCACCTTGCCTCGCCGGTCCACCACGTACTTGTAGAAATTCCACTTGGGCGCACTGCTCTGCTTTGCCAGCTCGACGAACAGCGGGATCGCATCCTTGCCACGCACCGACTGGGTCTTGGTCATGGTGAAGGTGACGCCGTAGTTGGCGTAGCAGACCTTGGCGGTCTTCTCGCTGTCGGCATCTTCCTGCTTGAAATCGTTGGAGGGGACGCCGAGCATTTCCAGCCCCTGCTCGTGGTACTCCTTGTAGGTAGCCTCCAGGCCCTCGAACTGCGGCGCGAAGCCGCAGTAACTGGCGGTATTGATCACCACCAACGGCTTGCCGGCGTAGCGCTGGCACAGCTCGACCTGCCCTTTGCCACGCAGCTCCGGCAGGCTGCCCTGCAGCAGCGCCGGGCATTCGGCCGCCCAAGTGGAAGCAGTGACTGTCAGGGCCAGCAAAGGTAGCGCGAACCAACGAGTGAGCATGTTCTTGTTCTCCTGCAAGACAATTCCTTGCCTTGCAGGGTAGCGCTTAACAAACACCCATGCCCAGTTGCATCAACGCCAATCCGCCCTGATGCCAGCCCCACCAGGCGAGCGCCACCACCAGCAGCGCACCCGCCACCAGCAGCCCGCGCAGCAAGGCGCGGTTCATGCCGCCGTGGCCTGCAGGCGCGCAACCGGGCGTTCGCGCACCGGCCAGTTGAGGGCCGCCGCCAGCAGGCTGAGCAGGATGGAGATCTGCCAGACCAGGTCATAGCTGCCCGTGCGGTCATAGACCACCCCGCCCAGCCAGCCACCGAGGAAGGCGCCGAGCTGATGGAACAGGAACACGATCCCCCCCAGCATCGACAGGTTGCGCACACCGAACAGGGTCGCCACCGTGCCATTGGTCAGCGGCACCGTCGACAACCACAACAGGCCCATGGCAATGCCGAACAGGTAGGCGCTGAATTCGGTCACCGGTATCCACAGGAACAGCACGATCACCACCGCCCGCAACAGATAGAGGCTAGTCAGCAGACGCGGCTTGGACATGCGTCCGCCCAGCCAGCCGGCAGTGTAGGTGCCAACGATGTTGAACAACCCGACCAGTGCCAGCACCGTGGTGCCGATGGTCGCTGGCAAGTGCTGGTCGACCAGATAGGCCGGCAGGTGCACACCGATGAACACCACCTGGAAACCGCAGACGAAAAAGCCCAGTGCCAGCAGCCAGAAACCGGAATGCGAGCACGCCTCGCGCAGTGCCTGGCCCAGCGTCTGCTCGCCGCCCTGGCTGGGCAGTGGCCGATCGCGCAGCAGCCCGACGAAAGGCACGATCAGCGCCACCATCAAACCCAGTACCAGCAGCGCTGCCGACCAGCCCAGCCACTGGATCAGCCCAAGCGTACCCGGCAGCATGGCGAACTGGCCGAACGATCCCGCCGCGCTGGCAATCCCCATGGCCATGCTGCGTTTTTCCGGCGGCACCGCGCGGCCAACCACGCCGAGGATTACCGAGAACGAGGTACCAGACAGCCCGATGCCGATCAGCAAGCCAGCACTCAGCGACAACGACCAGATCGAATCGGCCATGCCCATCAGTACCAGGCCAACGGCGTAGAGAATGCCGCCAATGATCACCACCCGCGCCGCGCCCAGGCGATCGGCCAGCGCGCCGGCGAACGGCTGGGCCAATCCCCAGATCAGGTTCTGCAGGGCGATGGCGAAGGCGAAGACTTCACGCCCCCAGCCAAAATCGGCGCTCATGGGGGCCAGGAACAGGCCGAAGCCATGCCGCACACCCAGCGACAGCGCCAGGATCAGCGCCGCCCCGAGCAGCACCCAGCCACTGGTTCGCCAAACGGAAGTCATTGTTGTTGTCTCCTAACCATCGCAAGGTTTGTGCGGGTATATACCCGCTTTATAGGGCACATTTCAGGCCAAACGCTCCAACAAGCGAACCAGTTCATCGCGCTGCTCCTCGCCCAGATGCTCGACCAACTGTAGCTGAGCCTGCTCCCAGGCAGGATGTGCGGCAGCCAGGCACGCCTTGCCAGCCTCGGTCAGGCACACCAGGCGATTGCGCTGGTCGCTGCCCTCGCCAAGCGCCACCAACCCATCGGCCTCCAGCACCCGCAGGTTGCGACCCAAGGTGCTGCGGTCCAGGCCCATGGCCTCGGCCAGGCTGGTGATACTCGGCTGGTCGAGCCGCTGCAGATGACGCAACAAGGAAAACTGCGCGACATTGATACCGAAGCCCGCCAGGGCCTCGTCGTAATGTCGGCTCACCCCGCGGGCGGCACGACGCAGGTGGGTGCAGATGCATTCACTGGTCAACATGAAAGCGTGTATATACCCGCACCCAGGGATGTTGCAAGAAGTTTCTCGATTCGCTCATGGCTGCAAACGCCGACGAATCGGTTCGAATGCCTCACCGGCCTTACGCTCGAGCGGATCGGGCGCGCCCTCGTCGATAGCCTTCCAGTAGCGCCACGGCACCTTGCCGCTGCCCAGTTCGTAGTCCATGCCATCCCAGCTGTCCTCGCGAAAACTGTAGAAGGCCCAGTGCAGCCGCTCATGCACGAGCACTTCCAGAACGTCCTCCAGGTAGCGATGACAGCCCGGCAGACGGCGCATACAGCCGAACTCGCCGACCACCAGTCGTGAACGCGGGACCCGCATGGCCTCGGCCCATTGCAGCGGAAGTTGCAGGTACTGTGCTACCCGCGCCGCATCCCAGTGCTCGTCACGCCCCGCGAAAGGCACCCTGCCCGGGTATTCGAACGGCCGCTTGCGCGCCATGTTCGGCGCACTGGTGGCAGCGTAGGGTTCGTACATGTGCACGCTGTAGAGCACACGCACATCTGCCAGCGGCCTTGGCCAATAGCCGAAAGCATCGGCCGCGGCATACCAGCCGGCATCGACCATCACCGGGGTCTTGTCGTCCACTGCCCGGATCGCTGCCAGCAGCTTGGCAGACAGTGCCGGCAGATCACGCGGCCCGCCCTGCTGCCGCGCATACCAGGCTTTCATCTGCTCCTGCGAGGCATGCTCCGGCAGACCACCCTGCTTTTCCGGGGCGGGCTCATTGACCAGGTTATAGGCTGCGACAGCGGGATGGCCTTTCAATGCCTGCGCCAGGTCCCGCCAGAAGGCCGCGGACTGAACCCAGTAGCGCTTGTCCTGCCACAGCCGATCATCGAAATGACCCTGATTGTTCTGCGACCAGCGCATGCCCGGCAGCGAAAGCGGTGCGATGACCACTTTCAGGCCT
Organism: Pseudomonas sp. SYWMCR5; assembly: GCF_057197165.1. Taxonomy (NCBI): domain Bacteria; kingdom Pseudomonadati; phylum Pseudomonadota; class Gammaproteobacteria; order Pseudomonadales; family Pseudomonadaceae; genus Pseudomonas; species Pseudomonas sp. SYWMCR5. The sequence goes on from NZ_JBXUNH010000001.1 coordinate 573,851, forward strand.
GCACGCTGCGCGCGATCCAGCACCTGTTTCAGTGTGTCCAGATCTGTCTGGACAAGCTCTGTGTAGTTGTCGGCGTCGCCCAACAGGAAATCCCTGCCGGCCGGCTTCCATTTGTCGTACGAAAGCCGCACCCAGGTCGCACCGTAGGCTTGCAGGGCGTCGAAGTAAGCTTGCTCGGGCGGCAGGCGGTTGAAACTGTTACCACCGTGGCGCGGTGTGCCCCAGAAATCGATCAGATCAGCTGCTGGAGCCGTTAGCGGCACCAGTAACAACAGGCCGACAAGCAGACGGTAGAGCATCGGAGATTACCCCAGGGCACGGAAGGAAGCCGAGCGTAACCCTGCAAACACTGGGAAATTTCCACAATGATTGAAGGCAGATTCCGAATTTGCCCGGGTATCAATACAAAAGTGCCAGCCCCAATACCACCGTCAACTCCAGCAGTTCCAGCAGTGCACCTGCAGTGTCACCGGTGGTCCCGCCCAACCGGCGGCACATCTGCCGCCGCAAGAGCGCAAAGACCAGCGCTGCCACTAGAAGCAGCCACAGCCCCAGCCAGCCACCCAGCACCAGACAGCCCAGCGCACTGCCCAGCAGCACCCCGCCTGCCGCACGCCTGGGCAGGTGTTCGGCCAGTGCCGAGCCCAGCCCCCCCGCACGCACATAAGGTGTGCAGAGGAACAAACCGAGCATCGCAGCCCGCCCGACCACTGGCGCCAGAACCAACCAGGCACCCGCGCCACGCTCGACCAGCACCCACAAGGCGCAGAACTTCAACAGCAGCACCAGCACCAGGGTGACCACGGCAATCGGGCCACTGCGCGGGTCTTTCATGATCTGCAAGGTGCGCTCGCGGTCGCCGAAGCCACCCAGCCAGGCATCGGCACTGTCGGCCAGGCCATCCAGGTGCAGGGCGCCACTGAGCAGCACCCACAAGGTCAGCAGCAATGCCGCCTGCAACGGTGCCGCTGCCCCCTGCAGCAGCGCGCTGGCAGCCCACAGCAGCAGGCCGAACAGTAACCCGACGGCGGGGTAGAACAGCAGCGAGCGGCCCATCTGCCGCGGCTCCGGCATGCCCGGCAGGCTTACCGGTAGGCTGCTGAGAAACTGCAGGGCAATCCAGAACGGCAGCATCAGGCTACCTCACGCAACTGGCCGTCAGCCTGCAGCGCCAGGCGTACCAACGCACCGTGCCCCACCTCGACCTGCAGCAACTGCTCACGCGGCAGGCCACGGGCACGCGCCAGCAACAGGCGCATGACACCGCCGTGGGTCACCAGCAGCACGCGCTTGCCCGAGTGTTGCCGGGCCAGGGTTTCGATCGCGGCCAGCACGCGCTCGGCGAAGTCGGCAACCGGCTCGCCTGCAGGCGGCGTGAAGGCGTAAGGGTCAGCCCAGAACAGCCCCAAGGCGTCAGCTTCGGTCTGCATGATCTGCGCCGCGCTGCGTCCTTCCCACTCGCCAAAGTGCAGCTCGCGTACACCCGCTTCGAGCTGCACCGGCAGTTGGAGACCTGCGCCCAGCTCGTCGGCGAAACGTGCACAACGCTGCAAGGGCGAACTGACCAGCACGTCCCAGGGCCCACCCTTCTCGACAGCCGCACGCATCTGCGTCCAGCCCTGCGCGGTCAGGGCGTCGTCCAGGCTGCCGCGCAGGCCGCCGCCCAGTTCGGTCTCACCATGGCGCAGCAGATCGAGGATCATGCCGGGCGATCCGCGACCGCCGCTTCGGCGAAGGTCGCCATCTGCCCGTGCAGCGCGCAGGCCAGACGCATCAATGGAACCGCCAGCGCAGCACCGCTGCCCTCGCCCAGGCGCAGCCCGAGGGCCAGCAGCGGTTCTGCCTGCAGCGCCTCGAGCAAGGCCCGATGCCCAGGCTCGGCGCCTTGGTGGGCGAACAGCAGCCACTGGCGGCACTGCGGATTGAGGCGCACGGCAACCAAGGCCGCCACGCTGCAGATGAAGCCGTCGACCAGCACCGCTATCCCTTCCTGCGCGCAGGCCAGGTACGCCCCCGCCAGCGCGGCGATCTCGAAACCACCGACGCAGGCCAATGCCCGCAACGGGTCGCCGTCCTGCAGGCCGTGCAATGTCAGGGCACGCTCGATCACCTCGGCCTTGTGCCGTACCCCGGCACTGTCGAGCCCGGTACCCGGGCCGCTCAGGGCATTGGCCGGGCACCCGAGCAACGCACTGGCCAGGGCCGCCGCTGCCGTGGTGTTGCCAATGCCCATCTCGCCACCGATGAACAACTGCGCGCCCTGCTCTGCTGCACGCAAGGCACTGTCGCGCCCGGCCGCGAGCGCGGCGCGCAGTTGCGCGTCGGTCATCGCTGGCTGACGGGCGAAGTTGGCAGTACCGGTACCCAGGCGCAGGTGATGCACGCCCGGCAGTTGTAGTTCGGGGTCGATGGTCCCCAGGTCGACCACGTCCAGCGTCGCCTCCAGTTGACGCGCCAGCACGCTGATCGCCGCGCCACCGCCGACGAAATTGCGCAACATCTGGCCAGTAACTGCCTGGGGATAGGCGGAGATACCCTCCTCCACCACGCCATGGTCACCGGCAAACAGGCCGATTGCCACGCGCTCGAGGTTCGGACGCTCACGACCTTGCAGGCCGGCCAGGGTAATCGCCAGGGCTTCCAGCTGGCCCAGCGATCCGGCGGGTTTGGTCAGTTGCTGCTGACGGCTGCGCGCCTGCTCCATGGCGTCGTTGTCGAGGGGTTGGCAGGCATCGAGCCACCAGGTGGTATTCATAGAGCAGGTCCTTTGAGCATGAGAGGAAGGCCGGCAACCGTGAGCACCACGCGCTCACAGCGTTCGGCCACGGCCTGGTGCAGCCAGCCGGCCAGGTCGACGTAACGACGGGTCAGCTCGCCCATGGGCACCACGCCCAGGCCGGTTTCGTTGCTGACCAGGATCAGCGTGCCCGGCAGGCTACCCAGGCAGTCGAGCAGCGCGTCACGCTCCTCGGCCAGGCGCTGCTCGTCGTCGAGCATCAGCAGATTGGTCAACCACAGGGTCAGGCAATCCACCAGCAGGCAGCGCCCTTGGTCGGCTTCGGCACGCAGCACGCGGGCCAAGGCCAGAGGCTCTTCGATCAGCCCCCAGTCAGAAGACCGACGCTCGCGGTGCAGGCGCACGCGTTCATTCATCTCGCCGTCCAGCGGCTCGCTGGTGGCGATGTAGGTGACCGGCAAACCACTGGCCGCAGCCAGTTGCTCGGCCAGGCGGCTCTTGCCCGAGCGGGCACCACCGAGGATCAGGTTGCGCATCTCAGGCGACTCCACACAAGGCGCGCAACTGCGCAGTGTCCAGGTGCTGCTCGATGAGGTCGGCCAGACGCTCGATATCGCGCTCGCGCAATGCCTCGTAATCGACCACCTCGACGTCATCCAGCCCGGCCCAGCGCAGCAGCGCGGCGCACGACTGGCTAACCTCGAACAGGCCATGCAGATAAGTGGCGAGTATCTGCCCGTCGGCGCTGATCGCGCCATCGGCACGGCCGTCTGCGAGCATCACCGCGGGCTGCTCCAGCGCAGGCCCCTGGGTGACACCTGCGTGAATCTCGTAGCCCGACACCGATGCCTGCTCGAGGCTCAGCACGCCTGCGACATTGCGCAGCTGCTTTTCGGCTTCCAGCACCGTGGCGTAGTCGAACAGGCCCAGCCCAGCGCTCGAACCTGCTGGCCCCTCCAGCCCGAGCGGGTCGTGCACCTGGCGCCCGAGCATCTGCAGCCCGCCACAGATGCCGATGAGCTTGCCACCATAACGCAGGTGGCGGGCAATGGCGCTGTCCCAGCCGCGCTCGCGCAATTGCGCCAGGTCACCGCGCACGCTCTTGGAGCCGGGCAGGATGATCAGGTCGGCAGGCGGGATCGGCTGGCCGGGTCCGATGAACTGCAAGTCCACCTGCGGGTGCAGGCGCAGCGGGTCGAAGTCGGTGTGGTTGCTGATGCGCGGCAGCACCGGAACGATCACCTTGAGCACACGATCGCCCTTGAGCGACTGGCGCCGGTCAATGCCGTCCTCGGCCTCCAGGTGCAGGTCGGTGACGTAGGGCAATACGCCCAGCACCGGTTTGCCGGTACGCTGCTCGAGCCAGTCCAGGCCCGGTTGCAGCAAGGCGATGTCACCGCGAAAACGGTTGATGACAAACCCCTTCACCCGCGCCTGCTCGCTGGGCGACAGCAGTTCGAGGGTGCCGACCAGGTGGGCGAAAACGCCGCCACGGTTGATATCGGCCACCAGGATCACCGGGCAGTCCACTGCCTCGGCAAACCCCATGTTGGCGATATCGCCGGCGCGCAGGTTGATCTCGGCGGGCGAGCCTGCACCTTCGACCATCACCACCGGGTAGGCGGCGCTCAGGCGCTGGTGCGAGGCCAGCACCGCCTGCATGGCGATGGCCTTGTAGTCGTGGTAGGCGACGGCGTTCATGCTGGTTACCGCGCGGCCATGGACGATGACCTGGGCGCCAGTGTCGCTGTTGGGCTTGAGCAGCACCGGGTTCATGTCGGTGTGCGGCGCCAGCCGGCAGGCCTGGGCCTGCACCGCCTGGGCGCGGCCAATCTCGCCACCGTCGGCGGTCACCGCGCTGTTGAGCGCCATGTTCTGCGGCTTGAACGGCACCACGCCGACACCCTGGCGCAACAGCCAGCGGCACAGGGCGGTAACCAGCGTGCTCTTGCCGGCATCGGAGGTGGTGCCTTGCACCATGAGGGTGGTCATGCCGATTCCTTCTGGAAGTCCTGCAGCGCCTGGCGCAGGCGCTGTTCATCCGCCGCACAGGCGGGCAAGCCAAAGCGCAGGGCGGCAGGCGTTTCGAACAGGCGCACGAGAATGCCGCGACGGGCGAGAAAGTCATGCAACTGCGCGGCGCGCGGATCACGCAGGTACTGGAACAGGTTACAGGCGCCAGTGGCGGGCAAGCCGGACTCGGCCAACAGTGCTGCCAGGCGTGCGCTGGCTTCGGCGCAGCGCAGGATCTGCGTCTGCTGCGAGGCATGGTCGGCGAAGCACGACTGGCCGATGATTCGAGTCGGGCCGCTGACCGTCCATGGCCCCAGCATCTCGGCCAGGCGCTGCAACAGTGGCGCCTCGGCCATGACGAAGCCCAGACGCACACCGGCCAGACCAAAGAACTTGCCGAACGAACGCAGCACGATCAATCCAGCACGTCCGCTCTGGTCGATGAGGCTGTGTGCCGGGGTGTTGTCCATGAACGCCTCGTCCACCACCAGCCAGCCGCCGCGCCGGGCCAGGTGAGCGTGCCAGGCGAGCAGACGCTCGCGCGGTACACAGCGCCCGGTCGGATTGTTCGGGTTGACCAGCAACAGCACATCGAGACTGTCCAGGGCCTCTTCGACCTGGTCGTCATCGAGCGCGACAAGCTCATGCCCGGCGCGCTGCCAGGCGTGCGGATGCTCGGCATAGCACGGCGACAACACGCCAACACGCCCGCGCGCGCGCAAATGCGGCAAGGCCTGGATCGCCGCCTGGGAACCGGCCACCGCGAGCAGCTCATCGACACCGTAATAGGCGCGCGCGGCCTGCTCCAGGCCATCCTCGACCTCGGGCAGGCGCGCCCAGGCATCCAGCGGAATCGGTGGGATGGCGAAGGACCAGGGAGCGATACCGCTGGACAGGTCGAGCCAGTCTTCGCGTGCGATACCGTACTGGCGCATCGCGCGCAGCAGGCGACCACCATGTTCAAGCATAGAGCCAGGCCCCCGTGCAGATCACCAGCAGCCACAGCCATACGCCGCGCTGCACCAGGCTCCAGCCGCGCTCGATGGCATCGGCATCGGCCACCGGCCCCTCACCCAGACGGGCGCGTTCGTGCAGCTCGCCGTGGTACACCGCCGGGCCTCCCAGCTCCACGCCCAGGGCGCCGGCCCCTGCGGCCATCACCGGGCCCGCGTTGGGGCTGTCCCACAGTGGCGCCTGGCTGCGCCAGCACCTCAAGGCCAGGCGGGTCTTGCCCAGCAACGCGTAGGTCAGTGCCACCAGCCTGGCCGGCAGGAAGTTGAGCACATCGTCGATGCGCGCCGCAGCCCAGCCAAAGCGCTCGAAGCGCTCATTGCGATAGCCCCACATGGCATCCAGGGTATTGCTCAGGCGATACAGCACCACGCCCGGCGCACCGGCCACGACGAACCAGAACAGCGCGGCGAACACCGCATCGCTGCCATTCTCCAGCACCGACTCGGTGGCGGCGCGGGCCACGGCAGCCTCGTCGAGCTCGCGGGTCTCGCGGCTGACCAGATAGCCTACCCGTCGCCGTGCTTCATCCAGATCCCCTTGGCGCAGGGCCTGGGCCACGGGCAATACATGCTCGCCCAGGCTGCGCATGCCCAGCGCGCAATACAGCGCCAGGGCGTCCACCAGCCAACCGATGTAGGGCAGCCACGACAGGATCAGCGCCAGCAGGGTCAAGGGCACCACGGCCAGGAACCAGGCACTGACGCCGTGGCTGCGCCAGCCACGGCCACCGGCATTCAAGCGCTGCTCCAGACGCCCGGCGAAGTTGCCGAAAGCCACCAGAGGATGACGCCGCTGCGGCTCCCCCAACAGCGCATCCAGCGCCACACCGGCCACGGTCAGCAAGGCGATGCTCATGGCCGCTCTCCCCATTGGTTCTCGTAGAGCATCTCGCTCAGCGGCCGCTCACGCGCCCAGTCTTCCAGCACCAGCATGGGCGCTTCGTAAAATTTCGCCACCGGCCCCAGGCACAACACCGCCACCGGCTTGGCCCCAGTCGGCATGCCCAGCAGCTCGCCCAGCGCCTGCGGGTCGAACAACGACACCCAGCCCATCCCCAGCCCCTCGGCGCGTGCGGCCAGCCAGAGGTTCTGGATCGCGCAGGCCATCGACGCCAGGTCCATTTCCGGCAGGGTGCGGCGGCCGAAGATGTGCGGCTCGCGCTTGTCCATCAAGGCGGCAACCAGCACCTCGGCGCACTCGCCGATGCCTTCGACCTTGAGCTTCATGAATGCATCGGAGCGCTCACCGAGGGCCTCGGCGGTGCGAATCCGCTCTTCCTCCACCAGCGCCTGGATGCGCAAGCGCAGATCGCGCTGGCTGATCCGAATGAAGCGCCAGGGCTGCATCAACCCGACGCTGGGCGCCTGGTGCGCGGCGGCCAGCAGCCGGGCAAGCAGCGCAGGCGCCACGTCGCCGCCGATGAAGTGGCGCATGTCGCGACGCTCGCCGATCGCGCGGTAGACCGCAGCGCGCTCGGCCTCGCTGAAAGCGTGTTCGTTCATGGTCGCAACAGCGCCACCGCCGCTTCGGGGTTGGAAGGGAAATAGAAGTGCACGTAGGACGCCGTCAAGCGCCCCAGACGATAGACCGCCTCGTTGCCACGTCCGCCATTGGGGCTCAGGCCACGGGCGATGGGCACAAGCTCGGTGGTGGTCAGGGAGTGGTGATAGGTATGGCCACGCAGGGTGCCTTCAGGCAACTCGACAGCCTGCAGCGCCAAGGCGGCGAGGCGCTTCTGCATCACGGCTTCGCCGGGCAACAGTCCCAGCAGCTCGGCGCGCTCGCCCGCAACGTCGGTCAAGGCATCGAGCAGATAGAGCATGCCGCCGCATTCGGCCAACAAGGGTTTGCCTTCGGCATGATGGCCGCGGATCGCCTCGCGCATCGGCGCGTTGGCCGCCAGGGCGTGGTGATGCAGTTCGGGGTAGCCGCCAGGCAAATACAGGCTGTCGACCACAGGCAGGTGGCGATCATGCAACGGGGAGAAAAACACCAGCTCCGCGCCGTGATCGCGCAGCAGGTCGAGATTGGCGCCATAGAGGAAGGCGAAGGCCTCGTCGCGGGCCACACCGATGCGCACACCGGCCAGGCTTGCGGCCGAGTGCACGGTTTGTGGCTCGACAAAGGCCACCGGTGGCGGCAAGGCAGCATCGCAGCTGGCGCCCAAGGCCTCGGCGGCGGCGTCCAGGCGTGCATCCAGATCGTTCAGCTCACTGGCCTGGACCAGCCCGAGGTGACGGCTGGGCAATTCGATGCCGCGCTCGCGAGACAACCCGCCATACCAGCGCAAGCCTTCGGTCAGGCTGCCTTCGAGCAGTTGCGCATGACGCAGGCTGCCGACCCGGTTGGCCAGCACGCCAGCGAATGGCAGGTCGGGCTGGTAGCGCGCCAGCCCCAGGGCCAGGGCCCCGAAGGTCTGGGCCATGGCAGTGCCATCGATCACCGCCAGCACCGGCACGCCGAAATGCCGCGCCAGGTCAGCGCTCGACGGCGTGCCGTCGAACAGCCCCATGACACCCTCGATGAGGATCAGGTCGGCTTCGGCGGCGGCGTCCCACAACAGGCGGCGGCTCTCCTGCTCGCCGATCATCCACATGTCCAACTGATACACCGGGGCGCCACTGGCGCGCTCCAGGATCATCGGGTCGAGAAAATCCGGCCCGCACTTGAACACCCGCACCTTGCGCCCGAGGTTGCGGTGCAGGCGCGCCAGGGCGGCAGTGACGGTGGTCTTGCCCTGGCCGGAGGCCGGTGCGGCGATCAACACCGCTGGGCAATGACGGGTGGCTCGACTCACAGTTCAACGCCCTTCTGTGCGCGGATACCGGCCTGGAAGGCGTGCTTGAGCATGCCCATCTCGGTCACGGTGTCGGCCAGCTCGATCATCTCCGGCTTGGCGGCGCGGCCCGTGACGATGACGTGCTGCATCGGTGGACGGGCCTGGATGTCCGAGAGCACCTGGTCGAGGTCGAGGTAGCCGTGCTTGAGGGCGATATTCAGCTCGTCGAGCACCACGAACTGCACCGACGGGTCCTGCAGCAACTGGCGGGAGACCGCCCAGGCCGCTTCTGCAGCCGCGATGTCGCGCTGGCGGTCCTGGGTTTCCCAGGTGAAGCCCTCGCCCATCACGTGGTAGCGCACTTCATTGGGGAAGCGGCGGAAGAACAGCTCTTCGCCAGTGCTGTTGCGACCCTTGATGAACTGCACCACCCCGCACTGCATGCCATGCCCCAGCGCGCGGGCGAGCATGCCGAAGGCCGAGCTGCTCTTGCCCTTGCCATTGCCCGTGAGCACCAGCAGCAGGCCACATTCGTTGGGGGAGTTGGCGATACGTTCGTCGATGATCGCTTTTTTGCGCTGCATGCGCGCCAAGTGGCGTTCGTCGCGTTCGGTGGATTCGCTCATCAGGGGTTCTCCGCAAGCTGTCGACGCACCGGTCGGGCACTCGCGGGCGGGCACCAGGCAACGACAGAAAACAAGGCAGGCAGGCGAAGGGAGCGCGCAAAAGCCGTGGCGACACCACGGGGCAGCGCGCATCACCCTCCGTGATGCCGTTGGCAGTGACAGGCCGGTCTCCGGGCTCGTGAGCCGGGCCTTGGCCCGAAACCGCGCGCCTTCCCGGGTGTGGACACCCAGTGGCCTTGCGCGGCCTTGACTCACCTACCGTTGCGGGGGCAGCGCCGGATTCGCGCCCTGCTGGCGCCCACCGGCTTCCCAGTTTCACCCTGCCGGAGCTGATCCGCAGAGCACCTGAAACACGCCGCGAAGGTTAGAGGGTTGCACCGGGAGCGTCAATTAAACGCGGACGATGAACGGTTGATCTGGATGCTTGTCTCACTATTGAAGCAGTGATATCACACAGCCATCACCGGCTGTACGCGACCATAATAAAAGGAGAGCGCGGCATGCAAGGCTTGATCATCAACAACCCGCACCTGGAGTTCCTGCGCCCGGCCCTGGAGCGCTGGATCGACTGCATCGACCGTTTCAACCAGATCCACGGCGACGGCGACGCGCCCTACTGGCATGGTGCCCAGGCCAATGCCGGTATTCTCGCCGCGGCGGCCTGGCAGGCCGAGCTGGTGGCGCTGCAGCACTATCAGAGCAAGAAGCAGCGTGACGAAGGTGAGCGAGAAGGGCGCTGCGATCTGTCGATTGCCGGTGCCGAACACTCCATTCATCTGCACACTGAACAGCGCTGGCCGAAGATCGCCCGCCTGGATCTGGCGGGGGCCCTGCAGGAGGCGGCGACGTTGGCGCGGCTGGCAGCCTATCCCAGCCAGCTCAAGGCCGGGGCGCTGTTCGTCAGCCCGTGGAAGGCGGGGCAGAATGCAAGCCCCGAGGAACTGCAGGATCTGGTCGATGACCTGAACAAGCACACGGCCTGTGCGATTGCCTGGTACTTCCCGTATGCGTACCGCAAGCTGCATAACGAGTCGGGGCAATACCATCCGGGGGTGGCGCTGCTGCTCAAGCAGGCTTGAATGTACGTCGGGGCTGCTGTGCAGCCCCGACGATCTCAGGGATTCTGCGCCAGATGCCCCGGCGTCAACACCCGCTTGGCCTGCAGGTAGGCCTTGGACCAGTAGCTGTTCGACAGGTAGTCCAGCCGCACCGTACCGCCGGTGGACGGCGCATGCACGAAGCGCCCCTCACCCACGTAGATCCCGGCATGGCTTACCTGCGAACCACCGCCGGTGGCGAAGAACACTAGGTCACCGGACTGCAGCGCGTTGATGCTCACGGTCGGCGCACGCATGACGATCATCTCGCGGGTCGAGCGTGGCAGGCTGATGTTCGCCGCATCGCGGTACACATAACCGATCAGGCCACTGCAATCGAAGCCCGAGTCCGGCGTGTTGCCGCCCCAGCGATACGGGGTGCCGACCAGACCGATGGCACGGATCAGCACGTCGTCAGCCACGGGCGACGAGGAAGGCTGGTCAATGAAGGTAACCTGCGGCTTGGCCACGGGTGCCGGGGCCGGAGCACGGCTGGAACAGGCGGCAAGCAGTGCCACCAGGGAGAGGAATGCGAAGCGCGTCATCATCGCCATGGGTCAGAACCTGTCTGAGACCAATCGGCCGCAGCCGAAAAAAGAGTTAAGGATTTAGATTAGACGCTATTCGTAAATGCGCACGGCGGCTAGCTTTTCAGCTACGCCGCCGTGCGAGGATACAGCATTTTGATATCAGTTGCGCGACAGGGTAGTGGTCGGCGCCATGGCCAGGGCACGCTTGGCTTCGATGAAGGTCTTGCTCCAGTAGCGGTCACCGAGGTTATCGATGCGCACACCACCGCTGCGGCGGCTGCTGGAGTGGATGAACTGGTTGTCGCCCAGGTAGATGCCGGCATGGCTGACACGGCCACGGCCATTGGTGCTGAAGAACAGCAGGTCACCTGGCTTGAGCTTGTTGCGTGCGACCTTGGGTGCGTCGACGTTGATCATCTCGCGGGTCGAGCGCGGCAGGTTCATGCCGGCCTCTTCGCGGAACAGGTAGCCGATGAAGCCGCTGCAATCGAAGCCGGACTGCTCGGAAGTACCGCCGAAACGATAACGGGTGCCGATCAGCGACATGCCGCGCTCCAGGATGCTGTCTGCAAGGACGGGCAGCTGGTAGGGCTTGCTGTTGCTGGAGAAGGCTTGGAGGTCTTCATCGGTGGCGAGGTCTTCTTCATCGAATACCGACGAATGCGACGCCTTGGCCTTGACCGCGGTTTGCGCGGTGACCGATGGGTGATCCTGGGGCTGGGAAATCGGGCCTTGGGCCGCGCAGCCAAAAAGCAGGGTCACGAGTGCGAGTGGCACGAGGGGTGCGAAGCGCTTGAGCATGGGCACGACCGTGTCTGTAATCCTTTAGAAGGGGGAAACTATGCCTTCTATCGGACCTATTTGCAAATTTTATCGAAAAAAATGTGACTTTTGCGTTTTGCCGCTCTGGCCCGGTGTTTTCAGGGTTACCAGCCGAGGGTTTCCTTGAGGAAGGGAATGGTCAATTTGCGCTGGGCCTGCAGCGAGGCCTGGTCGAGGCGCTCGAGCAGATCGAACAGTGCGCTCATGCTGCGCGTGCCACGGGTGAGAATGAAGTGCCCGACCTCATCGGTCAGGTGCAGGCCACGGCGCGAGGCCCGCAGTTGCAAGGCGCGCAGCTTGTCTTCGTCGGACAGGCCACGCATCTGGAAAATCAGTGCCAGCGTAAGCCGTGACTTGAGGTCGGCAAGCTTGATCGGCAGCTCCCGCGGCGAACTCGATGCCGCCAGCAGCAAGCGCCGGCCGCTGTCTCGCAGGCGATTGAACAGATGGAACATCGCCTCTTCCCAGTCGGCCTTGCCGGCAATCACGTGCAGGTCGTCGATGCACACCAGCTCGTACTGCTCCAGATGATCGAGCAGCTCCACGCCACGGTCGAGCAATTGCGCCAACGGCAGGTAGACAGCGGGTTCGCCCAGTTGCTGGAAACGGTGGGTGGCGGCCTGCAGCAGGTGAGTACGCCCCGCGCCCTGCTTACCCCATAGATAGATGAGGCTCTCGGTCCAGCCGGCGTCGGCTTCGCACAGCCGCTCGACATAGCCCAGCGCCGCGGCGTTGGCACCCGGATAGTAGTTGATGAAGGTGGCGTCATCGCGCAGGCGCACACCCAGGGGCAACTGGATCGGTTTCATGCTGGCGGGCGGTCGCGAGGACCAAAGGGGGCCTTTGGTGAAGAGTTTGCAAAGTCTATACCCGCAACGCGGGCGGCACAATCAGGGAGGGGAATAGCGCAAGCAAAATCAACGGGTTGCGTGATTTTTGAACAACCAGAACAGCGTCCCGGCCAAGCGCCTCATCCGGTAGCGTGCCAAACTCGAAGTCGCCTGGGTGCAAAAGCAGGTCGCCTGGGTGCGATTTTTCCGCTCGGCCGACTCATAACCTGAGCGGCAGCCACCGCCGCGCGGGGCGTCATGACATAACAACGATAATCACCGTCTCGTGAGGGGAAAAGTCATGCAGCGATCGATCAAGGCGGCCACCTGCGCCACACTCCTGAGTATCAGCGCAGCCAGCTGGGCCGCAGAGCCCGCCGCTTGCCAGAATGTGCGCATGGGCTCGGTGAACTGGACCGATGTCGTCGCCAGCAGCGCCGTCGCCGAAGCCCTGCTCGACAGTCTGGGCTACAAGGTCAAGCAGACCAGCGCCTCGCAGCAGATCGTCCTGGCCGGCATGGCGGAAAAACGCCTCGATGTGTTCCTCGGTTACTGGCAGCCGACCATGCAATCGGTGGCCAAGCCCTTCCTGGACAAACAGCAGATCGACGTGATCAGCCCCGCCACCCTCGCCGATGCTCAGTCCACCTATGCCGTGCCTGCCTACGCCTACGACGCAGGCCTGAAGACCTTCGCCGACATCGCCAGGTTTCGCGACAAGCTCAAGAACCAGCTGTACCTGATCGAGCCAGGCAGCGGCATGAACCGCATCACCGCGCAGATGATCGCCGAAGACAAATTCGGCCTGAAGGGCTTCAAGGGCATAGAGTCCAGTGAGGCTGGCATGCTGACAGCGGTCAAGCGTGCCGTGCAGAAGGGCGAGTGGGTGGTGTTCGCCGGCTGGAAGCCGCACCCGATGAACCTGCAGATCGACATGCGCTACCTCTCCGGCAGCGATGACGCCTTCGGCCCCAACGAAGGCTCGGCCACCGTCTCGATCATGACCGCTGCCGGTTACCAGCAACAATGCGGCAACGTCGCCAAGCTGCTGCACAACCTGCGTTTCACCAGTGAAGGTGTGAGTCAGGTCATGGAGCCGATCCTCAACCGCAAAGCGCCGCTCGATGCCGCGCGAGACTGGCTCAAGGCACACCCCGAGCAGGTCTCGGCCTGGCTCGAAGGCGTCACCACGTTCGACGGCAAGCCCGCCGATGCGGCATTGGTCGCGCAACAGTAATGCAGCGCTACGCACTCTCGGCCGGCATGCAGGCCTTCATCGAGCGGACCCGCGCCTTCGGCGTGGCCGATCCTGCACTGTCGGCCCAGCGCGCGGCCTATTCACGCATGGCAGCAGCCTTCACCCCGCCCTGCCCGAAAGGCGTGCAGGTGCGCGACCTGAGCTTGCCCGGACTGGCGCCGCTGCGCGTGTTCCAGCCTGCACAATCGGCACCGGCCGATGGGTGGCCAGCGCTGCTATTCATGCACGGCGGCGGCTGGATGCTGGGCGGGCTCGATTCACACGCATTCTTCTGCGCCGAACTGACAGCTCGCCTGGAGGTGCTGGTGGTGGCGGTGGATTACCGACTCTCGCCGGAAACCCCCTTCCCCGCCGCCCTGCACGACAGCCTCGCCGCCTGGCGCGCCCTGCGCGATGGCGTGCTGGATATACCGATCGACCTCACGCGCCTGGTCGCCATCGGCGACAGCGCCGGGGGTAACCTCGCCGCCGCCTTGTGCCTGGCACTGCGCGAGGCCGGTGAGCCGCAGCCGCGCATGCAGGCACTGATCTATCCAGCACTGGGCGACGAGGACAGCGTGTCGCGACGCGAATGTGCCGATGCGCCGCTGCTGTCTGTCGCGGACATGCAGGCCTGCCTGAATGCCTACCTGCCCTCCACTACCCGCAGCCCGCTGGCGCTACCGCTGCTCGCCGACAATTTCAAAGGGCTGGCGCCCGCTTTCATTGCCGTCGCCGAGTTCGATCCATTGCGCGATGACGGCCTGCTTTATGCGCAACGGCTGGAGGATCACGGCGTGACCGTGGATTACTTCCCCGGCCACGGGCTGGTTCATGGCTGCCTGCGGGCCAGGGAGCTGCCGGAGGTGGAGCAGTTGTACCAGGCACTGTTTGCGGCGCTCGAGAACAGCCTCGATTGATCGTCCCCTGACGGCACCACGGGCGCCAACCTAATGAAAGTTTCATGTTTTGACTCATGCTCTTTCTGCAAGAATCTTTAGTTACAACCTCTTACAAAGATTCGCTGAATAGCTGGAGCCTGTGATGAATCCCTCCCTCCCTGCCAAAGCTTCGTCCAAAGCCGGAAGAGTCTTCCGGGTGACCTCCGGCAACTTCCTCGAACAATTCGACTTCTTCCTGTTTGGCTTCTACGCCACCCAGATCGCTGCCGCGTTCTTCCCTGCCAGTAACGAATTCGCCTCCTTGATGATGACCTTCGCCGTGTTCGGCGCAGGCTTCCTGATGCGCCCGCTGGGCGCAATCATCCTTGGCGCTTACATCGATGACGTAGGCAGGCGCCAGGGCCTCATCGTGACCTTGGCGATCATGGCCAGCGGCACCTTGCTGATCGTGTTCGTGCCCGGCTATGCCAGTATCGGTCTATGGGCGCCCGCCCTGGTGTTGCTAGGCAGGCTGCTGCAAGGGTTCTCGGCCGGCGCCGAGCTCGGCGGCGTCTCTGTTTACCTGGCGGAGATGGCCACGCCCGGGCGCAAAGGCTTCTACGCCAGTTGGCAATCGGCCAGCCAGCAGGTGTCCATCATGGTTGCCGCAGCCCTGGGTTATGGCTTGAATCAGTGGTTGTCCGCCGAGGAGCTCTCCCAGTGGGGATGGCGGATTCCCTTCGCCGTGGGCTGCCTGATCGTCCCGTGCATCTTCCTGCTGCGCCGTAACCTGCAGGAGACCGAAGAATTCGCCAAACGCGAACATCGCCCGACCATGAGCCAAGTGTTCAAGACGCTGTGCGCCAACGCATCGGTGGTGATCCTGGGCATGCTGATGGTGGCCATGACCACCACCGCTTTCTACATGATTACCGTGTACGCCCCGACCTTTGGCAAAACCGTGCTGCAGCTCGATACCAGTGACGCATTGATGGTGACCTTGCTGGTCGCCGTGTCCAACTTCCTGTGGCTGCCGATCGGCGGCACGTTGAGCGATCGCCTGGGACGCAAACCGCTGCTGGCGGCGATGTCCCTGCTGACCGTGCTCACGGCATATCCCGCGCTGTCGTACCTGGCCCAGAGCCCCAGCTTCGCTCACATGCTGGAGGTGCTGCTGTGGTTCTCGTGCCTCTACGGCGTGTACAACGGCGCACTGATCCCGGCCCTGACCGAAATCATGCCCACCGAAGTGCGTGTTGCCGGATTCTCCCTGGCTTATAGCCTCGCCACTGCGGTATTCGGCGGCTTCACCCCGGCGGTGTCCACCTGGGCGATCCATGCCACGTCAGACAAGGCCGCCCCGGCTTACTGGCTGATGTTTGCAGCGCTGTGTGCGTTCACTGCAACGCTTGTGCTGTATCGCCGCCGGCCTGCACGCAGCACGGCTGTTGCCTGAGGGTGTGACGGATCCTTACGAGTGCTGTGCAGAGCGCTGGAAAGTAAATTCGCATAACTAAAAAGCGCGCCCGAGCTTCTCGGGCGCGCTTTCGGCTTAGTCCTGGTTCATTCTACCTGTAGGAGCGGGCTGGTCCCGCGATGGGGGCGCCGCCATCGGCAAAGATCCATAGCGATCTACTAGGCTCTGTATGAAAAACCTTGATACTCGGTGATGCTGCGTTGAAAACAGCCTGGTGCGCCAGCCCGGTCGGAATGCTCATTTACAACTCGTAAAGTCGAGCGCGACCCCGGCCGTTCCTCGGCTGTTTTCGCCTTGCCTGACCTTCGTCTCAAGGCTTTTCATACAGACCCTAGCATCCTGGTCAAAGCCATCCTGACCAGGCCTCTGATCGCGGCAGCTCCTGACCCCAAAACCATCGTCGGTCTGCAATGCTCAAGGCAACACCCAGATCCTGAGCAACCTGTTTCAAAAGGAATTCGAGTTTCAGTGATCGAAGCGGCCTGTCAAAGCCGGTCGTTGAATTGGCAACGACCCGGCAGACTAGAGGCCGAAGCGCTGATATCTGCCGCAAACTCTTGAGAGCCTCGAGCCTACCTATCGTCGAATTTTGCCCATTAAAAAGCCCCGCTGATTTTCATCAGCGGGGCTTTTCATGTATGGCGGAGAGATAGGGATTTGAACCCGCCCGGGTTGCCCGACAGGCCGCTTCAGGCCCGAAATCATTGCTATCGAGCCATGGTGATGTGACTCATTACGGCCTAATGCGGCCCCAACTCTGCCCTAAATTTGCCCTAAAAAACGGGCCATCTTAGCGCTTCCATCATGGCAATTTGCCAAGCAACAGCTAGCATCGGGGTTACCACCTCAACCCTCGGAGCTTCACAATGCAAATGGCCGACCCACACGACGGCATGCTTTCCTTTCAGCAGGGCTTGAGTATCGGCATCCTAGAAATCGACCCCGTACCTGGGTATCCCAACCTCTACAGCCACTTCGATGTGCCAACACCTGGGACTGCCCGCTTCACGTATGTCCGGCTCTCGGATGATCGCAAGACTGTTGAGGCATTCTTGACCTGCGTCATGAATGGAAAGATCGGCGATGCGCCTTGTGTTGCGGTGGGCTATGCCATACCCGAAACCAACCGCAACAAGGGCTACGCTAAATCGCTGCTTCGAGACGTTGTCCTCGACCAAGCTGCGCAGGCCAGACGGGCAGGATATTCGTATATCTACATTGAGGCAGTGACGGATATGACCAACCTGGCTTCACAGAAGGTCGCCCAGGCGATACTGAAGGCTACACCCGAAGAGATTGTGGACTCCGCCTCTTCTCGGCCAGCCTTGAGGTATACCGCGAAGGTAGATACGGGTAAGGGAACAATAATTGGACATACTCCGATTATGAGGGAGTAGCAACATGAAAAAGCGCATGGTTGCTCCATGAGCAACCCCCAATAGGCCGAGCTGGCGGTCTTACTACATCTGCCCTATAGGGCACAACCAAGGCGTAATGGTGGATTGAGCCTGTATAGCACACCACCTCGGAAAACAAGGCGGTTAAGACATCCAACTCTAACTCGACCCAATTGTTTACAATCCTTCCAGTCGCTTAGCGACGTGAAAATCATGACGTCCTCTGGCCATACTTGCCCGGACAGATTGACTGGCAGGACGAAGCGTGATTGCATCAGGACAACCCCCGCAGAGACCGGGCCAATGCCTAAATCGTTCTTCAACTACATTACATAAAATACCGCACCTACTGGAATCCGAGATTGGCGAGGAGCTTAAAAATGAGCACAACCCAGGAAAAAGAAGTTGAAGAAATCCTTAATCGCATTGATGAAACCTTACTTACTGCAAAACATGGATATGATGATTTCACCTCCATAGTCGGCCCTAAGAGATACACAGGCCTAAGGAACTTTCTAGTATTTGCAAGAAGTGTAACATTTGTCATTCAAAACTTAAAAGGCAAAGTCGAAAACTTTGACCCCTGGTACACTGAAGTACAAAAAGCCTTACAAGAAAATCCAACACTCAAATATTTTGTCGAACTGAGAAACGAGATACTAAAACAAGGAAAACTTGAAACAAATAAAGTTTCAGCACTTTTTGATAGCCGCGAACTTCACAATCTACCTCGCCCACCTGGTGCTACAGCATTCATAATAGGCGATCAATACGGGGGCAACGGGTGGAAAATTGATTTTCCTGACGGCTCCTCAGAAATGTATTACATTGAACTTCCAACATCAGTAGGTTATACCCAACATGAGTTCGGCAACGTCCCAGATAAATATGCAAAAATACTTGAAAACAAATCAATAGAAAAATTATGCATGGAATACTTAGACCTCTTAAGCCACATCGTAAAAGATTGTCGAAATAAATTCTCGAAAAGCAAGCCCGCGGGCAAAGAAAGGCCATACCTGAGACTTGTTAAATAAAAACGCCAGCAACAGTCAATATATTAAACCCTACACAGCGCGCCGCCCAGATCTAAGCTTTCGATTTACACCCGAGCAAAAACTTAATAACTTATAATCAGGCGATCGCGCTTAATGAATTTAGCACCTAGTTGTCTACGATTTCACGGATATAGGTTTGGCAGGACCTCAGAGCGACGATTGCCCGGTCGCCTTCGTCCGTGATGGCGACAATTCGTTGAGCATGCGCTGCGTCAAGTTGGGCGCGTACGGCTCCATGTACCACGCCTCCGGTGCTGGGGGTCTTTCGCACCCCACTGTCACAACCCTGGGCGGCAAGGGCATCGGCCTCGACAAGGACTGACAACCGCAGATCAGCGGTAGCAAGCCTATCGCGCAGACGAGCCTGAGCTTGTTGAGCATCGTTCATTTCCCTCCAATGCGTTTTAGTCTGATCCTGCAGGCGCGCCTCCAGGGCACGACGCGCATCCTGCTGCACTGCCAATTGGTTAAGCGCAGCTGCAGCAGCTTCCTCACGCTCACGGCCATACAGGCGGTCCTTCTCCGCCAACTGCTCGCCGAAGTCGTCTGCCTGCTCGGCGAGCTGTGCGCCGTAGGCATTCGCCTGCCACACCCAGGCCGCCCGAGCACCTACGGCAGACACGAGCACCAGGGTCGCTAATGCGATCAGTCGACCGCCCCACGCGCTCACCGCAGCACCTCAACGGCTCGCTTATAGATGGCCAAGCGATCATCCAAGCCATTGGTGCCGCCGTTGATCCGCTTCGTGATGGCCAGCAGGTCGCCCTTGTCTGCCAGGCTATGCCCCAGCCACCAAAGGCACGTTACCGGCTGTTATCAATGCCGACGCCGCCACCGCTCTAGTGCTGAGCCCGGCAGCCCGCCGCGCTCATGAGAGGTACTCACTGTGAATCCCGCTACCAGCTATCAACCTGAGACCAGAACGCGTAGGGGCATGCAGCCCCTACTTCGCCCAGCGATGTCGGCGATCTGCGACGTGTGCGGCAAATCGCGTACTCGCCCAGGCGGCCACGACAAGTGCTCGAAGATCCGCCAAGCGGCGGGGTTCATCATTTCTCGGAGTACCAAGGCATGACCATCGACCTCATCGAACTGAAGGCGCTCGCCACCGCAGCCAAGCACAACCAGTACGACGCCGTAGCACTCAATGACTACGGCATGGCAATGGAGCCGGCGGTAACGCTGGAACTGATCGCGGAAATCGAGCGCCGCCGCCAGGTAGAAGCCGAGGGCTGCAAGCCCGACAGCAGCATCCTGCTCTTCGGCCTCCCCGGCGCCGGGGCAGCGCCTTGCCGCAGCCTCGACAAGGCGGAGGGCGAGCAGCCCGACCTCAACACTCCAGAAGCCGAACAGGATCAGGCCACGCCGGTGGCCTGGGTCATCTTTGACAATGGCTTCATCGACGACCACACAACTGACAAAGACCTGGCAGCCGGCTGGCATGAACAAGGGTTTGCGGTTTCTGCACTCTACGATCATGCAGACTCCGGCGAGGTCGAGCGGCTGCGCGCCCAACTGGCCGACCTCAAGCGACGGCACGATGGCCTACACCGTGACATGGCCACCATCGCCGGTAGAGAGGTTCCGAAAGGGTGCACGGTAGCGGATTACGCTGCGGCGGCGATCGCGGACGCCCTATCCGCCAGCGCAAAACCGAGCACGTCGACCTCCGAACTCACCGACGTGCTGCCGAGCGTGGCTGTCGAAGGCGACCAACTGGTTATCCGCATCACAACCGAGTGCCTCTTGCACGCAATCACTTGCGCACCGGAATGGCCGATCGACTACAAGGGCAATCCGATCAGCATCCAGAGCGGTACGTTACTGATTCAGGAAATCATCCACGAACTGCAGCGTGAGGACGAGCAAGGCACCAACCAAATGCATCGCTTGTTTGACCAAGCCGCGCTGGACGCTATCAACAATGGTAGCGAGGCAGTGAGTTATGACTGAGCGCATCCGGCCACCCATGGCCTCACACAGCCTCGACCTTCCTGCCATCTGCGATGTGTGCGGCAAAGGCAGGTCGACGCGGCGACACAAGCGGTGCAGTCGAATCCGACAACAGCGCGAGAGCGGCAAATGGGAAGCGTACATGGCCAATGTGGCCGCGAAAAATCGTCAGCAGGCACAGCGCCTGCGACCACTTCGGTAATTCGGAGAGTCTTCATATGGCAAAGCCACAAGTTAAACCTATCAACGAAGCAAGCAACTCGACCTCCGATGCGGTGCAACTTCTAATAACTCCAGCAGTATGGATCCGCAAAGAGTTGTTGTTCCCAATTTTTGGTCTGAGCACTGAGGCGGTACGCAAGTACCGTGATAGAGGCATCTGGCTGGAAGAGAAACAATGGCGTACTGACCCCGCCAACGTTATTGTCTACAACCGTGTTGAAATCGAAAACTGGATGGCCGGCCGTCCATGAGTGCGAAACTCCCAGCAGGTATCGGCGCCTTACCGACGGGCATCGATATCAATGGCAACCTTCTGCGGATCGCCTTCATGTATGAAGGCGAGCGCCGCCGGGAGCCCCTACGAAACGTCGCCAAGATCAACAAGGCCGCCATCGCATATGCAGACAACAAGCGCAGAACGATACTTGCGGAGATCAAGGAAAACCGCTTCGACTATGCGGCACACTTTCCAGATTCGGCTTGGCTCAAAGCTCGACAAGAACTTCCCAATGAGCCAGCCAAAAGGACTGTAGACGAAGGAATAACTCAGTGGCTTGAAGTTGCCAAGGTCAAAAAGGCCCACAGTACGTTCATCAACTATAAGAGCAAGTCCGAGCACGTTAGAAAAAAATTCACAGGCAGAACAATAGCAAGCATCCCAAAGAGCGAGCTTGAATTGTTCCAAGCCGAACTACTCACCAATGGCCTCAAACCGAAAACCGTAAACGACGTTTTCACAATCATAAGAGGGGTGTGGGGGGATGCGTTCAGCGATGAGATCATCAAGCTCAACCCCCTAGAGCGCATCGAGAACATCCAGTCTGACAGCGACAGCGAATTCGCCGACCCATTCACTCGGAGCGAGATCGAGCGGATAGCCGCCGCCGACCCTGAGCGAATGACAGACAGCCGGATGATCGTCTTCAACTGTTGGGCCGGGCTGTCTCTGTCCGAGTTGATCGCGGCCGGGGTAGAGGACGTCGACCTGGTGGCCGGCACCCTGACAATACGGCGCGCCCTGGTCGCTGGGGAGTTCAAGGTACCGAAGGAGCGCTCGCGCATTCGTACGGTGGAGCTAATCGCGCCGGCCTTGGAGCTGCTGAGCATGATCGTGACGGAAGCCAAGGATGCCGAGCCCACGCACATCACCGTTGTGCAGCGGGACAACATCACGAAGAAGCATGATCGGGTCCGCTTCCTGTTTCGCAGCTCCACCAGCGGCTTGCTGTGGAACGGCAAGACAGTCAGCAACTGGTTCACCGCGCACCTTGAGAAAGCAGGCATTCGCCATCGAGGCGCCAACCAAGCACGTCACACGTTTGCAAGCCAAGCGCTGTCGAGTTACGTACCGATTGAATGGGTCGCCCGCCAACTCGGCCACAGCGACACGACTATGGTCCGCAAGCACTACGGCCGCTGGATCTCGAAGGATACCAAGAGCATGGCGGACATCGTGTCCAAGATGATGGGGTTCGAATGAAACAGGCCCGCGAGGGCCTGTTTGATCATCTGTTCGAGGGATGTACCCAAGCCTGCAGAACCTCGATTATTTGCTCAGGGCTCATCAAATGCCCAACCAAGGTAGTTCGGATTGGTTCAAAGACCTCGATCATACGAGAGTAGGCCTGGACCGAAGGCACGTGCGAGTTCTTAGCTGCCACCTCCCTCATCGACTGAAAACGCTCCAGATCATCAACAAGGAAACGGGCGGCGGTCCTGTATTCACCCTCATTGTTACCATCGAAACCTGGGAAAACGACCTGGCCAGCAGCATTGCTAACTGCAGCCTCAACAACCTGCCTTCCCTCAGGCCCGATCTCTTCGAAGGAGTCACGCAGGAAACTGTACATGTCGAGGGTATCAGCCACGAGCTTGACATGAGCTGGAGTATCATCACCCGGGTCGCGAATGTCATACGCCCAGTCCAACACCCAGTAGTCATCAGAAGCGATCGCCTTCGAGATCAGTTCAGCATCGTAACTGTCGTCAATCTCAAGGCGCTTATGAATATCGCAAAGCATTTGCAAAATCAGTTTTTCGGTAGCCGTAGGGCGCATGACGTTCCTCCTGGAATCGATTGAGGCTGGAGATTTCCCTAGAAACATCGATGATTACAAAACGCCATGAAAACAGGAAGGCAGAAATCAATTCCAAAACCTACAGAACAGCGGCCGAATTCGGCCTATTGCGGTCTGGAGTGATTGAAATCTGCCCTAAAAATGCCCTAAGCGCTAAGCCAGAAACGACAAAGCCCCCGAAAACATCAACGTTTTCGGGGGCTTTGGCTACTTCGCGTATGGCGGAGAGATAGGGATTTGAACCCTAGGTACTGTTGCCAGTACAACGGATTTCGAATCCGTTTTTAGCCTCATATTTTTTTGGGCGACTTTCACAAATCCCAATAAAATCAGCCACTTCAACACAAGGTAACGCAACAGGATTCCACACCATTGGGGGGATCAATTCCCCCAAAATTCCCCCAGGCTACTGGCAGGCAGAGGTCGCCGCCTCCAACTGCTTCTCGTACCCGATCCGCTGCCGGCGCTCAGCCAACAGCGCCCGCACCTTCACCTCCAGGCTGTCGGTCTTGCGCAGGCCGGCAGCTGCCCACGGCGGCACAGCCACCTCCGGCGCGCGACACGGCACCTGCACCGGCACCTCGACGCGCACGTAACGGATCTCCGGCGCAGGCCTCGTCGTACAGCCAGCCAGCAGCAGGCCGGCCAGCAGCACCTGCAGCACCTGCACGTTCATAGGCCAAGCTCCTTGTCGATGATAGAGGAAGCAGCGGCACACTGATCGCCACCTGTGCGCTCCTGCTGCAGGCGGTTCGCCGCCACGTAGTCGTCCTGGGCGCTGGCCTTGGCCTCAATCAGCGCTTGCTCTGCCAGGGCCTGGCGCTCGTTCGCGGCCAGGGTCAGGTCGCCGAGTGCCTTGCCCTGCTCCTGCGCCAGGCCGGCCAAGTTTTCGCGCGCGGCGGCGCACTGGGCGACCTGGTCCTGCTCAGCGTCGAGCAGCGGCCGGAAGTGATTGGTGGTGGCCCAGGTACCGACGGCCATACCGAGCAGGATCAGCAGGCCTGCGCCGGCGAGGCGAAGCAGCCAGGTGCTCATGACAGCACCTTGACCGCGAGGTCATATAGCGCTTTCCGCTCAGCAGCGCCGTGCGGCACCCGGCCAGGCTGGCCGGTGTTGATGATGCTGCCGATATCCTGAATTCGGCCCGCGTCGGCAAGTTCGTTCAGGCCGCGCTGTGACCACCACCAGGCGGCGGAAGCGGCTGCGTGTTCGGGCTGCTCGAGCAGTTCAGGTTGTTCAAGCAGTGGCAGGCCCAAGCCCTGGCCGGCGGCGCGGTAGTTGTCGCGACCGGTCAGCTGGATCAGGCCTCGCCCGCGGTACCGCCAGCCGTCGCCGGACGACTCAGGACCGTTGCCCATCCGGCCGCCGTATACGGCATTGCCCAGGCGCTCAGGCTTACCGCCCAGCTCGTCCGCCCGCGGCACCAGGGATCGCCAACGGCTTCCGGCTGACGACCCTTGGCCGATCTGCCGAATACGGTCCGCGCGATAGTTGAGGTTCTCCACCAGGCGGCGAAGTTGTCCAGACTCGTGCCCGACCTGGGCAAGGAAGGCAGCGATGCGCAGGCGGCTATCGATCTTCCAGCGCAACATCGCCCGGTTCAGTGCGGGTACAAAAATGCCCGCAACTGGGCGGGCATTGGGGAGGATCTGCAGCAACTGCTGCTCAGTGATCGGCATTCGGGTTTCTCCAGGCAAAAAAATACCGCCATGCGGCGGTTGTCTGTCGGATGTGTAGATTTATGCCGGCGGCGCGGGCCAGTCGATGGTCTTCGGGTAGCCTGGCTGATCAGGCAGACGATTGAGCGCGATGCGGTACCGCTTCCACTCCTTGAGCAACGCCGCTTCCGCTTCGGTTGCATCTTCGAGGTCGACTGCATCCTGCAGCGGAGCAATGGTGGCATCAGCAATGGATCGCAGGCGAGATGTTTCGCCCCCGACCCAGGAAAGCCGATCTGCTGCTTCCTTATCTGCCTTCATTTCGGCGGTTATCATCTTGCTCCAGTCGATGTTGCTCATCGTGTGACTCCCACCTCTACAGGATATTCTTCAGTTTGGCTTGAATCTGCCGGAGTGCCGTACAGCGGCAAATCTACTTGACCGTTATGGTTAGTGACCCGGATCGGCTGCGGGAATTTGGTAGCTTCGGGTGCGTTAGGGCCATAAGGAAGACGCAGGGCTACAGTCAAGACACCTTCGACCTTCTCTACCGGACCGCAGAACCAATCTGAATCGATCGCTTCGCATGGCAAGGTTGCGCCATCGGCAAGAGGTGATAGATCGAAGACCTCACCGTTTACAATCAATGCGTCACCGTCCCTGGACAGAAACAGAGTCTCATCCATTCGCGTCGGATATAGTGTGATGATCATTAGCGCCAGCGTCCTATGGTTATGTAACGAACGACAAATGCCTGTGCCACTCCGCCGTTACGGACGATAATGCTGAATTGAGATGCACCGGAGGGGTAGCAGTTCGTAACGCCGTAGTGGTCGTTACTCCCGTTAGGGCCAGCGATAGCGTACGGAGTGAAAGCACCATTTGCATAGGCTGCGGGAAGATTTACGGCAAATGTGTTGGATACGCTATTTGCTGGAAACGATGGCGTTTGAATAACAACGCCCTCTGACGTGCAGATCATTGTCCCGTCCGCAAATTTGACGTATCGCCCGCTGGCATTGCTTCCGGCCTCCATGATTGCCCCGGTCGGGACGCCTCCAGAACTCGAAACGGCCCCAAGGATATTAGCAAATGCAGCAGTCCCAAGGTCCGTAAGGAAAACTTCCCGCCCCCATACGCTCCATGTCGAGTTTCCGAAGTTAAAGGCCCGCCCCGCACGACGGCCAGAAAACATATCCACAGCGTTTTGGACAACGTAGCCGCCAACGGTCACGACGTGGATCAATATGAAAGTCATGCTCGGCGGTCTGTTGGCAGCTGAACCGCTGGCCGCGTTCCACCAACCTTCGGTCATTGCCTGATTGCAGTCATCGTTAGGGACTGGTCGACCGATTGGGGCAGAAACCCCAATAGTGTCCAAGAACTGGAAGTTGTTGTTGACCCTCGTGAACGCGGTGCGCGGATCATCACCGTCCAGGGCCGCGGGAGGAGTTCCGAGCCTGATTAAATCTAGCGACATACTTTCTCCTGCCACTTAATCGGTTGAAGGGAAGCGTCTACCTTCCCGAGTAGTTGCAAAGTTCGCCGTGGGCTGTCCGCGTGCACACAGTTCCTGTTGGTCCGTTCCACTTCCGCTCCTTCGCCATCAACTCGGCGTATTCTTCTGCGGTGTAGGGGGTGCAGGCGCACACAAGGGTAGCGATAAGAGCAGCAATGATGAGCTTCATAAAAGTCCTTTAGAAGATTAAATCCATTTGGGACGCTGATTATACACCAACCGCTAAATACCTAGCCCGGTAGCATCGAAAATCATAAAGCACCCCACCGCACCGGACGTAACCGGTGAGCCAAACGAGCACACGCCGGTATTGCCGCTAGGGCGTTCACAGTAGTGCTGAAAATTGATCGTTGATCCGTTGATTGAGCACCCAAGCGGCATCACATCAATGTAACCGCCGCCGGGCCCGCCCGAGACACGACGCACAGCAGGGATAACAGGCGCCACAGCATATTTTCGCCCCGCCGCCAGATTTCGCACTGCGCTACCACTCACCGGAACTTGGACAAAATCCTTCATGACGGCATAGCTGGCATCGCTATCGAAGGTTACCCGACCATTGGCATCCCATAGCACAACCAGCCCTGTGCCAGCCAATGGTGAGGATATTCCGTCCTGGAAGGCGAACCACTCGAAACTTTCTCCTGCCGTGTACTGCGCGGTTGCAATAACCCACTGCACAGTATCGACATTTACATAGGTTCGGAAAAGGTCAAAGAATGCGCCCGGAGTTAGCGGCCTGACTGCAAGAATGGGCATCGACTCCCTTGCAACAGAAATAGGCAGGGTAATTGCAAAACCGGCGCCAACTATCTCACCATTGCCTACGCTCCTCGAAGAGGAAACAACACCACTTGCAATAAGCCTGTGTGGATAGTTCCCATCACCAAGAAGGATAAAACCGTCATCATTTATGATTTCAATAGATGCCATATTTTATCCTCGGATTGTCTCCAGTGCGTATCCTGAAATTGGAAAACACCAGATAGTTTCCTGAGCGACTGATTAACGGGTTGGAAATGTAAGCTGGCGTCATAGATCCTTCGAGGAAAAACCAGTGTCGATTCCCTTCCCATTGCGGGACATAAACCGACCCTTCATTCCCCGGAAACTCAGTCACATACACAACCCCTAGCGTCTGAGGCAAAGATGCTGCCAGATCAATTTGAAGACTTCCGTCAGCTCTATAAACATCAAAGACTACATTAGTCATCCTGGCAGCCCCATTCGCAGGCGGAGCCGGGTCGCATCATAGATCGTCAGTAGGCGATTGGTGATGTTCATTCTGCCTTGTCCCGGTTGAGCGCCGTTGATTTCAAACGCCCCTGTCACGAAGTTGATCAAAATCCCCTGCTGGCCTGGAATGTAATTCGCACTCTTGAGCTCGCCGGTGATGATCAGGTTGATAATGTCGGCTTGGTTGATGATCGCGCTGTTCATGAACACCTGGCCGTTGTTGATCGCGAAGACCGACTTCGGCGTGCCTCCTGGCTGGTGCATGACGGAGAACAAGTTGGCCAGGAAGACAATCATGGATTGCATTCCCTCCGGAGTGTTCTCGACCGAAACGCCCATCCCCGCACCGTAGTAGACGCCGTTCACGTCAACGCCGACCTTGATGTTGCGCGTCGCGCGAATGTCTCCATTCAGTTCAACCAGAGCCTCGGCGTTATCCTCTACCATCGCCTTGGTGTCGCCCACCTGCGCAGTCAGGGTCTCGTTGTCACGCGCCAGCGCGGACACGTCGTCTGTGAGCGTCTCCACGGTGCGAACTACTCGCGCCAGGTTGCCGCCGACCTGCGCCTTCACCTCGTCGACCTGTTTGGCGATCGCCATGTCTGCCTGCGCAAACGCCGAGTAGATCGACCAAGCCCCAGCGTGGGAGCCGGTTTCGCCTGCGCGCCAGCCCTCGGTTGCGCCAGCCATCTTGGGCGAGACAGCCGCCTCTACGCCGAGAATTCGGCTCGCCATGGCAGTGAGCTCGCCGTTGATCTCCTCTACGCTGGTCTCGACGCCGTCCACGCGCACAGCAAGTGCCGTGACCATTTCCCCGAGAGACGCGTAGTCGCCCAGGTACTCCCAGAATGCGGCATCGCCCACCGGGGTGCCCGCTGGAACATCCACCTTCGCCCGGTACAACTTGCCTTCGTGCTTGACCAAGGTTCCGGCCAGGTAGGGCTGATCAGGCTTCCATTCTTCAGCGCCAGCAAGATCAGCCAACTGGGCGGACAGTGAATCGATCTGGCTCTGCAGCGCCTTGTCACCCTCCTTGAACCGCTCGTTGACCGACCCGGGGCCGTCGCCGCTGATCTTCCCGATCTCACTGAGTAGCTGTTGGCCAAGGTGGCTCTCTGTGATCTTGCCATCCAGATACTCGAGCACAGCCGACGAGTCGGCGCTCGACTGACCATAGACCCAATCGGACCACGGACCGATATTGCCCGTACGGTCGATCAGGCGCGCACGGAAGAACCGCACCACCGCCCCCGCCATGCCCGAGTTCAGGTAGGTGGTGGTCGGATAAGCGAACATCCCCAGCGCCACGGGGTTCTGCCCGCTGCTCTCGGAGGCCATCTCGATCTGGGTGTACGCCGTGTCATCAGCTCCTGTAGGGAAGCCCCACTGTAACCGGATGCCGAAGATTTCCGACGCTGTACGCAGGAACGACACCGCCGGCGGTGGCGTGGTCTTGCCCGCCACGTCGGTCAGCACCGAGGTGGTCGGGATCGAAGCCACATCCATCGCGTTCACGGCGCGCACGCGGGCCAGGTACTGGCCGGCATACACGCCCCGCACGTCAACCGAGAGCTCGCCAGTGCGCGGCACCTTGATCCAGTCGCGCGAGCCCCAGCGCCATTCCACGTCATACGCGACGGCGCCGGGTGCAGCGTCCCAACCGATGGTCATGGTGGTGACCGCAATGCCCTGGTCAACCGCCGAGTGGCTGCTGATCAGCACGCGCGCCGGCGCATCCTGCACGCCAGGCGGTAGCACGCTGATCGGCCGATCATCGATCATGGTCCCGTGATCGATGGCGTCAAACTTGCTCGGCTCGTGCTGGATCAGCTCCAGCTGGAAACGGGTCCATTCCGGCCGGGTCACGTTGCGAACGTAGAACTGCATCAGCTTCAGGTCGTCGTAATCGATCGCCCAGGCACACTCCGGCTGCGGTGGCTCGCTGAAGTCGGCAATCACGGTGATCTGGCGGCCCGAAACCGAGCGCACCTGCCGGGTTTCAGCCTTCCCGCTTGGCAGGTTGACCAGCAGCCTAGCGCCGGCGGGCACCTCAACGTCACGGTCGAGTGTCACAACACGCCCGGCGACAGCGGCGATCCGGCCGCCGTTGGCCCTGCCGGCCAGCATCGGGTCGGACAGCGCGATCACTGTGCCGGGCTTCGGGATGTACCCATCGAGGCCGACATTGATCGTTGCGCCGCGGGTCTGCAGTTGCTCGGTCAGCAGAGCCCACTTGCCGGCGCGTTGAGCCTGGCCCCTGCTGGTGCAGCCAACGGCCTCGACAGACACGTCGCGAACCCCATACTCGGCCATGGCGTCTTCGTCGAATACCGGCTCCTTGTCGGTCTCGAAGCCCTGGTCCGGGTCGTCGAACGACACCATGGCCAGGCTGTGCCGGTCGCGCCACTTGCTGCCGGTGTACTTGATCGCGCCGTCGCCGAGGATCTGCGACACGGTATAGGTGTAGACCGGGTCCTGCGGCATGTCGGCGTTCACGGCAATCTGGTTGCCGTCCCAGTAGGCCAGGCCATGGAAGATCGCGGCCAAGTCCTGCAGCACGGCCCAGGCCTCGGCCTGCTTCTGCAGGTAGAGGTTGCAGGTGAAACGCGGCTCCTGTCCGCCCTTCCCGTCCGGCACCAGTTGGTCGCACCACTGCGCGATCCGGTACAGCGACCAGCGATTGATCATGCTTGCGTCGATTCGGTCGCCGAGCCCGTAGTACGGGTGCAGCGCCAGGTCGTAGAAAACCCAGGCCGGGTTGTTGGTGTAAGCCTCCTTGAACGAGCCGTCCCAGATACCGCCGCTGGTACCGGCGCCGCTGGTGGCGTAGGTGCGGGTTGCCGGGTCGTAGTTCATCGGCACACGAACGATGCGGCCGCGCATCAGCACGGCAATCTTCGGGAAGTCGCCGCCGAACTGCTGGGCGTCGTACTCCACGCAGCCTACGGCGGTCAGCGGGTACTCCTGGTCGCTGTCGACCACCTCGGCGATCGCTTCCACGACCATCGTGTCTTGGACAAGGGAGCTGTTGGCCTCCGGCGTGATGCGGCGCGCGCGGATGGTCCAGCTGCTACCCTCCGGTAGGTCGATGCGGTGGGATCGCTCGTACTTGGTGACGTTCTTGCGGTCTACGTAGGACGCCAGCACCTGCTGGTACGGGCCTCCGTCGGTAGCCACGTCAATCGCATAGTCGATACGCACGCCGTTGATGTTGCCGCCACTGTCCTGAGCCTGCAGTACAGCCCACCCGAACCGCACGCGTGCCGCATCGATCACGGGGTTGTTGATCGAGTACACCCAGGGCGCGGTGGTGCGCAATTCCTGCGCGACCTGGATCTCGTTGCTGGACTCGGTCACACCTTCCAGGCGGTCTTGGTGCAGCTCACCCGACCGAAACTGCCACTTCACGCCTGGATAGTTGACCGTGCCGTCTTCGGCCACGAGCGGCGTCCCGTCGAGCTTGACCGAGCGCAGCCCGTTCACCGGCCCAACGATAGGCCCCCAGCTCCACAGGTAGAGCAGGCGCGCCGTGGAGATCGACGGCACGCTGTTCGAGGCAATGCTGGGCTGCTTCTGCTTCTTGGCGCCGCCCTTGTGCCCGACGACCTGGCGCCGCTGCGCCTTAGGCATGCGCGCCCTGCGCTTCACTTCTGCGCCCATTCATTCCTCCAGAAACAAAAAACCTGCCGAAGCAGGTCAGGTAATTCAGCTGGCTACAGCCGGTCTTGTGGGTACACCCCACCAGACTCGATCGCGCCGCCGATCTCGCGCTCGCCGTACAGGACGGGATAGGGGTTGCCCTGGGCGATGGTGGTGACGGCGCTGCCGAACCCATAGCTGGGGTTGTTGCCGTCCTCGTTGCGATCCAGGCTGCCGGTCTTGGCCGTAGGCGAGAGCATCTGCACGACACCGCCCAGCGCCAGCGCAGCACCACCAGCCATCAGGGCAATACCGACACCGGAGCTCAGGCCGCCAGTGAAGACCCCGGCGACCACCAGCACGGCGCCGAGCACCACCTGGAACAGGCCGCCTTGCTTGCTGCCCTGGATGATCGGCGCGATGCGGATCTCTTCAGCATCGCTGCCCTGCAGGTCCAGTTCCTCAGGCGCCAGGTTGCGGCGGCCGGAGAACACGGTGAACACCAGGCCGCGCTCCTCCCCTGTTGCGAGAAACTTCTCGAAGCCTGGCAGCATGATGCACAGCGCCTGCACCGCTTCTCGCGGGCTTTGCACGTCGAGGAGGTATTCGCGCCCGAAGTGCTTGCGCAGCACGCCGTAGAGCTTCACGGTGCGCTTCATGGCTGGTAGTCCTTGTGCCTGAGGATCAGTCGGCAGCGGTTGGCCATCGACCACCCGTAAATGTCGCGGGTCGAGGCGCGGCCAGCCATGTGGTGGTAGATGAACGGGCCGGACCCGCCAAGGGCTGGAGCGTCCTCGCTCACCAGCGCCGGCTCGTCACCGAGATAGATTGCAGCGTGGTTCGGGTGGAGGCATGGACGGCCAGGCGATGGCACCATGAAGACCAGCATGTCGCCACGGCGCGGCTCATTGACCTGGTAGAAGCCAGCGCCCTTGAAGTTGTCCTCGTACAGGCTCGGCCCCTCGGCCTCCTCCCACCACAAGTCCTTGCGCTCGAAGTTCGGCAGCGCCAGTCCGGCTTCGCGGGCGTACCAGTCGCGGCAGGCCCCCCAGCAGTCGAGCAGGCCGTGCGAGAAGTCCCGCCCCAGCAGCGGGGCGACGTAGCCGGAGGGCTTGAACCACTCCATATCCCCGCCTGGCCACGACACGATGCCCCAGGGCACTTCGTGCAACTCGCAGCTGACTCGGTCTGCCATGCTGGGGCGCGGGCTCGCATCAGGATGGCTGTGGATGATCGCCAGCAGGGTGCCGCGGTCTTCGGCCTGGGCCAGGTCTTCGTGGTGCAGCGTGAACTGGTCGCGCGGGGTACGTGCCAGGTTGCGGCATGGCACGTACTCGCGGCCGGCGTCGGTCTTGATCAGCACGCCGCAGGCTTCCGCCGGGTGCGCGCGTTCGGCATGCTCGCGAATCGCGGCCTGCAGCTGTTGGTTGATGCGCATGGTTACCTCGAACTTGCGATCAGGCTCGCGCCCATGGCGTCCACCTCATACAGCCGGATCTGGTTGCCCGGCTCGAGCTTCTGGATATCGGTCTCGAAAGTCATGGGGGCCTCAGAAAAAAGAAACCCCGCGAAGGCGGGGTCAGTAAGGGGTGAAGGCTTGCTTCATCGTGAAGCTGATCTTGGTCTGCCCCGCGCCCAGCGGGTCCAGCTTGTAGCCGTTGACCTTGAAGCGGGCGCGCAAGCCACTTGGCGAGGTCCAGAAGAACGACTTGTAGCCCTCGTGGCGATCGAGGAAGTCACGCATCTGGCGTAGTTCCTGACCCTCCTCAAGGCTGCCCACGGCTTGGTGCGTCCACTCCTCCGACTTGCCGTTGATGCCGGTACCGCCCGACTGGCTGTAACCGTCGCCGAAGTCGTTTTCCCACACGCGCTGTTTTACATCCCCGGAGGCGCCCACCCGGGTGCAGAAACTGAACTCCTCGGCCATTACCTCCTCCACATCGATCCGCCTTGGGCGAACTCCTCGTTCACCACCTCGCGGATGGTTTGCCTGAACGCTTGACCCATCATTTCGCCCTGGCGGCGCGCCGCTTCGTCGCTCATGCCTGGCTGGGCCTGAACGGTCACTGGTGCGTTAATGGTGATTCCCCCGCCCCGGCCCATGCCCCCGCCGGCTTCGT
This sequence comes from Pseudomonas sp. SYWMCR5, assembly GCF_057197165.1. Taxonomy (NCBI): domain Bacteria; kingdom Pseudomonadati; phylum Pseudomonadota; class Gammaproteobacteria; order Pseudomonadales; family Pseudomonadaceae; genus Pseudomonas; species Pseudomonas sp. SYWMCR5. The sequence continues at coordinate 606,774 of NZ_JBXUNH010000001.1, forward strand.
TCGCGCTGCGCAGGTAGTGGGTCAGGTCACGGTTCTGGTTGGGGTTCAGCACCCGCTCACCGCCATCAAGCAACCAGGTGCCTTCCCTGGGGATGTTGTCGATACCGTCGTGAGCCATACCCATCAGCGCAGTCGATGCCACACCTGCAACCATTGGCGCGGTAGCAGCAGCTGCAGCAAGAGCGGCTCCCGGCGCCAGCGCTGGACCAAAGACAGGAATTGCAGCAGTCGAAGCGTAGGCCGCAAGCTGGGCTTGGAATGCAGTAGCCTGTGCATTGGCTACCATCCCAATTCCCGCAGCTGACTGGGTCGTCTTGCCAACCAGCAACTGCACAGCCTGATACACCAGCCACTGGGCAGCCATGTCCGAAAGAGCGCCGACGAAGGACTTACCGAAACCGGTGATCATATCCACCAGCGCATCGCCGGCGTCCTTGGAACCGGTGGCCACGTCAGAGAGGAAAGAACTCAACTCCCCCTTGGCGCTCCCGAGAGTCGAAGTGGTGGCGTCGGCCGCCAGGGCTGAATAGTTGGTGGCTGCGTCAGCGAAGTTTTCCCAGGCGCTGGTGACACCATCCATCCAGTTGCTTTGCGCTTCGTCTACCTGGTTGTAGTAGTCCTGTTGCAGCACCAGGCGCGCGGCAAGGGCCTCGCTCAGCACCTCGGTTTCTTGAGCGTACAACTCGGCACTGATATCGCCGCTGTTGCGCTGCAAGACCAGTTCGCGCTGCTGGCGGTTGAAGTCCTCCTCAATCGCCAGGCGCTCCTTCAAGCGCTCCTTGTACTTGTCGCCGCGGCCCGCGCCAGCCAGGTCCTGATCGAAGCCGCTCCTGGCCGTCTGGTAGTCTTCGCCGACGTTGGCTCGGAAGGCGGCGAGCTTCTTCGCGTCCTCGTTCTCCTGCTTGATCTTCTTGAGCTGGTCGAGCTCAGCGGCGAGCCCTTTGAGGCGATCCTGCTGCTGAACGCTCAGCCCGCTCAGCTTGCCGGATTCGAGTTCGAACTGCAGCTTCGCCACCTCCGTGGCGTCCTTGCGTTTGTCGACCTCGGTATTGATGAGTGCGATCTGGCGCTGGTAGTCCTGCTCTGTCGTATCGAACTGCCCTTGAAGCTTCTTTGCTGCGGCCTCCGCGGCTTTGGCGGCATCCTGCTGGGCCCTTGTGATCGCTGTGAATGTTCCAGGCCCACTGGTTTTAAGCCTATCGAGAAGGTCTGCAAGTTCCTTGACCTGGTTGGTGCTACCAGATCCACCAGTCTTGGAGTCGAAGCTTGCCATGAGATCACCGTAACCGGTGATCAAGCTATCCATATGCTCTTTGGTGCCACCGATGACATTCCCCATGGCATCGATATTCTTGAAAGCATTGTAAATACGCACTGGCGGCAGATACCTATCCCACCACTTGGCGTCCTCTCCTCCTACCATTGCGTTGTCGAAGTCGGAAAGAGACTTTAAACCGACGCCCAACAGGTGAATCCCTGCAACTGTCCCGATTGCGAACTTTGCCAGTGCCTGGAGGCTCGCTGCCAGATCATCCGCGACTTTCTTCGCGACAACTCCATTGATGCTGGAATCACTTAACCGCCCAGCGAACTCCGCCATGCTTGGCAGCAGCGCTGCGGTTAGCTGATTTGTAATGCCGGAGATCGACTGATCGACAAGCCAGTTGGCAGCCTGCAGCTCTTTCGCCGCTCGAACCGTCTTCTCATCCATGATGGCGCCGGCTGCCTCAGCCGCATCGCCAAACCTTTTGAATCCTTCACTGTTGTTCCTGAGCAGGGGTAGCAGCAAAGTTGCGTCATTGGCGATAGCCTCCATATAGAAGGTCATATCGCTCTGGCTTACCTTCGCCTTTTCAAGACTTGATACATACAGCCCTAGTGCTTGGCTTCCACTAAGGTTACGAAACTGATCGGCCGTAACGCCTACTTTCGGCGCGATCTGCTCGAAGAAGTCCTTCATTTCTCCGCCGCCGGTATTAAGAAAATCACCGACCTTGTCATTCACATCCTTGAGAATGTCAGAGAGCTTGTCCTGCTCAACACCAACAAGTCTTGCGCCAGATGCAAGTTTTTGAAAGTCAGTAGTACTGACGTTCGCTACAGAAGCGAGTTTTGCAACCTCGGTTGCAGATTTGATCGCTGAAACGGTTATCGCCCCAAGAGCCGTAACCCCGGCGGCGAGACCTGCACCAACAGCCGCACCAAGCTTGGCTGCACTGTCGCTGATCTGCTTCATACGCTTTTCTGCAGACCGCCCAGCCTTGTCGAGACCCTGCTCGAACCCACCAACCTTGGCAATCAGGTCCAGCGTCAGCGTCCCCAACGACCTGTTTGCCATACTGCCTCCAAAAAAAAGCCCGCATTAAGCGGGCCTCCTTCATTGATTGAGTAACCTGGCCTTCTCTGCCTGGTATTCATCTTCCGTTAAATCTCCGGAAGCTTTCAGACGAGATATTCGCTCAAGGTCCTCGTACTTATTCGAGCCGCCAAATGCATTTTTTATTCGGGATGCACCAAACAAAGCCCATATCAAACAAATGACCCAAACCAAAATCGTCCAACCAAGAAAAAGGTTCATCATGAAAATGGTGGTATATCGTCCATGATTTCTATAAAAGGCAATCATCATTGGAACGAAGTAAATAACTAATGAAAGCGCAATCCCAAGCAAGTAACCGCCATACATGATTTCCACTCTGGTTCCCTCCGGCATAAACAGCCGGTCAATCTACCACCAAGCAGCCGAACTCCAAAGGATTGGGGCTATGCCCACTCGTCCATCGCCTGCTCCAGACTGAGCACCTTGAGGTCACCGTGAGGGGTGAAATCATCCGGGGTAAAGGGTTGTGGCCGCGCCTTCCTGTCACGGCCCTGGTTGGCCAGGATGGATGCAAGAAGCGCCACACCCCGCTCAACCCTCATCCCGAGGTGCAGCGATCCGCGTCGATCCCGGAACTTCACCCAGGATCGATATTCGCGCAGGCTCAGGTTTTCTTGCGCTTGCGCGATGGTGCAGCCTCCGACACCGGCGAGGACGAGCTCATGCCAGAGCTCGTCGAGGTCGGTGAGCTCGTCGTCTTTCCCAGGTTGTTGACCTCATGGATAGCTTGGAGCAGCGCCACGGTGAGGTTGCCATCGAGCGCGCCCATGCGCTTGGTGCTGTCCGGGTCTTTGGCCTGCTCATCCTTGTCGAGGGGGCCGTGCGTGATATCCAGCGCAGTGAACACTGGATTGCCTTCCTCGTCGCAGATCGCGGCTGCAATGCGCCCCGCGATACTGTCCTGTTTGCCGCCGGCGGCGAGCACATCGCTCACGGCGGTCTGGTAACCCAGCGGGCGCACGAACACCGTGGCGGTGATCGTATCGCTGCCCTGCCGCCAGCTGATCTCCTTTTCAACTGGCCGGCCGGTGAACGAACCCGCTTGGCGCAGGCTGTCGATATTGAGCTTCATTGGCTACCTCAAGCGGTCTTCTTGATCCAGGCGGAACCGCCCGAACGCTGGATGGATACCGCGGTGCTGACAACAGCGTTGGCGGCGAAGTCGAACGGGAAGTCGGCGACGTAGCCTTCGAAGACGAACCAGGTGCGCGAAGGAGGGAGAACGAAGTCTTCCTCGAGGTTGACCGAGGCGGTGGCCGCGGCGCCGGACCCGGAGCCGCCAGTGAAGCTTACGGTCGGCGCACTGGTGTAGCCGCTGCCAGGGTTGGTGATGTTGATCGCCACCACCCCGTCGTCGTCGAGCAGGGCCACGGCAGTCGCGCCGCTGCCGCCACCGCCGGTCAGGGTCACGGTCGGCGCACTGGTGTAGCCGCTGCCGCCGCTGGTGACGGCGATTGCGTCCAGGGCGCCCGCAGCCGCCAAGGTGGGGGCCGCGGTTCCGTCGGACCAGCCGACAGCCCACTTCTGGGTCGTGTCGCCGTTCTCTTCGGAGCGCTGATGCAGCCGCAGGTGGCTGGGGCTGTTGGGGTCCGCGTTGATGGTCAGCGATGCCTGTCCGGGAGTGCGCAGTCCCTTCTTGTAGGTGCGATCTCGGTCGCTGAGGCAAGTGTCCTCGATCTGCTCGGCAGGGGCGCCGCCTGGGTTGAAGGCTGTGGCGCATTCGACCTCCATCACAGTCGATGGGCCGTTGCCATTGAGGGGCGGCATCAGGGTGTATACCTGGGTGCCTTGGGTGAGAATCGACATGGTGATCTCCTGTCGGGCAAAGAAAAGCCCGCTCTAGGCGGGCTCGGTTGGCTCAACGGCGGACTATCCAGTCCACGTCGAAGCTTGTTCGGTAATTCTTGGTTGTTGGGTCTCGGCCCTCGCCGCCCCAGCGGGTGACGTAGGCGTGCAACTCAATTGCATCGCGGATCGCATCACGGACCTGGCGCACCGAGACGCCGGTGGTGCCGTACACGTCGACCTGCAGCGTTATGCTGTCAGCGTCTGGCCGGCCGGCCAGGAAGTTCTCCGGGCTGCCGCTCACCACCTGCCATACCGCGTACGGCTTGGCCACGGCCTCTGGAGCCTCGCCGAATGAGTAGAGCCTGAGGTTTGTCCCGGCTCCGAGCAGTGCCGTGACGGCCGCTGATTCGGTGCACAGCTGGGCAATTGGTGGGGTCATGAGGAAGCTGCCTTCTTTGCAGCGCGACGGATCGCGCGGTCGATCGCTTTTTCGTATTCGCTGACGAAGGTGCTGGTCGCTTGGCTGATGCTGTCTGCCAGCGCCGGCCGCATGAATGGCACGGCGGCCATCTTCTCGGTACCGAACTCGATCAAGCGCCAGTGCGGCGTCGGTGCGTTCGGACTGAGATCACCGCCATCCTTGAGCACGGCGCCATGCAGAACGCCGATCCGGAATCCCAGGTCGCCCGTCTGCTTGAACAACCGGCCATTCCAGCGCAGCGCGATGTTGTCAGCGATGGATCGGCCAGTGGCCTTGTCGTCGATCCGCTCGGCGCGCTCCTTGGCGTTCTGCACCACCACTTGGGCAGCCTTGCGTAGCGCGGCCCGGCCACCCTTGCGGCGAACGTCGTAGCTGACGGCGTCCAGCTTGCCGAGCAGGCTATCCAGGCCGGTGATGGTGAACTCAACGCCGTCAGCCATCCTTCACCCCCTTCGATACCAGGATGGTCAGATGCTCAAGCCCGGAATCATCGTCCTCCAGCGGTGGACCTTCTATGCTGTAGACCTCGCCGGCGTAGACGATGCGCATCGTAGGAAGAACGCCTTCGCGATAGCGAATGAGGAAGCGAGCCGAGGCCTCCGACTGCGCTGCCTTTGCCGCGATGAGGTCGCGGGCCGACAGTGGCGATTTCCGGGCATAGACCTCAGCGAAGAGTTGCCACACCGGTTCCCCGAACTCCAGAGTGACGGGATCGCGCGGGACAATCTTCTCCTCGATCCTGATGAGGTGCCGCAGTTGCCCCAGCCTCACGGGACACCCGGAACTTCATACGACGAGAGCAGCGCATCAACCCCGCCCGGCAGCTTGGTCGCGATGGTGCCGGTCACCACCTCCTCGCGGTTCTGGTCGAAATGCCCCACCAGCAGCAGGATCGCCGAAACTATATCCTCGGGCACGGCGTCGTAGCCTGCAGTGAAATCCACCTTCACAGCCATGGCTTGTCTGGCCGTTGCAGGCCAGCGACGGCCCTGGGCGGGGGTAACCTGCCCAAGGATCTCGAATGGGTTCACCAGGTAGCTCGCCTCGTCAAGAACCTGCTCAACCCCAAGCGGGTCGGTGTACGTGACCGCCTCTACGCTTTTCAGCGGCGGGCGCGGAACCAGGATGGCTCCAGGCGGGAAGCAGTCGAGATAGAGGCGCCAACGCTGCGTGAGGAAGGCGCGCTGCGTGATCTTCTCAGCCCGCGTCGTAGCGGCGCGGATGATACGGGCGACCTCGTCATCCTGGCCGGTATCAGCCGGGGCGATGCGCAGGTGCTTCTTGGCCACCTCGATCGATACGGGCTGCTCCGCAGGGCCTTCCAACAGTTGCAGCCCCATAAGGTCAGCCCTCCGCCTGCTCTTGCTCGTCTTCTGCCGAATGCTCGATCAGCTGGAAGCCGGCGGCCTTGCTGGCGGCCACCGCTTCCTTGCCTGCGTCGATGGAGCCCATCTTCTTCAGCTGATCAACCAGCTCGGCAGGGAACCCCACCAGTTGGCCAGGCGTGTACTGGCGACCATCGAGCGGGAACCCGCACAGGATGCGCACCGGCACCAGGTCTTTCTTTGCAGCCATGATTCAATCCTCGTGAAAGTGGGGTGGGTGGCGGGCCGGAGCCCGCCAGGCGCATCAGGTCGCCGAATGCTGGTAGTGCTTCACCGCAGCCGAGTCGGTCAGGTTGCCGCCGCTGCGCATGAAGGCCAGGAAGCCCACCTGCCCCTTCGAGGCGAAGGCGCTGTCGTCGAAGCGCATGAGGTTGACCTGCATGGCATCGCGGATCATGTACTTCGACAGGTCGCCGTAGATGATCGACTTCGCGTTCGCGGCCGGTGCGGGCATGTCGTTGTTCAGCGCGACTTCCTTGCCCAGCAGCAGGTCCGGCGCGCCGGCAGTGATGCCAGCCTCGTAGCCTGGGGTCCAGATCGGGCGGCCGGCGGTGTCTTTCAGCTTGCGCAGCAGCTTGCGGACGGTCTGTGCAAACATGAACTTGCAGTTGCCGGCCAGCTGATACGCTTCGTCCACGGATTCGAGCAGGTCGACCAGGTCGTCGTAACCGACGGTCAGGGTCTGGCCGGTCTCGCCGATCTTGCCGGCAGTAGATGCGGTGACGATGCCGCGCGGCTGACCGGTACCGGTGCCGGTGGTGAAGTGGCGGTTGGTGATGCGGCCCACGCGCGTGATGATGCGCTTGCGAATGAACGCCTCGATATCGATGGAACTGTCCTGCAGCAGCTCGATCGGTACCGCGATGATCTTGGAGCTGTACTTGAAGACGTTCAGGCCAACAGTGCCGAACGAAGGGTCGAGCGTGCTGGCCTGTGCGTTCTCCGCCAGGATTTCACCCTCCTCGCTGGTACCGTCCGAAGACGGGAAGCTAAGCGGGTTGCCCTGGGCGGTATTCAGGATCTCAGCAACCCCACGCATACCGCCGAACAGCTTCAGGGACTCGATCAGGCTCGACGCCACCGCAGACGGCACGGTGTAGCCGCCTTCGGCGCCGGTGGTGGTGCTCATGGTGTTGAAGAACTTGGCGGCCTGCTCGTTGGTGAATCCGCGCTCACCGCGGCGGGTCCAGGTGTCGAAGATGCCGATATCCGAGAGCAGGTCCTCGGTATTACGCTTGCCAGGCTTCTTCTCACCGTCACCGCCCTTATTGAAGTGCTGCTCGGCGGCGAGGTCCAGCACCTTTTGTTCGCGCTCGATCCGGCCGTCGAGGTCGGAAATCTCGCCGGTCAGGGTGTCGTACTTCGCCTGGTGCTCGGCGTTCCACGGCTTGTCTTTGGTGTCATTGAGCAGCTTTCGCGCCTCGATGGCCAGGCCGCTGCGGCGCTCGCGCATTGCTTGAATGGTCATAGGATCAGATCTCCAGATGCAAAAAAGCCCGCACTGGGCGGGCTGTGGTTACGCGACGGCGCGAGGCCTACGGCGCAATTTGTTCCAGCAGCGAAAGGCGGCGCTCCAAGGCTTCGCGGTTCACCGTGGGTTCGGGGCGCTCAGTGAGCGCTTTGGGGGCATTGCCGTAAGCGGCAAGGTTCCAGTGGTTCTGGGTTGCGGACTTGCCTTCAGCAAGGCGATCGATGAAGCCAGCGGCGAGCGCTTCGGCAGAGGTCATCCAGGTGGTGGCGGCCATCATGGCCAAGATCTCCTCCGACGACTTGCCGGTCTTGCGCTCGTAGTCCGCGCTAATGCTCGCGTCGACCTTGTCCAGCAGATCGGCCTGGTCGCGGAAGTCCTTGGCGTTGCCCATCTGGATGGTCCAGGCGTTATGGATCATGAAGAAGCTGCCGTCGGCGGCCTCGACCTCATCAGCCGCGATAGCAACATAAGTCGCTGCTGAGACAGCCTGGCCGTCAATGTGCGCGATCACCTTGGCCGGGTGCTGCTTGATGGCCTGGGCCATTGCTCGAGCATCGAACACATCACCGCCGGGGCTGTTGATGCGCAGGTGGATGGTATCCACGTCGAGGGCGGCCAGCTTCGGGACAAAGTCCTTGGCGGAGACGCCGCCATACCAGTCCTCGCCGATGATGTCGTAAAGGTAGACGGTCGCCTCACGCGCCTCGCTGACGATGCGGAACTCCCGCTTCGCGGCCTGGTTATTCTGGAATAGCTGGATCAGGTTCATCGGGCTGCGCCTCTGGGGGTTTTGCCGGCTTCTGCCCGGCACTCGGGAAATACAGTTTGTCGCCACCCTCGATCGGGGGCATGTTCTTCAGGCGGCGCACTTCGTTTACGGTCGACCAGCCCTGGCTGCCTGGGCCGCCGAGCGACTTGCCGAGCACTTCGGCCTCGGTCTTGCTGTCGCCGGCCAGCAGGCCGTCCCGGTTGAACTCGGTGAAGAACTGCGCCGACCTTGGCCACAGCTTGCGGTTCAGCTCCTGCTCGATGCGCCGCAAGTGCGGACCGAGGGTGTAACGGACGAAGCCGATCGACAGTTGCTCAATGCCGGTGCCCCAGCTTGTTGATGCCGAGGTTTCACCGATCATGTGCGGCGGCGCACCGAATGCTCGGGCAATCTCCACCACTTGGAACTTTCGGGTTTCAAGTAGCTGAGCGTCCTCGGCGGTGAGGCTCACCGGCTTAATATCGCCACCATTCACCAGCAGCATCGGCTTGTGGTGGTTGGTGCGGCCGGTGTACTTCTCGGTGAATTGCTGCCGCAGGTAGTTCTGCTGCTCATCGTTCGGTGACACGCCCTGCGGGTAGGTGATCACCACGCTCGGACTGGCACCGTTGCTGAAGAACTCGCCGGCATACTCGTCAGCAGCCAGGGCCGCCCCGACAGCCTGGCGGGCTGCGTAGCGAATCACCGACTCACCTTTGGTGCCGTCGAAACCGAAGCCAGGGAAGTGCAGTACGTCTTCTGCCTCCAGTCCGAAGTACCTGCCGTCGTCGTTGACGTAGTAGTGCAGCGTGTCACCCACCCGCACGATCGAGACGCACTCCCGCGGCAGCGGCATCAGCCGTACAGGTCGGCCGCCACGGTCGCGAACAATCTGTGCCAGGCCGTCGCCGCGCAGCAGCATCGAGGACAGCATCCACTCCCAGAACGAACAGGCAGTCAGGGTGGGATAAGGCGACTCGTTCAGCAGCCACCAAACGTCATGACTTACTCGCGTTCGCCCGCCGTCAGCTGTCCGCTCATAGATCGGCAGCGGCAGCAACGCCACCGCGCCGGCGATCAGTCGGCAGCAGGCATATACAGCAGCACTGCGCTTGGCGGTTTCAGGCCATCTTGGGTCGATGCCTTCGCGTGGATCGGCTTGAAGCTGGCCCCGGTCTGCACACGGCTGATGGACTTGGCCCACACCTCAAGGCCGAAGTGCTCTCGCAGATCTGCGTTCTTCTCCGTCATCCGCTTGGCGGCGTTGAAGATGATCGCCGCCTGGCCAAACGTTGTCGCGGCGCTGACGATCTGCGCGCCCTCCTCCGGCTCGCAGCACTCGCAGTACAGCAGGATCGCCGAGGACAGCGTGCTCTTGGCGTTCTTCCGGGCTACCGCGAACAGCGCCGAGGTAAAGCGCCGCGGGTGAAACTTCCCGTCGTCGCCCCAGCCTTCGGTGTACACCCACTGCCGTTTGCGAAAACCGAACAGCTGCACCACGAAGAAAATGTGCGACGGGTGCATCACGATGGTCGGCTTTTCCCACTTGCCTTCAACGTGGTGCAGTTTCTCGATGAAGTCGCACGGGTCAGAGGCATGAGCCTGGCTCCTTGTGAAGTTCAGCGCTGCGCGAGCTTGGCGCGCATGGCAGCGAGGGCCGTGTTGGCGACCTCAGGTGTACGGGTGCCGGCAACCTCGGCTGGAAGCGCCAACGGCATGGGCTGGAGTGGCTCACCTGCGACGATCCGGCGGACAGCAATCGTGTAGTTACGCTCGAAGAGCTTTTCGCTGGCATCTGACGGCAGCCGGTTCAAGTTCTCGAATCCGCACTCCTTGGCGGCGTGCCAGACAGCGTCGTGGGTCCAGCGCCCGCGACCGGCCATGGCTGGGTGCGCATTGCGCGTTGCTTCACGAAAAGCTGCGGCCAGGGCCGGCAGACCAAGCATTTCTGGCGATGGCTGGCACCACTCGATGAACGTGCCGGGCGCCGGGATGAACTCCCGTCCGGACTGTCGGCAGCGCATAAGGCCGAACTGCAGTTGCTCCGGCGAGCTGATCCCTGCCTCGAGAAAGGCTGTCAGCCACTGATGCTTGGCAGCATCGTAGGTAGCCTGATCTGGCCAGGCCTGCTTCCAAGCGCTGCAAATCGTTCGCAGGTCGCGGAAAAGGCCGTTGATCACTGCAGCGGTTTTCCGGTTGAGCTCAGCCCTGACCTCCTCGGGAATCCACTGGTCCGCGTGCGCCCGCTGGCCAGCCTGCACCTTGGCCCACAGGCCATGCGTTACGGTTGATACTTGGTTCACTGGCGCACCTCCTTCTCGATCCATGACGTGTCGTCGTCATCGAACGTGCTGCCTTGGGCTTGGGTACCCTGCTTGCCAGCGCGTGCGGCACGTGCGAGGTCGTTTCTCACCCAGCCAACAAGCGCCGCCACCCATTGCTTCTCGGTCTGGGCTAGACCCTTGGCGTCGTGATGGAGAACGAAACCGGAGATCGCGGAGTCGGTGAATTCCTGCAGGGTCAGCCCCGCACGCAGGGCGTATGCTTTCAGGATCGTCTGGTCAGGTTCCCACTGAAGCGTCATCTCGAACGGTTCGCGCAGAGAGTGAGTAGATTGGTTAAATGACGTATTGGGTGCAGCTGCTGCACCCCGTTGTGCGTTTTCCTGCACCCCGCTCTGCTGTGAGCTGCACCCCGTGCGGTTAGCTGCACCCCGTTCCTGTCGGGGTGCATTAGCTGCACCCCGTTTGATCTGAAGGTCATAGACGACAGGCCGGCGATCACGGCGGTCGATGTACGCTGCGGCGATGGCCTGATTGCCCTCAACGATCCAGCCAGCGGTCGCCAGTTCGTCAAGCTTGAGGCGAACGGTGCGCTCCGATAGGCCGGTGTCTTCGGACAGAGTTGCAGCAGATGGAAATGCGCCCCGGCCATCGCTGCCTGCATAATTCGCCAGGCAAAGCAGAACGTGGCGAGCAGCAGGGTTCTCCAGAGAGGATTTCGGGATCGCCAGCGCCCAGGTCATCGCTTGAACACTCACAGCGTGCCCCCAGCAGTCAGCTCGGCTATCCGCGCCAGCCCCTTCGGTGTAACCAGTACATCGAACGCCGCTCGGTCACTGCCGGTTTCCGGATCGGGCTTGAGGCCGGTCACCTTGTGCTTGAGCAGGCCCGCACTGATCCTTGGCTGGTACGCAATCCATCGCTTGGAACCGCGACGGCGGTAGATCCAGCGGTTTTCCTCGAGCCATCCGAACAGCTTCGACGGCGCCAGCTGGAGCTGTTTTGCGGCGTCTGTGACACAGATCGCCCCGCCGGCGCCTGCCAGACGAACGATTGCCGCGACCTTCGGGGCCTGCTTGGCAAGCGTTTCCTGAAGACGCTGGTTCTCCTCCGCCTTGTCGGCAGCCAGACGCAGAGCTTCGGCGAAATTCGTCGGTACCTGCAGGCGCCCCAGCACGCGAGCCTCGAGCTCTTGCCAGCGGTCGATGATCCTGGCCCGCAGTGTCGCGTTGTAGCCGGACACCAGCACCAGGGCATCGCGCTGGTTGAGAAGGAATTCGGGGTAGGGCTGGCCGTTCTGAGGGTGCACATAGAGGGTCTCCTCAGATTTGAGGACACCCCTTCTTGCCAAGGCCCGAGCGTCCCGAAGCACGTTGTCGTGACTCTTGCCGGTCAGTTCAGCGACCTCACGAGTAGACATCAGCCGGTGCGACTCGGCATGGCCAGGAACTGCCATGGCGGTGTGGGTATTGCTAGCATCGATTGCTCTATGCATAATCGACCTCGTTATGTTGTTGAAAAGACCGGGCTGCCACCCGGTTTTTTTTCGCCTGCGATTCAGGTACTGGATGGATCAGCAGGTGTTTCGGTCATCTACTGGCGCAATGCCAGGCCATCCATACTTAACTTGGTCAGGCTGCTGACTTCTTCGCCGCCTGATGGCAAAGCTCTTTCGCTGTCACCTCTCCGCCGGTCAGTTCCTCTGCGAGGAATGCTCGCTTTGCGCTCATGGTGGTGGTGCCGGTGAACCAGTACGAAACCGCCGCTTGGCTAACGCCCAGGGCTTCTGCGGTCTTCGCTTGCCCGCCAAAGAAATCGACGAGCTTTTCAATGGGGGTCATGGATTTAACTCCTGATAAGCGTGCTTATAATGTATGAATAAGGAGCCTTATTTGCAAGCCTATAAGTTGCCTTATAGATTTCCGGGCATGGAAACCCTCGCAGACCGAATCAAGGCAGCGCGCAAGCACGCGCAGCTGACCCAGCGCTCATTGGCCGAAAAAGTCGGTGTAGAGCAGCCCGTAATTTCTCAGTTGGAGACGGGGAAGAATCTCCGCAGCGTCCACCTAACCAAGATTGCCCAGGCGTGCAGGGTTAACCCCCTCTGGCTTGCCGAGGGGATTGGTCGGATGGACCAGACGGCATCGCAGCCAGCAAACGAGCCGGTAGCGCAAGAGCTGGAACTGCTTGGAGAGCTTTCTGCCTGGGATGAAGGTGATCCACTTGATGATGATGACTGTGAAGTGCCTTACTTCGCGGAGGTGGAGTTCTCTGGTGGCAATGGAATGACAGAAGTAGTGGAGGTCGCCGACCGTAAGCTGAGGTTCAGCTGCGCCACACTGCGAGCAGCAGGCGTCGACAAGAAGAGCGCCGCGGTTGCACGCGTCAAGGGCCGAAGCATGGAGCGTCTGATCCTAGATGGTGCGGCCATAGGATTTGACATGAGCGATACCTCAATCATTGATGGCGAAATCTACGCCTTCAACCATGGAGGACTGTTGCGGACTAAGTACCTATATCGCCTCCCCCAGGGCGCCGTCCGGATCAGTAGTGAGAACGACGACGAGTACCCCGATGAGGTAATGACTGCCGAGCAGTGGCAGGATGAGGTTCGCATGCTTGGCCGAGTATTCTGGTGGTCAACCGTGCGCAGATCCCCCCGCCGAAAGTAACTCCCCTTTCTTGGAACAGCCCGCCTCGAGCGGGCTTTTTCATGCCTGTCAGAATTTTTATAAGGAGGCTTATTGACACAAGAGATAAGCGTACTTATATTTTGGTCATTGCCGGATCAACACCGGCCACAGCGAAGGCAGCGATGAACCGGCCTAAACGGTTCAGAGGGTTGGCAACTGACCCGGGCGTGCAGCGTAAAGCGCGAAACCAGTTATCCGTCGGGCATGGAGCCGCGGCCGGAGTCAACAACCAGAATATTGCCGCGCGACCGACGCCAGTAGCGGGTCGCGGCAGATTTCACTGGCTGGCCTTGGGTACAGGGCCAGACGGGAAATCAACCGAGGACACACCAATGGTCACCCCTGAAACCGCAGAACGCATGAGCCATAAGCTGGTTGAGGCCTACATCAACGCTTGCAAGCCGCGCGACATGGACGACGTACTCGGCCTGACCTTAAAGCTGATCAGCATGGCCGGCCTGTCGTTGGCAGCCACCCATGGCAAGGAAGAGGCCGTGGCCCTGATCCACAGCGTTGCCGAGCATGTTGGTGAAAACGCCCACCGCAGTCACGCGCAGATCATCCACTCGCACTGACTCCCTGGCAGCCGTAAAGAGGGCCCGACTCACCTGGTCCCCCATCACCAGGCTGCATCGGAGAGCCTTCCCGACCCTACACAAGCGTGTTCAGGGAGACAGGCGGGATCGGCTCTCCAATGCAGCCACCCCAAGGAAAATCATGGAAACGATCAATCACGGATCATGGACCGGTCACCTTGGCCGTGGCCTGGCCCCTCGCGAGCTGGAGGCCCTTCTAGGTGTCGCCCAGGGCATGACTGCAAAAGAGATCGCCCGGGGCATGGGTATCACACCAGGCACGGTCGCGAATCGACTGGAAAACGCGATGTTCAAGCTCGGCGTCGGCCGGCGCACCGCCGCCGTAGCTGAAGCCATGCGCCGGGGCGTCATCAGCCCGCTGTGCTTCGTTCTAGCAGCGTTCATCGCGCTGCACGCAATGCTCGATGACGGTGACCCGATGCGCCGTGACCGCCGCGCCCCCGAGAGACGCATCGCCCAGGTGCGCATCATCCGCAAAGCAGAAGCCCTCGAATACCACGCCTGAATGAGGATTCCTCAATGAACCAAGCCATGCGCGAAAGCGCTCACGGGCTGGCCAATCTGTGCCTGCTCGCCAGAAAGGCTACCGCCCACTTCTATGCGCGGATAGGTCAGCCAGCACCAGCGCGCCGCCCGCGTTTTCGGGCTGTCCCGAAGGGTAAGGCCTGGCACATTGTCGAGTTGTCCACGGGCAAGACGCGGGGCTTCTGCTTCAGCGAGGCTGCCGCCAGCGTTTTCGTCGAGGCAATGGAGGTAGCCGCCAGGCAGAAGCTGGTGGGCCGACAATGAAGAAGCGCAAGCCACACAGCATGGCCGCGCGTATGGACAGGGCACGTCGAGCCTTGATCAGCACCAACCATGCGGCAGTGGTGAACATCGACCCGAGCGGCCAGCAGGTGCTGATCAACCTGAGAAACCGGCGACAGATCGTCAGCCGCACCATCGTCGACGCCGTGTGCGACATCGCGCATCGCTGGACCATCTACCTCAGCGTGCTTTGCCGGACCGAGTTCGGCGAGCGCTACCACAAATCGATTGAGGTCGCGCCCCAAGGCAACTACCGCGCCGATCACCTCACCGATGTGATCGAAGCCACCTACACCGAGTTGCGCGCCACCGCGAATCCAAACCACCTGGTGGCCTCCGGCTGGATCGCCATTCCCTTCGACACAACGCTCGACGAAGCAGAGGCCGCCAAGATCTTTGCCGCTGTCGGAGCCTGGAGTCAGCAAAAAGCAGCATGAAACGCACCACCTCACGCGCCCGGCACGGCCGGCGCCAGCAATTCATCACCCTGCCGCCCAGCGGCATCCTTCCCGTGGAGACGAAGCAATGCCAACCCCAACCAATACCGCAGAGTTCTTCGAAGAACTGAACGGCGGCGCCTTCGCCAGCCAGATCGGTCACGCCCTATCCGAGGTCGCCGCCGGCGTCGTGGACCACGGCAAAGCCGGCAAGGTGGTCATCACCCTCGACTTCAGCCAGATCGGCGAGTCGGCTCAGGTCAAGATCAAGCACAAGCTTGCCTTCAAGGCGCCGACCAAACGCGGCGACCGCAGCGAGAACACCAGTCTCGACACGCCGATGCACGTCAACGCCGGCGGCAAGCTCTCCCTCTTCCCCGAAAAGCACGACCAGCTCTTCACCCGCGAAGAAGCGCCGGTACACCCGCGCTCCTGATCCCCTATCCCACCCCGCAACCCCAGCGATCGACAAGGAAATAACGCATGACCATCAGCAAAGAAGCCCTGCAGTACATCGGTGACCTGGCCCTGGCTGGCGCAGCAAAGAGCCTCCCCACCAACACCCCGGTAGCTCTGGTGCCGGACAGTTCCAGCGTCGTAGATCTGGAGAAGTACCAGTCCGGCCGCAGCCGCTTCCGTGGCACCTACGCCACCCACTCCCTGGCCGACTTCGGCGCCTATGTTGTCGAGCGTGCAGCGCCGGACGCCCGCGGCTTCATCGATCAAGACGCCATGCGCTGCGTTGTGCTGTTCAACATCGGCACACCGGCAACCCCTGGCCATGCCGACGACCGCGCGGTGCTCGCTCTGAAGGCGACCGCAGCCTACGCCGCGGTCCAGGCGGTGACCGACACCAACCTGAGCCAGAAGCAGCTCAGCGACTGGATCGAGGACTGGAGCCAACACCTGGCCGCGGTGAGCGATGAAGGCGAAAACATGTCGCTGGCCAAGGCCATCGCAGCGGTGCGCACCATCACCGTCAAGGCGCGCTCGGAAAGCGATCACTCGGTCTCCGAGACCAGCGCCAGCCGCAGCGCCTTCGACGCGATCGAGGCCAGCAGCAAGGAAACCCTGCCGGCCTGGCTGCTGGTTCAGCTCACCCCGTATGAAGGCCTGGGCACCCACGAAATCAAGCTGCGCGTCTCGGTGATCACCAGCGGGTCGGCACCGGTGCTGAAACTGCGCTGGGTCGGCGAGGAAACCCAGCGCGAGGCGATCGCCCAGGAGTTCAAGGACTACCTGGCGAAGAGCATCCAGGCCTCGGCCAAGCTGGCGCTGGGCACCTTCGACGCGAAGTAATGCAAACAGAGGCTCTGCTCAGCGGGGCCTCGATCCATCCCGAACTCCCCTAATTCTCAGAATCACGCCGCCCAGGCGAGGACCGCCCATGGCCGCCTACTACAACGAGATCGACCCGTACGCGGCTCAGTGGCTCCGCAACCTCATTGCCGCAGGTCACATCGCGCCGGGCGACGTAGACGAACGCTCGATCGAGGATGTGCACCCCGATGACCTCAAGCCATACACCCAATGCCACTTCTTCGCCGGCGTCGGCGTTTGGTCCTACGCCCTTCGTCGCGCCGGCTGGCCAGATGATCGACCTGTTTGGACCGGTTCCTGCCCGTGCCAACCTTTCAGCGCGGCAGGCGCGGGAGCTGGGTTTGATGACCAGCGGCACCTGTGGCCCCACTTCCATTGGCTCATCAGCGAGCGCCAGCCTGCAATCGTCTTTGGAGAGCAGGTTGCAAGCAAGGACGCAGAGCCTTGGCTCGACCTTGTACAAGCTGACGTGGAAGCCTTGGATTATGCCTTCGGGGCTATCGCGTTCCCGTCTGCGGGCGTCGGTTCGCCGCATATCCGAGACCGCACGTACTGGGTGGCCGACGCCAACCGCCGCGCTGGCAGAAAAGGGCGTGCGCACGTTCGAGGGGGGGTTGCTCGAGGCGATGCGGAACCACGGTCCGGACTTGGCAGCAGCGGCGTGCTTGTCGGGATGGACCACACCAACAACCCGCGACTGGAAGGACACTCCGGGGATGGTGGCCCAGCGGGACGGCAAGGATCGAAACGATCAGTTGCCGAGACAGGCCTATCTGGCAGGTTGGCCAACCTGCACGGCGACCGATGCCATCAAGCAGGGCAACGTGACTCCTCGACCGGGAATGATGGGGCTATCGGAGACGGTAGCCCTTCTGCGCGACTCGCCACAGCCGGTCCGGTTAACGGCCTGTGGGCAGATGCTGACTGGCTCTTCTGCCGGGATGGAAAGTGGCGGCCAGTTGAACCCGGCACATTCCCGCTGGCTCATGGGGCTGCCTCAAGAGTGGGACGACTGCGCGCCTACGGAAACGCCATCAATGCTGAAGCGGCAACGCAGTTCATAGCCGCGTATCTCGAATCCATTTGAAGCCACTACGGCGAGGTATCCCCATGCCCACAGAAAACCGATCCAGCAACACAGAGATGGTCAGCGTGCAAGCAACCATTGAAGCTCTTGAGGAGGCGTATGCAGGCGACGGTGCGCTTGAATTCATGAACGACGCTGCTCAACTCCTGCGCCAGTTTCAGGCCAAGCCAGCCCAGCACCAGAGCGAGCCGGTGGCGTTGAAGTGCTGGAGCTGCAAGGCAGAGTTCACGCTGAAAGAAAGGGCAGACTGCGACGGATGCTGCTGGAAATGCGGCGTCGAAATCGATCTTGAAGATTATGCAGCGAAGTTCGCTGGCGAGGTTGAGCGGCTGCGCGAGGTCAGCAAGCACTCTGACGCGCAGATCATGCGGCAGAGCATGCGCATATCGAATCAGCGCGCCCAACTGGCCGAGCGGGATGTAGTGCTGGCTGAGATCGCGAAGCGGCACTGGTCCGGCGTTGATTTCGATCTGCCCGCAGATCTCGCCGCCCGGATCAAAGCCCTATCCGGCAGCGCCTAGCAGGCCAGCACGCACAAGGGCATCGATCAGAAACACGACAGCAGTCACCAGATGGATCACTTCGGTTGTTCGCTTCATAGCTCGCTCCGAGCAGTTGTTTGGCGCTCGAAGCTGACGATGCGCTGGCGGTAGTGCTCGATGGTCTGGACAGCCAGCACGCCATGCTGGTCGTCAAATCGAACAGAGTACTTTTGTACTCCACCCAGCTTTAACCCCTCTCCCCTCTATTCACTGCCGCGATATGGCGGCCAAGGAATCACCGTGCTCATTACCGTGCATGTTGAATGGCCAACTGGCCACGAAGACGTTGAATTTGAAATGGACAATAGCGCCACTTCGGAGGAAATCGCCGAAGCAGCAGAGTCAGCATTCTTTGACGTCTGCAACTTCGGCTACTCGATAAATGGAGAGCAAGCATGACCCGCCTCGCTCTCTGCCTCCTGCTGCTGGCCACCGGCGCCAGCGCAACCGAACTGCCGTCAGGCGTCTGGTCCTTCGAGGACAAGCCCCGCGGCGTCGTGTGCTACGTCATGAACTCGCTGGGCAACAACGCCATCAGTTGCGTGAAAGTTTGGCTGCCGCAAGTGGCCGGCAACGAGCGCCAGCTCTCCCCGCACGAAACCCAACACGAACCTACACCAGCTCTGGCGCCTGGGCGCTGGATTGATGAGAGGTATGAGCTGTGAGCACAGAAGCAATTTCGCGAGAGCAGGCGCGCGAGCTCTTCGCAAAGTCAGGCCTGACCTACAGCGTTCTCTCTCCGGAGAGCATGCGCAGCCTACGCGCCAAGATCAACGAGCGCATGGTGGCCAGCGGGGTCATGGGTGGAACGCTTCGCTGCCGCCAGCGCGCGATCGTCCGTATTCTTGATCGCTATGCCGAGATTCGCTGCAAGGCGAGCTACTTCGATAACCGCGAGGCCATTACCTTCAACAGGGATGGCTTCATCGGCTTCGCAGGCTGGGCCGATGACGAGAATGTTCAGCCTATCCTGCAGGGCTTCTCGGATTGGGTGAAGGCGGTCGCACCATGACCGACCTGATCGAAGTGAGGGTATCCAACCTTACCGGCGCTGCGCTGGACTGGGCTGTGGCGCAGGCTGAGGGCATCAGCACAATCATGCTGTCGCCCCCGAAGGAAGAGCGCCCAAAGCCCTTCGCACTGTTCGGCTCTCTGGCTCTCAGCGTTGGAGGTGAAGACCAATCGAGCTACACCCCTTCAAGCTGCTGGCACTGCTGCGGCCCGCTGATCGACAAGCACCGCGGCAGCGTCCATAGCTATCCAGGCATGGTCGGGGATGCCGCCTACAGCGGCGGCCCGGAGGGAGCGGGTATCTGGTGCTACGGCCCCACCGCCCTGATCGCGTTCTGCCGAGGATTCGTGCGCTACAAGCTGGGCGAGTTCGTCCAGGTGCCGACGGAGCTGATGCCATGACCAACTACCAGTTCTCCCTGATTCTCTCACTGCTGTTCTTCATCGCCGCCAACGGCGCCGGACCAACTGGCGCAGCGGCCGCCGGCTACCTCATCGGGATCGGCTGCGCCTTTGTCGCCCTGGTCTGGTGCTTCCTGGAGCGCAAGTCATGATCGCCCTCGCCTACATGGCCTACCTGATCTATCGGGCACCTCGTTGAATCTCCGAAAGGCGATTTGTTCGCTGGGCTGGCACGCCTGGTCGCACCAGTATGACCACGGCCTTGACCTGGCCAGGCGACACAAGAGGCCTGATCAATTCACCTTCTGCTACGTGTCTGACTGGAAGAAGGTCTGCTCCTGCTGCGGAGCGACCAGAAGCACCGATGATCGGTCGCCCCGCCTGACTGAATTAGACCCGGCCTAACCCTTCCCAACTACACAAGCCCGCCCCGCGCGGGCATGGAGAGCTATTGCAATGTTGATCCTCACACGCCGCATAGGCGAATCCATCCGCATCGGTGATGACATCACCGTCGTTGTACTCGACGTCAAAGGCAGCCAGGTCAGGCTGGGGATCGAAGCGCCGACCGGGGTGGCAGTTGACCGCCACGAAATTCGCCTTCGCAAAGAAGCAGGAAATGGCCGGGCGCCAGCCAAAGTACTCCAGCCGGTAGACGAGCCGCTCTATGCGAACCGCACTGAGGCAGAGTGGCGTCAGCTCCTTGCGGATGAAGCCGAAGAGCAAAAATCAGGTATCCAGGAGGTCAGCCATGGCGAGGCCCAGACCAGCGAGCAGTGAATTCGAGGATCTCGGCGAGCGCCTGGTTAAGTTCGGCAAAGCGCTCAAAGACCAGAAAACAAGCGTAGGCGAGTTGAATCAGCTGGCGCAGGCGTGCGGGATCACACTACGCCTGCGAGCAACCTTCGAATCCGAGGTGCGCCATGAGCCTCATAGCTGAAATGGCACTGCGGCGCGCCAGGGGCCGGATAAATTCCATTCAATCAAGGACGAGAACCATGGCACCAGCGGATAAAAAGCCTGCTGGCGCCACAAAAATAGAGATTGAGTGGGCGATTACCGGGCCCATCAACCTTTACATGTACCGACAGGGGCGCGAGTGGGCGATTGAGCTGGTTGCGGCGCTCCGAGCATCCCCTGTCGCCTTGGTGATCGAACGCTTGACCAATGCCGCGATTGGCCGTCCGGGCAGCTATGTAGCAGGCATCAAGTCTGTGGTTGCTGAGCTGAGCGACGGCGCGGAAGGTGAGAACCTGGTGAGTCAGGTTGGGAGGAAGGAATGAGCGAGGACACCGAAGTGCTGACGGTTGAAGGCCTGGCCAAGCTGCTGGGCCGAACCGAAGCATCGATCAGGGAAGGGATTCGTCGAGGCGTGCCGTGGTTGCCCAAGAGCTTCAAGATGGGCAACCGGCACTGCTGGCTGAAAGAAGATGTGCGCAAGTTTTTGCGCGAGTTCAGGGATGGGGAGCACGAGAAGGCGAAGCCGGGACGCAAGCGTAAAGATCCGCCCTCGCTCCGGGTGGCATGACCTCAGCCGAGCTTTTCGGCGAGGTCTTGCGGACTCAGGTGCGTATACCGCTTGAGCATCGCCAGGGTCTTGTGACCCGTGATACTCGCGACTTCCATCATCGTGAAGCCGCGCTCGAAGAAACGACTGGTCGCCTCATGGCGAAGGTCGTGAAGGCGTAGTCCTTCGATCCCAGCAGCCTCGCAGGCCCTTGGGAAATAGTTGCTGATCGTGTTGAGTGCAAGGCTGAAGTATCGGCCGCCACCAATCGGCGTGGGCAAGCCCTCGAGTAGGGTGATGGCCCTGGAGGACAGTGGAACAGCACGCCGCTCTCCGTTCTTCGTGTCCTCAAGATACGCTACTTTGCCTCGAACCTGGTCGCGGCGCAGAAGCAACAACTCCGACCGACGCATTGCCGTCTCCACCGCCAGCTCGATGAAAACCGGGAGCTGCGCATTCATCTGGCCCGCCGCCTTGTAGAGAGCCGTGAGCTCCGCCGGCGTCGGACGCCTATCTCGCTCTTTGCTGCCTTTCGGCATGCGGATCGCCCTACACGGGTTGGTCAGCCCCTCAATACCCCACTCTTTCGTCGCCACAGTGTAAAGGTGGCTGATCACCGCGAGGTTCAGGCGGACGGTCGCCGTCGACTTCCCGTCCTTGAGCTCGGCATCACGGTAGGCGGCCATGTCGCTGGAGCGGATGGTGGCCAGGCCCTTGGCGGCCAGCTTGTGCTCTTTCCACTTATTGATGCGGACCTGCTCCTGCTTGGCGCCCTTCTTGGTAGAAGTCACCTCAGAAAGGTAGCGATCCAGGGCCTCGGCCAGCGTGGTGCTCTCGGCCTCGCGCATGTCCACGAAGCGTGCACGCGACATGTCACCCTCGATCTCGGCGGCCCATCGCTGGGCTTCTGCCTTGGTGTCAAAGGTAGCGGAAAGGGTTGGATATCCTTTGCGGCGGATCTGGGCGCGCCAGGCGTCACCGCGCTTTTCGTAGTAGGCCATGGCGGAATGATAGCGAACGCTTGGGGGAAATACACGCTCCCCCATTCCCCCAAAATTCCCCCAAATGAAAAAGCCCCGAGGGCTTCGCAGCGCTCGGGGCCTTTAGAATGGCGGAGAGATAGGGATTTGAACCCTAGGTACTGTTGCCAGTACAACGGATTTCGAATCCGTCCCGTTCGACCACTCCGGCATCTCTCCAGTGGCGCGCATCATACCAGCGTTTTCGTTTCTGGCAAACCTTTTTCGAAAAAAATTCGCGTGGTATCAGGCGCTTGCGTGAGCGTGCGGGTTACAGCGGCACGCCCAGGCGCTTGGCGACTTCTTCGTAGGCTTCGATGACATCGCCCAGCCCCTGGCGGAAGCGGTCCTTGTCCATCTTCTTGCGGGTTTCCTTGTCCCACAGGCGGCAGCCATCAGGGCTGAACTCGTCGCCCAGGACGATCTGGCCGTGGAACACGCCGAACTCGAGCTTGAAGTCGACCAGCAGCAGGCCAGCGTCATCGAACAGCTTGCTCAGCACTTCGTTGACCTTCAGCGACAGCTTCTTCATCTCGACCAACTGCTCGGCGGTGCCCCAGCCGAACGCGACAACGTGGGATTCGTTGATGAAGGGGTCGCCCTTTTCGTCGTTCTTCAGGAACAGCTCGAAGGTCGAAGGCGTCAGCTGGATGCCTTCCTCGACGCCCAGGCGCTTGACCAGGCTGCCGGCAGCGTAGTTACGCACGACGCACTCGACCGGGATCATGTCCAGCTTCTTGACCAGGCACTCGTTGTCGCCCAGCAGCTTGTCGAACTGGGTCGGCACGCCGGCTTCTTCGAGCTTCTGCATGATGAAGGCGTTGAACTTGTTGTTGACCATACCCTTGCGGTCCAGCTGCTCGATGCGCTTGCCGTCGAACGCCGAAGTGTCGTTACGGAACAGCAGGATCAAGCGGTCGGCGTCGTCGGTCTTGTAAACCGATTTGGCCTTGCCGCGGTAGAGTTCGTCGCGTTTTTCCATGATGGGCTCCGCTTGCTTGAGTGGTTGGGCTAGGCGATTTCGCGCCAGTCGAGCCCGTGTTCCTGATTCGCCACCTGGAGCCAGTCCGGATCGCACCCCAGGGTGTCGACGAAGCACTGACGGGCCAGTTGTGGCAGGTTGTTCTTGCTGCTGAGGTGGGCCAGCACCAGGTGTTGCAGGTGCTTCCAGCCCAGCTCGGCCACCAGGTTGGCAGCCTGGTGGTTGTTCAGATGTCCCTGGCTGCCGCCAACCCGCTGCTTGAGAAAGTACGGGTAGTGCCCGCGCGCCAGCAGGTCACGGCAGTGATTGGCCTCGATCAGCAACGCGTCGAGGCCCTGGTAACGCTCCAGCAGGTACGTATCGTAGCTGCCCAGGTCGGTGAGCATGCCGAAACGCCGGCGCCCGTCACTGATCACGTATTGCAGGGGTTCGAGCGCATCGTGCTCGACCCGCGCGGCACTGACCTGCAGGCTGCCAATGTCCAGTACGTCGCCACAACCGAGAAAACCGGCGACCTCCACCGGCTTGCGCATGCCGCGCAAAGTCCCTTGACTGAGGTAGACCGGTACATTGTAGCGCCGCGACAGCAACCCGACGCCATGCACGTGGTCGGCATGTTCGTGGGTCACCAGCACGGCGCTCAGTTGTGCTGCCGATACCCCGAGCAGCGCCAGGCGCCGCTCGGTCTCGCGCAGGGAGAAGCCGCAATCGACCAGGACGAAGGTATCGTCACTGGCGATCAGCGTGCCATTTCCCTGGCTACCGCTTCCCAGTACCGCGAAGCGCACTTAGCCCAGACGGTCCTGGATCGCGCTCAGCACGCGGCGGGCCACATCGGCCGGGGCCACGGTGTTGATGTTCTTCTCGACGGTGACCTGGACCGACTCGCCCA
This sequence comes from Pseudomonas sp. SYWMCR5, assembly GCF_057197165.1. NCBI lineage: Bacteria > Pseudomonadati > Pseudomonadota > Gammaproteobacteria > Pseudomonadales > Pseudomonadaceae > Pseudomonas > Pseudomonas sp. SYWMCR5. The sequence goes on from NZ_JBXUNH010000001.1 coordinate 630,604, forward strand.
CCTTGCTCAGGCGCACCTGGTAGCGCTCGGCGCGTGCTTCACGCTCTTCCTTGCTCGGCGCGCTGCCGAACAGGCGGCTGAAGAAGCCCGGCTCGTTCTGCTTGTCCTCGGGTTTCTCGGACAGGTTGATGTAGTACAGGCCCAGGCTGCGGTTGATGTCCTCGACACGCCATTCGCCCTGCTCCAGGGCGCGGCCTACGCCAGACCAGGCGCGGTCCAGGTCCGAGCCCAGGAACAGCACCGGGTTGCCGCTGCCGTCTTCGCTCAGGCTGACCTGACTCGGGGCATCGAAATCGCGCGCCGCCAGCAGCGACACCGAACCGCCCTTCTCGGCGCTGCGGTTCATGCTGGCCAGCAGTTCGTCGACCAGCAGCGCATCGACGCCGGTGTTGCTCGACGTGCTCGGGAAGCCAGGCTCGGCGGTGCTGCCGGCCGGACGCTCGACGCTGACCACGTACACCTCGGAGGTATTGCGCTGCACGCCGGGCTCCATGCGCACACGGACGCGCACTTCGCTGTCCGGGCTGCTGGAGGTGCTGGCCAGGCGCTGGCCGAGCGAGGCAGACAGCTCATCGAAGCGCTGCCAGGTGGTGTTGAACTCACCCGTCTGCGGACGCTCTTCGGCAATGCGGAAACCATTGTCTTCAAAGTACTGGCGCGCGACCGGCCAGACTTCGGCCGGCGAGCGCTGGGCCAGCACCCAACGGTTGGCACCGCTGCGCTGCAGGGTGAAATCGCTGACGTCGGCGCTGGCCGACAGCGGCTGCGGACGCGGAACTTCGAACTCGCCAGTGGCGTTGTCGTCGGCCACGTTGCGCGGGATCGGCAGCAGCGGATCCAGGCGCTTGACGTTGGCGGCGTCCGGCGGCAGTTGCATCGGCGCAGTCGGGTGCGCCTGCAGGTAATCGCTGCCACGGTCGCGGAAATAGCCATCCTCGCCCCACAGCCAGCCGCACCCGCTGGTGCTGGAGATGATCAGGGCGAGCGCGGAAAGACCAGCCAGTCGCTTCATGCGGTGTACTTCCTCGATTAAACCAGTACGCCGGACTGGCGCAAGGCAGTACGGACTTTTTCGTGACAGCCTTCGCTCAGCCAGGTCAGCGGCAGGCGAATGCCCTTGTGCATCAGGCCCATTTCCACCAGCGCCCACTTCACAGGGATCGGGTTGGCTTCGCAGAACAGGTCTTTGTGCAGCGGCATGAGTTTTTCGTTGATCGCGCGGGCCTTCTCGGCATTGCCCTCAAGGGCGGCCTCGCACAGATCGGCCATTTCGCGCGGGGCGACGTTGGCGGTGACGGAAATATTGCCCTTGCCGCCCATCAGGATCAGCTCGACGGCCGTCGGATCGTCGCCGGACATGACGATGAAGTCCTTGTCGACGCCGTCGAGGATGGCCTTGGCACGGACTAGGTCGCCGGTGGCTTCCTTGATGCCGATGATGTTCTTGACCTTCGACAGGCGGATCACGGTCTCGGCCTGCATGTCGCAGGAAGTGCGACCGGGCACGTTGTAGAGGATCTGCGGGATGTCGACGGCTTCGGCGATGTGCTTGAAATGCTGGTACAGGCCTTCTTGCGTCGGCTTGTTGTAGTACGGCACCACCAGCAGGCAGGCGTCGGCGCCGGCATTCTTGGCGTTCTGCGTCAGGTGCACGGCTTCGGCGGTGGAGTTGGCGCCGGTGCCGGCAATCACCGGGATGCGGCGGGCGCTGCGCTTGACGCGCTCGACCACGTGCTTGATGACCAGGATGTGCTCTTCGACGTCAAGCGTGGCGGATTCGCCAGTGGTGCCGACCGCTACGATCGCGTGGGTGCCCTTTTCCAGGTGGAAGTCGACCAGTTTATCGAGGCTGTCCCAATCCAGACGCCCTTGTGCATCCATGGGTGTGACCAATGCCACCATACTGCCCGCGATCATGAAACTGCTCCTGCCGGAAAAAGAGAGCGGTAATGGTACTGGCGCCATCGACCTTGCACAAGCGAAGCTGGCGGGCGGAGCATTCCCCTCGGCGTCGCTTTTCGCTACCCTTGATTCTTTGATCGGCGCAGTGCGGCCCGCCGGGCCGTCGACAGTGCTCCACGCCAGTACTTCGTCATGCCCCACAGGGCTGCGAATAAGGGCGACAGTGAGGCTTGCTCTCGTCCTTCGCCGACCGCTCATCGCTTTAGGAATGCTGCATGTCCACCGCCCCCCGCGAACAATTCCTCGTCATCAGTGCCCTGGGCCCCAATCCCATGGAGCTTGCCAACGTCCTCAGCCGCGCCGCTTTCGAAAACCGCTGTGCGGTCGTCACCTCGCGCCTGTCGCGCCACGGCGAAACCAGCGCCCTGGTATTGCAGGTCGGTGGCAGCTGGGATGCCCTGGCCCGTCTTGAGACCACCCTGCCCGGCCTTGGCAAGAAGCATGGCCTGACCCTCGACGTGGTGCGCAGCGCCGAGCAGGAGGTTCGCCCACAGGCACTGCCCTACGTTGCCTACGTCAGCGCCGCCTATCGCCCGGACATCATCAACGAGCTGTGCCAGTTCTTCCTCGACCATCGCGTCGAGCTCGACGGGATGACCTGCGACACCTACCTCGCCCCGCAGACTGGCAGCAGCATGCTCAACGCACAGTTCACCGTGATCCTGCCGGCCGGCACCCAGATCAGCTGGCTGCGCGACCAGTTCCTGGATTTCGCCGATGCCCTGAACCTGGACGCGCTGATCGAACCCTGGCGTCCACAGAACCCTGTCTAAGGAGCTCCCATGGCCGTTGCCATCGACCAACCCGTTGCCGACTTCCAGGCCCAGGCCACCAGTGGCCAGACCATCAGCCTGTCCGCGCTCAAGGGCCAGCAGGTGGTGTTGTACTTCTACCCCAAGGACAGCACGCCGGGCTGCACCACCCAGGGCCAGGGTTTCCGTGACCAGCACGAAGCTTTCAAGGCTGCCAACACCGTGGTGCTGGGCGTCTCGCGTGATGGCCTCAAGTCCCACGAGAACTTCAAGGCCAAGCAAGGCTTCACCTTCGAGCTGATCAGCGACAAGGACGAGGCGCTGTGCCAGCTGTTCGACGTGATCAAGCTGAAGAAGCTGTATGGCAAGGAATACCTGGGCGTGGACCGCAGCACCTTCCTGATCGACAAGGACGGTGTGCTGCGCCAGGAATGGCGCGGGGTGAAGGTGCCCGGGCATGTGGATGCGGTGCTTGCGGCAGCGCAGGCCCTGAACAAGGCCTGATATCACCTTGAATTTTTTCGCGGGCAAGCCCGCTCCTACACCTGTAGGAGCGGGCTTGCCCGCGAAAAGAACACCACAGTCCTACAGTAGTGGCGCCACCGTCGGCTCCTGCCGCGGCCAAGCGTCGAGTACCGCCTTGAACAGCGTCGCCAGCGGAATGGCGAAGAAGATCCCCCAGAACCCCCACAGCCCACCGAACAGCAGCACCGCGCAGATGATTGCCACCGGGTGCAGGCTCACCGCTTCGGAGAACAGCAGCGGTACCAGCACGTTGCCATCCAACGCCTGGATGATCGCGTACACCGCCATCAGGTAGAAGAACTGATCACCCCAGCCCCACTGGAACAGCGCGATCAGGGTCACCGGCACGGTCACCACCACCGCCCCCACGTAGGGCACCACCACCGACAGCCCCACCAGCAGCGCCAGCAAGGCCGCGTAGTTGAGCCCCAGGCTGATGAAAGCGATATAGGTGGCGATGCCGCAGATCAGGATCTCGATGCCCTTGCCGCGGATGTAGTTGGCGATCTGCCGATTCATCTCGTCGCCCACGCGGGTCAGCAACCTGCGTTCACGCGGCAGGTAGCCGCTGACCCAACGGGCGATCATCTCGCGGTCCTTGAGGAAGAAGAACACGAGGATCGGCACCAGCACCAGGTAGATCATCGCATTGACCAGCAGCGGCAGGCTGGAGAGCGAGAACGTCAGCGCCCACTGGCCGAACTTGCCGATCTCGCCACGCACCGACTCGATGGCGCGCAGCACCTGCTCGTCGGAGACCAGGTGCGGATAGCGCTCCGGCAGCAGCAACAACAGCGATTGCCATTTGCCGAGCATGCCCGGCAACTCGTTGAACAGGGTGATCAACTGGTGCCACAGCAACGGCACCAGCACTACCAGGAACACGCCCAGCGCCCCCATGAACAGGGCGAACACCAACCACACCGCCATGCGCGTCGGCACCTTGAAGCGCTCCAGGGCGTTGACCAGCCCCTGCATGAGAAACGCCAGGACCATGCCCGCCAGCACCGGCGCGAGCATGCCGCCGAGCGTGAGCACCACGGTGAAGGCCAGGAACAGCAGGACCGCCAGCACCACCGCTTCCTCATCGGAAAAGTAGCGCTGCATCCAGTCGCGAAGCACTTTGAACATTGACGATCCTTGGGAAAGAAGACTCAGGCCTTGCGTAGCCAGTAGGTGTAGGTCCCTGACTCGGCCGTTTCACGAAGCAGCGTATGACCGGCAAGCTGGGCAAACGTGCGAAAGTCACGCTGCGAGCCGGCATCGGTGGCCACTACTTTGAGGACCGCGCCGCTGGCCAGGCGATTGAGCTCCATTTTCGCCTTGAGCAGCGGTAATGGGCAGTTCAGCCCGCTGGCGTCGAGCTCAGCGTCGCAGGTCGGGGTGTCGATCATCAGGAGTCTCCATGGCGGGCGCAATAAGGTGTTGCAGACGATGTCCGTAGGATACCGCCACTGGTCGGCAAGGTGCGAGCGGGCTACAGTAAGGGTTTTGATCGACGCGAGCTTCGTGCATGAATCTACTGCGCCCTACCCTGCTGACGCTGGCCTGCCTGATGGCCCTTCCTGGCCATGCCGACGACCTGCCGTCGCTGGGTGATGCCAGCTCTGCGATCGTTTCGCCGAAACAGGAGCACGACCTGGGCCGCGCCTGGCTGAGCCTGCTGCGCGGACAGGTCAACCAGCTCAACGACCCACAGCTCAAGGACTACGTCGAAACCAGCGTGTACCGGCTGGCCGAGACCAGCCAACTGCAGGACCGGCGCCTGGAATTCATCCTGATCGACAGCCGCGAGCTCAACGCCTTCGCCGCGCCCGGCGGCATCGTCGGGGTCAACGGCGGCCTGTTCCTCAACGCCCAGACCGAAGGCGAGTACGCCTCGGTGCTGGCCCACGAACTGGCGCACTTGTCGCAACGCCACTTCGCCCGCGGCGTCGAGGCCCAGCAGCGTATGCAACTGCCCATGATGGCGGCGCTGCTGGCCGGTATCGTGCTGGCTGCCGGTGGCGGCGGCGACGCCGGGATCGGCGTGATCGCCGGCACCCAGGCCGCTGCCCTGCAGGAGCAGCGGCGCTTCTCGCGGCAGAACGAGCAGGAAGCCGACCGCATCGGCATCCTCAACCTGGAAAAGGCCGGCTACGACCCACGCAACATGCCGAGCATGTTCGAGCGCCTGGCCCGCCAGTACCGCTATGACGCCAAGCCGCCGGAATTCCTCCTGACCCACCCAGTCACCGAATCGCGTATCGCCGACACCCGCAACCGCGCAGAACAGGCGCCCAAGGGCGGCGTCGAAGACAGCCTGCGCTACCAACTGATCCGCGCCCGCGTCGCCCTCACCTACGAAGGCACGCCGGGCCTCGCGGCCAAGCGCTTCCGTGCCCAGCTTGACGAAAACCCCAACCTCGACGCTGCCCGCTACGGTCTGGCCCTGGCGCAGATCAAGGGTGGCCAGCTGAACGAGGCACGGGAAAACCTCAAGCCGCTGCTGGCCAAGGCGCCCAACGACATCACCTACAACCTGGCGCAGATCGACCTGGACATCACCAACAACCGCCTGGCCGATGCCCAGCAACGCGTCACCCGCATGCAAGGGCTGTATCCGGGTAACTACCCGCTCAAGCAGGTGAGCGCCGACCTGCTGGTCAAGCAGAGCAAGCCAGCCGAAGCAGAAAAGGTGCTGGACGACCTGGTCAAGAACCGGCCGGACGACCCGGATGTCTGGTACGACGTAGCCGAGGTGCGCGGGCTGTCAGGCAACACGATTGGCCTGCACCGGGCACGGGCGGAGTACTTCACGCTGGTGGGCGATTTCGATCAGGCAATCCAGCAGTTGGACTACGCCAAGCGCCGGGCAGGAAGCAACTTCCCACTGGCTTCGCAGATCGACCAGCGCCAGCGGGAGATCATGGAGCAGCAGCGGATGGTCAAGGACATGATGCGCTGATATGGACAGGGGCCGCTGCGCGCCCCAATCGCGGGACGAGCCCGCTCCCACAGCGAGCGAGGACATCACTCACTGAGGGAGCGGCGGTCTGGCGTCAGGCGTTACCGGAGAGTTTGAGACGCGCCGCCTGGGTAAAGTCCAGCATCCGGTTCAGCGGCTTGATCGCACGCGGAATCAGCGCAGGCTCGACGAAAATCTCATTGCTGCCCTTGCGCAGGCAATCCAGCGTGCGCTCCAGCGTGTTCATCGCCATCCACGGGCAGTGCGCGCAACTGCGGCAGGCGGCGCCATTGCCGGCGGTCGGCGCTTCGACGAATACCTTGTCCGGACACAGCTGCTGCATCTTGTAGAAGATGCCGCGGTCGGTGGCGACGATGAAGGTCTTGTTGGGCAGCGTCTGCGCTGCCTTGATCAGCTGGCTGGTAGACCCCACCGCATCGGCCAGTTCGATCACCGACTCCGGCGACTCCGGGTGCACCAGGATCGCTGCATCCGGATACAGCGCCTTCATGTCGGCCAACTGGCGCGATTTGAACTCTTCGTGAACGATGCAGGCACCGTCCCACAGCAACATGTCGGCGCCGGTTTTCTTCTGGATGTAACGGCCCAGATGCTGGTCCGGGCCCCAGATGATGGTCTCGCCGTTGTCCATCAGGGTCTCGACGATCTCCAACGCGCAACTGGAGGTCACCACCCAGTCGGCACGCGCCTTTACCGCTGCCGAGGTGTTGGCATAAACCACCACGGTACGTTCCGGGTGCTGATCGCAGAACGCCGAGAACTCCTCCACCGGGCAGCCCAGGTCGAGGGAGCAGGTGGCTTCCAGGGTCGGCATCAAAATGCGCTTTTCCGGGGTGAGGATCTTCGCGGTCTCACCCATGAAACGCACACCGGCGACCACCACGGTCTCAGCCGGATGGTTCTTGCCGAAGCGGGCCATTTCGAGCGAGTCGGAAACGCAACCACCGGTTTCCTCGGCCAGGGCCTGGATCACCGGATCGCAGTAGAAGTGGGCAACCAGAACCGCATTCTGCGCCTTGAGCTCGGCAGCGATGGCCGCACGGTAATCGGCCTCCTGCGCGGGCGTCAGCGGATGGGGCTGCTTGGCGTCAAGGTGGGCTTGAACCAGGAGACGTTCGGAAATCTGGGTCATGATCGCTGGACCTGCGTGCGCGTCAGTCGAGTGTACCACCCGGCCCTGGCAGATCGGCTAACGGTGCCGGATGGCCGGCAGTGGCGGGCCATCGCGACCCCTCTGCGGGCGCGGATTATTATCGGACGGCGAAGGCTACAGGCAATCGGGGGAATGCAAAAGGTGTTTTTGCCAGGATAAGGCATTCGCGGATAAACCCGCCCCCAGAGGTACACCACCACTGCAGGAACGGGTTTACCCGCGCAGAACTCAAGGCAATCGTCAGCCCTGTGGCGACAAAGCCGCCAGGTGCATGCTCATCAGCACGGCAAACTCCTCGACAGTCATCTTCTTGCCGTTGAAGTCCACCATGCCATCGGCGTAATGCAGGCTCGACACCACGTCGTTACCCTCGACCGTGGCCATGCCGCTCTGCAGCGCCATCATGCCGAGCATTTCCCCGGCCTGGCCCGACTGCAGGGCGATGGCCTGGGCGTCGGTCTGACCGTCAAGCAGCGCCTGCAGCGTGGCGAGGTCGCCGACCATCGCCTTGGACAGCGACAGCTTGCCCTGCAGGCGGGTCACCATTTGCTTGGCGATCTGGTCTGGCGGCAGGTCGAAGGACGTCGGATTGGCGAGGTCCAGCGACAGGTTGAAGTGGCTCTGACCATTCGCCGTCTTGAACGACAGGTCTTCCAGCGCCAGCTGCGGCTTGTCGGCCAACAATTTCTGCAGGTCGCCCTGGACCTTGGCGGTCTCCTCGGGGCTCATGTTCAGCGACGGCACCGCCTCGCCACGGGCAGCAGCTTCCTGCAGCTCGGGCACCTTGGTCTGATACCACTCCAGCAGTGCCTGGGTGGCCGGCATGTTCACCGACTTCATGCTCAGCACCATTTGCCCGCTGCCTACCGCGCGACCGGCGTAGGTGATATCGGACACCTTGTACTCCAGGCGCCCGCCCAGCTTGTCCTGGCCCTCGGCGCTGTACAGGTTGTTCTGCTCCAGCCCCTTGAGCACCAGCACGTCCTGCTTCGGCCCGAGCGTGGCTTGCAGATCGGCCAGCAGCAGGTTCAGGTGGCCGACATAGATCATGTCGTGCCCGGTACTGGCCAGCTCGCCGCCGATCTTGAAACCATTGAACTGCAACTTGACCGGCGGGTGATCATCACCAACCAGGGTCATGTCCAGACGCTCGGCATTGCCGTGGATTTCCACCGCCTTGCCTTCACGATCCCCCTTGAGCACCAGTTGCATGCCGGCGAAGTCGAGGACATTGCCATCACCTTCGTCCAGCTTGACCGGCGCCAGCCGGATGTCGCTCTCGACACCACCGCCATAACCCAGGCTGACCTGGCCGACCACTGGCGACTTGTCGCCTGCGGCGGCAAACCACGATGCGGTGTTGTCATCCTTCTGCAACTGGCTGTTGCTGACCGCCATCACCGGCAGCAGCTTGAACGCCTTGACCCGCGACCAGGGGAAAGGGCCATGCTCGATGTGGTCGGTCACACCGACCTCGAAGCTCACCGGCGCACCTTCGCCGATACGCAGGTCACTGGCCTTGAGCCGGTACTGCGCATCGCTGGTGAACAGGTGCTGGTCCAGCGAGACCAGCTCGATGGTCATGGTGCCACCCGTACCGACCAGCGCCTTCTGCAACTCCGCGTTACCGCGGGCGATGGACTGCTCCAGCTCCGTCGGCAGCTGTTTGCCGGTGTACCAGGCGCCAGCAGTGGTGACGACGGCGATGGCGACGGCCAGGCCGGAAAAGATGCCTACTGATTTCTTCATGAATAGAACCGATTGCTGTCCATAGGGCTGGTGGTGGCGCGAAGCACGCGACCGGGGTGCCAAGCGTAGCACTGTCGCTTGCCTGGCGCGGTGTCCACCCGGGAGATTTTCCTGCACTTGCGACGCGTCCTACAACTGCCGACAGATGACTCCGACGGTGCCGATCGTAAAATTTTACGAACACTAAAATCTGCTTTTTGCCCTAAACATCCAGGAAAACGCATTTTCAGCGAAAAAAAAGCCGATAAAAACCTGAAAACCAATCAATCTGTCATGTTTAACTTGACACCCAACCGTCCAATCGTCTTTTATTTTCCCCACCTTGCTCCGCGCCCTCCACATCAAGAAAAAAAGACCGCGCCGCCATCATGCCTGTCCGCCCCTGCCCCCAGGCGCCGCCGTTTCGCCGGCCCCGCCCGTACTGATCACGCGCCCACGCGCGAACCTTCGCTCCGCTATAAAAGGTGAACAACATGGAGCCCATCCGCTCGACCTTGCCGTGCCCGTCGCCCGCTTCGTCCCGCCTTCGCCGGGAGTGCCAGCATGCAGCCTGAGCACCCTGCCAATCGTCACGAGCAGTTTCGCAAGTCCCTGCGCCTCTGGCAGGTGGTGATCATCGGTCTCGCGTACATCGCACCGATGACCGTTTTCGACACCTTCGGCATCGTCTCCGGCATTACCGCCGGTCACGTGCCCAGCGCCTATATCCTGGCCCTGCTGGGTATCCTGTTCACCGCCGTGAGCTACGGCACGCTGGTGCGGCGCTTCCCGGAGTCGGGATCGGCCTACACCTACACGCAACGTGCGATCAACCCGCACGTCGGTTTCCTGGTCGGCTGGTCGTCGCTGCTCGACTACCTGTTGCTGCCGATGGTCAACGCCCTGCTGGCAAAGCTGTACCTGTCGGCAATGTTCCCCGAGGTGCCGGCATGGGTCTGGGTGGTGGCCTTCGTCACCCTGATCAGCCTGGTCAACATGCGCAGCATCAACCTGGTGGCCAACTTCAATACCCTGTTCGTGGCGGCGCAGATCGCGATCATGGCCGTGTTCGTCTACCTCTGCGTGCGCGGCCTGCACCAGGGCGAAGGGCTGGGCACGGCCTGGACGCTGACGCCGTTCGCCGATGAACAGACGCAGTTCAGCGCGCTGGTCGCCGGCGCAACCATCCTGTGCTTCTCGTTCCTGGGCTTCGACGCCGTCACCTGCCTGTCAGAAGAAACCCGCGACCCGGCACGCACCATCCCACGCGCGATCTTCCTGATCGCCCTGATCGGCGGCGTGGTGTTCATCATCATGTCGTTCTTCATCCAGGCGTACTTCCCGACCATGGACCGCTTCCAGGATCATGAAGCGGCCCTGCCGGAAATCGCCCTGTACGTCGGTGGCAAGCTGTTCCAGTCGGTGTTCATCGCCTGCACGGTGATCAACACCATCGCCTCGGGCCTGGCGTCCCAGGCCAGCGTGTCCCGCCTGCTGTTCGTGATGGGCCGCGACGAGGTGATCCCGGCCCGCCTGTTCGCCCGCCTGCACCCGCGCTATCGCACCCCGGTGCTGAACATCGTGGTGGTGGGCGTGATCGCCCTGTCGGCGATCTTCTTCGACCTGGTGACCGCCACCTCGGTGATCAACTTCGGCGCACTGATGGCCTTCAGCTTCGTCAACCTGTCAGTCATCAACCATTGCTATGTTCGCGAACGGCGCAACAAGGGCCTGACCAACAACCTCAAGTATCTGGTGCTGCCGACGATAGGCTTTTGCATCATCGCCGTGCTGTGGATCGACCTGGACGAGCACTCACTGGCGTTCGGCGGCGCCTGGGCCTTGTGCGGCGTGCTGTACCTGGCCTGGCTGACCAAGGCGTTCCGCGTCGCCCCACCAAGCTACGTGGCCGAATGACCCACCCTGCCGACAACGCCCGCGCCTGACCGCGGACGTTGTCTTGATCGAGAAGGAAACGCTCCATGTCGCTGCGCCGTCTCTCCATCCAGTGGAAAATCACCCTGCTTGCCGGGCTGTGCCTGCTGGCGGTGGTCACCTTGCTGGTGGCCACTTCGCTGATCCAATCCCGACGCAGCGCCGAACAGGTGTTCACCGCCAACACCGAACTGCTCGATCAAAGCGCGCGGCAGCGCCTGCAGGCCCACGCCGAGACCCAGTCGCTGCGCATCCAGCGTTATTTCATGGACGCTTATCAGTACGGCAATGGCTTCGCCCGCGTGGTGCAGGTGCTCAGGGCGCGCGGGGGCGACGAGTTGCGCAGCGAGCTGGTGAAGGAAGCCGGTACGGCACTGGCAGGCAACCCTGACCTGATCGGCCTCTACCTGGTGTTTCAACCGGACGCCCTGGAGCACCAGGACGCGCGTTTCAGCGGCCAGGCCGAGCTGGGCAGCAACGAGCAAGGGCGCTTCTCGCTGTACTGGTCGCGCGAAGGCTCAGGCGACGTCGCCTCCGAAGCGATGCCCGAATCGATGCTGGCCGACACCAGCATCGGCGCCAACGGCTCAGCCTACAACCGCTGGCTGACCTGCCCGCTGGAAACCGCCAAGGCCTGTGTGCTCGACCCCTACTTCGACGAAGTCAACGGCCGTCAGGTGCTGATGACCAGCATCGCCCTGCCACTGCTGGAAGACGGCAAGGTGATCGGCGTGGTCGGCCTGGACATCGGCCTGGACAACCTACAGCAACTGAGCCTGGCTGGGCGCCAGGAGCTGTTCGAAGGCCAGGGCCAGGTCAGCATCGTCAGCCCCGTCGGCCTGCTGGCCGGGCACAGCCAGGACGCCAGCCAGTTGAGCAAGCCCCTGGAGCAGGCGCTGGGTGAGGCGGTGCGCGAACTGGTGGCACCGATGCGCACCGGTCAGCCAGTCGAGCGCCAGGAAGGCGGGATGCTGCGCGTCTCCCATCCGTTCGCACCGATCCCTGGCGCCGCGCCCTGGCAGGTGCTGCTGGAAGTGCCTGAAGCGGTGCTGCGCGCCCCCGCCGTGGCGGTCAACCAGCGTCTGGACACCCACAACCAGCAGGCCAACCTCACCAGCCTGCTGATCGGCCTGGTCGCTGCCGTGCTCGGCCTGCTGCTGGTGTGGCTGACCGCCCGCGGCGTGACGCGGCCAATCCTGGCCGTGGCCGAGCGCCTGCGCGATATCGCCAGCGGCGAGGGCGATCTGACCCGACGCCTGGACTACGCCCGCGACGACGAACTGGGCCAGCTGACAGGCTGGTTCAACCGTTTCCTCGACAAGCTCCAGCCGGTGATCGCCCAGGTCAAGGCGTCGCTGCACGAAGCACGCGGCACGGCCGATCAGTCGGCCGCCATCGCCAGCCAGACCAGTGCCGGCATGCAACTGCAGCACCGCGAGATCGAGCAGGTGGCCACCGCCGCCAACGAGATGAGCGCCACAGCGCAGGATGTTGCCCACAACGCTTCGCAGGCTGCCGAGGCTGCGCAAGGTGCCGACCAGGCCAGCCAGGAGGGCCTGCAACTGGTCGCCAGTACCCGCCAGACCATCGCCAACCTGGCCGCGGGCATGGATGCGGCCATGGACGAAGCCCGTTCGCTGGCCGGGCGCAGCGAGCAGATCGGCTCTGTACTGGAGGTGATCCGCGCCATCGCCGAACAAACCAACCTGCTGGCCCTCAACGCCGCCATCGAGGCCGCCCGTGCGGGCGAAGCCGGCCGAGGGTTTGCCGTGGTCGCCGACGAGGTGCGCAACCTGGCCCAGCGCACCCAGGTGTCGGTGGAGGAGATCCGCGTGGTGATCGAAGGCCTGCAGCAAGGCACGCGCGATGTGGTCGATGCCATGCAGGCCGGTCAACGCCAGGCCCAGGACAATGCCCAGCGCATGGACCAGGCGCTCCCGGCCCTGCAACGAATCGGCAAGGCCGTGGCGGTGATCAGCGACATGAACCTGCAGATCGCGTCGGCGGCCGAGGAACAGAGCGCGGTGGCTGAGGAGGTGAACCGCAACGTGGCGGGTATTCGTGATGTGACCGAGTCGTTGTCAGGGCAGGCCGAAGAGTCGGCGCGGATCAGCCAGGCGCTGAACCGCCTGGCCAATCAGCAGCAGGCACTGATGGAGCAGTTCAGGACCTGATCGCCGGTACTGCGCTGTTCTTTTCGCGGGCAAGCCCCCACAGGGTAAGAGCGAGCTTGCCCGCGAAAGGGACACCGCGACATTCACTCCCCGAACACCCGCGAAGGATGGCGCAAGGTCGGATCGAACGGATTGATCCTCGGCCCGATCGCCGTCGTTTCGCGCTTGAGCAACTCGACCACCATCGGCAGGCGCTCCGGCCCCAGCCGGTCACTGATGGTCGCCACGCTCAACGCCGCCACGGCATGGCCATTGCCATCGAGGATCGGCACTGCCAGCCCGGCCATGCCGGGCAGCACGCCGGTATTGCGTGCGGCATAACCCTGGCGCCGCACGTTCTCCACCTCCGCACGCAGGAACACCTCGTCGTACAGGTGAAAATCCCGTAGCCGCGGCAGATTGTTGCGAATCACCGCCTCGCGCTCCTCCTCCGGCAGGAAGGCGAGGATCGCCAGACTCCCCTGCCCCACGCCCAACGCCACACGCCCACCGATATCGCCGGTGAAGGTACGGATCGGATACGGCCCTTCGCTGCGATCCAGACACACCGCATCGAACCCACTGCGCGCCAGCAGAAACAGCGAGTCCCCCAGCGAGGCCGACAGACGCAGCAAGCTGGGCCGCACCAGATCGCGCAGGTTGCCGCTGTTGCCTGCCCGCGCCGCCAGGGCAAAGAACGCCAGGCTCAAACGATAACGCTTGCTGCGCGCCTCCTGCTCGACCATGCCTTCATCCACCAGGCTGCGCACCAGCCGGTGCACGGTCGGCTGCGACAGGCCGACCTGCTCGGCCAGCTCGATCACCCGCATGCCCTCCACCGGCGCCTCGCCCAATACCCGCAGCACCGCGAACAAGCGCGAGACCACACTGACCCCAGGCTCTTCATGATTTCGTTTATCGGAATTCAATTTGTGCTTTTCCTTATCTGAATTTCACTGAGCGAATAAAACTGAAAATAGTGCTCGACTCAGTGAAATTCGCCATTGAGGCCATCCTAGGCTTGCGCCTACTCTGCGTCCACCGGGACAAATCGAACAACACACCGGTGGCCTCGTGAGTATTCATCGGTCCTCGATTTGCCTCCTTGCATCTGCCCCAACAACAAGTGTGCCCGACACGCGACAAAAGACAGGTGGAACGCAGTCATGGCCTTTCTGCAACTGGACAATCTTTGCAAACGCTACGGCGCGATCGACGCCGTGGTCGCCACCAACCTCGCCATCGAACAAGGCGAATTCGTCTCCTTGCTCGGACCTTCAGGCTGCGGCAAGACCACCACCCTGCAGATGATCGCCGGCTTCGTCGACGTCAGCAGCGGCCGCATCCTGCTCGACGGACGCGACATCACCCACGCCAAGCCCAGCAGCCGTGGCCTGGGTGTGGTGTTCCAGAGCTACGCCCTGTTCCCGCACATGACCGTTGCCGACAACGTCGCCTTCGGCCTGCGCATGCGCAAGCAGCCCGAAGCCGAGATTCGCCGCAAGGTGACCGAGGTACTGGCGCTGGTGCGCCTGGACCGGCATGCCGAACGCTATCCACGCGAACTGTCAGGTGGCCAGCGCCAGCGTGTGGCCCTGGCCCGGGCGCTGGTGATCGAACCACCGGTGCTGCTGCTCGACGAGCCACTGTCGAACCTCGACGCCAACCTGCGCGAAGAGATGCAGTTCGAGATCCGCAGGATCCAGAGCGAAGTCGGCATCACCACGCTGATGGTCACCCACGACCAGGCCGAAGCCCTGTCGATCAGCGACCGCGTGGTGGTGATGCAGGCCGGGCGCGTCACCCAGGTCGACGAGCCGTATCGCCTCTACGAACACCCGCGCACCCGCTTCATCTCCGACTTCGTCGGCAAGGCCAACCTGTTGCCCGGCGAGCTGGACGGCGCGGGCCTGCCACAGGTGCAACACAGCCGCGACGCCAGCCTGACCCTGAGCCTGCGCCCGGAAAAGATCGACCTGCTCGACAACGGCGCCGGTCGCCTGCAGGGCCGCATCCTGACCCGCTACTTCCTTGGCAGCCAATGGCTGTACCGCATCGGCACACCGCTGGGCGAACTGACCGTGGTGCGGCGCAACGATGGCAGCGCACCGCTCGGTGAAGGTGTCGATGTCGGCCTGGACTGGCAGCCCGAGCTACTGCGGGTGCTCGCTGCCGACGAGGTGAGCGCATGAACAGCGCCATGCCTGCCCCCGCCACCTGCGCCAGGCAACACCGTGACCTGCGCGGCTACCTGCTGTCGGCGCCGGCACTGGCGCTGTTCGCCGCCCTGCTGGTCGTGCCTCTGCTGCTGACCCTGGTGCTGTCGTTCAATGTGTTCGACTACGAAGTCGGCATCCGCGCCGACCACTGGACCTTCGAGCACTACCTGGCCCTGCTCGGCGACAGCTACTTCCTCGAAATCTTCTGGCGCACCTTCTGGATCAGCGCCCTGGTCACCCTGCTGTGCGTGGTGATCGGCGTACCCGAGGCCTACATCCTCAGCCGCATGGGCAGCCCGTGGCGCTCGATCTTCCTGGTGGTGATCCTCACCCCACTGCTGATCTCGGTGGTGGTGCGCGCCTTCGGCTGGAGCTTGTTGCTGGGCGCCGACGGGCTGGTCAACCACGCGATCCAGGCCCTGGGTGGCGCGCCGATGAAGCTGTTGTACACCCCGTTCGCGGTGATCGTCGCGCTGGTCCACGTGATGCTGCCGTTCATGATCATCCCGGTCTGGACCAGCCTGCAGAAGCTCGACCCCGCCGCCGAACAGGCCGCGCTGTCACTGGGCGCCAGCCAGGCCAAGGTCATGCGCCTGGTGGTGCTGCCGCAAGTGATGCCGGGGGTGCTGTCCGGCACGCTGATCGTCTTCGGCCTGGCCGCCAGTTCCTTTGCCATCCCCGGCCTGCTCGGCGGGCGGCGGCTGAAGATGGTCGCCACGCTGGTCTACGACCAGTACCTGGCCGACCTGAACTGGCCCATGGGCGCGGCCATCGCCATCGCCCTGCTGCTGGTCAGCCTGCTGATCATGCTGTCGTGGAACCGCATGATCGAACGCCGCTACAAGAAATCGCTGGGGTAACTCATGTCCAAGAACGGTCCTCTGGCCCTGACCTTCCACAGCCTGGTGGTGGTCTTCATGCTCGCACCACTGGTGGTGGTGTGCCTGGTGGCATTCACCCCGGAAAACACCTTGAGCCTTCCTACGGCGGGGTTCTCGCTGCGCTGGTTCGAAGCGGTGTTCGAGCGCGCCGACTTCCTCGAAGCCTTCAAAAACAGCCTGCAGCTGGCGTTTCTCGCCGCCAGCCTGGCGACGCTGATCGCAGTGCCGGCAGGGCTTGCGATCACGCGCCTGCAGTTCCCCGGACGCGACTTTCTCAACGTGCTGTTCCTGTCGCCGATCATCATTCCGCACCTGGTGCTAGGGGTGGCGCTGCTGCGCCTGTTCGCCCTGCTCGGGGTCAACGGCAGCTTCACCTGGCTGGTCCTGGCGCACACGGTGGTGATCACCCCTTATGTGCTGCGCCTGGTGATCGCCGCCGCCATCGGCGTCGATCGCAGCGCCGAGCAGGCCGCCGAGTCGCTGGGTGCGAGCCGCTTCACGCTGTTTCGCAAGATCACCCTGCCGATGATCCTGCCCGGTATCGCCGGCGGCTGGCTGCTGGCGTTCATCAACAGCTTCGACGAGGTGACCCTGTCGATCTTCGTCACCTCGCCGGCCACCCAGACCCTGCCAGTGAAGATGTACGTCTACGCCACCGAGTCCATCGATCCGATGATGGCTGCGGTGTCGGCCCTGGTGATCGCCCTGACAGCGGTGACCATGATTCTGCTCGACCGGGTCTATGGCCTGGATCGGGTGCTGGTAGGGAAGCACTGACATGGCCTTGTTCAAACGCCTCGCCGAGCGCCAGCGCCCGGTGCTGGACTTCACCCTCGACGGCGAGCCGGCCTGTGGCCTGCTCGGCGACACCCTGCTGACCGCCATATTGACCAGCGGCGCGCACCTGCGCGGCAGCGACTTCAGCGCCGAGCCGCGCGCCGGTTTCTGCCTGATGGGCGCCTGCCAGGACTGCTGGGTACGGCTGGGCGATGGCCGCCGCGTACGCGCCTGCGCCACCGCGCTGGAAACCGGGCAGCAGGTGCTGCGCGAACCGGGGCGCCGGCCATGAGCGCCGTGGTGATCGTCGGAGCCGGCCCCGCCGGGATCCGCGCCGCGCAGACGCTGGTGGAGCACGGTGTGCATCCAGTCCTGATCGACGAAGCCAGCCAGGGCGGCGGGCAGATCTATCGCCGCCAGCCGGCCAACTTCACGCGACCGGCGCGCCAGCTCTATGGTTTCGAGGCCCGCAAGGCCAGCGCGCTGCACCAGACCCTCGATGCGCTTGCCGGGCAGATCGACTATCGCCCCGGCACCTTGGTATGGAACGCCGAGCACGGCGCCCTGGACACCCTGCGCGACGGCCATGCCGCGCACCTACCCTACCAGCGCCTGATCATCGCCACCGGCGCCACCGACCGGGTGCTGCCGGTGCCGGGGTGGACGCTGCCCGGGGTCTACACCCTGGGGGCCGCGCAGATCGCGCTCAAGCATCAGGGCTGCGCCATTGGCGAGCGCGTGCTGTTTTGCGGCAGCGGGCCATTGCTTTATCTGGTCGCCTACCAGTACGCCAAGGCCGGTGCCAAGGTCCTCGGCGTGCTCGACAGCGCGCCCTTCAGCGCCCAGTGCCGCGCCCTGCCTGAGCTGCTCGAGCAACCGGCAACCCTGGGCAAGGGCCTGTACTACCGCGCCTGGCTCAGCGCCCATGGCGTGCCGGTGCATCAGGGCGCGACGCTGGAACGCATCGAAGGCGGGCAACAGGTGCAACGGGCGGTATGGCGCAAGGGCGATCAGCTACATGACACCGAATGCGATGCGCTGGCCTTTGCCCATGCGCTGCGCAGCGAAACGCAGTTGGCCGACCTGCTCGGCTGCGCATTCGAGTGGAGCACGCTCAACCGGGCCTGGCTGCCGCGCCGCGACCAGGCCGGGCGCAGCAGCGAGCACGATGTCTACCTCGCCGGCGACGGCGCCGGGATCATGGGCGCCGACGCCGCCGAAATGGCTGGCGAACGCGCCGCCCTGGCGGTGCTGCAGGACCTCGGCCAAACCGTCGCCCCCCAGCGTTGCCGCACCCTGGAAAAACGCCTGACGCGCATTGGCCGTTTCCGTGAAGGGCTGGAAGCCGCCTTCCCCTTCCCCGAGCACTGGGCTGAACAGGCACCGGACGATCTGGTGGTGTGCCGCTGCGAAGAGATCAGCGTCGGCGAGCTGCGCGCAGTGGTCGGCGAAGGCCATTGGGAGATCAACCGGGTCAAGGCTCACTGCCGGGTCGGCATGGGCCGCTGCCAGGGCCGCATGTGCGGCGCGGCAGCGGCGGAAATCATCGCCCATTGCAGTGGCAAGGCCCTGCACGAGGTCGGCCGTCTGCGCGCCCAGGCACCGATCAAACCCCTGCCCTTCGGCGTGGAGCATGACGCGTGAGACCGTGGATCGAATCGGAGGTGATCGTCATGGGCGCCGGTATCGTCGGCGCGTCGGCGGCGCTTGCCCTGGCCCGGCGTGGCCATTCGGTAACCTTGCTGGAGCGTGGGTTCTGCGGCGCACAGTCCAGCGGTGTCAACTACGGCGGCGTGCGCCGCCAAGGGCGCAGCCTGGCGCAGTTGCCGTTGTCGCAGCGGGCGCACCAGATCTGGGGCGAACTGCCTGCGTTGATCGGCATCGATGGCGAATACCTGCGCTCCGGGCACCTGAAACTGGCACGCAGCGAGGCCGACTTCGTCGCACTGCAAGGCTATGAAGCGGCCAGCCGCGACCACGGCCTGGACCTGCAACTACTCGACCGCGCCGCCCTGCGCGCCCGCTACCCCTGGGTCGGCGAGATCGCCGTCGGCGCCTCGTACTGCGCCGACGATGGCCACGCCAACCCACGCCTGGTCTCCCCCGCTTTCGCCCGTGCCGCCCGCCAGCAGGGCGCACGGGTCATCGAGCAGGCCGGCGACAGCCGCGTCGAGCATGATGGCCAGCGCTTCATCCTGCACACCCAGAGCGGCCTGCGCCTGCGCGCGCCGTGGCTGCTCAATTGTGCCGGTGCCTGGGCCGCCGATCTGGCGGCGCAGTTTGGCGAGCCGGTGCCGATGGAGTCCGGCCACCCGGCGATGCTGGTCACCGAGCCCTTGCCTTGGGTGATGAATGCCAGCACCGGTGTCGAGGGTGGCGGCATCTATGCCCGCCAGGTCGCCCGCGGCAATTGCGTGCTCGGCGGCGGGCGTGGTTTTGCCCTCGACGCACAACGCGCTCGCCCAGGGCAGTCAGCGGTGCTGGCGATCCTGCGCAACGCCGTCGAACTCTACCCGTTTCTGGCTGGCACCCAGGCGATCCGCACCTGGAGCGGCACCGAAGGCTATCTGCCCGACCACGAGCCGGTGATCGGCGCCAGCACCACCCAACCCGGCCTGTTGCATGGCTTCGGCTTTGCCGGGGCGGGCTTCCAGATCGGCCCGGCGGTCGGCGAGGCACTGGCCGAGCTCGTCTGCGACGGCGCCAGCAGGCAGCCGATCGAGGCATTTTCCATCCGTCGTTTCCAGGTCCGTCACGACCTGGCCTCCAACCACTAAGAGGAAGGTCGCTTTCATGAAACACGTCAAACGTATGCTCGGCACCGGCTTGTCCTGCCTGTCACTGGCCCTGCTCGCCGCCAGCCCCACGCTGCAGGCCGCCACCCCGACCCTGTACCTGGGCATGAACGGCGGCACCATGGAGCGTACCTACGCCGACAAGGTGCTGCCGGCCTTCGAGCAGGCAAACAACGTCAAGGTGGTGATCGTGCCCGGCACCTCGGCCGACCATCTGGCCAAGGTCCAGGCCAACAGCAAGAAGCCGCAGATGCATGTGGTGATGCTTGACGACGGCATCATGTACCGGGCCATCTCGATGGGGTTGTGCAGCAAGCTGCAGCCCAGCGAGGCCTTGTCGCAGATTCCGCAGAAGGCACGCATCAAGGAAGAAGCCGTGGCCGTCAGCCTCGGCGTGACGGGGCTGGCCTACAACACCCGCCTGTTCGAGAAGAACGGCTGGGCCGCGCCAACCTCGTGGAGCGACCTGCAAGACCCGCGCTTCAAGGACAAGCTGGTGTTCCAGTCGCTGGCCTCCTCGACCTTCGGCCTGCACGGCTTCCTGATGTACAACCGCCTCCAGGGCGGTGACGAAAGCAACGTCGAACCGGGCTTCAAGGCCTGGCCCAAGCAGGTCGGGCCGAACGTGCTGGAGTACATCGCCAGCTCGGCGAAGATCTCCGAGATGGTGCAGACCGACGAGGCCGCGTTGTTCCCACTGACGCCCACCCAGGTCACCACCTTGCAGGCCAAGGGTATCCCGGTGGCCTACGCCCAGCCCAAGGAAGGGGCAGTGGTGCTGAACTTCGCCGAATGCGTGGTGGCCAACAACGACCAGCCGGAGCTGGCGCAGAAGCTCGCCGCCTACCTGCTCACGCCTGCGGCCCAAGCCCCGGCGCTGGAGGAAGGCGACCAGATTCCGTCCAACCCCACGACCCCGACCACCGAACGCACCCGCGGCCAGGTCGAGGCGATGCAGCAGTATCAGCAGAGCGCCGTGGTGGTGAACTGGGACGAGGTCAACCAGCAGCGCCCACAGTGGAACGCGCGCTGGAGTCGGTCAATCGAGCGATAGAGCCTCAGCGGCCCTGACGGGCTCTGGCGTATCCGAGGAAGGCGTCCAGGTCAGCGCTGCTGAGCATGCGCGCCACCTGCTTGACCTCTTCCATCGGCCAGTCCCACCAGGCCGCCTCCAGCAAGGCTTCACGCACCGGCTCGTCGAAGCGCCAGCGGATGAACTTGCACGGGTTGCCACCAACCACCGCAAATGGCGGTACATCGCGGGTGACCATCGCCCCGGCGGCAACGATGGCGCCGTGGCCGATGGTGACTCCGGAAAGGATCACCGCATTGGTGCAGATCCAGCAGTCGCTGCCGATCACCACGTCGCCCTTGCTGGGTGCGTAATCCTTGATGTCTTCCAGGCCGTCGATCATTGCCGGAAATGGATAGGTGGTCAGCCAGTCGGTTCGATGCTCGCCTCCCAACAGCACCTGAACACCTGCGGCGATGGAAGTGTAATTACCGATGCGCAGGACGGCATCATCACCAAAATCGGTGACCTCGGGTATACCGTAGCTGCCCACGCCGACCGTGCTACGCGGATAGCGCAGGCGGATCTTCTCCGCCGCACGCTCAAGTTTGTCCATCGCCCGCAGACGCTTGCGTTCGCGGCGCTCGGCCAGGTTCCTGAAGAATTTCACGGCAGGCGCTCCTCGATCGGCATCAACGGTGGAACATCAGGCGCTTGATGCGCTTGAGGGTGGTCTTGTTGTAGTGGCGCAGGGGAATGCTACGCAGCAGATCCCAGGCGTAGGCCTTGTCGGCAACCACGGCATACTTGAGCGCCTTGTGCACCAGCACCGAACGCCCACGGGCATAGCCCGGATACTGCTGGTAGGGCGCGATGGCCTTGAGATCGGCCTCCAGCAGCACCTTGAACTTGCGCGACAGGTTGTTGGGGTGGCGGCGGTAGCGGGTGACGCACACCGGCAGCTCGTGGATCTCGTAGCCCTGGGCAGCAATGCGCAAGGTCATCTGGAAATCCTGGACCTTGATGGCCGGGTCGTAGAAATCAGCCGCGCGCATCGCTTCCATCCGGTACAGCGAGCCGGGCGCGCCGACGACCACTGCGTCACGCAGGATCTCGGCGAAATCGAAGGTCTTGATTTCGGTGCGTTGCTGCGCCTTGATGTCGCGGCCTTCGGTGTCCATGTAGACGATCAACGCACCGACACAACCGACCTTTGGGTGGGCGTCCAGATAGGCGGCGCGAACACTCAGGGAGTTCGGCAGCATGATGTCGTCGAGATCGGGGGTCGAGACATAGACCCCACGGGCATGCTGCAGGCCGGTATTGAGCGCACCACTGACCCCTTGGTTGGCCTGGGTCAGCAAGGTGAAATCGTAGGTCGATTGCAACGCGCGGAGCATCTCGACGCTTCGGTCGCTGGAGCCGTCGTCGACGATGATGACTTCGAAGTTCGGGTAGTCCTGGGCAAAGATGCTCGCCAGTGCCGCCTCCAGGTACTTCTCGGCGTTGTAGCAGGGGGCGACGACCGAGATCAACGGTGCCTCAGTGCTGGAAGTACATCCTTGCGTCATCGTACTGGCAAGCCTCTGTGCGTGATCCGTGAGCGGGTCGCAGGGTTCAGCCCTGTACCGTAAAGGCGCACAGTATACGCAAGCCCGCTGCGTTCTCGAAGCGGCCCGCTTCAGCCTTGGGCGCCAGGCTCGGCCAGGCGGTACGCGGCGAGCGCGGCCAGGTAGCTGCCATCGGGGGCGCGCCTGCGAAAGTGCTTGTCGAGCCCGGCGAAAATAGCTTCGGCGACTTTGCGCTGGTGACGAGGATCCTGCAGCCGCTGGCAATCCCGGGCATTGGACATGAAGCCAGTCTCCACCAGGATCGAAGGCACGCTGGGCGACTTGAGCACCGCGAAACCGGCCTGCTCCACCCGGGCCTGATGCAGACCGGCCACGCCTTCGAGCTGGCCCAGCACCGAATGCCCCAGGTCCAGGCTGGTGGAGATGGTCGCATTCATCGACATGTCCAGCAGCACACCTGCCACCACCGGGTCCTTGGGTGGCTTTTTCAACACGCTGGATACCCCGACGAAATCGGCATCGTTCTCGCGTTGTGCCATCCAGCGCGCCACTGTCGAAGTAGCACCATGCTCGGACAGGGCGAACACCGAGGCACCGGATGCGGTGCGCCTCGGCGCCGCGTCGGCATGCACGGAAATGAACAGGTCGGCGTTCAGCCGTTGGGCCATTTCGGCACGTTTGCGCAGCGGGATAAACACGTCCTGATTGCGCACCAGGCGCGCCTTGAAGCCCTTCTGCGCATCGATGCGTCGCGCCAGCAGGCGGGCGATGGCCAGTGCTACAAGCTTTTCCTGCTCACCGCCACTGCCGACGGCACCTGGGTCCTTGCCGCCGTGACCGGCATCGATCACGATCAACAGGTCACGCCCCTGCGGCGGTGCCATATTCCCGACAGCCTTGCCCGTCGGCACTGCGGCCGCAACTGGCAATCCGCCAAGACGCAGGGCCAACTGCCGACCGCGGGCTAGCGTCTGCAACTCGCCGGAAATTCCCGATGAGCGCAGGTCCAGCACAATGCGCAAGCCGCCGTCTGCAGTCGCTGCACTGCGAATTGCCTTGATCGGCGTGCCCTTGAGGGCCAGCCCATCAAGCGAAGTCGCCAGCCCCGCGCCTTGCAGATCAAGAACCAGTCGCGGTGGCGCTTCCAGGGTGAAGGTGCGAGCGGGTATCGGGCCACTGAGGTCCAGCAGCAGGGTCGTGCCTTCTGCCCCCTGGCGCAATACTGCACCGCGAACCTGCTCGGCGGTATTGGCCAGCACCAGGCGGCTGACAGGCAAGGTGCAGCCGGCAAACAGCAGCTGTAGGAAGGTGCGTCTGTCCATGGCGGAGGGCACTCGTGTCGACAAAAGCTGATTACAATTAAGGTTATAACATAACATTTTAAAGTCATTTGCAAGGCTTTCCCGTTTGTCACGCTCACCGGATCTGCACGCGTTGGTTAAACTAGGTACGGACTACGGAGACACAGACGAAGAAGCGTCTCAAGACTTTCCATGAAGGCCCTAGGGTCTGTATGAAAAACCCTGATACTTGGTGATTCTGCGTTGAAAACAGCCTGGTGCGCCAGCCCGGTCGGAATGCTCATTTACAACCCGTAAAGTCGAGCGCGGCCCCGGCCGTTCCTCGGCTGTTTTCGCCTTGCCTGACATTCGTCTCAAGGCTTTTCATACAGACCCTAGGGAAACGCCGTTGGGCCTGATCTGCTGAACCTAAACGTGGGCTAGGATCTTTGCAGACGTTTCAGCCATATAACCAGTGATTCCATCGACATGGGCTTGGCGCAGAAATAACCCTGGCCGTGATTGGCACCGAGTTCCAGCAGGAGCGAACGCTGCTCCTGAGTTTCGATGCCTTCGACGATCAGTTCCACTTGCAAGTCTTCTGCCAGCGTCAACGCATTGCGGACAATCGTACGCGCGCGAGGTGAACCTTCGAGCTGTCGAGTGAACTCCCCCGCCAACTTGAGTTCCTCGAACGGGATTTCGCTGAGCCGCCACAGCGAGGAGTACCCCGTGCCGAAGTCATCCATCGATAGGCGCACACCAATCGTCTTCAGGCACATGAGGCGCTGACGGATATCAGGCGCAAGAACAGCAGGTGCGTCCTCGGTGATCTCTAGGGTCACCGAGGATAGCGGCAACGGATGCTGCATCAGGCGCGTGATCAAGCGATCAAACAAAGCATGAGTGGCCAGTTGGTGCAGACTGAGGTTCAAGGAAAAACCCAGCTCCCAACCCTGCCGATGGAGTCTTATCTGGCAAGCCAGGCTCTGCTCCAGCAGCTCGCTGAACAAATCATCCAGCAACTGTTCGCGGGTCATCGTGGCTATAAATGCCGCTGGAGGCAGTAAGCCATACTGGGGATGCTGCCAGCGCGCAAGAACTTCCACGCTGTGCACCACCCGACTATGTAAATCGAACTTAGGCTGAGCATAGGCCCGGAATTCGCGACGGCATAGTCCCGCGCGGATGCCTACAGTATCAACGCACTGGGTCGCCGACATGAACAAAGAAGAACGCGTGGGTTCTCCGTCAGAGAGCAGAGTCGGAAGTGCGATGAACATTTCAAGTTCCTGCGTGGAGCCAGCCGAGAAGCTGATATTGATGATCAGCCTCGCCATCATACTTTTTCTTATATTCAACGACCACCCACTGCCAAAGCCAATACATGCCAGCAATGATAAAAAATTTGCCTGAAACGTCATCCACCAGAAAGTTCCAAGCCCCTCACTGTAAATACAAAAATAAACTTGCTTTTTACCTTGAGCTACTTTTGAATATTTTATGCGCTCCTTCGATCCCGTGTTTTTTGACAACTATTTAAACAGACTGTTGACAGACTTATCCAGGTAAGGGAACCCATGAAAAACTACGTACTTCTTCCATTAGTGGCCATACTGACGTTCGGCTGTGAAAGCTCAGATCGTGACCCGAAAGTGGATCAAGCAAAAATCTGCGTGGCCACGACTGATAAACAGGCTCTTGCGTGCACGGAGGGGCAGCTCTTCATGGCTAGAATTACTCAGCCAGACTTAACAACACGAGCATACAATGTCCTTAACTCTGTAGCACTGTATTGCAACACCAACTACCCGATATTTGAGAATCCTGCGGGTGTTGTTTGCATCATGACACACGCACGTATCAGTGCGTTGACAGGCATTCAGCGCGATAGCAAAGCACCTGAAAAATTCCCTTCATCGCACGAAAAATAAACCCCCAACACAAAAGACCATTTTTTAGTATCCACAAATATGAAATAACCTTATGAAATTTTTCGCCATCAGTACCTCCGCCTTAATTTATTTGATACTTCCCGACCACGCGCTAGCCGACTATAACAGAGGAGCGTCCGAATACCGTCTGAAAAACTTTGCTTCCGCGATTTATGAGTGGCGGCAATCTGCCGAAGAAGGCGAAGTTCGGTCCCAGCTTCGACTAGCACAAATGTACGAACGGGGACAAGGTGTACCACGCCAGTTTGATCTGGCGAAAAAGTGGTACTCCCTTGCGGCTCATGGTGGTGACGTTGAAGCGCAAAGATATGTGGCAAAAATCTATCTACAGGGCCTCGATGGGCAGGAGCCAGACCCTTGGCAGGCTGCGAGGTGGCTGCAGCGTGCGGTTGACTCGGGCGATGCCGAATCAGCTTTCTTGCTTGGCCATCTCTACTACGCTGGCGCTGGCGTCGCAAGGGATTTACCTAAAGCAATCTTTTATTATCGATTTGCGGCACAAAACAGGATCGCCGCAGCGCAAAATAACTTGGGCAGTCTCTATGAATCCGGAAATGGTCTAGATAAAAACGATACGCTAGCTGCACAGTGGTATTTGCGAGCGGCTCGTGCTCGGGATTCTTATGGTCAAAACAATATGGGAAGAATGTACGCTTTAGGAAAGGGCGTTCCGCAAGACTACGCCTGGGCGATTTTCTGGTTTGCCATGTCAGCTTCTCAAGGGAACACTGAAGCTCAAAAAAACATAGAGACTTACCTCGCACACCTTCCACGTCAGCAAGTGACCACCGAAACTGCAAATATCCGATTGGGCAACTCGACGGCCTATAAGGTAATTGCACAAGTGATGCGAGGTCAGACTCTTCCGGTTTTGGGCGAGGGACAGGGGTGGACGCAGGTCTATCTTGAATCGAGCCAGCAACTGGGGTGGGTCTCCTCGTCACTGCTGGATTAATGACTTATTGGATTGTTAAAGGGGTGTGCGATCTTCGCGCCCTATGACCCGTTATTTGAATATCGACTCGACGATTTGGCGCGAGGCAGGCACGCTGCCCCCCTATCGAAGCGGCCTCTGAACACTGCTGGACAGGCCGGCGCTCTCC
Source organism: Pseudomonas sp. SYWMCR5 (assembly GCF_057197165.1). Classification (NCBI taxonomy): domain Bacteria; kingdom Pseudomonadati; phylum Pseudomonadota; class Gammaproteobacteria; order Pseudomonadales; family Pseudomonadaceae; genus Pseudomonas; species Pseudomonas sp. SYWMCR5. The sequence continues at coordinate 657,373 of NZ_JBXUNH010000001.1, forward strand.
TTCCCCCCATGATGAGATTCGATCCTCACGAATGCCACGCTTGATCAGTGCACGACGTACAGTTACGGCCCGACGCTCCGAGAGTAACTGGTTATAGGTTTCATCTCCTAGTCGATCCGCATGCCCGATAACGACGACCGATGATCCGTCCGCCATCCCTTGTAAGACCCACGATGCGACCTCATCGATTTCGCGCTCGCCTTGCGGGCTAAGCGCGTCACTATCGAAGTCAAATAAAGCATCGGCACTGACCGAGACACGCGTATCCTCGGACGTTTCTTCCGCGAGTGATCGCGCGCACTCGCCCTCCTTCCAGTATCGCCCATCCACGAGCATATCATCATCAAAATGCAGCTGATATTGGCAGGTTCGATAACGCCCCAAGTGATCGGGCATATGGAATATGAAGTTCCACTCATGTTCTCCAAACATGCCTTCATCAAAATGAGGGCGACCCAGTAAATCATAGACCTGGTCTTTGCTCATGCCGTCACGCAGTGTTCGAAGGTTAGCCAAATTGGGATAACTACCTTGCGTTTGCCAAGCACTCTTCATATCGGGAAAGACGATGGCCTTTTTTTGAGGAGAGACCGACTCTTGCTCTTGCTGTTGAATCGTTGCGCTTGAGCAGCCGACGGTGGCCCACCCCAGCATCACCAGGGTGGTTGCGTAACGAATATGCCGTTGAATCGACATGGTTTAGGGCCCCTTGTCTCGATTACCAGTGGAAGCCGACGCCTACAGCCGCGCCTGCGTGGTTTTGCGTATCTCCCGTGAGGTTTAAACGCGTCGTCCACCGACCGTTATCCGATAGCCAGGAAAAGCCGACAGCGACTGCCGATTCTCCCTGATACGTTCCCCCGCCCACGGCGATCATGCTTTTACCCGCGATAGTTGCTTGAGGAATGGCAGCCGCAGCCAGGGCGCTTGCCGTACCGGCATTGGCCTGATCTTTGACATCGTCGATCTTTCTTCCAAGCCCATCGATCTGGCGACGATAATTTTGATCCATCGCCCTGAGCTGCCCTACATTGGCCGCGTCCGTATCGGCCTCGCCCGACGCGACGTTATGGACCCGCGTCGGTGAGCCCGCTTGACCCATCGTGACCGAGCTATAGTTGACACTGCCATCTACGTGACGGTCGTAATTCACCGCCCCGGCCTGCACCGAGCTCAATTGGCGAACATTGACTGCATCGGTTGCCTCGGTACCGCCGGCCACATTAGTAATCTGACGCTCTTTATTCTCGCTGCCGACTGAAACCGCGCCCTGAGTCGATGCAACGCTATGGCCGGAAAAGGCTTCCTCAGCACCGTTCATGCCTGCGCGGGTGGCGCGTGAGCCTGCTCCAAGCGCGATACTGCCTTCTGCCTCGGCGACCGCACCGTTACCCATAGCAACGCTGTTGTCACCATTGGCGACGCTACTGGGCCCTGAGGCAACACTATTCGCGCCGTTGGCCTGCGCGGCTGGGCCATCGGCGTTCGCTCTAAAATAACGGCTGCCACCTTGGTTGATATCAGTAATGGCGTTCTGCATTTCCCAAAGCTGACTGCCATTGACGGCCTCGCGGCTGTTTTCGGCAATGTCGCCAGCGGCTAAATTACCGATGGTTGTTCCGCCTTCTCCCTTGAGTTCGACAGAGCTGTAATCGACGCTACCATCTTCATTGGTGCTGTACTGCACGGCCTGGTCACCCAGGCGCTCGATGTCTCCACTCAAGTTGGTGATGTTACCCTCGACGCTGGTGACACGCCCATCGAGCGCTGTGATATCAGTTTGTGCCCTGAAAACATCATCCTGTACGGCTGCCACAGCCTGATTGGTTGCATATAGCTGGCTTCCATTCACGGCGTCTGTGCTTTCGGAAGTCACGCGCCCAGCGGCAATATTTGTCAGCGTCCGCTCTTTTCCCGCAGAGCCCAAACTCACGTTTCCGACCGGTGCCGAGCCAGCATAAGTGTACATTTGCCCTGCAATCATGCTGCCTTCCGTCGCGATCGCTTCCTCTGAGATCGAGTCCGCGCCCAAAGCAATGCCATTGCTGGTGCCTACTGTTGCTCCTCTACCGATGGCAATCGCGTTTTCGGCTCTGGCCTGGGCGTCGACACCGACGGCAATCGCGCCGCGGCCGGTAGCTCCGTTGTTATCGTAGTTACCGCCTTCTTCTCCACCATCATTGACGCTGTAATAGCGCGTACGATTGCGATCGAAGTAAGCCAGATTTACGGCGTCCCCCCGCGCAGTAGGATCGCCAAGATTGGAGATAGTTTGACCATTCATATCGATCCCATCGGCGTTGATACTAAGGCCTCCGGGTAGGGTCACACTATCGAGCTCTAAGTTCCGATTGAGCCTGATGGCAACCTGTCCGTCGTTATCATCACCAACTTGTTCAACACTCAGGTTGTTGTCACCTGTGAAGGCAACGCTTCCGTTCGGACCGATGTTAGCGGCGTTACCATAGTCATCTGTAACGTTCCAACCTGCATTCGCCGCATTACTAGTCTTGGCCAATGCGGCATCGATGGTGTCTTCACCCGTGCCCCCCAAGTTAGAAGTGATAATTTCACCCGTGTTCGGATCGATGGTCGTATTGCCACCAATGATGTCCCCGACATTGGCGGCGTGGCGGAATAGCTGGCTTCCATTGATGGCCTCGGTGCTGTTTGCATTGACTGCCCCATCCCGCAATGCGGTAATGGTGCTTCCTCCCATATCAATGCCATCGGCAGCAACGGTTACCGCGCTGAGCGGATTGCCCTCCCCATCGACTTCCACAGACGCTACGGTCAGGCCAGTTTGAGTCAATGCGCTCCCACCGCGACCCTCGCCACCGCTCACATTGACGCCAGCGCTGGTGACTACCGTTGTGCTAGTGACATCGCCACTGTCACTAATAGCGGTTACCTCCAAGCCGGCATCATCCAGTCGGCTATTGCCGGTCGTGACGCTGTTGAGGTCAAGATTGCGATTGAGTCGGATGGCGACCTGACCCCTATCGTCCTCGCCAGTTTGCGTCACCTCAAGATTATCGTCGCCGGAGAAAGTCACGCCGCCATTCGGACCGATGTTGGCGGTATTACCCTCAGCATCGCTCAAGTTCCAGCCGGCGTTGGCAGCGGTATTGATAGCGCCAATCGCACCATTGATAGTGTCTTCGCCAGTTCCACCCAGGTTCGACGTGGAGATCTCGCCCGAGTCCGGATTGATCGTCGTGTTGCCACCGATGATGTTGCCTAGGTTGCTGGCCTGTCCGAATAGCTGGCTTCCGTTGATGGCATCGGTGCTATCCGCATTGACGGCACCGTCACCCAACGCGGTTATGGTGTTGCCGCCCATATCGATACCGCTGGCGTCGATAGAAGGTCCACCACCATTGATCGACAGACTATCGATGGAGATGTCTGGGGCGGTCGCGATAGTGATATTGGCGCCGTCTTGGGTAAGTTCGATATTGGCGCCGTCGAGAAAACGTACAGCCTCACCTGGTGCAACATTACTTGTGCTGCTCCCGTTCACACCGAGATTAAAGCCTTGACTCGCGTAATCCGCTTTCTCGTTGACGGCGGAGAGCTGGGAAACGTTGACGGCATCAGTATCTGCCGACCCTGCCGCAACGTTGGTGATACGCCGCTCACTGTCGGCTGCACCGACTGAAACCTCCCCCACCGGTGCCGTTCCTGCGACCTCGATGGTATTACCAGCGGCATCCAGCGGCTGGAAGGGTGAATCCCCGAGGGTGTTGCCGTTGGCGATGGAGTTCGAACCTAGTACTACGCTGTTCGCCACCGTGACTGAAGCATTGTTCCCCAGTATGAAAGCGTCGGCGACATTGATGGGGGTATCTTCGGTGCCATTACTGTTGCCGATGATGCGGCTACCCGTAGCGTTATCGCCGAGAAAGTTTCCATTACCGAAAATACCGGCATCATCGGCGGCGATGGCCGCGCTGGGACTGCCGTTATCATTACCTAGCGTATAGGTCCCATTACCCGTTACATAGCTGGGGTCACCGATTGCACCTGAACGCTCCCCGATAACTTGGTTACCGGTGCCAATACTCAAAGAGCCCTGGCCCGCAACGATGGAAAAATAACCCAGTGAAATCGCGTCAGCAGCTGTCGCGATAGAGCCATAGCCTACAGCTATGGACCTGGCGCCTTGAGATGAGGATGAGCCACCTATGGCAAGGGAATTCTCACCATCGGCTACTGCGCCTGAACCGAACGCAGAGCTGCCCACAGCGCGCGCACGAGCACCACTACCCATAGCGGTCGTCGATAGCTGACTTGCCAGCGATTCAGAGCCGAATGCTGAAGATCCCTCTCCACTAGCCGTCGCGTTGTTTCCAACTGCCGACGCATCAGTTGCAGTGGCGCTCGCATTACTGCCTACGGCCAACGCGAAATCAGCTGCAGTGTCATTGCCATCGCCGTCTCGCATACCGACGGTTGCACCATGGCCAAAAGCCGAAGAGCCTTCCCCAATGACCAGAGCATTATTACCTACAGCAGTCGACAAATGGCTAGTTGCTTCCGAATTGCTGCCAGCCGCCAGGGAATAACTTCCACTGGCGTTCGAGCCTGTGCCGAAGGCAGACGAGGCTTCACCACTTGCCGCTGAGAGGTTTCCAACTGCCATGGCATAGTCTGCCGAAGCATTAGCAGAGTTTCCGTAAGCGATGGCATCCATCCCTACCGCGCTCGATGCTCGCCCTATAGAGATAGCTGAGTAGTTGTCGGAGCCCGACGCCATGGCGCCATCACCTAAGGCAATATCGCCATTGAACGTGGCTGCCGAGTTTGCTCCCAAAGCTATCGATTGGCTGCCTGAGGCTGCCGCATTGTTTCCCGCGGCGAATGAGTCGGGGCCACTCGCGTTTGAGCTATAGCCCAATCCAATTGAGCGATCTGCAGTCGCTTGAGAATAAGAACCGAGAGACAGAGCCATGACACCGGAGGCATTGGCTCTATCGCCAAGCGCACTCCCCCCCCTCACTGAAGCACTTGCCAGACGTCCTATCGCAACCGTATTAGCGGCGGATGCCATCGATCCAGACCCGAATGCAAAAGCGTTATCAGCTGTGGCTTGTGTACCAGAACCGATGGCCAATGAAAAAGATCCCGTTGATCGCGTGTTGACACCTAGACTGATGGCAGAACCACCCGAAGCGCCGGAGCCACTACCGATAGCAATGGCATTATCATTACAACCCGTAGCACTACTACCGATAGCGATCCTCGTAGGTGATCCATTACAGTCGTCCCCCCCGCCTGCTTCATACGCAGATGAGGAGTCCGGCATGCCACATAATAAAGGAAGATAGATACCCACTGCTGCCACCCTACATTTGCTTGTAGAGCGCCGCGACACGGCATGCTCGGACGTAACAACAAGTCGCCCCAATGCAGTACTCCACACGACTCGAAAAATATGATTCATGGTCCCTCCAGACTTGGACAACGGGGCGGAAATTCTTAAGACTTTAGATGCACCTGAATTAAACCCTTGCTCACCTTCCAGCCACAGCAATAATCCACCACTCAGCCGCCAGACTGAACTCGGAGACAAGTTTGCCACTTACGCAACAATAAGGTAGGGTTTGTACAGCAGCATTCTGCACCCTGTTCTAAATATTTTTTTTCCAGAGCTGATAAAAAATTTGCCTATTATGACCTTCATCAAGAGGTCGGTACCTTGGTACAGTTCCTCTGTAGCGGCCAACAGTGCTAAGCGCTTTGAGCTCATGGGCTAGTAGGCTTGGAGGAAATCGAAGGCAGTTAAGCGAGCAGTGTTTTGAAGGCCGTGGCGCCAAGATAGACTGGTGTGCTGCCCTATCGAGCTGATGCACTGGTATCAAATTTGAGAGTTGGCAGGCTTGGCTGACAGGTTTGGATTTCGGAGGGGCGTGTGATGGTAGGTCTTATAGATGAAAAAAAAATCGACCTTTTGCTTTCGAAAGTCAATAATTACATCGACAGCCAGGGCAGCGGCGAAGGTATTTTCCCAACACGCATTGATGGCTTTAACCTCCACCGCACTTTTGCAAAAGTTATGCCGGTAAGCCAAGTTTATCGACCCCAACTTTGTGTGGTGCTACAAGGCTCTAAACAGATTCTCTTTGGAGAAAACATGCTCGACTATCATGCGCTGGAGTGCCTGGTCGTCAGTATGGAGTTACCCGCTAGCGGACGAATTGCCGAAGCGACACCGAGCTTGCCATTCATCGGCATAACCCTGGATATTGATAAAGACGACGTTGCCGAAGTCGTGGCGAAATTCGATGCAGTATCTTCTTCTTGTGACCCCGTCGAATCGTGTGCATTCGTTGTCAAGCTTGATGATATGTTTTTAGATTGTTTGCTGCGCCTGATAAATTTATTGGATCGCCCCAGTTCACTTCCGATTCTTTATCCTTCACTGATGAAAGAGTTATATTGCTGGTTCCTAGACGGAGCCTACGCTAGTGAGTTCTGTAAGCTCGCTATACCAGACAGCCAAATGCAGCGCCTCACAAAAGCCATCGAGTTTTTGAGAGAAAACTTTAATAAAAAGCTTTCAATTAAACAGTTGGCCGAAGTGGCAAAGATGAGCCCCTCTTCTTTTCGCAAAAACTTCAAAGCTGCGACATCGACGACTTCTCTACAGTACCAGAAAAATTTACGCCTTTTGGAGGCGCGACGCCTAATGGTATCTGAGTCCAAAAGTGTGGCAGAGGCAGCTTATGAAGTAGGTTATGAAAGCCCTTCACAGTTCAGTCGAGAATACTTGCGAACATTTAATATAAACCCTAAACGTGACGCCATGAATCTAAAAGACCTACACAGTAAGTATGCCGACCGAAAAGCGCGATAACCGTTTGGCGCCACGAAAAAACCGCCATGAAAATTATAGAAAACGAGCGATATAACTATTAATTTCAGAATACAAAGAGCCACTGATCGCCTGTACTATCGATACGTGAAAACACTATCGCGCCCAATGAATGCAACCTATCCGATGCACTGGCCGAATTCACTAATCGAGTGTTTTTATTGAGGACGTCGACCTAAACGCCCACGCATGCTGCTTCAATATCAGACGTTGCAACCTGTACAACTTTATGTGTCGCGCACAGCTTGGAAACTCGTTGCCATGAAAACGCTCTTCGACAACGTAAAGAAGCGCTGCATGCGATGAAGAAAGGAGAGCCCGAAGCCCCAACGGTCTATCGGCAGTCATTTGAGTTGTGACGGGTCAAGTATGCACTATGCCTTTGACTTTTTGACCCATAAACAAAAAAGCCCACCGAAAGCGGCAGGCTATTTCATATAAAGTCACGCTGAAGCATCACTTCATATGGATGACAGAAAGTGACTGCTAAGCACGCTTTCCTAGTACATCGTGTATTTCTCTGAATATGGTGGGTCGTGTAGGATTCGAACCTACGACCAATTGGTTAAAAGCCAACTGCTCTACCAACTGAGCTAACGACCCGTTGGATGGCGCGTATACTACTGATTTCTCAGAGAAAATCAACACCCCATCGCATTATTTTCAAAAATAACGTGTTGGATCAGCGATCCCGGCAGCCTTGAAGCCTTCAGCACGCAGGCGGCAGCTATCGCACTTGCCGCAGGCACGGCCATCGTCGTCGGCCTGGTAACAGGATACTGTGAGGCTGTAGTCCACCCCACGGGCAATACCGGCCTCGACGATTTGCGCCTTGCTCAGGTTCTGCAGTGGCGCCTGGATGCGGAACCCCTGACCTTCCACCCCCGCCTTGGTAGCCAGGTTGGCCATGCGCTCGAAGGCCTCGACGAACTCCGGGCGGCAATCGGGGTAACCCGAATAATCAACAGCGTTGACGCCAATGAAGATGTCACGAGCTTGCAGCACTTCTGCCCAGCCCAGCGCCAACGACAGGAATACGGTATTGCGCGCCGGTACGTAGGTGACCGGAATACCCTCGGTAGGTGCTTCAGGCACATCGATGCTGCTGTCGGTGAGGGCCGAACCGCCAATACCATCGAGGTTCAAGCCAATGACCTTGTGCTCGACCACGCCCAGATCGCGAGCCACCCGCGCAGCTGCGTTGAGCTCAGCGCGATGGCGCTGGCCGTAATCGAAGCTCATGGTGTAGCAACTGTAGCCCTCGGCCTTGGCCATGGCGACCACAGTGGCCGAGTCCAGACCGCCAGACAGCAGGATTACCGCACGTTTTTCAGTCATGTCATTCACTCTCTTGATCAGCGGCCCGGTTCGTCGTTCCACAGCAACTTGTGCAGTTGCAGTTGGAAGCGCACGGGCAGGTTGTCGGCGACGATCCAGTCGGCCAGGTCGCTGGCGCTCACCTGATGGTGGCTGGGCGAGAACAGGACTTCACCTGCCCGTTCTTCGAGGTTGTACTGGATCAGCTTGGACACTGCCCAGTCGTAGTCCTCACGGGAGCAGATGACGAACTTGACCTGATCATTGCTCGTCAGGTGTTCGATGTTCTCGTAGCGGTTACGGTGAACCTCTTCCGAACCTGGGGTCTTGAGGTCGACCACGCGACTGACCCGCGTGTCCACCCGAGAGATGTCGAGCGCGCCGCTGGTCTCCAGCGAAACCTCATAGCCCGCATCGCACAGGCGCTCAAGCAAAGGCAATACGTTGGGCTGGGCCAACGGTTCGCCGCCAGTGACGCAGACATAGCGCGGGCGAAAACCTGCAACCTGCTCGAGAATGTCGTCGAGGGTACGCAGTGTGCCACCACTGAATGCATAGGCACTGTCGCAGTACTGGCAGCGCAGGGGGCAACCGGTCAGGCGCACGAACACGGTGGGCAAGCCAGCCGTTCGCGTTTCACCCTGTAACGAGTAAAAGACTTCGGTGATACGTAATGTGTCTTGCATGGTCGCCACGGGCGTGACAGCTATACAGGCTGACCGCCTCCGTCAGGCACTGCTGCAGACTCGACATAGCGTTATCCGCAGCAGCGTGTTTACGAAAAAAGGGCAGAGATTCTAACGAAAAAACCCGCGCCAGGCGCGGGTTTCTTTCAAGCGATGCAGTTTAGAGCTTCTGCAGGTCTCGCTGGGCCAGTTGCGCGGCAGAGGTGCCGGGGTACTGGGTGATGACCTGCTGCAGGATACCCTTGACCTTGTCGGTGTGGCCCATGCGACGTTCGACATCGGCCAACTTGTACAACGAGTCAGGCACCTTGCTGTGCTTGGGGTACAACTGGCTGACCTTGGCGAAGGCCTGACCGGCACCTTGCAGGTCGCCTTTGGCGAGGTTGACCTCACCCAGCCAGTACTGCGCGTTGCCGGCGTACTGGCTGTTGGGGTACTTGCGCAGGAAGGCACTGAAGGCCTGGCTGGCCTTGTCGAAGTCTTTCTGTTTGATCAGATCGAAAGCAGCATCGTAGAACAGCTTTTCTTTCGCCGGATCGGCCGGCTCGCCACTGGCGGCCGGTTGCTGCGCAGCGCTTGCGCCTGCAGCGGCACCTGCGGCGTCGGATGCGCCACCGGTGGAGGAATTATCGGGTGTAGCGGCTGGCGCGGCACCACTGTTGATACGGCGGTCCAGATCCTGGTAACGCTCCAGGTTTTCCTGCTTCATGCGCGACACATCGTTCTGCAACTCTTCGATGATGCCTTGCTGACGGGAAATCTGGTCCTGCATCTGTTGCAGTTGCATGAACAACTGACCCTGTGCAGAAGCAGGGGCCGAAGCCCCTGCCCCGGCATAGGCGCCGCTCGTGCCATAACCCGAAGGCGGATAGCTGCCTCCGTTGTCATCAACTACAGGAACCGCAGCCCACGCAGAAAGCGGCAGGCTGAGGGCGAGGACGGTTACAACACGACGGCACATACGCATAAGAACTTACTTACGCAGTTCTACGCGGCGGTTCTGAGCCCAGGACTGCTCGTCGTTGCCGGTAGCAACTGGACGCTCTTCGCCGTAGGAAACCAGTTCCAGCTGAGCAGGGGAAACGCCCTGCAGAACCAGGTAGCGCTGAACGGCCTTGGCACGACGCTCGCCCAGAGCCATGTTGTACTCGCGGGTACCGCGCTCGTCGGTGTTACCTTCCAGAACAACACGGTTGCCGTTGGCTTTCAGGTCCTTGGCGTGAACGTCCAGGGCGCGCATGGCTTCTGGCTTCAGATCCGAGCTGTCGTATTCGAAGTAGAAGGTGGTGATTGCGCGCAGGGCGGCTTCTTCGCTCAGGGAACCGTCAACAGCGCCGGTGTTTGCACCGTAGCCAGCGTTCGGGTCAACAGCGCCTTCGCCAGCGTTGTCACCGCCCTTGGAGGAGCAACCTACAGCTACGGCCATGGCCAGAGCCAGCGCAGCGAATTTACCAAACTTCAGCATTTCCATCGTGAAACTCCTAATGAAACCCCAGTGTGTTAAGCAAAATTGTTACGCCGCAATCAGTTCAGGTAGGGGGACCAGGACGGTTCTCTGACTTCGCCTTGAGCGGTAGGAAGTGGGAGCCTCACACGGCCGTTAAGCGACACGAGCATCAAGACTCCCCGGCCCTGCTGGCGGGTGGCGTAGATTAGCATGGTGCCGTTAGGCGCAACAGTGGGAGACTCATCAAGACTCGTTTCAGAAAGAATCTTTACACTTCCCCGTTGCAAGTCCTGAGCAGCCACCTTGAAGTTGGTGAAACCTTCCTGGCGATGAATCATAACCAGGGTCTTTTCATCCGCCGACAGTTTCGGGTTGGCATTGTAGTTGCCAACGAAGGTCACACGCTCGGCGCCACCGCCACCTACCGAAGTCTTGTAGATCTGTGGCTTGCCACCACGGTCGGAAGTGAAGTACAGCGTGTTGCCATCCTTGCCCCAGAACGGCTCGGTATTGATACCAGGACCTGCAGTGACACGGCTGATCTGACGCGACCCCATGTTCATCACATAGATGTCCGGGTTGCCGTCCTTGGACAGCACGAACGCCAGGCGATTGCCATCGGGCGACCAGGCTGGTGCACCGTTGAGGCCTTCGAAGTTGGTGATCTGCTCGCGGCGACCGGTGTCGATGTGCTGGACGAAGATACGTGGACGCTTCTGCTCGAACGAGACATAGGCGATACGCTTGCCATCAGGTGCAAAACGCGGCGACAGGATGGGCTCGCGCGACTGCAGCAGCGTCACTGCACGGGCACCGTCATAGTCGGAACGCTGCAGGGTGTAGCGGGTGTTGTTGGTCGAGAATCGCTCGGCAGTCACGTACAGCATGCGAGTGGAGAACGCACCCTTGATACCGGTGAGCTTCTCGAACGACTGGTCGGCGATGTAGTGCGCCATGTCGCGCAACTGATCGACGCCACCACCGACACTGCCGGTCAGCACCTGTTGCTCGGTTGCAACGTTGAACAGCGCGTAGCTGATCTGCAGGCGACCACCGGACGGCACGATGCTACCGACCATCACGTACTGGGCACCCAGCGCCTTCCAGTCGCGGAAGATGACTTCGCTGGCCTGGGTCGGCTGGCTGATCATGTTCTGCCGCGGGATGGGCGCGTAGTAGCCGGAGTTGCGCAGATCGTTGCCGATGATGTCGGCCATGTCTTCCGGCAGCACGCTGCCACCCTGCAGACCGAACGGCACTACCGCGATGGGCGTGGCCCGGTCGCTGCCGCTGGTGACCAGGATGTTCTTTTCCTCTGCCACGGCCATGCCTGCCACGCAGCAGAGCATGACCAGCAGTCCTCTCAGACGTTTAATCACAACGCTAGATCCTCAGGTGTAAATGTCATCTTGAACGAACGATACGGATTGAACTCGTTCGGCTTCAAGCCCTGCATTTCAGTCAACCGGCCAATGTTCTTCACCGCGGCCACGGCCGAGCTGTCGAACGGACCGTCGCCACTGGACTTGGCCACGCTCACATTGGTGATCGTGCCGTCCGGCAGCATGTTGATCTGCAGGACTACCGTCATGCCCTTGCGCGCGGATGGCGGACGCGCCCAACCTTCGGCCGCACGCATGCGGATGAGGTCGTCGAAATCACCTGCCACCTGGTCGCCTTGCTCATCGGCCAGTGCCTGCTGACGCTCGGTGGTGTCGGACAGCAACTCAGCCAGGGCCTGAGCCTTCTTGTCTTCAGCCGCCTTGCGGGCCGCATCCTGTGCCTTTTTCTTCTGTGCATCCGCAGCGGCTTTCTTCTTCGCCTCTTCGGCTGCCTTCTTCTTCGCTTCCTCGGCCGCCGCGGCTTTCTTCTTGGCGTCCTCGGCTGCTTTTTTCTTGGCGTCTTCGGCGGCTTTCTTCTTCGCCTCCTCGGCGGCCGCTTTCTTGGCTTCTTCCTCAGCCTGCTTCTTGGCCTCTTCCTCAGCCTTTTTCTTGGCGATATCCGCTTGCTGCTTCTTCGCTTCCTCGGCCTTCTTCTGCTCGGCGGCCTTCTTCGCTTCCGCAGCCTTGGCGGCGTCTTCAGCTTTCTTAGCCTCGGCGGCTTCGCGGGCTTCCTCGGCCTTTTGAGCGGCGTCGGCTTTCTTTTGTTCCGCGGCCTTCACAGCTTCCTGCTCGACCTTCTTCTGCTCCATCTGCTCGACTTCAGTCTGGCGTGAAGCCGTTTTCTTGGCTTCCCCGGCAATCTTCTGATTGGTCTGGGTGGTCGCCTGACTCTTGGACTTGAGCTGATAGAGCGTAGCCTGGACGATAGGCTTGGAAGGCGGCAGTTCGGGGGTCATGGCGAAGCTGACGAACAGCAGGCCGAACACCAGCACATGCAGGCCAATGGCCCAGACGCTGGGCCAGAAGTAGCTTTCCGAGGCAGATGGCTCTCGCTGTTGCATCAGGGCGCCTCGGTAATCAGGCCAACGTTACCGACACCGGCTTTCTGCAACCCGCCCATGGCGCCCATGACCGCGCCGTAGTCGACGGCCTTGTCACCCCGAATAAACACCTGGGTCTGTTTGCCCTGGTCACGGCCGGCAGCAATGATCTTGGTCACCGCGCTGGTCATTTCCGGCAGGGTCATCGCCTTGTCCATCTGCTTGTCGGTATCGACTTCGCTACCGAGGTTCCAGTAGTAGGTTTTGTCGGCCTTGATCGAGATGGTGAGGATCTGGACGTTGTTGTCCTGCGGCAAGGCTTCGCTGGAAACCTTGGGCAGGTCGACCTTCACGCCCTGGTTGAGCATGGGTGCGGTCACCATGAAGATGACCAGCAGCACCAGCATCACGTCGATGTAGGGCACCACGTTCATCTCGGCGACCGGCTTGCGTTTGTGGCGAACTCGGGCCATGGATGTCTACCTGATCACTCTTCGCTGGTGTGTACTTTGCGGTGCAGGATCGCCTGGAACTCATCGGCGAACGTGTAGTAGCGACCGATCAGTGTTTCGCTGCGTGCAGCGAAACGGTTGTAGGCGATGACTGCCGGGATCGCGGCGAACAGGCCGATCGCGGTGGCGATCAGTGCCTCGGCAATGCCAGGCGCCACGGTGGCAAGGGTGGCCTGCTGGGCGCTGGCCAGGCCACGGAAGGAGTTCATGATGCCCCATACGGTACCGAACAGACCGATATACGGGCTGGTGGAACCGACGGTAGCCAGGAACGGCAGGCTCTGCTCGAGTTTCTCTTCCTCGCGGGAGATGGCCACACGCATGGCGCGCCCCACCCCTTCCATGACCGCATCAGGGTCGACGCCCGGCTGCTGGCGCAGGCGCGAAAACTCCTTGAAGCCGGCGCGGAAGACCTGCTCGACACCCGAATCCGGATCAGGGTTGCTGCCGGCCTGGCGATACAGTTTGGACAGGTCGATGCCCGACCAGAAACGCTCTTCGAACGCGTCCAGCGCACGACGACCGGCGCGCAGCATGGTGCTGCGCTGGAAGATCATGATCCAAGAGGTCACCGAGGCTGCCACGAGAGTCAGCATCACCAGCTGAACCACCACACTGGCATTGGCGACCAGGCTCCACATGGAGGTATGGTCGACGACGTTTGCTTCCACGCTTATTCTCCTGCGTTCGATTGAGTACCCATGCCGTCCGCCATGAAAGCGTCGCGCAGTTCAGGGGGAATGGCCCGGGGTTTGAAAGTGTCGGCGCGCACGGCGGCCACCAGGAACTGCCCTTCGCAAAGCAGTGTTTCATCCGTTTCCCGCCAGACCTGCTGCACGAAGCGCAGGCTGGCGCGATTCAATTCAAGTACTTGTGCGGTTACCCGCAACGCATCGTCCAACCGTGCCGGCGCGTGGTAGCGCGCCTCGCTGGAGTGGACGACGAACAATAGATTCTGTTCCGCCAGCTCGGACTGGGAAAACCCCAGGTGCCGCAACCTCTCGGTGCGTGCACGTTCCATGAATTTCAGGTAGTTGACGTAGTACACCACCCCGCCTGCGTCAGTATCCTCGTAATAGACGCGACAACGATGAGCGAACGGGTCCTGCCGATTTTGCGCGCGCATACTCTAGTGCTTACTCCTCAGCTTGCCAATCCGCCCCGGCAACTGTTTTTTCAGGGGAAATGTCGTATTGCCAGCGCTATCGCAAAGTGCCAGCGCTAGGACCACGAAAACCCCAATTCGATCTGTCACTCATCGTCAGGATCAGAAAATTCTCCGCCCTCTGCAAAGCGCCCCGGAATGTTCAGGCCGAAATGCAGGTAGGCGTGACGGGTGACCACGCGGCCACGCGGTGTACGCATGATGTAGCCCTGCTGGATCAGGTACGGCTCGAGGACATCCTCGATGGTGTGCCGCTCTTCGCTGATCGCAGCCGCCAGGTTGTCCACACCGACCGGTCCGCCATCGAATTTCTCGATCATGGTCAGCAGCAGGCGCCGGTCGGAATGGTCGAAACCGCGCTCGTCGACATCCAGCAGGTTCAACGCCTTGTCGGCGATTTCCTTGGTGATCTGGCCCTTTGCACGCACCTCGGCGTAGTCACGCACGCGGCGTAGCAGGCGGTTGGCGATCCGCGGCGTACCGCGGGCGCGACGGGCGATCTCGAAAGCGCCCTTGTCTTCGATGGCAAGCCCCAGGATGTTCGCCGACCGGCTGACGATGGTCGCCAGGTCCTGGTTGCTGTAGAACTCCAGGCGCTGGACGATGCCGAAACGGTCACGCAGCGGGTTGGTGAGCATCCCGGCCCGGGTGGTCGCACCAACCAGGGTGAACGGCGGCAGGTCGAGCTTGATCGAGCGTGCGGCAGGCCCCTCACCGATCATGATGTCGAGCTGGAAGTCCTCCATCGCCGGGTAGAGCACCTCCTCGACCACTGGCGAGAGGCGATGGATTTCATCGATGAACAGCACGTCGTGCGGCTCGAGATTGGTCAGCATCGCCGCCAGATCACCCGGACGCTCGAGGATCGGGCCGGACGTGCTCTTGACCGAAACCCCCATCTCGTGGGCGATGATATTGGCAAGGGTGGTCTTGCCCAGACCGGGCGGACCGAAGATCAAGGTGTGATCGAGGGACTCGTTGCGGCCACGGGCGGCCTGGATGAACAGGCCCATCTGCTCGCGCACCACCGGCTGGCCGATGTACTCGTCCAGGCTCAACGGGCGAATGGCGCGGTCCTGGACCTCTTCGCGGTCGCGCCCGCTGGCGGCGATCAGGCGGTCGGCTTCGATCACTTGACGATCATCCCTTTGAGGCTATGGCGAATCAGCTCCTCGCTGCTCATGTTTGCCTTGTCCTTGATCGCCGACACTGCCTTGCTCGCTTCCTGCGGTTTGTAGCCCAGCGAAATCAGGGCGCTGACCGCATCGGCTTCGGCACTGGAGGTGCTGGCCACCGGCAGTGGGCCATCAGACACCAGGGTGAACATCGCCGGCGAGGTTTCCCAGGCCTTGAAACGGTCCTTGAGCTCGACCAGCAGGCGCTCGGCGGTCTTCTTGCCAACGCCCGGTACGCGCACCAGAGCCGACGCATCCTGGGCCTGCACGCAGCGCACCAGCTCATCGACCTCGAGGCCCGACATCAACGCCAGAGCCAGCTTCGGGCCGACGCCATTGAGGCGGATCAGCTCGCGGAACAGTTCACGCTCGCGCTTCTCGAAGAAGCCATAGAGCAGGTGGGCATCTTCGCGGACCACCAGATGGGTGTGCAGCGTCACCGCTTCGCCGACCTTGGGCAGGCGGTACAGCGTCGTCATCGGCACCTCCAGCTCATAACCCAGGCCATTGACATCGATAATCAGGTGCGGCGGTTGTTTTTCCGCCAGGGTGCCACGCAAACGTCCAATCACGTTCGGATCCTTTCTCTCGGGCGTCTGGTCGGTGACCGGACAACCCTATCAGCAAATGCGGCGGGTGAGCGTGTCACCCGGACAAAATGTGTATCAGGGCATGAAGCTGTTACAGACGCAAGCGCCCACCGCGCCGGCGTGCAGTGGCCAGGCCGTGGGGCACCAGGCTGGAGCGTGTATGGGCGTGGCACAGGGCGATGGCCAAGGCGTCGGAGGCGTCGATCTGCGGCTTCTGCGTCAGCTTGAGCAGGTGCATGACCATCAGCATGACCTGATCCTTGTTCGCCCCGCCCGTACCGGCCACTGACTGCTTGACCTGGCTGGCCGTGTATTCGGCGATCTCCAGGCCCGCCTCGGCGGCGGCGACGATGGCTGCACCACGGGCCTGGCCAAGCTTGAGCGCCGAATCGGCATTGCGCGCCATGAACACCCGCTCGATGCCCATGGTGACGGGGCCATGCAGGCGAATCACCTCGCTGACGCCGCGAAACACGATCTGCAGCCGCTCATGCAACTCGCCGCCACCCGTGCGGATGCAACCGGAGGCCACGTACTCGCACCCCCGCGGCGTGTGGCGCACCACACCATAACCGGTGATTCGCGAGCCGGGGTCGATACCAAGAATCAGCGTCATAAAGCCTGCGGTTCTTTACACATTTCACTGGCCCGCGAAGAGACCCTGAAGACCAAGGAGAACCTTAGCCGAGTTTTTCCATGATCTCGTCGGATATCTGCGCATTGGAGTAGACGTTCTGCACGTCGTCCAGGTCCTCGAGCATATCGATCAGCTTGAGCACCTTCTCTGCGCCGTCCTGGTCCAGCTCGGCGCTGGTGGTCGGCTGCATGACGATTTCTGCGTCGGCGGCCTTGAAGCCCGCCTCTTCCAGCGCATTGCGCACGGCGTAGAAGCTGTTGAAGGACGTGAAGACGTCGAAGGAGCCATCGTCATTGCCAACCACATCATCGGCATCGGCTTCCATGGCCGCTTCGATCAGCGCCTCTTCATCGACGCCCGGCGCAAAGCTGATCTGCCCCTTGCGCTCGAACAGATAGGCCACCGAGCCATCGGTACCGAGGTTGCCGCCGCACTTGGTGAACGCATGGCGCACAGCTGCTGCTGTGCGGTTGCGGTTGTCGGTCATGGCCTCGACCATGATCGCCACGCCACCGGGACCGTAACCCTCGTAGCTGAGCTCTTCGACGTTGTCGCTTTCGTTGGTGCCGGCCCCGCGCGCGACCGCACGATCGATGATATCGCGGCTCATGTTGGCACCCAGCGCCTTGTCCAGCGCCAACCGCAGCCGGGGATTGGAGGCCGGATCACCACCACCCTGCTTGGCAGCGACGGTCAGTTCGCGAATCCACTTGGTGAAGATCTTGCCTCTCTTGGCATCCTGGCGTTCTTTGCGGTGCTTGATGTTCGCCCACTTGGAATGACCGGCCATAACGACTCCAAATCCTTGAAACAGAAACAGGTTCCGCCCCGAAGGGCGGAACGCGGAAAATCCTGCGCACAAGCGCGAAGCGCCCCGAATCCGGGGCGCCTGCGGTTGGTTACTCGACCTTGGTCTGCTCACGCAGACGGATGTGCAGCTCGCGCAGAGCCTTGGCATCGACCAGGCCCGGGGCCTGGGTCATGACGCACGCAGCGCTCTGGGTTTTCGGGAACGCGATCACTTCGCGAATCGACTGGGCGCCAGTCATCAGCATGACCAGGCGATCCAGGCCGAAGGCCAGGCCACCGTGTGGCGGGGCGCCGAACTTCAGGGCGTCGAGCAGGAAGCCGAACTTCTCTTCCTGTTCCGCCGCCTCGATACCCAACAGGCGGAAGACGGCCTGCTGCATCTCTTTGCGATGGATACGGATCGAACCGCCACCCAGCTCGGTGCCGTTGAGCACCATGTCGTAGGCACGCGACAAGGCGGTGGCCGGGTTGGCCTCCAGCTCTTCAGGGGTGCACTTGGGCGCAGTGAACGGGTGGTGCAGCGCGGTGAAGCTGCCGTCTTCGTTCTCCTCGAACATCGGGAAGTCGACGACCCACATCGGTGCCCACTCGCAGGTGAGCAGGTTGAAGTCGTGACCCAGCTTGATACGCAGCGCGCCCAGGGCCTCGCTGACGACCTTGAACTTGTCGGCACCGAAGAACACGATGTCGCCATCGACCGCGCCGACGCGATCGAGGATCACATTGAGGTTGGCCTCAGGGATGTTCTTGACGATCGGCGACTGCAGGCCCTCGACGCCCTTGGCGCGCTCGTTGACCTTGATGTACGCCAGGCCTTTGGCACCGTAGATGCCGACGAACTTGGTGTACTCGTCGATCTTGCTGCGCGGCATGGCAGCGCCACCCGGCAGGCGCAGGGCAGTGACGCGACACTTCGGATCGTTGGCAGGGCCTGCGAAGACCTTGAAGTCGACGTCCTTGAGCTGGTCGGCAACATCGACCAGTTCCAGCGGGATGCGCAGGTCCGGCTTGTCGGAGCCATAACGACGCATGGCTTCCTCGAAGGTCATGTGCGGGAAGTCGCCGAACTCGAGGTCGAGCACTTCCTTGAACAGCTTGCGGATCATGCTCTCGGTGAGGCCCATGATCTCGGACTCGTCGAGGAAGCTGGTCTCGATGTCGATCTGGGTGAATTCCGGCTGGCGGTCAGCGCGCAGGTCTTCGTCACGGAAGCACTTGGCAATCTGGTAGTAGCGGTCGAAGCCGGCCACCATCAGCAGTTGCTTGAACAGCTGGGGCGACTGCGGCAGGGCGAAGAAGCTGCCTGCGTGGGTGCGGCTCGGCACCAGGTAGTCGCGCGCGCCTTCCGGAGTGGCACGGGTCAGGATCGGCGTTTCGACGTCGAGGAAGCCGTTCTCGTCGAGGAAGCGGCGGATGCTGCTGGTGATGCGCGAACGCAGACGCAGCTTGTCGGCCATTTCCGGGCGACGCAGGTCGATGAAACGATAGCGCAGGCGGGTTTCTTCGCCGACGTCAGAGTATTCGTTCAGCGGGAATGGCGGGGTTTCAGCTTCGTTGAGCACGTTCAGCTGGTAGCCGAGGATCTCGATGGCACCGGAGGCCATGTTCGCGTTCACCGCACCGTCCGGGCGCTTGCGCACCTTGCCGGTGATCTGCACCACGTATTCGCTGCGCACGCGGTCGGCAGCGGCGAAGGTTTCGGCGCGATCCGGATCGAACACGACCTGGGCCATGCCTTCGCGGTCACGGATGTCGAGGAAGATCACCCCGCCGTGGTCGCGACGACGATGGACCCAGCCGCAAAGGGTGACTTCCTGGCCGTCCAGGCTCTCGTTCAGTTGGCCGCAATAATGGCTGCGCATCATGATCGTGGTTTCGCTTCTCGTGATTCGTGTATTCGGTGGAGGTCTTGTCCGCCCTGAGGGCTAATAGTGCAAGACCCTGTCGCTGCAATTCAACTCAGTCGGCCTTGTCGCCGGCCAGGTTCTTCTTAGCCCCGGTCTTGAAGTCGGTCTCGTACCAGCCATTGCCACTCAGGCGAAAGCCGGGTACCGACAACAGTTTTTTCAGGGCCGGCGCCTGGCATGCCGGACAATCGGTCAATGGCGCGGCGCTGATTTTCTGCAACACCTCCATGCGGTGGTCGCAGGAAGCACATTGATAGTCATAAAGGGGCATGGAAGTCTCTCGTCAACCACAACGCTGGCTGCCGGGGCAGCAAAAAGCGGGATTATATATGGTTAAGGAGTGCTGTGCAGCCCGCCCGGCGATCAGCGCGCACTTGGCGGATCAAGTAACCAGGCCACACAGATGACCCGAATCAGCCCACTGAAATTACGCACCCCTCCCTGGCGCAGGTGCACCTCCCGATCAACGTAGGACAGCACAGCGCTCACCGAACAGTGATTGGCCTCGGCGATACGCTCCAGAATACGCCAGTAGACCGCCTCGAGCCGAAGGCAAGTGGCAAACCCATTGAGCCTTACCGACCGCGAGACCGGTACGATCTGCAACATGTCGAAATCACCTCTGAACGGATCATGACAATCCCTGCCTGGCCAACCGCCGTGCCTGTTTGCTTGCGCCATGGTGCTGCTCCCTATTGCCGATCACTTCACGCCCTGCGCAAGAAGCTTCAGGGTGTTTCAATGAAGCGCCGTTCCGGCGTTGCAGAGCAGCAGCAAGGGTTTCCCCATAATGAAAAAGCCCGGCATCGCTAGGCGATACCGGGCTCTATGACCAAGTCTGGCCGCAGGCCAGCGCATCATTATTTGCCGTCGAGCAGCACTCGCAACATCCAGGCGGTCTTTTCGTGCACCTGCATGCGCTGGGTGAGCAGGTCGGCGGTCGGCTCGTCACTGACCTTGTCCACCACCGGGAAGATGCTGCGCGCCGTGCGCACCACCGCTTCCTGCCCCTGGACCAGCTGGCGGATCATCTCATCGGCAGCAGGCACCCCTTCTTCCTCCTTGATCGAGGAGTGACGCGCATAGAATGCATAGGAACCCGGCGCCGGGAACCCCAGCGCGCGAATACGTTCGGCGATCGAATCGACCGCCAGGGCCAACTCGTTGTACTGCTCCTCGAACATCAGGTGCAGGGTTCGGAACGACGGACCGGTGACGTTCCAGTGGAAGTTGTGGGTTTTCAGATACAGCACATAGGTGTCCGACAGCAGGCGGGACAACCCTTCGACGATGGACTTGCGATCTTCTTCGCTGATACCGATATCGATTGCCATGAATCTCCCCTTTCCATAAGGCTTGACGATCAAGCGGGCGAAAACACTGTACCAAGACTTGCAGGCAGCTGCATGTGACACAAGGCAACACATCGCCCGACCACCCCTGCGGTTTGAGAAGCCCCCGGCTTTGCTGTTAAATAGGCAGGGTGCCACCCGTGCGGACTGACAATGCCGGGTGCATAGGCTGAACAGTCACGTGATCGCGCTCTACACCTCATGCGCACCGTGCTGCCAGCTCTTCCGTGATCGGCCTTATCCATATATGTGAGCCAACCCAATGTTCAAGATCGTCCATCTGGTGACGGGCGTTGCGGCTTTGCTGCTGTCGTTCATACCCAGCCTCAGAACCGACGCCACACCCTTCCTGCAACAACCCGAAGCGGCCTACCTGGTATTCCTGGGCCTGCTCAACCTGGTCCTCGCACCGGTGGTACCGCTTTACTACCGCGGCGCGCGCCAGCAATTGCAACATCTGGCCAGCGCACTCCTGGTGCTGGCGGTGATCCTGCAAACCATCACCGTCCTCGCCCGCCCAGAGCTCGGCAGCTTGTCGGCCTTGCTCTGCGCGGCACTGGCAACGGCCCTGCACCTGGCTGCCGGCTTCGCCCGCAGCGGTCGCAAATCACGAGCCAGTCAGGTGGGCCAGCAAGATGCCAGCAAGCGCGATACCGGCACCGTGAAGTGGTTCAATACCTCGAAAGGCTTCGGATTCATCTCCCGCGACTCCGGCGATGACATCTTCGTGCACTTTCGCGCCATCCGCGGCGAAGGCCATCGCGTCCTGGTGGAAGGCCAGCGCGTGGAGTTCTCGGTAATGCATCGCGACAAAGGCCTGCAGGCCGAAGACGTGGTCGCGGTTTCACGCCGCTGATCACTCGCCTCCATCACCTCAATAATGAGGTGGTGGAGGCTCCTCCCCTCCGGCCTCGTATTGGCCGACCATCTCTTCATGACGCTTGATCAGTTCGGCGATCTGCAACTGCAGGCGCTCGATCACCCGGTTCTGACCGGCCACTTCGTCGCTGAGCGCCTGAAGGGTGTCATCCTGAAACGCCTGACGCATCTCCAGCTCGACGATTCTCGCTTCCAGTGACATGGCTCAGGCCTCCTCGAAACCTTCAAGCGCCAACCCACGCAGGCGCTGGCGGATTGCATCGACCTGCCCGTGCGCGTAGCCGAGCGCAGGCACCTTGCCCCACACTGGCGCAGGCCACGCCGCATCGCTGCGATGACGCACCACCACGTGCATATGCAACTGACTGACGACATTGCCCAGCGTGGCGACATTCATCTTGTCCGCCGTGAACTCACCCTTGAGCGCCTCGGCGAGCAAAGTGGTCTCTTTCCACAATTGCTGCTGGTCGGCCAGATCCAGATCAAAGAGCTCACTGACATCAGCACGGCGCGGCACCAGAATGAACCAGGGATAGTTGGCATCCTTGCTCAGCAAAAGACGGGACAACGGGAAATCCCCCAGCACCAGGGAATCCTGCTGCAGACGCGAATCCAGGACAAACACGGCAAACCTCCATCGACTGACACGACCCGACTCGAACGCGGGCAGAGCGCAAGGATACCTTGCTTGCAGAGCCCAGGACACGACCCACCGCCTTGCCTGGCGCCCCGAACGAGACGTACGTGCCACAAGCGGTAACACTGCGCTACTTTTCGCACCAAAATGAAGCAACGAAAAATACGCCTGTCACACCACCTCGGTACAAACTACTCAGCATCAACAGTCAGCGGTAACACCTTGACTTTCAAGCCAGCTTTATTTTGCAAACGATAATCAACATCGAGGAATACCATCAGACAGCCTGAACCCGTGTTTCCGGAGGTTTCAGGACGTTTTGAGAGCATTTGTGAAAAATTCATCAACGCTGATCGTTTTTGTGCACGCTTGTTGCATTCTTTTTACGCCAAGTCGGCACGACACCTGCATTAGCCGGTGAACGCGACAAATAACAACAGCGACAAGGGATTCACCAGGGAGCTTCGAGCAGGCACGTGTTCTTTACGGAATCGTGACGGCTTTGAAGCAGCGCTGGGGTGTACGGCCCGCCTGTAGCGGGACGTGATTTGCGACATGGAAATAGCCAAAAGCGACACGACCGTAAACTTACCGAAAGGTTCCGTTTTTCATGTCGCCAAGTACAGTCAGCGTGATATACATTTTCGCCGACATAAAAAGAAAGAGCTGCCCCATATAACTAAAACACTTGGGCGCAGCGGTACTCTTCCTAAAACCAAAGGAGCAAATCACGATGCGCGTGATGAAGTGGAGCATGATCGCCCTGGCTGTTGCGGCAGGGACCTCGCAGTTCGCAGTAGCCTCTTCGCAAGATGAAGCCAAGGGCTTTGTAGAAGACAGCAAACTGAACCTGAAGACCCGCGCCATGTATATGAACCGCGACTTCAAGAATGGCGCGGGCAACATTGCCGACCCATCCAAATCCAGCGGTTTCAAGAGCGGTCACCGTGAAGACAGCGGCGCTTCGCTGCTGGGCGTCTATGAGTCCGGCTTCACCCAAGGCACCATCGGTGTCGGCGTAGACCTCATGGCCATGGGCAGCGTCAAATTCGACGGCGGCCGCGGCACCACCGGTAACGGCCTGTTCCGCACCGACAGCGACGGTCGCGCGGAAGACTCGCAAGGCAAGGGCGGCGCCGCCGTCAAGTTCCGCCTCTCCGACACCACCCTGAAATATGGCCGTCAGTTCGTCGCCAGCCCGGTGTTCGCCACCGATGACAGCCGACTGCTGCCGGAAGTCGCCGAAGGCACCCTGATCACCAGCAAAGAGATCAAGGGCCTGGAACTGAGCGTCGGTCGCTTCACCGCACTGAGCTCCCAGACCGGCATGGGCAAGGACAGCATCAACGGCAAGCGTTCCCCTGGCCTGACCTCGGCCAACATTGCCGGCGCCACCTACTCCTTCACCGATAATTTCGTCGGCACCCTGGCGGCCTCCGATGTCGACGACTACTTCAAGAAGCAGTACGTCAACCTGAACTACACCCTGCCGATCGACGACAGCCAGTCACTGAACTTCGACTTCAACGGCTATCGCACCAAGGACCAGGGCCAGGCACTGTATGGCAAACTGGACAACAAACTGTGGAGCCTGGCAGCCGCCTATAGCCTGGGCGCCCATAAGTTCACCCTGGCCTACCAGCGCTCGACCGGTGACACCAACTACCTGTACGGCGTCGACGGCAACGGCACCGTCTTCGTCTCCAACTCCATCCAGATCTCCGACTTCATCGGTCGCGAAGAGAAGTCCTGGCAGGCTCGCTACGACCTGAACATGGCTTCCTACGGCGTACCTGGCCTTAGCTTCATGGCGCGCTACGTTCACGGTGACAACATCGAGACCGCGGCGAACACCGAAGGCAAGGAAAACGAGTTCAACTTCGAGACCAAGTACGTGATCCAGGAAGGCGCCGCCAAGGACCTGTCCTTCCGCGTGCGTCACGCGATCTACCGCGCCAACAATGCGTACAACGCCGAATACGCGTCGGACAACAACGACCTGCGTCTGATCGTGGAGTACCCGCTGAGCATCCTGTAAGCCCCGGCTTGCAATGCCCCGCACCTGAAGAAGCCCGGCATCTGCCGGGCTTTTTCTTGGCTGACAAGCCGAGCGCCCTGGGGCATCCTGTACGCTTTCGTCTCGCCCCCGTACAATGCGGGGTCATTTCAAACATTCAGGCAATCGACACGGCTTCCCATGCGCACCAGTCAATATTTGCTCGCCACCCAGAAAGAAACCCCGGCAGACGCCGTTGTCATCAGCCACCAGCTGATGCTGCGCGCCGGCATGATCCGCAAGCTGGCCTCCGGCCTGTACACCTGGCTGCCAATGGGCCTGCGAGTCATGCGCAAGGTCGAGAACGTGGTGCGCGAAGAAATGAACGCCGCCGGTGCCCTTGAAGTACTGATGCCAAGCATCCAGCCAGCAGAGTTGTGGCAGGAATCCGGGCGCTGGGAGCAATACGGCCCTGAGCTACTGCGCCTGAAGGATCGCCATGACCGCGATTTCTGCGTCGGCCCGACTCACGAAGAAGTGATCACCGACCTGGCACGCAACGAGCTGTCCAGCTATAAACAGCTGCCGCTGAACATGTACCAGATCCAGACCAAGTTCCGTGACGAGATCCGTCCGCGCTTCGGCCTGATGCGCGGCCGCGAGTTCATCATGAAGGACGCCTACTCCTTCCATGCCGACCAGGCTTCCCTGCAGGAAACCTACGACCGCATGCACCAGGCGTACTCCAACATCTTTACCCGCCTGGGCCTGGACTTCCGTCCGGTGCAGGCCGATACCGGTTCGATCGGTGGCAGCTACTCCCACGAATTCCACGTCCTGGCCTCTTCCGGCGAAGATGACGTGATCTTCAGCGACACCTCCGACTACGCCGCCAACATCGAGAAAGCCGAAGCGATTCCACGGGAAACCGTGCGTCCGGCGCCAACCGAAGAACTGCGCCTGGTCGACACGCCAAACGCCAAGACCATCGCCGAACTGGTCGAGAACCACGGCCTGGCGATCGAGAAGACCGTCAAGACCCTGATCGTGCACGGCGCCGAGGAGGGCAAGCTGGTCGCCCTGATCGTGCGTGGCGACCACGAGCTGAACGAAATCAAGGCCGCCAAGCTGGAGCAGGTTGCCGACCCGCTGGTCATGGCCAGCGACGCCGAGCTGCGGGCGGCCATCGGTGCCGGCGCCGGCTCGCTCGGTCCGCTGAACCTGCCGCTGGAATGCGTCATCGACCGCTCGGTCGCCCTGATGAGCGACTTCGGCATCGGCGCCAACATAGACGACAAGCACTACTTCGGCGTGAACTGGGAGCGTGACCTGCCGGTGCCACAGGTCGCCGACCTGCGCAACGTCGTCGCCGGCGATCCGAGCCCAGACGGCCAGGGCACCCTGGTCATCAAGCGCGGCATCGAGGTGGGCCACATCTTCCAGCTCGGCACCAAGTACAGCGAAGCGCTCAAGTGCCAGGTACTGGGCGAGAACGGCAAGCCGGTAGTGCTGTCCATGGGCTGCTACGGTATCGGCGTATCCCGTGTGGTTGCCGCCGCCATCGAGCAGAGCCATGACGACAAGGGCATCATCTGGAACGACGCCCTGGCGCCCTTCCAGATCGCCCTCGTACCATTGCGCTACGAGACCGACGCCGTGCGCGAGGCAACCGACAAGCTCTACGCCGAGCTGACCGCCGCAGGCTACGAAGTGCTGCTGGACGACCGTGACAAGAAGACCAGCCCCGGCATCAAGTTCGCCGACATGGAACTGATCGGCATCCCGCACCGTATCGTCGTCAGCGACCGCGGCCTGGCCGAAGGCAACCTGGAGTACAAGCACCGCACCGAACAGGATGCCCAGCCTCTGCCGCTCAACGAAGTGCTGACCTTCCTGCAGGCCCGCATCCGCCGCTGACCACCAATGCACGAGTGAACATGTCCAAGCGAAGTACCTTTACCCTGGGGGGCGCCGCGCTCTGCGGCGCCCTGTTCCTCAGCGGCTGCGCCAACCAGATGTCCCAGCGCAGCGAGCACGAGGAACGTGTCGAGCGCAAGTTGCTCGAGCACAGTCTGCAGATCGACGTCGGCGAGCCCAAGGTGATGGAGCTTCCGCAACGACGTGTTCGCATCAATGAACAGCGACGTTTCGAGGTCACCGAGTTCGAAGTCACACGGCGCTATGACCGCTACACGCCCTACCAGCCTTGGCGGGAGATCTACGAGATCCCACTGGGTGCGGTGGCGGTGGTCGCGGGCATCGGCGCCAACGTGGTCAACGTGATCACCTTCGACAGCCTGCCGCAGAGCATGACCCACGACTGGCTGAGCTACGGTCTGGCCGGGCTCAACCCGTTCATGAACGTGCAGTCCAACGGTCGCGCGCAGCAGAACCTCGCAGGCATCAGCGAGATCCAGAAGGACAAGCGCGAGGAGTTCACCAGCCTGCCGTGGAGCGAACGCCTGGTCGAGGTCAAGGCCGGCAAGATGACCCACGAGCTGACCACCGACAAGCATGGCGTGCTGCGCCTGAACCTGCTCGACAGCCCGTTCTCGGAGCAGAACCTCAACCACATCGGCACCCTGCACCTGGCAGCGGTCGATGAGGACAACGGCATCCGTGGCGATGCCAGCCTGCTGGTGAGCGGCAACCTGCGCAACAAGCTGCTGGAAGCCCACGAATTGATCTTCGACGACCTTGAGGACGATGACGTCGGCCAGTGGGTGCATCGGGTCAAGCGCCTCTCGGAGCTGGGCCTTGAGGAGGAAGCCAGCGAGCTGGAACAGAGCCTGATCGAGCTGACACGCAACGATCCGGAACTGCAGCAGGAGTTTCTCAAGACGCTGACCAAGGAAACCGGCCGATTGGTCGCTGACCCTGGCGAGCGGTAAAAAGAAAGGGGCGCAATGCGCCCCTTTCCTTTATTGAGCAGGAAACAGCTCCAACTGCTCATGCGCTCCGCGCAGATCCCGCAACCTTACCCCTACCCCCAGCAATCTCACCGGCTTGGCGCCACGAGCAAAGGCCTGACTGAGCAACTGCCGGTAGCTTTCCAAGTCCCTCCCCGCCCCTGCTTGTTCCAGCGTGGTCTGGCTGAAGTCATGGAACTTGACCTTGACGAAAGGCTTGTCCGGCTTATAACTGCTGTCCATCCGCGCAATTCGTTCATTGAGACTGTTGAGCAGCTCAGGAATCTTTTCCAGGCAACTGGCCAGATCAGGCAGATCGTTGTCGTAGGTGTTCTCGACACTGACCGACTGACGCCGGCTGTCGGTCTGTACGATTCGTTCGTCGATGCCATGGGCAAGCCCCCACAGCCGCTCACCGAAACTACCGAACTCACGCACCAGGCTCAGGCGCGACCACTCGCGCAACGACTGGCAGGTGTCGATACCAAGCCTTGAAAGCTTGTCGGCAGTCACCTTGCCCACCCCATGCAGGCGCGCCACCGGCAGTGCGGCAACGAACTCATCGACCTGATCGGGCCTGACCACGAACAATCCATTGGGCTTGCGCCAGTCGCTGGCGATCTTGGCCAGGAACTTGTTTGGCGCGACTCCAGCGGAAACGGTGATGTGCAAGGTCTGTGCGACGCGCCGGCGAATATCCTCGGCAATACGCGTGGCGCTGCCGGAGAACCATTGACTGTCTGTCACATCCAGATAGGCCTCATCCAGCGACAAGGGCTCGATCAGGTCGGTGTAGTCGCGAAAGATCGTGTGGATTTCCCGCGAGGCCTCGCGATAGGCCTCGAAGCGCGGCTTGACGATCAACAGGTCCGGGCACAGTTTCATGGCATGGCCCGACGACATCGCCGAGCGCACCCCATAGGCCCGCGCTTCATAGTTGCAGGTGGCGATCACCCCACGCTGGCCGGGCTGACCGCCCACAGCCATCGGTCGCCCCGCCAGCCGGGGGTCGTCACGCATCTCGATCGCGGCATAAAAACAGTCACAATCAATGTGGATGATCTTGCGCAGGGACATGGATGACCGTCAGCACTGTAAATTCATACAGATATTACAGCACGACACCCGATATTCGTCAGCCCTGCTGCACCGCTGCCAGGATGATCGGCATTATCACCGCCTGCCACTCAAAACACGCCACAACCCGCGTCGTGGCTGAGGCGAAGACTATTCCAGCGACGCTAAGGGATTGAACAAAAAAGGTTTTTTGAAAATAACGCTTGACTCGCTGAAGGATCTGCGTAGAATTCGATTCCACAGGCGCGGGATGGAGCAGCCTGGTAGCTCGTCGGGCTCATAACCCGAAGGTCGTCGGTTCAAATCCGGCTCCCGCAACCA
>NZ_JBXUNH010000001.1:686188-1190535 GCF_057197165.1 Pseudomonas sp. SYWMCR5
CGCGGGATGGAGCAGCCTGGTAGCTCGTCGGGCTC
Organism: Pseudomonas sp. SYWMCR5; assembly: GCF_057197165.1. Lineage (NCBI taxonomy): Bacteria > Pseudomonadati > Pseudomonadota > Gammaproteobacteria > Pseudomonadales > Pseudomonadaceae > Pseudomonas > Pseudomonas sp. SYWMCR5. Next base: position 686,224 of record NZ_JBXUNH010000001.1, read on the forward strand.
ATAACCCGAAGGTCGTCGGTTCAAATCCGGCTCCCGCAACCATATTCGTCAGAACAGGCCCCGCCTATCCCAGGATAGTGCGGGGCTTGTTGCGTTTGTCCCTGGAAAAAACCTGTCGTACGCGCTTTGCCATTTCTCTGGCACCTCAATGAACTAACTTTAACTAACCTGAAACGGATAAACCTACTCCACCCGGAGTACTATCTGGACACGTTTTCCAAAGGGACTTTCACTTGGCCGCACGTCTCCTCCCCCTCGCGCTCGCCGCACGAGGTATTTCATGACCTCCCGCTCTCCAGACTCCCAGGCCCCTATCACTGCTGCCCTGCCTGCGGCAGCACAGCGTCTGCCGTGGCTCGAACGCCTCAGCAAATACCGCCAGCCCATCGGCCTGGCGATAACCCTGTTGTTGTTCGCCATGGCACTGATCGCCTGCCGACACCTGCTGAGCGAGTTGGACATCTATGCCTTGCATGACGCCATGCTCAGCGTGCCCAAGCAGGCGCTGCTAGGTGCGGTACTGGCCACTGTGGCAGGCTTCGTGACCCTGCTGGGGTACGAGTGGTCCGCGGCCCGCTATGCAGGCGTCAAGCTACCACCCCGCACCCTGATGCTGGGCGGTTTCAGTGCATTCGCCATCGGCAATGCCATCGGGCTGTCAATGCTCTCCGGTGGCTCGGTGCGCTATCGCCTGTACGCGCGCAAGGGGCTGGGGGCTGCGGAAGTCGCACGGATGACCGTGTTCGCCAGCCTCTCCCTAGGCTGCGCATTGCCTCCGCTGGCAGCAGTGGCCACCTTGAGCGACCTCACCTCGGCCTCCACCGCATTGCGTATGTCCCCGGTACTGCTGGGCAGCATCGCCACCGCGGTGTTGCTGGCCTGCGCCGTCCTGGCGGTGGGGCTCTATCGTCGCCGCGCTGCCGAGCAGCCCCTGGCCGACAATCTGCTGGTGCAGGTCGGACGCCGCACCCTGCGCCTGCCCAGTGCACGCCTGACCGCCCTGCAACTGGTCATCACCGCACTGGACGTTGCCGCCGCCGCCACGGTGCTTTACCTACTGTTGCCCGAAGCCCCGCCATTCGGTGCTTTCGTTCTGGTCTACCTGCTGGCCCTCGCGGCGGGTGTACTCAGCCATGTGCCCGGCGGTGTCGGTGTGTTCGAAGCGATCCTCCTCGCGGCCTTCGCCAACGAACTGGGCGCCGCCCCACTGGCCGCGGCGCTGCTGCTGTATCGCCTGATCTACGTCGTGCTGCCGTTGCTGGTGGCCTGCGTTCTGCTGTTGGTCAACGAAGCCCGCCGCCTGCTGTTCGCCCAACAGGCGATCAAGGCAGCGTCCGGGCTCGCCGCTCCCGTGCTGGCGATCCTGGTGTTTCTGTCCGGCGTGGTGCTGTTGTTTTCCGGCGTGACCCCGGAGATCGACAGCCGTCTGGAGCACATGGGCTTTCTCATCCCGCATCGCCTGATCGACGCCTCGCACTTCGGCGCAAGCCTGATCGGCGTCCTGTGCCTGCTGCTGGCACAGGGCCTGCGTCGCCGCCTGTCGGCGGCCTGGCTGCTGACCACGGTGTTGCTGCTGACGGGCGCACTGCTGTCGCTGCTCAAGGGCTTCGACTGGGAAGAGGCGTCGATGATGATCTTCACCACCGCCCTGCTGGCCCTGTTCCGGCGCTCGTTCTATCGCCCCAGCCGCCTGCTGGAGCTGCCGTTCTCGCCGATCTACCTGGTAGCCAGCGCTTGCGTGGTCGGTGCCTCGGTATGGCTGCTGCTGTTCGCCTATCAGGACGTCCCCTACAGCCACAAACTGTGGTGGCAATTCACCCTCGACGCCGATGCTCCGCGCGGCCTGCGCGCTGCACTGGGCAGTGCAGTACTGCTGGTGATCGTCGCCCTGACCTGGCTGCTGCGCACCGCGCGCCCGGTGATTCACCTGCCGAGCCAAGACGAACTGCAGCGCGCCAACCGCATTCTGCTGGCGTCCGATCAGCCCGACGGTGGCCTGGCCCTGACCGGTGACAAGGCGCTGCTGTTCCACCCCAACGACAACGCCTTCCTCATGTATGCCCGTCGCGGCCGCAGCCTGGTCGCCTTGTACGACCCGATCGGCCCGGCACAGGAGCGTGCCGAGATGATCTGGCAGTTCCGCGACCTCTGCGACCTGCACCATGCCCGCCCGGTGTTCTACCAGGTGCGCGCGGAAAACCTGCCGTTCTACATGGACATCGGCCTGACCGCGATCAAGCTTGGCGAAGAGGCGCGGGTCGACCTGCGCCGCTTCGACCTCGAAGCCAAGGGCAAGGAGATGAAGGACCTGCGCTACACCTGGAACCGCGGCGGCCGTGACGGCCTGACCCTGGAAGTCCACGAACCCGGGCATGCGCCCTTGCAAGAGCTCCGGGAAATCTCCGACGCCTGGCTGGCCGGCAAGAACGTGCGCGAAAAAGGTTTCTCGTTGGGCCGCTTCAGCCCGGAGTACCTGCAACATTTCCGTATCGCACTGATCCGCTTCCAGGGCCGTCCGGTGGCCTTCGCCAACCTGCTGGAAACCCACAGCAACGAACTGGCCAGCCTGGACCTGATGCGCGCACACCCCGAGGCACCGAAGCTGACCATGGAATTCATGATGCTCGGCCTCATCCTGCATTACAAAAGCCACGACTATGCCCGCTTCAGCCTGGGCATGGTGCCGCTTTCCGGCCTGCAACCGCGTCGCGGCGCACCGCTGACCCAACGCTTGGGCTCGATGGTGTTCCAGCGCGGCGAGCAGCTCTACAACTTCCAGGGCCTGCGGCGCTTCAAGGACAAGTTCCAGCCGGACTGGGAACCCCGTTACATGGCTGTGCCAGCCGGGCTGGACCCCCTGGTTGCACTGGCTGATACTGCCGCCCTGATTGCTGGCGGCCTGACTGGATTGGTGAAACGCTGATGACTCGACGTTACTGGTTGTACCTGCTGATCCCCCTGCTGCTCGCCGTGCTGGCTGGCGGCGGGGCCTTCTGGCTGTGGACCCGCCCTGCCCCCGAAGCCCGTATCGAGCACTTCACGCTGGACGATGGCAGTAACCTGACCCGGGTCACACCCGGCGTACGCGCCAAGACCCTGGTGGCAGTTGGCGTGCCCCATGATCAGGCACTGACCGACAAGCAACTGCTGGACCTCAGCCAGGCCGGTGAGGCTCAACTGGTGCAGGTGATCCTGCCGACCGGCGACTGCAGCAAGCAGCAGGTGGCGCTGGACCAGGCCATGGGCAAGCTCTCCGGCAAGCCGACCCTGGTTGCCGGCATCGGGCCAGGCGCCTCGCAGGCCTGGCGCTGGCTGGCCGAGCAGAACGACGACAAGGCCCGGGCCATCTCGGTAGACTTCAACCTCGAACAGCCAGACTGCAAGGTCGAGCTGCCCAAAACCGCTGCCCACGGTCACTGGAACGTGGCCTGGAACGACAACCCCGACGATGCCAGCGCTGCCTTCGTGCGCGACCAGGCCAACGCCGAAACCAGCATCAGCGACTATGACATTCACCTGCCGCAGGTGCTCAAGGCCCAACTGACCCAGGCCCTGGTCGGTCGCGACGGTAACGCCCTGGCGATTCCCGTGGTGGAAGTGCCAGCCGGCCAGACCACCGACACCGTCACCCTGTTCCTCTCCGGTGACGGCGGCTGGCGCGACCTGGACCGCGACGTGGCGGGCGAGATGGCCAAGCTCGGCTACCCGGTGGTCGGCATCGACACCCTGCGCTACTACTGGCAGCACAAGACGCCTGAACAGAGCGCTGCCGACCTGTCGGAGCTGATGCAGCACTATCGTCAGAAATGGGGCACCAAGCGCTTCGTGCTGACCGGCTATTCGTTCGGTGCCGATGTCCTGCCGGCCATCTACAATCGCCTGCCGGAAGCCGACCAGAAGCGCATCGACGCGGTGATCCTGCTGGCCTTCGCCCGCAGTGGCAGCTTCGAGATCGAAGTGGAAGGCTGGCTGGGCAAGGAAGGCCAGGAGGCCCCGACCGGGCCGGAGATGGCCAAGCTGCCTGCCGCCAAGGTGGTGTGCATCTATGGTGTGGAAGAAACCGACGAGAGCGGCTGCACCGACAAGACGGCCGTCGGCGAGCGCATGAAGCTGCCAGGCGGCCATCACTTCGACGAGAACTACCCGGCGCTGGCCAAGCGCCTGATCGGCGAGATCGAAACCCGTCAGGGCAAGTCGAACGTCGCAGAGCAGTAAGAACACAACAAGGGCCGCGATGCGGCCCTTGTTATTTGAGTCAGATCTCGACCTGGGTTCCCAGCTCGATCACTCGGTTCAGCGGCAGGTTGAAGAAGCGCAGGTTGCCGTTGGCATTCTTCAGCAGGAACGCGAACAGGTTCCCGCGCCAGCGCGACATGCCTTCCAGGCGCGAGGCGATCACCGTCTCGCGGCTGAGGAAGTAGGTGGTGCGCATGGGGCTGAAATCCAGCTCTTCCAGATGGCATAGCCGCAGTGCCGCGGGTACGTCCGGTTCATCCATGAAGCCAAAGTGCAGCAATACGCGGAAGAACCCGTCGCCATAGGCCTCGACCTCGAAACGCTCCGACTCCGGCACCCGCGGCCGATCCTCGCTGACCACCGTCAACAGTACGACCTGGCTGTGCAGCACCTGGTTGTGCAGCATGTTGTGCAACAACGCATGGGGCACCGCATCGGCACGCGCCGTGAGGAACACTGCTGTCCCCTCGACACGATGCGGTGGCTGCACACGAATGCTGCTGATGAACACCGGCAACGGCAGGCCCCCCTCATCGATACGCTCGACGAGAATCTGCTTGCCACGCTTCCAAGTGCTCATCAGCACAAACAAGACGATCCCCGCCAGTACCGGGAAAGCACCACCCTGCACGATCTTCGGCACGTTGGCGGCGAAGAACAGCCCGTCCACCAACAGGAACCCCACCAGCAGCGGGACTGCCAGCACCGGTGGCCACTTCCACAGCAGCAGCATCACTGCGGCGACCAGGATAGTGGTCATGAGCATGGTGCCGGTCACCGCCACCCCATAGGCCGCCGCCAGGGCACCGGAAGACTCGAAGCCAATCACCAGCAGCACGACGCCGACCATCAGGGTCCAGTTCACTGCACCGATGTAGATCTGCCCCTGCTCGTCACTGGAGGTGTGCTGGATCTGCATGCGCGGCACGTAGCCCAGCTGGATGGCCTGGCGGGTCAGGGAGAAGGCACCGGAAATCACCGCCTGGGAGGCGATCACCGTGGCCATGGTCGCCAGCCCCACCAGCGGCAGCAGTGCCCAGCTTGGTGCCAGCAGGTAGAAGGGGTTGCGCGCAGCCTCGGGGTTTTGCAACAGCATCGCGCCCTGGCCGAAGTAGTTGAGCACCAACGCTGGCAGCACCAGGGCAAACCAGGCACGGGCGATCGGCTTGCGCCCGAAGTGGCCCATATCGGCGTACAGCGCCTCGGCGCCGGTCAGCGCAAGCACCACGGCACCGAGAATCGCCACGCCCATTCCGGGATGGACGATGAAGAAGTTCAACGCCCACCCGGGATTGAACGCCTTGAGCACTTCCGGGCTCTGCTGGATGCCATGCACCCCGAGCGCAGCTAGCACGAGGAACCAGGCAACCATGATCGGGCCAAAGGCCTTGCCGATCTTCTCGGTGCCATGCTTCTGCACCAGGAACAGTACCACCAGCACTACCAGCGAGATCGGCACCACCCAGTGGTCGATGCCATCGAACGCCAGCCCCATGCCCTCGACCGCCGACAGCACCGAGACTGCCGGGGTGATCATGCTGTCGCCATAGAACAGCGAGGCGCCGACCAGCCCGCAGCCGACCATCAGCATGCGCAGCCGCGGATGCCCCGCCGTGGCACGCCGCGCCAGCGCGGTGAGCGCCATGGTGCCGCCCTCGCCCTGGTTGTCGGCGCGCAGGATGAACATCACGTACTTGAACGACACGACCCACAGCAGCGACCAGAGAATCAGCGACAGGATGCCCAGCACCCCGTCGTGGTCGACCTGTACGCCATAACCGCCGGTAAAGACTTCCTTAAGGGTATACAACGGGCTGGTGCCGATATCGCCATAGACCACCCCCACAGCTGCCACCAGCAGGCCCAAAGGGCGTGCCGCCCCATGCCCGCCCTCGGCGTGACTGCTTGCCTGAACCATCGACCACTCCCGCAGACGGCCCTTCGGGGCCGATAGTATTCGCACCGGACGGCATGCTCGCAGCGCCCGGACCGCTGTCGTCATCCGGCTATCATTGCTACCCGGACACAACGGCGCGAAGCATAGCGCAGCGCTCGTCGCTTTTCTGCTGGTCAAGCGACCTTGCGCTCGCTAGAATTGCGCACTTTTTGATCAGAGGCGCCAAAAACGCCCGCCCGGATCACGCCGCCACTGGCAGGCGCGACCTGTTTCAATACCGAGGTTAGTCATGTCCACCACTCCCGCCACGCCGAAGGTCGGCTTTGTCTCCCTGGGCTGCCCAAAAGCCCTGGTCGACTCCGAGCGCATCCTCACCCAACTGCGCATGGAAGGCTATGAAGTCGTTCCGACCTACGAAGACGCCGACGTGGTGGTGGTCAACACCTGCGGCTTCATCGACAGTGCCAAGGCCGAGTCGCTGGAAGTGATCGGCGAAGCGATCAAGGAAAACGGCAAGGTCATCGTCACCGGCTGCATGGGTGTCGAGGAAGGCACCATCCGTGACGTGCACCCCAGCGTGCTGTCGGTCACCGGCCCCCAACAGTACGAGCAGGTGGTCAATGCCGTGCACGAAGTGGTGCCACCGCGCCAGGACCACAACCCACTGATCGACCTGGTGCCGCCGCAGGGCGTCAAGCTGACCCCGCGCCACTACGCTTACCTGAAGATTTCCGAAGGCTGCAACCACAGTTGCAGCTTCTGCATCATCCCGTCGATGCGCGGCAAGCTGGTCAGCCGTCCGGTCGGCGAAGTGCTGAGTGAGGCCGAGCGCCTGGTCAAGGCTGGGGTCAAGGAGATCCTGGTGATTTCCCAGGACACCAGCGCCTATGGCGTCGACGTCAAGTACAAGACCGACTTCTGGAACGGTCGCCCGGTCAAGACCCGCATGCTCGAGCTGTGCGAAGCCCTGAGCAGCCTGGGCGCCTGGGTGCGCCTGCACTATGTCTACCCCTACCCCAACGTCGATGACGTGATCCCGCTGATGGCGGCCGGCAAGATCCTGCCGTACCTGGACATCCCGTTCCAGCACGCCAGCCCCAAGGTGCTCAAGGCCATGAAACGCCCGGCCTTCGAGGACCGTACCCTCGCGCGCATCAAGAACTGGCGCGAGCAGTGCCCAGAACTGGTGATCCGCTCGACCTTCATCGTCGGCTTCCCCGGCGAGACCGAAGAGGACTTCCAGTATCTGCTCGACTGGCTGACCGAAGCCCAGCTCGACCGCGTCGGCTGCTTCCAGTACTCGCCGGTCGAAGGCGCCCCAGCCAACGACATGGGCCTGGAAGAAGTCCCGGATGACGTCAAGCAGGATCGCTGGGACCGTTTCATGGCCCACCAGCAGGCGATCAGCAGCGCACGCCTGCAACTGCGTATCGGCAAGGAGATCGAGGTACTGATCGACGAAGTCGAGGAGCAGGGTTCGGTAGGCCGCAGCTTCTTCGACGCGCCGGAAATCGACGGCAGCGTGTTCATCGACGGTGACCACGGCTTCAAGCCGGGCGACAAGGTACGTTGCCGTATTGTCGATGCCGACGAATACGACATGTGGGCCGAACCGGTCTGATCGAGACGCAAGCCCCGCCCCTTCGCGGCCACACGCCGCGAAGGGGCAAGCTTTGAAGAAAAACTCCGCAAAACTGTCATCAAGCATCTATGTTTTCCTCACTACCCGAGGAATACAGAATGTCCTTGCCCCTGACGCTGCATACCCCCCACTACAGCGACTACCCCGAACTGGTCCGTATCTGGGAAGCGTCGGTGCGCGCCACCCATGATTTTCTCCCTGACGCCTACATCGTGCTGCTGCGCGATCACGTGCTGCGCCGCTACCTGGATGCCGTGATGCTGATCTGTTGCCGGGACGCCCAACGCAGGATCCTCGGCTTTGCCGGTGTCGCCAACGGTCGTGTCGACATGCTCTTCGTTGACCCCGAACATCGCGGCCTGGGGGTTGGCAAGCGTCTGCTGCGCCATGCCATCGAGGAGCTCAACGCCGAACGCCTGGACGTCAACGAACAGAACTCCCAGGCACTGGGTTTCTACCTGCACGAGGGCTTCGAAGTGGCGGGACGCTCGGAAACCGATGGCCTCGGACAACCCTATCCACTGCTGCACATGCGACTGATCCGCGCACCGCGGTAGGCACGGCCCGTCAGCCGCGCCTGAAATGGCCCGAACAGCGCAGATTCACAGCCGCAACATGGCACGGGCAGGTACAATAAGCACCTTTCCCTGCCCTGCGAACCCTCAGCTCATGTCCGAACCCGTCCGCCTGTCCAAACGCCTCATCGAACAGCTCGGCTGCTCACGCCGCGAGGCCGAACTGTACATCGAAGGGGGCTGGGTCACGGTCGATGGCGTGGTGGTCGAGCAACCGCAGTTCAAGGTTGAAACCCAGCGTGTCGAACTGCTCCCGGGGGCACGTGCCGAAACACTGGAGCCGGTTACCTTGCTGCTCAACCAGCCCAAGGGCCAGGACAGTGAAACTGCCCGCGCCAGCATGAACATGGCCAGCCTCAGCGAAACCCACCGCGAAGGCGTGCGCCCCCTACACGGGCACTTCGCCAGATTGACCTGCCCCGCCCCGCTCGAACGCGGCGCCAGCGGCCTGCAGGTATTCAGCCAGGACTGGCGTGTCACCCGCAAGATCGACGCCGACCTGCGCCGTCTGGAACAGGAGTACATCCTCGAGGTGCGCGGCGAAACCACGCCCCAGGCCCTGGAGCGCCTGGCCCGTGGTGCGACCCGCAATGACCGGGAACTGCCCCGGGCCAAAGCCAGTTGGCAGAACGAAACCCACCTGCGCCTGGCCCTGAAGAACCCGCAGCCCGGGCAGATCTCCGAAATCTGCGCCTACCTGCGCCTGGAACTGCTCGGCATGCGCCGCATTCGCCTGGGTGGCGTGTCGATGGGCAAGCTGCCCCTGGGCCAATGGCGCTACCTGTCCGGCAGCGAACGCTTCTAAGCGATACCGCCGCGCCGCAAGGTGCGGCTCAGAAAAGGATTCGAGTCACATGAACCACAACGATGTCCTGCGCAGCCTGCGCTACATGCTCAAGGTGAACGACGCCAAGATGGCCGAAATCATCGCCCTGTCCGGCCTTGAAGTGAACCCGGTGGTGCTTGCCGGCTATATCAAGAAGGAAGACGAAGCCGGCTATGTGCGTTGCCCGGAGCGCGTCATGGCGCATTTCCTCGATGGCCTGGTGATCCACCGCCGTGGCAAGGACGACAACCGTGCGCCCCAGCCCGTCGAGCTGCCGGTGACCAACAACACCGTGCTGAAGAAACTGCGGGTGGCTTTCGAACTCAAGGAAGACGACCTGCACGCGATCCTCAAATCGGTCAATTTCCCGGTGTCCAAGCCCGAACTCAGCGCGCTGTTTCGCAAGGTCGGCCATGACAACTACCGCCCCTGCCAGGACCAGCTGCTGCGCAACTTCCTCAAGGGCCTGACCCTTCGCGTGCGTGGCTGAGCCGATCATGCAGCACAGCGTCACACCGGTCGGCATCGTCCGCTCCTGCTTCAAGGAGAAGTTCGCCATCCCCCGCCAGCCCCGCCTGGCGCCCGCGGCACGCGGCGTGCTGGAGTTGCTGCCGCCGTTCGACCAGGGCGACGCGGTACAGGGCCTGGAGCAGGTCAGCCACGTCTGGCTGCTGTTCCTGTTCCATCAAGCACTGGAGGAAAAGCCCCGGCTGAAGGTGCGCCCGCCGCGCCTGGGCGGCAACAAGAGCATGGGCGTGTTCGCCACGCGTGCCACCCATCGCCCCAACGGGATCGGCCAGTCGGTGGTGCGCCTTGAAGCTGTAGAGCCCGGACGCCTGCTGTTGTCAGGTATCGATCTGCTCGACGGAACGCCGGTGCTCGACATCAAACCCTACGTGCCCTACGCCGACAGCATCGACAATGCCATCAACCAGATGGCCAGCGATGCGCCACTGCCGATCAACGTGCAGTGGAGCGATAGCGCCCTGCACCAGGCCCACGAGCACGCTCTGCGCCTGGCAGAACCACTGGTGGAACTCATCGAACAGTGCCTGGCCCAGGATCCACGCCCGGCCTATCAGGTGCCAGCGCCGGAACGGCTCTACGGAGTGAAGTTCTGGGATGTGCAGGTGCGCTGGCATTATCCGCAGCCGGAGGTGATCCGGGTGCTGGAGGTTGCACGCGAAGCCTGAATTCACACTTTCCAGGCATAAAAAAACGCAGACCCAAGTCTGCGTTTTTTTATGCCGCAATTCGCCTTACTTCTCGACGAATGCGCGCTCGATCAGGTAATCACCCGGCTCACGCATACGCGCAGAGATCTTCAGGCCGAAGCTGTCGAGTACTTCGCTGGTCTCGTCGAGCATGCTCGGGCTGCCGCAGATCATCGCACGATCGTCCTGCGGGTTGATCGGTGGCAGGCCGATGTCGCTGAACAGCTTGCCGCTGCGCATCAGATCGGTCAGACGGCCCTGGTTCTCGAACGGCTCGCGGGTCACGGTCGGGTAGTAAATCAGCTTCTCACGCACCGCTTCGCCGAAGAATTCATTCTGTGGCAGGTGCTCGGTGATGAACTCGCGGTAGGCGACTTCGTTCACGTAGCGCACGCCATGGACCAGGATCACCTTTTCAAAACGCTCGTAGGTTTCCGGGTCCTGGATCACGCTCATGAACGGCGCAAGGCCAGTACCGGTGCTCAGCAGGTACAGGTGCTTGCCTGGGTTCAGGTCGTCCAGCACCAAGGTGCCGGTCGGTTTCTTGCTGATGATGATCTCGTCGCCTTCCTTCAGGTGCTGCAGCTGGGAGGTCAGCGGACCGTCCGGCACCTTGATGCTGAAGAACTCCAGATGCTCTTCCCAGTTCGGCGAAGCGATCGAATAGGCACGCATGAGCGGACGGCCGCTTTCCTGCTGCAGGCCGATCATCACGAACTGACCGTTCTCGAAGCGCAGGCCCGGATCGCGGGTGCACTTGAAGCTGAACAGGGTGTCGTTCCAGTGATGCACACTGAGGACACGTTCGTGGTTCATGTTGCTCATCTAATGGGGCTCCTGAAGAAAAACGCGGCGCGCGCAAGACGCGCAGTTGCGCGATAGTTTAGGGGCAGCGAGAATATCTGTTAACTGAATTATCAAGATATGACTTATCGGTTATATAGATATGCGATTCACTCTCCGCCAGCTTCAAGTCTTCGTCGCCGTCGCCCAGCATCAAAGCGTATCGCGAGCGGCCAATGTACTGGCCCTTTCGCAGTCGGCGGCCAGTACTTCCATCACCGAACTGGAGCGCCAGTCCAGCTGCCAGCTGTTCGATCGCGCCGGCAAGCGCCTGAGCCTCAACGCCCTGGGCCATCAGTTGCTGCCCCAAGCAGTAGCCCTGCTCGACCAGGCCAAGGAAATCGAAGACCTGCTCAACGGCAAGTCCGGCTTCGGCTCGCTCGCCGTCGGCGCCACCCTGACCATCGGCAACTACCTGGCAACGCTGCTGATCGGCAGCTTCATGCAGGTGCACCCGGAAAGCCAGGTCAAGCTGCACGTGCAGAATACGGCGCACATTGTGCAACAGGTAGCCCACTACGAAATTGACCTGGGTCTTATCGAGGGTGACTGCAACCACCCTGACCTGGAGGTGCAACCCTGGGTCGAGGACGAACTGGTGGTGTTCTGCGCCCCGCAGCATCCACTGGCCAAGGTCGGCCGCGCCAATATCGAGGCCTTGTCCCAGGAGGCGTGGATCTTGCGCGAACAAGGCTCAGGCACACGCCTGACCTTCGATCAGGCCATGCGCCACCACCGCGCCAACCTGAATATCCGTCTGGAGCTTGAGCACACCGAAGCGATCAAGCGCGCCGTGGAGTCGGGCCTGGGCATCGGCTGCATCTCGCGCCTGGCCCTGCGCGACGCCTTCAGGCGCGGCAGCCTGGTGGCGGTGGAAACACCGGAGCTGGATCTGCTGCGGCAGTTTTACTTCATCTGGCACAAGCAGAAGTACCAGACCTCGGCCATGCGTGAGTTTCTCGAGCTGTGCCGCAGCTTTACTGCGGGGGTGCAGCGCAGCGACGAGATCGTGCTGCCGGCCATCGCCTAAGCGCTAGCCGAGCAGGATCACGCCCCAGACCAGCGCCACCATGCTCATTGCCACCAACTGCGCGGCACTGCCCATGTCCTTGGCGTTTTTCGACAAGGGGTGACGCTCCAGCGAGATGCGGTCGATGGCAGCCTCGACCGCCGAGTTGAGCAGCTCGACGATCAGCCCCAGCAGGCACACGGCGATCAGGATCGCACGCTCGCCGCGGCTGACCGGCAACCAGAAGGCAGTCGGGATCAGCAGCACGTTGAGCAGCACCAGTTGGCGGAAGGCAGCCTCGCCCTTGAAGGCGGCGCGCAGGCCGTCCAGCGAATAGCCGGCGGCGTTGAAGATGCGTTTCAGGCCGGTCTGGCCCTTGAATGGCGACATGTGAGTCAATTCACCTGGAAAAGGCCTGCAGGCTAGTCCAGCCTGGGTCAAAAAAGCGTGAAGCCGCGAGGCTCAGTTAGCTGAAACCGATTCAAGTTGTTGCAGCAGCAATGCGGCCTGGGTCCGGGTGCGCACGCCCAGCTTGCGGAAGATCGCAGTGACGTGGGCCTTGATGGTCGCCTCCGAGACGCTCAGCTCGTAGGCGATCTGCTTGTTCAGCAAACCCTCGCAAACCATGGTCAGTACCCGGAACTGCTGCGGCGTCAGGCTCGCAAGCCCCTCGCTGGCGGCCTTGGCCTCGGCCGACACATCAACCTTTTCGAACGCCTGCGGCGGCCACCACACTTCGCCATCGAGCACCTTGCGCACGGCGTCCTGGATGGTTTCCAGCGGGCTGGACTTGGGAATGAAACCGCTGGCCCCGAACTCGCGGGACTTGACCACCACGGCCGCCTCTTCCTGCGCCGACACCATCACCACCGGAATCTGCGGATACTGCCCGCGCAGCAGGACCAGACCGGAGAAGCCATAGGCCCCCGGCATGTTCAAGTCGAGCAGGACCAGGTCCCAGTCGGATTTCTCGGTCAGGCGTGTTTCCAGTTCGGCGATGCTTGCCACCTCCACCAGCCGTACGTCCTGCCCGAGGCCGAGCGTCACGGCTTGGCGCAAGGCACTACGGAACAGCGGATGGTCATCGGCAATCAGGATTTCATATGTAGCCATCGATCCAGGGGTCCTGTTCTGTGCCAGGCGCTGCGGGGTACGGAGCCTGTGCCTGGCGGGCAACTCAAGGCGCGGGCGACGGCGCCGCCTGCGGCAAGGGCACGACCGCAGCCTGGGATGGCGGCTGCGTCGTGGCCGAATCGGCGCCAAGGATGCCGAGCACCGTCCGGGTGGTCAAGCCAATTGCCCGGCGGCCTCGCCCACCCTGGCGACCTGCTCGACAGTATGAACCAATCCGGCTCGCTTGCCCCTTGGACTATAGGAAGGTATGCAAGCGTTGATGCGGCTCATCCTGGTCGTCCAGTGCCAGGTGTCGCTTGCCGCTGAGGTAATGCAGGCTGAACACGTCGAGGTAGGCATCCAGCGCTTGGGAGGCACGGTTGTCGCCGGCCAGGTCCAGACACATGGCCGCCACTTCCGCGGTGCAGAAATGATCGTCACGCTTGGAGCGGCGCAGGCGGTAGCGCGACATCTGCTCGGCCTCCAGGCTCAGCACCGGGAAGCGATCCAGGTACGGACTCTTGCGAAACATCTTGCGCGCTTCGGTCCAGGTGGCGTCGAGCAGGATGAACAGCGGCCGCTTGCCAGGCTCGCACACCACCTCGTTGACCACCCGCTCCGGTGCGACGAACTCACCAGGGAAGACGATATAGGGCTGCCACTGGGGTTGTTCGAGCAGCGCCAGCAAACGCGCGTCGACATCGGTGCGCTGCCAGCCGAAGGCCCAGGTATCTTCGATCAGATCGGCGATCAGCCAGCCGGTGTTGGTCGGCTTCAATGGCTCGGTGTCGTGCATCACCAGACACATGCCGGCCCGGGCGTCGACCCGAGGCTTCCAGGCGCACAGGCAATGGCTGGCGATCACCCGGCAGTCCGGGCAGCGATCAGCGCGCGAACCGCGGGCGACGAAAGGTTTGTTGCTGCGCGCCAGACGCTCGGCGCGCAGGCGCGCTACCGCATGGCTCATGGCTGCAAGCCTATGGACAGGAATGGGATGGACACTGCGACAACTCGGCGGGGAACAAAGACGTGAGTCTACCAGAGCAGCCACAGGATTGCCGTGCAGGCTACAAGCGCGCTCCCTTATAATCGCGCCTTTGGCGACCGCTGCGCCCGTTGAGCGACGCGTTCATGGAACGCCGCCAGAAGGCGCAGGTCAAAGCGCCAGTTACCGAACCAGGAGAGATTCATGCTGCGTCTTATCGTCCCGACCCTGAGCCTGCTGCTCGCCCTGCCGCTCGCAGCCAATGCGGCGTCCAAGCAGGACTACGAGCTGAACCAGATGCTGCAGAAGGTTGCCAAGGAGAGCAGCGTCGGCACGCCACGCGCCGTCAACGAAGACATCCTCGATCAGGGATACACCGTCGAGAAGGGCAAGGCGCTGGTCAACCACCTGAGCGTGCGCGAAGAACATGCCCAGCGCATGCTGGAAAACCCGGCGCTGGTGCGCAGCCAGCTGGGCGACAGCGTCTGCCGCAACACAGGCTACCGCCAACTGATGACCAAGGGCGCGGTAATGGTCTACCGCTTCACCGTCTACAAGACCAACCAGCCGGTCATGGACCAGGCGTTCGATGCTGCCAGCTGCACGGCCGGCAACAAGAAGAAGTGATTCAGGCGACCTGATCGTCGCTGGCGCGCCGTTGCTCCTCATCGGCGCGCAGATCCGCCAGCAAGGCCTGAAGGTAACGTGATTGCCTGTCGGCGCCTTGCAACCTGCGCAGGCACTCGCCCTCCAGGCTCAATTGATGGTCCTGGGCTGCACGCCTGAGCAGTTCATACAACTGCAAGTCCACCTCAATGACCAACCGATGCATACCGCGACCTCCCTGCATCGCGCCGTTGTCTTTCAGTTAATCAAACCCCTGCACGGATTGGATCCTATCAGACGAACGGTTTGCAGCCGCAAACCGGCAGGATCGCTCGCCAGCGTCTAGATTGAAAGCGAACAGCACGCGTCAGCGGCAAGCACAGGAGATTGCCGCGCCACGACGTTGCCGGACCCGCAACGACAAAAGACAAGATGGACTCACGCCACTGCATCACGGCCTTGAAGGCCTACTGCAATGCTCGAGATGCACACTCGAGCGACAGCAGCCAGCGACACACGCAGTGTCGCGGCCGGGACACCCCATCGACCCGGTCAGAGGTTTTGCTGCAGAAGGAGACGCTGAATGCCTTACCTACCGAATGAACGTCTGTCCGATCATTTCAGGGAGCAGGGGATCGACCTGAACAAGATTGATGAACAACTGCAACTGGTGGCACCGGACAGCCCCAACCTGCCGCTCTACCGCGACATGATGCTGACCATCCTGCGCATGGCCTTCGACGACGCCAACCGATGGAATGCCAAGATCACCTTGCAGGCCCTGCGCGAACTGGACCACTCCTTCCGCACCCTCGAACGCTACAAGGGGCGACGCAAAGTCACTGTATTCGGCTCGGCGCGCACGCCTCAGGAACACCCGATGTATGCCCTGGCCCGAGAGCTGGGCGCCAGCCTCGCCCGCTCCGACCTGATGGTCATCACCGGGGCCGGGGGCGGCATCATGGCCGCTGCCCACGAAGGCGCCGGGGCTGCAAACAGCCTGGGTTTCAACATCACCTTGCCCTTCGAGCAGCATGCCAACGCAACGGTGGATGGCACCGATCAACTGCTGCCCTTCCACTTCTTCTTCATCCGCAAGCTGTTCTTCGTCAAGGAAGCTGACGCCTTGGTGCTCTGCCCGGGTGGTTTTGGCACCCTCGACGAGGCACTCGAAGTGCTGACCCTGATCCAGACGGGTAAAAGCCCTCTGGTACCGGTGGTGTTGCTCGACTCGCCTGGCGGGAGTTTCTGGCAGGACGCACTGAGCTTCATCAGCCGTCAATTGGAAGAGAACCGCTACATACTCCCCAGCGACCTGAAACTGGTACGTCTGGTACACAGCGCTGACGAGGCTGTGGAGGAAATCAACCAGTTCTACAGCAATTACCACTCCAGTCGCTGGTTGAAGAACCAGTTCGTGATCCGGATGCTGCACCCCCTCAGCGAGGCGGCGCTATACGACATTCAGGAGGGCTTCGCCGACCTGCGCCTGAGTGGCAAATACCATCAGCAAGCCGACAGCAGCGCAGAACATGAAGTCGGCGACTTCAACCACCTGACCCGCCTGACCTTCGCCTTCAACGGCCGTGACCAGGGACGCCTGCGTGAACTGGTGGACTTCATCAACCTGCCGGAAAACTGGGCCAAACCCCAACCGATGCACACGACGCAACATGCCCGGGAAGCGTTGAAAGTCAGTTGAACGAAAAACGGCCAGTGCGGCTGACCTGGCAGATGTCTGCCATGTCAGCCGCACTGGCCGTCAATCGTCGAGATCGCGCCCGCTGAGCAGTCGCCCGATCATGTCCATGGAAAAACCACGGTAGGCGAGAAAGCGTGTTTGCTGCGCTCGGCTGCGAGGATCCTGAGGGCGTTGCCCGGCGAACTTGCGCTGCCAGACGTCCCGCAAGCGGGCTGACCAATCTACACCGCTTTCGCGCAGTGCCTGATCGATATCGCCACGGTTCAACCCTCGCTGGCTCAGGTCTTCACGAATACGCGCTGGACCATAACCGGCGTTGGAACGGTAGGAGATGAAGCTCTCCAGATAGCGGGCCTCACTGAGCAGGCCTTCCTCGGCAAGCCGATCAAGCGCGGGCTCGATCAGCTCATCCGTGGCGCCGCGCTGACGCAGCTTGCGAGTCAGCTCGACACGACCGTGCTCGCGGCGCGCAAGCAGGTCCATGGCTGTCCGCCGAACGGCGACGGGGGTGTCGAGTACGACGGACGACATGTGCGATCAACCAGCGATATCAATAACCGGCTTCAGCATCAGCCATATCGTCGGCATCAGCTTCGGCGGCGGCAGCCTTGGCAGCCGCGGCGACAGCGCCGGAGGTCAGCAGCTTCTCACGAATCTGCTTCTCGATTTCCGAACCGATGGCCGGGTTCTCTTGCAAGTACTTGGCGGCGTTAGCCTTGCCTTGGCCGATCTTGTTGCCCTGGTAGCTGTACCAGGCGCCGGACTTCTCGACCAGGCCTTGAGAGACGCCCAAGTCGATGATCTCGCCGTTACGGTAGATACCTTTGCCGTAGAGAATCTGGAACTCGGCCTGACGGAAGGGTGGCGAAACCTTGTTCTTGACGATCTTGACGCGCGTTTCGCTACCGACCACTTCGTCGCCTTCCTTCACCGCGCCAGTACGACGGATATCCAGACGGACCGAGGCGTAGAACTTCAGGGCGTTACCGCCGGTGGTGGTTTCCGGGCTACCGAACATCACGCCGATCTTCATACGGATCTGGTTGATGAAGATGACCAGGCAGTTGGCGTTCTTGATGTTACCGGTGATCTTTCGCAGCGCCTGGGACATCAGACGGGCCTGCAGGCCGACGTGCATGTCACCCATTTCGCCTTCGATCTCGGCCTTGGGTACCAGGGCAGCCACGGAGTCGACGATGATCACGTCGACGGCGTTGGAACGCACCAGCATGTCGGTGATTTCCAGGGCCTGTTCGCCGGTGTCTGGCTGCGAGACCAGCAGGTCATCGACGTTGACGCCCAGCTTGCCAGCGTACTCAGGGTCGAGGGCATGCTCGGCGTCGACGAAGGCGCAGGTGGCGCCGTTCTTCTGGGCTTCGGCGATGACCGACAGGGTCAGCGTGGTCTTGCCCGAGGATTCCGGGCCGTAGATCTCGACGATACGGCCCTTTGGCAGGCCGCCGATGCCGAGGGCGATGTCCAGGCCCAGCGAGCCGGTGGAGATGGCTGGAATAGCCTGGCGCTCGTGATCGCCCATGCGCATGACTGCGCCCTTGCCGAATTGGCGTTCGATCTGACCCAGGGCCGCAGCCAAGGCGCGCTTCTTGTTGTCGTCCATTGAAATCCTCACGTGTTCGACGTGGCCCTGATGGCCGGAATACCTGTATAAGTAGCCAGTATTATTCCACAGGGATTCGTTTCCGCAAACCCCCGTCGAGCGATTTACTCGGCACCAAGCTGTAACAAGCCGTCTAACGCAGCGATCACCGTCTGTCGGCGCACCGCCTCGCGGTCGCCATCGAAGTGACGGCGCTCGCTGATAACACGGCCTCCATCGCCCCAGGCCAGCCATACAGTGCCCACCGGCTTGGCCGGCGAGCCGCCATCCGGCCCGGCGACACCACTGACCGCCACGGCAAAACGCGCGCCGCTGGCGGCCTGGGCACCACGAACCATGGCCTCGACCACCTCCTGGCTGACTGCGCCAACCTGGGTGAACAGTGCCTCGGGGACGCCAAGCTGCCGGGTCTTCTGGGTGTTGGAGTAGGTGACGTAGCCGGCCTCGAACCAGGCCGAACTGCCGGGAATACGGGTGATCGCCTCGGCGATGCCCCCGCCGGTGCAGGACTCGGCGGTGGTCACCTGCGCATTGAAACGGCGCAGGTGTTCGCCCAGGCGGGTAGAAAGTACGGTGATCGGGTCCATGACAGGCTCCTTGCGTGACTGCGCACTACCCTACCACCCTCATCCCCCCAGGCAAGGATTCACGGCGCCAGCGCGCGGATATACGCCTGGCAGGCACGCAGGGCGATCAGCCCCCGGTCGCCGTCGTCGGTAATGGCGATAATTCGTCGAGCATGCGCCGGGTCAAGTCGGGCGCGTAAGGCGCCATGATCCACGCCGCCGGCGCCGGTGGCGGCAGGCATTGTGGAACAGGCGGCGTCACGCTCGACCAGGACCGACAGGCGCAGATCGGCAGTAGCAAGGCGATCACGCAGCCGAGCCTGATTCTGTTGCGCATCGGTAAGCTCCTGGAAATGGTTGGACTCGCTGTCATGCAGGCGGCGCTCGAGCGCCTGGCGCTGCTCGCGCTCGCTGCGCAGTTGCTCGTTGAGCACCTCGGCCTGCTCCACTCGCTGGCGCGCCTGGAGCTCGTCCGACTCGGCGAACAGACGCTCGTAGCGCCAGGCCTGGGCCTGCCAGGCCAGTGCCGCCGACAGCAGCATCAGCGCCAGGCATGCGCAGAGCTGCCAACGGCTCAGCACAAGACCTCCCGGGCCCTGGCCCAGAGCTTGAGGCGCTCATCCAGGCCATTGAGCCCACCGTTGATATGCCGGGTGATGCGGTTGAATTCACCACGATCGGCCAAGGCATTGAGCCCGCGCGACTGCCAGAACCAGGCCGCCGACTCGCAGGCCCAACGCGGCTGCTCGAGAAGCTGGGGTTGCGCCAGCAACCGCTCATCACCGAACAGCGCACGGCTGCAGGCCTGGTAGTTGTTACGCCCGGTGACCTGGATCAGGCCGCGACCGCAATACAGCTGGCCATCGCCGTCAGCCTCAGGGGTGTTGCCCAGGCGCAGGGCCAGTGGGCCGGTGTCGTAGCGTGAAAGGTAGCGGTCGCTGCCCAGTTCCTTCACATAGCGTAACTGGCCGGACTCATGACCGACCTGGGCGAGAAAGGCGGCGATGCGCTTGGGGTGGTCGATTTCCCAACGGGCCATGGCGTCGTTGAGAGGTGTGAGAAACGCGCCGGCACGCTGGCCGGCGAGCGGATAGATCTGAATGAGTTGCCGCTCGGTGAGCATGCAGAACCTCCCTGGCAAGCAAAAAAAAACCCAGGCAATGCCTGGGTTGGGAGTGGGTTGTGGACTGCGTCCTGGATAATGGCGCAGAGGATCGGTGCAAGACGTCAGCCTTCGGCAGCACCGCCCCGGGAAAAAATGCGCCGCCGGTGGCGCCAACCGGTCAGCAGCGCGAAGGCCAGCGCTGCAGCCGACATGACGCCACTGACGATTACACCGCGGCGGATCGAAGTGTTGTTCCACTCGATGACCTGTTGGTTCAGCCGGTCGTCGAACAGAATACGACCCTCTTCACTGGCCAGGGCTCGCACCCGCCCGGAGCCTTCCACGGTCAGCCTGAGCACGGTGCCCATACCGATTCCCGCCTGCTCGAACGCACTGCGATAAGCATACAGACCTTGCTGCCGACGCTGACCGTCCAGGTCGTAGGCCACACCAAAGTTGACCAGCTCGGGCTGGGGCTTCCAGACTTGTGGGTGGGTCGTCAGTCGACCGTCGAGAGTGAACAGCCTGGTGTCATCCGACGTAGGATCGTCGCGATATCCCCGCCCGTAGATCGCGGCGAAAGCAAGGAAACAGATCGCCAGGAGCAGCAGGATGATGAAACGCTGGCGCGGCGTGAGTGCAGAAAGCTGAGAGGCGAGTGAAGCCATATGTCCGTTATCGATGACCGTTGGGCTGGAGCGCAACCCTACCACGAACCTCAGCGGTGGTATTGATCACTGCCCAGGTACACATCACCCGGGTTCACGATCTCGATCGGACCGATATCGATCCAGGCGTCCGGCAGATCAGGGTAGACCACAGGTGCCGTACCGGAGCTGCCTCCTTCGACATAGCCCCCTCCCCCGCCGCCAGCCGCCGCCCCTTCTTCATAGACGGCACGGCTGTCGCTGGATAGCGCCACCGCCCCCGTTGCCGGATCCCAGTGAGTGGTAGCAATACGATCGGCGTAGTAGGCGCCCAGCTCGGCGAGCGTGGCCAGTTTCAGGTCCGGTGCCACCCAGTAGTCGGGGTAGCTG
This sequence comes from Pseudomonas sp. SYWMCR5, assembly GCF_057197165.1. Taxonomy (NCBI): domain Bacteria; kingdom Pseudomonadati; phylum Pseudomonadota; class Gammaproteobacteria; order Pseudomonadales; family Pseudomonadaceae; genus Pseudomonas; species Pseudomonas sp. SYWMCR5. The sequence continues at coordinate 707,198 of NZ_JBXUNH010000001.1, forward strand.
GCCTGGGGATTGGCGCTGAAATACTGCTCCCAAACCGGTTTCACCAGCGACTGGTAGAGGTTGTTCCTGACGTCGGAGGTGATGATGCCCGAGACGTTGGCGCCAATACCGACCGCTGTGAACAAGGCCGCGGCAGGGCCGAACCCGGCCAGCAGGGCAATACCGCCGACCACGCCGGCAACGTTGCCTACCAAACTGATGACATCGCCGGTGTTGAACGGTTGCTCGGTGCGGTACTCCGCAGTGATCTTGACGAACACGGTGGTCGCGGCCAGCGTGTTGGTGGTCACGCTCAGGAACGGCGTGAAGCCGGCTGTCAGCTTGACCATGGAAGTCACGCCAGCCACTGTCGCAACCGTCTGGGTGCTCTGGTTGACCAGGGCGAAGCCCTCCTTGTCGCTATTGTACTGATCGATCAGCGACGTGCCGGCTGCACCGGTGCCCGCCGCCTTGTCGACATAGCCGACGATCAGTTCGACTGTTCCAGCCATGGTTATCTACTCCTTGATGAGGGTCTTGAAAGCCAGGCTCACAAGCAAGCGATTGCAGCTTGCGGTGGGCGATCTGGCGCTATGGGGAATGCGTCCGTCGAAAAGCACGATTCGCCCGGGCTTGGGCAGTACGGCCTTGATTACATCGGTCTTGGCGGCGTTGAAGAACAGCAGCTCGCCGCCCCAGGCCGTAGCCCAGTGTTCGTTGCAGAACATGACCAGGGTCTTGCCCGGCTCATCCGGGCGGTTGTCGCGGTGGATAGGGCCGTCCTGGCCGCTGGTCTGGCCATTGGCGTAGACCCCAAGCAACGTTGCCTGCGGCAGATGGCTGTCCTTGAAGCCGGCCCACCAATCGGCCAGGAACGTCCAGCCGGCGCGCTCACGCAGTTCCTGCTCGCAGTCCTGTCGTTGTTCGCGTGCGCTGCCGGCAATGAAGGCATGCCAGCACGGTCGATCCAATACGCCGTAGTGCTGCGCCCAGCCGAAACGCCACACAGGGCCGGCCAGCCGCTGGGCGAGCATGGACAGCTCCTGTGGGCTCAGCAGGTCGTCCAGCACCTGGATCGCATCCGGGTTGAAACTCGATTGCATGAAGATACTCCTTGTCGAAAAGGCCTAGGCCTTGAGGGTGGCGGCCTTGTCCGCTGCACGCCCCGCGTTCCCGGCCTTGCCCGTCTTGCCACCGTTGCACTGCACGGTGGTCCGCCAGCCGGACCCGGTGAACACTTGCTCGACCGAGTCGATCAGGTACTGGCCGTCTAGCCCGTCGACAAAACCACTCACCTCGATGCTGCGTTCGACGAACAGGTCAGTGCGCCCGGGCATGTCCAGGCGCACGCTGGCCGTCTCGCGGTTGAAGCTGGCCAAGCGTGCGCGGGCAGCCTGTTCGGCGGCGGCGCGATTGGGGTACAGGTGGCGGTCGGTATGGACAGGACGCTGGCTCTCGGAGCCTGCGTCGTTGCCCAGCTCGACCACTTTTAGCTCACCGCTGGCACTGTCCTGGTGACGGGTGCGCACGGCCTTGCGGGTGGCCTTGTCGTCCAGGCGAAATTGCCATTGGCTGACGTCGCTGCGCCGCAGCGTCACCAGCCCCAGCGTCTTGCCGCTTGCGCTCTGCCCGCCCTGGCGCGGCAGTACCAACAGCTGGCCGTTGGCGAGCTTGGCGGTGCAGTCGTACTGACGAGCCAGACGGGTGATGAAGTTGAAGTCCGATTCGTTGTACTGGTCGATACGCGGCACGTTCAGGGTGACCGGGCAGATCGGCTGCCAGCCGTTGCGCGCGCCAATCTCGGCGATGATGCGTTGCAGCGGAACATTCTCCCAACTGCCGCTGCGGATGGTTCTGCCACTGCCGCACAGGTCGCTGGCCTTGCCGCGGATCACCAGGGTGTCCGGCGGCCCGGATAGCTCGACCTCATCGACGGTGAAGCGCCCCAGCAGCGTCAGCGGCTGCCCGGCGTAGCCCAGGTGCACCTCCAGCACCGCGCCGCGAGGCGGCAGGGCCAGGGCGCCGTCGCGGGCATCGATGCGCAGCTCGAACGTATCGGACTCCATGCCGGGTTTGTCGGTGGTGCGCAGCAGCAGCAGGCGGTCGTTGATCAGCGCGGTGATGTCCTTGCCATCGGCCTTGATGCTGAAGACGGGTTGCATGACTCATGCCTCCGTTGTCGGTGTGGAAACAAGCCTGCGTTCAGTCCCAGAGCTGCACGCTGCTGACCGTCGCAGTGGGTAGGTCGGGCAGCAGGATCATCACGCCGGCACGCAGCGGCTGGTCTTCGTCGGCCAGCCCTTGATTGGCCTCCAGTACGGCTTCGACCGTGCGGTTGAGGTGGCCGTAGTAGTGCTGGCAGAGGGTGTCGAGCAGGTCGCCGTCAGACGTTTTGCAGGTCTTCGCCATAGCGGGTGAACTCCAGTGAAAAACCCTGTTTGCGTGGAATACCGCCTGCCAACAGATTGCTCTGGTCTTCATCGATACTGGTCAGGCACCAATTGCCGAGCACCTCGCCGTAACCGGTGGTCAGGCTTAGGGGCAGCAACTGACGACCGATGCTGCGCAGGGTCTGCAACTGGCCAAGTCCGCCCTTGAACGCAGGGAAGATCGCACCACGGATGCTGATCGTCTCCTCGCCCTGGCCGACTGCCTGCTGCGCGCTGTCGCGGCTCAGGCGCTCCTGGGCAGCCCAGCGGAAACGGGTCTGGCGGCGCAACTGGTCGAACGCTGCGGTATCGAGGTTGAAGTAGTAGGGTGCGGCATTGGCCTTCAGCGGTTGCAACACCAGCAGGTGCGCAAATGGCTTGATCGCTTCGGCGGTCGGCGTTGTCAGCGGTGCGAAGCCGAAGGTGACGAGCACCCCGCTTGCCACTGCGCGGGCATCGCCCACCACCTTGCGGATCGCCGCGCCGGCCTTGCCCAGGTGCTCGGAAAAGACCTCGACACGCTCCTGCACCTTGCGCACCTCGTCGACGGTCTTGTCGTAGCGGGCAATCACTTTGTTGACACGCCCTTGTGCCGAGTCGATGGCACGCAGGGTGCGTTGCAGGCGCTTGCCGATGGCCGGTCCGATCCAGGGCAATGCTTCGAGTTCGGCCGCGGCTTCCTTGACGTGGTCCACGGCCTGGTTCATCGGGTCGAGCATGGCGCCGGCACGCCGACGCCCCTCCTCGCCCGCCTTGACCAGTGCATGCAGTGCGGCCTGCAACTGCTCCAGGTAGGTCATGAATGTCCCTCCGGTTCAAAATTGTCGTAGAGGGTCTGCCAGACGCGCTTCATCAGCTCTTTGCCGTTCTTCCAGTACCCGGCGCACAGCCAGTTCCAGGTCGGTGGCGAGTTGGTCGTGTGCAACAGCGGCGCCTTGCAGCGTGATGGGGATGTTGGTGGTGAAGTTGAAGGGCTGGCCTGCCCCGCTGGTAATCACCGGTTGGGCCGGGGCTTGCGGCGGAGCATCTGGCAGGACGCTGGCTTGCGGCGGCACCGACAACTGCGCGGCTGGTATCTGCACCTCTACTGCGAGCTTGTCCATTACAGCTGAACGTCCAGACGCTGAGGCCTGCACCGCAACCTTCGGCAACCCCAGTACAGCAGCCGGCCTTGACGGCTTCTGAGGCGATCGAGGGAGCTCGACCTTTATGGCAGCGGGCGCAACGCTGGCACCAGGACTTTCGAATCTGGGAGAAGGCACGATACCGGGGACCAACGAAAGACCAGGAATCGCCGGAGGCCATGCACGAGGCTCAGCGATGGCGCCTGCAACCCGGTGCTTGGCCGCCGCACTTGGCGCCCTCCCCTCATCCACAGGACGTCTCAACAGATCCCTCACGAGAGCCTTGTCCATGCCGGCAGTGTCAGCAGTCGAACCCGGCTTCGGCCTAGTCAACATCGAAGGCCGCCGTTGCGATGAAACGCTTGCGGCGGTTGCGAACTGCGCCATAAGCCCCGCCGGCCGAAGAGGAGACGGCGGTCCTGACGACCTGGCACGCTCCGGGCTCTGCTCCTTTGCCGTCCCGCTCGCCTTGGCCGGCAGCCCGCGCCGTACCGGCTGCTCTGTGGAGGCAGGCTCTCGGTACTGGGTGGCCAAATATTTGCCTACCGCCGACCCAACCTGATCGCCCACAAAGTTGCCGACCGACATCCCTATCGTGGTACCGATCGGACCCAGCAACGATCCGGCGGCACCCAGGGCGCCACCAAGAATCAGGCCCCCTGCCGCGCCGCCATAACCGCTCCACTTTTCTTCACGGGTTTGCGCCGTGCCATAGGTATAGGCCGCCTTTGCACCAGCCTCGATGAACATCGAAGCAAGGGGTATTTTCAATGCCTTGAGGTTCTCTGCGACGCCCTTGGCGGTCCCAGCGACAGCCCCTGGGTTGGTGTAACGCCGCTTGAGTACCTCCCAGCTGGCATAACCCCCGCCCACCACCGCAGCAGTCGTAAGCGCGTCCCTGACTGAGCCAGACAGCGTCGAATAAGGATCCGCGTCAGGTTTCGACTGAGTCGATACCGGCGTTGATGGCGGTTTGTCCTTGGCTGTAGCCGATGCAGGGTTCGTGACCCGCTCGCCAGCCCAGGCGCCCAGCTTGTCGCCGGCCATACCGAAGGCAACGCCGCCCACCTCCGAGACCATCGTGCCCCAGCGCGGCACCGCCGCCCCCAAGGCCTTGCCGCCTATTGTGCCGACTGCCGACCCAACCGCACTGAGATAGCCCACTGCCTGCTCCTTCGCCGTGGTGGCGGTGGAAGCGGTGTGGAAGAGCTTCAACCCCAAATCCAACTTGGTTGCAGAGGCAGCCTCCTTGGCCGCAGCCCCTGCTCGGGTACGGGCAGTGGCTCGGCTCGGCGTGGGATCAGAAGAGGCTGACGAAACTGCTTCGCCCTCCCCCGACACCACCCCTTGTCGAGCTTCAGGTGCATCCGCGTTGATCCGGGGAGTTGAATCTGCGCGCGGCCGAGGCTGGGGGTACGCATGTACGATCTGAGCGGGCAACTCGAACGGGGGTGAGTTGGATGCGCGCCATCCCTGTTCAGCCAAGGGTAACGGCTGGTGCTCCAGTGCCGGAGTGAGTCCTTGCCAGTTCGACAGCTGTGGCACGACCGATGGATACGGGCCTGGTCGCCAGATATCCAGCGGTGATGAAAACGATTGCAGCGCCTTGCCGTAAGGCGCCCAATGATCGGTAAACCTGGCGCGATAGTCATCGAGCGCGCCAGGGAAAGCCGAGCCAGATGCGACGGCTTCCCCCAGGGCAATCCCTGATTTGTTCGCCATCCGTTAATCCTCTCAATCCGAAAGCCACCAGACCATGTCGCTGAACGACATGGTCATGATTTCGCTCGCGGAAAAGTTCAGCTCCTTGGCCAGCCGCCTTGCGGCGGCCTTCTGCCGGGTCGGGTCAAACCTCGTCGTCCTGCACCAGGCGAAAATACCCGGCCTGCAAGCGGCCGTAGTCCTTCAGGGTGAGGCCTTCGAGATCCTTGATGCCGACTTCGGCCAGCGAGGCGAAGAGGTTCAGCTCGCGCTGCTCGTCGTCGCTGGCGCCGCCGGCCTGGGCGTTGCGCATGTCACGCACCGTCGGGGCCCGCAACGTCAGGCTGTCGACCTGAACGCCATTGGCCTCGCTCGGACGCGACAAACGCACCGTGACGCGGTCGGCTGCAAGGTTCAGCCACTGGGGCTGACGGTTTTCCTGAGCCATGAGCACCTCCCTTACAGGCCCAGCGCAGTACGCTGCGCCGCCAGTTGGTCGACACCATCGATCACCCGCTTCATGCCCAGGGCATCGATCTCGTAGACCAGGCGACCATCAACCTCCAGCTTGTAGTAGCTGAGCGCGACGCTGTGCTTGATCTCGGCCTTGTCGCCGGATTTCCAGTCGCCCATGTCGATTTCCTTGAGCGAGCCGCGCAGGGTGACGATGACTGGATTGATCTGGCCCTTGAGGCCCTTGAAAGCGCCACGGAACGTGCCGTTGAAGGCCGTGCCGTCGGCCAGGCCGAAGAACTTCAGCGACTCGCGGCGCACGCCGGTGGTGGTGAAGGCCGCTTCCTGTTTCTCCATGCCCAGGTCCATCTCGACCGGCATGTCCATGCCACCGGGACGATGCTCCTCCATCTTCAGGGTCAGCTTGGGCAGGGTCAGGCTGGGTACATCGCCCTGGAAGCTCACACCGTCGACGAACAGGTTCAGGTTGGCCAGGGTTTCGGGAATCATTGCCATGTAGATGCGCTCCTTAAGCGGCGGAATCGAGGACTTCGGTCAGCCACTGGTTGGTGACTTCGACGCGGAAATTGGGGTTTTCGGCAGGCGGTACGTCGGTGAAGCGGATGTTCCAGTACACCTTGCCCTGCTCCAGTTGGCTGGCGGTGTTCAACTCCGGATCGGCGAAGACCTCGAAGTTGATGATCGCGCCCTGGTTCTTCAGGTCGCGCATGAAGGCCTGCAGGCCCTCGGTGACGTCCTTGACGTAGGTGGCGGTGATGGAGCGATCGACGGCCCACTTGTGGCCGTAGAGGATCGCGTCCATGACGATGTCCATGGTCCGCACGCGGGTGACGAAGGCCCACTTCGGATCGCTGGACAGGGTGCGGTTGCCCCACAGGCGGAAGCCGTCATCGCGAATGATGGTGGCGATGTTGGCGTTGTTCAGCAGGTTGGCGCGGCAGCTGTCGTCGCCATCGAGGAACTCCACCGGGCGGCTGGTGCCGGTGATACCGACGAACTCCTTGTTCGACGGCGAGGCCCAGAAGCCGTACTCGCGGTCGGTGAAGGCGAACAGGCCAGCGACCCAGGCCGAACCTGGCGCATCCTCGGTGGCCTCGGCGACGGTGTCGAAGTAGCGCACGCCCGGATCGACCAGGAAGGCGCGCTTGGCACCGAAGTTCTTGGCGTAGGCGAGCGCGGCTTCGTCAGTGGTGCCAGGGCCGTCGATGATGGCGATGCCGCGCAGCTTGTCGGCCAGTGCCACCAGCGCGGTGCCGACCGCCAGGGTGGCGCTGTGCTTGGGCGCGACCAGCAGGCGCGGCTGGGCGTTGAAACGGCTCTTGCCGTCGAGCAGTGCCTGCAGGCCGGTGCGCTTGCCGTCGGCGAGCACGTTGCCGATGATCGCCGCGGCCTGTTCGGCCGCCTCTTCGAGCTTGGCCACGCCGCAGGCGACGATGACCGCCTTGGCGCGGCTGTAGATGGCGCGGCAGGCCTTGGTGATCGCCGCATCGGCGCCGAAGGCGGCCACGGCTTCACGCTCGCTGGTGATGAGGACCAGGTCGTTGGCCTTGGCCGTGACACCGGCACCTTCGGTGAAGGTGTCGACCAGGCCGATGATCGAGGACGACGGCAGTGCGATGTTGCGGGCGCCGGTGTCTACGTTGGTTACGGTGACGCCGTGGAAGAATCCACTCATTCGGGTTATCTCCATGATTTCCAATAAAAAACCCCGCTGATGCGGGGTTAGGTGTGATGCAATGATTCAATTCGCCGAGGTCAGCTCACCGACTCAAGCCAGTCTGGGGAACGCGGCCGCTGGGCAGTTTGAGGGAATTGCGTAGAGGCGGGCCAGTTACGTAAGTACTGGCGGAAATTCAACAGCTCAGCATATTGCGCCGCCGACAGGGTCGAGGAGCCGTTTAACTCGAGTTCATCCCGATGGCGTGACATTAACCATTGGGTAGATGCCAGCACATGGTCTCGCCAGCTGCGCTCGATTTCCGCCAAGACCTCGATACTTGCCGCAGAGGCCGTGAACTGACCCTCAATGAATATCCAACCGGGCTGTACGTCCGAGTGGCAGCTATGCCAGTCCATCTCTGAATGAAAGCGACCTGTGGGGTCGATGGATGTAACCTCTTTAACTGTGCCTGCGTTTATAAGCGCCCACATAAATGATCCTGTTTAGTAGGTAATGATTACGCACCCATCGGCGCCTGATTGAGAGCGTTCTACAGTCCGACCAGCTCCACCCATACCCGGCTGAGTCGGCGTCGCAGCATCGGAGGCGGCATAGATGGACTCGCCACCACCACCCTGACCGCCCCATGCACCACTGTTGTATGGGTTACGCACGGGAGGAAAACCGTGTCCCAAAGAGGCATTGTAGTCCCCCCCGATTCCCATCCCCCGTCCTGCGCCATTGGAAATATCACCGCCCTCTCCGCCCGTGGCCGAGCAGAACGAGCCAAATGAAGAACTGCCCCCGTGGGCGCCTGTCTTGCCCACCTCGGTCACTGAAGTCCCTCCCATGCCGACCGTCACGGTTATCTGGCTGCCGGGAACTACAGTAAAGAGACCTTTGCTGATGCCACCGCCCCCGCCTCCGCCAGCCCCCGTACTCATCGAACCGAAGGCACCGCTGCCGCCGGCGCCCCAGACCTCGGCTAAGACTTTGGTCACGTTCGCAGGGACAGTCCACTGGAATACACCCGGAGCTCGGAAGACTACGCGGGCACGCAGAGGCAGATTCGTGTTGTTGACTGAGGCCATACCTCCAGAAACAACGCCGTAGATACCGTCACCCAGACAGACAATCACTAGTGGTGGATCTAGATGCGTGAGCGTCAGGGAAGGATAAGCGACGGCGCTAACCGCCAAATACCCACCCGTTCCCGATGGCGCCTTGATCGTCAGTGTGCCCTCCCCGGAGCCAACGGAGATGACAAACATGTCACCTCTTTGCAAACCGCTAGGCGGAAGAAAAATCGTTCCACTCCACGTACCGGACTTGGACATTGTCAAGTAACGTCCCGCGTGCTCGGGACCAAGCGTGACGCCGTCACCTACACCGACATTGGCCACAGGCATAGCCAATCCGGCATTTTTGACGAAATCGGTAGTCGCAATTCGCGTGCTGATATCGCCGCGGGCCGGAGTGGTCGACCTGGGTGCGCCCGTGAGAATCGGATCGGCGAGATTGGCTTTCAACGCCAGCGCTTGATCTATCTGAGCAATGGTGTAAACGTCGGTGAGGCCATAACCGGCAACCGTGGACGGATTATTAGCGGCAACTACGCGCCCGTATTTGTCTACACTGACGCTGCGATAGAGACCTGGCGCGACACCGGTACGACCGAACGCCATCTCATAATCCTGTGCATTGACGCCGACCGTGATCGGCCCATCGCTGATCAACTGCCAGCCACTGTCGCCGTTGACCGTGCCGCGCTCGACCAGCACCAGCAGGCCGGCGGTAAGCTTGGCGTCGGTGTCTGCATCGCGACTGCGGACCCAATTGCCCGCCGCAACCAAGTAGAGACCATTGTCCTTGGCATTGGTCTGGTTCTTCACCAGCACGCGCGCGCCCGCAGACAAGGTCACTCCATCAATGGACTGAATGCCGCTCAAAGCGATGTTGGTGGTGGTTGCCGCCAATACCGAATGCTTGAAATCCTGCCTGGCCAACTCCTCGCTGACCCACTCTCGGGTAGCCAGCACTACCGCAGGGTCAATCTTCAACTGCACATTACTGGCGCTGCTGACGATCAGGTTCATCCGCACCACCTGAGTACGGCCCGAGCCCTGGCTGAGCAGCGGCTTGTAGGTCGGAGCGCAATTGGCCACCGCGATCATGTCGCCGTCGGCGTCATATAGCGCGATCTCACGGATCCAGCGCCCGCCAACCTCGGCAGGGATCACCTGCTCGGCGACGATCACCGCGCTATTCTTGTCATCCACCTTGAGCTGGTTCAACGGCGCGCGGCGCCATTCGTTGATCAGGCTGGTCTGGGTGGCGTTGGGGGTCGGGTCGGTGCCGTTGGCGTCGCCCACGCCCATCTGGGTTATTTTCCACGGAATGCCCAAGGCATCCGCATTGGCCTGCTTCGCCGCGCCCACATTGGTGAGGATGGCGTAGAACTGAGAAGTCTGGTCAACCATGTGCAATGTCCAAGGTATCGATTGTGTGTTCTCGGCCGCCGCGCCCGATGACGCCATCGACGTCGATGTCACGCGGTGCCGGTGGGTAGATATCGAGCTCGTCGCCTTCCTGGAGCGCGCAGCCAAGATGGAAGGCACCGTTGCTTTCCAGGCTGATCACCATGCCGGTCATGTGCCGGCTGACGGGACGAGCGTCGTCGATCAGGGCCGACAGTTCGTTGTAGGTCTGCTCGCTGATGCCCGAGTTCTCGACGCCGATCTTCAGCGCAAAGGTCCCCGGCACCCCGGCAGGCTGCGCCTGCCACCACTCCTCCACCTCGATGAGGTAGCCGAACGGCTCGACCACCCGCCTGAGGGCGCCGAGGGTGCCTTTGTGGGCGTGGACGAAGAATGCTGAGCGGATCACCGAGCGCTTGACGGAGTCGCTCCAGCTGTCGTCCCAGCGATCCACCGACCAGGCCCAGGCCAGCTGGTAGAGCAGGTGCGCGGGGCAAGTGTCGGGGTTGTAGAGCTGGCGCAGGGTGACCTTGAGGTCTTCGTCGCCAGCCGTTTCGATGGCCCGCTCCAGCGGGGTGCGGTTGAGCGGCAGAAGGCTTCGCATGTCAGCCTCCGCGCTTGAGGTCGAAGCCTGTGCACCAGGCTGCCTGGGCCTTGCTCGGGCGGATGTCGGTCCAGTCGATCAGCTCGACGCGACTGACGCCGTCGATGTGCAACTGGGCGTCGATGCCAGAGCGGGCGACCTCGACACCCAGGCGGCGCCGCGGGTTGATCCAGGCCTGCAAACGACGCCGGCACTCGCTGAGGATGGCCTCGTACTCGGGGCCGTTGTCGGCCATGTGCAACACGGCATCGATCCGGTATGGCAGCACCTGGGCGCTGCGCACATTGACCCGGTCGGCAACCGGGCGGATGTCCTCGTCGTTGAGGTAGGCGTTGACCTCGTCAAGCAGCGCCTGGGGCGCGACACCGTCGTCATCGATGCTCAGCACCGTGACATCGACCACCGCCGGCGACGGGCTTTCGGCGGTCGCGTCGGCGACCCGTCCCGAGGCGTTGCGGGCGTGGAGGATGTAACTGTTGCGCGGGCCGGCGGTGGTCAGGCCTTCATAGACCAGTTGCACACGCTCGCGCAGGGCGTCGTCGGATTCGAGAATCGCCTCGATGGGCGGAACGGTGGTCGGGTCGGCAGCCTGGATCACCAGGCGCTGCAACGAAACGTTGGCCGCCAGTTGGTCAAGGTCGCGACCCTGGGCATAGGCGAGCAGCAAGGCCTTCGCAGCATCATTGATGCGTGCCCGGTTGAGCAGCTTTCGGTAGGCGCCGACCTCGAGCAGCTTGGTGACCGGATCGCTTTCCAACTGTGCCGTCCAGCCATCGCCCATATGTGCACGAAAGGTCTCGAGGTCGGCTTCGTACAGCGCTTCGAAATCCAGATCCTCGAGCAGTTGCGGGGCGGGCAGTTTGGACAGGTCTACCTGACTCATACGCTCACCTCCACCAGGGCGTCATCGCCCAGATAACGGCCGCTCAGGGCCAGGCTGACCTGGCCGTCCAGCACGGCCACGACCTTCACCCGCTCCAGTTGCAAGCGCGGCTCCCAGCGCCCAAGGGCGCGAGCGACCTCTGCCTGTACCGCACTCTTCCAGCCTTCGTTGACGGGCAGGTCGACATAGCGGCGCAACTGGCTGCCGTATTCCGGGCGCATGCGACGGCTGCCCAGTGGGGTGGTAAGGATGTCCTCGATGGATTGGCGCAGGTGAGCGATCCCGGCCAATGGCAGGCCGGTGCGACGGTCCAGGCCGATCATGACGCGTCTCCCGGAAAATCCCGGGCGCGTTGATGGGTATCCATTGCGTTCTCCTGGCATTAAAAATGCCCGCGATGGCGGGCTGGGTTCAGTGTTTGTGGTTGGGCGTGTTGCCGGCGGTATCGATGATCCGCCCGCCGCCGTTGATGTCGCCGCTGACAGTCAGCGGGCCGTTGACCGTGACCTTGCCGGTCAGGGTGATGCTCGAGGCCTCGAGTGTGATCGCGCCATCACTGACCACCAGGGTGCTGGCACCGACCTTGATGCGCGCGTTGCCGCTGGGTAGTTCGATGTCATAGCGCCGGGCCTGCCAGTCGTAGGTCAGCGAACCGCCGTCATCGAAGCGCCAGACCTCGGCATGCTCGCGGTTGTCTGGCGGGAGGCCGGCATTGCCATACAGCCCGGCAAAAAAAGTACCTTGCGCCGGTTCGCCACTGGGGCTGAGCAACACGCCCTGCTCACCCAGGCTGGGCGCCCGCCAGTGCCGGGCCTTGCCGGCCGCCTGGGCATGCCAGCGCACCCAGGCGCTGGTCCAGCCGCCACCGTCGGACACCCTGACCCGCGCAGCGGCCAAGTCCACCGCCACCACGCGGCAGGGAATCACCAGGGTGGCGAGAATGCGGTCATGCGTGGCACTGACATAGCTCATGCCAGGTCCTCCGGGGCGATGTACTGGCTTTCATTACCGGGCCCCGTGTCTGGACTGAAGCCCAGCCTGAGGCTGCCCGGCGGCTGGTCGGGCCAATGCCATTGCAGTTCGCCCAACAGCACTGGCTGGTCCCAGCGCACGCGCCAGCCAGCACCGGCGAAGAAAGCCCGTACGTTGCGGCTCGGCTCAACGAAGTCGAGCCCCCATAGCTGCTGGCGCAACAGGTCCATCAGTTGTGCAGCCAGCACGCTGCCCTGCAGGCGTGCCTCGGGGTTGGCGGCATCGGGGGTGATGTCCGCCTCGAAGGTGGTGACCAGCACCGAGCGTCCATCCCTGGGCGCAGCATCGGCAGTCATGCGCACGATGCCATGGCGCAAAGCCGGCAATGCCGGGGTATTTCCTGCTTCCGTATAGGCATCAACCGATGCCAGTTCCGGAATCGCCTCTCGAATCGTTGCGGTCAATGCCGCATGCAAGGTGGCCAGTTCGCTCATGTGCCGCACTCCTATCGTTCGTCCTTCAAACCAAGGCGCCTGGCTGCCCAGCGTTCATAGAGGCCGATGGCTACATCGGCCCCCGCCATGGCGGTCAGGCACCCGAAGGCGCTAGCGCTCCAGATCGACATGCCGCTGGCATACAGCAGCATCACTGTCGACACCCCACACACCATGCAAGCCCCCGAGCGCAGCGCCAGCCGCCGCAGCAGCGACCAACCTCGGGCGCCGGCCTTGTCGGCCCGCCACATCTCACCGGAAAGTCCTCCCAGCAATGCCAGGACGATCACCAGCCAGAGCGGCATCTCCAGCAACGCCTGTTGCTCGTTCGTCACTGTCCTGTCTCCTGTGTCATGGCCACCGACGAGTGCCGGTGGATCCCTTGCCGTGTAACGCGGCATTCCAAAAGGCCCGTCCGTGCAGGCCCTTCAGTAATGCGTTGTCGAACCGTCGGTCACATCTGGTGACACCGGCCGGTTCCGCTTCAAATTGGTGACTCCGACCGCGGCCCCCTGCCCGCCGGATAACTGATCGTGGTGCTTTACGCTGCACACCCGGGCCAGTTGCCAACCCTCTGAACAGTCAAGGCCTGTTCATCGCTGCCTGTGTAACAACCGGTTGCTGTCCGGCTTGAGATACAGGCTATGCACTGATGCATATGCAGTCAATGCATTTTTGAAAATATTTATGCATGAGGAGTTGCTTAAATGCATGAAGGCCTTGTCGGGTATGGCCTGTAGGGCTTTTCAGAGAGCCTAAAAATTTGTAGGCCCGGTATGGTTTGAGGCGGCGGGGGATGCAAGACGAGAGGCGGGGATACTTCGTATGCATGAAAAAACCCGCCGAAGCGGGTTTTTATCCAGCGGATTTGCGGGTCAGCGTGCGTACATGCCCCACCAGAAGACATGCCCGAGCAGGCTGATCTGCTCTTCCTGCATCTGCTGGAAACTGTAGTCTTCGTCGGGGTGTTCATCACGGTTGAAGCTGCGCAGGCGTATGCCGGTGGGCAGGCGATAGACCTGCTTCACCCGCAGCTGGCCATTGTGGTTGATGGCGTAGAGATCGCCATCGATGATATCGCCAATGGCACATTTGCCGGTGTTGACGCCGACCGTCGCGCCATCGCGCAGCACTGGCAGCATGCTGTTGCCGCGCACCGTGACGCACTTGGCCTGGTCGAACTGCACACCATTGTGGCGCAGGCTGCGCTTGCCGAAACGCAGGCGCGCGCGCTCGCTTTCCTCGATGACGAATCTTCCTGATCCTGCTGCCAATTCGACCTCTCGAAGAAATGGAACGGACACCTCGTCATCCTCGACGGGGGTTTCATCGTCCCACAGGCTGATGTCGCTCAGGTCCACATGACCATGCATGGGCTGCGCCTCGCGGGACTCCCCCAGCTCTATGCGGCCGCGCAACTGATCGGTGCTCACGCCGAAGTAATCGGCGATTCTGGAGACATGCTTGTCTGATGGATCGACAATTTTCTCGCTAAGGATCCGAGACAGGGTGGATTGCGGTACGCCCGTGCGCCGGTGCAGCTCCGTCGGGGACAGGCCGTGGCGATCGAGCAGTTCTCTGAGTACAGTGGCTACGTTGCGCTTTTGCATAAAATGCATATTGCTGCAGATCGATGGGAAATGCAAATGCATGCAACACACCCCGAACCTGCGATCATTCAGGGATACCCGTCACCGTATGCACTGCCCGCATCGCACAAGGCGGACGCGCGCCCTGGGGCTCGATCTGCTCGCACTTGCGCAGCAACGGCAACGCGTCGCTGAACTGGATTGCAGCGACCGTATCGGCATGCTGCTGCGACAGGAAACAGTGCTCGAAGCGGTAGGCCGCATACACATCGGCCTGCACCGGTTCATTGTCATAGACTTCGGCCACGATCTCGCGCAGCAACTGGCGGGTCGGCTCGTCCAGCCTGGCCGGTATCCCCAGCAGCAACTGCTCCCGCGGTGTCCCGCCAGCCCGTGCCTGGACCACATGCCGCGAAGCCTCTATCGAGGCCTGCATGCCCTGCGGAAACGGGCACTGTGCAGCCGCCATGAGCGGTAACGGCAGGCTCAAGCCTGCGACCATCAGATAAAACGCCACCCTTGGCATGGAATTCCTCGCGCGGTGTTCGGGGCTGCCCGGAAAATCGACCAATCATAGTGATGCCCTGCCCTTTGTGTCCTGCAGCAGGTAAAAAAAGCCTGTACCATTGCCGGTTTCGAAATTGCCACCAGACCACCTGTTTCAAGGCCCTGAATGTCTGATCTCTCCGCACACACCCCGATGATGCAGCAATACTGGAAGCTGAAAAACCAGCACCCAGACCAGCTGATGTTCTACCGCATGGGCGACTTCTACGAAATCTTCTACGAAGATGCGAAGAAAGCCGCGAAACTGCTGGACATCACCCTGACCGCGCGCGGTCAGTCGGCGGGCCAGTCGATCCCCATGTGCGGGATTCCGTTCCACTCGCTGGAAGGATACCTGGCCAAACTGGTCAAGCTCGGTGAGTCGGTGGTGATCTGCGAGCAGATCGGCGACCCGGCCACCAGCAAGGGCCCGGTCGAGCGCCAGGTGGTGCGTATCATCACGCCAGGTACGGTCAGCGACGAGGCGCTGCTCGACGAGCGCCGCGACAACCTGATCGCCGCCCTGCTGGGTGACGAACGCCTGTTCGGCCTCGCGGTGCTGGACATCACCAGCGGCAGCTTCACCGTGCAGGAGATCAAGGGCTGGGAAAACCTGCTCGCCGAACTCGAGCGTATCAACCCGGTGGAACTGCTGATTCCCGACGACTGGCCACAGGGCCTGCCAGCAGAGAAACGCCCTGGAGCGCGACGTCGGGCGCCGTGGGACTTCGATCGTGACTCGGCGCGCAAGAGCCTGTGCCAACAGTTCGCAACCCAGGACCTCAAGGGCTTCGGCTGCGACAAACTGACCCTGGCCATCGGCGCCGCCGGCTGCCTGCTGACCTACGCCAAGGAAACCCAGCGCACCAGCCTGCCGCACCTGCGCAGCCTGCGCCATGAGCGCATGGACGACACGGTGATTCTCGACGGCGCGAGCCGTCGCAACCTCGAGCTGGACATCAACCTGGCCGGCGGCCGCGACAATACGCTGCAGTCAGTCATCGACCGCTGTCAGACTGCCATGGCCAGTCGCCTGCTGAGCCGCTGGCTGAACCGCCCGCTGCGCGACCTGAAAGTGCTGCAGGCACGTCAGGATTCGATTCGCTGCTTCCTCGACGGCTACCGTTTCGAGAAGCTGCAGCCGCAGCTCAAGGAAATCGGTGATATCGAGCGGATTCTCGCCCGCATCGGCCTGCGTAACGCTCGCCCACGTGATCTGGCGCGCCTGCGCGATGCCCTTGGCGCCCTGCCCGAACTGCAGAACGCCATGGCCGAGCTCGAAGCGCCCCACCTGGCCCGCCTGGCGGCCATCACCGGCACCTACCCGGAGCTGGCCAGCCTGCTGGAGCGAGCAATCATCGACAACCCACCTGCGGTGATCCGCGACGGTGGCGTGCTCAAGACCGGGTACGACAGCGAACTCGACGAACTGCTGGCCATGAGCGAGAACGCCGGTCAGTTCCTGATCGACCTCGAAGCCCGTGAAAAAGCCCGTACCGGGCTTGCCAACCTCAAGGTTGGCTACAACCGTGTGCACGGCTATTTCATCGAGTTGCCAACCAAACAGGCCGAGCAAGCGCCGGGCGACTACATCCGCCGCCAGACGCTCAAGGGCGCCGAGCGCTTCATCACGCCTGAACTCAAGGCGTTCGAAGACAAGGCTTTGTCGGCCAAGAGTCGCGCCCTGGCCCGGGAGAAAATGCTCTACGACGCGCTGCTCGAGACCTTGATCAGCCACCTTGCGCCGTTGCAGGACAGCGCTGCGGCCCTGGCCGAGCTGGACGTGCTGAGCAACCTCGCCGAGCGAGCCCTGACCTTGGACCTGAACTGCCCAAGCTTCGTCGACGAGCCGTGCCTGCGTATCGAGCAGGGCCGCCATCCGGTGGTCGAGCAGGTGCTGACCACGCCGTTCGTGGCCAACGACCTGGGCCTGGACAACAGCACCAGCATGCTGATCATTACCGGCCCGAACATGGGCGGTAAATCTACCTACATGCGCCAGACTGCATTGATCGTACTGATGGCGCATATCGGCAGCTTCGTGCCTGCAGCGCGCTGTGAGCTGTCGCTGGTGGACCGCATCTTCACCCGCATCGGTTCCAGCGACGACCTGGCCGGCGGCCGCTCGACCTTCATGGTAGAGATGAGCGAAACCGCGAACATCCTGCACAATGCCACCGATCGCAGCCTGGTGCTGATGGACGAGGTCGGCCGCGGCACCAGTACCTTCGACGGCCTGTCGCTGGCCTGGGCCGCCGCCGAACGTCTCGCACAGTTGCGCGCCTACACCCTGTTCGCCACCCACTACTTCGAGTTGACCGTACTGCCGGAGAGCGAGCCACTGGTGGCCAACGTGCACCTGAACGCCACCGAGCACAACGAGCGCATCGTGTTCCTGCACCATGTGCTGCCAGGCCCTGCCAGCCAGAGTTATGGCCTGGCGGTGGCGCAACTGGCGGGCGTGCCGTCGCAAGTCATCCTGCGCGCCCGTGAGCACCTCGGCCGCCTGGAAAAGGCCAGCCTGCCCCACGAGGCGCCGGTGACCAAGGCCAAGGGCGAACCGCAGGTGCCACACCAGAGCGACCTGTTCGCCAGCCTGCCACACCCGGCCATCGAGAAGCTGGGCAAGCTGGCGTTGGACGACATGACACCGCGTCAAGCTATCGAAATGCTATATCAACTGAAGAACCTGTTATAACGGCCAGCCGCGCAAGCTGGTAGAATCCGCCGCGGTTTGCCGGAGCTGCAGGTTATTAGCCTGGCCTGCAGCCAACGTGAACCGCGCTGCCCTGGAAGGAAGGGCACGCTGCCGTCGCCTGAGGAGAAAATTAGAAATGACCTTCGTCGTCACCGACAACTGCATCAAATGCAAGTACACCGACTGCGTGGAAGTCTGTCCGGTGGACTGCTTCTACGAAGGCCCGAACTTCCTGGTCATTCACCCGGACGAGTGCATCGACTGTGCGCTGTGCGAGCCTGAGTGCCCGGCACAGGCCATTTTCTCGGAGGACGAAGTGCCTGCGGGGATGGAGAACTTCCTCGAGCTCAACGCCGAGCTGGCTGAGATCTGGCCGAACATCACCGAGCGTAAGGATGCCCTGCCGGACGCTGAAGAGTGGGATGGCAAGCCAGGCAAGATCGCTGATCTGGAGCGCTGACCGCTGCAGTGACAAAAAAGGCCCGCAAGGGCCTTTTTTGTGCCTGGCATTCGGGCTCATGCAAGCCCGGGCGAGGAGAAATCGTAGGCAAAAAAAAGGGGCGGTTTGACCCGCCCACATTTTTTCCGTAGTCCCTGCTTGTCCCATTCATCATCCTGATGAATCGCATCCTGCGATGTCCTTGGCGATCATCCTTGAAAGCCTGTGCCAGTCCGTCGGCACACTTCAGATACTAGCGATTTCCCCAGCGGGAGCAACCTACGCACCTAACAAGATGCTACAGCAGACACACTTACAAACATCTAAAAAAATCAATAATTTCAATACGTTAAGAAAACATCATTACTGAAAAAGGCAATTGTTTACTCTTGTTGGTAGCGAAGGCTTACACCACGAGTAAGCGATCTCTTACACGCTAAGCAACAACGCTAGCAGGTTGAACTATTTCCCAGGCCATAAAAAATGCCCCGAGGTCGTCGGGGCATTCTGTATTGCGCATTCCGGCTTACTGGAACAGCGACTCGCTGGACAGGCCGTTCTTCTCCAGAATCTCACGCAGACGCTTGAGCCCTTCCACCTGAATTTGCCGTACCCGCTCACGGGTAAGGCCAATCTCCAAGCCAACATCCTCAAGCGTACTGCTCTCATGACCACGCAGGCCGAAGCGGCGAATCACCACCTCCCGCTGCTTGTCGGTCAGCTCGCCCAACCACTGGTCGATGCTCTGGGACAAGTCGTCGTCCTGCAGCAATTCACACGGATCGGTGGGGCGATCATCGGTAAGGGTGTCGAGCAGCGTCTTGTCCGAATCCGGGCCCAAGGATACGTCGACGGAGGAGACACGCTCGTTGAGCCCAAGCATGCGCTTGACCTCAGCTACCGGTTTTTCCAGCAGCCCGGCAATTTCTTCCGGGGACGGCTCATGGTCGAGCTTCTGGGTGAGCTCACGCGCGGCGCGCAGGTAGACGTTGAGCTCCTTGACCACGTGGATCGGCAGGCGAATGGTGCGGGTCTGGTTCATGATCGCCCGCTCGATGGTCTGGCGGATCCACCAGGTCGCATAGGTCGAGAAACGGAAGCCGCGCTCCGGGTCGAACTTCTCCACGGCACGAATCAGCCCCAGGTTGCCCTCCTCGATCAGATCGAGCAGCGACAGGCCACGATTGACGTAGCGGCGGGCGATCTTCACGACCAGGCGCAGGTTGCTCTCGATCATGCGTTTGCGGCCGGCCGGGTCGCCCTTCTGCGACAGGCGCGCGAAGTGCACTTCCTCTTCCGGGGAAAGCAGTGGCGAGAAACCGATTTCGTTAAGGTACAGCTGCGTGGCGTCGAGCGCACGGCTGTAGTCGATATACTTGTGTTGCTTGAGCGATGAGCCCGTTTTGGCCCTGGTCCGAACCGAAGGTACAGCAGGTTCGTCTGACACCACATCCGTTTCCAAAACGATACCTGTCTCCATCAGGAGGAGATCATCGTCGATGTCAAACTCCGGCACTTCTTTGCTGAGAGCCATTGTTATAGTCCTTTGCTGAGTTCGAACCTCAGACTCTAGCGTCGCCTGATTCCCTGGCAGCGCTAAAGCCTGTCCCCTTTACGTCTTCAGGAACAGGCTGGTGCAACAATCAACGGCGTGGCAGGAACTGGAGTGGGTCGACGGGTTTGCCCTGGCGGCGAATCTCGAAGTGCAGCTTCACCCGATCAGTGCCCGTAGACCCCATTTCTGCGATCGTCTGCCCTGCCTTGACCTGCTGCCCCTCCCGAACCATAAGCCTGCGGTTGTGGCCGTAGGCACTGACGTAGGTATCATTGTGCTTGATGATGATGAGTTCGCCGTAGCCCCTCAAGCCACTCCCGGCGTAAACCACCGCACCATCAGATGCAGCAAAAACAGGCTGTCCCAAATCTCCGGCGATATCAATGCCTTTATTCAAACTACCGTTTGAAGCGAATTTTCCAATCAACACGCCGTTCGCCGGCCAAGTCCAACCCCCGACCGCGCGCTCTGCGGCCGGCACCTGGATGACGGTCGGAGCGGTCGTGGCAGGGGGAGGCGTTGCCGACTTGTCGCTATTTGTTGCTGGCGCGGTCTGCGTACCAACCGGGCGGCGAATGACCGTGGTTCTGCTCGATGACGAGGGACCGGACGACACTACAGTGGTGGTGCCCCCAGCGCCGCTGCTGAAACGAATCGGCTGGCCTGGGCGGATGGTGTAGGGCGGCGCGATGCCATTGCGCGCGGCCAGCTCCTTGTAGTCCCAGCCGTAGCGGAAGGCGATGGAGAACAGGGTATCACCGGGTTTGACCACATACTGCCCCGAGGTCACGGTCGGACGCTTGGGAGCCGCGTTGTTGCGATCGACCACCCGAGCGCCACTGGAGCCGGTGCTGGAGCATCCCGCCAGCAAGGCTCCCATGGCCAGCGCAATCACCAGAAGCTTGAAACCCGACCGATCCTTGCGCTGCCGAATGATTGTGTGACCCACCCGCGCTCCCCTCATGGTGCCGAAATCTGGATATGACGATATGCAATATTGTTTCAATTATAACCGAGCCCGACCCGCTTGGGTGGCCCGTACGGGCTTGTCTATCTGGCGGGGTTCGCCTCACCCCGCCAGATAGACAAGCCCGTGGCGCGAGAATTCGCTATCAGCGCACATATTCCGTCGGCCCTCAGGCCAGCGGCCCGTTGAGCAGCGGCACGAAGCGTACGGCGCCCAGCACCCGGCGCGAGAAACCCTGCTCCTCACGAACGATCAGCAACAGTTGCTGTGCTTCGCCCGCCGCCCCTACCGGAATCACCATGCGTCCGCCGGGTGCCAACTGATCGAGCAAGGCCTGGGGGACTTCCGGCGCCACCGCGGTGACGATGATGCCATTGTAAGGCGCCAGCGCCGGCCAGCCTTCGCAACCGTCGCCCCAACGAAACACCACGTTACGCAGGTTGAGCTCGATCAGACGCTCCTTGGCACGATCCTGCAGCACCTTGATCCGCTCGACCGAAAACACACGCTCGACCAACTGCGCCAGGATGGCCGTCTGGTAACCAGAACCGGTGCCGATTTCCAGCACCTTGTCCAGCGGGCCGGCCTCCAGCAGCAGTTCGCTCATGTGCGCAACCATGAATGGCTGGGAAATCGTCTGGTTATGGCCGATCGGCAGCGCAGTATCTTCATACGCCCGATGGGCCAGGGCTTCATCGACGAACAGGTGGCGAGGGGTGCGGCGAATGGTCTCGAGCACCTTGCTGTTCGACACGCCCTCTTCATACAAGCGTTGGATCAGGCGCTCCCGGGTACGCTGGGAGGTCATGCCGATGCCGCCACGGCGCTGCAGATCATCCTGTTCGCGCATCAAAGCAGCCCCTCCAGCCAGCCATCGAGGCGCTCGAAGGCATCGTTGAAGGTGCGATCCAGTTGCAGCGGCGTGATCGATACATAGCCTTGCATCACTGCATGGAAGTCAGTGCCCGGGCCGCCGTCCTCGGCGTCACCGGCCACAGCGATCCAGTACCCTTCCTTGCCACGCGGATTGACGACCTTGGTCGGTGCGGCCGCACGTGCCCGGTGCCCCAGGCGGGTGAGGCGTATTCCGCGGATATGCTCCAGCGGCAGGTTGGGGATGTTGACGTTGAGCACGGTACGCGCCGGCAGTTCCAGACGCGACTGCGCCTCGACGAGGCGCCGGGCGATATGGGCGGCGGTCGGCAGGTTGTCCGGCAGGCGCGACAGCAATGAGAACGCCAGCGAAGTACCGCCGAGAAAGCGGCCTTCCAATGCAGCGGCGACCGTGCCGGAGTACAGCACGTCGTCACCCAGGTTGGCGCCCAGGTTGATTCCGGAGACGACCATATCGGGCGTTTCCGGCAACAGGCCGTTGAGCCCCAGGTGCACGCAATCGGTGGGCGTGCCGTTGAGGCTGATGAAACCGTTGGCCAGCACCTGCGGGTGCAGGGGCCGGTCGAGCGTCAGCGAACTGCTGGCGCCGCTCTTGTCTTGATCCGGGGCGATCACCACGCACTTGGCATAGTCCTGCAGCGCACCGTGAAGCGCAGCGAGGCCGGGGGCGGTAACACCGTCGTCGTTGGAAATCAGAATACGCATGGGCTTTCCGTCTGCCCTGCCGGCACCAGATCCACAAGTTCGCGCACCACCACGGTGGCGAAGCATCCGGCCGGAAGGACGAATTCCAGTTGCAGGATATCAGGCTCGGGATAATGCCACGTCAGCCGCCCAATAGGGAGCCGCAGGATGCGCCGTTCGTGATCCAGTCCTGCCCTGCCCAGCCATTGGCAGAGTGCAGGATGGCGTTCGCCGACCGCCGTTTCCAGCGCCGCGGTCCCGCCCGCGCTCGACGGAAGGCCCGCGCCCCACATGGGGCCGGTGGGATGGAGGTCGAGAATTGTCAGTCGAGGATCGGAGCATTCCTGCTCGCCAGCCGGAAAGAAGCTACGGCTATCCGTGAAGGCCAGAAGATCGCCAACCTGCGCCTGGTTCCAGCTTCCGTCAGCCACTCGCGCGGCCAGTACCTGGTTGAACAGGTAGCTGCGCCCCGCAGACAGCAGCCGCGAACGCACATTGCGCTGCTCCGGCAGTGCCTCTCGGGCCGCCCAGTCGAGCGCATCGTGCACGTTCCCGCCGGCATGGCCGAAGCGCTGGGCACCGAAATAGTTCGGTACGCCCTGCACCTTGAGCTGTTCCAGACGGGCGTCCAGCGCCTGGTGATCGGCGCTCAGGCCCGTCAGTCGCAGGGTGAAGCCATTGGCCGAATGTGCGCCACGCTGCAGCTTGCGCTGGTGACGCACCTGTTTGAGCACGCGCAGGCTGTCGTCTTCGGCACGGGACAGGTCAGGATCGGCCTTGCCTGGCAGGTGCAGGCTGAACCACTGCCGGGTCAGGGCCTGACGGTCCTTCAGGCCGGCATAACTGATAGCACGAACCGGCACACCGGCCGCGCGCGCCAGGCGTCGGGCAGCTTCCTCGGTGTTCAGGTCGCGCTTCTCGACCCACAGCCACAGGTGTTCGCCTTGACCGGACAGGGGGATGTCGAGCACTTCATCGACCTGAAAATCATCGGCGACGGCCTTGAGCACGGCGCGGCCAAGGGCCTCGCCGCTGGCGCGCGGGCCCAACAGTTCCAGTTCGGTCATGCTGGCAGCAGCAGGGCGACCGCATGCACGGCGATGCCCTCCTCCCGACCAGTGAAGCCGAGCTTCTCCTCGGTGGTCGCCTTGACGTTGACCTGGTCGAGCTCGACCTGCAGGTCCTCGGCGATGAAACGACGCATGGTGTCGATGTGCGGCGCCATCTTCGGGGCCTGGGCGACGATGGTGGCGTCGACGTTGCCCACCTTCCAGCCCTTGGCCTGCACGACGGCCACCACATGACGCAGTAGCACGCGGCTGTCGGCGCCCTTGAACTGTGGATCGGTGTCAGGGAAATGCTTGCCGATATCGCCCAGCGCTGCTGCGCCAAGCAAGGCATCGCTCAGGGCGTGCAGCAGCACATCACCATCGGAATGGGCCAGCAGGCCGTATTTGTGGGGAATACGCACCCCGCCCAAGGTAATGAAATCACCGTCGGCGAAACGGTGCACATCGTAGCCGTGGCCAATACGCATAGAAAAACGCCCTGATTGAGTCAGGGCGTGATTCTACCTGCTTTGGCCGCTATTGGGGCCGCTCCTGCAACACTACACCCGCCCCAGCGCCACCGCGTGATGGCGCAGGTGCTCATCGATGAAGCTGGCAATGAAGTAGTAGCTATGATCATACCCTGGCTGCAACCTCAGGGTCAGTTCATGCCCACCTTTGCGCGCCGCCTGCTCCAACGCCGCAGGCTTGAGCTGCTTGTCGAGGAAGTCGTCGCGATCGCCCTGGTCGACCAGCAGCGGCGGACACTGGCCAGCCGGGGTTTCGGCCAGCAGCACGCTGGCATCCCACTCACGCCAGCGCGCGCGGTCCTCACCCAGGTAGCGGGAGAAGGCTTTTTCACCCCACGGGCAATCCATCGGGTTGCTGATCGGCGAGAACGCAGACACCGATCGATAGCGCCCCGGGTTGCGCAGGGCACAGACCAGCGCCCCATGCCCGCCCATCGAATGACCACTGATACTACGCTGATCGGACGCAGGGAAATGCGCCTCGATCAGCGCCGGTAGCTCCTGCACCACGTAGTCGTGCATGCGGTAATGCTGGGCCCAGGGCTGCTGGGTGGCGTTGAGGTAGAAGCCAGCGCCGAGCCCGAAATCCCAGGCGCCGTCCGGGTCCCCGGGCACCTGCTCGCCACGCGGGCTGGTGTCGGGCGCGACGATGATCAGGCCAAGCTCGGCGGCCAGGCGCTGGGCGCCGGCCTTCTGCATGAAGTTCTCGTCGGTGCAGGTCAGGCCGCTGAGCCAGTACAGCACCGGCAGTTTCTCGCCCTGCTCGGCTTGCGGTGGCAGGTAGACAGCGAACACCATGTCGCAGCCGAGCACCTTGGAGTGATGCTTGTAGCGCTTGTGCCAGCCGCCGAAGCTCTTCTGGCAGGAGATGTTGTCCAGGCTCATGGCAGACCTCAGAAGTGGATCACGCTGCGGATGCTTTTGCCTTCATGCATCAGATCGAAGGCCTTGTTGATGTCCTCCAGCCCCATGGTGTGGGTGATGAAGGTGTCCAGCGGGATCTCGCCCTTCTCGGACATTTCCACGTAGCTTGGCAGCTCGCTGCGGCCACGCACGCCGCCGAAGGCCGAACCGCGCCAGACCCGGCCGGTGACCAACTGGAACGGACGGGTGGCGATTTCCTGGCCGGCGCCGGCCACACCGATGATCACCGACTCACCCCAGCCCTTGTGGCAGCACTCGAGCGCCGCACGCATCAGTTGGACATTGCCGATGCACTCGAAGGAGAAGTCCACGCCGCCATCGGTGAGGTCGACGATCACTTCCTGGATCGGGCGATCGTAGTCCTTCGGGTTGATGCAGTCGGTAGCCCCCAACTGGCGGGCGATCTCGAACTTTGCCGGGTTGATGTCGATGGCGATGATACGCGAGGCCTTGGCCTTCACCGCGCCGATCACCGCCGACAGACCAATACCGCCCAGGCCGAAAATGGCCACGGTGTCACCCGGTTTGACCTTGGCGGTGTTGAGTACCGCACCGATACCGGTGGTCACGCCGCAACCAAGCAGGCAGACCTTCTCCAGCGGCGCTTCCTTCTGGATCTTGGCCACGGAGATTTCCGGCAGGACGGTGTACTCGGAGAAGGTCGAAGTGCCCATGTAGTGGAACAACTGCTGCCCTTTGTAGCTGAAGCGCGTGGTGCCGTCAGGCATCAGACCCTTGCCCTGGGTGGCGCGGATGGCCTGGCACAGGTTGGTCTTGCCCGACAGGCAGAACTTGCACTTGCCGCATTCCGGGGTGTACAGCGGGATCACATGATCACCAACGGCCAGCGAAGTGACCCCCTCACCCACCGCCTCGACGATTGCCCCTCCCTCGTGACCGAGGATCGACGGGAAGATACCTTCCGGGTCCGCACCGGAGAGGGTGTAGGCATCGGTGTGGCAGACACCGCTGGCGACCACGCGCAGCAGTACCTCGCCCGCCTTGGGCATGGCCACGTCCACTTCGACGATTTCCAGGGGTTTCTTGGCCTCGAAGGCAACAGCGGCGCGGGACTTGATCATGGTGGTCTCCAAGCTAGGTATCAGTTAAGGCCACCAGTGTAATTCATGCTTTTTTGATGAATAATCCGAGCAAATGCAAAACATTATTGCCATGAAGGGATAATCAATGAGCAGTCGCTGGGAAGGAATCGACGAGTTCGTCGCCGTCGCCGAGTCGGGCCAGTTCACTGCGGCCGCCGAACGGCTGGGGGTTTCCTCATCGCATGTCAGCCGCCAGATCGCTCGCCTGGAGGAACGCCTGCAAACCCGCCTGCTGTACCGCAGCACTCGGCGCGTGACCCTGAGTGAAGCCGGGCAGACCTTCCTGCAGCACTGCCAGCGCCTGCAGGATGGCCGCGAAGAAGCGCTGCGCGCGATGGGGGACCTGGCCAGCGAACCCAAGGGCCTGCTGCGCATGACGTGCGCGGTGGCCTACGGCGAGCGTTTCATCGTGCCACTGGTGACACGCTTCATGGCGTTGTATCCACAGTTGCGCGTCGAGGTGGAGCTGAGCAACCGCACCCTGGACCTGCTGCACGAGGGCATGGACCTGGCCATTCGCCTGGGACGCCTCCAGGATTCACGCCTGGTGGCCACGCGCCTCGCACCGCGGCGCATGTACCTGTGCGCATCGCCGGCTTATCTGGAGCGTTACGGCAGACCGCACAGCCTGTCGGAACTGGCGCGGCACAATTGCCTGGTGGGCAGCTCGGACCTGTGGGTGTTGCAGCAGGATGGCCGCGAAATCAGCCAACGGGTACAAGGCAACTGGCGCTGCAACAGCGGCCAGGCGGTACTCGACGCGGCGCTGCAAGGAATGGGGTTGTGCCAGTTGCCGGATTACTACGTGCTCGAGCATCTGCATGCCGGGGCACTGGTGCCGCTGCTGGAGGCGCACCAGCCGCCGAACACCGCGGTGTGGGCGCTGTATCCACAGCAGCGGCATCTTTCACCGAAGGTGCGGCGGTTGGTCGACTACCTGAAGGATGGGTTGGCAGGATTGCCGGAGTATCAGCAAGGCTGAAGCGCTGCGCTTCTGCCGATGGCCTCAGCGCCGCCCAGCCCAGCGCTGACGCAACCACTCCAGGTCTTCAGGCCGGGTCACCTTGATGTTGTCGCTACGCCCTTCGATCAGACGCGGCGCATGCCCGGCCCATTCGATGGCAGAGGACTCATCGGTCACCGCCACATCCGCCACAAGGCACTCGGCCAGTGCCCGGTGCAGCATGCCAAGCCGAAACATCTGCGGCGTGTAGGCCTGCCAAACAGTGCTGCGGTCCACCGTGGAGCTGACCCGGCCAGTCGCGTCGGCACGCTTGAGGGTATCGCGCGCAGGCACCGCCAGCAGCCCACCCACCGGATCGTCGGCCAGCTCCGACAGCAGTTTGTCCAGATCGCTACGCGCCAGGTTCGGCCGCGCAGCATCGTGCACCAGCACCCAGTCGTCGTCGACCGCCCCTTGGGCATGCAGCAGCAGCAAGGCATTCAGTACCGAATCGGCACGCTCGCGCCCACCCGCTGCACGCTGGATGCGCGGATCGCTCGCACAGCGCAAGCCAGGCCAGTAGGGATCGTCTTCGGCAACGCTGACCACCACGCCCTTGAGCGTGGGATGGTCGAGAAAACAGTCGAGGCTATGCTCGAGGATGGTCTGCCGGCCCAGTTGCAGATACTGCTTGGGGCGGTCGGCAGCCATGCGGGCACCAATGCCCGCGGCAGGAATCACGGCCCAGAAGGCCGGCTGTTCTTGGATCATTTCTGTGGCAACTGGTAGAGGGTTTCGCCCTCCTTGACCATTCCCAGTTCATGACGAGCCCGTTCTTCCACGGTCTCCATACCTTTCTTCAACTCCAGGACTTCAGCGTCGAGCACGCGATTGCGTTCCAGCAGCCGTTCGTTTTCGGCATGCTGGTCGGCGATCTGCTGTTGCAGCTCGGCCACTTGCGCCAGGCTGCCATTACCGACCCAGAGGCGATATTGCAGGCCTCCGAGCAACAACAGCAGGACGAGGAACAACCAATAGGGACTGCGCATGAAGATATCCAGGGTAAAAGGCCGCCGCAGCGAGCTTCCGATAGCACGAAGCCTGGCCGAGCCCAGGCTTCGTCGACAGAAACCCGTTTGAAGGCGCTGAACACTCAGTAAGAACGTTCAGACAGCCCCGGCTGCTGCCTTTTTACCATCTCTTGCTCAGCCGCGAAACTCGGCACGGCCACGGTAGACGGCCTTGGCACCCAGCTGCTCTTCGATACGCAGCAGTTGGTTGTACTTCGAGACGCGGTCGGAACGGCACAGCGAACCGGTCTTGATCTGGCCTGCGGCGGTACCGACAGCCAGGTCGGCGATGGTCGAATCTTCGGTTTCACCGGAACGGTGCGAAATGACCGCAGTGTAACCAGCGGCCTTGGCCATCTGGATGGCTTCCAGGGTTTCGGTCAGCGAGCCGATCTGGTTGAACTTGATCAGGATCGAGTTGCCGATGCCTTTCTCGATGCCTTCCTTGAGGATCTTGGTGTTGGTCACGAACAGGTCGTCACCGACCAGCTGTACCTTGGCACCGATCTTGTCGGTCAGGATCTTCCAGCCAGCCCAGTCGGACTCGTCCAGGCCGTCTTCGATCGAGATGATCGGGAAGCGCTCGGTCAGGCCTTTCAGGTAGTCGGCAAAACCTTCGGCATCGAACGACTTGCCTTCGCCGGACAGGTTGTACTTACCGTCTTCGTAGAACTCGGAAGCCGCGCAGTCCAGGGCCAGGGTGACGTCGGTGCCCAGCTTGTAGCCGGCTTTCTCGACCGCTTCGGCGATGGCCGCCAGGGCATCTTCGTTGGAGGCCAGGTTCGGGGCGAAGCCACCTTCGTCACCCACGGCAGTGTTCAGGCCGCGGGCCTTCAGAACAGCCTTGAGGTGGTGGAAGATCTCGGTGCCCATGCGCAGGCCGTCGGAGAAGGTCTTGGCGCCTACCGGCTGGACCATGAACTCCTGGATGTCGACGTTGTTATCGGCGTGCTCGCCGCCGTTGATGATGTTCATCATCGGCACCGGCATCGAGTACTGGCCAGGGGTGCCGTTGAGGTTGGCGATGTGCGCGTACAGCGGCAGGTCCTGGTCCTGGGCAGCGGCCTTGGCAGCAGCCAGGGACACAGCGAGGATGGCGTTGGCGCCCAGCTTGGCCTTGTTCTCGGTACCGTCCAGTTCGATCATGGCGCGGTCGAGTGCTTTCTGGTCGGAAGGATCCTTGCCCAGCAGCAGGTCACGGATCGGACCATTGATGTTGCCGACGGCCTTCAGCACGCCCTTGCCCAGGTAACGGCTCTTGTCGCCATCACGCAGCTCCAGCGCTTCGCGCGAGCCAGTGGAAGCACCAGACGGCGCGCAAGCGCTGCCAATGATGCCGTTGTCGAGCAGCACATCGGCTTCCACGGTGGGGTTGCCACGCGAATCGAGAACTTCACGACCTTTGATGTCGACGATCTTTGCCATTGTTGTAAGCACTCCAGAATTGACGAAAACAACGCAGCTTTGGGAATTCTTGCCGTTCACCAGGCGACATGGCACGGGCAGGCCTGGCGAAGGGAGCCCCTGACCGGCAGGCCAGGGGGTGGAACGGGCGGTACTTTACCCGAGAAATGAGCTTTACGCGGTCTCTACCGTCGGAAAACTTTTCACCAGATCGTCCAGTTGCTTGAGCTGCGCCAGGAACGGTTCCAGCTTGTCCAGGCGCAGGGCGCACGGGCCATCGCACTTGGCGTTGTCCGGGTCCGGGTGAGCCTCGAGGAACAGGCCAGCCAGGCCCTGGCTCATGCCCGCCTTGGCCAGGTCGGTGACCTGGGCACGGCGACCACCAGCGGAGTCGGCACGGCCGCCAGGCGTCTGCAGCGAGTGGGTGACGTCGAAGAACACCGGGTACTCGAACTGCTTCATGATGCCGAAGCCGAGCATGTCGACCACCAGGTTGTTGTAGCCGAAGCTCGAGCCGCGCTCGCAGAGAATGAGCTGGTCGTTACCGGCCTCGACGCACTTGGCGAGGATGTGCTTCATCTCGTGCGGGGCGAGGAACTGGGCCTTCTTGATGTTGATCACCGCGCCGGTCCTGGCCATGGCCACCACCAGGTCGGTCTGGCGCGAGAGAAACGCCGGCAGCTGGATGATGTCGCAGACCTTGGCCACCGGCTCGCACTGGTAAGGCTCGTGCACATCGGTGATCACCGGTACGTTGAAGGTACGCTTGATCTCCTCGAAGATCTTCAGCCCCTCTTCCATGCCCGGACCGCGGTACGAAGCGACCGACGAACGGTTGGCCTTGTCGAAGCTGGCCTTGAACACGTACGGGATGCCGAGTTTCTCGGTCACCCGCACGTACTCCTCGCAGACCTTCAGGGCCAGGTCACGGGACTCCAGGACGTTCATGCCGCCGAACAGGACGAACGGCTTGTCGTTGGCGATCTCGATGTTACCGACGCGAATGATCTTCTGGGTCATGGATCAGGCCTTGTTCTTCTGTGCCAGGGCTGCCTTGACGAAACCGCTGAACAGCGGGTGGCCGTCACGAGGCGTGGAGGTGAACTCCGGGTGGAACTGGCAGGCGACGAACCATGGGTGATCCTTCGACTCGACCACTTCGACCAGCGCGCCATCTTCGGAACGACCTGAAACCACCAGGCCGGCGTCAATCAGTTGCGGCAGCAGGTTGTTGTTCACTTCGTAGCGGTGACGGTGACGCTCGGTGATCACGTCGCTGCCGTAGCAGTCGTGAACCTTGGAGCCGGCGATCAGCTGGCAGTCCTGCGCGCCCAGGCGCATGGTGCCGCCCAGGTCGGAAGCTTCGGTACGGGTTTCGACGGCACCGGTGGCATCGGACCATTCGGTGATCAGGCCGACTACCGGGTGGCCGCTGTTGCGGTCGAACTCGGTGGAGTTGGCGTCTTTCCAGCCCATGACGTTACGGGCGAATTCGATCACCGCGACCTGCATGCCCAGGCAGATGCCCAGGTATGGAACCTTGTTCTCACGGGCGAACTGCACAGCCTTGATCTTGCCTTCCACGCCGCGCAGACCGAAGCCGCCCGGCACCAGGATGGCGTCGGCGCCTTCGAGCAGGCCGGTGCCCTGGTTCTCGATGTCTTCGGAATCGATGTAGCGCAGGTTGACCTTGGTGCGGTTGGTGATGCCGGCGTGGCTCATCGCTTCGATCAGCGACTTGTACGCATCCAGCAGCTCCATGTACTTGCCGACCATGGCGATGGTGACTTCATGCTCGGGGTTGAGCTTGGCATCGACGACCTTGTCCCACTCGGACAGGTCGGCGCCATTGCACTGCAGGCCGAAGCGCTCGACGACGAAGTCGTCCAGGCCCTGTGCGTGCAGCACGCCCGGGATCTTGTAGATGGTGTCGACGTCTTCCAGCGAAATCACCGCACGCTCTTCGACGTTGGTGAACAGGGCGATCTTGCGGCGCGACGAGGCATCGACCGGGTGGTCGGAGCGGCAGATCAGCACATCTGGCTGCAGGCCGATGGAGCGCAGCTCCTTGACCGAGTGCTGAGTAGGCTTGGTCTTGGTTTCACCAGCGGTGGCGATGTACGGCACCAGCGTCAGGTGCATCAGCATGGCGCGCTTGGAGCCTACTTCGACACGCAACTGACGGATGGCTTCGAGGAATGGCTGCGACTCGATGTCGCCCACGGTGCCACCGATCTCGACCAGAGCCACGTCGGCATCGCCGGCGCCCTTGATGATGCGACGCTTGATCTCGTCGGTGATGTGCGGGATGACCTGGATGGTCGCACCCAGGTAGTCGCCACGGCGCTCCTTGCGCAGCACGTGCTCGTAGATGCGACCGGTGGTGAAGTTGTTGTTCTGGGTCATCGTGGTGCGGATGAACCGCTCGTAGTGGCCCAGGTCAAGGTCGGTCTCGGCACCGTCGTGGGTGACGAACACTTCACCGTGCTGGAACGGGCTCATGGTACCCGGATCGACGTTGATGTACGGGTCCAGCTTGAGCATGGTGACCTTGAGCCCCCGCGCTTCCAGGATGGCCGCCAGGGAAGCCGAGGCAATGCCTTTCCCCAATGAAGAAACAACACCGCCCGTGACGAATATGTAGCGCGTCATGAAAAACCCTAGAAGTCTGCGTTAAGGCGGCCAGCGCCGCCGGAGAAAGCGAAGGAAGGCCGAAGCCCCCGATCACCTGCGTCAATCACAGTGCATCTCGAACAACTGCCGCGTCTGTACAGACCGGGGGTATCCCCAGTGTGGAGCTCGCTCGTCATTTTAAGAATCAGCCCAGCAAAAAACTGCTTGGTAATCGGCAACTCCTGTGTTTTCGAGGAACCCACAGAAGCTGTATCAAGAAGGGAGGGTAGTCTACCGGAATGTACCCTTCAGCTCAAACCTTGCACGTTCGTCGGCGGCTGCCACTGCAACTGCCAACCTGCCGGCCCTAGCTCCGGCAGGTTGGCCACCGCCAGCAGGCGCTCGCCCTGCCACAGCAGCGGCAGGCGATGACGGATGAAATGCGGCACGTGACACTCGTTGAGCAGGCGCTTGAGGTCGCGGTGGCCGCGCCCTGGAATATCGAGCACTTCGCCGCCCTGGCGATAGGCGACATGCAGGCCAGGTCCGGGAATGGCACCCA
Source organism: Pseudomonas sp. SYWMCR5 (assembly GCF_057197165.1). Classification (NCBI taxonomy): domain Bacteria; kingdom Pseudomonadati; phylum Pseudomonadota; class Gammaproteobacteria; order Pseudomonadales; family Pseudomonadaceae; genus Pseudomonas; species Pseudomonas sp. SYWMCR5. Next base: position 739,565 of record NZ_JBXUNH010000001.1, read on the forward strand.
CCACTTGCACGCTGCCATTGCCGGGTAGTGAGAGAGACTGGCTCGGGTCTGGCCAAGGCGCCCCACCCTGCGGCGCCTGCAGCCAATCGCCGCTCAACCACCACAACCGCCCATGACTGCGCTGCAGTTCACCATCGGTCAAGCGCCAGAGCGGCTGGGCATCGGCGGCGGCATCACGCAGGTTGTCCCAGCCGGCCCAATGACGGCTATCGGGTAGACGTGTACGACTGCTCAGCCAGTACTGCAAGGCGTTCCGCTGGCGCGCCGGCGAAAGCGCCGCCAGCACCCCCAGGTCCAGCGAGTCCAGGCACTGCCAAGGCGCTATTGCGCCAGGGCTTGCGGCAGCGATGTCGGTGGCGGCGAGTTCGTCCAGCAGCGCCAGGGTCTCGCCCAGGTGCGCGGCGCTGCGCGCCAGGCTCTGGCTCGCTTGCGGCCAGCGCTGGTGCAGCAGCGGGAACACGTCGGCGCGCAGGAAATTGCGGGCGAAGCGGGTATCGGTGTTGGACGGGTCTTCGATCCATGTCAGCCCCGATGCCTGGGCATACCGCTGCAACTGATCCCGCGTCAGATCGAGCAACGGCCTGACCAGCCGCCCCTGCCCAAGCGGACGAGATGCGGGCATCGCCGCCAGGCCGCGCAGGCCGGCACCGCGCAACAGGCGAAACAGCAGGGTCTCGGCCTGGTCATCGCGGTGCTGGCCGGTGAACAGCACTTCGCCCGGCTGCAGAACCTCGGCGAACGCGTCGTATCGCGCCGTGCGGGCGGCTTGCTCGAGGCTGGCGCCTGAAGGCACCTCGACATGAATGACATCGAGCGCAATGCCCAGGCTGTCGCAGACATGGCGACAGTGATCCGGCCAGGCGTCGGCAGCGGCTTGCAGGCCATGGTGAATGTGCAGGGCACGCACCGGTGGACTGTCGTGTTGCCGGGCGTGACTGGCGAGGAGGTGCAGCAGGACAGTGGAGTCGAGGCCGCCGGAGAAGGCAATGTACCAGGTGGGGGCCTGCTGCCAGGGGAGCAGCTTGGGGGTGAGGTCGAGCATCAGGCCCTCACAGGACTTGGAATTACCGGAGCCGCTCGCGCCCCATTCGCGGGCAAGCCCGCTCCCACAGGGAGATTGGGCTGGCCTTTAGATGTTGAACAAGACAGTTGCTCCCAAATAGCATCGTTGCTTTTGTGGGAGCGGGCTTGCCCGCGAACAGGGCGCAAAGCGCCCCTGCCAATCAGAGACCGTAGCTCATCAGGCGATCGTAGCGACGCTTGAGCAGAGTATCGTTGTCGAGCTTGCCCAGCATGTCGAGCTGCTCGAGCAGGTCGGCACGGATGCTGGCCGACATCTTGGCCGGATCGCGGTGAGCGCCGCCCAGTGGCTCGCTGATCACCTTGTCGACGATGTTCAGGCTCTTCAAGCGCTCAGCGGTGATGCCCATTGCTTCGGCAGCGTCCGGCGCCTTGTCGGAGGTCTTCCACAGGATCGAGGCGCAACCTTCCGGCGAGATCACCGAGTAGGTGGAGTATTGCAGCATGTTCAGTTGGTCGCACACACCGATGGCCAGTGCGCCGCCCGAACCACCTTCACCAATCACGGTGGCGATGATCGGGGTTTTCAGGCGCGCCATGACGCGCAGGTTCCAGGCGATGGCCTCACTCTGGTTGCGCTCTTCGGCGTCGATGCCCGGGTAGGCGCCTGGGGTATCGATGAAGGTCAGGATCGGCATCTTGAAGCGCTCGGCCATCTCCATCAGGCGGCAGGCCTTGCGGTAGCCTTCAGGACGCGGCATGCCGAAGTTGCGACGGACCTTCTCACGCACTTCGCGGCCCTTCTGGTGACCGATGACCATCACCGGCTTGCCGTCCAGGCGCGCGGTACCGCCAACGATCGCGGCGTCGTCGGAAAAATGACGGTCGCCGTGCAGTTCTTCGAACTCGGTGAAGATGTGATCGAGGTAGTCCAGCGTGTACGGACGACGCGGGTGGCGTGCCAGGCGGGCGATCTGCCAGCTGGTCAGGTTGCCGAAGATGCTTTCGGTCAGGGCACTGCTCTTGTCTTGCAGACGGGCAATTTCATCGCTGATGTTCAGCGAGTTGTCGTTACCAACCAGGCGCAGCTCTTCGATCTTGGCTTGCAGGTCGGCAATCGGCTGTTCGAAATCGAGAAAATTCGGGTTCATAGGCATCCGTCTTGGGTCTACGGCCAGGCGGCCGGCCGGTTGATCCGTTTGGCGCCATACCTTACGGGATCTGGCGCATTCAGGTCGAGATTAAAATTCGTCGTTTCAACGGTATTGCAGGAAGACGTTCTCACGTCCGAACTGGTCACGCAGCGCCTGAATCAGGCCATCGGCGGGATCGATCGACCACTCGTCGCCGAACTGCAGCATGGCCTTGGCATCGCTGCCGGTGTACTCCAGCGTGATCGGGCAACCGCCGCGATGACGGGTGATCAGCTCGCCCAGCCAGGCCAGGCGATCTCCCTTGAGTGCTTCGTGGGCGATCTTCAGGCGCAGGCTTTCGGCCAGCTTGGTGCGGGCATCCTCCATGGTCATCACCTGCTTGACGCGCAGGCGCAGGCCGCCGGAGAAGTCGTCGTTGCTGACCTCGCCTTCGACCACCACCATCGCGTCGGTCTGCAGCAGCGCCTGGGCCGCCATGAAGGCATCGGCGAACAGCGAGGCCTCGATACGACCGGAGCGATCGTCGAGGGTGACGAAGCCCATCTTGTCACCCTTCTTGTTCTTCATCACCCGCAGGGCAATGATCATCCCCGCGATGGTCTGGGTCTCGCGTGAAGGCTTGAGGTCAACGATGCGCTGGCGAGCGAAACGGCGGATCTCGGTTTCGTACTCATCGATTGGGTGACCGGTGAGATATAGCCCGAGGGTATCCTTTTCGCCTTTCAGGCGCTCCTTGAGCGTGAGCTCGCGGACCTTGTGGTGGTTGGCATAGACATCGGAATCCTCTTCGACGAACAGCCCACCGAACAGGTCGATATGGCCGCTGTCAGCGGTGCGAGCGGTCTGCTCGGCCGACTTGATCGCCTCTTCGAGCGCCGACAGCAACACCGCGCGGTTGCGGTCGATGTTGGCCTGGTAGGCCTTGATCTCGTCGTGGAAGTGCGGCCCCAACCGGTCCAGCGCACCGCTGCGGATCAGGGCATCGAGGGTGCGCTTGTTGATGCGCTTGAGGTCGACGCGCTCGCAGAAGTCGAACAGGTCCTTGAACGGGCCGCCTTCGGCGCGCGCCTCGACGATCGCCTCCACCGGGCCTTCACCCACCCCCTTGATCGCACCCAGGCCATAGACGATACGACCGTCGTCGTTGACGGTGAACTTGAAGTCGGAGAAGTTCACGTCCGGCGCATCGAGGCGCAGCTTCATGCTGCGCACTTCCTCGACCAGCACCACCACCTTGTCGGTGTTGTGCATATCCGCCGACAATACCGCAGCCATGAACGGCGCCGGGTAGTGGGTCTTGAGCCAGGCGGTCTGGTACGAGACCAGGCCATAGGCTGCGGAGTGAGACTTGTTGAAGCCGTAACCGGCAAACTTCTCTACCAGGTCGAAGATGTTACCGGCAAGGTCTGCATCGATGTTATTGGCCACGCAACCTTCGATGAAACCGCCGCGTTGCTTGGCCATTTCCTCTGGCTTCTTCTTGCCCATGGCCCGACGCAGCATGTCGGCGCCACCCAGGGTGTAGCCGGCCATCACCTGGGCGATCTGCATCACCTGTTCCTGATACAGGATGATGCCGTAGGTGGGGGCCAGTACCGGCTTGAGGCCTTCGTACTGGTAATCGGAGTGCGGATAGGCCAGCTCCGCGCGGCCGTGCTTGCGGTTGATGAAGTCATCCACCATGCCCGACTGCAGCGGGCCGGGGCGGAACAACGCCACCAGTGCGATGAGGTCTTCCAGGCAGTCGGGCTTGAGCTTCTTGATCAGCTCTTTCATGCCGCGCGATTCAAGCTGGAACACCGCCGTGGTCTCGGCCTTCTGCAACAGCTCGTAGGTCTTGCGGTCGTCCAGCGGGATGAAGTCGATGTTGACGTCGGGCAGGTCTTTCTTTTTCTGCTCGCGGTTGATGATCTCCATCGCCCACTTGATGATCGTCAGCGTCCGCAAGCCGAGGAAGTCGAACTTCACCAGGCCCGCAGCCTCGACGTCGTCCTTGTCGAACTGAGTTACCAGGCCGCCGCCCTCTTCGTCACAGGCGATCGGCGAGAAATCGGTGAGTTTGGTCGGCGCGATCACCACACCACCGGCGTGCTTACCGGTACCGCGAGTGACCCCCTCGAGCTTGAGCGCCATGTCCCAGATCTCGCGAGCGTCTTCATCGCCCTTGAGGAAGTCGCGCAGGATCTCTTCCTGCTCGTAGGCCTTCTCCAGGGTCATGCCCACTTCGAACGGGATCATTTTCGACAAGCGGTCGGCCAGGCCGTAGGACTTGCCCTGCACACGCGCCACGTCACGCACCACCGCCTTCGCGGCCATGGTGCCGAAGGTGATGATCTGGCTGACCGCATTGCGCCCATAGGCCTCGGCCACGTAGTCGATCACCCGGTCGCGACCATCCATGCAGAAGTCGACGTCGAAGTCGGGCATGGAAATACGTTCGGGGTTGAGGAAGCGCTCGAACAGCAGGTCGTAGGCCAACGGGTCGAGGTCGGTGATCTTCAGCACGTAGGCCACCAACGAACCCGCACCCGAACCCCGGCCCGGCCCCACCGGCACGTCGTTGTTCTTGGCCCACTTGATGAAGTCCATAACGATCAGGAAGTAACCGGGGAAGCCCATCTGGATGATGATATCCAGCTCGAACTTCAGGCGGTCCAGGTAGACCTGACGTTTCTCTTCGTAATTGGGCGTGGTCTCTTTCGGCCAGAGCACGGCCAGACGTTCTTCCAGGCCCTCGTGGGAGACGTGGCGCAGGTAATCGTCGATGCTCATGCCGTTGGGCGTCGGGAAATCGGGGAGGAAGTACTTGCCCAACTGCACCGTGATGTTGCAACGCTTGGCGATCTCGACAGTGTTGGCGATCGCGTCCGGCAGGTCGCTGAACAGCTCGGCCATCTCCTCGGCCGACTTCAGGTACTGCTGATCGCTGTAGCCGCGCGGGCGCCGCGGGTCGTCCAGGGTCCAGCCCTCGCCGATGCAGACGCGGGTCTCGTGGGCGTCGAAGTCGGTCTGTTTGATGAAGCGTACATCGTTGGTCGCCACCAGCGGCGCGCCGACCTTGTCGGCGAGGGCCACGGCAGCGTGCAGGTATTCTTCGTCGCCTGCGCGATTGGTGCGCTGCACTTCTACATAGAAGCGCTCCGGCAGCATCTGCATCCAGTCGCGTAGCAAGGCCTCGGCCTCGTCGCTGCGACCGGAGAGCAGCGCCATGCCGATATCGCCCTCGCGCGCCGCAGACAAGCCAATCAGGCCCTCGCTGGCGGGCGCGATCCATTCACGCTGGATGATCACCAGGCCGTTGCGCTGGCCTTCGGTCCAGCCCTTGGAGATCAACTCGGTGAGGTTGCGATAGCCCCGGGGGTTCATGGCCAGGAAGCAGATACGCGACAGCGGTGCCTCCGGATCGGCACCGGCCAGCCACAGGTCGGCGCCGCAGATCGGCTTGATCCCTGCGCCCATGGCGGTCTTGTAGAACTTCACCAGCGAGCACATGTTGCTCTGGTCGGTGATCGCCACCGCCGGCATGTTCATTCCGGCCAGGGCCTTGGCCAGCGGCTTGATCCGCACCAAACCATCGACCAGGGAGAACTCGGAGTGCACACGGAGGTGAACGAAGGAGACCGACATTGAAGATCCTGTGGCAATGCTGAACGACAAGGGCGGGATTGTAGCGTAATTAGTCGGAATGTTTTGGGGCCGCATAGCGGCCCCGACAGATCAGATCAGCGTACTGGCACGCCCTTCAAGGACTTCCCACGCGGCCCTCACCGGTGCGAACGAGCGCCGATGAATGGGCGTAGGCCCCAGCCGCGCGAGAGCTTCGAGGTGCAACGGCGTCGGGTAGCCTTTGTGCCCGCCGATGCCGTAACCCGGGTAGATCAGCTCGAACGCGCTCATCTCGCGATCACGCGTGACCTTAGCCAGGATCGAAGCAGCGGCGATGGCTGGCACCTGGGAATCCCCCTTGACCACCGGCGCAGCTGGCACCGACAGTTTCGGGCAGCGGTTGCCATCGATCAACGCCAGTTTCGGCGTGACGCTCAACCCTTCCACCGCACGCTGCATGGCCAGCATGGTGGCCTGCAGGATGTTCAGTTGGTCGATCTCACCGACCGTGGCACGAGCGATGCAAAAGGCCAGTGCCTTTTCGCAGATTTCGTCGAACAGCAACTCACGACGTGCCTCGGTGAGCTTCTTCGAGTCGTTCAGGCCAAGGATCGGCCGCTGCGGATCGAGGATCACCGCTGCCGTGACCACGTCTCCGCACAGCGGGCCACGCCCGACTTCGTCTACACCCGCGACCAGGTCTTCGACCAGGTTGAAATCAAGTCCCATCTGCATGTCATCGATCCTTCAGCAGGCCCAGCACTGCGTCGGCAGCCTGGTTGGACGCATCACGGCGCAAGGTGCGGTGAATCTGGTCGAAGCCTTCGGTCTGCTCATTGCCCTGCGTCACCAACGGTGCCAGCGTGGCCGCCAAAGCGTCAGGCGTTGCGGCGTCCTGCAGCAGCTCAGGGACCAGCAGGCGCTGGGCGAGCAGATTGGGCAGCGACACATAGGGACTCTTGACCATGCGCTTGAGAATCCAGAAGGTCAGCGGCGCAAGGCGATAGGCGACCACCATGGGGCGCTTGTACAGCAAAGCTTCGAGCGTGGCAGTACCCGAGGCAATCAGGACCGCATCGCAGGCCGCCAACGCCTGGTGCGATTGCCCATCGAGCAAGGTCAATGGGAGCTCGCGCCCCTGCAGCATCTGTTCGATCTGGGCACGTCGTGCAGGATTGGCGCAGGGCGACACGAAACGCACACCCGGCACCAGGGTTTGCAGACGTTTGGCAGTCTCGAGGAACAACTCGCCGAGCCGCCCCACTTCGCCACCACGACTACCCGGCATCAAGGCTACCAGCGGCCCTTCGCCCAGCCCCAGCGCTGCGCGCGCGGCAGTGCGATCGGCCTCGAGCGGGATGGTATCGGCCAGCGGATGGCCGACAAAACGTACCGGCACACCCTTTTCTTCGTAGAATTTCGCCTCGAAGGGGAACAGCGTCAGCATCAGGTCGCAACCTTCACGAATCTTCAGCACACGCTTCTGCCGCCACGCCCAGACCGATGGGCTGACGTAATGCACGGTCTTGATCCCCGCCTGACGCAGCTTCAGTTCGATATTGAGGGTGAAATCCGGTGCGTCGATGCCGATGAACACGTCGGGCTTCTCGCCGATCAGTGTCTGGATCAGGTCCTTGCGCCGCTTGAGCAGCTCGCGCAGGCGCCCCAGGACTTCGACCAGCCCCATGACCGCCAGGCGTTCCATGGGGAAATACGACTGCAGCCCTTCGGCTTCCATCAACGGGCCGCCGACACCAATGAAACGCACATCGGGATGACGCGCCTTGAGCGCGCGCATCAGGCCGGAGCCGAGGATGTCGCCGCTGGCCTCACCGGCGACCAGCGCTACGCAAAGCGACGCCATGTCAGCGGGTGATGCCGCGGGCAGAATTGAGGATCGACTGGCGGAACAGTTCGACTTCCGGGTGCTGCCCGGCCAGTTCGTCCAGCTCCTTGATCGCCTCTTCCACGGTCAACCCTTGGCGATAGACGATCTTGTAGGCACGGCGCAAGTCATGGATGACCTCGTCGCTGAAACCGCGACGGCGCATACCTTCAAAGTTCATGCTGCGCGCCTCGGCCGGGCTGCCGAACACCGTAACGAACGCCGGAACATCTTTGCCGATCGCCGTGCCCATGCCAGAGAACGCGTGAGCGCCGATATGGCAATACTGGTGCACCAGGGTGTAGCCGGACAGGATGGCCCAGTCGCCCACGTGCACATGCCCGGCCAGCGCCGTATTGTTGACCAGGATGCAATGGTTGCCGATCACGCTGTCATGGCCGATGTGGGCATAGGCCATGATCAGGTTGTGATCGCCAAGCGTGGTTTCCGAACGGTCCTGCACAGTACCGCGGTGAATGGTGACACCTTCGCGGATCACGTTGTGATCGCCGATCACCAGGCGCGTCGGCTCCCCCTTGTACTTGAGGTCGGGCGTGTCTTCGCCGATGGAGCTGAACTGATAGATGCGATTGTGCTTGCCGATCCGGGTGGGCCCCTTGAGCACCACGTGCGGACCGATGACGGTGCCCTCCCCGATTTCGACATCGGGGCCTACGATCGACCAAGGGCCGACCTCGACGCCGTCGGCCAGCTTGGCCGAGGGATCGATGATCGCCCGCGGATCAATCGAACTCATAGGGAGCGTTCCGCGCAGGTGATCTCGGCCGAGCAGACCGGCTTGCCGTCGACCAGGGCACGGCACTCGAACTTCCAGATCATGCTCTTGCGGCTGAGGAACTTGGCTTCCAGCACGAGCTGGTCACCCGGCAACACCGGCTGACGGAAACGCAGCTTGTCGGAGCCGACGAAGTAATAAAGAGTGCCATCGGCAGGCTTCGCATCGAGCATCTTGAAGCCGAGAATTCCGGCCGCCTGGGCCATTGCCTCGATGATCAGCACGCCCGGCATGATCGGGTGCGCCGGGAAATGGCCGTTGAAGAACGGCTCGTTGATGCTGACATTCTTGTAGGCACGAATGCTCTGGGCCTCGAAGTCCAGCTCCGTGACCCGGTCCACCAGCAGGAACGGGTAACGGTGAGGCAGGTATTCGCGAATCTCGTTGATGTCCATCATTTCGGGGGGAAGCCTGTAATAAGAATAGGGAGCGCAGGTGCTGACCACACGCTCCTTTTGCAGTCCAAAGAGGAGCCAGCTAGCGACTGTTCACTCTTGCTCAGGAAATGGTATCAGCCTTCTGATGCCGGCTGGCCACCTGAGGTCACGGTCTCGACGCGTTTTTCCAGTTGCTGCAGACGCTTGGACATCTCGTCGAGCTGGCGTATACGCGCTGCGCTCTTGCGCCACTCGGCCAACGGCTGCATGGCAGTACCGGAAGAATAGCCGCCCGGCTCGGTGATCGAGCGGGTGACCATGGTCATACCGGAGACGAAGACGTTGTCGCAAACATCAATATGACCAACCATGCCGACGCCGCCCGCGATCATGCAGTGCTTGCCGATACGCGTGCTGCCGGAAATTCCGACGCAAGCCGCCATTGCGGTATGGTCTCCGATCTGCACGTTGTGGGCGATCTGAATCTGGTTGTCGAGCTTGACGCCATTGCCGATTCGCGTGTCAGACAGCGCGCCACGGTCCACAGCGGTGTTGACACCGATCTCCACATCGTCACCCAGCGTCACGCCGCCGATCTGGGCAATCTTCTGCCAGACACCTTTCTCGTTGGCGAAACCGAAGCCCTCACCACCGATCACCGCACCCGACTGAATGACCACACGCTTGCCGATGGTGACATCGTGGTACAGCGTCACACGCGGGGCAAGCCAGCCACCCTCGCCGATGATGCAGCGGGCACCGACAAAGCAATGTGCGCCAACGGTCACGTTCGCACCGATGCGCGCACCGCTTTCGATGACCGCGAACGGCCCGATGCTGGCGCTCGCATCCACCTGGGCATCGTCAGCTACCACGGCGCTGGGATGAACTCCCGCCACAGCCTTGGGCTTGGGATCGAAAAGGTGAGAAATTCGGGCGTAGGCCAGGTAGGGATCGGGGACGATGAGCGCATTGCCGGTGAAGCCTTCGGCATCCTCGGCCTTGATCAGTACCGCTGCCGCCTGGCTGTCATCCAGGAATTTGCGGTATTGACGATTGGCGAGGAAGCTCAACTGCCCCGGACCGGCTTCCTGCAAGGTAGCCAGTCCGGTGATTTCAAGCGACTCGGGGCCACTGAGCGTGGCCCCGAGGGTCTCGGCCAACTGACCGAGCGTCATGGTCACGGTCATATCAACGCGCTTGGTTCATGCGCTCGATGACCTGGCGGGTGATGTCATACTGAGGTTTGACATCGATTACCGCACCACGCTCGAGCACCAGGTCGAAACCACCTTTCTTGATGACTTCCTCGACGGCACCGTCGAGCTTGGGCTTGAGCTGCTTGAGCATGTCGCGATCAGCAACGGCCTTCGCTTCGTTGAGTTCCTTGGACTGGAACTGGAAGTCACGGGCTTTTTGCTTGAACTCGAGCTCCAGGCGCTCACGCTCCTGCTGCTGCATCTTGTCGCCACCCTTGATCAGTCGATCCTGGATGCCCTTGGCGCTGCTTTCCAGAGTTTTCAGCTGGTTCAGTTGCGGACCGAACTTCTTCTCGGCATCGACAGCGTACTTTTTGGCGGCGTCTGATTCGAGCAGCGCCATCTGGTAGTTCAGAACGGCAATCTTCATTTCGGCGAAAGCCGGGGTGGCGACCAGCGCCGCGGCCACTACGGCCAGTTGAGTCAACTTACGCACGATGCACTCCTGGATAAACCGTTGTCGTTAAGCAAGGGCCAAGCTTAGAAAGTCTGGCCCAGAGAGAATTGGAACACCTGGGTGTCGGCGTCGTCCGGCTTCTTGATCGGCATCGCCAGGCTGAAGCTCAACGGGCCCAGCGCGGTAATCCAGGTCACGCCCAGGCCGACGGAGCTGGCCATGTCGGAGAAACCGACCTTCGCGCAGTCAGGCTTGGAGCCGCAGTTGGTGTCGAACACGTTACCCACATCCCAGAAGACCGAGGTACGCAGCGAACGCTGGTCCTTGACGAACGGCAGCGGGAACAGCAGCTCGACACCACCCTGCACGAGGACGTTACCACCGAACGGCAGCGGGTCCTGGTCCGGGTCACGAATGGTACCTGGTTTGCCCCCCGGATTACCTTCGCCACGACTCGGCGTACTGCGTGGGCCCAGGCTGCTGTCCTTGAAGCCGCGGACAGAGTTGAAGCCACCCGCATAATAGTTCTCGTAGAACGGCAGGCCCGAGGTACCGCCGAAACCATCACCATAGCCCAGCTCAGTATGCAGGCGCAGGGTGTAGTCGTTGCTCAGTGGCTTGAACAGCTGGCCGCGGTAGTCAAGCTTGTAGAACGACAGGTCGCTGCCCGGTACGGTAGTTTCCAGAGTCAGGCTTTGCGAATGACCACGGGTTGCCAGCACGCCTTTGTTCAGGGTCGATTCGGACCAGCCGATCGACGCCTTGAAGTTCAGGAAGTTGTCGCCTTCCTTGTCGAGGAAGTCGAAGATCTCGTCGACGGTGTAGCGGCCGGTCTTGATCTTGTCTTGCTGCACGGTCAGGCCGTAGGTCAGGCGCGAGGTCTCGCTGATCGGGTAACCCAGGCTGACGCCGGCACCGAGGCTGTCTACTGCATAGCTCGCAACATCGACGTCAAGGTCGTCGTAGTTGGTGCTGCGGTAGAAGGCGTTGTAGCCCAGGCTCACGCCATCGGCAGTGAAGTAGGGGTCAACGAAGCCGAAGTTGTATCGGGTCTGGTATTCGCTTCGGGTCAGGCCGATGGACACCTTGTTACCGGTACCCAGGAAGTTGCTCTGGCTGATCGAACCACCCAGGATCAGGCCCGCGCTCTGGGCGAAACCGACGCTGGCGGTGATCGAACCGGAAGCCTGCTCCTCGACCGCATAGTTGACGTCGACCTGGTCGTCGGTGCCTGGCACCGGCGGCGTCTCGACGTTGACTTCCTTGAAGAAGCCCAGGCGCTCGAGGCGGGTCTTGGACTGGTCGATGAGATAAGTGGATGCCCATCCACCTTCCATCTGACGCATCTCGCGACGCAGCACCTCGTCTTCGGTCTTGGTGTTGCCGCGGTAGTTGATGCGGTTGACGTAGGCACGCTTGCCCGGATCGACGACGAACATGATGTCGACGGTGTGATCCTGGTCGTTAGGTTGCGGCACGCCGTTGACGTTGGCGAAGGTATAGCCTTCGTTACCCAGTCGACGGGTGATCAGGTCGGAGGTGGTGGTCATCACCTTGCGCGAGAAGACCTGGCCTGGCTGCACCAGCAACAGCGACTTGACCTGGTCTTCCGGCACTTTCAGGTCACCGGAGAGTTTCACGTCACGAACGGTGTACTTCTCGCCTTCGTTGACGTTGACAGTAATGTAGACGTGCTTCTTGTCCGGGGTAATCGATACCTGGGTGGACGCGATGTCCATGTTGATGTAGCCGCGGTCCAGGTAATAGGAACGCAGACGCTCCAGGTCACCGGAGAGTTTTTCACGTGCGTACTTGTCGTCGTTCTTGAAGAACGACAGCCAGTTGGTGGTTTTCAGTTCGAAGAGCTGGGAGAGGTCTTCGTCGCTGAACACGGTGTTGCCCACCACGTTGATGTGCTGGATCGCCGCGACGGTACCTTCGTTGATCTTGATCTTCAGGCCGACACGGTTGCGTGGCTGCGGCACGACCTCGGCATCGACCTCGGCCGAGTAGCGTCCCTGGGCCACGTACTGGCGCTGCAGCTCGTTACGCACGCCCTCGAGCGTGGCGCGCTGGAAGATCTCGCCCTCGGCCAGGCCGGACTGCTTCAGGCCCTTCATCAGGTCTTCAGTACTGATCGCCTTGTTGCCCTCGATCTCGATGCTCGACACCGATGGGCGCTCGACCACGTTGATGATCAGGACATTGCCGTCGCGATCCAGCTGGATGTCCTGGAAGAAACCGGTCTTGAACAGCGAGCGAGTCGACTCCACCAGGCGGCGGTCATCGACCTGGTCGCCTACGTTCAACGGCAACGCGCCGAACACGCTGCCGGCGGAAACCCGCTGCAGGCCGTTGACACGAATATCGGAGATGGTGAAGGACTCGGCGTGAACTTCAGCGATCATCAGTGCGGAGAGGACCGCAGTTAGCAGCAGACGTTTCATGAAGTCCTTTTATTCCAACTGGCAATAAACAACCCGCCACCGCAGCACGGCGGCAGGTTCGCAATAGAGCGAAGCGTTAAAGTCGACCCAGATCGTTGATCAGGGCGAGCAACATCACCCCAATGACCAAACTGATACCGATCTGGACCCCCCAACCTTGCACCCGATCCGAGAGCGGACGACCGCGCGCCCACTCGATCAGGTAGAACAGCAAATGCCCCCCATCCAGTACCGGGATGGGCAGCAGGTTCAGAACCCCCAGGCTTATGCTCAGGTAGGCTAGGAAATTCAGGAAATCCCCAACGCCCGACTGGGCTGAAGCGCCCGCCACTTTAGCAATGGTTATCGGTCCGCTCAAGTTTTTTACCGAGAGCTCCCCGAACAGCATTTTCTTCAGCGATTCAAGGGTCAGGACACTCATGTTCCAAGTGCGCGAGAGCCCCTCGCCGACCGCCTCCAGCGGCCCGTAGCTGACCTCTCGAAGCATGTTCGCAGGCCACTCGGCGCCTTTGACGCCAGCCCCCAGATAACCTCCGGACGCCTGCCCTTCCCCTTTGCGCGCCAGCGTCACCGGCAGTTCCAGCTGCGCGCCATCACGCTCGATACGCAGTAGCACCTTCGCCTCGGGGCGCGCCCGAACAGTGTCCACCACCTGCTGCCAGTCACCCAGTGCGACACCATCGAGTGCCAGGAGTCTATCGCCGGTCTTCAGCCCGGCAGCAGCGGCCGGGCCCTTGGGATCGATTTCGGCGAGCACCGGACTTACCGCCGGCCGCCAGGGGCGCAGCCCCAGGGACTGGATCGGGTCAGGCTCGTCGGCACCCTTGAGCCATTGATTCAGGCGGATTTCATGCTGACGCTCCAGCGTGGCGCCGTCGTCGCGCACACCCACCCGCAAGCTGCCGCTCTCGCCCAGGCGACGCACCAGTTGCAGATTGACCGCCGACCAGCCACTGGTCGGCTTGCCATCGATCGAAACAATTTCCTGGCCTGCCACAAGGCCTGCAGATGCCGCCAGGCTGCCCGACTCGACCGCTCCGATGACCGGACGCACCTGCTGGCTGCCGAGCATGGCGACCACCCAGAAGAACAGGATGGCGAGCAGGAAGTTGGCAATCGGACCGGCGGCAACGATAGCAATACGCTGTCCAACCGATTTGCGATTGAAGGATTGATCAACAAGCGCGGGCGGCACATCGCCTTCGCGCTCATCGAGCATCTTGACGTAGCCGCCCAGCGGAATCGCTGCGACGACAAACTCGGTGCCATGGCGGTCGTGCCAGCGCACCAACGGCGTGCCGAACCCCACCGAGAAGCGCAGGACTTTCACTCCGCACTTGCGTGCCACCCAGAAGTGGCCGAATTCGTGAAAGGTGACCAGTACACCCAGAGCCACCAGGGTGCCGATAATCATGTAGAGCGCAGTCATATCCATCTCCGAATGACGTTCAGCCAGGCCTGGGGCCGACGGGAAATCAGCGGCCGTGGCGCCTCAACCACTCCCGGGACAGCTCCCGGGCTCGCTGGTCGGCGGCGAACACCGCATCCAGCGAAGGCAACGGCACTACCGGCTCCTGCTCGAGCACCTGTTCGATCATACCCGCGATTTCCGGGAAGCGGATACGCCGCTGGAGAAATGCCTCGACCGCCAATTCGTTGGCGGCGTTGAGCACGGCAGGCGCACTGTTGCCCGCTTCGGCAGCTTCTCGCGCCAGGCGCAGACAGGGGAATCGCTGCTCGTCGGGCGCCTGGAAATCCAGACGGGCGACCGCGAACAGGTCCAGCGGCGCGACACCGGAATCGATCCGCTCAGGCCATGCCAGAGCGTTGGCGATCGGTGTCCGCATGTCCGGGTTGCCCAACTGCGCCAACACCGAACCATCCACATAGTCGACCAGCGAATGGATCACACTTTGCGGGTGTACCACCACCTCGACCGTGGCTGGCGCAGCATCAAACAGCCAGCAGGCCTCGATCAGCTCGAGCCCTTTGTTCATCATGCTTGCCGAGTCGACCGAAATCTTGCGCCCCATCGACCAGTTCGGATGAGCACAGGCCTGCTCCGGCGTGACGTCCATCAGCGCCTGCGCCGCGGTTTCACGGAAGGGCCCACCAGACGCCGTCAGCAGGATACGACGCACACCAACGTGCGCCAGGCCACGGGCATAGTCGCCGGGCAAGCACTGGAAGATGGCATTGTGCTCGCTGTCGATCGGCAGCAGCACTGCACCACTGGTGCGCACCGCTTCCATGAACAGCGCGCCGGACATCACCAGCGCCTCCTTGTTGGCCAGCAGCACCTTCTTGCCGGCCTGCACCGCCGCCAAGGTCGGACGCAGACCAGCAGCGCCGACGATGGCAGCCATCACGGTGTCCACTTCGCTGGCAGACGCAACCTGGCAGAGACCTGCCTCGCCTTCCAGCACTTCGGTGGTGCTGCCCGCCGCCGCTAGCCCTTCACGCAGGCGGGCGACCGAGTCGGCGTCCGGCACCACCGCATACGCCGGACGATGGCGCAGGCACAGGGCCAGCAATTCATCCAGGCGCGAATAGCCGCTAAGGGCAAACACCTGGTAGCGCTCGGGGTGACGGGCAATCACATCCAGCGTACTCAGGCCGATCGACCCGGTCGCACCGAGCACGGTAATCCGCTGCGGATGACTCACATCACACCCCATTCGGCCGCCCAGAGCAGCACGGCGAACATCGGGATCGCCGCGGTCAGGCTGTCGATACGATCCAGCACGCCGCCATGACCAGGCAGCAGGTTACTGCTGTCCTTGATGCCTTCGCGACGCTTGAACATGCTTTCGGTCAGGTCGCCAACCACCGACGACATGACCACGATCACCGCGCCGACCAGGCCGAGCAGCAACTGCCCCAACCCCCAGTCGCGCACGAGCCCGACCACCAGGGTGATCAACAGGCTCACGGCCATGCCGCCATACACACCCTCCCAGCTCTTGCCGGGGCTGACGTGCGGCGCCAGCTTGCGCTTGCCAAAGGCACGACCAGAGAAATATGCACCGATGTCGGCAGCCCAGACCAGCACCATCACCGCCAGGATCAAGCCATTGCCCAATGGCCAATGCTTGAGCAGCAACAGGCCTTGCCAGGCGGGTAACAGCACCAGCAGACCGATCAGCAGACGGCAGGCGGCACTGCTCCACAACTCAGCGCTACGTGGGTAGGTGAGCACCAGCCAAGTCGCCAGGCCCCACCAGATCACCGACGCCCCCAGCACCCAGGGCGCAAGGTCCGGCATGAGGTAGAGCACCATCAGCGCTCCAGCGACCACGGCGGCATAGGCGATGCGCAATGGCTGGGCCACCAACCCGGCCAGACGCGCCCATTCCCAGGCACCAAGGGTCACCACGAAACCGATGAACAGGGCGAAATCCGCGCCGTTGAGCAGGAAGAAACCGCCCAGCGCGATCGGCAACAGGATCAGCGCGGTAATGATGCGTTGTTTAAGCATTAAGCACGAGCTCCAGCCTCGACCTGCTCGCTGGTCTTACCGAAGCGGCGTTGGCGCGAAGCGAAATCGGCCAGTGCATTACGCATGGCCTCGTGTTTGAAGTCCGGCCAGTACAGGTCGGAGAAATACAGCTCGGCGTAGGCCAACTGCCACAACAGGAAGTTGCTGATGCGGTGTTCGCCGCCGGTGCGAATGCACAGGTCGGGCAACGGCAGGTCCCCCGTGGCAAGGCAGGTCTGCAGCAGACCGGGCGTGATATCGTCCGGGCGCAGATGGCCGGCCTGGACTTCGCGCGCCAGGCGCTGGGCAGCCTGGGCGATATCCCACTGACCGCCATAGTTGGCAGCGATCTGCAGGATGAAACGATCATTGCCGGCGGTCAGCGCTTCGGCTTCTCGCATCGCGGCCTGTAGCTCCGGATGGAAGCGCGAGCGGTCACCGATGATGCGCAGGCAGATGTTGTTGTCGTTCAGGCGCTTGGCCTCGCGGCGCAAGGCCGAGAAGAACAGCTCCATCAACGCACCCACCTCATCGGCCGGACGCTGCCAGTTCTCGCTGGAGAAGGCGAAGAGCGTGAGCACTTCGACCTTGGCCTCGGCACAGACTTCGATCACCGCACGCACAGCATCGACGCCGGCCTTGTGCCCGGCAACGCCAGGCAGCAGGCGCTTTTTCGCCCAGCGGTTGTTGCCGTCCATGATGATAGCGACGTGACGCGGCACCGACGAGGGTGCCGCCTGCTTGGTCTTTTCCATGAAAAAGTCCTGGCCTCAGACGGCCATCAGGTCCTTTTCCTTGGCTTTGAACGCAGCATCGACGTCTGCCACGAACTTGTCGGTCAGCTTCTGGATCTCGTCAGCTGCACGACGCTCTTCGTCTTCGCTGATTTCCTTGTCCTTGGTGAGCTTCTTCAGGTCGGCCAATGCGTCGCGACGCACGTTGCGCACGGCAACCTTGGCATCCTCGGCAACGCCGCTGGCCTGCTTGGTGTAGCCCTTGCGGGTTTCTTCGGTCAGGGCCGGCATCGGCACGCGAATGGTGGTACCGGCGCTCGACGGGTTCAGGCCCAGGTCGGAGGTCAGGATGGCCTTCTCGATCGCGGCGCTGAGGTTCTTGTCGTGGGCGACGATCTTGAGGGTGCGGGCATCCTCGACGGTGATCGCGGCCACCTGGTTCAGCGGCATCTCGCTACCCCAGGCCGGAACCTTGACGCCATCCAGGATGCTTGGGTGGGCGCGACCGGTGCGGATCGCTGCCAGGTTGCGGGCCAACGCCTCGAGGGACTTGCCCATGCGCTCCTGCGCGTCTTTCTTGATGTCGTTGATCATGCTTCGCCTTCCTCGATCAAAGTACCTTCAGCGCCACCCACCACGATGTTCAGCAGGGCGCCAGGCTTGTTCATGTTGAATACCCGCAATGGCATCTTGTGGTCGCGGCACAGGCAGATTGCGGTCAGGTCCATGACACCGAGCTTGCGATCCAGCACCTCGTCGTAGGTGAGGTGATCGAACTTCTCGGCATGCGGATCCTTGAATGGGTCGGCAGTGTACACACCATCGACCTTGGTCGCCTTCAGCACCACGTCGGCATCGATTTCGATGGCACGCAGGCAGGCTGCGGAGTCGGTGGTGAAGAACGGATTGCCGGTACCGGCGGAGAAAATTACCACATCCCCGGAGTTGAGGTGGCGAATAGCTTTGCGACGATCGTAATGATCGGTGACGCCGACCATGGAGATGGCAGACATGACCAGTGCCGGGATGTTCGAGCGCTCCAGCGCATCGCGCATGGCCAGTGCGTTCATTACAGTGGCCAGCATACCCATGTGGTCGCCCGTGACGCGGTCCATGCCGGCTGCACTGAGCGCGGCGCCGCGGAACAGGTTACCACCACCGATCACCAGGCCGACCTGGACACCGATACCGACCAGCTGGCCAACTTCCAGGGCCATGCGGTCCAGCACCTTCGGGTCGATCCCGAAGTCTTCCGAGCCCATCAGGGCCTCGCCGCTAAGTTTGAGCAAAATGCGTTTATAGCGAGGTTGGCGACCACTCACCTGCTGAGCCATTGCGAGTCTCTCCTGCGGCGTACTTTTAGAAAATTCCGTGCGGGCTGTGTGCAGCCTGCTAACTGTAGCGTGGCACTGCTTCAGTGCCAGCGCACAGGGCCAGATAAACCCTTGCGCGCTTTGACAAAGAGGCTGCGCGCGTGAGCGGGCAGCCTCTTCGGGGCGACAGACGAGTCCGTCTTACTGCTTGGCGGCAGCGACCTGGGCGGCAACTTCGGCAGCGAAGTCGTCAACCGGCTTCTCGATGCCTTCGCCAACTTTGAAGTAGGTGAAGGAAACGATTTCAGCACCGGCTTTCTTGGCCAGATCGCCGACCTTGACTTCCGGGTTCATGACGAAGGCCTGCTCTTTCAGCGAGGCTTCTGCCTTGAACTTGGTGATACGGCCGTTGATCATGTTCTCAACGATGTTTTCCGGCTTGCCAGCGATCTTGTCGGCGTTCAGCTGCAGGAAGACGCCCTTCTCGCGCTCGATGGCCTCGGCGGAGATTTCCGACGAATCCAGGAACTCAGGGTTCGAAGCTGCAACGTGCATGGCGATGTTCTTGGCCAGCTCTACGTCACCGCCTTTCAGAACGACGGCAGCGCCGATCTTGTTGCCGTGCAGGTAGGCACCGACCACGTCGCCTTCGACGCGAGCCAGACGACGGATGTTGACGTTCTCGCCGCACTTGGCGACCAGGGCTTCACGAGCGGCTTCACGCGAAGCGATCAGCGGAGCGGCGTCGGTCAGCTTCTGGGCGAAGGCTTCTTCCAGGCTTTCGGCAACGAAAGTCTTGAAGTCGTCTTGCAGGGCCAGGAAGTCGGTCTGCGAGTTCACTTCCAGCAGAACGGCGACCTTACCGTCGGTCTTGACGGCGATAGCACCTTCAGCGGCAACGTTGCCAGCCTTCTTGGCGGCCTTGATGGCGCCCGAGGCACGCATGTCATCAATGGCTTTCTCGATGTCGCCGCCGGCCTTTTCCAGGGCCTTTTTGCAATCCATCATGCCTTCGCCGGTACGCTCGCGCAGTTCTTTGACCAGCGCTGCAGTAATTGCTGCCATTTCAAAATCCTCTTGGAAAGTTTTTCAACCATTCCACCCGTTCATCACGGGCGTTCAATTCTGGAAATCCGCTGTCTTCACACCAGCGCCACGCATGATGCGGCGTGCTTGCTGACAGGAGGATTTCAGGTGGCAAAAAGGGGGCCAAGCCCCCTTTTCGCGTGCCAAGTAGACGCCAGGCGTCAATTACTCAGCAGCTGGTGCCGCCGCTTCTTCAGCGTAGACTTCGGTACCGCCGGCAACGTTGTTGCGACCGCGGATGACGGCGTCAGCCATCGAAGTCATGTACAGCTCGATGGCGCGGATTGCGTCGTCGTTGCCTGGGATCACGAAGTCAACGCCTTCCGGGCTGCTGTTGGTATCGACAACGCCGATGACCGGGATGCCCAGCTTGTTGGCTTCGGTGATTGCAATGCGCTCGTGATCGACGTCGATGACGAACAGTGCATCAGGCAGACCGCCCATGTCCTTGATACCACCCAGGCTGCGATCCAGTTTTTCCAGGTCGCGCGAGCGCATCAGGGCTTCTTTCTTGGTCAGCTTGGCGAAGGTGCCATCTTCGGCCTGGGTTTCCAGGTCGCGCAGACGCTTGATCGAAGCACGGATGGTCTTGTAGTTGGTCAGCATGCCGCCCAACCAGCGGTGATCAACGTATGGCGAACCGCAACGAGCAGCTTGCTCGGCGACCAGTTTGCCAGCGGAACGCTTGGTGCCGACGAACAGGATCTTGTTCTTGCCCTGGGCCAGGCGCTCTACGAACGACAGAGCGTCGTTGAACATCGGCAGGGTTTTTTCCAGGTTGATGATGTGGATCTTGTTGCGCGCGCCGAAAATGTACTTGCCCATTTTCGGGTTCCAGTAACGGGTCTGGTGGCCGAAGTGCACACCGGCCTTCAGCATATCGCGCATGTTGACTTGGGACATGATAGTTCCTTGATAAGTCGGGTTGGGCCTCCACGTATCCCAATGACCAACCCATGGATCCGAAGATCCCGGGCACCCAGGCCATCGTGTCGACACGTGTGTGGGTTTGAGCTGACGGGGACCTCCCCGAAAGCGGCGCATTTTATACCACAGACAGAAGACGAACGGAACCCGCAAGGTGCTTCATCCGTCAGTGGCTTTTGCAGCAGCCCGGCAATCGCGCCAGAATGCCCTCCATAGACCACCGGATCCGCGGTTTTCTCCCCACAGAACGCCGCCCTGCTCTGTTAGAATCCGGCCTTTCCCGTTTGTTGTGCGCCGCCCGGCGCCGTAGAGAGCCTGTAATGACCGTCACCATCAAGACCGCAGAAGACATCGAGAAGATGCGCATCGCCGGCCGGCTGGCTGCCGAAGTCCTCGAAATGATCGAAGAGCACGTCAAGCCTGGCGTGACCACCGAGGAACTCGACCGCCTGTGCCACGACTACATCGTCAACGTCCAGCAGGCGATCCCGGCGCCGCTCAACTACAAGGGCTTCCCCAAGTCGATCTGCACCTCGATCAACCATGTGGTCTGCCACGGCATCCCCAACGAAAAGCCGCTCAAGGATGGCGACACCATCAACATCGACGTGACGGTGATCAAGGATGGCTACCACGGCGACACCAGCCGCATGTTCCATGTCGGCACCGTCGCGCCCTGGGCCGAGCGCCTGTCCAAGGTCACCCAAGAGTGCCTGTACAAAGCCATCGAGCTCATCAAGCCGGGCTGCCGCCTGGGCGACATCGGCGAAGTGATCCAGAAGCACGCGGAAAAGAACGGTTTCTCAGTGGTTCGCGAGTTCTGCGGCCATGGCATCGGCAAGGTGTTCCATGAAGAACCGCAGATCCTGCACTACGGCAGGGCCGGCACCGGCATGGAACTGAAAGAAGGCATGACCTTCACCATCGAGCCGATGATCAACCAGGGCAAGGCCGACACCAAGGTGCTGGGCGATGGCTGGACCGCCATCACCAAGGATCGCAAGCTCTCGGCACAGTGGGAACATACGCTGGTGGTCACCGCCACGGGCTATGAAATCTTCACCCTGCGCAAAGACGACACCATTCCCCGTACCTCGGCGTAATTCAACTCAGGAAGGCGACTCGATGCCCCAGGTGGATCCAGAGCTGTTCGACCGTGGCCAGTTCCAGGCGGAACTGGCGCTCAAGGCAAGCCCCATTCCCGCCTTCAAGAAGGCTCTGCGCCAGGCCGCAGAAGTCTTCGACAGACGCTTTCGCGAAGGCGTCGAGATCCGCCGCCTGATCGAGGACCGCGCCTGGTTCGTCGACAATATCCTGCAACAGGCCTGGAACCAGTTCGACTGGGGCAATCCGGACGGCATCGCCCTGGTCGCGGTCGGCGGCTACGGCCGCGGCGAGCTGCACCCCTGGTCGGACATCGACCTGCTGATCCTGCTCGACCAGGCGGAACACGAGCAGTATCGCGACGCCATCGAGCGCTTCCTGACACTGCTGTGGGACATCGGCCTGGAAGTCGGTCAGAGCGTGCGCACCGTCGAGGAATGCGCCGAGCAGGCGCGCGCCGACCTGACAGTGATCACCAACCTGATGGAAAGCCGCACCGTCGCCGGCCCCGAGACGCTGCGCGAGCGCATGCTGGAAGTCACCAGCACCGCGCACATGTGGCCCAGCAAGGAGTTCTTCCTGGCCAAGCGTGCCGAGCTCAAGGCACGGCACCACAAGTACAACGACACCGAGTACAACCTGGAGCCCAACGTCAAGGGTTCGCCAGGTGGCCTGCGCGACATCCAGACGGTGCTCTGGGTTGCCCGCCGCCAGTACGGCACCCTCAACCTGCACGCGCTGGCTGGCGAAGGTTTTCTGCTGGAAAGCGAGAACGACCTGCTGGCCTCGTCGCAGGCCTTCCTCTGGCGCGTGCGCTACGCCCTGCACATGCTCGCCGGACGCGCCGAAGACCGCCTGCTGTTCGACCACCAGCGCAGTATCGCGGCGCTGCTCGGTTACAGCGACGAGAACCCCAAGCGCGCCATCGAGCAGTTCATGCAGCAGTACTACCGGGTGGTGATGAGCATCAGCCAGCTCTGCGACCTGATCATCCAGCACTTCGAGGAAGTGATCCTCGCCGACGACAATGGCAGCACCCAGCCGCTGAACTCGCGCTTTCGCCTGCATGACGGCTATATAGAGGCGGTCAACCCGAACGTCTTCAAGCGCACCCCGTTCGCCATGCTGGAGATCTTCGTGCTGATGGCCCAGCATCCGGAGATCAAGGGCGTACGCGCCGACACCGTGCGCCTTCTGCGTGAACATCGGCACCTGATCGACGACAAGTTCCGCAACGATATCCGCAACACCAGCCTGTTCATCGAGCTGTTCAAGTGCGAGATCGGCATCCACCGCAACCTGCGGCGCATGAACCGCTATGGCATCCTCGGTCGCTACCTGCCGGAATTCGGCCTGATCGTCGGACAGATGCAGCACGACCTGTTCCACATCTATACGGTCGATGCGCACACGCTCAACCTCATCAAGCACCTGCGCAAACTGCAGTACACCCCGGTGTCGGAGAAATTCCCGTTGGCCAGCAAGCTCATGGGACGCCTGCCCAAGCCTGAGCTGATCTACCTCGCCGGCCTTTATCACGACATCGGCAAGGGTCGCCAGGGCGATCACTCCGAGCTCGGTGCGGTGGATGCTCAGGCGTTCTGCGAGCGCCATCAGCTACCGGCCTGGGACTCGCGGCTGATTGCCTGGCTGGTGCAGAGCCACCTGGTGATGTCCACCACCGCCCAGCGCAAGGACCTCTCCGACCCGCAGGTGATCAACGATTTCGCCCTGTTCGTCGGCGACGAAACCCGCCTGGACTATCTCTACGTGCTGACCGTGGCCGACATCAACGCCACCAACCCCAGCCTGTGGAACTCCTGGCGCGCCAGCCTGCTGCGCCAGCTCTACACCGAGACCAAGCGCGCGCTGCGCCGGGGCCTTGAGAACCCGCTGGACCGCGAGGAGCAGATTCGCCAGACACAAAGCGCCGCGCTGGACATCCTCGTGCGCGAAGGCACAGACCCGGACGATGTGGAGCAACTCTGGTCGCAGCTGGGCGACGACTATTTCCTCAAGCACACCGCCGCCGATGTGGCCTGGCACAGCGATGCGATTCTCCAGCAGCCGGCCGATGGCGGCCCGCTGGTGCTGATCAAGGAAACCACCCAGCGCGAGTTCGAAGGCGGCACGCAGATCTTCATCTACGCGCCCGACCAGCACGACTTCTTCGCCGTGACCGTGGCGGCGATGTCGCAGCTCAACCTGAACATCCACGACGCCCGCATCATCACCTCCAGCAGCCAGTTCACCCTCGACACCTACATCGTGCTCGACAACGACGGCGGCTCGATCGGCGACAACCCGCAGCGGGTCAAGCAGATCCGCGAAGGGCTGACCGAGGCACTGCGCAATCCCGAGGATTACCCGACCATCATCCAGCGGCGCGTGCCGCGCCAGCTCAAGCACTTCAACTTCGCGCCGCAGGTGACCATCCTCAACGATGCCCAGCGCCCGGTGACCATCCTCGAAATCACCGCACCCGACCGGCCTGGCCTGCTGGCGCGCCTGGGGCGGATCTTCCTGGAGTTCGACCTGTCGCTGCAGAACGCCAAGATCGCCACCCTCGGCGAGCGCGTGGAAGACGTGTTCTTCATCACCGACGCCGACAACCAGCCGCTCTCCGACCCGCAACTGTGCAGCCGCCTGCAGGAAGCCATCGTCGAACAGTTGCAGGCCGGCCAGTCCAGCGATACCAGCCCTACCCGCGTGACCTTCTGACGATTACGAGACCTTGCGCCGATGAACCATGCCTTGACCCAGCTTCAGCCCTATCCCTTCGAGAAGCTCCGCGCCCTGCTCGGCAGCGTGAAACCTGCCGCGGACAAACGCGCCATTGCCCTGTCGATCGGTGAGCCGAAGCATGAATCCCCGGCGTTCGTCGCCAAGGCCCTGGCCGACAACCTCGATAAACTGGCGGTCTACCCCAGCACCCTCGGCCTGCCGGCCCTGCGCCAGGCCATCGTCCAATGGTGCGAGCGCCGTTTTGGCGTGCCCGCTGGCTGGCTCGATGCCGACCAGCATGTCCTGCCGGTCAATGGCACCCGTGAAGCGCTGTTCGCCTTCACGCAAACGGTGGTCAACCGCGCCGACGACGGCCTGGTGGTCAGCCCCAACCCGTTCTACCAGATCTACGAAGGCGCGGCGCTGCTGGCCGGAGCTACTCCGCACTACCTGCCCTGCCTGGAAAACAACGGCTTCAACCCTGATTTCGACGCGGTGCCGGTCGAGATCTGGAAGCGCTGCCAGATCCTGTTCCTGTGCTCCCCTGGCAACCCCACCGGCGCACTGGTGCCGATGGACACCCTGAAAAAGCTGATCGCCCTGGCCGACGAGCACGATTTCGTGATTGCCGCCGACGAGTGCTACAGCGAGCTGTACTTCGACGAAGACGCTCCACCACCAGGCCTGCTGAGCGCCTGCGCCGAGCTCGGCCGCAACGACTTCAAACGCTGCGTGGTGTTCCACAGCCTGTCCAAGCGCTCCAACCTGCCGGGTCTGCGTTCGGGCTTCGTCGCTGGCGATGCCGAGATCATCAAGCCATTCCTGCTGTACCGCACCTACCACGGTTGCGCCATGCCGGTGCAGACGCAACTGGCCAGCGTCGCCGCCTGGCAGGACGAAGCCCATGTGCGCGCAAACCGCGACCAGTACCGCGCCAAGTACGATGCCGTGCTCGAGATCCTGCAACCGGTGATGGACGTGCAACGCCCGGATGGCAGCTTCTATCTGTGGGCCAAGGTGCCGGGCAGCGACGCTGATTTTACCCGTGACCTGTTCGAAGCCGAGCACGTGACCGTTGTGCCGGGCTCGTATCTGTCGCGTGAAGTGGATGGCGTCAATCCGGGCGCAGGACGCGTGCGCATGGCGCTGGTTGCGCCTCTGGCCGAGTGCATCGAGGCGGCCGAGCGGATTCGCGGGTTCCTCGCAGGGCGCTGAAATGCCTCTCCCCTTGGGGCTGGCGTCAATGTCAGCCCCTAGGTAACTATCTAACGGCACTCGGGCGCTGGGATGTCTGAACGCGTGTCACCGCACAGACTTATGTAATGCCACGTAGCTTGATCGGTCGCAGATCATCCTGAGTTCCAACCACACCAGGAACTCTCCGATGTATACACTCGCCTCACTCCGTACTCGCCACCGCATCGATCAGCAGCTCTCCCATGATCTGGCCGTTACCGAGAACCCCCGCAACAGGGGCCAGAGCAACGGCGGTCGAAAAAAGCGCGGACTGATCGAGACCGGCCGACTATGGGCACCCGGTCGTACTTTGTGGATCTCGTTTCTCGGTGCTCCGGACAGAAAGCTCAAGATGTCGATCTTCGAACTGGCTTGCCAGTGGGTGGATCTTTCCGGCGCCAACCTGGAGCTTGATCTGTCAGAAGATGATGACAAACATGCCCAGATCAGGATCCTCACAGGCGAACATGCAGAGCACAACGAATCAGACATCGGCACCGATGCACTGGCTAGTGAAGGCTACACCATGTCGCTGAATGTCATACCGGGGGATGAATCATTCGAATCCACCGTGTTACACGAGTTCGGCCATGCACTAGGATTCGAACATGAACAGCTACACCCCGATGCCACCATCCCCTGGAACGAGCCGGCTCTATTCGAAGCTGCCAAGCAATC
Organism: Pseudomonas sp. SYWMCR5; assembly: GCF_057197165.1. Taxonomy (NCBI): domain Bacteria; kingdom Pseudomonadati; phylum Pseudomonadota; class Gammaproteobacteria; order Pseudomonadales; family Pseudomonadaceae; genus Pseudomonas; species Pseudomonas sp. SYWMCR5. Next base: position 765,786 of record NZ_JBXUNH010000001.1, read on the forward strand.
GGATGACTGGTCAGAGCAAGACATCAGGGAGACTTACCTGAACAAACGGCCCGACAACGAACTGATCAAAACCCAGTACGATCCGCTCTCTATAATGCATTACCCGATTGCGGCCTGGATGACCTTGGATGGATCCGAGGTAGTCCAGAATACGGAGCTCAGTGCGAAAGACCTCGAGATGATGCGCCTGGCCTACCCACACGACTGACGCTAACGAACCTGCCCCAGGTTCGCCTCGCTCATGTCCAGTTCACCCAGCACCTGGCGCACTACTTCATCCCCCACCAGGTGCTGGCGATGCAGGCTGTACAGTTCCAGCCGCTGTGCGCGCAATGCACGCAAGCGCAAGCGGCGCTCCAGAAGATCCATCTGCTCGGCCAGCGCACGCGCTTCGGCGCTGTCGTTGTAACTGTCCAGCTCATCCCGGTATTCCGCCATCAGGCGCGCCTTCAACTCGGTCGCCAGCGTCGCCTGGGCGGCATCCTGCGGGGCATTGGCATCGATGACCTCCTCGGCCTCCAGTGCATGGATAGCGGCTTCCGCGGTGCGTCTCCAGGCTTCCTGTACTTCCTGATGCAGGCGTTCGTCCGGGCTCTTGGTCACCCCGCGCAACAGAATCGGCAGGGCGATGCAGGCACTGATCAGCGACAGCAGGATCACCCCGGCGGCAATGAAGATCAGCAGATCACGCTCCGGGAACGCCTGGCCGGCCCCGATCAGCAAGGGCACCGACATCACACCCGCCAAGGTCACGGCCCCGCGCACGCCGCCCAGGGTCAACAGCCAGCACGAACGTGCGCTGGGCATCAGCACCAGCGCCGACTTACCGCGCCAGCGGCGCAGCACGCCGATAGCGCGCCACACGCTTTGTACCCAGACGAACCGCAGCAGCACCAACGCCACGAAGATCGCCACCACATCGAGGCAGCGCCAGGCCAGGGTCGGCCACAACGACGTTTCATGGCTGACCACTGCCTTGATGATGTCGGGTAATTGCAAGCCCAGCAGCAGGAAGATCAGGCCATTGAAGGCGAACTCCAGCAGCGACCAGACGCTGCGATTGAGCAGGCGCGTACTGGTCTGGCGCGGCAACAGGTCGAGCCAGCTCTGCATCATCCCTGCCGCCACCGCCGAGAGAATGCCCGAGACACCGAGTCGTTCGGCCAGCACGTAGGCGGCAAACGGCAACAGCAGCATGAACACCACATGCGTCGCCGGATCGTCCCAGCCCCGAGCGATCATCCAGGCACGCAGGCGCCCCACCAACCAGCTCAGTCCCACGCCAACCGCAAGCCCGCCGATGGCTACCAGCACGAACGTCAGGCTGGCATCGGTCAGCGAAAACACCCCGGTAATGGCCGCTGCCAACGCGAACTTGAACGTCACCAGGCCCGTGGCATCGTTCATCAGCGCTTCGCCCTGGAGCATGTGCATCAAGGGTGTTGGCAGGCGATCCTGGGTAATCGCCGAAACGGCCACCGCGTCGGTGGGCGAGAGCACCGCAGCCAGGGCGAACGCTACCGGCAGCGGAATGCTTGGCAGGATCCAGTGGATGAAGTACCCCGCCCCCACCACGGTGAACAGCACCAGCCCCACGGCCAAGGCCACCACCGGGCCACGAATGCGCCATAGCTCGCGCTTGGGGATACGCCAGCCATCGGCGAACAGCAACGGTGGCAGGAACAGGAACAGGAACAACTCGGGATCCAGGGCCACGTGCAGGCCGAGTGTTGGCCAGGCCAGCAGCGCTCCAGCGCCGATCTGCACCAGTGGCAGGGGCAGCGGGATCATCCGCCCCACCAGCTTGGAGACACTGACCAGCATCAGCAGGATAAGAACGGTATAAGCTGACTGCATGTGGCGTGTTTCCCTTTTCGATTCAAAAGCGGTCCTGGTCGCCTTGGACAACGCCGTCGGTAACTGGACACATATAGTAACGAGCCAAGCCGCCAACGAACTGCTGCACCTAAGTCGCAAGTCGCCGGAGAAGATGTAACGCCATGCTACACAAACAGCTGATTCAGGAACCGCTGTTATAACTCCAACATCGTCATAACAAGGAAGGTCTTTCGATGAGTACGTCACCGAGCAACCACACAATCAGCAACGATAGCCCCGATCGCGCCCTGCTCGTGATCGATATCCAGAATGACTTCACCCCCGGCGGCGCCCTGGAGGTGCCCCGCGGCGACGAGATCGTGCCGCTGGTCAACCAGATCGCCGTGAATTTCCGCACTGTGGTCCAGGCCCAGGACTGGCATCCCGCCGGGCATATCTCCTTCGCTTCCAGCCATCCCGGCAAGAACCCCTACGACATCATCGAACTGCCCTACGGCCCCCAGGTGCTTTGGCCGGATCACTGCGTGCAGGGCAGCCAGGGTGCCGAATTCCACCCCAAGGTAGACCTGCCCCACGCCCAGTTGATCGTGCGCAAGGGCGGGAACCCGCTGGTAGACAGCTACTCGGCCTTCTTTGAAGCCGACCAGAAGACCACCACCGGCCTCGCCGGCTACCTGCGTGAAAAAGCGGTCACCAGCGTCTACGTGGTGGGCCTTGCCCTGGATTTCTGCGTGGCCTGGACTGCCCTGCACGCACGGCGCGAACGCTTCACCACCTATGTAGTGCTGGACGCCTGCCGCGCCATCGACAAAGACGGCTCGCTGGAAAATGCAATGAGCAAGATGCAGCACGCCGGGGTGAATTTCATCAAGTCCGGGCAGTTGCTCGACAAAGGCTGAAAACTCGTCGGTCAGAAGCCGGCGCCACAGCCGTGGCGCCGTGCCGAGAGTTACCGCATAATCCTGCCCACCCCAATTTTCGAGGAGTTGCGGGGTCGGCCCGGAAAGCTCCGACGACCCTTGACGTTCAATGGCTTACATTCTCTACGGCATCAAGGCCTGCGACACGATGAAGAAAGCGCGTACCTGGCTCGAGGAAAAAGCCATCGGCTACGACTTCCACGACTACAAGACCCAGGGCATCGACCGTGACAGCCTGAACCGCTGGTGCGACGAACACGGTTGGGAAAAGATCCTCAACCGCGCCGGCACCACATTCCGCAAGCTCGACGACGCGCAAAAGGCCGGCCTTGACCAGGCCAAGGCCGTCGAGCTGATGCTCGCCCAGCCGTCGATGATCAAGCGCCCGGTCCTCGACCTCGGCGACAAGACCCTGGTGGGTTTCAAACCGGATCTGTACGCGGCCGCCCTGCAGTGAGCCGCCCGTTGTCAATCCATTTCAGTACGAGGTAACCGCATGTCCACCACTCTGTTCAGCCTGGCCTTCGGTGTCGGCACCCAGAACCGCCAGGGCACCTGGCTGGAAGTCTTCTACGCTCAGCCCCTGCTCAACCCGTCCAGCGAGCTGGTCGCGGCCATCACCCCGATCCTCGGCTACGAAGGCGGCAACCAGGCGATCGCCTTCAGCCCGGCCCAGGCCGCCCAGCTCGCCGACGCGGTCAAGGGCGTGGATGCCATCCAGCACGCACTGCTGACCCGCCTGGCCGAAAGCCACAAGCCACTGGTCGCCACCCTGCTCGCCGAAGACGGTGCGCTGACCTCCACCCCCGAGGCCTACCTCAAGCTGCACCTGCTGTCGCACCGCCTGGTCAAGCCGCACGGTGTTTCCCTGGCCGGCATCTTCCCACTGCTGCCGAACGTGGCCTGGACCAACCAGGGCGCCATCGACCTGGCCGAACTGGCCGAGCAGCAATTGGAAGCACGCCTGAAGGGCGAACTGCTGGAAGTGTTCTCGGTGGACAAGTTCCCGAAGATGACCGACTACGTGGTCCCGAGCGGCGTGCGTATCGCCGACACCGCCCGTGTGCGCCTGGGCGCCTACATCGGCGAAGGCACCACCATCATGCACGAAGGCTTCGTCAACTTTAACGCTGGCACCGAAGGCCCGGGCATGATCGAAGGCCGCGTCTCGGCCGGCGTGTTCGTCGGCAAGGGCTCGGACCTGGGCGGCGGCTGCTCGACCATGGGCACCCTGTCCGGTGGCGGCAACATCGTCATCAAGGTTGGTGAAGGGTGCCTGATCGGCGCCAACGCCGGTATCGGTATCCCCCTGGGCGACCGCAACACCGTCGAAGCCGGCCTGTACATCACCGCTGGCACCAAGGTAAACCTGCTCGACGAGCACAACGAGCTGGTCAAGGTGGTCAAGGCCCGTGACCTGGCCGGCCAGACCGACCTGCTGTTCCGCCGCAACTCGCTCAACGGTGCGGTGGAGTGCAAGACCCACAAGTCGGCCATCGAGCTGAACGAGGCGCTGCACGCGCACAACTGAGGACTTTGCAGGCCGCTGCAAGAGCGGGCTTGCCCGCGATCAGCGGACGCTCGGTGCTTGAGATGTTAAGATCGGGTCTGGCACTACGCCAGACCCGATTTTCATTCCAGGCCCCGCGATCATGTTCCAGCCCTCCCCCTGGCGTGCCGACTTTCCCGCCATCACCGCCCTGCAACGGCAGCGTCAGACCTACCTGGACAGCGCCGCCACAACGCAGAAACCCCAGGCCCTGCTTGACGCCCTGAGCCACTACTACAGCCATGGTGCAGCCAATGTGCACCGCGCCCAGCACCTGCCCGGTGCGCTGGCGACCCAGGCATTCGAGACCAGCCGCGACAAGGTTGCCACCTGGCTCAACGCCGTTGACTCCCGGCAGATCATCTTCACCCACGGCGCCACCTCGGCGCTCAACCTGCTGGCCTACGGTCTGGAGCATGGCTTCGAAGCCGGCGACGAAATCGCCGTCAGCGCACTGGAGCACCACGCCAACCTGCTGCCCTGGCAACAATTGGCGCAGCGCCGCAATCTGCGTCTGGTGGTGCTGCCGCTGGACGAGCATGGCCGGATCGACCTCGAGCACGCCTTGCAACTGATCGGGCCGCGCACACGCCTGGTCGCGCTGAGCCAGTTGTCCAACGTGCTCGGCACCTGGCAGCCATTGCCTGCGCTGCTTGCTCATGCCCGCGCCCAGGGCGCTTTGAGCGTGGTCGATGGCGCCCAGGGCGTGGTTCATGGCCGCCACGACGTGCAGCAGTTGGGCTGCGATTTCTACGTGTTTTCCAGCCACAAGTTGTATGGCCCGGACGGGGTTGGCGCGCTCTATGGCCGCACAGAGGCCTTGGCACGGCTGCGACACTGGCAGTTCGGCGGTGAGATGGTGCAACTGGCCGACTACCATGAGTCAAGCTTTCGTCCCGCGCCACTGGGCTTCGAGGCGGGTACGCCGCCGATCGCCAGCGTGATCGGCCTGGGCGCGACCCTCGACTACCTCGCCAGCCTCGATCCTGCGGCCGTGGCGGCCCACGAAACCAGCCTGCACCAGCACCTGGTGCGCGGCCTGGCCGACCGCGAAGGCGTGCGCATCCTCGGCACCCCACAGAGCGCACTGGCCAGCTTCGTCATCGACGGCGTGCACAACGCCGATATCGCCCACCTGCTGACCGAACAAGGGATCGCAGTGCGCGCCGGGCACCATTGCGCCATGCCATTGCTCAAGGGGCTTGGGCTGGAAGGCGCGATCCGCGTTTCGCTGGGGCTGTACAACGACAGCGACGACCTGCAGCGCTTCTTCGATGCGCTCGACCAGGGTCTGGAGCTGCTGCGGTGAGCCTGCCCGAAGCAGCCCAGCAGGCGCTGGACACCTTCACCCAGGCAAAAGGCTGGGAGCAGCGTGCGCGCCTGTTGATGCAGATGGGTGATCGCCTGGAGCCACTGGACGAGTCTGACAAGACCGACGCCAACCGCGTGCATGGCTGTGAAAGCCTGGTCTGGCTGGTGGCTGTGCAGGTCGACGGACAGTGGCGCTTCAAGGCAACCAGCGATGCCCGGCTGCTGCGCGGCCTGCTGGCGTTGCTGCTGGTGCGGGTGCAGGGGCTGGGCAGCGAAGATCTGGCCGGGCTGGACCTGCGCGAGTGGTTTACGCAACTTGGACTGGAGCGACAGCTTTCGCCCTCACGCAGCAATGGGCTGCATGCGGTGTTGCTACAGATGGCGGAGTTGGTAACCAGCCCTTGAGTCGAAAGCGCCTGCTTGGCGCTTATTGCGCCTTGACCCGCTCCGACGGCCGCCGCGCGCCAGCCACCAGCTTCTCCACGGCCTTGCTCACGGCCACCATGCCGAAGGTCGCGGTCACCATCATCACCGCGCCGAAGCCCCCCGAACAATCCAGGCGCACGCCTTCCCCCACGAAGCTCTTCTGCAGGCACACACTGCCATCCCCCTTGGGGTAGCGCAGTTGTTCGCTGGAGAACACGCAAGGCACACCATAATTGCGGCTGACATTGCGCGAGAAGTTGTAGTCCCGGCGCAAGGTGGAACGTACCCGCGACGCCAGTGGGTCGTTGAAGGTCTTGTTGAGGTCGCCAATCTGGATCTGGGTCGGATCGATCTGTCCGCCCGCCCCCCCGGTGGTGACAATCGCAATCTTGCGCCGCCGGCACCAGGCGATCAGCGCGGCCTTGGCCTGCACGCTGTCGATGCAATCGATCACACAATCCAGCGACTCGGTGATGTATTCGAGCATGGTGTCACGGGTGACGAAGTCAGCCACCGCATGCACGGTGCAGGCCGGATTGATCGCGCGCAGGCGCTCGGCCATGACCTCGACCTTCGAGCGCCCCACCTGCCCCTCCAGCGCATGGGCCTGGCGATTGGTGTTGCTGACGCAGACGTCGTCCAGATCGAACAGGCTGATTTCGCCCACGCCACTGCGCGCCAGGGCTTCTGCCGCCCAGGAACCCACACCGCCAATGCCGACGACCGCCACGTGGGCCTGGCGCAGACGTTGCAGGCCGTCATCGCCGTACAGCCGGGCGACACCGGCAAAGCGTGGATCTTCTGTGCTCATGTTCATACCCCGAAAAAACCGGCGCGCATTATATGCCATGCGGACACGCCGGTGAGGGCTTGTCGACATGATGCTCCTCTTCGCGCAGCGCGCGTTCATTAGGAAACAGCCTACCAATCCTGCTTTAATGTCTTATCAAACAAGCAGATCTGGACGACAACAGAGCGGGATGCACGGCGCTCGCTTCCCGCTCCCTTCCTCGGAAACTGAATCACCTATGTCATCACGCAAATTCGGTCTCAACCTGGTGGTGGTGCTGGCCATTGCCGCGCTGTTCACCGGCTTCTGGGCGCTGATCAACCGCCCGGTATCGGCCCCAGCCTGGCCAGAGCAGATCTCCGGTTTCTCCTATTCGCCCTTCCGCCTCGGTGAAAGCCCGCAAAAAGGCCAGTACCCCAGCGAAGACGAGATGCGCCAGGACCTGGAGCAACTCAGCAAGCTCACCGACAACATCCGCATCTACACCGTCGAAGGCACCCAGGCGGAAATTCCGCACCTGGCCGAGGAGCTGGGCCTGCGCGTGACCCTGGGCATCTGGATCAGTACGGATCTGGAGCGCAACGAGCGCGAGATCGAAAAAGCCATCGGTTTGGCCAACAGCTCGCGCAGCGTGGTCCGTGTGGTGGTAGGCAACGAAGCCCTGTTCCGGGAAGAAATCACGCCAGAGGCACTGATCAAATACCTGGATCGGGTGCGGGCCGCGGTCAAAGTACCTGTGACCACCAGTGAGCAATGGCACATCTGGAAAGAGCACCCGGAACTGGCCAAGCACGTCGACCTGATCGCCGCGCACATCCTGCCTTACTGGGAGTTCGTGCCGGTGGGCGATTCGATCCAGTTCGTGCTCGACCGGGCCCGCGACCTCAAGCGCCAGTTCCCGCGCAAACCCTTGCTGCTGTCGGAAGTGGGCTGGCCGAGCAATGGCCGCATGCGCGGCGGCGCCGATGCGACCCAGGCCGACCAGGCGATCTACCTGCGCACCCTGGTCAACACCTTGAACCGCCGCGGCTTCAACTACTTCGTGATCGAAGCCTACGACCAGCCCTGGAAAGCCAGCGACGAAGGCTCAGTGGGCGCGTACTGGGGCGTGTTCAACGCCGAACGCCAGCAGAAATTCAACTTCGAAGGGCCAGTGGTGGCCATTCCACAATGGCGAGCCCTGGCCGTGGCTTCGGTGGTGCTGGCGATGATCGCACTGACCGTGCTGCTGATCGACGGCTCGGCGCTGCGCCAACGCGGACGCACCTTCCTGACCTTCATCACCTTCCTCTGCGGATCGGTGCTGGTGTGGATCGCCTACGACTACAGCCAGCAGTACAGCACCTGGTTCAGCCTGACCGTAGGCTTGCTTCTGGCCCTCGGCGCCATCGGTGTGTTCATCGTCTTGCTCACCGAGGCCCACGAGCTGGCCGAGGCTGTATGGATTCACAAGCGAAGACGCGAATTCCTCCCGGTGCAAGGCGACAGCGCCTACCGACCCAAGGTCTCGGTGCACGTGCCGTGCTACAACGAGCCACCGGAGATGGTGAAACAGACCCTCGATGCCCTCGCCGCCCTGGACTATCCCGACTACGAAGTGCTGGTGATCGACAACAACACCAAGGACCCGGCCGTGTGGGAGCCGCTCAAGGCCCACTGCGAGAAGCTCGGCGAGCGCTTCAGGTTCTTCCATGTGGCCCCGCTGGCAGGCTTCAAGGGGGGGGCACTGAACTACCTGATCCCGCACACCGCCAAGGATGCCGAAGTGATCGCGGTGATCGACTCGGACTACTGCGTCGACCCTAATTGGCTCAAGCACATGGTGCCGCACTTCGCCGATCCGAAGATCGCCGTGGTGCAGTCGCCGCAGGACTACCGCGACCAGCACGAGAGCGCCTTCAAGAAGCTGTGCTACAGCGAATACAAGGGCTTCTTCCACATTGGCATGGTCACCCGTAACGACCGTGACGCAATCATTCAGCACGGCACCATGACCATGACTCGACGCAGCGTGCTCGAAGAGCTGGGTTGGGCCGAATGGTGCATCTGCGAGGATGCCGAGCTGGGCCTGCGGGTATTCGAGAAGGGCCTGTCGGCCGCCTATGCCCACAACAGCTACGGCAAGGGCCTGATGCCAGACACCTTCATCGACTTCAAGAAACAGCGCTTCCGCTGGGCCTATGGTGCGATCCAGATCATCAAGCACCACGCCGGCGCCCTGCTGCGCGGCAAGAACAGCGAGCTGACTCGTGGCCAGCGCTACCACTTCCTGGCCGGCTGGCTGCCATGGATCGCCGATGGCATGAACATTTTCTTCACCGTCGGCGCACTGTTGTGGTCGGCGGCGATGATCATCGTGCCGCATCGCGTCGATCCACCGCTGATGATCTTTGCCATCCCGCCGCTGGCGCTGTTCTTCTTCAAGGTCGGCAAGATCGTGTTCCTCTATCGCCGTGCGGTGGGAGTCAACATGAAGGACGCCTTCGCCGCCGCCCTGGCGGGCCTGGCGTTGTCGCACACCATCGCCAAGGCGGTGCTGTACGGCTTTTTCACCAGCAGCATGCCGTTCTTCCGCACCCCGAAGAACGCCGACAGCCATGGCGTGCTGGTGGCGATCTCCGAGGCGCGCGAAGAGCTGTTCATCATGTTGCTGCTGTGGAGCGCGGCAGCCGGGATCTACCTGGTGCAGGGGCTGCCCAGCTCCGACATGCGCTTCTGGGTAGCGATGCTGCTGGTGCAGTCGCTGCCGTACCTGGCGGCGTTGGTGATGGCGTTGCTGTCGTCGCTGCCCAAGCCTGGAGAAAAGGCCGCCGAACCGCAGCAGGCCTGATGTAGCCGGGCTGCTTCGCAGCCCATTCGCCGCTGCGACTTGCCGGCGAATGGGCCGTGAAGCCTGAAATCATTTGATATAAGATAACGCCCCTCAGATTTCCCGCCTTGCCTTGCCCCGGAGTCCCCCATGACGGCCCCAGCCGAGCTCTCGCCTACCCTTCAACTGGCCTGCGACCTGATCCGTCGCCCCTCGGTGACGCCGGTCGATGCCGACTGCCAGACCCTGATGATGAACCGCCTGGGTGCCGTCGGCTTCCAGCTCGAGCCGATGCGCTTCGAGGACGTCGACAACTTCTGGGCCACCCATGGCAACCAAGACGGTCCGGTGCTGTGCTTCGCCGGTCATACCGACGTGGTGCCCACCGGCCCCGTGCAGCAATGGCAGCATGAGCCTTTCGACGCGCTGATCGACGCCGACGGCATGCTCTGCGGCCGCGGCGCTGCCGACATGAAGGGCAGCCTGGCCTCGATGGTCATCGCCAGCGAGCGCTTCGTGAACGATCACCCCGACCACCGCGGCAAGATTGCCTTCCTCATCACCAGCGACGAGGAAGGTCCGGCGCATCACGGCACCAAGGCCGTGGTGGAGTTGCTCAAGGCCCGCAACGAGCGCCTGGACTGGTGCATCGTCGGCGAGCCGTCGAGCACCACGCTGCTCGGGGACGTGGTCAAGAACGGCCGTCGCGGCTCGCTCGGCGCCAAGCTGACCGTGCGCGGCAAGCAGGGCCACGTGGCCTACCCGCACCTGGCCCGCAACCCGATCCACCTGGCCGCGCCGGCCCTGGCGGAACTGGCTGCCGAGCACTGGGACGAGGGCAATGCCTTCTTCCCGCCGACCAGCTTCCAGATCTCCAACCTCAACTCCGGCACCGGCGCCACCAACGTGGTCCCGGGCGACCTGGTCGCGCTGTTCAACTTCCGCTTCTCCACCGAGTCGACTGTCGAAGGCCTGCAACAGCGGGTGGCGGCAATCCTCGACAAGCACCAGCTGGACTGGTCGATCGACTGGGCGCTGTCGGGCCTGCCGTTCCTCACCGAACCAGGTGAACTGCTCGATGCGGTGTCATCGAGCATCAAGGCCGTCACCGGTCGCGACACCCAGCCGTCCACCAGCGGCGGCACCTCCGATGGCCGTTTCATTGCCACCCTGGGCACCCAGGTGGTCGAACTGGGCCCGGTCAACGCCACCATCCACCAGGTGGACGAGCGTATCCTGGCCAGCGACCTGGACCTGCTGACCGAAATCTATTACCAGACCCTGGTGCGGTTGCTCGCCTGATGCTTGCCTGCCCCCTCTGCCAGGCGCCCCTGACGCAGCTCGACAACGGTGTGGCCTGCCCTGCCGGCCACCGCTTCGACCGCGCCCGCCAGGGCTACCTGAACCTGCTGCCGGTGCAGCACAAGAACAGCCGCGACCCGGGCGACAACCAGGCCATGGTCGAGGCTCGTCGCGATTTCCTCGACGCCGGTCACTACGCCCCGGTGGCCGCGCGCCTGGCGCAACTGGCCGCAGCACGCCAGCCCAGCGCCTGGCTCGATATCGGCTGCGGCGAGGGTTACTACACCGCGCAGATCGCCCAGGCGCTGCCTACGGCAGACGGCTATGCCCTGGACATCTCCCGCGAGGCGGTCAAGCGGGCCTGCCGCCGCGCACCGCAGTTGACCTGGATGGTCGCCAGCATGGCTCGCGTGCCGATGGCGGACGCCAGCTGCAACTTCATCGCCAGTGTCTTCAGCCCGCTGGATTGGGCCGAAGCCAAGCGCCTGCTCGCCCCGGGTGGCGGCCTGATGCGGGTCGGACCGACCAGCGGCCACCTGATGGAGCTGCGCCAGATGCTCTACGATGAAGTGCGCTACTACGCCGACGACAAGCACCTGGCCTTGGTCCCGGACGGCATGCAGCACGCCCACGGCGAGGTGCTCGAGTTCACCCTGACACTGAGCGAGGCCAAAGCCCGCGCGGACCTGCTGGCCATGACCCCGCACGGCTGGCGCGCCAGCGCCGAGAAACGTGCCCGCGTGATCGAGCAGCCTGAGCCGTTCGACGTCACGGTTTCCATGCGTTATGACTATTTCGTGCGCCAAGACTGAGCACACCCGGAGCCCTGAAATGCGCCAACCCGATATCGAGATCTACCTCAAGGACGCCGACGTCGATCACAAGCAGATCGCCGACTGGCTGACCCAGGCCCTGGGCCCATGCAGCGAATGGAAACAGAAAGGCCAGACCTTCAAGTGCACAGCCGGTAACATTCCGGTCACTTGGTTACCCAAGGCTGTAGGGAAATGGAACAGCCTGTACCTGGAAAGCGATCAGACACCGTGGGCCGATGACGTTGCTTGCGCCCGTGCCGCCTTCGCTGCGCTCGAGGTCGAAGTGCGCTGCGCGCCGGGCAGTTGGGTCGAGGAAGATGGTGAAGAGGATGCCGATCGCTGGATCCGCATCAGCGCCGACGGTGAAGAGGAAATCACCTGGCGCACCAGCTGAAAAAGCTCGCATCAGGCTGCAAGTTCCACGGACAACCTGCAGCTTGAAGCGTGCCGACTACGTGTCAGAGACCGACCACGTCCTCTGCCTGCAGGCCTTTCTGGCCCTGCACCAGGGAGTACTCCACCTGCTGTCCCTCGACCAGGGTACGATGCCCCTCACCGCGGATCGCACGATAGTGGACGAACACATCCGCTCCCCCGTCGCGCTGAATGAAGCCAAAACCCTTGGCATCGTTGAACCACTTCACATTCCCAGTCTCACGAGACGACATCTGAAACACTCCGGATTTTTATTTTGAAGATCGCCTTGCAGGCACAGGGTCTCCTCCCTGTGCCGACACTGCTTGAGGAAATTTCCTGCAAGGTGCGGACCGAGTATATGACAGAGAACAAAAAAAATTGATGACGGGTCCGTGGATGGACGATTTTTGCTGAACTTATGCAGATACAGCAGCCTAACTTGCTGGTATATCACCTGATACATTTTCCAGGGCAAACACCCCATGACCCGTTCCCCCCTGCGCCGCCTGATCTTCGGCGCCCTGCGTCGCGTGCTCTACCTGTGGGTGCGCTCCGAAACCATCAACCAGTCCTCGCTGACGCTCAAGCTCGACCGCAGCCGCCCGGTGTTCTATGCCCTGCCCTCGCCGTCGCTCACTGATCTGGCGGTGGTCGACCGCGAGTGCACCAAGGCGGGGCTGCCACGCCCCATACTGCCCGTTGCCGTCGGACCGCTGCACGAACCTGCGGCGTTCTTCTACCTCACGCCAGACCCGGACTGGCTAGGCCGCCAGGACAAACGCGGCGCGCCCCCCACCCTGGAGCGCCTGATCGAGGCGATCGGCGAGCATGCCGAAGAGGATGCGCAGATCATTCCGGTCAGCGTGTTCTGGGGGCAGACCCCGGCCAGCGAATCCAGCCCGTGGAAACTGTTGTTCGCCGACAGCTGGGCGGTCACCGGTCGTCTGCGCCGCCTGCTCAGTGTCTTGATCCTTGGTCGCAAGACCCGCGTGCAGTTCTCCGCGCCGATCCACTTGCGTGAACTGGTGCAGCAAAACAAGGGCCAGGAACGCACCGTGCGCATGGCCCAACGCCTGCTTCGCGTGCATTTTCGCAACCTGAAGACCGCGGTGATCGGGCCGGACATCTCGCACCGGCGCAACCTGGTCAAAGGCCTGGTCCATGACCCGCTGGTGCGCCAGGCGATCAGCGATGAGGCCGAGCGCGAGAAGATCCCCTACGCCAAGGCGGAGGCCAAGGCGCTGCACTACGGCAACGAGATCGCCTCGGACTACACCTACACCGCGATCCGCTTCCTGGAAGTGGTGCTGAGTTGGTTCTGGAACAAGATCTACGACGGCATCAAGGTCAACCACATCGAGCAGGTGCAAGGCATCGCACCGGGCCACGAGGTGATCTACGTGCCGTGCCATCGCAGCCACATCGACTACTTGCTGCTGTCGTACCTGTTGTTCCGCAATGGCCTGACGCCGCCGCACATCGCTGCCGGCATCAACCTCAACATGCCGGTGATCGGCGGTCTGTTGCGCCGCGGTGGTGCGTTCTTCATGCGCCGCACGTTCAAGGGCAACCCGCTGTACACCGCGGTGTTCAATGAGTACCTGCACACCTTGTTCACCAAGGGTTTCCCAGTGGAGTACTTCGTCGAGGGCGGACGCTCGCGCACCGGGCGCATGCTGCAGCCACGCCCGGGCATGCTGGCGATCACCCTGCGCAGCTTCCTGCGTTCCTCGCGCACGCCGATCGTCTTCGTGCCGGTCTACATCGGCTATGAACGCGTGCTCGAAGGCCGTACCTACCTGGGTGAGCTGCGCGGTGCGAGCAAGAAGAAAGAGTCGATCTTCGACATCTTCAAGGTCATCGGCGCCCTCAAGCAGCGCTTCGGCCAGGTCTACGTCAACTTCGGCGAACCGATCCGCCTGGGCGCGTTTTTGGACCAGCAGCAACCAGGCTGGCGCGAGCAAGACCTTGCCCCGCAGTTCCGCCCGGCCTGGCTCAACGACACCACCACCCGCCTGGGCCAGACGGTCGCCCAGCACCTGAACGGGGCGGCAGCCATCAACCCGGTCAACCTGGTGGCCCTGGCGCTGCTCTCGACCAGCCGCCTGGCCCTCGACGAACGCGCCCTGGTTCGCGTGCTCGACCTCTACCTGGCCCTGTTGCGCCAAGTGCCCTATTCGAGCCACGTGACCTTGCCCGAAGGTGACGGCAAGGCGCTGATCGAACATGTCAGGGGCATGGAGTTGCTGGCCGAGCAGAAGGACGCCCTCGGGCGCATCCTCTATCTGGACGAAGCCAATGCGGTGCTGATGACCTATTACCGCAACAACGTCCTGCACATCTTCGCCCTGCCGGCGCTGCTGGCAAGTTTCTTCCTCAGCAGCTCGCGGATGAGTCGCGAACTGGTGGGGCAATATGTCCAGGCGCTGTACCCCTACCTGCAGGCCGAACTGTTCTTGCGCTGGACACCGGAGCAACTCGACGAGGCCATCGACCAATGGCTGGGCGCGCTGGTCGAGCAAGGCCTGCTGCGCTTCGAGAACGGCGTGTACCTGCGTTCGGCGCCGAGCTCGCGCCAGTTCGTGCTGCTCACTCTGCTGGCCCGCGCCATCACACAGACGCTACAGCGTTTCTACATGGCCACCTCGCTGCTGCTCAACAGTGGCCAGCACAGCCTGAACGCCGAGGAACTGGAAGACCTGTGCGTGATGATGGCCCAGCGCCTGTCGATCCTGCATGGGCTCAATGCCCCGGAGTTCTTCGACAAGACCCTGTTCCGCCACTTCATCCAGACCCTGGTGCACGAAGGCGTGCTGCTGCCGGATGGCAATGGCAAGCTTGGCTACCACGACAAACTCGCCGAGCTGGCCGAAGGCGTCGCCAAGCGGGTGCTGTCGGCGGAGCTGCGCTTGTCGATCCGACAGGTGGCGCTGCATAGGGACGACACCGCAGAACAGGCTATCGTCTGATCCAGAGTTGGCCTTTTCGCAGGCAAGCCCCCCTGCAAAACTTTGTGGGAGCGGGCTTGCCCGCGAAAAGGCCGGCGCGGCAAATGTTCCGAGCAGTGTGCCGAGCACCGGACAGATTTCCTTCCCCACCCGCCATTGCGCTAAAGTCCCAGTGGTCGGCCACAAGCCCACGCCAAGGACTGCGGAGATTCCATGAAAAAACTTCTTACGCTGTGCTGCGCCACCCTGCTCACAGCCTGCTCCAGCCATACCACGCCGCACCAGGCCAGTCTGGAAGGCGAAGTCTTCTACCTGCAGCGCATTGCCCTGCCGCCTGCCGCCACGCTCAGCGTGAGCCTGCAGGACGTCTCGCTGATGGACGCCCCGGCCGTCACCCTCGCCAGCCAGTCCGGGCCGGTCAAGGGCAACGTGCCACTGCCGTTCCAGCTCAGCTACGATCCGGCCAAGGTCCAGCCGGGCCATCGCTACGCCGTCAGCGCCCGCATCGAACTCGATGGCAAGCTGCTGTTCATCAACACCGAACACCACGGCGTCCGACTCGACGGCAGCGACCCGCAACCTGTGCGGATCAAGGTCGATCAAGTACGTTGATCCCGCTTCATTTCTGCCCATAAGGAAGTCTTCATGATTCGCTCCTCCTTGCGCTTCACCACCCTGTGCGCCGGCCTGCTGCTGTCGGCCAGCGCCCTGGCCCTGTCGCTTGGCGACCTGTCCCAGAGCGACGCTTCCGCCGGCCTCAAGGACGCTCTGACTCAGGGCGCGCAGATCGCCGTCAAACAGCTGAGCACCCCCGGCGGCTTCAACAACAACCCGGACGTGCGCATCGAACTGCCCGGCAACCTGGGCAAGGCCGCCAAGGCGATGAAGATGTTTGGCAAGGGCGACCAGGTCGACGCCCTGGAAAACAGCATGAACAAGGCCGCCGAAGCTGCCGTGCCACAAGCCCAGGCGATTCTCGTGGATGCGGTGAAAAAGATGACCGTGACCGACGCCAAGGGCATCCTCAGCGGTGGCCAGGATTCGGCCACCCAGTACCTGAACAAGAGCAGCCGCGAGCAGATCCGCGCCAAGTTCCTGCCCATCGTCAAGCAGGCCACCGACAAGGTCGGCCTGGCCCAGCAGTACAACAGCTTCGCCGGCCAGGCCAAGGGGCTGGGCCTGATCAAGGATGACGCCAATATCGAGAACTACGTGACCGAAAAGGCCCTGGACGGGCTGTTCGAGATGATTGCCAAGCAAGAACAGAGTATCCGCCAGAACCCGGCACAGGCCGCGACGAGCCTGGCCAAGAAAGTGTTCGGCGCACTCTGATTCGCCCACCGCAACTGCCTGAAAGTGCATCGCGGGCAAACACCCGCGATGCAACCCCGGCCCAGGCCCATGGGCACCGCCAGAACGACCGCCCAGCGGTTTTGCGCAAAAGATCCCCCGAGCGGCACTTGCACGATCTGCACGCTGCTGCTTGAATCCAATTCGTCAGTCTTCATGTGACTCATCGGTCACTCATGGAGTCCAAGACGCCTTTTGCCGGCCACCCAAGGTCTCGATGCCCTGGGGCACGGCAGATCGCCCGCCAACAACAATACCCGTCGACCCGCGCAACCGGGATCGGCACTGGGCCCCCCGGTTTCACTTCAAGGCGAATGCCTACCTGTCATATAGGACGTGCACCCTAGGGTTCTGCGCAGCCATTTCGAGCGATCGATACGACTGGGCAGGCCACTAGATGACGCGAGTGCCCTTTTTGCGCCAGGAGTCGATGACATGAGGCCAGAAATCGCTGTACTTGATATCCAAGGTCAGTACCGGGTTTACACGGAGTTCTATCGCGCGGAAACGGCAGAGAAGACGATCGTCCTGATCAACGGCTCGCTGGCCACCACGGCGTCTTTTGCCCAGACGGTGCGCAATCTGTATCCGCAATTCAACGTGGTGCTCTACGACCAGCCCTATGCCGGCAAGTCCAAGCCACACAACCGCCAGGAACGTCTGCTGACGAAAGAGACCGAGGCGCATATTCTGCTGGAGCTGGTCGAGCACTTCCGTGCCGATCACGTGATGTCCTTCTCCTGGGGCGGCGCGTGCACGCTGCTGGCACTGGCGCACCAGCCACGCCTGGTGAAGAAGGCGATCGTCAGTTCGTTCTCGCCGGTGATCAACGATCCGATGCGCGACTACCTCGAGCGCGGCTGCCAGTACTTGTCCGCCTGCGACCGCTATCAGGTCGGCAACCTGGTCAACGACACCATCGGCAAGCACCTGCCGTCGCTGTTCAAGCGCTTCAACTACCGTCACGTGAGCAGCCTGGACAGCCACGAGTACGCACAGATGCACTTCCACATCAACCAGGTGCTGGATCATGATCTTGAGCGGGCATTGAAGGCAGCGCGCAATATCGACATCCCGGTGCTGTTCATCAACGGCGAGCGTGACGAGTACACCACCGTCGAGGATGCCCGGCAGTTCAGTCGCCATGTGGGCAAGAGCCAGTTCAGCGTGATTCGCGATGCCGGCCACTTCCTGGACATGGAACACAAGACCGCCTGCGAGGACACCCGCAGCGCGATACTTGGTTTCCTCAAGCCGGCACGCGAGCCTCGCCAACGCTACACCTACGTGCAGGGGCAGCATGCGCTGGCCATCTGAGCGGCCCGGCGACCTGTGACCGTCAGCCGCCGGCTCAGGTCGTCGACAGGCTTTTTTACAACCCTGGGCTTCTCATGAGGCTTGGGTTCTGGTAAAAAGTCGCGCTGCGAAGCGGGTATAGTTTAGTGGCAAAACGAAAGCTTCCCAAGCTTTAGTTGAGGGTTCGATTCCCTCTACCCGCTCCAGATTCCTCGCCTGAAACCCCTGGTTTCAGCGCCCGTAAAAAGAGCCGTCGGCTCTTTTTTCGTTTCTGCATCTTCCATTGATCTGGCCCATGGCCATTCCCTTGCCCATCCGCTTGAATGCGCGGCCGGATTTCGCTTGCAAGCGAGACGGCTTCGGGTGCATATCGCCTACTCTACCCAGAGACATTTCCAAGGGACTGCCCATGTTTCTTTCCCGCTGGTTGCCCGGCCTGGCCAACCTTCTGCACTACCGTCGCGAGTGGTTCCACGCCGACCTGCAGGCGGGTCTGTCGGTGGCAGCGATCCAGATCCCGATCGCCATTGCCTACGCGCAGATCGTCGGCCTGCCACCGCAGTACGGTCTGTATGCCTGCGTGCTACCGATGATGGTCTACGCCCTGATCGGCAGTTCGCGGCAATTGATGGTCGGCCCCGATGCCGCTACCTGCGCGATGATCGCCGGGGCCGTGGCGCCCTTGGCGATGGGCGACCCACAGCGCATCGCCGAGCTGTCGGTCATTGTCACGGTGCTGGTCGGGGTAATGCTGATCGCGGCGGGTCTGGCCCGCGCCGGGTTCATCGCCAGCTTCTTCTCGCGGCCAATCCTGATCGGCTACCTCAACGGCATCGGCCTGAGCCTGATCGCCGGGCAACTCTCCAAAGTGGTTGGCTTCAGCATCGAAGGTGACGGTTTCATCCTCAGCCTGATCAATTTCCTCGAGCGCCTGGGTGAGATCCACTGGCTGACCCTGGCCATCGGGCTCGGCGGCCTGGCCCTGCTGATCTGGCTGCCAAGGCGCTACCCGAGGCTGCCCGCCGCCCTGGTCACGGTGGCAGTGTTCACCGTGCTCGCAGGGCTGTTCGGTCTCGATCGCTTCGGTGTGGCGATCCTCGGTCCGGTGCCTGCGGGCATCCCGGAGCTGGCCTGGCCACAGAGCAATCTGGCCGAAACCAAGAGCCTGCTGCGCGACGCGCTGGGTATCGCCACGGTCAGCTTCTGCAGCGCCATGCTCACCGCGCGCAGTTTCGCCGCGCGGCATGGCTACGCGATCAATGCCAACCACGAGTTCGTCGCCCTGGGCGTGAGCAATCTCGCCGCCGGCATCTCCCAAGGCTTCGCCATCAGCGGAGCGGACTCGCGCACCGCGGTCAACGACATGGTCGGTGGCAAGAGCCAGTTGGTGGGCATCATCGCCGCGCTGGTGATCGCGCTGATCCTGCTGTTCTTCACCGCACCCATGGCCTGGATCCCCCAGGCCGCTCTCGGTGCCGTTTTATTGATGGCCGGCTGGGGCCTGATCGACGTGAAGTCGCTGGGCAAGATCCGTCGTCTGAGCCGCTTCGAGTTCTGGCTGTGCCTGCTGACTACCATCGGCGTGCTCGGCCTGGGCGTGCTGCCGGGCATCGTCTTCGCCGTGACCCTGGCCATCCTGCGCCTGCTCTACACCATCTACCAACCCACCGACGCCGTGCTCGGCTGGGTACCGGGCATCGAAGGCCAGGTCGACGTACGCCAGCACCAGGACGCACGCACCGTACCGGGCCTGGTGGTGTACCGCTTCGATGACGCGATCCTGTTCTTCAACGCCGATTACTTCAAGATGCGCTTGCTCGAAGCCCTGCAGCGCGAGCCTGAACCCAAGGCTGTGCTGTTCGATGCCGAGGCCGTGACCAGCATCGACGTCAGCGGCATCGCCGCCCTGCGCGAAGTGCGCGACACCTTGCAAGCACAAGGCGTGCACTTCGCCATCGCCCGCGCCCGTGGCACCTTCCTGCGCATGCTGGTGCGCTCGGGGATGGCGCGGGAGATGGAAGACACGCTGCTGTTCGGCTCGGTCCGCGCAGGAATCCGCGCCTATCGGGTGTGGCGTAACCGGGAGCGCAGCGCAGAGCCAAAAGCGTGATCAGTACCCCAGCTTCTTCAGCAACTGAGCTTCGACCGGCACCTGCGTACGCCCGTAGAAACGCAGCAGTTCCCCGGCCCGGTTGGTGAAGATGCCATCCACTCCCGCCTTCATCGCCTTGTCGAAATCCACCCGGTCATCGAGGGTATACACATGCACCAGCAGCCCGCGCTCGTGGCTGGCCTGGTTCATCCACGGCTGGATCAGGTCGGCATAGCTCTGCTCGCCCAGGTTGCTGCGCACCGCAGACGGGCCTGTGCCGATGGCACCACCGGCCTTCGCTGCATCGAGCCAGCGCAGGAATTCTTCACGATCCTTGGGTTCCTGGCGGGCGTAGAACGCCGCCTTGTCGTGCTCGCCGGAATCGGCAAAATCCTTGCCCGACTTGGGCTCGATGCTGCCCTTGCCAATCCACAGCAGCAGGATCTTCGGCACTTGCGGCATCTGTTGGTGCAGCAGCGCCAGGCTGTTGCGATCAAAGGTCTGCAGGATCACCCGCCCCGGCTTGTCGAGCCAGCCACGGGCCTGGAGTTTTTCCTTGAGCTGCTGCTCGATGCCAGGAAACTGCTTGGGCACCTTGGTCTCGATGTACAGCCCCGGATGACGCTCGGGATTGCCTTCGGCGATATCGATCACTTCGTCGAGGGTCAGGATCTGCAGCTTGCCGAACGAATCGCGGGCTCGGTCCGGATAGGCCTTGTTGAACCAGCTACCAGCGTCGAGCGACTTCAGCTCAGCCAGGGTGAAGTCGCTGACCGGGCTTTTCGCCCGCTCGGGGAAGCGCTCGGCGACATCGCTGGTGCGCGCCAGCACGTCGTCATGCACCACCACCAGATGGTTGTCTCTCGTACGCTGCAGGTCGAGCTCCAGATAGTCGGCGCCCAATTCACGGGCCAGCAGGTAGGCCGCAGTGGTCGATTCGGGAGCATCGAAGGAGGCGCCGCGGTGGGCGATCACCGCCGGGTGGGGCACATGCTGGGCCTTGGCCAGGGAGGGACCATCGCTGGCGCCAGCGGTCACGGCAGACAGAAACAGAGCCAGGCCCACGGCAGGAAGTACAGGTATACGCATTCATCGATCCTCTTGAGCCGCGCCTGCTGAGGATGCTGCGCGGCTGGTTCCTTGGAGATGCAAGCCTCTCACAGCTTCGATGACATGCTAAAGTCCCCCGCGTTCCCCCCTGCCCCCGGATACGCGATGCCCTCTCTCGATTCCCAGCTGGCCCAGTGGCCCGACCTCAACGACCGCCACCCCTGTACCGCCCTGCTGGTCGGGAATGGCGCCAGCCGGGTCCTGTGGAAGCCGTTCGGCTACTTCTCGCTGTTCGAACAGGCGCAGCGCGCCGGTCGCAAGACCGGCCTGGCAATCAGCGACCAGGCGCTGTTCAAGTCGCTGGGCACCGAACTGTTCGAGCCGGTGCTGAGCACCCTGAATACCACGGTGCGCGCCAACGCGGCCCTGGCGATCAACGCCACCGCACCGCTGAACCGCTACTATTCGATCAAGGAAGCGCTGATCCACGCGACCCGGACCGTGCACCCACCGCACGCACTGCTGTCGAGCGCGACCTTGGCCTCGATCAACGCCGCACTGCGCCAATACCGCAACGTCTACACCAGCAACTACGACCTGATCCTGCCATGGGCCATCGAACATGCCCCGCAAGGTTTCGCAGCGCTGTTCGATGATGAAGGTTTCTTCGACGTGCGCCGCCCCCGCGGCGAAGGCACGCGGGTGCTGCATCTGCACGGGGGTATGCACCTGCTCAAGCTGCCAGACGGCAGCACGCGCCAACGCAGCGCCAAGGGCAGCGAGTTGCTCGACGGCTTCGCCGTGAACATTCCTGGCGAGGTGCCGTTGTTCATCAACGAAGGCCGCAGCGAACAGAAACTGCAGGCGATTCGTCACTCCGACTACCTGTCCTGGAGCCTCGGCCAACTGGCCCGGGAACACGAGGGCCTGTGCCTGTTCGGGCAACATCTGGACAGCAGCGACCACCACCTGCTGCACGCCATTCACCAGGCTCGTCCCAAACATTTGAGCATCGCCATCCGCCCTCTCAACGAAGCCTCGATTCTCAACCAGAAACAGCACTTCACCGACCGCTTCGCCGACATTCCAGACACCTCACTGCATTTTTTCGATGCTTCCAGCCACCCCCTGGGTGCCGCGGAGCTGGCGCTGCCCGTGCCACTGGCCCAGGCCCGGCGTCACTGAGAATTCATGCGAGCCAATCTGGCAAATGTAAATAATTCTCGATAAGATCCGCACCCTTTCCTTCCCAGGCCAGCCCGGAAAGCGTGCATGCAGCGCCTCAAGCCCGACCCAGCCACCCAGGACACCTGCCGCGGTTTCTATGCCGAGATCCTGCATTTCCTGCGCAAGCGCATGGACAATGCCAGCGATGCCGCCGACATGACCCAGGATGTGTTCACCCAATGGCTGGGCTACCGCGACCGCGCCAAGGTCGAGCAACCCCGCGCCTTCCTGTTCCAGATGGCGCGCAATCTGCTCAGTGACCACTGGCGGCGGCAGAAGGTGCGCCACGCCGCGCTCGAAACAGAGGCCAGCGACGAGGCTGCAGCCGACAACGACCCGCTCGACCACGCCCAACAGGCGCAACGCCTCGAACAATTGCGCGAAGTGCTCGCCGAACTCTCGCCGCGGCGGCGAGAAGCCCTTATGCTGCACCGCTTCGAAGGCCTGACCCAGGCGCAGATCGCCGAACGCATGGACATTTCCGTAAGCATGGTCGAGAAGCACATCGCCGCCGCCCTGCTGCAATGCAAGCAACGGCTGGACAGTGACAATGGCAGGGAGCAGCCGTAATGAACCATATCGACGACATCGACCAGCGCCCGATCGACGCTCAGGCGGCCAGTTGGTTCACGCGCAACCGCAATACGCCGTCGCGTGAGGAACGCAAGGCCTTCGCCCTGTGGATCCAGCACCCGGAGCATGCGCGCGCCTATCGCCAGTTCGAACAGCTGTGGGACGACCTGGCGGCGCTCAAGCAGGCCAGCCAGCCCATCGCCCTGCCGGTTCGTCGGGCGCCGCGCTGGCGTCCGGCCCTGGCGGTGGCTGCGGCGCTGCTGTGCGCGGTGCTGGCCAGCAACCTGGGCAGCACCGCCGCACCGATGCACCAGAGCCTGGCGGCCAGCAACAGCATGCGCACCTTGCGCCTGCCTGATGGCAGCCAGTTGTTCGTCAACGCCCAGACCCGCCTGCGCCTGGATTTCACCGCCGAACAACGCTTGATCCGCCTCGAACACGGCCAGCTGTACATCGAAGTGGCACCCGACAAGGAGCGCCCGCTGTTCGTCGATGCCGGCAGTGCCCGCGTGCGCGTGGTCGGCACCGGCTTCGACCTGCGCCGTGGCGACCGCGAGCTGGCTCTGAGCGTGGCCCACGGCCAGGTTGCCTTCGAGACTTCGGGCGAACATCAGCCTGCGCTGTTGCTCGGCGCCGGACAGCGCGTCACCTACGATCCGGCGCGCGGCACACTGGTGCGCCAGGAGCTCGGAGAACAGCCGGTGGCCGACTGGCGCGATGGCCACGTGAGCTTTCGCAACCGTGAACTGGCGAGCCTGATCGACGAACTGAGCCTGTACCGCCAGCAACCGGTTTTGCTCGCCGACCCGAGCCTGGGCCGCTACAAGGTTTCAGGCAACCTCGATGTGCACGATCCTGATGCTCTGCTCACCGCCCTGCCCGCGTTGCTCCCGGTAAAAACCACCTTGCTCGGCGATGGTCGCCTGCGCATCGAGCATCGTTCGAAATAAATTTGAGAATTTTTATCATTCGCAGGTGAGGGTTTTTCCCAACGCCGCGTCTTCCTCCCCGCCTGCCGCGTGAACGGCGGGCTTTTTTCCGGCCATTTGCCGTTTGGGGGAATCCATGTTGCCTGCGTTGCGTCCGTTGAAAGCCTTGCCCACTCGTCCCACCCTGCTCGCCCTGTGCCTGGCCATCAGCCTGGCCGCCGAAGCCGCGCCGCAGCAGTTCGACCTGCCCGCCCAACCGCTGGCGCGCTCGCTGAGCCAACTGGCGCAACAGGCCAAGGTCCAGCTGCTGTTCGACGAAGCCCTCCTGCACGACGCCCAGGCCCCGGCCCTGCAGGGCGCCTTCGAGGCGCAGGATGCGATCGCCCGCCTGCTTGCCGGCAGCCGCTTCAGCATGGTGCGCATGGGCAACACCTATGTGGTGCGGCTCAACGAGGAGCAGCCACAGGCCGACAACAGCATCCAGCTCGGCGCCATGAGCATCGTCGGCGACGGCCAGCAGATCGGACCGCAGAACGTCGGACGCTCGACCCTCAACCAGGAACAGATCGACCGCTACCAGCCCAGCAACATTCCCAGCGTGCTCGCCACCCTGCCAGGCGTGAACATGGGCGGCTCAGCCAAGCCGGGCGGGCAGACCATCAACATCTGGGGCCTGGGCGACGCCGAAGACGTGCCGATGACCGTCGACGGCGCCACCAAGAGCGGCTTCGAACGCTACCAGCAAGGCACGGTGTTCATCGAGCCGGAACTGATCAAGCACATCGAGGTGGAAAAAGGCCCGCACTCGGTCAAGACCGGCAATGGCGGTTTCGGCGGCAGCGTCAACATGACCACCAAGGACGCCGGCGACCTGCTCCAGGAAGGCCGCAACAGCGGCGCCATGATCAAGTACGGCTACGCCAGCAACGACCACCAGCAGGTGTACAGCTCGGCGCTGTTCGGCCGCACCGAGGATGGCCGCTTCGACGGCCTGGCCTACCTGACCAAGCGCGATGGCGGCGACATGAAGCTGGCCAGCAACATCCCCGACCCGGAAGGCCGCTACCCGATCAACCCGACGCGCCTGCCTAACAGCGCCCTGGACCTGGACGGCGGGCTGTTCAAGGGCAATGTGCACTTCAACGAAGAACACAGCCTGGGCTTCTCCTGGTCGCGCTCGCAAAGCGAACGCTGGGCACCGTTCTCGTCCACCGCCTACCCCACGCCACCTACCGCAGCCGACATCAAGAAGTACGGCTACGAGGCTGCGCTCAAGCGCTTCCTGGCCAACCGCACCACCACCGACACCACCTGGTCGACCACCTACACCTATCAGCCGATCGACAACCGTTGGGTCGACCTGGAGGTGAAGTACTCCGACTCCGACACCAAGCAGACCGACGAACGCCTGGCCACGGCGTTCTTCCAGCCGGCTACCGGCGGGCGCAAGATGGACACCGAGTACCGCGATCGCATGCTCGCCATGACCAACACCAGCCTGTTCGAGACCGGCGCGCTGGAGCACGCACTGACTGCCGGTGTGCAAGTGCGCCGCCACGACCGCGACACGCAGATGTGGATGCCCGGCGGCATCTACGACACGCCGCGCTACAACTACGGCCACTACCAGCCTTACTTCATGCCCAGCGGCAAGGTGCAGAGCCAGGGTTACTACCTGCAGGACGCCATCACCCTGGGTGACGTGACCATCACCCCGTCGCTGCGCTACGACCAGGTGACCAACGAGGGCAAGCCCAACGATGCCCCGCTGTACAACAACCCGGCCGCTGGCCACGACTACAGCGACAAGACCTACAGCGGCTGGTCGCCGCGTCTGTCGGTGTTCTGGAAGGTCACCCCCAACACCGCCCTGTTCGCTGACTACAGCAAGACCTGGCGGGCGCCTGTGCTGGACGAACAGTACGAAGTCCAGGGCAGCGGCAGCCGCACCGCCACCAGCCGCAACCTGGACCCGGAACGCATCACCGCCCTGCGCGTGGGCAGCGTGTTCGACTTCGACAACCTCGTGCTGGCCAACGACAGCGCCCAGGTGCGCACCACACTGTTTCGCAATCACATCGAAGACGAGATCTTCAAGGCCACCGGCATCGGTTGCCCGCAACAGCTGGTCACCGGCGGCACCATCGCCAACACCTGTGGCGGCGGGCTGATGTCCAACTACCGCAACATTGGTGATGTGGTGATCAAGGGCTTCGAGGTGGAGAGCTTCTACGATTCGACCTACCTGTTCGGCTCGGCGTCGTTCTCCTGGATCACCGGCCGTCACCAGGGCGCCTACACCAACCCCTGGGGCCCGGACGTGTGGGCCAAGGATATTCCTGCGCCGAAATGGATCACCACACTGGGCGTGAAGATCCCCGCCTGGGATGCGCGGATCGGCTGGACCGCGCAGTTCGTGCGCCAGACCGATCGCCTGCCCAGCGACAAGTACTACAACGGCCCGGCTAGCGTGCTGGGTGACCGCTACTACGATCAGTTTGCCAACAGCCGTTACCAGATCCACGGCCTGTTCGCCAACTGGAAGCCGCAGCAGGCCTATCTGAAAGGCACTGAGGTCAACTTCACCGTGGACAACCTGTTCAACAAGGCCATTCGGCCTGAACTGTCGGGGGAGAATGCCTTGGTGCAGGGGCGCAACGCCAAGATCAGCGTGACGCGGTTCTTCTGATTGTTGCCAGTCGCGGTGGAGGCGAGCTTGTCGGGGCGCCGAACCACCGCGAACATTGGCGGTGTGCTTTTCGCGGGCAAGCCCGCTCCCACAGGGCCTGGCAATACTCAGCCGGCAATGAGCCCATCCGCCCGCAACAGGCTCTCCAGGCAATGCTCCTGCACTCCATAGAAAGCCTTGAGCTGGGCGATCTTCTCCAGCAGCGCGCTGTTATCCGCCGCCTGCCTGCGCTTGACCGCCAGGATCATCTTGTTCTTGTTGGTGTGCTCCAACGAAATGAACTCGAATACTTTGGTCTCGTAGCCACAGGCTTCCAGGTACAACGCGCGCAGGCTGTCGGTGAGCATCTCGGCCTGCTGACCCAGGTGCAGGCCGTATTGCAGCATCGGCTGCAACAGCCCTGGGCTGTGCAGTTGCGGGCGGATCTGCTTGTGGCAGCACGGTGAGCACATGATGATCGATGCGCCGCAGCGGATACCGGTATGGATGGCGTAGTCGGTGGCGATGTCGCAGGCGTGCAGCGCGATCATCACCTCGATGGCATCGGGCACCACGCTGCGCACATCGCCGCACTGGAACTCCAGGCCAGGATGCTCCAGCCGCGCCGCGGCAGCGTTGCACAGTTCGACCATGTCGGGGCGCAATTCCACGCCGGTCACTTGCGCCTCGCGCCCGAGGGAATTGCGCAGGTAGTCGTGCATGGCGAAGGTCAGGTAGCCCTTGCCCGAACCGAAGTCGGCGACGCGCAGCAACTGGTCCGCCGCCAGCGGCGCGCTGCCCAGGGCATGCTCGAAGACCTCGATGAACTTGTTGATCTGCTTCCACTTGCGCGACATCGACGGAATCAGCGCACCTTGGGCGTCGGTCACGCCCAGATCGCGCAGAAATGGCCGCGACAGTTCCAGGTAGCGTTTCTTCTCGCGATCATGCCCGCTCGCCGCAGCCTCACGCGGCACCTGGGTGCTGTGACGCTGCAACAGCGGCTTGCCCTTCTTGCTGAACCCCAGTTGCACCTCGCCTTCGGCGGTGAACAGGTGGGCATTGCGAAAGCTCTCCGGCAGCAATTCGGCGACCAGGGCCTGGGCCTGATCCCGCGGCAGGTTGCGGGTGATGTCGCGGGTCTGGTGACGGTAGACCAGCGACAGGCAGGGCTGGCCCTTGATCTGTACAGGCTTGGCGATGATCCGCTGCAGGCTCTGGTCGGCACCGACATGGCGCGCCAGGACCAGCTTGGTCAGGGTTTCGCTCTGCAGGGCATCGCCCAGCAAGGTCAGGAACTGGGCGCGGGCGTCCGCCGCGGGGGTGGAGGAAGACATGGGAAGGGGGTGCCTCAAGATGCGCAATGGCGGGCATTCTACAGGTTTGCAGGCTTGAGTGGCTGTGCGGGCCCCATCGTCGGCCTGCACCGCCACACACTGTTCAATCCAGGATCAGCAACTGGTTGGGCAACTGGTTGCGCCGCCGCGTCGGCGGCAGGTGCTGGCTGAGCAACTCGCCACACGCATCGATGCATTCGACGAACCCCTGCAAGGTGCGTCCCGCGCAGACGTGAGCGGTAAACCGCGCCACCAGTTCTGCACGGACCCGCTCGTCCAGGTGCCGGGCGATGCCCTCGTCGGCCAGGATGGTCACATAGCGCTCCGCCTCGCTGACGAAGATCAACACCCCGGTGGCGCCCTCGGTGCGTTGCAGGTTCTGCTCACGAAATTGCCGCCGGGCGAGAGCGGCGGCACGGCGGTGGCGCAGCATCCGAGGGACCAGCCAGCCGGCCAGGCGCGGGTTGCGCAGCAACAGGCTGAAGGCGATGAAGGTCAGCACCTGGGCCACCAGCAGCCCACGCAGCCCAGGCCACCCCAGCAGCACCTGCACCAACCCGGGCAGCGCCAGCGCCAGCAGCACAGCCCACAACAACGGCAGGTAGGCATAGTCATCGGCGTGGCGCGCCAGCACCGTCACCAGCTCCGCGTCGGTGCGCTGTTCGGCACGGGCAATGGCTTCGGCAACCTGGCGTTGTTCGTATTCATTGAGAAGGGTCATGCCTTCGGTCTCTCGATCGTTCTTATAGTTGTTAGCCCGGCACGCGGTCGGCGAGAGTGTATCTCATCGAGCCCCACTTATAAGGCATAATCCGCGGCGACCGCGGGAGGATGGGGGAGCGACCTGTTACACCGCCAGCGGGCCAGACAACAACAGCCGTCCGAAAAATCGGCCGCGAGCGAACCACTCGACAACGGAATTGATGATGAAACTGTCCTTGCTGGGCCTGGCCATGGGCCTTGCCAGTCAGGCGGCCGTGGCCGCCACCTCCGCACCGCCCCTGGAAGACAAGCGGGCCTTCATCGACCATCTGATCAGCCAGATGACCGTCGACGAGAAAATCGGTCAGTTGCGCCTGATCAGTATCAGCCCGGAAATGCCGCGCGAAAAGATCCGCGAGGAGATCGCCGCCGGTCGCATCGGCGGGACCTTCAACTCGCGCACCGCGCCGGAGAACCGGCCGATGCAGGACGCCGCCATGCGCAGCCGTCTGAAGATTCCGATGTTCTTTGCGTACGACACCATCCACGGTGAACGTACGATCTTCCCGATAAGCCTGGGCCTGGCAGCGACCTGGGACATGGACGCCATCGCCAAGGTCGGCCGCACCTCGGCCATCGAAGCCTCGGCCGATGCCCTGGACATGACCTTCGCGCCGATGGTCGACATCGCCCGCGACCCACGCTGGGGCCGCACCAGCGAGGGCTTCGGCGAGGACACCTACCTCACCTCGAAGATCGGTCAGGTGATGGTCCGCTCGTTCCAGGGCAAGAGCCCGGCCGAGCCCGACAGCATCATGGCCATCGTCAAGCACTTTGCCCTGTACGGCGCAGTGGAAGGCGGGCGCGACTACAACACGGTCGATATGAGCCTGCCGAAAATGTACAACGACTACCTGCCGCCCTACCGCGCCAGCCTCGACGCCGGTGCGGGCGGAGTGATGGTGGCGCTGAACTCGATCAACGGCGTGCCGGCCACCTCCAACACCTGGCTGATGAACGACCTGCTGCGCAAGGAGTGGGGCTTCAAGGGTGTGACCATCAGCGACCACGGCGCCATCCAGGAGCTGATCCGCCACGGCGTGGCCCGCGACGGCCGCGAAGCGGCGAAGCTGGCGATCAAGGCCGGCATCGACATGAGCATGAACGACACCCTCTACGGCCAGGAGCTGCCGGGGCTGCTCAAGTCCGGTGAAGTGACCCAGGCCGAGCTCGACCAGGCGGTACGCGAAGTGCTGGGTGCCAAGTACGACATGGGCCTGTTCAAGAACCCCTACGTGCGCATCGGCAAGCCCGAGACCGACCTCAAGGACTACTACGGCGACGACCGCCTGCACCGTGAGGCCGCCCGCGACGTGGCCCGCCGCAGCCTGGTGCTGCTGGAGAACAAGAAGCAGGCCCTGCCGCTGAAGAAGGCCGGCACCATCGCCCTGGTCGGCCCGCTGGCCGATGCCCCGATCGACATGATGGGCAGCTGGGCCGCCGACGGCCGCCCCGAACACTCGGTAACGGTTCGCGAAGGCCTGCGTCGCGCCACCGAAGGCAAGGCCAAGGTCATCTATGCCAAGGGTTCGAACGTCACCGGCGACAAGGCGATCTTCGACTACCTGAACTTCCTCAACTTCGCGGCGCCGGAAATCATCGACGATCCGCGTCCGGCCGCCGTGCTGATCGATGAAGCGGTCAAGGCCGCCCAGCAATCGGACGTGGTGGTGGCGGTTGTAGGTGAATCGCGCGGCATGTCCCACGAGTCGTCCAGCCGCACCACCCTGGAGATTCCGGCGGTACAGCGCGAGTTGATCAAGGCGCTGAAGGCCACCGGCAAACCCCTGGTGCTGGTGCTGATGAACGGCCGGCCACTCTCGATTGCCTGGGAGCGCGAGCAGGCCGATGCCATCCTCGAAACCTGGTTCAGCGGCACCGAAGGCGGCAACGCCATCGCCGATGTACTGTTCGGCGACTACAACCCGTCCGGCAAGCTGGCCATCACCTTCCCGCGTTCGGTCGGGCAGATCCCGATGTACTACAACCACCTGAGCATCGGCCGCCCGTTCACCCCGGGCAAGCCGGGCAACTACACCTCGCAGTACTTCGAGGAGCCCAATGGCCCGCTGTATCCGTTCGGTTACGGCCTGAGCTACAGCAGCTTCGAGCTCTCGGACCTTGCGCTGTCGAAGACCGCGCTCAAGCGGGGTGACAACCTGCAGGCCGAAGTGACGGTGAAGAACACCGGCAAGGTCGATGGCGAAACCGTTGTGCAGCTGTACATCCAGGATGTCAGCGCTTCGATGAGCCGTCCGGTGAAAGAGCTGAAGAACTTCCAGAAGGTGCTGCTCAAGGCGGGCGAGTCCCGCACCTTGACCTTCCGCATCAGCGAGGATGACCTGAAGTTCTACAATGGCCAGCTGCAGCATGTGGCCGAGCCTGGGCAGTTCAACGTTCAGGTCGGGCTGGACTCGCTGGCCGTGCAGCAGCAGAGCTTCGAGTTGCTGTAGACCGCTGCGGCCCCTTCGCGGGCAAGCCCGCTCCCACAGGGCCACATGTGCTCTTGTGGGAGCGGGTTTACCCGCGAAGGGGCCGGCACCTTAAACAGAACGCCCGGACCCGCACCATGCCCTCACCCTTCCGCGCCCTGCGCCTGGCCCTGATCATTCTGCTGATCCTGGTCGGCACTGCCCTCAGCGCCAGTTGGGCGATGCACCACGCCAAGCGCCAGGCGATGCAGACCGACGCACGCCGGGCCAGCGAGCAACTGACCCTCTACGCCAACGGCCTGCATACGCTGATCGAACGCTACCGCGCCCTGCCCGCCGTCCTGGCGCTGGACCCGGAGCTGATCGACGCCCTGCGCGGCCCGGTCGGCGAATCGCTGCAGGATGCACTGAACCGCAAGCTCGAACGCATCAACGGCGCCGCCAACTCCTCCACCCTCGAACTGCTCGACCGCACCGGCCTGGCCGTGGCAGCCAGCAACTGGCGCCTGCCGACCACATACGTCGGCTCCAACTATGGCTTTCGCCCCTATTTCAAGCAGACCCGCAGCCAGGGCTCCGGCAGCTTCTATGCCGTCGGCGTGACCAGCGGCGTGCCGGGCTATTTCCTGTCCAGCGCAGTGAACGACGAGCACGGGCGCTTCCTCGGTGCCATGGTGGTCAAGCTCGAATTCCCCGAGCTTGAACGCGAATGGCGCCAGGGCAGCGACATCCTGCTGGTCAGCGATGCGCGCGGGATCATCTTCATCGCCAACCAGAACGGCTGGCGCTACCGCGAGCTGCAGCCGCTGACCGCCGCAGACCGCGCCGAGCTGGCCGAAACCCGCCAGTACGACAAGCAGCCGCTGGTCCCTCTGCAGCACCAGTTGCTGACCCGCTTCGACGAACGCAGCACCTTCAGCCGCGTGCAGGGGCCGGACGGTAGCGCCGACTATCTGTGGGAGAGCCTGCCGCTGAGCACCGAGGGCTGGACCCTGCACCTGCTGCGCAAGCCGCAGGTCAGCGAGGATGCCCGCAACGCGGCGTTGTCTGGCGCAGCCGTATGGCTGAGCCTGGTGTTCGCCGTGCTGTTCGTCAGCCAGCGCCTGCGCATCGCCCGCCTGCGCCAGCGCAGCCGCGAAGAGCTGACACGCCTGGTCGAGGAGCGCACCCGCGAGCTGCGCACCGCCCAGGAAGGCCTGGTGCAGTCGGCCAAGTTGGCGGCGCTGGGGCAGATGTCGGCGGCGCTGGCCCATGAGATCAACCAGCCGCTGACCACCCAGCGCATGCAACTGGAAACCCTGCGCCTGCTGCTCGACCATGGCCGCCACGAACAGGCGCGCCAGGCGCTGGAGCCGCTGGAGCAGATGCTCACGCGCATGGCCGCCCTCACCGGCCACCTCAAGACCTTCGCACGCAATAGCCCAGGTGGGCTGCGCGAGCGTCTTGACCTGGCCACCGTGGTCGACCAGGCCCTGCACCTGCTCGACACCCGCATTCGCGGCGAGCAGGTCGAGGTGGCGCTGTACCTGGCACGTCCTGCCTGGGTGCGCGGCGATGCGATCCGCCTCGAACAGGTGCTGATCAACCTGCTGCACAACGCCCTCGACGCCATGGCCGACAAGCGCTACAAACGTCTGGAGATCCGCATCGAAGCCGAGGACGAACGCTGGCACCTGAGCGTGCTCGACTCCGGTGGCGGCATCAAGGATGCCGACCTGGCCCGCGTGTTCGATCCCTTCTTCACCACCAAGCCGGTGGGCGAAGGCCTGGGCCTGGGCCTGGCAATTTCCTATGGCATCGTCCATGAAGCCGGCGGCCAGCTGCAGGTCGACAACCTGCCTGGCGGTGCCCGCTTCAGCCTTACCCTGCCCCGCGACCTGGAGCCTGCATGTTGAATTCAGTGATCGTCGTCGACGACGAAGCCAGCATCCGCACTGCGGTGGAGCAGTGGCTGAGCCTGTCCGGCTTCAGCGTGCAGTTGTTCGCCCGCGCAGAAGACTGCCTCGCACAACTGCCGCAACACTTCCCCGGCGTGGTCATCAGCGATGTGCGCATGCCGGGCATGGATGGCCTGCAACTGCTCGAACGCCTGCAGGCACAGGATCCCGACCTGCCGGTGATCCTGCTCACCGGCCACGGCGATGTGCCGATGGCAGTGGAGGCCATGCGCAACGGCGCCTACGACTTCCTGGAAAAACCCTTCACCCCGCAGCACTTGTTGGGCAGTCTGCGCCGCGCCCTGGACAAGCGCCAACTGGTGCTGGAAAACCGCGCGCTGCACCAGCAGGCCGACCTCAAGGAGCGGCTGCAGGCGACCCTGCTGGGGATGTCCCAGGGCCTGCAGCAGTTGCGCCGCCAGGTATTGGAGCTGGCGGGATTGCCAGTCAATGTGCTGATTCGCGGTGAGACCGGCAGCGGCAAGGAGCGCGTGGCGCGCTGCCTGCACGACTTCGGCCCGCGCGCCGACAAACCCTTCGTCGCCCTCAATTGCGCGGCTATCCCCGAAGCCCTGTTCGAGGCCGAGCTGTTCGGCCATGAGAGCGGCGCCTTCACAGGTGCCCAGGGCAAGCGCATCGGCAAGCTGGAATATGCCAACGGCGGCACAGTGTTTCTCGACGAGATCGAGAGCATGCCGCTGGCCCAGCAGGCCAAGTTGCTGCGGGTTATTCAGGAGCACAAGCTCGAACGCCTGGGTGCCAACCAGAGCATCAGTGTCGACTTGCGCATCATCGCCGCGACCAAACCCGATCTGCTCGACGAGGCCCGCGCCGGGCGGTTTCGCGAAGACCTGGCGTACCGTCTGAATGTCGCCGAACTGCGTCTGGCGCCGCTGCGCGAGCGGCGCGAGGACATTCCGCTGCTGTTCGAACATTTCGCCCGTACCGCCGCCGAGCGCCTGGGGCGCAGCAGCACCCCGCCGCTTTCAGGTGCGCAGCTGGCGCAACTGCTGGCCCATGACTGGCCGGGCAATGTGCGCGAGCTGGCCAATGCCGCCGAGCGCCATGCGCTGGGGCTGGATTCATCGAGCATCGAGGTGGCGCCGGGCGGTCAGTCGCTGAGCGAGCAGATGGAGGCGTTCGAGCTGCAGTGCCTGCGTGCGGCGCTGCGCCAGCACAAGGGCGAGATCAAAGGGGTCATGGAAACGCTGCAACTGCCGCGGCGGACACTGAACGAGAAAATGCAGCGCCATGGCCTGATGCGCGAGGACTTTATCGAGCGCGAATGAGCGGAATCTTGCCGATCAAAAGCTGCCAATAGGCGGGTTACCGCTCATATGGCCTGCACTCGGCCGGGATGAGCAGCGCGGCTGTTCGCGGGCCAGCCCGCTCCTACGGATACAGTGCAGGCCTTGATCCATCGCGCTTCTGTGGCGCTGGCGTGCCCGTGAATGGGGCAGCCGACACCTCATTCGGATCGTTGCGCCCTCATTTGGCACACCTTCTGCAAAACCCTTCTCAAGCCGCGGTCCCGCGCGCCTCACAAAAACAACGAGAAGGTATCCCTGATGGATAACGCCACCACCCTGCCCGCCGGGGCGGCCACTGCGCCCGCCGCGGAAAAAACCACCGCCAGTCGTCTCAAGTCGATCTTCAGCGGTTCGATCGGCAACATGGTCGAATGGTACGACTGGTACGTCTACGCCGCATTCTCGCTGTACTTCGCCAAAGCCTTCTTCCCCGCTGGCGACACCACCGCACAACTGCTCAACACCGCCGCGATCTTCGCCGTGGGCTTCCTGATGCGCCCGATCGGCGGCTGGCTGATGGGGCTGTACGCCGACCGCAAGGGCCGCAAGGCTGCGCTGATGGCTTCGGTACTGCTGATGTGTGCAGGCTCGCTGGTCATCGCCCTGACCCCTGGCTATGAAACCATCGGTGTCGCCGCGCCAGTGTTGCTGGTGATCGCACGCCTGATGCAGGGCCTGTCGGTTGGCGGTGAATATGGCACCTCGGCCACCTACCTCAGCGAGATGGCCAGCAAGGAACGCCGTGGCTTCTTCTCCAGCTTCCAGTACGTCACCCTGATCTCCGGCCAGCTCATCGCCCTGGCGGTGCTGATCATCCTGCAGAATGTGCTGACCACCGAAGAACTGTATGCCTGGGGCTGGCGTGTTCCCTTCGTGATCGGCGCGCTGTGCGCGGTGGTTGCGCTGTACCTGCGCCGCGGCATGGAAGAGACTGCCTCCTTCACCAAGAAAGAGAAGTCCAAGGAAAGCCTGATGCGCACCCTGATGCGCCATCCCAAGGAGCTGATGACCGTGGTCGGCCTGACCATGGGCGGCACCCTGGCCTTCTACACCTACACCACCTACATGCAGAAGTACCTGGTCAACACCGTGGGCATGAGCATCAGTGACTCGACCACCATCTCGGCGGCCACCCTGTTCCTGTTCATGTGCCTGCAACCGGTGATCGGCGGGCTGTCCGACAAGATCGGCCGGCGCCCGATCCTGATCGCCTTCGGCGTGCTGGGCACCCTGTTCACCGTACCGATCCTCAGCACCCTGCACACCATCCAGACCTGGTGGGGTGCGTTCTTCCTGATCATGGCGGCGCTGATCATCGTCAGCGGCTATACCTCGATCAATGCCGTGGTGAAGGCCGAGCTGTTCCCCACCGAAATCCGCGCCCTGGGCGTCGGCCTGCCCTACGCCCTGACCGTGTCGATCTTCGGTGGCACTGCCGAGTACGTGGCTCTGTGGTTCAAGAGCATCGGCATGGAAACCGGTTTCTACTGGTACGTCACCGGCTGCATCGCCTGCTCGCTGCTGGTCTACGCGACCATGAAGGACACCAAGCAGCACTCGCGCATCACCACTGATTGATTCTGCGTTCGCGGCACAGCAAAAAGGGGCGCTCCGGATAACGGGGCGCCCCTTTTTTTGTAAGCGCCTGACCGATCGTTCAATCGATGAAAACCTTCCGGCTATCGGTACGAGCGACGACCGGTGCCGACAGCACTGCCATCACGACAGCAATGCAACCTCAAGTCAGCTAGAGGTCAAGCACTCGATCGGGGAATAAATCCGCAGTTGGGGCGTTTACCACCACATCCTCCAGGTAGGGACGACGAACGGTCAATCCTTTAACCCACCATTAATTGGCCAGATGCATCCTGGCAACACTGAAAGAAACCTTTGCCACCCGTGCGAACCCGCAGGGCTGAAGCCTGATGAGCTCAAGGTTTCACCACCACAAACACATCGATAAATTCGATTCATAAATGCAGTTTTTTGCGCTTTTTAATCAAATTAATCGGCGTAGCATGAGATCCATAGCAAGAACAAACCCCCCTTGAATCTACTGGAGCAACAATCATGAAAAACCAACTGATCCTGACCCTGGCCCTTTCCGTCTTCGCCGCAGGCGCCTTCGCAGAAGACGGCTTTGACCGCACTAACGCCCACACCTTCACCGCTGTACAAAGCCAATCGGCCAGCTACGCCGAAGATGGTTTCGACCGCACTGGCGGCCAACGCTTCGCCGAAGACGGTTTCGACCGCACTGGCGGCCAACGCTTCGCCGAAGACGGTTTCGACCGCACCGGTGGCCAACGCTTCGCCGAAGATGGCTTTGACCGCACCGGTGGCCAACGCTTCGCCGAAGACGGCTTCGACCGCACCGGCGGCCAACGCTTCGCCGAAGATGGCTTTGACCGCACCGGTGGCCAACGCTTCGCCGAAGATGGCTTCGACCGCACTGGCGGCCAACGCTTCGCCGAAGACGGCTTTGACCGCACCAACGCCCACCGCATCAGCTGATCACTGATGCGTGTCACCCAGCCCGGCTTTGGCCGGGCTTGATCATTCCCAGCCAGCCCAAGGCTTGGCACACTAGGCGCCTCGTCCGTCCCAGAGGAAGGGCCAAGGCCCTGCGCAGATGTACTACTACGAACCCGCCCAAGGCCACGGCCTGCCCCACGACCCGTTCAACGCCATCGTCGGCCCCCGGCCCATCGGCTGGATCTCCTCGCATGATCGCGAAGGTCGCCTGAACCTGGCGCCCTATAGCTTCTTCAACGCCTTCAACTACATTCCGCCGATCATCGGTTTCTGCAGCGTCGGGCGCAAAGACAGCCTGAACAACATCGAACAGACCGGCGAGTTCGTCTGGAACCTGGCCACGCGCCCGCTGGCCGAGCAGATGAACCAGAGCTGCGCGGCAGTGGCTGCGGATATCGACGAATTCGAGCTGAGCGGGCTGACGCCGAGCCCCTCGAAAGTGGTCAGCGTGCCGCGGGTGGGCGAAAGCCCGGTGAACTTCGAGTGCAAGGTGAGCCAGATCATTCAGCTCAAGCGCGCCGATCAGGAGCTGGTGCCCAGCTGGCTGATCCTGGGTGAGGTGGTGGCCGTGCATATCGCCGACCACCTGCTCAAGGAGGGTATCTACGACACGGCTGCCGCCGAGCCGATCCTTCGTGGCGGTGGCCCGGCGGATTACTTCGAGCTGGGCAACCTGTTCAAGATGCGCCGCCCGCTGGCCTGATCACCAGGCCAGCTCGCCCTCTTCACCGACGCCCTGCAGGCGTTCGAGCTCGGCACAGGCCGCCTCGTCAGCGGCCAGTGCCGACTTGAACACCTGCCCCTCCAGAACTTTGTGAAAGCGCGGTGCCCCACCCATGTGCAGGGCCTTGACCGCGATTGCCGCGTGGTAGCCGCCGCCTTCGACCGGGACCATCGCCGAAACGGCTTCGAAGCCCGGGAATTCTCTGCGTGCCATTGCTGTGCTCCAGCTGTTGATCGAGGGGCGGGATTCTACTGCAGCAGGCGTTACGGTAGTGGCCTTTTCGTGGGCAAGCGTGCCCGCGAAAAAGCCCCCCAACCAACCCTCAATCAAAGGTCTGCAGGTCCATGCTCGCCACCACCCGCTCCTGCACCAGATCGCCGAACACCTCGAGCGTCGGTGAGGCGAAGTAACCGCGCAGGGCCTGCTGGTCCTGCCAGCTACCACTGAGCAGCCACAGGTCGGCGTCAACCTGGGAGCGCTGGACGGTGAATGCCAGGCAGCCGGGGCTGCGCAGTGAAGGCTCGAGCAGGTCGCGCAGGCGCATGCCGAGTTCCACCGAACGACCGCTGCTGGCACGGATGAAAGCCAAGTGTGTGACCGGTTGATGCAAGGTCATGAACGATCTCCTTGAAGCAGGCGGGACGGAAAAGCCAGGCTGCCAAGATTAGGTGCTCGCCCGCACCCTGCGTTAGGCCATTTCTGTCTGCCGATTGCCTGATCCTGTCGCAATGCAGGATCAGGCAATCGGTCGGCAGCATTTGGCTAGCGCCGGATGTTGCCCAAATCTATGCTGGCCCGGTCCCTGAAGGAATTCGATCATGACCACTGCCCTTGCCGCTCTCGACCCGACCCTGGAAAACCAGCGCCTGGAACTCGCTGACCTGATCCTGAGGCACGCAGGCGACCCCCACGGACCACCGACGGCCATCGAGCAGCTATACCTGTCGCGTTACGAAGACAACATCCGTTCGAAGCCGGGCCTGGCCCTGCCGGCTCTCTGCGTCATGGCCCAGGGCAGCAAGAGCTTGTTCCTGGGCGATCAGCAGTATGCCTACGACCCGCTGCACTACATGGTGGTGTCGGTGACCATGCCGATCAGTCGGGTGAGGCTCGACGCCAGCCCGGAAAACCCTGTGCTTGGGCTGCGGATCGACCTGGACGCGGCGGAGATCAGCCAGTTGATTGCCGAAAGCGGCCCGATGCTGGTGCCCAACGTGCAGTCCGGGCTTGGGCTGTATGTGGAAAAGACCGATGCCCACCTGCTCGATGCCTTGCTGCGCCTGGTCCGCTTGCTCGATACCCCGCGCGACATCCCGATGCTGGCCCCGCTGTTTCGCCGCGAAATCCTCTACCGCCTGCTGCGCGGGCCGCAGGGGCATCGCCTGTACGAGATTGCCCTGGCCAACAGCCAGACGCACCGGGTGAGCCAGGCGATCACCTGGCTCAACAAGCATTTTCACCTGCCGCTGCGCATCGAAGAGCTGGCCCGGGAAGTGAACCTGAGCACCTCGACCTTGCACCACAGGTTCAAGGCCGTGACGTCCATGAGCCCGTTGCAGTACCAGAAGCAACTGCGCCTGCAGGAAGCCCGGCGGCTGATGCTCAACGATGGTTTGGAGGCTGCGGTGGCGGGGTATCGGGTGGGCTATGAAAGCCCGTCGCAGTTCAGCCGGGAGTACAGTCGGCTGTACGGCGCGCCGCCGATTCGTGACATGGCGCGCCTGCGCTCAAGCGCGGGTTGACCCCGCGCGAGTACCTCAGCCAGCCACCGCTGCCTGCCACTGAGCCTGGTCCACCTGGATCAGGGTCGGCCCCTTGCGCTCCACCGCCAGCGCCAGCGCGGCCTGCAACTGCGCCACATCGCCGACATGTTCGGCCGCCGCACCCAGCCCCTGCGCAACGGTGATGAAGTCCGGGGTGTGGATGTCCACGCCCACGGGCTCGATGGCGCGATTGACCATGTACTTCTTGATCTCTTCGTAGCCTTGGTTGTTCCACAGCAGGACGATCAGCGGCACCTGTGCCTCCACTGCACTGGCCAGCTCCGGCAGGGTGAACTGCAGGCCACCGTCACCGATCAGGCATACCGACGGGGCCCGTTCAGCCATCACTTCGGCGCTGCCAAGCCAGGCGCCCATCGCCGCCGGCAAGGCATAACCGAGCGTGCCGTAGCCGGTCGAAGCGTTGAACCAGCGACGCGGACGGTCCAGGTCGAGGGTGAGGTTGCCGGTGTAGACCGGCTGGGTCGAGTCGCCCACCAGCACGGCATCGGGCAAGGTTTCCAGCACCGCGGCAAGCAGGCGGGTCTGGCTCAGGGTCGGTTGGTCCCAGCCAGCGGCCAGGTCGTTGCGCAGACGCTCGGCACGGGCAGCGCCCCAGCGCTGGTCACGCACCGCAGGCTGCTCGGCCAGCGCCGCAACCAGGGCTTCGGCAGCCAGCTTGGCATCGGCGACCAGCGCCAGCTCAGGCAGGTAGTTGCGTACGGTCTGGTCCGGATCGATGTCGATGCGCAGCAGGCCGCCAGGGATCTCGAAACCGCCCTTGAAGGTCACGTCGTAGTCGGTTTCGGCAAGCTCGGTGCCAATGGCCAGAACCACGTCGGCCTCGGCAACCAGGGCGCGGGTTGCGGGCAGCGATTGGGTCGAACCGATCTGCAACGGATGGGCAGCCGGCAGCAGGCCCTTGGCATTGATGGTCAGGGCCACCGGTGCCTGGAGCTGCTCGGCCAACTGCGCCAGGGCATCGCCTGCCGCCAGCGCCCCACCACCGGCGAGAATCAGCGGGCGCTGGGCCTTGGCCAGGCGCTCAGCCATCTGCGCCACGACCTGTGGCGCGGCGCCCGCACGGCTGGTGCGTACCGGTCGAGCCTGCAGCAGGTGGTCGGCTGGCTCGACCAGCACATCCAGCGGGATCTCGATATGCACAGGGCGTGGCCGGGCACCGTCGAACACGGCGAAGGCACGGGCCAGTACCTGGGGCAGGTCATCGGCGCTCATCAAGGTCTGGGAGAACGCGGCAACGCCGGCCACCAACGCAGACTGGTTCGGCAACTCGTGCAGTTTGCCGCGCCCACCGCCCAGTGCATTGCGCGACTGCACGCTGGAGATCACCAGCATCGGGATCGAGTCGGCATAAGCCTGGCCCATGGCCGTGGTGATGTTGGTCATGCCGGGGCCGGTGATGATGAAGCACACCCCCGGCTTGCCACGCGTGCGCGCGTATCCATCGGCCATGAAGCCGGCGCCCTGCTCGTGGCGCGGCGTGACATGACGGATCGACGAGCGCGCAAGCCCGCGGTAGAGCTCTACGGTATGCACGCCGGGAATCCCGAACACATGATCTACGCCATAGCCTTCGAGGAGTTTGACCAGTACTTCGCCACAGGTTGCCATCATCGTTACCCTGATTCTTGTTGAAATCAGTGCCCATGGAACCAAGCCGCGGCTACCGCGACAATGCAAAAAAACACATACTAGCCATGTCTCCAGATCATGGCTCGCCACGATGAAACGACTCCCTCCCCTGCCCGCGCTGCACACCTTCCTGGTCACCGCCCAGCACTGCAACTTCACCCGTGCCGCCCAGCAGTTGCACATCACCCAGGGCGCTGTCAGCCGGCAGATCGCCGGGCTCGAGGAGCAGCTCGGCTATCCCCTGTTTCAGCGCCAGGCCCGTGGCCTGAGCCTGACCCGTGAAGGCCAGGACTGGCTGCCGCGGGTGCAGCAGGTGTTCGCCCTGATCGAACAGGGCGTACGCGAGGTCGGCGCGCGCACCGCGACCTTGCAGCTCAAGGCGCCCACCTGCGTGATGCGTTGGCTGCTGCCGAGGCTGATGGAGTGGCAGGCGCTGCGCCCGGATGTGCCGGTGGAGCTGACCACCACCGTGCAGCACGGCGTGGATTTTCGTCATGAAGGTTTCGATGCTGCAGTGGTGTATGGCAGCCCGCCCGCCCATGGCTCGCTGGTGCTCAAGCTGTTCGACGAGCAACTGACGCCGGTGTGCGCACCGTCGTTGCTGCAAGGCGGGGTGCCTCTGGAGCGAGTGGAGGACCTGGCGCAGCACATGCTGCTGCACCCCTCGCGCGACGAACATGACTGGCGCCTGTGGCTGCAGGCGGCTGGCGCTGCGTTCGAGCCGCAGGGCCGACGCCAGCATTTCGAGACACTGGACATGGCGATGGCCATGGCCTCGCAGGGAACCGGCGTGGCCATCGGCGACTGGGCGCTGATCGGCGATGACCTGCGCAGTGGGCGGTTATGCATGCCCTTCGCGCTGAAGGTGATGACGGGCAAAGGTTACTACCTGGTCTGCCCGTCGAAGAGCCTGCCACCGGGGCTCGGCGAGTTGCTGGACTGGCTGCAGGCACGCGCCGGCCTGTAGGAACGGAGCGGACTGGACTGGCCTTTGGCTTTTGAACAAGCCCGTTGCTGCTACAGCCGATGCGCGACATCAGTACCCGACAGTGAAGCGCTGGCGCGTATGGGCAGGCTTTTCAAGCTCGTCGATCAAGGCAATGGCATAGTCGGCGAAGGTGATCCAGCTCTTGCCGTCGGCCCCGATCAGCAGGTGATCCTTGCCCAGCGTATAGCGCCCGCTGCGCTCACCCTCGACGAACTCGGCCGAAGGCGAGAGGAAGGTCCAGTCCAAGGTCGGCTCCTGGCGCAAGGTATCGAGAAAACGCACGCCGGCGCTGGCCTCGGCCTTGTAGGCCTCAGGGAAGTCCGGGCTGTCGATCACCCGTTGCCCCGACGGCAGCAGCAGGCTGCCGGCACCACCAACCACCAGCAGGCGCTTGACCCCGGCGCCCTTGACCGGCTCGATGATTGCCTGCGGCTCGAGGGTGGAGAAGTGTGCAGCGCTCAGCACAGCATCCACGCCCGTGACAGCCGCCTGCAGCGCAGCGCTGTCCCTGGCATCCAGCGCCTTGACCGTGACACCTTCACGGCCCTGCAGCGAAGACGGATCGCGGGCGATGGCGACCACGCTGTGGCCACGGCGCAGGGCCTCTTCCAGCAACTGGCTGCCAGCGCGGCCGGTGGCACCGATGATTGCGATCTTGCTCATGGGAAACACTCCATCAGGGTTGTAGGGGGTTACCACTTCATTTCGCCTTTTGCGACCTTGGCACCGAGCTCCAGCGAGCTTTCATCGGCCAGGTTCGGATAACGCTTGCTCATTGCAGCAATCAGCGCCGCCGCATCGCGGGCCTTGGCCGTCTCGCTGTCAAAGGCACGGATGTAGCCTGCGGTAAAGCGCACGGCGTCCAGCGAACGGCTGCTCTGGCCCAGGTAGTGACCCGGGATCACTGTGCGCGGGGCCAGTTTTTCGATGTGGGCAAGGGTTGCCAGCCAGTCGGTGTGGGACTGGGCCGACTGGGTGTCAGCCATCCATACGTGAATGTTCTCGGAAACCACAACACCACCGACCACCGCCTTGATCGAGGGAATCCAGACGAAGCTGCGGTCGGGCTGCGGGCCGTCCAGGCCAACGACTTCCAGCGTCTGCCCTTCCAGCTCCAGGCGGTTACCGGCCAACACCTGGGGCACGACCAGTTTCGTGGGCTTGTCGGCGCCCATCTGCGGGCCCCAGTAGGCCAGCTTGGCGTCCATGGTCTGGCGGATGTGCGCCACGGTGGCAGCGGAGGCAACCACCTTGGCGTCTGGAAACGCCTGGGTCAGGGTGTCGAGGCCGAAGTAGTAGTCCGGATCGCCATGGCTGATGTAGATGGTGGTCAGCCGCTTGCCGCTGGCGCGCAGGCGCTCGGCCACCTGCTCGGCCTGGGTCTTGCCGAACTGCGCATCCACCAGCACGGCCTCCCGCTCGCCACTGACGATGACCGAACTGACCGGGAACAGTGCGTCATGGCCTGGGTTGTAGACATCCAGGTGCAGCGGATCGGCCGCCATTGCCTGGCCCGTCAGGGCAACACAGGCCAGCATCAGACTGCGCAGTGGAGTGAAAATCGACATGGAGAGATTCCTGAAAGCGGGACGATGGAACACAGCTTAGTTGCCCGATCCGTCACAAAAAATGCGATGCTTGAACATAGTTTGTTTCTGAAATCGGGCAAATCATGGATCGTCTTAACGCCATGCGCGTGTTCGTCACCGTCGTCGACCTGGGCAGCCAGTCGGCCGCGGCAGATCACCTGGAGCTTTCCAGGCCTGTGGTATCGCGCTACCTCGCCGAGCTTGAAGAGTGGGTCGGCGCACGCTTGATGCAGCGCACCACGCGCAAGCTGAGCCTGACGGCCGCGGGCCTGGACACCCTGCCACGCTGCCGACAGATGCTGGAACTGGCCTGCGACCTGCAGACAGCGGTGCGTGCGCCTGAAGACGCACCGCGCGGCGAGCTGCGCATCAGCGTGAGCACCTCGTTCGGTCAGGCGCAGTTGGTGGATGCGGTGGCGGAGTACGTGAAGCGCTATCCGGGAGTGAAGGTGGAGTTGCAGATGCTCGATCGCACGGTCAACCTGGTTGACGAGCGCATCGACCTGGCGATCCGCACCAGCAACGACCTGGACCCGAACCTGATTGCCCGGCGCCTGAGCGTCTGCCGTTCGGTGGTCTGCGCCAGCCCCGCCTACTTGCACGAGTACGGCACGCCGCAGCGAGTCGAGGACTTGACCCAGCACAACTGCCTGACCCACGCCTACTTCGGCCACAGCCTGTGGCATTTCGAGGTGGCCGGTGAACAGGTCGCGGTGCCCGTGCAGGGCAACATCAGCGCCAACGAGGCCCTGACCTTGCAGAAGGCTGCCCTGGCCGGTGCCGGAATCGCCATGCTGCCGACCTACCAGGCCGCTTGCGC
Organism: Pseudomonas sp. SYWMCR5; assembly: GCF_057197165.1. NCBI lineage: Bacteria > Pseudomonadati > Pseudomonadota > Gammaproteobacteria > Pseudomonadales > Pseudomonadaceae > Pseudomonas > Pseudomonas sp. SYWMCR5. The sequence goes on from NZ_JBXUNH010000001.1 coordinate 809,944, forward strand.
AGTGCGTCGCGGCGAGCTGGTGAAGTTACTGCCCATGGCCCGACCACGGGAGCTGAACCTCAATGCGGTCTACACCTCACGCAAACACATGCCGGCAACCTTGCGCAGCATGCTGGACTTTCTTGCCCAGCGGTTCAGTGAAGAACCGCTGTGGGATCGGGAGATGGATTAGCGCGCCGCTGCTACGGAAATCACACCGATCTCGATGCTCGCTCCAGGCAATTGCTGCGCCCTGACCTATGCTTACAGGCATCACCTGTGGTCACAGCAGGAGGTAGGCAACATGGGCATCAAATCCAGACGCTGCGCGATCGTCCTGGCCCTGGTCGCCGTGGCCGGACTCTACGGTTCGGCCTGCTGGCGCGTCGAGCTGCTGCGCAGCCAGCCAAGTACCGCGGCCAGTTGCGCACACGAGCACTGCGTCCCGCACACTGCAACGCTGAGCGCTCTCAGGTAGCCCGACAACGCCTGTCGGTCACTCCTCGACGCTCATGTACTCCTTGGCCCAGCGGATGTAATCCTCAGGCTGGGTGTAGGTGTGCGAAAGCTCGGTGGCGCTGAGGTTCTCGGACTTGTTCTGCTGCCCGCGCTGCAGACGCAGGCAGTCGTAGGTGGCCTTGATCGCGGCGAAGTACGCTGCATGGCCATCGACCACGATGCGCACGCCCAGGCGCGCCAGGCGTTCGTCGTCACGCAGGTTCGGATTGCCGTAGCTGACCAGCATCAGCGGCACGTTCAGGTGCTCGGTGATCTGCTCCAGTTGCTCGAAATCCTTCACCCCCACCATGCAGATACCGTCGGCACCGGCCTTCTGGTAGCTCTGGGTGCGGACGATGATTTCCTCGGTGGTCAGTACGCCGGCGTTGGTGCGGGCAATGATCGACAGCGACGAATCGACACGTGCCTCCAGCGCTGCACGGATCTTGCCGACGCCCTCTTCCACCGAGATCAGGTCGGTGGACTTGCGACCGAACTGGGCCGGCAGCAGGGTGTCTTCGATGGTCAGCGCCGCCACGCCGGCGCGCTCCAGCTCGATCACCGTACGCATGACGTTCAGCGCATTGCCATAGCCATGGTCGGCATCGGCAATGAACGGCAACTGGGCGACGCGGCCAATGCGTGTGGCCTGCTCGACGAATTCGCTCAGGGTGATCAGGGCGAAGTCCGGGGCGGCGAGCACCTGCAGGGACGCGACCGAGCCGCCGAGGATACCGACTTCAAAGCCCAGGTCTGCGGCGATGCGCGCCGACATCGGGTCGAAGACTGAAGCTGTGTGATAGCACGAACCCGACGCGAGCAGTTCGCGGAAGGCAAAACGCAGATCTTGGTGGGAAGCCTTGGGCATGATCACTCCGCATAAACGTGAAAAATCGAACTGGCTGACTACCGCCCCTGAACCGGGACCCTCCGCCCTGTCATAGACATGACATGCAGAGAGTGGAAGAGAAGTGGGGGATTACAGCGATGCGGAAACCTGGGTCACAATGCACCAAATGGGTGCAAACCAGTGTATTTCGGCTGCTATGAACTTGCACGATATCACGCAGCCATGCGCGTTCGTGTGAAAGCGCTTATGCCGATCGCGCATAGGCGATGCAGACAGTACATAGGAAGCTACCTAACTCAGGTTACAATCCTCATCGCGTTTGCAGCCATTTCACTCGCCACGGGCCGCCGACGAACAGCACAATTTCACGACCTCCGACCACAAGGTGTGACCCCGTGACCGCCGCCCTGCCTCCCGCCGTCTTGCGCAGCGTGCTCAGCGCGCTGATGCTGGCGATTCTTCTTGGTGCCCTCGACCAGACCATCGTCGCCGTCTCCATGCCAGCGATTTCCGCCCAGTTCAACGATGTCGGCCTGCTGGCCTGGGTCATCTCCGGCTATATGGTGGCCATGACCGTGGCCGTGCCGATCTACGGCAAGCTGGGCGACCTTTATGGCCGTCGGCGCATGATCCTCACCGGCACCGCACTGTTCACCCTGGCCTCGATCTTCTGCGCCCTGGCCCAGAACATGGAACAACTGGTGCTGGCGCGGGTGCTGCAAGGTATCGGCGCGGGTGGCATGGTCTCGGTCAGCCAGGCAATCATCGGCGACTTCGTCCCGCCTCGCGAGCGTGGACGCTACCAGGGATATTTCAGCAGCATGTACGCGCTGGCCAGCGTGGCTGGCCCGGTGCTCGGCGGGTGGCTGACCGAGTACCTGTCGTGGCGCTGGGTGTTCTGGATCAACCTGCCGCTGGGGCTTTGCGCCTGGTGGGTGATCCGCCGCGCGCTGATGGGCATGCCGGTCCAACGCCGGGAAGCGCAGGTCGACTATCTCGGTGCATTGCTGCTGATCCTGGGCCTGGGCAGTTTGTTGCTGGGCATCACCCTGGTCGGCCAGGGCCATGCCTGGACCGCGCCGCCGGTGCTGGCCCTGATTGCCTGCGCGGTGCTGGGCCTGGCGCTGTTCGTCGCCCACGAACGCCGCTGCCAGGAACCGCTGTTGCCACTGAAGCTGTTCGGCAACCGGGTCGCCGTGCTGTGCTGGTGCGTGATCTTCTTCGCCAGCTTCCAGTCGATCTCGCTGACCATGCTCATGCCGCTGCGCTTCCAGAGCATCACCGGTGCCGGCGCCGACAGCGCCGCGCTGCACCTGCTGCCGTTGGCGATGGGGTTGCCGCTGGGCGCCTTCAGCGCAGGCCGCCTGACCACCTTCACCGGGCGCTACAAACCACAGATCCTGGCGGGCGCGCTGCTGATGCCGCTGGCGATCCTCGGCATGGCCCTAACTCCGCCGCAATCAGCCTGGCTGGGCGGGCTGTTCATGCTGCTGACCGGCATCGCCTGCGGGCTGCAGTTCCCGACTTCGCTGGTGGGGACACAGAGCGCAGTGGACATGAAGGATATCGGCGTAGCCACCAGCACCACCAACCTGTTTCGCTCCCTGGGCGGGGCGATGGGTGTGGCCTGCATGTCCAGCCTGCTGCTGGCGCTGCTGCATGTCGGAGGGCTGGAGGTGCTGGGCAACCCGCTGCTGGGCAGCCTGAAGGGCGGCGAGACGGACCCGGCGACCCAGGCACACCTGCTGGTGACGTTCCGATACCTGCTGCTGGCCAGTGCCGGCGCAGCACTGCTGGGGCTGCTGGCAGCACTGGCGTTGCCGGACCGGCAATTACGCGGGCATTGAAAAGACCAGGGCCGCAACGCGGCCCCTTTTTAACCCCGACTTAATCCGGCCGGGAAAGACTTCCTCACAATCCTTAACAAAGTGTCATTTGCGCAGGGCCGGGCTCAAGCGCAGCATATCCAACCCTGTGTCGACCCATTTTTCCGCATCGCGCAGCAGGTCGAAGCTGTCCGGCAGCAGCAGCCAGCGCCCGATCAGGCCGTCGACATAGGCGAACATGGCGATGGCCGCACGCTCGACATCCAGGTCGGCGGGCAACTGGCCACGGCGTACTGCATTGGCCAGGGCACGGGAAATGCCCTCGTGGCATTCGACGATGGCGCCTTGTCGCTGCTGGCGGATCTCACACATCTCATCGGTGAACTCGCACTTATGATGCAGGATTTCATTGATACGCCGGGTCCTGGCGTCCAGTACCAGCTCATTGAGCACTTGCAACAGCAGCTTGCGCATGCAGCCGAGCGGGTCGAGTTCGTCCTCGCTTTCGCTGGCACGCGCGAGGTGGTCATGGGTCTCGTGCAAACTGTCGAGCAGCGCCTGGACCAACTCGGCCTTGTTACTAAAATGCCAGTAGATCGCACCACGGGTGACCCCCGCGATCTCGGCGATATCGGCCAAGGTGGTTCGCGCAACTCCGCGCTTGTAGAAAGCCTTTTCCGCCGCCTCGATGATCTGGGCGCGGGTTTCCTGGGCTTCCTCTTTGGTTCGACGGACCATGGCAGCTCAACCTCATCTGAGCCCGGCACAAGATCGCACGGGCTTTAATCCGGGTTCACCTCTGCAGGGCGGCTCCCGGGTGCATTAATCACGTTTTGCGGTAGTAGCCTGGTACCACCACGCGGTATTTACAAACAACCATGAATGTAAGTATATTCGTTAGTAAGCTACTAATCCACCGGATAGCGATTTTTCTTAAAAGACTCTTCCACTATTCTTGAGCTCCCCCTGCTCCTGCGACCCGAGGATCCTCATGCAATTCAAGCCAGCCGTTACCGCCCTGGTTTCCGCCGTCGCCCTGGCAACCCTGCTCAGTGGCTGCAAGAAAGAAGAAGCCGCGCCCGCAGCGCAGGCTCCTCTGGTCGGCGTCGTCACCCTGCAGCCGCAGGCCTTCACCCTGACCTCGGAACTGCCGGGGCGCACCAGCGCCTACCGCATCGCCGAAGTCCGGCCACAGGTCAACGGCATCATTCTCAAGCGCCTGTTCAAGGAAGGCAGCGACGTCAAGGAAGGGCAGCAGCTCTACCAGATCGACCCTGCCGTCTACGAGGCCAACCTGGCCAACGCCCAGGCCAACCTGCAGGCCACCCGATCGCTGGCCGAGCGCTACAAGCAACTGATCGACGAGCAAGCCGTCTCCAAGCAGGAATACGACGACGCCAATGCCAAACGATTGCAGGCCGAGGCATCGCTCAAGAGCGCGCAGATCGACCTGCGCTACACCAAGGTGCTGGCACCGATCAGCGGTCGTATCGGTCGCTCCTCGGTCACCGAAGGCGCGCTGGTGAGCAACGGCCAGACCAATGCCATGGCAACCATCCAGCAGCTCGACCCGATCTACGTCGACGTGACCCAGTCCACCGCCGAGCTGCTCAAGCTGCGCCGTGACCTGGAAAGCGGCAAGTTGCAGAAGGCCGGCGACAACGCTGCGAAGGTCCAGTTGGTCCTCGAAGACGGCAGCAAGTTCGCCGGCGAAGGTCGCCTGGAGTTTTCCGAAGTCTCGGTCGACGAGACCACCGGTTCCGTGACCCTGCGCGCCGTCTTCCCCAACCCCGACCACACCCTGCTGCCCGGCATGTTCGTGCATGCCCGCCTGCAGGCAGGGGTCAATGCCAACGCCATCCTCGCCCCGCAACAAGGTGTGACCCGCGACCTCAAGGGCGCGCCCACGGCACTGGTGGTGAACAAGGATAACAAGGTGGAACTGCGTCAGCTCAAGGCCAGCCGCACGCTGGGCAACGAGTGGCTGGTCGAGGAAGGCCTCAACGCGGGCGACCGCCTGATCACCGAAGGGCTGCAATATGTGCGCCCGGGTGCCGAGGTAAAGGTCAGCGAAGCCACCAACGTCAAGAAGCCGGCCAGCCCTGAACAGGCCAGCGCAGCGAAAGCAGACGCCAAAGCGGAGTAAACCATGTCGAAGTTCTTTATCGATCGCCCGATCTTCGCCTGGGTGATCGCCTTGGTGATCATGCTGGTCGGGGCCTTGTCGATCCTGAAGCTGCCGATCAACCAGTACCCAAGCATTGCGCCGCCGGCCATCGCCATTGCCGTCACCTACCCGGGTGCCTCCGCGCAGACCGTGCAGGACACCGTGGTGCAGGTCATCGAGCAGCAGCTCAATGGTATCGACAACCTGCGTTATGTATCGTCGGAAAGCAACTCCGACGGCAGCATGACCATCACTGCGACCTTCGAGCAGGGCACCAACGCCGACACGGCGCAGGTCCAGGTGCAGAACAAGCTCAACCTGGCCACCCCGCTGCTTCCACAGGAAGTACAGCAGCAAGGTATTCGCGTCACCAAAGCCGTGAAGAACTTCCTGCTGGTGATCGGCCTGGTCTCCGAAGATGGCAGCATGACCAAGGACGACCTGGCCAACTACATCGTCTCCAACATGCAGGACCCGATCTCGCGTACCGCAGGTGTCGGTGACTTCCAGGTGTTCGGTGCCCAGTACGCCATGCGTATCTGGCTCGACCCGGCCAAGCTCAACAAGTACCAGTTGACCCCGGTCGATGTGCGTACCGCAGTCACCGCGCAGAACGTGCAGGTCTCCTCCGGCCAGCTCGGTGGCCTGCCCGCCATGCCGGGTACCCAACTCAACGCCACCATCATCGGCAAGACCCGCCTGCAGACCGCCGAGCAATTCGAGAAGATCCTGCTCAAGGTCAACAACGATGGCTCGCAGGTACGCCTGCGCGACGTCGCCAAGGTCGGCCTGGGTGGCGAGAACTACGCGGTCAGCGCGCAGTTCAACGGCAAGCCGGCATCGGGCCTGGCGGTCAAGCTGGCGACCGGTGCCAACGCCCTGGATACCGCCAAGGCGCTGCGCAAGACCATCAGCGACCTGGAACCGTTCTTCCCGCCGGGCGTGAAAGCGGTGTTCCCGTATGACACCACGCCGGTCGTCACCGAATCGATCAGCGGAGTGATCCACACCCTGATCGAGGCCGTGGTCCTGGTGTTCCTGGTGATGTACCTGTTCCTGCAGAACTTCCGCGCCACCATCATCACCACCATGACCGTTCCGGTGGTGTTGCTGGGTACCTTCGGCATCCTTGCCGCAGCGGGTTTCAGCATCAACACCCTGACCATGTTCGCCATGGTCCTGGCCATCGGCCTGTTGGTGGACGACGCCATCGTCGTGGTGGAGAACGTCGAGCGGGTCATGTCCGAGGAAGGACTACCGCCCAAGGAAGCCACCAAGCGCTCGATGGAGCAGATTCAGGGCGCGCTGGTCGGTATCGCCCTGGTGCTGTCGGCGGTACTGCTGCCAATGGCCTTCTTCGGCGGCTCCACCGGCGTGATCTACCGCCAGTTCTCCATCACCATCGTCTCGGCCATGGGCCTGTCGGTACTGGTAGCGCTGATCTTCACCCCGGCCCTTTGCGCGACCATGCTCAAGCCCTTGAAGAAGGGCGAGCACCACACGGCCAAGGGCGGCTTCTTCGGCTGGTTCAACCGTAACTTCGACCGCAGCGTAAAGGGCTACGAGCGCAGTGTCGGCACCATCCTGCGCAACAAGATCCCGTTCCTGCTGGCCTATGCGCTGATCGTGGTGGGCATGATCTGGCTGTTCAGTCGCATCCCCACCGCGTTCCTGCCTGAAGAAGACCAGGGCGTACTCTTCGCCCAGGTGCAGACCCCGGCCGGTTCCAGTGCCGAACGCACCCAGGTGGTCGTCGACAAGATGCGCGAATACCTTCTCAAGGACGAAGCCGACACCGTGTCGTCGGTGTTCACCGTGACCGGTTTCAACTTCGCCGGTCGTGGCCAGAGCTCGGGCATGGCGTTCATCATGCTCAAACCTTGGGGCGAGCGTTCGGCCGAGAACAGCGTGTTCAATCTCTCGGCCCGCGCCCAGCAGCACTTCTTCAGCTTCCGCGATGCGATGGTGTTCGCCTTCGCACCGCCGGCAGTGCTCGAACTGGGTAACGCCACCGGCTTCGACGTGTTCCTCCAGGACCGTGCCGGCGTCGGCCACGAGAAGCTCATGGAAGCGCGCAACCAGTTCCTGGCCAAGGCCTCGCAGAGCAAGATCCTCTCTGCGGTGCGCCCCAACGGCCTGAACGACGAGCCGCAGTACCAGCTGATCGTCGACGATGAGCGCGCCAGTGCCCTGGGCGTCACCATTGCCGACATCAACAACACCCTGTCGATCGCACTGGGTGGCAGCTACGTCAACGACTTCATCGATCGTGGCCGGGTCAAGAAGGTGTACATCCAGGGCGAATCCAGTGCCCGCATGAGCCCCGAAGACTTGCAGAAGTGGTACGTGCGCAACGGCCAGGGCGAGATGGTGCCGTTCTCCTCCTTCGCCTCCGGTGAATGGACCTACGGCTCGCCGAAGCTGTCGCGTTACAACGGCGTGGAAGCAGTCGAGATCCTCGGTGCCCCGGCGCCGGGCTACAGTACCGGTGAGGCCATGGCCGAGGTCGAACGCATCGTCGGCGAACTGCCGTCGGGCATCGGCTACTCCTGGACCGGCATGTCCTACGAGGAGAAGCTCTCCGGTTCGCAGATGCCGGCGCTGTTCGCCCTTTCGCTGCTGTTCGTGTTCCTCTGCCTGGCAGCGCTGTACGAAAGCTGGTCGATCCCGATCGCCGTCGTGCTGGTGGTGCCGCTGGGTATCATCGGTGCACTGATCGCCACCAGCATGCGCGGGCTGTCGAATGACGTGTACTTCCTCGTCGGCCTGCTGACGACCATCGGCCTGGCGGCGAAAAACGCCATTCTGATCGTCGAGTTCGCCAAAGAGCTGCACGAACAGGGCAAGAGCCTGTTCGATGCGACGATCGAGGCGTGCCGGATGCGTCTGCGCCCGATCATCATGACCTCGCTGGCCTTCATCCTCGGCGTGGTACCGTTGACCATCGCCAGCGGCGCGGGCGCCGGAAGCCAGCACGCGATCGGCACCGGGGTGATCGGCGGCATGATCAGTGCGACTGTGCTGGCGATCTTCTGGGTACCGCTGTTCTTCGTAGCAGTGTCGTCGCTGTTCGGCAGCAAAGAGCCGAAAGCAGACGCCACCCCTGAAACTCCACGTAATGAGGCTGGGCAATGACCAAGTCTTTGTTGTCCCTGGCGGTAACCGCTTTCATTCTCGGCGGCTGCTCGCTGATTCCCGACTACCAGACCCCGGAAGCACCGGTGGCCGCGCAGTGGCCGCAAGGCCCTGCGTACTCGCCGACCCAGTCGGCCGACGTGGCCGCCGCCGAACAGGGCTGGCGCCAGTTCTTCCACGACCCGGCACTGCAGAAACTGATCCAGACCTCGCTGGTCAACAACCGCGACCTGCGGGTCGCCGCGTTGAACATCGACGCCTACCGCGCGCAGTACCGCATCCAGCGCGCCGACCTGTTCCCGGCGGTCTCGGCCACCGGCAGCGGCAGCCGCCAGCGGGTTCCGGCCAACCTGTCGCAGACCGGTGAGGCGAACATCACCAGCCAGTACTCGGCAACGCTGGGTGTCAGCGCGTACGAGCTGGACCTGTTCGGCCGCGTGCGCAGCCTGAGCGAGCAGGCCCTGGAGACCTACCTCTCCAGCGAGCAGGCGCGTCGCTCCACGCAGATCAGCCTGGTGGCCAGCGTGGCCAACGCCTACTACACCTGGCAGGCCGACCAGGCGCTGCTGAAGCTGACCGAAGAAACGCTCAAGACCTACGAGGAAAGCTACAACCTGACCCGCCGCAGCAACGAGGTCGGTGTGGCTTCCGCGCTCGACCTGAGCCAGGCGCGCACCGCCGTCGAAGGCGCGCGGGTCAAGCTGTCGCAGTACCAGCGCCTGGTGGCGCAGGACCTGAACAGCCTCACCGTGCTGCTGGGAACCGGTGTACCGGCCGACCTGCCGGCGCCGCTGAAGCTCGACGCCGACCAGCTGGCCGACGTGCCGGCGGGCCTGCCGTCCGACCTGCTGCAGCGGCGTCCGGACATCCAGGAAGCCGAGCACCTGCTCAAGGCTGCCAACGCCAACATCGGCGCGGCCCGAGCCGCGTTCTTCCCGAGCATCAGCCTGACCGCCAACGCCGGTACCCTGAGCCCGGACATGGGCGGGCTGTTCAAGGGTGGTTCGGGGACCTGGCTGTTCCAGCCGCAGATCAACCTGCCGATCTTCAACGCCGGCAGCCTGCGGGCGAGCCTGGACTACTCGAAGATCCAGAAGGACATCAACGTCGCCAAGTACGAAAAGACCATCCAGACCGCCTTCCAGGAAGTCTCCGATGGCCTGGCCGCGCGCAAGACCTTCGAGGAGCAGTTGCAGGCCCAGCGTGACCTGGTTGCCGCCAACCAGGATTACTACCGTCTGGCCGAGCGTCGCTACCGCATCGGTATCGACAGCAACCTGACCTTCCTCGACGCCCAGCGCAACCTGTTCAGTGCCCAGCAGGCGCTGATCAGTGATCGCCTGTCGCAGCTGACCAGCGAGGTCAACCTGTACAAGGCGCTTGGCGGTGGCTGGTACGAGCAGACCAACCAGCAGGCGTCGGTGGCCACACCGAAAGGCTGATTGGCCTGGCAGCAGCATCGAGCCCACCCTTCGCGGTGGGCTTTTTGTTTGGCGGTGCCGATGATTGCCCGACGATAGGGCCAACACCGCCACCCAATTAACCACCCGGAACATTGCGTTCGATTATCGCCCGCAACCGTTTGCAACGAATTGCCACTCCACCGCCCTTCCGCGCACCATCGCTTGCGCAACGTTGCACAGTTCATCCCAAAAAAAAGCGTCGACCTGCAGGCTCGTACCCTGCAGCGCTCCGACTCGCCCATAAAAACAAGAGATCCACGACAGATGAGCATTCTGCAACCCACCCGCCCGCTGCTGCCGGGCCTGCTGGCCATGTCCTGCGCCCTGCCCGTCCTCGCTGCCGACGGCGGCTTCATGGAAGACGCCAAGGCCACCCTCAACCTGCGCAACTTCTACATCAACCGTAACTTCGTCGACCCGGCCAAGGCCCAGGGCAAGGCCGAGGAATGGACGCAAAGCTTCATCCTCGACGCCCGCTCCGGGTTCACCCAGGGCACCGTCGGCTTTGGCGTCGATGTGCTGGGGCTGTATTCGGTCAAGCTCGATGGCGGCAAGGGGACAGCCGGCACGCAACTGTTGCCGGTGCACGACGATGGCCGTCCCGCCGACGACTTCGGTCGCCTGGGTGTTGCACTCAAGACCAGGATTTCGCAGACCGAACTCAAGATCGGCGAATGGATGCCGGTGCTGCCGATCCTGCGCTCTGACGATGGTCGCTCGCTGCCGCAGACCTTCCGCGGCGGCCAGATCACCTCCAGGGAGATCACCGGGCTGACCCTGTACGCCGGCCAGTTCCGTGGCAACAGCCCACGCAACGACGCGAGCATGGAGGATATGGCGCTGTCCAGCCGCCCGGGCTTCACCTCCGACCGCTTCAACTTTGCCGGCGGCGAGTACAGCTTCAACGACAAGCGCACCCAGGTCGGGGTGTGGGATGCCCAGCTCAAGGATATCTACCGCCAGCAGTACTTCAACCTGGTGCACAGCCAGCCCTTGGGCGACTGGACCCTGGGGGCGAACCTGGGTTACTTCATCGGCAAGGAAGACGGTGCCGAGCGTGCCGGCAAGCTGGACAACCGCACCGCCTCGGCCATGCTTTCGGCGCGCTATCAGGGGCATACGTTCTATGTCGGCCTGCAGAAGGTCAGCGGCGATGACGAGTGGATGCGAGTCAACGGCACCAGCGGCGGCACCCTGGCCAACGACAGCTACAACGCCAGCTTCGAGAATGCCAAGGAACGCTCCTGGCAACTGCGCCACGATTTCAACTTCGCCACCGTCGGCATACCCGGGCTGACCCTGATGAACCGCTACATCAAAGGCGACAACGTGCATGTCGGCAGCATCACCGACGGCAAGGAATGGGCGCGCGAGAGCGAACTGGCGTACGTGATCCAGTCCGGTACGTTCAAGGACCTGTCGGTGAAATGGCGCAACTCCACCATGCGCAGGGACTTCAGCACCAACGCCTTCGACGAGAACAGGCTGATCGTGAGTTATCCGTTCAGCCTGTTGTGAAAGTCCCGGCGCGCTTGGGGGGCGGGCTTGTCCGCCCCTTTTCAAATAACAAAAACAGCTAAATAGCTAACCAAACCATCGTTGACGGAATAAGTAACAAGGTCTAAAACGAGCCCTCTTTACTCCGCAGAATCTCGATATGGACCTTCGCCAACTGCGCTATTTCATCGCCCTCACCGAGTACCGCAGCTTCGTCCACGCTGCCGAAGCCATGGGCATTACCCAGCCCGCGTTCAGCCGCGCCATCCAGGGCCTGGAGCAGGAGTTCGGCTGCGCCCTGGTCGATCGCGGCAACAAGACGCTGCAACCGACACCCGAGGGCCAGGTGGTGCTGCAACATGCACGACGCCTGGTTCAGGGGGCCGCACAACTGAGCAACGACGTGCTGCAGATGACCAAGCTCGACGCCGGCGAGCTGCATTTCGGCAGCGGCCCGGCCCTGGCCGCAAGGCTGGTGCCCGACGCCCTGCAGCAGTTCATCACCCGGCATCCGGGGATCCGCACCGAGCTGCAGGTGGACAACGCCGAACGCCTGGGCCAGGCCCTGCGCCGCGAGCAGATCGAGTTCTTCGTCGACGATATCCGCCCCTTCGAGGCCGACCCCAACTTCCATACTGAGCCGCTCAACCCGCGCCCCGGCCTATTCTTCTGCCGCCCCGGCCATCCGCTGTTGGCCAAGGACAGCCTGTCGACCAACGACCTGTTCGCCTACCCCCTGGCCAGCGCCCTGCTCACCCCCGGTGTACGCAAGCGCCTGGCCAACCTCAGCGGACGCAGCGACTTCATCCCGCACCTGCAGACCGAACACCTGGCCGTGCTGCGCAGCGTGGTGCTGGCCAGCGATACCCTCGGCAGCGCCAGCGAGGAAGCCGTGGCCGAGGACCTGGCCGCCGGGCGCCTGGTACGCCTGCACTGGCGCAACCTGCCGCCGGGGCTGGAAGTGCTGAGCGTGCGTTGCGGGGTGATCAGCCGCAGCGGCTATCGCCTGTCACCGGCAGCACGGGCGATGATCGATACCCTGGTCAGCCTGGATGCGCAGCCATCTCCCGCAACCTCGGCGCATCGAGGATCAGCACTTCGCCATAGCCCAGTTGCACCACCCCCGCCTGCTCCAGCGCCTTGAGGATCTGGTTGATGGTCTGGCGCGACAGCGACAGCATCAGCGCCAGTTGCTCCTGCGACAACTGCAGGCGCCATTGGGCAACATCGCGCTCGCCATAGCCTTCGGCGATCTGCAACAGCCGATGGGCCACACGCGGCCCCGCGGCCAGCAGGTGCTGCTGCTCAAGCGCAACGAACACCCAGCGCAGCTTGTGGCTCATCAGCAAGGCCAGGTCGCGCCAGTGCTGCGGATGCTGCGCCAACCAGTCGAGCAGCGCTGCCTGAGGTATCCACAACAGCTGCGTGACACCTTCGGCAAAGGCATCGTGGGTACGCGGCTGGCCGTCGAACAGGCTGATCTCGCCGAACCAGTAAGGCGGCTCGACCAGCGTCAGCAGCGCTTCCTTGCCGTCACGGCTGACCGCGCCGACGCGCATGGCGCCCTCCAGCACCGCATACAGACCGCAGGGCGGGTCACCACGCTGGAACAGGCACTGTCCGGCCGCCAGCTCACGCGAACGCGCCAGTGCCAGCAGGCTATCCTGAACCTGAGCGGGCAACTGCCGAAACCACTGGCCGTGGCTCAACTGCGCACGCCAGGCTTGGGGGTTGTCCATGACACCTCTTCTGAACGGACTCTGTCGGCCAGGCGACAGACGACGGCGGATGAACGGGGCAAGCTGTCGCTACCCCTGATGGAGGAACAACAATGAAAAACCTCGTCGAACACCTGAGTCAATACGCGGCCTATCATCGCGACCCGCGCAACATCGCCACGCACTTCGTCGGCATTCCACTGATCGTGCTGGCGGTAAGCATCCTGCTGTCACGACCCGGCTGGCCTGTTGCCGGGGTCTGGCTGTCGCCGGCGCTGCTGGTGGCGGCGGCGTCGGTATGGTTCTACCTGCGCCTGGACCTGCGCTTCGGGCTGGTCATGGGCATATTGCTGGGGCTGTGCCTGTGGGCAGGCGAATGGCTGGCGCTGCAAAGCACAGGGCTGTGGCTGAGTGCCGGGCTCGGGGCCTTCGTGCTGGGCTGGATCATCCAGTTCGTCGGGCATGCCTACGAGGGCCGCAAGCCCGCCTTCGTCGACGATGTCAGCGGCTTGATCATCGGGCCACTGTTCGTGGTTGCAGAACTGGCGTTCATGCTTGGGCTGTGTGCCGGGCTGAGGCAGGCCGTGGAGGCCAATGCCGGACCTGTGGCGGTGCGCGGGAAGAAGGCGGCTGTGTAGACGCTGGAACAGTGCTGAATGTTTCGCGGGCAAGTCGCAGCGGCGAACCGCCGCTCCCACAGGTACAGCTGTGGGGGCGGGCTTGCCCGCGAAACATTCAGCGCCGATCTATGGCCTAGGCACGCGACTCGACCCCAAGCTCATCCCACACCGACTCGGCCAGGTGGAAGGTCGCATTGGCCGCCGGGATCCCGCAGTAGATCGCGCTCTGCATGATCACTTCCTTGATCTCTTCGCGGGTCACGCCATTGTTGGCCGCCGCGCGCAGGTGCAACTTGAGTTCCTCGTTGCGGTTCATGCCGATCAGCATGGCAATGGTGATCAGGCTGCGGGTGTGGCGTGGCAACCCCGGGCGGGTCCAGATATCGCCCCAGGCGTGGCGGGTGATCATCTCCTGGAACTCGCCATTGAAGTCGTTGAGTTTCTCCAGGCTGCGGTCCACATGGGCATCGCCCAGCACCGCGCGACGCACCTGCATGCCAGCGTCGTAACGTTGTTTCTCATCCATGGCGTAGTCCTCAGCGAGCCATCAGGAAATCGAGCACGCGACGGCTGAACGGCTCGCCGACCTCGACGTTGGACAAGTGCGCAGCCTGGAAGCCTTGGTACTCGGCGCCTGCCACATGCTCCTGAATGTACAGGCCACCCGAGGGCGGCGTCACCGCGTCGGCCTCCCCGGAAATCACCAGCAGCGGCGCAGTGATCGCACCCAGCTGATCGCGGAAATCGGCATCGCGCACCGCGCCGCAATTGGCGGCGTAGCCCTGTGGCGAGGTGGTCGCGAGCATGTCGGTGATACGCTGGACCTGATCCGCGTGCACGCTCGACCACGCTGGGGTGAACCAGCGCTCGATGGACGCATCGCGCAACCCACGCATGGCCTCGGCACCGTCGCGCAAGACCATTTCGATACGCGGATTCCAGGTTTCAGGCGAGCCGATCTTCGCCGCCGTGTTGCATACCACCAGACGCTGCAAGCGCTCGCCAGCATTGATGCCCAGCCACTGGCCGATCAGGCCGCCCATCGACAGCCCGCAGAAATGCGCGCGCTCGATCTGCAGGGCATCCAGCAGCGCCAGCACATCACGCCCCAGTTGTTCGATGCTGTACGGCCCTTCGGTCACCAGCGAATCGCCATGGCCACGCGTGTCGTAGCGCAGTACTCGAAAGTGTTCGGTCCACAGCGGCATCTGGGTATCCCACATGTGCAGATTGGTGCCCAGCGAGTTGGACAGCACCAGCACCGGGGCGTGCTCGGGGCCTTCGAGTTGGTAGTTCAATACGCCATCGGCCAGTTGCAAATGCGCCACAGCGGTCTCCTTCAGGCAGTGAAGCGTTGATGTTCGGCCACGGCGCGCGCCACCCAGACGCGGGCCTGGCCGAGGTAATGGGCAGGATCGAGCAACTGGTCGAGCGCTTCGCCAGACAGTTGCTCGGTGACCTGTGGCTCGTCACCGAGCACGGCACGCAGGTGGCGCTGTTCGGCCACCGCGCGCTGACAGCATTGCTCAAGCAGGTGATGGGCCTTGTCGCGCCCCAGGCGCTGGGCCAATACGATGCTCACCGCTTCGGCCAGCACCAGGCCTTGGGTGAGCTCGAGGTTGCGGCGCATGCGCTCGGCGTCCACCTCCATGCCCTCGGCGATCAGTTGTGCCTGGCGCAGGGCGCCGGAAACCAGGCAGCAGATGTCTGGCAAGGTCTCCCATTCGGCATGCCACAGGCCCAGGCTACGCTCGTGCTCCTGGGGCATGGCGGCGAACAACGTCGACAGCAGCCCCGGCACGCGGGTCGCGGCGCCGATCAGCACCGCCGCCCCCACCGGATTGCGCTTGTGCGGCATGGTCGAAGAGCCGCCCTTCCCCGGCGCAGCAGGCTCGAACACCTCGCCAGCCTCGGTCTGCATCAGCAGGCTGATATCGCGGCCGAACTTGCCCAGGCTGCCGGCGATCAGGCCCAGCACCGAGGCGAACTCCACCAGGCGGTCACGCTGGGTGTGCCAGGGCTGCTCAGGCAATGCGAGGCCAAGTTGCGCCGCCAGCGCCTCGGCCACCGGCAATGCCTTGCTGCCCAGCGCTGCCAAGCTGCCCGACGCACCACCGAACTGCAGGCACAGCAAACGCGGGCGCAGCTCCTGCAAGCGCTGGCGGTGACGGGTCAACGCCCCGAGCACACCGGCCAACTTCATGCCGAGGGTCACAGGCGTGGCGTGCTGCAGCCAGGTGCGCCCCACCAGCGGCGTGTCGGCATGCAGCAGAGCCTGGCGCGCCAGGCTGTCGGCGAGCTTTCCAAGGTCGGCCTCGATCAACGCCAGTGCATCACGCAGTTGCAGAACCAGGCCAGTGTCCATCGCATCCTGGCTGGTAGCGCCCAGGTGCACATAACGCTCGGCCTCAGGCACGCCACTGGCGACCACCTTGCCCAATGCCTTGACCAGCGGGATCGCCGAATTGCCAGCCACTGCAATGGCCTGCGCCAGCGCTTGCACGTCATAGCGCTCGGCCTTGCACGCCGCCTCGATGGCCACCACCGCACTGTGCGGCACCAGCCCCGCGTCGGCCTCGGCGTGCGCCAGGGCCGCCTCGAAGTCGAGCATGCCCTGCAGGCGGCCGCGGTCGCTGAACACCTCGCGCATGGCCGGGGCGGTGAAGTAGGCGTCGAACAGTTGGTTGCTCATGCAACGTCCTTAGTGGTCATGGTGCAGGTACGCCGCCTGCTTGGGCAGGCGCAGGCTGAACAGAAAGGCCACCGCCATCATGGCGGTCACGTACCAGTAGAAAGTGTTCTCCATCCCCAGCGTCTTCAAGCCCAGGGCGACGTATTCGGCCGAACCGCCGAAGACCGCGTTGGCCACGGCATAGGCCAGGCCCACACCCAAGGCACGGACCTGAGGTGGGAACATCTCGGCCTTCACCAGGCCGCTGATGGAGGTATAGAAACTGACGATGCACAGCGCCAGGGTCACCAGCACGAAGGCCATGAACGGGCTGGTCACGGTCTTCAGCGCCATCAGCAGCGGCACGGTGAACAGAGTGCCCAGCGCGCCGAACAACAGCATCGAGTTACGTCGGCCGATACGGTCGGACAACATGCCGAACAGCGGCTGCAGGATCATGAACAGAAACAGCGCGCCAGTCATCACGAAGCTGGCACTCTTGGCGTTCATGCCGGCCGTGTTGACCAGGTACTTCTGCATGTAGGTGGTGAAGGTGTAGAAGATCAACGAACCGCCAGCGGTGTAGCCCAGCACCGTGATGAAGGCTGCGGCGTGGTTGCGGAACAGGCCACTGATGCTGCCGGCATCTTTATCCTGGCGAGTTTCGGCATTGCTGGTCTCTTTCAGCGATCGGCGCAGCATCAGCGAAATCAGCGCGGCGACGGCGCCGACCACGAACGGAATGCGCCAACCCCAGGCGCGCAGTTCTTCTTCGGTGAGCAGTTGCTGCAGGATCACCACCACCAGCACCGCCAGCAACTGGCCGCCGATCAGGGTGACGTACTGGAACGAGGCGAAGAATCCACGCTGGCCACGCAAGGCCACCTCGCTCATGTAGGTCGCAGTGGTGCCGTACTCACCGCCGACCGACAAGCCCTGGACCAGCCGCGCAAACAGCAGCAGTGCCGGCGCCCAGGTGCCGATGCTCGAATAGGTCGGCAGGCAGGCAATCAGCAACGAGCCTGCGCACATCATCAATACCGAGATCATCAACGAATTCTTGCGACCGTGACGGTCGGCCAGGCGGCCGAAAATCCAGCCGCCGATGGGGCGCATCAGAAAGCCTGCGGCGAACACACCAGCCGTGTTGAGCAGTTGCACGGTAGGGTCGTCGGAGGGAAAGAACGCCGGGGCGAAATAGATGGCGCAGAAGGCATAGACATAAAAGTCGAACCACTCCACCAGGTTGCCGGAAGAAGCCCCGACGATGGCAAAGATACGGCTTTTGCGCTCTTCGCCCGTGTAATGGATTGCGGTCATGGCGTGCTTACTCCTCGAAGGTTACCGTGAATTCTAGACATACCCGGTAACACTCTCGTTCCGCTTGGGGTCTGGCCATTAGCCTTTTGTCTTGCAGGTCCGGCCTCTTCGCGGGCAAGCCCGCTCCCACAGGATGGCGTGAGCGGGCTTGCCCGCGAAGAGGCCGGCACAGGTCAAACCCGTTCGATGGCCAGCGCCAACCCCTGCCCCACGCCGACACACATGGTCGCCAGGCCCTTGCGCCCGCCGCTCTTCTCCAGCTGGTGAAGCGCGGTCAGCACCAGCCGCGCGCCGCTCATGCCCAGGGGATGCCCCAGGGCAATTGCTCCGCCGTTCGGGTTCACCTGCGGTGCATCGTCCGCCACGCCCAGCTCGCGCAGAACCGCCAGACCCTGGCTGGCAAAGGCTTCGTTGAGTTCGATCACATCGAAATCAGCCACGGCGATACCCAGGCGCTCGGTCAGCTTGCGCACCGCGGGCACCGGGCCAATGCCCATCACCCGCGGCGCCACGCCGGCACTGGCCATCCCCAGGACACGGGCACGTGGGGTCAGGCCGTGTTTCTTCACGGCATCGGCCGAGGCCAGGATCAGCGCCGCCGCGCCATCGTTCACCCCCGACGCATTGCCAGCGGTGACGGTCTTGTCCGCGCCATTGACCGGCTTGAGCCTGGCCAGCGCTTCCAGGGTGGTGTCCGGGCGCAGGTGTTCATCCTGCTCGACCAGGGTTTCGCCCTTCTTGTGGACAATGCGCACCGGCACGATCTCTTCGGCGAAGAAACCTGCTGCCTGGGCAGCGGCGGCCTTCTGCTGGCTGCGCAGGGCGAAGGCGTCCTGGTCGGCACGCGAGACCTGGTGATCGTCGGCAACGTTGTCGGCGGTCTCAGGCATGGCATCGACACCGTACTGGGCCTTCATCAACGGGTTGATGAAGCGCCAGCCGATGGTGGTGTCTTCAAGCTTCATGTTGCGCGAATAGCCTCTCTCGGCCTTGCCCATCACGAACGGCGCCCGCGACATCGACTCGACGCCACCGGCGATGGCCAGCTCCATCTCGCCACTGGCGATGGCGCGAAACGCCGTGCCGACCGCATCCATGCCCGAGGCGCAGAGGCGGTTGAGGGTCACGCCGGGAATGCTCTCGGGCAGGCCCGCCAGCAGCAGCGCCATGCGCGCGACGTTGCGGTTATCCTCACCGGCCTGGTTGGCACAGCCGAGAATCACTTCGTCGAGCTGATCCCAGCGAACCTGCGGGTTGCGCTCGACCAGCGCCTTGATTGGCACCGCCGCCAGGTCGTCGGCACGCACACCGGCCAAGGCGCCGCCGAAACGGCCAATCGGGGTGCGGATGGCGTCGCAGATGAATACGTCACGCATCAGGCTTCTCCTGCGCTCTGGCCATGGGCTGCCGCAGTACGGGCTTCAAGATCACGCAGGGCGGCCAATTCCGTCTCGCTCGGCTCGGCAGTGACCTGCACGTCATCGGCAAAACGAATCGCCCAGCCGGTGGCGGCGACGATCTGTTCGCGGGTCACGCCCGGGTGGATGGAGGTCACCACGAATTCGTGGGTGCCGGCTTCCGGCTCCATGATGCACAGGTCGGTGATGATGCCCACCGGCCCCTCGCCGGGCAGGCCCAGGCGCTTGCGCGAATCGCCGCCCTCGCCGTGCCCGACCGAAGTGATGAAGTCGAGCTTGTCGACGAAAGCGCGCGGCGACTGCTTGAGGATGATCAGCACCTGCTTGGCGGAGCCTGCGATCTCTGGCGCACCGCCGGCACCCGGCAGGCGGGTCTTGGGCGCGTGGTAGTCACCGACCACGGTGGTGTTGATGTTGCCGAAGCGGTCGACCTGGGCGGCACCGAG
This sequence comes from Pseudomonas sp. SYWMCR5, assembly GCF_057197165.1. NCBI lineage: Bacteria > Pseudomonadati > Pseudomonadota > Gammaproteobacteria > Pseudomonadales > Pseudomonadaceae > Pseudomonas > Pseudomonas sp. SYWMCR5. The sequence continues at coordinate 829,552 of NZ_JBXUNH010000001.1, forward strand.
GAAGCCTACGTCGATACGGCCGCCCTGCAGCCAGTAGCGGAAGATCTCGCCGGTCGGCACCACGGTGTCAGCGGTCTCGGCCAGCTCGCCATCGCCGATCGACAGCGGCAGCACACTCGGTTTGGCACCGATCGGACCAGACTCATAGATCAGCACCACATCGGGCGACGAGGTCAGGCGCGCCAGGTTGGCGGCCTTGGACGGCAGGCCGATCCCCACGAAGCAGACGGCGCCGTTACGCAGGCGACGGGCCGCGGCCACGGTCATCATTTCGGAGGTGGAGTAGCTCATTGTGCAGCCTCCAGCTTGCGCTTGAATTCGGTGAAGTCGGTGGTGCCGCGAATGTAGGTGTCGATCCAGGCAGTGAAGGATTCACGGTTGCGCGCGATCGGGTCCCAGGCCTGGTAGAAGCGGTTGTCACGCTCGTAGTAGCCATGGGCGTAGGACGGATGCGCACCGCCCGGCACCAAGCACACCGCGCTGAGCGCCCAGGTCGGCAGTACGCAGGCATTCATCGGCGCTTGCAGGTCGTCGACGATTTCCTCCACGGTGACGATGCAGCGCTTGGCGGCCAGGGCCGCTTCCTTCTGCACCCCGAGGATGCCCCACAGCAGCACGTTGCCCTTGCGGTCGGCTTTCTGTGCGTGGATCACGGTGACGTCCGGGCGAACCGAAGGCACGGCAGCCAGCACTTCGCCCGTGAACGGGCAAGTGACCGACTTGATCAGCGGGTTGACCTTGGGCAGGTCGGAGCCTGCGTAGGCACGCAGTACCGCGAACGGCAGGCCGGAGGCGCCGGCAACGTAGGCGTTGGCCAGGTCAGCGTGGCTGTGTTCTTCGATCTCGATCGCGTGCGGCCACTGTTTCTCTACCGCATCGCGCAGGCGATGCAGCGAGCCGACCCCCGGATTGCCGCCCCACGAGAAGATCAGCTTGCGCGCACAACCGGCACCGATCAGTTGGTCGTAGATCAGGTCCGGAGTCATGCGCACCAGCGTGAGGTCGCGCTTGCCCTGGCGGATGATTTCGTGACCGGCGGCGGTCGGAATCAGGTGGGTGAAACCTTCGAGGGCAACGCTGTCGCCGTCGTGGACGAACTGCTTCACGGCATCATGAAGCGAGAGGATTGCTGCCATTGGAGACTCCTGGTCAGGCTGAGTCGGGTTTGAGTGCAGCGTCGCTGCGATGGGCTCAGATTAAGGAGACCGGGGGTGGAGAAACAATCCGATAATCGACCTTTTGTGCGGTTATCGAACGGTTTGAATGAGGGATCGCTGATAACTGGCGGTGACCTTTTCGCGGGCAAGCCCGCTCCCACCAGGGAGCAACTGTCTTGCTCAAACCTAAAGGCCAGCCCAATCCCTGGACTGCCCCCAAGGGTTGGATTTGTGTCCAACTTCTTGGGGGGCAGTCCACCCCTGTGGGAGCGGGCTTGCCCGCGAAAAGGTCACCACCCATGCTCGATCAGGTGGCGTCAGCGTGACTCACCAAGCCTTTGACGATCACCCCGACGGTCGCCAGCGCCGCCGGCACCAGGAGCGCAGTCAGCACCTGCTCGAAGGTCCAGCCCAGCCCCAGCAGCGTCGCCCCGCTCCAGGCCCCGAGAATCGCGCCGAAACGGCCGATGCCGAGCATCCACGACACCCCTGTCGCACGGCCCTGGGTCGGATAGAAGCGCGCCGCCAGCGACGGCATCGCCGACTGCGCCCCGTTCACGCACATCCCCGCGACCAGCACCAGAATGGCCAGCAGGGTGATGTTGCCCAGGCTTTGACCCACCGCGTAGGCAAACACCCCGGCCAGCAGGTAGAAGATGCCGATGACCTTGTGTGGATTGAAGCGGTCCATCGCCCAGCCTACCGCCACGGCGCTGAGTACGCCGCCGAACTGGAACAGCGCACCGATGAAGGCCGCCGTTTCAAGGCTGGCGCCACTGTCGCGCATCAGCGTCGGCAACCAACTGGTCAGCAGGTAGACGATCACCAGCCCCATGAAATAGGTCAACCACAGCAACACAGTGCCCAGGCCGTAGGTGCCGGAGAAGATGACCGCGAAGACATTGCGCGCAGCCACGGCTTTCTGCTCCGGTACGCTGAAGCTCGCGGCCTGGGCTACCACAGCCGGAGCGATCGGAGCGAGCGTCTTGCGCACCTTGTCGGTGCCGCGATTGCGCACTACCAGAAAACGCGCCGACTCTGGCAACCACACCAGCAACACTACCGCCAGCAGCAACGGCAGCACGCCGCCCAGCACCAGCAGACTGTGCCAGCCGTAGGCCGGGATCAGCTTGGCAGAGATGAAGCCACCGCCGGCCATGCCCAGGTTGAAGCCACAGAACATGCTGGTCACCAGCAGCGACTTCAAACGCTCCGGGGTGTATTCAGACAGCAGGGTCGTGGCATTGGGCATGCCAGCTCCCAGGCCAAGGCCGGTCAGGAAGCGCAGCACCAGTAGTTGATCGACATTGCTGGCGTACGCCGACGCCAGGCTGAAGCCGCCGAACACCAGTACCGCGCCGACCAGTACACCTTTGCGACCGAAGCGGTCGGCCAGCGGCCCGGAACCCAGGGCGCCGAAGACCATGCCGATCAGCGCGGCGCTCATCACCGGGCCGAGGCTGGCGCGGTCGATGCCCCACTCCTGGGACAGCGCCGGAGCGATGAACCCCATCGCTGCGGTGTCCAGGCCATCGAGGAAGACAATCAGGAAGCACAGGATCACCACCCGCCATTGATAGCGGGACAGCGGCTGGTCGTTGATGAACGACTGTACATCGAGGCAATTGCCGACAGCAGTTTGCGGTTTGTTCATTGTTGTTATCCAGAAGATGGGCGCGGGTACACCGCTGCGACAAGTAAGGCGCAGGGCTGGAGAAACCAGTACGGGCGTTGAAATCAGCTGGGTAACGATGCAACTGCGCAAGGCAGCGAAGGGACAGTGGTCATGGGCTTGTCTCGTGTTGTTATTGTCCGGTCGGCAGCGCCGACCGTTGCGAGAAACATTAATCAGCGCCTGCGGCGGGCGCAATTCACGAGGAGCGACATTGTGCGTTTATCGCACAAGAATGGTTTTACCGCTTATCTACCTGCCGGAACGGCGCGCTACCCGGCGCTCAACCGAACAACTGGTGGCAAAGATCACGGCTGGCCGCCAGCAGGATGGGCAAGAAGCGCTGTTCCAGTTCATTGCGCGTCACCCGTCCAACGTGAGTGCTGACATTCAGTGCTGCCAGCACTTGCCCTGACGCGTCGTAGATCGGCACGGCGATCGAACGCAATCCCTGCTCCAGCTCCTGGTCGACCACACACCAGCCTTGGGCGCGCACCTGCTGGATGCAGGCGAACAGCGACTCGGGATCATGCAAGGTGCGGCTGGTCCGGGCCTTGAGATCAGCGCGCTCGAAATACTCGCGCAGGCTGGTGTCGTCCAGTGCCGCCAGCAGAATCCGGCCCATGGAGGTGCAATACGCCGGCAGGCGCCCGCCCACCGACAGGTCCACCGAAATCAGGCGCTCCACCGTCGCCGAGCGGGCGATGTAGAGAATGTCGTCGCCTTCGAGGGTCGCCATGTTCGCCGCTTCGTGCAGTTGCTCGCTGATACGGTCCAGGTAGGGCTGGGCCGAGACGGCCAGCGGCGTCGAGGAGAGGTAGGCGTGCCCCAGCGTCAGCACCTTGGGCAACAGCGAATACGTGCGCCCGTCGGAGGTGGCGTAACCGAGCTTGATCAGGGTATGCAGGCAACGGCGCACAGCGGCGCGGGGGATTTCCGTGCGGTGGCTGATCTGGGCAATGGTCAGGTGGCGCTTGCGCTCCTGGAAGGCCTGGATCACCGCCAGGCCCCGGGCCAGAGAGGTCATGAAGTCGGGGTCGCCGGTAAACGCCTGGATGCGCTTGGCCGGCGATGCGACGATCGGCGGGGCCAGGGAAGGCGTGACGGCACGCTGCGGATCGCTGGGCGTGGAAGCGTTGGTTTCATCGTTCATCGGCAGACCTCAAAAAAAACGGCGCTTCGTGCGATTATCGAACAAGCGGCCGATAATCGCAATTGACCGCCGACACGTTTGCTTATACCTTTCTCATGCCCTTGTGGCTTCTTTGGAGAGACTGGTCAGGTACCCACCGTAGAAGACTAAAGGCAGCGGCCTCGCTTACCAGCGAGGCCGTTTTCATTTCTGCACTGTTTATCCGAACTTTACTCGGTACGTCGTCTCCAACTTCCCAAGTACAACGGGTCAACTTTCCATTGCACAATCAGGCTCGAGTAAAGGCCGTGGCCATTGCTGATTCGACGGTTATAATTCGGCGCTCAGGTCTGTACGCACGATGGGAAAGGGATCCACGCGCACCGCGTGGTACAGCCCTGTACCGAGAACCTCTTCAATTTATCAGGTCGATACTGTGACGAAAGATGAACTGCGCGCCGAACTCGAGCGCCAGGCAGAACGTTACAAGGATGTTTATGGTGGTGAAGTCACCACCTATGCTGCCCAACCGGAACCGGAACGCAAACCCTGGCGCAAACGTGCCAGCCTCCTTGACCAAGCCTTCTCCGAGGAACTGGAAAAGATGGAAAAGGAACGGCGCCCCGAAGAGCCTTGAGCCTCGGGGCCTGATCGCAGCGCGCCACGGTGCTGAACGCCCTGGCGCCACGCGTTCTTATGCCGCAGCCGATGATGAAATGGAATTACACAAATTTCATACGCCCGTTTTAATCTTGAAAAACCCTTCTTTTAATCGCCAATTCGCGGTAATTAACCGAAATTAACGCTTTTTTGTTCGTCGATTCCGCTTCGTTCCCTACCGACGAACCGTCGTGGCAGCAGTAGAAAAGCTGCCATCTGTCTGTCACGGGTGCATCGATTGCCATGGTTTTCTGGCATAATCCGGCCCCCCTACGACCGCCAGAAAACCTTCATGATCGATTTATTCAGCGGACTGGATGCCTGGGTAGCCGTGAGCCTGGTGCTCGCCCTCACCTTCGTGCTCGCATTCGAGTTCATCAATGGCTTTCATGACACCGCCAACGCGGTAGCCACCGTCATCTATACCAAAGCCATGCCGCCGCACCTGGCCGTGTTCTTCTCGGGTGTGTTCAACTTCCTCGGGGTTCTGCTCGGCGGTGTCGGGGTGGCCTATGCCATCGTGCACCTGCTGCCGGTCGAGCTGCTGATCAACGTGAACACCGGGCACGGCCTGGCCATGGTCTTCTCCCTGCTCGCCGCCGCCATTACCTGGAACTTGGGCACCTGGTACTTCGGTATCCCGGCGTCCAGCTCGCACACCCTGATCGGCTCGATTCTCGGGGTTGGCCTGGCCAACGCGCTGCTCAGCGACATCCCGCTGGGTGACGGCGTGAACTGGCAGAAAGCGATCGACATCGCCATGTCGCTGGTGGTCTCGCCGATGGCCGGCTTCGCCGTCGCCGCACTGGTGCTGATTGGCCTGAAATGGTGGCGCCCGCTGTCGAAGATGCACAAGACCCCCGACCAGCGCCGCAAGCTCGACGACAAGAAGCATCCGCCCTTCTGGAACCGCCTGGTGCTGGTGATCTCGGCCATGGGCGTGAGCTTCGTGCACGGCTCCAACGACGGCCAGAAAGGCATCGGCCTGATCATGCTGGTGCTGATCGGTATCGTCCCGGCCAAGTTCGTGCTCGACCTGAACAGCACCACCTACCAGATCGAGCGTACCCGCGACGCCACCCTGCACATGAGCCAGTTCTACCAGCGCAATGCCGCCACGCTTGGCGAGTTCCTGGCGCTGGGCAAGGCCAAGTCGACCGACCTGCCGGAGCAGTTCAGCTGCAACCCGCAACAGACCGAGCCGACCATTGCCGCGCTGCAGACCTCGCTCCAGGGCGTGACCGACTACCGCGACCTGAGCGCCGAACAGCGTGTGGAGGTACGTCGTTACCTGCTGTGCCTGGACGACACCGCGAAGAAGGTCGGGAAGCTGCCAGGGCTGGATGGCCGCGAGAAGGCCGACCTGGAAAAACTGCGCAAGGACCTGACTGCAACCACCGAATACGCCCCGTTCTGGGTGATCGTCGCCGTCGCCCTGGCCTTGGGCCTGGGCACGATGGTCGGTTGGAAGCGTGTGGTACTGACTGTCGGCGAGAAGATCGGCAAGCAAGGCATGACCTACGCCCAGGGCATGTCGGCACAGATCACCGCGGCTTGCGCGATCGGCATGGCCAACGTGTTCAGCCTGCCGGTCTCGACCACCCACGTACTGTCGTCGGGTGTTGCCGGTACCATGGTCGCCAACAAGAGCGGCCTGCAAGGCGGCACGGTGAAGACCATCCTGCTGGCCTGGGTGCTGACCCTGCCAGCCTCGATGGGCTTGGCGGCCGGCCTGTTCTGGCTTGCCTCCAAAGCAATCGGCTGACACCTGCAGCATTGAAGAAGGCGCCCGCGACGGCGCCTTTTTCATGCCTTGGGAAAACTCAGCGCTTCTTGCCCCCCAGCAACGACCCCATCAAGCCCCGCACCAGTTGCCTGCCCAGCTGGTTGGCGGCCTGGCGTACCGCCGACTTGATCGCCTGCCCTGCCGCGCTCTGCAAGAACTCTCCCGCCTTGTCAGCCAGACTGTCCGTCTCAACCTTGGGCTGAGGCACCGGCTCCACCGGCTCGCCCTTGCGCCGGGTCAGCAGCTCGTAGGCAGACTCACGGTCGATGGGTTTGTCATAGCGCCCCGCCAGGGGCGATGCCGAGATCAGTGCACTGCGCTCCGCCGTGGTCAGCGGGCCGATCCGCGATTGCGGCGGTGCCACCAGCACGCGCTGGACGATCTCTGGCGTCCCCTTGTCCTGCAAGGTGCCCACCAACGCCTCGCCGATCCCCAACTCGGTGAGCACCGCCAGGGTGTCGAACGCAGGATTGGGACGAAAGCCGTCAGCCACGGCCCTGAGCGACTTCTGCTCCTTGGCGGTGAAGGCCCGCAGCCCGTGCTGGATGCGCAAGCCCAGCTGCGCCAGTACGGCATCGGGCAGGTCGCCCGGGGACTGGGTAACGAAGTACACCCCCACCCCCTTCGAACGGATAAGCCTCACCACCTGCTCCAGACGATCCTGCAGGGCTTTGGGAGTGCCGTTGAACAGCAGGTGCGCTTCGTCGAAAAACAGCGCCAGCACCGGCTTGTCGGCGTCGCCGCGCTCCGGCAGTTGCTCGAACAGCTCGGCCAGCAGCCACAGGAGGAAGGTCGCATAGACCTTCGGCGCCTCATGCACCAGGCGGCTGGCGTCAAGCAGGTGGATACGCCCGCGACCATCGCCATCGACCCGCAGCAGATCTTCCAGTTGCAGCGCCGGCTCACCGAACAACGCATCGGCCCCCTGCTGCTCCAGCGTTGCCAGGCGTCGCTGCAAGGCCTGGGTCGAACCGGTGGTCATCAGTGCGCTGTCCTCGCCCAGCAACTGCGGGTTGTCCTTCAGATGCCCAAGCAACGCCTTGAGGTCTTTCAGGTCGAGCAGCAACAGGCCCTCGCGGTCGGCAACCTTGAACGCCGCATAGAGCGCCGCCTGCTGGCTGTCGGTCAGTTCAAGCAGGTTGCCCAGCAGCAGCGGGCCCATTTCGCTGAGGGTAGTGCGCAACGGATGACCACTCTGCCCGGCGATATCCCACAGGCTCACCGGATAGGCCTTGGGCTGGTGGGCGAGCCACGGCATCCCGGCAATGCGTTCTGCCACCTTGCCCTGGGGCGAACCCGCCGCCCCCAGGCCACACAGGTCTCCTTTCACGTCTGCGGCGAACACCGCCACCCCCGCGTCGCTGAACACCTCGGCCAGACGCTGCAGGGTCACGGTCTTGCCGGTGCCGGTCGCTCCGGCGACCAGTCCATGGCGGTTGGCCAAGCGCATGGCTTGACCGACCGGCAAGCCGTCTAGACCGGCACCTACAACGATTTGCGAAGAATCCGACATCTTATTTCATCCTCTTCTCAAGCTTTGCCTAAAAGCGGCCGATATGCAGAGGCGATATTGCCCCGAAATACAGGAAACAACCGACCAAGGCTCCAACCGGATTGTTGCACTGTTTTCTGCTGTGCTTCGTGCGAGCGACCCGATAAAACCTTAGCGGACCCGACGACGTCATGAACAAAAGCCTTCGTTTCAGCCACAAGATTCTCTTGGCGGCCTCTCTGATCGTGATACTGGCCTTCGCGCTGTTCACCTTGTACAACGACTATCTCCAGCGTAATGCCATTCGCGCCAATCTGGAGAGTTACCTGGCAGAAATGGGCCAGTCCACTTCCACCACGATCCGCAACCTGTTCGAAGGGCGGATCCGGCTGGTGGAAAACCTTGCGCAGAATATCGCCCAGCATCCGGCCGATGCCGAAACCCTGATGGGCCAACAGGCGCTGATCTCCAGCTTCCTCACGGTCTACCTGGGCAAGGTCGACGGCGGCTTCAGCGTGCGCCCCGACAGCAAGATGCCCGACGGCTACGACCCGCGCGTACGCCCCTGGTACAAGGACGGGATGGCCGCCAGCGGTCCCCTTCTCACCGAACCCTACATCGACATGACCACCAACAAGATGGTCATCGGCATCCTCGACAAGGTCTCCAGCGATGTCGGCGTGGTCGGCGGCGACCTGGCGCTGGACGGCCTGGTACAGATCATCGACTCGCTGAACTTCGGCGGCATGGGTTACGCGTTCCTGGTCAACGACCAGGGCAAGATCCTGGTGCACCCGGACAATGCCCTGGTGATGAAATCGCTGTCGGAGGCCTTCCCGCAGAACACCCCGAAACTGTCTCGCGAGCTGACCGAAGTGCAGGTCGACGGCAAGGCGCGCCTGCTCACCTTCACCCCCATCAAGGGCCTGCCTTCGGCCAACTGGTACATCGGCCTGTCGGTGGACAAGGACAAGGCCTTCAGCATGCTCAGCACCTTCCGCAACTCGGCGGTGATTGCCACGCTGGTGGCGGTGGTGATCATCATCGCCCTGCTCGGCCTGCTGATCCGCATACTGATGCAACCGCTGCACACCATGACCCGCGCCATGGAAGACATCGCCGAAGGCGAAGGCGACCTGACCAAGCGCCTGAACATCCACAACCATGACGAGTTCGGTGTGCTCGGCAGCGCATTCAACCGCTTCGTCGAACGGGTGCACAGCTCGATTCGCGAAGTCTCCTCGGCCACCGAGCAGGTCAACGAAGTGGCGCTGCGGGTGGTCAGCGCCTCCAACTCCTCGATGCTCAACTCCGACGAGCAGGCCAACCGCACCAACAGCGTCGCGGCGGCCATCAACGAGCTGGGCGCCGCGGCCCAGGAAATCGCCGGCAATGCCGCACAAGCCTCGCAACATGCCAGCTCCGCGCGATTGCTCGCCGAAGAGGGGCAGCAAGTGGTCGAGCACAATATCCAGGCGATGAACCGCCTGTCGGCACTGATCGTCAGTTCCAGCGCGCATATCGAGGCCCTCAACGACAAGACCGTCAACATCGGCCAGATCCTCGAGGTCATCACCAGCATCTCCCAGCAGACCAACCTGCTGGCGCTGAACGCGGCCATCGAGGCCGCCCGTGCCGGTGAGGCGGGCCGCGGCTTCGCGGTGGTGGCCGACGAGGTGCGCAACCTCGCCCACCGTACCCAGGAATCGGCGCAGCAGGTCCAGGGGATGATCGAGGAGTTGCAGGTCGGCGCCCGCACCTCGGTCGAGACCATGGACCAGAGTCAACGCCACAGCCAGGACGGCGTACAGATCGCCAACCAGGCCGGCGAGCGCCTGGGCAGTGTGACCCAGCGCATTGGCGAGATCGACGGCATGAACCAGTCGGTGGCCACCGCCACCGAGGAACAGACCTCGGTGGTGGAATCGATCAACATGGACATCAACGAAATAAACACCCTTAACCAGGAAGGCGTGGAAAACCTGCAGGCCACCCTGCGCGCCTGCTCCGACCTGGAACAGCAGGCCGCGCGCCTCAAGCAACTGGTGGGCAGTTTCCGTATCTGAATGCAGCCCTGCGGGAGCGGTGGTTCGTCCCGAACTGCCCGCCCCCGCAGCGGGACGTCCCGCCGCCCAATCCCGATCGAACAAACTATCCTTCATAAAGGTCAACCTTTAGGCGCGTCACCGTCGGTCTGTTACCGCCGGATGACAGACCCGAAGACGATCCCGGAGGGATGCTGATCGTGCACATCGCTGACATCACCATGTTCTACGCCCCGGCTAGCGGCGGTGTACGGACCTATCTTGATGCCAAACACCATCGCCTCGACGCCATGCCCGGCGTACGCCACAGTCTTCTGATCCCCGGCCCCAGCGCCCGTGATGCCAATGGCATCTACCAGGTGCCAGCCCCGCCCTTGCCGTTCGGCAAGGGCTACCGTTTTCCGGTACGCCTGACGCCCTGGTGCAACGTGCTGCGCGATCTCAAGCCTGACCTGATCGAGGTTGGCGATCCCTACCTCACCGCCTGGGCCGCCCTTGAGGCAGGACGCAAGCTGGACGTGCCGGTGATCGGCTTCTATCACTCCGACCTGCCATTGCTGGTCAGCAACCGCATGGGCAACTGGTTCACCCCCAATGTCGAAGCCTATGTCAGCAAGCTCTACGGCAATTTCGACCGGGTACTGGCGCCGAGCCAGGTAATGGCCGACAAACTGCGCCGTCTTGGTGTGCGCGATGTGCATGTACAGCCCCTGGGAGTCGACCTGAATACCTTCCACCCCGACAGGCGCGATCCGCACCTGCGCGCCCAGCTCGGCCTTCCCGATACCACTCGTCTGCTCGTCTTCGCCGGTCGCGGCTCGCGGGAGAAGAACCTGCCAGTGCTGCTCGAGTGCATGGGCCACCTGGGTCGCCATTACCACCTGTTGCTGGTCGGCTCGAACATGCCCGCCAACGTGCCGGACAATGTCAGCGTGATCGACCACTTCTGCCCCGCCGATGAAGTGGCCCGCCTGCTCGCCAGTGCCGACCTGTTGCTGCACGCCGGTGACCAGGAAACCTTTGGCCTGGTGATACTCGAGGCCATGGCCAGCGCCACACCGGTGGTCGCCGTGCGCGCCGGGGCTTTCGGCGAAATTGTCAACGACCAGTGCGGGCGCCTGTGCCAGGCCAACGACAGCCAGGCAATGGCCGGGGCAGTGCGCGAAATCTTCGAAGCCGGCGTGCGCCCCCTAGGCGCCCAGGCCCGTCGCCATGTGGAGCAGCATTACTCATGGGATAGCGTGGTCGATGGCCTGTTGCTGCACTACCAGGCCGTGCTTGGCCTGTCGCCACAGGTACGCGCCCATGCGTGAAGCGCCCGCCGATTCGCGTAGCCTGATGCTGGTGCTGCACGATGTGGCGCCCGAAACCTGGCCCGACTACCGTCCCTTCGTCGAAGCCGTCGATGCAATGGGCGACGTGCCCATGACCTGGCTGGTGGTCCCGGACTTCCACCACCGCAACGCATTGGCCCGCTCTCCGGACTTCTGCCGTCTCCTCGATAGGCGCCTGGCGCGCGGCGACGAGCTGGCACTGCACGGTTTCTACCACGCCGACGATGGCCCTGCCCCACGCGGGCCTGCCGAGTACTTCATGCGCCGGATCTACACCCATGAGGGCGAGTTCTATGCGCTGGAGCAGCGCGAAGCCCTGCAACGCCTGGAGGCGGGCCTGGCCCTGTTCGCCAGCCAGGGCTGGCCAGTCGCAGGCTTCGTCGCGCCCGCCTGGCTGATGAGCGAAGGCACCCGCCAGGCCCTGCGCGGCCTGCCACTGCGCTACACCAGCACACCGCAGCACCTTTATCGGCTGCCGGACTTCACCGCGATCGAAGCTCCCGGGCTGGTCTGGAGCGCCCGCAGTGCATGGCGCCGCGGTCTGTCACGGGTGCTCTGTGACTGGCAGGCCCGGCGCTGGCGCCAGGCCGAAACCCTGCGCCTGGGCCTGCATCCGGTGGATATGCGCCATGCCAGCGCACGCAACTATTGGTTGCGCACCCTGCGTGAATTGATCGAGCAAGGGCGTGAGCCTCTGACCAAATCCGCCTGGCTGGAGCGCAGGACCTGCCCATGAACCGCCTCGCCTGGCTGGGGCTGACGCTGCTGCTCGCGGTGCTGGTTCCGGGCATTCTGGGCGGCAGCCAACTGCTGCCGCGCCTGCAGACGTTCGACCCAGGGCTGATGGCGACCCTGCTGGGCATGATCCTGCTGTGCTGGATCATCAACGCCGTGCGCCTGCGCTTGCTGCTCGGCCAGCAGGGTGCACAACTGGGCAGGGTACGCAGCCTGGGCGTGGTAATGGCGACTGAGTTCGCCATCTGCACCACCCCCGGCGGTAGCGGAGGTCCTTTGACCCTGATGACACTGCTGGCCCGCGAACGCATTGGCCCGGCCCGCAGTGGCGCGGTGTTCGCCATGGACCAGTTGAACGACCTGCTGTTCTTCTTCTGCGCCATGCTGGCAATCGCCGGCTACGCCCTGTTCCACAGCCTGGGTCGCAGCCAGGAAAGCATGCTGCTGGGCAGCGCCGCCTTGCTGTGTGGCGCGCTGGCGGCAATCGTCGTGCTGCTGCGCTACCGGCGTGGCGTGATGCGCTGGAACGGTCGACTGCTGCAACGCCTGGGTTTGTCGACCGGCCGTCGGCGGCGCTGGGCGCGCACGCTGCTACGCTTCACCCGGGCACTGGCCGACACCTGGCGCCTGCCCAAGCGCACGCTGGCGCTGGTATTCGCCCTCACCTGCGCGCACTGGAGCTTGCGCTACAGCGTGCTGTATCTGGTATTGAGGGGGCTGGGGGTAGAGCTGTCGTGGATTCCGAGCTTCCTGGTGCAGATGCTCTCGCTCAGTGCCGGCCAGTTCAGCCTGCTGCCAGGCGGCGCAGGGGCCGCCGAGCTGACGTCGGCGACCCTGCTGTCGCCACTGGTGGGCAGCTCGACAGCAGCGGCGGCGATCCTGATCTGGCGCGCCGTCACTTATTACTTCTATCTGCTCGCCGGGGGGCCGGTGTTCGTCTGTCTGCTGGCGCGTCCGTTGCTGGAGCGCTGGCGGCGTCAGGCGGGTTGAGCTGCTCCCAAAGCTCGGCGGCACCTTCGAACTCGGTGCCGTCTTCATCGCTCAACGCCTCGGGGTCGTAGCGCGCCAGGCAGCCTTCACCGAGTGTCGGCGGTGGCTGGGCACCAGCCTTGTCACGCGGATCGGCCATCTGTGCAGGCTCCGGTCAGTCGAAGACCACGGTCTTGTTGCCGTGTACCAGCACGCGGTCTTCCAGGTGATAGCGCAGACCGCGGGCCAGCACCATCTTCTCCACGTCACGGCCGAAGCGGACCATGTCCTCGATGCTGTCGGCGTGGTTCACACGCACCACGTCCTGCTCGATGATGGGACCTGCGTCCAGTTCTTCAGTGACATAGTGGCAGGTGGCACCGATCAGCTTCACACCACGCAATGCAGCCTGGTGGTAGGGCTTGGCGCCGACGAACGACGGCAGGAAGCTGTGGTGGATGTTGATCACACGCCCGGCGTAATCCTGGCACAGCTGTGGCGGCAGGATCTGCATGTAGCGCGCCAGTACCACTACATCAGCGCCATGCTCGGCAACCAGGCGCGAAACTTCGGCGAAGGCCGGGGCCTTGTCTTTCGGATCGACCGGCACGTGGAAAAACGGAATGCCGTGCCACTCGACCATGCTGCGCAGGTCGTTGTGGTTGGAAATCACGCACGGGATATCACAGTCCAGTTCATCGGTGTGCCAGCGGTGCAGCAGGTCGGCCAGGCAGTGCGACTCGCGGCTGGCCATCAGCACCACGCGCTTCTTCTGCGCCGAGTCGGTGATGTTCCAGCTCATGGAGAACTCTTCGGCGATCGGCGCAAAGGCCTCGCGGAAGGCCTCGATACCGAATGGCAGGGATTGGGCGCGGATTTCATGGCGCATGAAGAACCACCCGCTCTGCTCGTCGGAGTGGTGGCTGGCTTCGTTGATCCAGCCGTTGTACAAGGCCAGGAAGTTACTGACTTTTGCCACGATGCCGACGCGGTCGGGACAGGCAATCGTCAGACGGTAGGTGCGCATGGATGAGACTCCGGAAAACTTCGCAAAGGCGCACATTCTAGCCATCTGCCGTGAAAAAGGCAGTAACCATTGGCCTGCGCGCTCCTGCGTGGCAGCTCAATGCAGACTCTGAGCCCCCGCAAGCAGGCGGATGAGGATTGACGAGGCACAGAGACGCAATATGTAAATTTTTCTTTACCGAAGCGCTGTTATTGTTGCTTCAAAATGATTTGACATTTGAGCCCCTTATTAATTGTTTACTTGCGAGTATCGCCTGTCTATTATTGGCTCACTGTCTCTCTGTACATTCACCAAGGAACACTCCATGTCCCTGATCAACGAATACCGCGCCACCGAAGAAGCCATCAAGGAACTTCAAGCTCGCCTCGCCAACCTGTCGCAAGATGACAAGCTGAAAAAAGAGCTGGAATTCGAAGGCAAACTGCGCGCACTGATGGGCGAATACTCCAAGTCGCTGCGTGACGTGATTGCCCTGCTCGACCCGGAATCCAAACTGAGCAAGGCACCCCGTGGCGCCGCCAAGACCACCAGCACCAAACGTGCTCGCAAGGTCAAGCAGTACAAGAACCCGCACAACGGTGAAGTGATTGAAACCAAAGGCGGCAACCACAAGACCCTGAAAGAATGGAAAGCCAAGTGGGGTGGTGACGTGGTTGAAAGCTGGGCAACCCTGCTGGGCTGATCCCGGCAACTGCCTTAAGGCTTCAGCAAAACGCCGGCTCATCGCCGGCGTTTTTATTTATTCTGCCAACGCATAGTGCGTTCGCAGTGTACGGACATGTGCAAGCCATGCCTCCAGGACCTGCCGCCCGGCATCGTCCGTATCGACCAGACGGGCCTGCGCCGCCTGCTCGAAATCGCCCAGGGTGTTGGGCGCTCCCAGGCGCGGATCGCTCAGGCGCTGCTGGCAGAAGCGGTGCCAGCGTTGTTGCTCCTGTTCGTTCAAGGTGTCGATAAAGTTGCGCGCCCGGTAGCGGAACAATAGCTCAGGCATGCGCGCATCATCGAACATCCAGTGCCCCTGCCCCAACTGTCGCGGATCGCTCAAACGAACTTGTTCACACAAGCGACGATCACGATCCCCGAGAAATCCCTCGTACAACTGTTGCTCGGGATCTTCGCTGGGTGCGAACTCATCTGCGCTGTAGAGGCTCTCCAGCTTGTCCCGCCAAGCGTCTTGCTGCTGAATCAATTGATCGGCTCGAGACTGAACAAGCGACATATCAAGACCCAGTCGCTGTTGATCGGCCGGGCGCAATACGCTCAATGGCGCAACCACAGGACATTTGTTGATGTGCACCAACTTCAGCGGAACCGGCAATTCCCCGTCAGCCAATTCCTCGCGCCGCGTGTACAAACGCGAACGCAATACCTCGGCACTTTCCCTTATTAAAGGCGAGTTTTCCATGTGCAGGTCGCACACAATCAGTGCATTGCGATTACGCGGGTGCCAGGCCAACGGCAATACCACCCCCAGGTAACTACGCTCGCTGGAGAAACGCCCGGAGATATGCACCAGTGGCTGAAGCAGGCGAATCTGCTCCATGACCTTGTGCTTGCTACGCAACTGGAACAACCAGTCATAGAGTTTGGGCTGGCGTTGGCGAACCAGGCGGGCTAACGCGATAGTGGCGCGGACATCGGACAATGCCTCGTGAGCATGGCCGTGATCGATCTTGTTGGCCTTGCTCAGCAACTCCAGGCGCAGGCTGGTGCGTCCGTCCTGCTGCGGCCAGACGATACCTTCCGGGCGCAGGGCATAGGCGGTACGCACCACGTCGATCAAGTCCCAGCGGCTGTTGCCACCCTGCCACTCACGGGCGTAGGGATCGAAGAAGTTGCGGTAGAGGCTGTAGCGGGTGACTTCATCATCGAAGCGCAAGGTGTTGTAGCCTGCGCCACAGGTGCCGGGGCGCGACAACTGTTCATGCACCCGGGTCATGAACTCCGCTTCCCCCAAGCCTTTTGCCATCAGTTGCTCAGGGGTGATGCCCGTCACCAGGCAGGCGGCGGGGTGCGGCAGGATATCGTCGGAGGGGCGGCAATACAGGTTGACCGGTTCGTCGATCTCGTTGAGCTCGAAATCGGTGCGTACGCCTGCAACCTGCAGCGGTCGGTCGCAGCGCGGGTTGATACCGGTGGTTTCGTAGTCGTGCCAGAAGATGCTGGAGCTCACGGTGTCGTCCTGTACAAAGTTCGCGGACGAGTCTACCGGAGGAACGCCTTCAGGCCGACTCGTTCATCGGCTTGAAGCTGAAGAAGTCGCGCAGCGAGCGCACGAACTCGTCGTACTCGCGCGGCGCCTGCAATAGCATGAAGCCAGCATCGAAATGCCCCGGGGTCTGGTCCTCGCGGCTCCACAGGCAACTGGCGGTGAGATTGATGAACTGATGGCCCCCGCCTGCAAGCGGCACACGCAGCTGCAGATCGAAATCCGGTCCGACCATGATCGGGAGCTGGCTGATCACCATGAGCCCATCCTCGGAGGCATTCCCCAGATAACCAATCTCCTGATCGGTCAACCGGTTGAAGACCTTGAGCACGTAAGGCAGTTGATGACGGTCGATCTGACGTTCGATGAACATGATACTCCGTACCTTATGCCAGGAAGACCAGGTACTGGCGGTGAGCGTTACACCTACTTTACAGCCTAGCTTAGCCTGAGCGACGGCCCGGATGAAATCATTGTCACCTTGGTATTAACGCAAAGGCGTAGTCGGCGCAGGGCTGGTCACCGCCGGCTCACCGCGCAGATGGCCGAGCTGCTCCAGGGTCTGCAGGCGCGCCTGGGCACGGTAGGCGTACTCGTTCTGCGGGTAGCGCTGGATCAGGAACTGGTAAGTCTGCGCTGCATCGACATAGAGTTTCTGCCGCTCCAGGCACTGGCCACGCAGCATCGCCACTTCCGGATGGATGAACGGACGGGCACGGCTGGTGCGATCGACTTGCGACAGCTCCAGCATCACCCGCTGGCAATCGCCACGATCGTACGCGCGGTAGGCATTGTTCAGGTGATGGTCCATGGACCAACGGGTGCAGCCGACGACACTGGCCGCCATGGTTAACACGATCAGGGCTCGCATGGGAATTCTCCTTTGATGGCCAGTATATCGGCCTGCGCCCCGATTTCTTCAGCGCGCCGATGCACGCTTCATCCAGCTGACGCGCGGCGCCGAGCGTCTACCTGCAACCTCCTGCTTGTAGGGTGCTGCCGACGGTGCAACCGCCCTCTCGCCAACCTGCAAGGTAGTGCAACGGAACAATGACTACAGCGCAATTGAGGAGTAGCCTTTCGCTGCGCTTCAACATAGGAGTCTGTGCATGACCATCCGCCGTACCAAAATCGTGGCCACCCTGGGCCCCGCCAGCAACTCGCCGGAAGTGATCGAACAACTGATCCTCGCCGGCCTGGACGTGGCACGTCTGAACTTTTCCCACGGCACTCCGGACGAGCACAAGGCCCGCGCCCGCCTGATCCGCGACATCGCCGCCAAGAACGGCCGCCACGTCGCACTGCTGGGCGACCTGCAAGGTCCGAAGATCCGTATCGCCAAGTTCAGCAACAAGCGCATCGAACTGAAGATCGGTGACAAGTTCACCTTCTCCACCGCTCACCCGCTCACCGAAGGCAACCAGGATATCGTCGGCATCGACTACCCCGACCTGGTCAAGGACTGCGGTGTAGGTGACGAGCTGCTGCTCGACGACGGTCGCGTGGTCATGCGCGTCGAAACCGCTACCGCCGACGCGCTGCATTGCGTGGTGATCGTCGGTGGCCCACTGTCCGACCACAAGGGCATCAACCGCAAAGGTGGCGGCCTGACTGCACCGGCCCTGACCGAAAAAGACAAGGCCGACATCAAACTGGCCGCGGAAATGGACCTGGACTACCTGGCCGTCTCCTTCCCGCGTGACGCCAAGGACATGGAATACGCACGCAAGCTGCGTGACGAAGCCGGCGGCAGCGCCTGGCTGGTGGCCAAGATCGAGCGTGCCGAAGCCGTTGCCGACGACGAAACCCTCGACGGCCTGATCGCGGCTTCCGACGCCGTGATGGTTGCCCGTGGCGACCTCGGCGTGGAAATCGGCGACGCCGAGCTGATCGGCATCCAGAAGAAGATCATCCAGCACGCTCGCCGCAACAATAAAGCGGTGATCGTTGCGACCCAGATGATGGAGTCGATGATCCAGAACCCGATGCCGACCCGCGCCGAAGTCTCCGACGTGGCCAACGCCGTGCTGGACAACACCGATGCGGTGATGCTGTCGGCCGAAAGCGCCGCCGGCTCGTACCCGATCGAAGCGGTGCAAGCCATGGCGCGCATCTGCCTGGGCGCCGAAAAGCACCCGACCAACCAGAAGTCCAGCCATCGCCTGCACACCACCTTCGAGCGCTGCGACGAGAGCATCGCCCTGGCGGCGATGTACACCGCCAACCACTTCCCTGGCGTGAAGGCGATCATCGCCCTGACCGAAAGCGGCTACACCCCGCTGATCATGTCGCGCCTGCGCTCGCATGTGCCGGTCTTCGCCATGTCGCCGCACCGCGCGACCCAGGCCCGCGTCTCGATGTTCCGCGGCGTCTACCCGATCGCCTTCGATCCGGCTTCGCTGCCGGCCGACAAGGTCAGCCAGGCGGCTGTCGACGAGCTGCTCAAGCGTGGTTTGGTCGAACAGGGCGACTGGGTGATCCTGACCAAGGGTGACAGCTACCACACCATCGGTGGCACCAACGGCATGAAGATCCTGCACGTGGGTGATCCGCTGGTCGGTTGATGCCTGAGTTGTAGCAACGACTTCAGGTCAGCAAAAAAGACCGCTCTCAGGAGCGGTCTTTTTTTTAGGTTGCCCGCGATGGGGCATGGTGCTGCCAGAGAGTCAGGCATGCTCGACGAACACGTCAGCCAGCACCTGGTTTCTTGGCACGCCGGCGATGAACAATCTGCGAGCGAAGCGCTCGACACTCACGGGCGACCCGCAGAGCAAGGCGATGGTCTGGCGAGAGGTCGGACGCAATCTCGCAAGCGCCTCCTCGAGATGCTCCTGCAGCACGTATTCGGTATCGATGCCATGCGTCTGTTGCAGCGCGGGTTGCAGGTAGTGCCCGGCATCATCGTGTGCCACATGCATGACCTTTATTTCTGCCCGATGGCCTTGGCGCAAAGCCTCCCGCGCAACACCCCACAGCGGGGCAAGGCCGGTACCTGCCGCCAGCAACCACAGCGGCCTGTCCTGCCAGTCGGGATCGTAGTGCAGCGCGCCCCCTCTGAACTCTCCCAAACTCAACGAGTCACCGATCTTCAAGCCCCGAGCCAGATCGCAAAACGCACCCGGCCGCTGGCAGTCGATATGGAACTCGAGAAAATCATCCTCCCCCGGCAGGCTGGCCAG
Organism: Pseudomonas sp. SYWMCR5; assembly: GCF_057197165.1. Taxonomy (NCBI): domain Bacteria; kingdom Pseudomonadati; phylum Pseudomonadota; class Gammaproteobacteria; order Pseudomonadales; family Pseudomonadaceae; genus Pseudomonas; species Pseudomonas sp. SYWMCR5. Next base: position 848,952 of record NZ_JBXUNH010000001.1, read on the forward strand.
CGAGTATGGTCGGGCCACCGTGCCCAGCCACAGCACCACATGCTGCCCCGCCTGATAACGCAACGCCCGCGCAGGCTTCAGTCGCAAGCGCAGCACATCGCCGACCCAGTCCAGCGCGCACACCCGCGCCGGCACACCATCACGCTGCGGATCGAACACCATAACCTGCAGATCAGCCGTCACCCGGCACTGGCAAGCCAGGCGCCAGCCCTGCTCGCGCTTGTCGGCCTGCAGCGCCTCGGGCAAGGCATCCTCAGGCTCGCCATCGACGCACCGTACCAGGCAGGCGTGGCAACTGCCGGCCCGGCAACTGTAAGGCACGTTCAGGCCGACGCCGTTGAGGGCGTCGAGCAGGTTGCTGCCGGTCGGAACGCTGATGCGGCGCTCGCCCACGCGAAGATCGGGCATGTACGAAAGGTCTCCTGGAGTCTGTTGCCATTGTACAGAACGCCAGCAAGAACGATGCCTGGCAGCGGCAGACCAAGGTCCAGACCACGCGCAGGTGTTTCCCACGGGCAGCCGCGCTATACTGCCGCGCCCTTTTTGTGCCGGCCTGACCTGCCGGTGCGCCTTGCAAGGCCTTTCGACGCGCTGGTCGGCGGTGTCGATGCCTTTACGAATGTTCCCGTCTTTAAGAGGAGCGCGCTGCATGACCGTGATCAAGCAAGACGACCTGATTCAGAGCGTTGCCGACGCCCTGCAATTCATCTCGTATTACCACCCCGTCGATTTCATCCAGGCGATGCACGAAGCCTATCTGCGTGAAGAATCGCCCGCTGCCCGCGACTCCATCGCCCAGATCCTGATCAACTCGCGCATGTGCGCCACCGGCCACCGCCCGATCTGCCAGGACACCGGTATCGTCACCGTGTTCGTGCGCGTCGGCATGGACGTGCGCTGGGACGGCGCGACCATGAGCCTGGACGACATGATCAACGAGGGCGTGCGCCGCGCCTACAACCTGCCGGAAAACGTCCTGCGCGCCTCCATCCTGGCCGACCCGGCCGGTGCCCGCAAGAACACCAAGGACAACACCCCGGCGGTGATCCACTACTCCATCGTGCCCGGCGACAAGGTCGAAGTCGACGTCGCAGCCAAGGGCGGCGGTTCGGAGAACAAGTCGAAGATGGCCATGCTCAACCCGTCCGACTCGATCGTCGACTGGGTGCTCAAGACCGTCCCGACCATGGGCGCTGGCTGGTGCCCGCCTGGCATGCTGGGCATCGGCATCGGCGGTACTGCCGAAAAAGCCGCGGTCATGGCCAAGGAAGTGTTGATGGAATCCATCGACATCCATGAACTGAAAGCCCGCGGCCCGCAGAACCGCATCGAAGAGATCCGCCTGGAGCTGTTCGAGAAGGTCAACCAGCTGGGCATCGGCGCCCAGGGCCTGGGCGGCCTGACCACCGTGCTCGACGTCAAGATCATGGACTACCCGACCCACGCCGCCTCCTTGCCGGTGTGCATGATCCCCAACTGCGCCGCCACCCGTCACGCCCACTTCGTGCTCGACGGCTCCGGCCCGGCAGAGCTGGAAGCGCCGTCGCTGGATGCCTACCCGGAAATCGTCTGGGAAGCCGGCCCGAGCGCGCGTCGCGTCAACCTCGACGAGATCACCCCGGAAGAAGTCGCCAGCTGGAAACCGGGCGAGACCATCCTGCTCAACGGCAAGATGCTCACTGGCCGCGACGCTGCGCACAAGCGCATGGTCGAGATGCTCAACCGTGGCGAAGAACTGCCGGTGGATCTGAAAGGCCGCTTCATCTACTACGTCGGCCCGGTCGATCCGGTCGGTGACGAAGTGGTCGGCCCAGCCGGCCCGACCACCGCCACGCGGATGGACAAGTTCACCCGCCAGATCCTCGAGCAGACCGGTCTGCTGGGCATGATCGGCAAATCCGAGCGTGGTCCGACCGCCATCGAGGCGATCAAGGACAACAAGGCCGTGTACCTGATGGCCGTTGGCGGCGCCGCGTACCTGGTGGCCCAGGCCATCCGCAAGTCGAAGGTCCTGGCCTTCGCCGAGCTGGGCATGGAAGCGATCTACGAGTTCGACGTCAAGGACATGCCGGTCACCGTCGCGGTGGACAGCAAGGGTGAGTCGGTGCACATCACCGGCCCTGCGCTGTGGCAGAACAAGATTGCCCAGAGCCTGGCTGTTGAAGTGAAGTAAGACTGCGGTAATCACGGCGCCCCGTTCGCGGGCAAGCCCACTCCTTGCAGGAGCGGGCTTGCCCGCGAACGGGGCGCTGCTGTTTCAGCACAGGATCACAGCAACAGATCCTTGAGCCAGAACGACAGCGTCTTGTCCGACTCATCCGGCTCGCCCAGATCCCGCCACGCACACGACGCACGCAGCGAAGGCTGATGCAGAAACCCTCGATTACGCCAGAAGGCGTGTAGCGGCTTGTAGTCTTCTGGCCGGCGCGGATGGCCATTGGGCCGTTCGACGGCACTGAATGCGCAGTAATGAAAGCCACCCAGCTTGTGCGCATAAGATTCGCGCTCAATGAAAAAGCGCACGCCCAGCCCTCGCCCGCGATAAGCCGGCAGCAGCACCGACTTGCCGAAATAATAGACGGTGCGCGGATCGCGTCCCTGCTCGAAAAACGGCTGGCGGAAAGCCTCAGGCTTGTCGCCCAACGGCATGCCGGTGGAAACGCCTACCACCCGCCCCTCGTCCATCGCCAGGATCGCCAGGCTGCGCTCGGAGTCGATATAGCGGCGAAGACCGTCAGCCTCGTACGCCGGCGTGCTGTCGTAAAGATAGGGGAACTCGCGGACCACCGTCAGGCGCAGGCGAGCGATATCATCGATGTAAGGCGCGATGGCAGCGCCGTGAAGCAGGCGGATTTCCATGCGGAGCAGTCGTTCTGTCGCGCCCGGCCAAGCCGGGCCTGAGGGGAAACCCTATCATCGGCTGCGACATGAGCCCTTTCCCCTGCGCGACAGGTATTTCTCCAGAACCGCTGCCAGATCAGGCAATACGCGTCCCCAACACCTTGAGGAACGCCGCCAACCAGGCCGGATGCGCCGGCCAAGCGGGCGCCGTCACCAGATTGCCATCTACATGCGCCTGGTCGATGGCAATATCCACGAACCGTCCCCCGGCCAACCGCACCTCCGGCGCGCACGCCGGATAGGCGCTGCACGCACGCCCTTCGAGCACCCCTGCCGCCGCCAGCAACTGTGCGCCATGGCACACCGCCGCGATCGGCTTGCCCGCCTGGTCGAACTCCTTGACCAGTTTCAGCACCCGCTCGTCCAGACGCAGGTACTCCGGCGCCCGCCCACCAGGGATCAGCAGCGCGTCATAGCCCTCGGCACGCACCTGGACGAAATCGAAGTTGAGGGCGAAGTTGTGCCCAGGCTTCTCGCTGTAGGTCTGGTCGCCCTCGAAGTCGTGAATGGCCGTGCGCACGGTCTGCCCGGCGATCTTCTCAGGGCACACCGCGTGCACCGTGTGGCCAACCATCTGCAAGGCCTGGAACGGCACCATCACTTCATAGTCTTCGACGTAGTCGCCCACCAGCATGAGAATCTTCTTCGCCGTCATCGCATCCACTCCTTCGTTTGCAGGGAACAATCACTGCACGATAGTCCGCTTTGTCGATGAACGATATACGGCGCAGGTCTCAGTTGCGACGATCCAGCAGATTGACCACCAGCCGATCCAGCCAGCCCCAGATCCGCTGCTGCACCCGCCGCCACAGCGGCCGGGCCTTCCAGTGATCCAGATCGACCTCCTCGCTCAAGGCGAAGTCCCGCGTGAAACTGGCCAGCACCGCAGCAGTCAGCGGCGGATCGAGGGCTTCGACGTTGGCTTCGAGGTTGAAGCGCAGATTCCAGTGGTCGAAGTTGCACGAACCAATGCTGACCCAGTCGTCAACCACGGCCATCTTCAGGTGCAGGAAACATGGCTGGTACTCGAAGATCCGCACCCCGGCGCGCAGCAAACGCGGGTAGTAACGATGGCCAGCGTAACGCACCGAAGGGTGGTCGGTGCGTGGCCCCGTGAGCAGCAAGCGCACGTCGATACCCTTTTGCGCCGCCCGGCGCAGCGACCGGCGCACGCTCCAGGTTGGCAGAAAATACGGCGTCGCCAGCCAGATGCGACGCTGCCCACTGTTCAGTGCACGGACCAGCGAATGCAGAATATCGCGGTGCTGGCGCGCGTCGGCGTAGGCCACCCGGCCCAGGCCCTCGCCCTGCGCCGGCATCTTCGGCAGGCGCGACAGGCCGAAGTTTTCCGGCGGGCGCCAGGCCGTGCGACGGTGGTTGGCGTGCCACTGTCGGTCGAACAGCAGCTGCCAATCGGCCACCACCGGTCCCTCCATACGCACCATCACTTCATGCCACTCACTCGCCTCCTGGCCCGGTGTCCAGAATTCATCGGTCACGCCGGTGCCACCCACCACCGCCCAGTGCTCGTCCACCAGCAGCAGCTTGCGGTGATCGCGGTACAGGTTGCGCAGGCCCCGGCGCCAGCGCAGACGGTTGTACAGGCGCAGTTCGGCTCCGGCGGCCTGCAAACGCTGACGCAAGGCCGAAGGGAAGGCCAGGGCGCCATAATCGTCGAACAGGCAACGCACGCGCACGCCACGCGCGGCCGCAGACTCCAGGGCCTCGACCACCGCATCGGCACAGGCCCCCGCCTCCACCAGGTAAAGTTCCAGATCGACCTGGCGCTCGGCGCGCACGATGGCCATGAGCATGCGGGGAAAGAATTCGGGGCCGTCGATCAGCAGTTCGAACTGGTTGCCATCCCGCCAGGGGAAGACCGGCCCTGGCATGTCAGCGCGCGGTGAAGATCAGCACCGCGCTCACCGGCACCGACGGGTTGATGGACTTGAGCCCGGCGAAGGTGCGCAGGCGTTCCAGCCCTGGCAGCAAGCCATAGTCTTCGGCACGCAACAGCAGCGGCTCGAGGGTCACCACCTGGAATCGCCGCTCATCGAGGCGGGTGGCCAGCAGCAGGGCGTTGTAGCTGTGGGACTGGCCATGCAGCGTCACGGTCAGCGGCAGGCGCAGTTCCAGTTGGGCACCGTTGGCAAGGTCGTTGATCGGGCGCAGGTCGAGCTGGGCCTTGACCGTCGCTTCGGGGAAGCGCTCGACCTCGAACAGGGTGTCACGCATGCGCTCGTCACGCAGCGGGATACCACTGCTCACCGAATCCATCTCGATGCTCAAGCCGGCCACACCCTTGCGGTCGATGGTGCCGTGCAATACCAGGAAGCGGTGCACTTCGGCAGTATCGCCGTTCTTGCCGGTGATGAACGACAGGCGCGAAGACTCACCGTCCAGGTGCCAGTTGGCATGGGCAGGCAGGCACAGGGCCAGTAACAGGGCAGGTAGCAGGCGGAGCAAGGTGGGCATGTGAAACCTCGTGAAGCAAGGCCGACAACCTTACCCCGCAGGCCTTCACGGCAGCAAGCGACAACCCTCGCGCGGCCCCTGCCAGACAGCCACGCTATGCCGTCCTAGGCCTTCGGCGAGCACGCTGCGTGCGCGGCTGTCCTCTTCCAGGCGCCCCAATGGCAGGTACTGCTTCACATAGGCGCGGCAATAGGCCTCGTCAAAACCCATGACGAAGCGGCACGAGCAGTACTCCTTTGCCGAGTACGCCGAAAGAATGCTCGGAAAGTCCGACAGGGCCTGACGTTCGGTCCATGCCCAGGCCAGCAGGACCAGCAGCAACACCAGCAAGATCCGCTTCATGCACCCGCCTTCGCCAGCACGGCCAGCACGCGCTTGAGCAGTTCGTTATGGCTGTAGCTGCCGTCGCGGTCGTCGCCGTAGCGTACGATCACCAGCTTCTGCGTGGGCAGCACATATAGCGCCTGGCCCCAGTGACCGAGGGCGGCGAAGGTATCGGTGGGGGCATCCGGCCAGGGCGGAGGGTTGCCCGGCAGCGGCTGGTTCAGCCACCAGTGCCCGCCGGGGTTGGCATCGCCCGGCACCGGCTCGGCATGGGTGAACAGGGTGCGATTGAAGGCCACCCAATCGGCAGGCAGCAGTTGCTGCTCACGCCAGCGCCCGTCGCGCTGCATCAGCAGGCCGATGCGCGCAAGATCGCGGGCACTGAGGTAGAGGTAGGAGGAGCCGACATAGGTGCCAACACCGTCGCGCTCCCACACCGCATGCGTGATACCCAGCGGGGTGAACAGCGCCTGCCAGGGATAGTCGGCGTACTGGTCCGCCCCGAGCATGCCGCGTAGCGCCGCGGCCAGCAGATTGCTGTCGCCGCTGGAATAGGCAAAGTGCTGCCCCGGCAGCTCGGCTTGGGCCATGCCAGCGGTGTAGGCCGCCATGTCATTGCGCCCGCGGGTATAGAGCATTGCCACGACCGAGGATTTGAGCGGCGCGTATTCATAGTCTTCCTGCCAGGCCAGGCCGCTGGCCCAGTGCAGCAGGTCGACCAGGCGCAGTTGCGGATGCTCACGCAAGGCGGGGTAGTAACGGGCGGCCGGATCATCGAGCTGGAAACGCCCTTCGCCGCGGGCGACACCCAGCAACGTGGCCAGCACGCCCTTGCTGATCGACCAGGTCAGGTGCGGGGTGTCGACGCCTGTAGGCGCTGCGTAGCGCTCGTACAGAACGCGACCGTCACGAATGATCAGCAGTGCATCGCTGCGCACACCGCTGCGATCGACATCGTTGCGCAGCGCGAAGGCATAGTCGTCGACAGCCTGCCAGTCGTACCGCGTCGGATCCTGCTGCCATTGGCTGTCCGGCCACTCCTCGGCGAACACCGGCAGGGCGATCAATCCGAGAATCCCCAGCACCACCTTCAGTTTGCCCATCGATACCTCACGCGCGGTCAATCGGCGGAGCATACCTGGGCTTCATGACAATCCTGCAGCAGCCCAGGCCTTGGCCAGGCGTTTTTCCCGGGTCGCGGCGGCCAGTGCCAGCAGCCCCTGGTCGCGCTGCCAAAGTTGCGCCCAGTGCCCGGGGCCGCTGGCCAGGGCCGCGTCGATATCACCACGCAGTGCCTGGAACTGGGCGAACAGGCCGGCCAGCAACAGATGACAGCCCACGCTGTCGGCGCACTGTCGGCTGGCCTCGGCACAGGCAGCGAGCAGGCCAATCAGGCGCAGGCGCAACACCTGGGGCCAGGTGCACTCCTGGGCAACGCCGTGCAGCCACCCGAGCAGCGCGGTGAGTACATAGAGGTCTTCGAGGGAGCGGAACGGTTTGACATAGGCCTCCCAGCCATCACCCGCCAGCAGCTCGCAGGCCGCGTGCTTCAGTTCGACACGGGCATGGCCGACCTCAGGCATCAACGGCAGGGTCGGCAACGCTTCGAGGGTCACGCCGGGCTCACCGGGGTAGACCACCGCCAGGCTCAGCCGCGCGCTCTCGCCCTGCGCTTCGCTGCGGGCCGCCACCAGCAACCATTCGGCGTCGAGACCGGCGGTGACGAAATCCTTGCGACCACTCAGCCGCAGCCCATCGAGACGGGTGTGCATGTCGGCCGGACGCACACTGCGTCGCTCGGTGGCGCACAAGGCCCCCAACCCCGCAGGCGCGCTGGGCCAGAGCACACGCAAGGCGGCCTGATAACCGACCAGAAAGGCCAATCCCGGCGTGTCCATCGCGCGCCCACCCAGCGCCGCCAGTTCGAACGGCGTGACTGCGCCCAGACGCTCCAGCGTGGCCGCATAGGTCTCGCCCAGAGTGGCCGCCAGCGCCTGGCGCAGCGGGTCGTTGAGTCGTTGCAACCAGGTCATCGAATGCTCCTCGTGAGGGGTGTCACGCAAGCATCACCAAAGATTCACGGAGGTGACACCGCGCCTACCTAGGCTGACTTTGCACAACAAAGCCGACCGGCCGCAACCCTATTTGGCTGGCTTATGGAGACTCGCAATGACTCGGATCGCTCGCTCTGGCGACAACAGCACTGAACGCCGTCTGCAAGCCGAACGCCTGGTCGGCGCCGCGGCCCTGCAGGAAGCACAGGCCCTGCGTTTCAAGGTGTTCAGCGCCGAATTCAAGGCCAAGCTCAAGGGCGCGGAACTGGGCCTGGACATGGATGACTACGATATCCACTGCCGCCACATCGGTGTGCGCGACCTGGTCACCGGCCAATTGGTCGCCACCACCCGCCTGCTCGACCACCAGGCCGCCAGCAGCCTGGGCCGCTTCTACAGCGAAGAAGAATTCAGCCTGCACGGGCTGCTGCAACTGCAAGGCCCGATCCTGGAACTGGGTCGCACCTGCGTCGATCCCGACTACCGCAACGGCGGCACCATCGCCGTGCTCTGGGGCGAGCTTGCCGAAGTGCTCAACGAAGGCCGCTACAGCTACCTGATGGGCTGCGCCAGCATCCCCATGCAGGACGGCGGCATCCAGGCCCACGCGATCATGCAGCGCCTGCGCGAACGCTACCTGTGCACCGAGCACCTGCGCGCCGAGCCGAAAAAACCGCTCCCCACCCTGGCCCTGCCGAACAACGTCATCACCGAGATGCCACCGTTGCTCAAGGCGTACATGCGCCTGGGGGCGAAGATCTGTGGGGAGCCCTGCTGGGACCAAGACTTCCAGGTCGCCGACGTGTTCATCCTGCTCAAGCGCGATGACCTCTGCCCGCGCTACGCCCGCCACTTCAAGGCGGCAGTCTGATGCCGGGCCTGCGGGCCTGCGCCCGCCTCCTGCGCCTGATACTGGTGCTGTTGCTGGGGATCGCCATGGCCAGCGTCATCGCCTTGGGCGAACGCTTGGGGCTGCACGCCTCCATCGAGCGGCGGCAACGTTGGACCTGCCTGTTCATGAAACGCCTGATCGGCGCCCTGCCCTTTGACGTGCGGATCGTCGGTGAACTGCCACAGCGCTCGATGCTGTGGGTCAGCAACCACGTGTCATGGACCGACATTCCCCTGCTGGGCATGCTCACGCCGCTGTCGTTCCTGTCCAAGGCCGAGGTACGCCAATGGCCGTTGGCCGGCTGGCTGGCGCAGAAGGCCGGCACCTTGTTCATTCGCCGTGGCGGGGGTGATGCCCAGCGTCTGCGCGAACAGATCAGCGAGCAACTGGGCCAGGCCCGACCGTTGTTGATTTTCCCTGAAGGCACCACCACCGACGGTCGCGGCCTGCGCACCTTCCACGGACGCCTGCTGGCCGGCGCCATCGATCAGGACACACCCGTGCAGCCAGTGGCGATCCAGTACCTGCGCAACGGCGAACCGGACCCGATCGCACCGTTCATCGGCGATGACGACATGGTTTCGCACCTGATGCGCTTGTTTGGCCGGGAGCGGGGGGAGGTGGTGATTCACCTGCTGGCGCCGGTGGAGAGCCAGGGCAAGGAACGTGCGGCGCTGGCCTTCATGGCGCAGCAGGCGATTCAGGTGGCTTTGTTCGGGGTCGAGGACGTCGAGGTGGCGGTGCCGCGTCGGCAGGCAAAAGCGGCCTGATTGCTGGGGTGGGGCGAGCGGCCCTATCGCGGGGCAAGCCCGCCCCCACAGGCACCCCGCTGTACTTAAAATCAGTTCGGTACCTGTGGGAGCGGGCTTGCCCCGCGATAGGGCCCTGGCAAACACTGCAAAACCTCACCGCCCCGCCGCCGCAAACACCTGCAACTGCGGGTAGAACTCACGAAAATCCGCCAGCAACGGCTCATACAACCGCTCCAGCTCCGCCATCACCCCGTTCATGCCCTGCGGCTTCGACAGCCGCCGCGCGATCCCCCCGAACACTTGCTCCAGCGTGGCGAAATCACCATAGGCTCCCAGCCAGTCATCCGCTGCCATGAACGGCGCAATACGTGCCAAGCGCCCCGGCAACTGCGGCTCGGCCAACAGCACCCGGTAAAAGGTGTCGGTAAACTGCGCCAGCGGCTGCTCGGCGTAATCCGCCCAATGCCGTGCCAGGCAGTGATCGAAGAACACGTCGAGCACGATCCCGGCAAACCGCCGACGCTCCTGCGGGAAGCGCGCCAGCGCCGCCAGTACCAGCGGATGGCTGTCGGTGTAGCGATCGATCTGTCGGTGCAGCCGGATCGCCGCCTCCAGCTCAGGCGCAAAGCGCCCTTCGAGCGGGCCTTTGACGAAATCGCCGTACAGGCTGCCGAGCAGTTGCTGCGGCGCCGGGCCGCCAAGGTGCAGGTGTGCGAGGTAGTTCATGGCGGCAGTCTAGCACTGTCGCCGCGTATATCGTTATAACGCGATATAGCGATTTCGGCTGAGCTCAGAACCTCTTCATATTTGTATATCGCGAAATACCGATTTATATTTCGCCCCATCGCGATATACCGCTACACACCACGAGCCCAACCATGCCTCTCGACCTCGACGAAATAATAAAAGCCCTGGCCCATCCGGTCCGCCGAGACATCCTCAACTGGCTGAAGGACCCTGCGGCGCAATTCCCCGACCAGCACCACAGCACCGAATTCGGCGTCTGTGCCGGGCAGATCGATCAACGCTGCGGCCTGTCGCAGTCGACCGTCTCTGCCCACCTGGCCACCTTGCAGCGCGCAGGCCTGATCAGCAGCCAGAAGGTCGGGCAGTGGCATTTCTTCAAGCGCAACGAGGACACCATCCAGGCCTTCCTCGAGCAGATGAGCCAAGAGCTCTGACAAGGACCTTGCAATGCCCCTTTCACTGTTGATCCTGGCGCTGAGCGCCTTTGCCATCGGCACCACCGAGTTCGTCATCATGGGCCTGCTGCCCGATGTGGCGCGCGACCTGGGTGTGAGCATTCCCGGAGCCGGATGGCTGGTGACCGGCTACGCCCTGGGCGTGGCGATCGGCGCGCCGTTCATGGCCCTGGCCACCGCCCGCCTGCCACGCAAGGCTGCGCTGGTGGTGCTGATGGGCGTGTTCATCGTCGGCAACCTGCTGTGTGCAGTGGCCAGCGACTACAACCTGCTGATGTTCGCCCGCGTGGTCACCGCCCTGTGCCACGGTGCCTTCTTCGGTATCGGCTCGGTGGTGGCGGCCAGTCTGGTGCCAGCCAACCGCCGCGCCTCGGCCGTAGCGCTGATGTTCACAGGTCTGACCCTGGCCAACGTGCTGGGTGTGCCACTGGGCACTGCCCTGGGCCAGGTCGCCGGCTGGCGCTCGACCTTCTGGGCCGTGACCGGCATCGGCGTGATCGCATTGATCGGCCTGATCCGCTTCCTGCCGCTGCAGCAGGATGCCGAAAAGGTCGACATGCGCGCTGAACTCGCCTCCCTCAAGGGCGCCCGGATCTGGTTGTCGCTGAGCATGACCGTGCTGTTCTCGGCCTCGGTGTTCGCCCTGTTCACCTACGTTGCGCCACTGCTCGGTGATGTGACCGGCGTATCGCCACGCGGCGTGACCTGGACCCTGGTCCTGATCGGCCTGGGCCTGACGCTGGGTAACATCATCGGAGGCAAGCTCGCCGATCGCCGCCTCGCGGCCACCCTGGTGGGTGTGTTCGCCACCATGGCAGTGGTCTCCACCCTGTTCAGCTGGACCAGCAACGCGCTGGTGCCCGCCGAAATCACCCTGTTCCTCTGGGCCACCGCCGCCTTCGCCGCCGTTCCAGCGCTGCAGGTCAACGTGGTCACCTACGGCAAGGATGCGCCGAACCTGGTCTCGACCCTGAACATCGGCGCCTTCAACCTGGGCAACGCCCTGGGCGCCTGGGTTGGCGGCAGCGTCATCGCCCACGGCCTGGGCCTGACCAGCGTACCGCTGGCCGCAGGCGCCCTGGCTGTCCTGGCGCTGATCGTCACCCTGATCACTTTCAACCAGCGCGGCGACAACGATGCCGAGCTGGCCGCTGCATCCAACTGACCTACGCGAGGCTTTCGACATGACCACGCTTTTCGATCCGATCACCCTGGGCGACCTCGAGCTGCCCAACCGCATCATCATGGCCCCGCTGACCCGTTGCCGCGCCGACGAGGGCCGCGTGCCCAACGCACTGATGGCCGAGTACTACGTGCAGCGCGCCAGCGCTGGCCTGATCCTGACTGAAGCCACCTCGGTCACACCGATGGGCGTCGGCTATCCCGACACCCCCGGCATCTGGTCCAACGACCAGGTCCGCGGCTGGCACAACGTGACCCAGGCCGTGCATGGCGCTGGCGGGCGCATCTTCCTGCAACTGTGGCACGTCGGGCGCATCTCCCACCCGTCGTACCTCAACGGTGAGCTGCCGGTGGCGCCAAGCGCAATCCAGCCCAAAGGCCACGTCAGCCTGGTGCGCCCGCTGAGCGACTACCCGACACCCCGCGCGCTGGAAACCGAAGAAATCGCCGACCTCGTCGAGGCTTACCGGACCGGTGCCGAGAACGCCAAGGCTGCTGGTTTCGACGGCGTGGAAATCCATGGCGCCAATGGTTACCTGCTCGACCAGTTCCTGCAGAGCAGCACCAACCAGCGCACCGACCAATACGGCGGCTCGCTGGAAAACCGTGCCCGCCTGCTGCTGGAAGTGACCGACGCGGTGGTCGACGTCTGGGGCCCCAAGCGCGTCGGCGTGCACCTGGCACCACGGGCCGATGCCCACGACATGGGCGATGCCGACCGCGCCGAGACCTTCACCTACGTTGCCCGTGAACTGGGCAAGCGTGGCATCGCCTTCATCTGCTCGCGGGAAAAAGAAGCCGACGACAGCATCGGCCCGCTGATCAAAGAGGCGTTCGGCGGCCCCTACATCGTCAACGAACGCTTCACCAAGGCCACCGCCAACGCGGCACTGGCCAGCGGCAAGGCCGATGCCGTGGCCTTCGGCATCCCGTTCATCGCCAACCCCGACCTGCCGGCGCGTCTGGCCGCCGATGCGCCGCTGAACGAGCCGCACCCTGAAACCTTCTACGGCAAGGGTCCTGTGGGTTACATCGACTACCCGCGCCTGTGATGCAGGGCAGAGGATGAGCTGCACCCGCTCATCCTCTGCTGGTGTCCGCTTAGTGGCCAGAACCCACAGGCAATAATGCCGAAGCGGTTTACTCTGCGTGACTCATCCGCCACCTGCCATGGGCCTTCATGGCTGCACCGCCTGATCCACAGCCCGGTATTCGAAGGGATTGCCCTTGCCATACTGGGTCTGATCCAGCCTGATCACCGGAACCCAAAGATTGGTGCGAGCTTTGAATTTTGTCTGGTATGTCTTGGCGCTCGCGTCCGCTCCGGCCACATTGGCAAAGTAGAAGAAAGCCTCGAGAGGCAGTTTCTCACCGATATTCTGCGCCCAGGTCCGCACGAGAACCTCGTTCCAGGGACTCGAAATTCTCAGCGGTGTGCCCTTCGCCTCCAACGCGGCCAGGAACTGCGAGGGTACCTGTGTGCTCAGCGAACATTGCAAGGTGCTGTTGGCGATACCAGAGGCATGTGTGATCCACTGCGCTGCCGTGGTAATACCTTTTGCAGCACAGGAGCTCAGATCGGCAGCCAGAAGCCCCTGTCGGGATCCACAACCGTTCTGCTTGTAATTACTCGAAGTGCCTGCGTTATGGGGATAGATACAGAGCAGTTCCTGGGCCTTGTTCTGAGCGATGGCGGTTTCCTGGTCGCTGAAGATGAAGCCACTGTTTATGGCGAGGCTGGTGACATGGGAGTCCATGCGCAGGTATGTGAACGACACGCCCCCCAGCTTCACCGCGTTCGGACTCGGGTTCCAAGGATCGAAATTCTCGTTGTACGTGCCCCGCGCCAGCACACCGCTGCAGTAGTACGCCGGGGTATTGCCGGCACAGGCAGCAGGTACCTTGCGGTAGCGCTCGTTCAAGCGTGCTGCGACGACCTCCCCGGGAGCAAGTGCGGACTTGACGATCTTCAAATCCAGCGGCTCGGAAATCACCAGCGGATTGCCGCCACGCCCCAGGCTCGCAGTGAGCCTCACGGTCTTGCCTAGGTCCTTGGCAACATCGTCTTTGGCGATCTGGAAGCGGATATCTCCCGTACCGCCGAATCGTTGCGTGGGCAGGTCCAGACGCGCCCCTCCTTGCCAGCGCATTCCGACGGTATCGCCCTTGCGCAACTGCTGGCCATCCACCTTGATCGTCGTGCTGCCCATGATCAGATTGAGGTCGAGTTCACCCTTCGAGGCTTGCTCGGCTGTGGGCGCCTCAATCATCATCCGTTCCAGTATTCGCGCACTGAGCGCCTGGGAAATACGCAACGGATTTCCGTCTCCACCCACACTGGCGGAGATGATCACCGCACTTCCAGTAAAGAGGCTGACCGTATCGAACGGTACCTCGAATGACACCGGCGCAACTTTCTTGACCTCCTTGAGCGACAGATCGCGGGTTTTGCGGCCTTTCCATCGAAGTCCGACCATGTCACCCACTTTCATGCCGGGATAGTCAACTTCAACCGTCGTGACATAGCTGCCTGGACGATAATCGCCGTTCTTGTCGATGCCGAGCAGCTTCGGTGCAGGAACGTCGAACGGCAACGACTTCACCACCGTTACAACGAGTGGGTCGGAAATGATCAAGTTCGAGCCATTTACCCCGACACTGGAGGTCAGTCGCGCAGTACCACCGACAACTTCCTCGACCAGTTCCCTGGGCACCTTGAACACCAGAGGCCCTGCCTGCTTGACGGTCTGAACCGGCAAATACTTGGATTTCTTGCCTTGCCAGCGCAACCCGACGGTATGCCCTGCAGCCATCGCCGGGTAGTCCACATGCACACTGAGCTCATCTTTGAAGCTATCGAGGCCGATCTGCCTGTCACGCGCTTCGACCAGCACCGGTGCGGGTACATCGAAGCCCGCACGCACGGCCTGCTCAGGTACTGCGGTTTCTTTGCCGTTGGGGACACAGGCAACCAGCGCTAACTGTAGCGAGCCGACTACGGCTATCCATGCCAGAGCTTTCATGGTGTCACTCCTTGATCTGCCGGGTTGTAGGTGAACGCACCTTTCCAGTACAACCCACCCACCTGATCGACGGCCAGGTCGGGATAGTTGACATACACCGTACCCATCAGAACAAGCACGTTATAGCCGTGTTTGGATCCCTTCATGAAATCCCCCAAAATTTAAGAAAACGCGGCCCCGCCGAGGCTCCAGAGTGCTCGAAAATTGGAGTTACTTCGAATCCAGTTGGAGGCACCGACGAAACGATGACCCGACCGCTGTCGCACAGTGAATGCTGTTGCCAGGATACAACCGAGCAGCTTCAATGTTTTACAAGAGATGAAATTTGGCCTGTTATTCCCAACGCGAGCGAAACTGGCAATAACAATAAAAACGGTGAAACCGTATCTTGCTTGTAGCCTGACCCGGAGTGCGAAGTTGCAATGACAATCTAGCAACAACTTGAAGACTGCACACCTGACAAAATTAACAGGTGCCCGCACGCCACTATCATTTTTACCAGTTGTTCAGATATACGTATTTGCCTAAGGTCGATGAAACAGCAAGTGTTTGTCATAGCGAATTCGCGCGGACAGCGTCATCAACCCTGCAATGGAGCTGCCATGTACCTGCCTCCCGTCCTATTTAGGCTGAGCCTGCTTGCAGCCAGTCTGGTTCTCAATCACTCAGCACTGGCGGCGCCAGGACCGGAAACGGCACATGCCCTGAGTGTCCGCTACCTGCAGAGCCCCCCGAACTGTGGCAGCACCAACAAACCCCGCTTCCTGTGCGCAGGCGTGATACTCAAGGGCACGACCCACATGAATCAGGAGAACAGCTGGGATCCGACACCAGAGGAGCGCGAGAATGGCGGTACGGCCTACACGTATCTGGCAAAAGATGCCACCTTCAGCCATCTGGCCTTGAACGACACCAACGGCTACATCATTTACCCGGCAGAACAACAACCGAAAGAAAGTCGGACGCTGCAGCTACTGTGCTTCTTTCCAGTCGACGGTGGACGACGGACGCGTTCAGACCACGGTTGCGGGGAATCACAGGAGGGAGGCGCAAGCAGCCGCGCCTGCCATCTGCAAGACATCACCACAGCCAAGGGATGGCTTGCCAACTATGGCAATGACCCCGCCAAGCAGTGCGGTTTCTCGGTAGCTAACGGGATGGGCCTGGTCGCCGTGAACGGCTTCAATGCTGGGGTAGAGGCCACAGGGCTTCTGCCAGGCGAGCAGAACAACGAACTGCGGGGCAAGACCTGGGAGGGAATTCCCACTGCTCACCTGCCGATCCAGGCGTTTTTCTACCTGCACGACAGTCCACAGGGGCTGCTCAAGGCACAGCAAGATCAACGTCAGTTCTACAAGGCAACCGGAACCTTCGTCCCGATCATCACACTGACACTGCCAGAAGCAGATCGCGATGCTCTTTTCAACTATGTCGAAGCTTCCCAGGCAAAGCTGGGCGACGTGATCTGTGAGCGTTACTTCGTATCCGGCCACTGGTTCGAGCGCAGCGACGTCAACCCGGGTAAAAAGGAGTGGGCGCTGGGACTGGTGCCGACCGATTGCGCCAGGGCGGTGAAAGCGAACCCGTCAGAAGAGGCGGAAAACGCGGCTGACCGGGAAATGCGCGACAAATTCAGCGCAGACCAACGCTGGGTGAATAATGACAAGGGTGGCATGACCCAACAGATGGTCTGCCACATGCGTATCGCCCACGACAAGCCCGAATGGAACCTCGAGCCGTTCCGACCGAACCTGCCGCTGGAAGACTATCTGCGCAAAGGTTGCAACCCGCGCTGAAACGCTACATTTTCACGGCCGCGCGTTGATCTGCTGCTGCAGGTTCTGGATCTGGCTCTGCAGGGTGTTGAGGCTGCGCGTGGTCTGGCCACGGAAAGCATCGAACTCCTGCACCGAGGCACCACTGGCAGTTGCCGGGCGATTGTCCGCCTGGCTCTTGAGCACCAGCACATCCTGCTCCAGGCTCTCGAGCGCAGCGCCTTGCTTCTTCAACGCTGCCACCTCGCTGCTCAGGCTCTTGAGCTGGCCATCGAGCTTGCCGCCATCGACCTGGCCCGACTTGAGTGCCGCAAGCTCGGTGTTCACTGCCTTGAGCTGCGCCTGCAACTGGGTCTGTAGCTCGGTCACTGCCTTCTGCTGCTCGCGGGTATCGGCCAGCACCTGTTCCAGGCGCTTGCCCAGATCGCCGGCCTGACCGGCAACGCCTTCCTGCTGCTTGCCCTGCTCGGCAAGGCTGGCCTGCAACTGGCGAATCTGCAGTTTCAGGGCTTCGCTGCCAGTGCTGCTGTTCGACTCGCTGGCATCGACCTTGCCGCTGATCGCTTGCAGGCGGCCGGCGGCTTCCTCGCTGATGCGGGCAAAGCTCTCCTGAGTGGCCACCAGTTGCTGCTCCATCAGCGAAATCTGCTGGAAGCTCCACCAGCCAAGCCCGGCCAGGGCGATGAACGAGGCCACCAGCAACGCCCACAAAGGGCCATTGCTGGTCGGCCGCGCGGCTTTCTGCCGACCACGTGCCACATGGGCCGGGAGCAGCTCGTCATCATCGGGAGTACCCGCCCTCAGGACCGGCACATCATCGAAATCATCGTGGGCATCGTTGCGCATGGGTAGGTTCGACCGCACTAATAGCAAAGAGACATATTATAAACCGCCGGGATGGCGCACTGCTGACCACCGCCTGCCCGACAGGTTCACTGTTGGCCCGGCAGGTGCTTCCACCAGCCGCAGAATTCATCCAGCGCCGTCCACAGGCTGACCTTGGGGCGGTAGTCGAGATTATGCCGGGCGCGGCTGATGTCGAGGGTGAAATCCTTGCTCATCACCTGCATCGCGGTGCGTGTCAGGGTGGGTTGCGGCCGCCCGGGCCAGAGCATGCAGGCCGCCTCGTTGACCGCCGCGAGGCTGTAGGCGAGGCGATAGGAGCGGTAGCGGGTGACCTGGGGCAACTGCATCTGGCGCATCACGTAGTTGACCACATCCCACAGTGGCAAAGGCTGGCCGTTGCTGATGTTGTAGGCCTGGCCCAGCGCCTGCTCTTCGGCGAACAGGGCGCTGAGCAGCGCCTCGTTGAGGTTGTGCACACTGGTGAAGTCGACCTTGTTCAGGCCGTTGCCGATGATCGCCAGACGTCCCTTGCCCTGCATGCGCATCAGCCGCGGGAAGATGCTCGCATCCCCTGCGCCGGTGACGAAGCGCGGGCGCAGGGCGAGCACTTCGAGGCCGAACTCCTGGGCACCGAAGACTTTCTGCTCGGCCAGGTGCTTGGTCAGCGCATAGTGATCGTGAAAACGCCGCGGCACCTGGTCCTCGCGGATGTCCAGGCGCGAGCGCCCAGTGAAATAGATCGACGGCGACGACAGGTGCACCAGGCGCCGCACATGTTCTTTCAGGCAACCTTCGACCACGTTCTCGGTGAGCACCACGTTGCCATGATGAAAATCCTGATAACGCCCCCAGTTGCCCACCGCCCCCGCGCAATGCACCACGGCGTCGACGCCCTGGCACAGACGGCGCGCCACCTCGGCGTCGCCCAGGTCGCCCGGAATGAACTGCGCCCCGCGCTTGACCAGGTGCTCCACGCCTTCGGCACGGCGGCCGTTGACCCGCACCTGCAGGCCCTGCTCCAGGGCAAAACGCGCAAAGCGCCCGCCAATGAAGCCGCTCGCGCCGGTGACCAGAATTCGCATGTAAGACTCCGCCTTGCCAGATTACAGATGCAGTTGACGCTGCCCGTGCCTACAAGGGCACCAGCCAACCTGGCGCCGCCTGGCGCAGGTGTTCTGTCAGTTGGGCGAGCAGTTGCCCGCCATTGCGCCAATGATGCCAGTACAACGGTACATCGATGGGCGTATCGCTGCAGATTTCCACCAACTGGCCGCTGGCCAGTTGTTCGCGAGCCTGCAGTTCGGGCACCAGGCCCCAACCGAGCCCGGCTTCGGTCAGACGCAAAAAACCCTCGGACGACGGGCACAGGTGATGGAGAAAACCATCCTCGATCCCCAATGACGCCAGGTAGCGGTGCTGCAGGAAGTCGTCAGGTCCAAAGACCACCGCCGGTGTGCGGGCCAGCCGCGCCACCTCGAACCCCTGCGGAAAATGCCGCGCCATGAACGCCGGGCTGGCCAGCGCGCGATACCGCATCGCCCCCAACGGCTGGCTGCGCGCCCCTGCCACCGGGCGCTCGCTACCGCACAGGCAAGCCGCCACCTCGCCGGCACGCATGCGCCGCAGGCCGACTTCCTGGTCTTCGACCACCAGGTCCAGCAGCAACCGTTGCCCGGCACAGAAATCCCCTACCGCCCCGGCCCACCAGGTCGCCAGGCTGTCAGCGTTGAGGGCGATACGCAGGCGTTCGGGCATGCCCTCTTCATCCAGCGCGGGCACCTGGCGCTGCAGGTCACGTTCGAGCAGGCGCACCTGTTGTACATGGTTGAGCAACTGTCGCCCGACATCGGTCGGGCTCGGTGGCGTGGCACGCACCAGCACTGGCTGGCCGACACGTGCCTCCAGCAGCTTTATACGTTGCGAGATAGCCGACTGGGAAAGCCCGAGCACCTGGGCGGCGCGCTCAAACCCGCCTTGTTCGATCACCGCCGCGAGGGCAGCGAGCAACTTGTAGTCGAACATCGATTTTCCTAATGCCGGATGAGTGCTATTTGTTTTTCTTATACAGCGCCCTTCCCCACAATGGCCAGCATCTTCTTTGTGAATCCGCGTCGCCCTTCAAAGGTGGCGCCCGTGGAGTGTTCCCGCTATGTGGCAGAGTTACTTGAACGGCATGCTGGTGGCCTTCGGCCTGATCATGGCCATCGGCACCCAGAACGCCTTTGTCCTGGCCCAGAGCCTGCGCCGCGAACATCACCTGCCAGTGGCCCTGCTGTGTGTATTGTGCGACGCGATCCTGGTGGCGGCCGGAGTGTTCGGCCTGGCGACGGTGCTGGCCCACAACCCGACCTTGCTGGCCGCCGCACGCTGGGGAGGCGCGGTGTTCCTGATCTGGTACGGTGCCAAGGCCCTGCAGCGGGCCTGCTCCAAGCAGAGCCTGGAACAGCAGCAAGGCCAGGGCCTGCGTTCACGCCGGGCCGTACTGCTCAGTGCCTTGGCGGTGACCTTGCTCAACCCCCACGTCTACCTGGACACCGTGCTGCTGATCGGCTCGCTCGGCGCCCAGCAGACGGTGCCCGGTGCCTATGTCGCCGGGGCGGCGAGCGCATCGCTGGTGTGGTTCTTCACCCTGGCCCTGGGTGCCGCCTGGCTTGCGCCCTGGCTCGCGCGCCCCGGGACCTGGCGGCTGCTGGACCTGATGGTGGCGGTGATGATGTTCGCCGTGGCCGCGCAGTTGATCCTCGGCTGATTCCCCACTGGTCGCCAGGGCCCAACCGCTCTGGAACCTCTATTCCCTATAGTTGTTGCGTGGTTATGCGCGGGGGCTGGTGCTATGATCCAGCCCTTGCGTCGCAAAGAGTACAAACTCGCCGACGCTCATCGGGCCGCCCGTGATCGGCCTTGCGCAAACCGCAAACAGACCTGAATCAGGAGATCCACCATGGCTTTTGAATTGCCGCCGCTGCCCTACGCCCACGATGCCCTGCAGCCGCACATCTCCAAGGAAACCCTGGAGTTTCACCACGACAAGCACCACAACACCTATGTCGTGAACCTGAACAACCTGGTCCCAGGCACCGAATTCGAAGGCAAGTCGCTGGAAGAAATCGTCAAGACTTCCTCGGGCGGCATCTTCAACAACGCCGCTCAAGTCTGGAACCACACCTTCTACTGGAACTGCCTGGCACCGAACGCCGGTGGCCAGCCGACTGGCGCCCTGGCTGATGCGATCAACGCGGCCTTCGGTTCCTTCGACAAGTTCAAGGAAGAGTTCACCAAGACTTCGGTCGGCACCTTCGGCTCCGGCTGGGGCTGGCTGGTGAAGAAGGCCGACGGTTCCCTGGCCCTGGCCAGCACCATCGGCGCCGGCAACCCGCTGACCAGCGGCGACACCCCGCTGCTGACCTGCGACGTCTGGGAACACGCCTACTACATCGACTACCGCAACCTGCGTCCCAAGTACGTCGAGGCGTTCTGGAACCTGGTCAACTGGAAGTTCGTTGCCGAGCAGTTCGAAGGCAAGACCTTCAAGGCCTGATTCGTTCAGCGCTCCGAAAAACCCGGCCCTGGCCGGGTTTTTCTGTCTCCAGGGTCTAGGAAACGGAAAAACCACCGCTTATTTTCAAGCGCCCCGCGTCCCCTCTCTTGCTCCCCCCCAATAGCGCGCTAACATCAACCTTCTGGAAAGTTGATGCAGGACATTCAAGTCGCATGGCCGCGTAACCGATACAGTACTCAGGGTGCATCCAGCGACGGGCCCCTCGCCTGCCGCGGCAATCGGTCGATAGTGTATTGCCAAGGTTGATGGCAAAATAATGGCATGCGCATGGATTAAGGAAACCCCATTGAAGCTGGAATTTCGGAACAGCTTGTCGGTCAAGTTGCTCAGGGTCGTGCTGCTGTCGGCGCTCGCGGTGGGCGTCGTTCTCAGTTGTGCGCAGATCGTCTATGACACCTACAAGACCCGCCAGGCCGTCAACAACGATGCCCAGCGCATCCTCGACATGTTCCGCGACCCCTCCACCCAAGCGGTCTACAGCCTCGACCGAGAGATGGGCATGCAGGTCATGGAGGGCCTGTTCCAGGACGAATCGGTCCGCATGGCCTCCATCGGCCACCCCAATGAAACCATGCTCGCGCAGAAGTCCCGCCCCCTGCAGGACATGCCCCTGCGCTGGTTGACCGACCTGATACTCGGCCAGGAGCGCACCTACACCACCCAACTGGTCGGCCGCGGCCCCTACAGCGAATACTACGGCGACCTGAGCATCACCCTCGATACCGCCAGCTATGGCGAGGGCTTTCTGGTCAACGCGGTCATCATCTTCATTTCCGGCGTGCTGCGCGCCCTGGCCATGGGCCTGGTGCTTTACCTCGTGTACCACTGGCTACTGACCAAACCGCTGTCGAAAATCATCGAGCACCTCACCCAGATCAACCCTGATCGCCCCAGCCAGCACCAGATTCCCCAACTCAAGGGCCACGAACGCAACGAGCTCGGCTTGTGGGTCGACACCGCCAACCAGTTGCTGGCCTCCATCGAACGCAACACCCATTTGCGCCACGAGGCGGAAAACAGCCTGCAGCGCATGGCCCAGTACGACTTCCTTACCGGCCTGCCCAACCGCCAGCAGTTGCAACAGCAACTGGACAAGATTCTCGTCGATGGCGGGCGCCTGCAGCACCGTGTGGCCGTACTGTGCGTGGGCCTGGACGACTTCAAGGGCATCAACGAACAGTTCAGCTACCAGGTCGGCGACCAGTTGCTGCTGGCCCTGGCCGACCGCCTGCGCGCCCACAGCGGCCGCCTCGGCGCCCTCGCTCGCCTGGGTGGCGACCAGTTCGCCCTGGTCCAGGCCAACATCGAGCAGCCCTACGAGGCCGCCGAGCTGGCCCAGAGCATTCTCGACGACCTGGAGGTGCCCTTCGCCCTCGACCACCAGGAAATCCGCCTGCGTGCCACCATCGGCATCACCCTGTTCCCCGAAGACGGCGACAGCACCGAGAAGCTGCTGCAAAAGGCCGAACAGACCATGACCCTGGCCAAGGCCCGCTCGCGCAACCGCTATCAGTTCTATATTGCCAGCGTCGACAGCGAGATGCGTCGGCGCCGCGAGCTGGAAAAAGACCTGCGCGAGGCGTTGCCGCGCAACCAGCTCTACCTGGTGTATCAACCCCAGATCAGCTACCGCGACCACCGCGTGGTCGGCGTCGAGGCGCTGCTGCGCTGGCAGCATCCTGAGCTGGGCATGGTCCCGCCGGACCAGTTCATTCCGCTGGCCGAACAGAACGGTAACATCATCGCCATCGGCGAATGGGTGCTCGACCAGGCCTGCCGCCAACTGCGCGAGTGGCACGACCTGGGTTTCAGCGAGCTGCGCATGGCGGTCAACCTGTCGACCGTGCAACTGCACCACAACGAGCTGCCGCGAGTGGTCAACAACCTGCTGCAGGCCTACCGTCTGCCACCGCGCAGCCTGGAGCTGGAAGTCACCGAGACTGGCCTGATGGAAGACATCAGCACCGCCGCGCAACACCTGCTGAGCCTGCGCCGCTCAGGGGCGCTGATCGCCATCGATGACTTCGGCACCGGCTACTCCTCGCTCAGTTACCTGAAGTCGCTGCCGCTGGACAAGATCAAGATCGACAAGAGCTTCGTTCAGGACCTGCTGGACGACGATGACGATGCCACCATCGTCCGTGCCATCATCCAGCTGGGCAAAAGCCTGGGCATGCAGGTCATCGCCGAAGGCGTGGAAACCGCCGAGCAGGAAACCTACATCATCGCCCAGGGCTGCCATGAGGGTCAGGGCTACCACTACAGCAAGCCGCTGCCCTCGCGCGAGCTGACCGCCTTCCTCAAGCACGCCCAACGCAACCAGGTCTCGGCACTCTGAGCGTGGTCGTCATTGACGACCCTGGAAACGACATTTGCACGAAAAGCACGGCCAACCCTTTACATCAAATGCAAATCTTTCGCATTATGTTGCGGTTTCGCGTGCCACGGCGCAGCGCTTCCAACACATGGTCCAACCAAACGACGCAGGGAAACCAACAATGATTCGAATGCCTCTGGCCTCCGCCAGTCTGCTGGCCATCGCCATCGCTCTCGCCGGCTGCGGCGAAGGCAAGGACGACAAGGCCGCCGCTCCGCAAGCCCAGGCACCTGCCGCCAGCACCGCCGCCGCACCGGGGGCTGTCGATGAAGCTGCTGCCCAGGCCGTGGTCAAGCACTACGCCGAAATGGTCCATGCCGTGTACAGCGACTCGCTGAGCACCGCCAAGCAACTGCAGACCGCCATCGACGCCTTCCTGGCCAAGCCCAACGATGAAACCCTGAAGGCCGCCAAGGACGCCTGGGTCGCTTCCCGCGTTCCTTACCTGCAGAGCGAAGCCTTCCGCTTCGGCAACACCATCATCGACGACTGGGAAGGTCAGGTGAACGCCTGGCCCCTGGACGAAGGCCTGATCGACTACGTCGACAAGAGCTACGAGCACGCCCTGGGCAACCCGGCTGCCAACGCCAACATCATCGCCAACCCTGAGATCCAGGTCGGCGAAGACAAGGTCGACGTCAAGGAAATCACTCCCGAGAAACTGGCCAGCCTGAACGAGCTGGGCGGTTCCGAAGCCAACGTCGCCACCGGCTACCATGCCATCGAATTCCTGCTCTGGGGCCAGGACCTCAACGGCACGGGTCCAGGCGCAGGCAACCGTCCGGCTTCGGACTACCTCGAAGGCCAGGGTGCCACCGGTGGTCACAACGACCGTCGCCGCGCCTACCTCAAGGCCGTCACCGACCTGCTGGTGAGCGACCTCGAAGAGATGGTCGGCAACTGGGCACCGAACGTCGCCGACAACTACCGCGCTTCGCTGGAAGCCGAGCCGGTCAAGGATGGCCTGCGCAAGATGCTGTTCGGTATGGGCAGCCTGTCGCTGGGCGAACTGGCGGGCGAGCGCATGAAGGTCTCGCTGGAAGCCAACTCGCCTGAAGACGAGCACGACTGCTTCAGCGACAACACCCACTGGTCGCACTTCTACGACGCCAAGGGCATCCGCAACGTCTACCTGGGCGAGTACACCCGTCCGGACGGCTCCAAGGTCAGCGGCCCGAGCCTGTCGTCGCTGGTAGCCAAGGTCGACCCGGCCACCGACGCCACCCTGAAGGCCGACCTGCAGGACACCGAAGCGAAGATCCAGGTGATCGTCGACCACGCCCTCAAGGGCGAGCACTACGACCAGCTGATCGCTGCCGACAACGCTGCAGGCAACCAGGTGGTGCGCGACGCCATCGCCGCACTGGTCAAGCAGACCGGTGCCATCGAGCAGGCCGCCGGCAAGCTGGGCATCGACAACCTGAACCCGGACACCGCAGACCACGAGTTCTGATGCCAGGGTGAAGGGTTGAAAGGGGCGGCCTTCGGGTCGCCTTTTTCATGTCCGGGCTTTGCGCTGACCAAACCCGCCCCTTCGCGGGCAAGCCCATTCCCACTGGTACCTGTGGGAGCGGGCTTGCCCGCGAAGGGGTCGCCAGCGGATTCAGCAGGCAATTGCAAATTGCTCTTATTCAAACATCCCCATTTTGCTAAGCTTGCACGCCGGTTTTTCGCTCACGCCCAGGATTCTCGATGTCCTCGTCGCTGTCCCGACTCCCACTTCTGCTACTGGTCACCGTCCTGGCCGCCTGTGACGACGCTCCGCGTTTCACCCAGGCCGAGCCCGGCGAAGCGCTGTCCGGCGGCAAGGCGACGATCCTGCGCAGCGACCGCAACGCCTTCTCGATGCCCTCGGCCAACCTCACGCCCGAGCGACGCCTGGATTTCAGCGTCGGCAACAGCTTCTTCCGCAGCCCCTGGGTGATCGCGCCTTCGACCACCACTGCCCGCGATGGCCTGGGCCCGCTGTTCAACACCAACGCCTGCCAGAACTGCCACATCCGCGACGGCCGTGGTCATCCGCCTGAGGCCGACGCCCGCAATGCCGTCTCCATGCTGGTGCGCCTGTCGATCCCCGACCAGCCGCAGTTCGTCAAGGAAATCGAGCGCCTCGGCGTGGTTCCCGAGCCGGTCTACGGCACGCAACTGCAAGACATGTCGATCCCAGGCGTGCCGCCGGAAGGCAAGGTGCGGGTCAGCTATGAGCACGAAACGGTCAGGTTCAACGATGGCCACCAGGTCGAACTGCGCCGCCCGACCGTGGAGATCACCCAGCTCGGCTACGGCCCGATGCACCCGGACACACGCATCTCCGCCCGCGTCGCCCCGCCCATGATCGGCCTCGGACTGCTCGAGGCCATCCCGGAGGCTGCGCTTTTGGCCAACGAAGACCCGGATGATCGCAACAACGACGGCATCCGCGGCCGCGCCAACCGGGTCTGGGACGATGCCCAGGGCAAGACCGTGGTCGGCCGCTTCGGCTGGAAAGCCGGGCAGCCCAACGTCAACCAGCAGAACGTCCACGCCTTCGCTGGCGACATGGGCCTGACCAGCACCCTCAAGCCCGAGGACGATTGCACGCCGGCGCAGGTCGAATGTCGCGCCGCGCCCAACGGTGACGGTGACAACGGCGAAAAGGAAGTCAGCGACAACATCCTGCGCCTGGTGACGTTCTACACCCGCAACCTGGCGGTGCCTGCACGCCGCGAGGTGAATTCGCCGCAGGTGCTGGCCGGCAAGAACCTGTTCTTCCAGGCGGGCTGCCAGGGCTGCCACACACCGCAGTTCACCACCGGTAACGACAACGTCGAGCCAGAACTGGCCAACCAGGTGATCCGCCCCTACAGCGACCTGCTGTTACACGACATGGGCCCGGGCCTGGCCGACAACCGCAGCGAGTTCGCCGCCGGTGGCCAGGATTGGCGGACCCCGCCGCTGTGGGGCATCGGCCTGACCGAAACCGTCAGCGGCCACACCCAGTTCCTCCATGACGGTCGCGCCCGCAACCTGCTCGAGGCCGTGCTCTGGCACGGTGGCGAAGCCGAGGCTGCACGCCGTCACGTACTGACCTTCAATGCCGAGCAACGCGCCGCGCTGCTGGCTTTCCTGAACTCACTTTAAACGCGCAAGGAGCCGGGCATGTTCCGACCCAAACTGTTGTTCACCAGCCTCGCCGCCATCGCCCTGGGCGCCTGCTCGCCGCAGGACCAGCAGGCGGTGACCTCCGCCGCCATCGCCCAGCAGGTGATCCTGCCGACCTACAGCCGCTGGGTCGAGGCCGACCGCCAACTGGCCGCCAGCGCCCTGGCCTATTGCGAAGGCAAGCAGAGCCTGGACACCGCCCGCGCCGACTTCCTCAACGCGCAGAAGGCCTGGGCCGAACTGCAGCCGCTGCTGGTCGGCCCATTGGCCGAAGGCAACCGCGCCTGGCAGGTGCAGTTCTGGCCCGACAAGAAGAACCTGGTCGGTCGCCAGGTCGAGCAACTGGTCAGCGGCGACAAGCCGGTCGATGCCGATGCTCTCGGCAAGGCCAGCGTCGTGGTCCGTGGCCTGTCGGCCTACGAGTACATCCTCTTCGACAGCAAGCCGGACATCGCCACCGCCGAGCAGAAAGCCCGCTACTGCCCGCTGCTGGTGGCCATCGCCGAACACCAGAAAGCCCTGGCCGAAGACATTCTCAAGAGCTGGAACAGCACCGATGGCATGCTGTCGCAGATGACCAAGTTCCCCAACCAGCGCTACGCCGATTCGCATGAAGCGATCGCCGACCTGCTGCGCGCGCAGGTTACCGCCCTGGACACGCTGAAGAAGAAACTCGGCGCCCCCATGGGCCGTCAGAGCAAGGGCATCCCTCAGCCCCTGCAGGCCGAAGCCTGGCGCAGCCACTCCTCGCTCAAGAGCCTGGAGGCTTCGCTCAAGGCTGCCGAAGCCGTCTGGACCGGCGTCGACAACAAAGGCCTGCGCGGTTTGCTGGGCAAGGATCAGAGCGCGCTGGCGCAAAAGATCGACGATGCCTACGCCACCGCTGCCAAACTGCTGGCCGACAACCAGAAGACCCTGGGCGAACTGCTCGCCGACGATGCCGGCAAACAGACCCTCAACCAGATCTACGACAGCCTCAACGTCGTCCATCGCCTGCACGAAGGTGAGCTGGCCAAGGCGTTGAACATCCAGCTGGGCTTCAATGCCAACGACGGTGACTGATCATGCTGCGACGCCAGGCCCTCAAACTCGGTAGCGTGCTGCTCAGCGCCCTGACGCTCGGCGGCTGGACCCTGCTGCGCAACAAGGGCAGCGAGCCCCTGCTGCTGTCGGCGCGTGACGATGCCGATGGCGGCCACCATGCCGTAGGCTACCGCCTCGACGGTACCCAGGTGTTCGCCACCCAGGTGGCCCAGCGTTGCCATGCGATCATCCATCACCCCGAGCAGCCGATCGCCCTGTTCGTCGCCCGTCGCCCGGGTACCGAAAGCTACCTGATCGACCTGCGCGACGGGCGTCTGCTGCAGACGCTCACCTCGCAACCGAACCGGCACTTCTACGGCCATGCGGTCATCCACAAGGATGGCGAATGGCTATACGCCACCGAAAACGACACCACCGACCCCGGGCGCGGGGTGCTCGGCGTCTACCGCTTCGAGGGTCAGCGCCTGGTACACAGCGGAGAGATCTCCACCCATGGCGTCGGCCCCCATGAGGTGGCCTGGATGCCCGACGGCGAAACCCTGGTGGTGGCCAACGGTGGCATCCGCACCGAGGCGGAAAGCCGGGTAGAGATGAACCTCGACGCCATGGAGCCCAGCCTGGTGCTGATGCAGCGTGATGGCACGCTGCTTAGCAAGGAGACGCTGGCCCAGCAGATGAACAGCGTGCGCCATCTCGCGGTGGGCAACGACGGCACCGTCCTTGCCTGCCAGCAGTTCATGGGAGGTTCTGAAGAAACCGCCGAACTGCTCGCGATCAAACGCCCGGGCGAGGCATTCAAGCCGTTCCCGGTGCCGGAGCATCAGTTGCAGTCCATGGCCCAGTACACCGCCAGCGTCGCCGTGCACAGTGACCTGCGCCTGGTGGCACTGACTGCACCGCGGGCCAACCGCCTGTTCATCTGGGACCTGGACAGCGGCGCGGTGAAACTCGATGCACCGATGCCCGACTGCGCCGGGGTCGGCGCGGTCAAGGACGGCTTCGTCGTCACCTCCGGGCAGGGGCGCTGCCGCTATTACGACTGCCGCAAGGCAGAGCTGGTCGGGCAGCCCATGAATCTGCCATCCGGGCTTTGGGACAATCACCTGCATCTGGTCTGATTCAGCACTGGCCACACCGGCCCTATCGCGGGACGAGCCCGCTCCCACAGGCCCGGCATCCACGGGTGGTGGGAGCAGGCTCGCCCTGCGATAGGGCCAGCTCAGCCGATACATCTCCCACTTCCCGAAAAACAGTCAATACTTCCCTTCATCCGCACGTGGGCAGGATCGCCCGTGTTCGTGCCATACCCATAACAATCACATCCAAGGAACCGGACCATGCTACGCCGCCGCATGCTGATCATGTTGGCCGTGGTGCTGCTGATCGTGCTCGCCCTGGGGGGCATCAAGGCCTTTTCGATCTACCGCCAGATCCAGGTCTTTTCCGCTCCCAAACCCGCGATCAGCGTCGCCGCCGCCAAGGCCGAACAACGCCAGTGGCAGGAGCGCCTGCCCGCGGTCGGCAGCCTCAAGGCGCTGCAGGGCGTCGAGCTCAGCCTGGAAGTGGCCGGAACGGTCAAGCGCCTGCTTTTCGATTCCGGGCAACAGGTCAAGGTCGGGCAACTGCTGCTCGAACTGGACAGCGAACAGGAGGCCGCGCTGCTGGGCACCGCCCAGGCCGACCTGGGCCTGGCCAAGGTCGATTTCGGCCGCGGCAGCCAGTTGGTAGGCGACTCGGCCATCTCCCGCGGTGAGTTCGACCGCCTCACCGCCCAGTACCGGCGCAACCAGGCCGTGGTCGAACAGCTCAAGGCCTCGCTGGCCAAAAAAAGCATGAAGGCGCCGTTCAGCGGCACCATCGGCATTCGCCAGGTGGATGTCGGCGACTATCTGGCCAGCGGCACGGTGATTGCCACGCTGCAGGACCTTTCCAGCCTCTACGTCGACTTCAACGTGCCCGAACAGGCACTGCCACAGTTGTCCCTCGACCAGCAGGTGCTGGTGCAGGTGGCGGCCTTCCCCGGCCAGACCTTCCCCGCCCGCCTCAGCGCGATCAATCCCAAGGTCGAGGAAAGTACGCGCAACCTGCTGCTGCGCGCCACTCTGGCCAACCCGGACGGCAAGCTGCTACCGGGCATGTTCGCCAGCCTGTTGGTGCTGCTGCCCGACCCGCAATTGCAGGTGGTGGTGCCGGAGAGCGCGATCACCTACACCCTCTACGGCAACTCGGTGTATGTGGTCGGCGAGAAGAAGGCCGACGATGGCCAGACACAACTGGTTGCCGAACAGCGCACCGTACAGACCGGCGAGCGCCGCGATGGCGTGGTGGTGGTGCGCAAGGGGCTGCAGGCCGGCGAGCAGGTGGTCACTGCCGGACAGCTCAAACTCAGCCCCGGCGCTGCGATACGCATCAGCCAGGACCCGCCCCTGTCGCCCGCCGACGCCCAAGGCGCGGCTGCCACCCATTGACGCGGAGGCTGGCATGGCATTCACCGACCCGTTCATCCGCCGCCCCGTGCTCGCCAGCGTGGTCAGCCTGCTGATCCTGCTGCTCGGCTTCCAGGCCTGGAGCAAGCTACAGATCCGCCAGTACCCGCAGATGGAAAACGCCCTGATCACGGTAACCACCGCCTACCCCGGTGCCAACGCCGAGACCATTCAGGGCTACATCACCCAACCGCTGCAGCAGAGCCTGGCCAGCGCCGACGGCATCGACTACATGACCTCGGTGAGCCGTCAGAACTTTTCGGTGATCTCGGTCTACGCGCGCATCGGTGCCGACACGGATCGCCTGTTCACCCAACTGCTGGCCAAGGCCAACGAGGTGCGCAACAAGCTGCCGCAGGACTCCGAAGACCCGGTCCTGAGCAAGGAAGCCGCCGATGCCTCGGCGCTGATGTACATCAGCTTCTACAGCAGCGAGATGAGCAACCCGCAGATCACCGACTACCTGTCACGGGTCATCCAGCCCAAGCTTGCGACCCTGCCAGGCATGGCCGAAGCCGAAATCCTCGGCAACCAGGTGTTCGCCATGCGCATCTGGGTCGACCCGGTGAAGCTGGCCGGGTTCGGCCTTTCGGCCACCGATGTCACCAGCGCGGTGCGCCGCTACAACTTCCTGGCTGCCGCCGGCGAGGTGAAAGGCGAATACGTGGTCACCAGCGTCAATGCCACCACCGAACTGAAGTCCGCCGAAGCCTTCGCCGCCCTGCCGGTCAAGACCGTCGGCGACAGTCGTGTGCTGCTCGGCGATGTGGCGCGCATCGAGATGGGCGCGGAGAACTACGACACGGTCAGTTCCTTCGACGGCATCCCGTCTGTCTATATCGGCATCAAGGCCACGCCTTCGGCCAACCCGCTGGAGGTGATCAAGGAGGTGCGGCGAATCATGCCGGACCTGCAAAGCCAGTTGCCCTCGGCACTGAAAGTCTCCATCGCCTACGACGCCACGCTGTTCATTCAGGCCTCCATCGATGAAGTGATCAAGACCCTCGGCGAAGCGGTGCTGATCGTCATCGTCGTGGTGTTCCTGTTCCTCGGTGCGCTGCGCTCGGTGCTGATCCCGGTGATCACCATCCCGCTGTCGATGATCGGCGTGCTGTTCTTCATGCAGATGATGGGGTATTCGCTGAACCTGCTGACCTTGCTGGCCATGGTGCTGGCCATCGGCCTGGTGGTGGACGACGCGATCGTCGTGGTGGAGAACATCCACCGCCATATCGAGGAGGGCAAGACGCCGTTCGAAGCCGCCCTCGAAGGCGCGCGGGAAATCGCCATGCCGGTGGTGTCGATGACCATCACCCTTGCGGCGGTGTACGCACCGATCGGCTTCCTCACCGGGCTGACCGGCGCGCTGTTCAAGGAGTTCGCCCTGACCCTGGCGGGTGCGGTGGTGATCTCCGGAATCGTGGCCCTGACCCTGTCACCGATGATGTGCGCCCTGCTGCTGCGCCCCGAGCAGAGCGAGAAAGGCCTGGCCCATCGCCTGGACCAGATCTTCGAGCGCCTGAAAGTGCGTTACCAGCGCCTGCTGCACGGCACCCTCGACAGCCGCCCGGTGGTCATCGTCTTCGCCGTGATCATCCTGTGCCTGATCCCGGTACTGCTCAAGTTCACCCAGAACGAGCTGGCGCCCAACGAAGACCAGGGGGTGATCTTCATGATGAGCAGCTCGCCGCAGCCGGCCAACCTGGATTACCTCAACGCCTACACCGACCGTTTCACACCGCTGTTCAAGACCTTCCCCGAGTATTACTCCTCGTTCCAGATCAACGGTTTCAATGGGGTACAAAGCGGCATTGGCGGCTTTCTGCTCAAGCCCTGGAACGAGCGCGAACGTACGCAGATGCAACTGCTGCCGCTGGTGCAGGCCAAGCTCGAGGACATCGGCGGGCTGCAGATCTTCGGCTTCAACCTGCCATCGTTGCCGGGTACTGGCGAAGGCCTGCCGTTCCAGTTCGTGCTCAACACCGCAGGCGACTATCCTGCCCTGCTGGAGGTGGCCCAGCGCGTCAAGGAGCGCGCCCAGGCCTCGGGCAAGTTCGCCTTCCTCGACATCGACCTGGCCTTCGACAAGCCCGAAGTGGTGGTCGATATCGACCGGGCCAAGGCGGCGCAGATGGGGGTGTCGATGGACACCCTCGGGGGAACGCTGGCCACCCTGCTGGGCGAGGCGGAGATCAACCGTTTCACCCTCGAAGGGCGCAGCTACAAGGTGATCGCCCAGGTCGAACGGGCCTACCGCGACAACGCCGGCTGGCTGAACAACTATTACGTGAAGAACGATCAGGGCCAGTTATTGCCCCTGTCGACCCTGATCACCCTCAGCGAACGTGCCCGACCACGCCAGCTCAACCAGTTCCAGCAGTTGAACTCGGCGATCATCCAGGGCGTACCTATGGTCAGCATGGGCGAGGCGCTGGATACCATCCGCAGCATCGCCCGCGAGGAGGCGCCGGAGGGCTTTGCCTTCGACTATGCCGGCGCCGCGCGGCAGTTCGTCCAGGAAGGCAGTGCCCTGTGGGTGACCTTCGGTCTGGCCCTGGCGATCATCTTCCTGGTGCTGGCCGCACAGTTCGAAAGCTTCCGCGATCCACTGGTGATTCTGGTGACCGTGCCGCTGTCGATCTGTGGCGCACTGCTGCCGCTGTTTCTCGGCGTCTCGAGCATGAACATCTACACCCAGGTCGGGCTGGTGACATTGATCGGACTGATCAGCAAGCACGGCATCCTGATCGTCGAGTTCGCCAACCAGCTGCGCGAGGAAAAGGCCCTGGGGGTGCGCGAGGCGATCGAGGAAGCCGCGGCGATCCGTCTACGGCCGGTGCTGATGACCACCGCAGCAATGGTATTCGGCATGGTGCCACTGATCCTGGCGACGGGTGCCGGCGCAGTGAGCCGGTTCGACATCGGTATCGTGATTGCCACCGGCATGTCGATCGGCACGCTGTTTACCTTGTTCGTACTGCCCTGCGTGTACACCTTGCTGGCGCATCGGACGGTGGCGGACGAGCGCCAAGGGATGGACGGCACAACCCCACGCCCGGAAAGACCACAAACCCATTAGCCAGAAACAACAAGGCCCCGCTTCTGCGGGGCCTTGTGTTCGATGGCTCAACCAAACGGCCGCAGCCCCTGGCGCATCCCAAACAGGAACAACAGCAGGTCATGATCCGGCTGAGCCTGGGCCTGCGCCTGCTCCGGCTTTGTCACCCGCGGTGTGGCACACTGCCCCGCCGCGTCGCTCTTGCTGAACACGGTCGGCCGTGGCACCTCCCAGGCCGCCACGGCCACGCTGGTCACGCCAAGCGCGGCCACCAGGAACAAAGCTCGAGCTATTTCTAGTTTCATCGACCTAACCCTTTGACAGCGCTGCCAAACGCCCTCTCATAAAAGTAGAGCAAGGTTTGCCACTCCGCTTCATTGAACGACGAATGGCGGCGCAGCTGGCGCAGGTCGTTGTAGGCCGCGCGCTGGCAACTGATGCGGCGGCGGCACTTCTCCAGGTCCAGCAGAGCCACTTCGGCCCGCGCCTGCTCGCCTTCGCCGCTCACCTTGACGAACACATGCTTGCCGTACAGGCAGCCGTGCTGCCAGTGGCCCAGATGCATCCGCGCCAGATTGTCAGCCAGGTCCTTGAGCATGCGCTCATGCAGCACCTGCGGGTAATGCTCACGGGCGCCCTGGGCGTGCCAGGTGTCGAGATCGACGAATCCATCCAGCGCTTCACTGACCAGCAGTGCCCGCCATTGGTGCTCGGCGTCGCGCTCGGCACCAGCAAAGACGATGCGCGGCACCCGAACCCCCAACTGCTCGAAACTGTTCAGGGCGTCCAGCTCTCGCAACACCGTGGGACGACCGAAGGGATGCAGCAGGCTGCGGTAGATGTGCCCGACCTGGCGCTTGGCATAGAGCAGGTGGCCGTTGCCATCATCCAGGCGTTGCACGCCACTTTCGCCGCCACGTCGCTGATTGGGCGCCTCGACCCATTCCCCCTGCTGTTGCCAGTAGAAGTCGAATTGCGACACCTGCCCCTGAGTTGTTGCCATGGATCCCTCACCCCTTTCGCAATACATAGACTCGCCACATGGCATAGAACGGCAGGAAGTCGAGACGTTCCTGAATCCTGAAGCCTGCTGTCACAAATTCTTCTTCAACCGTAGCAGCAGGTAACACAAAGCGATTCTGGTAACTGTCCTGCTCCGCCTTGGCGCTGCGTCGTTGTTCGAGCTTCTTGCGCCGCCATGCCTTGAAATTGCCATCCACCCACAACGACAGGATAACGCTATCTCTGCTAACCCTTTGAAATTCCGAAAGAATTGTCTTGCGATGAGCCGGATCACCGATATGGTGGAACAACCGCATGCAGAAAATGCTGTCTACCGAGTTGTCCGGCAGGTCGATGGCAAAGGCTGAGGTCTGCAAGGGGCGTACCCGCTCGACCACGGCTGGCGGTTGCGACGCACAGGCTGTCTCGATCATCGCGGCGGAATTGTCGGCGCCAATGATCACGCGGTTGGGTTTTTCTGCCAGCAAAGGCCAGAAACGGCCGGCGCCGCATGGCAGGTCGAGTACCAGGCCCGGCTCACCGGCGAGCGTCAGGGCGCGGCGAGCAAGCTGCTCGTCACGGGTGTGGGAAAGGCGACGGGCCAGACCATCCTGATGCTTGATGAAGTACTCACGAGCGTGCTGCTGATCGTACTTTTCGGAAAACTCGAGTTTGATAGGGCTACGCATGGGACATCTCCTGACTCAATGCCGACCACATTAGGTGGGCAAGCGTTGGCATCAGGTCATCGCCATGTGAAAAAACTGTCACACGAAAGGGTTAATTCTTACGAAGCATTACACAACATTCTGTATCGGGGCCGTAGTACTGCCCCGATTTCTACTGCAACGTGGCATCGGTTTCCTGCTCATGCGACAGCGCGGTGCCCTGGCTCAGGTCCACCTGGAAGCGGCAGCCGTGGGGCGAGGTGGCGGTCAGGGTCACGCGCCAGCCTTGGTCGTCACAGATCCGCTGCACCAGCGAAAGCCCCAGGCCGAGCCCTTCGCCACGCCGCTCGTCACCGCGCACGAAAGGTTTGAACATTGCCTCGCGCTGTTCCTCGGGAATGCCCACGCCACTGTCCTCGACACTGAAACCATGGGCCTCCAGGCTCAGGCGGATATAACCGGTATCGGTGTAATGCGCTGCGTTGCGCAGCAGGTTGCCCATCACCGATTGCAGGAAGGTGGCGTTGTACAAGGTCGGGCTGGCACTGACACGGCCATCGTAGTAAAGCGTCAGGCCCTTCTGCTCGATGGTATCGCGCCAGACGCCGATCAGGTCATCAGCCACCTCGCGCAGGCTGGCCCTCGAGGCCACCGCGCCTTCGTCACGCTGGGCCCGGGCCAGCATGAGGAAGGTCTTGACCAGCTCGCGCATCTCCTCGGTGGCGCGGGCGATCCGTTCCACCTGGGCACGTGACCGGCTGTCCAGGCCGGTGTTCTCCATCAGCAGTTCGCAGGAGGTTGCCAGCACCATCAGTGGGGTGCGCAGTTCATGGCTGACATCGCTGGTGAACAGTCGCTCGCGGGTCAGCGCATCGCGCAAGCGGCCCAGGGTGTCGTCGAAAGCCACCGCCAACTGCCCCACTTCGTCGGCGGCATAGTCCGGCGCCAGCGGCGGCGCCAACCCGAGCAACTGGTCACGATGGCGGACTTGCCGCGCCAGGCGAATCACTGGCGCCATGACCCGTCGCGCCAGCAACCAGCCGAGGAAGGCCGCCAGCACCAGGCTGAGCAGGAAGCCCACGACCACCACGGCGAACAGCACCCGCTCGCGCTCCTCGAAATCGCTCTGGTCCTGCAACAGTACATAGTGACGACCGTCCACGACCTCGACCATGGCGTGGTAGGAGAGCTGGTCACGGAACACTTCGTGGAACCCGGCATCGAGATGCCGCAGGTCCTTGGGCAACTCGAAATCATCGCGACCACCGCTGAAGTAGAACAACTGGTCAGGGCGCGGGCGATGGCTCCAGTCACTGACGCTGTCCATGCGCAGCAGGCGCTGCAGATCGCCCCCCAGCACCGAGGAAATCAGACGCTCTTCGACCAGGTGAACAGTGGCGACGATACCGAAGGCAAACGCACCGGCAACCAGTGCGCTCATCAGTGCAAAGGCAATGATGATGCGTTGGGCAAGGCTCTGCTTAAACTCCATCGCGACCCTCGGCGAGGCGATAGCCGACGCCATGGACGGTATGCAGCAGGGGCTTTTCGAACGGTTTGTCGATCACCTGGCGCAGTTGATGGACATGGCTGCGCAAGCTGTCGCTGTCGGGGCAGTCGTCGCCCCACAGGGCTTCCTCGAGCACTTCGCGGCGCAGCACGTGCGGGCTCTTCTGCATCAGCACCGCCAGCAACTTCAGGCCGACCGGGTTGAGTTTGAGCAGTTTGCCCTGACGGGTGACTTCCAGCGTGTCGAGGTCGTAGCTCAGGTCTGCCACCTGCAGCGTACGCCGACCACCGCCCTGAGCGCGACGCAGTACCGCCTCGATGCGCGCGGCCAACTCGGACAGGGCGAAAGGCTTGAGCAGGTAATCGTCGGCCCCCGAGCGGAAGCCCTGCAGGCGATCGTCAAGCTGGTCGCGGGCGGTCAGCATGATCACCGGGGTGTCGCGGCGGGCGTCTTCGCGCAGGCGCTTGCACAGGGTGTAGCCATCGATACCGGGCAGCATGATATCGAGGACGATCAGGTCATAGTGTTCGGTCGCGGCCAGGTGCAGACCCGACAGGCCGTCCTGGGCACAGTCGACGGTATAGCCTTTCATGCCCAGGTAATCAGCCAGGTTGGCGAGGATATCGCGGTTGTCTTCAACCAGTAGAATGCGCATCGGGGTCTCCTGTGCGGCGCTTCGCTGTGCGCGGCAGGCGCAGCTTACGGCCATTGGCCAGGCATCGCCAGCCTTGGTGGAAAAACAGCGCAACTGACGCTTTTTTCACTGATCCTTCACGCACACAGCATAGCAACGGACCGAAAATGCCCGATCCTTCATGCCTTCCCCTTGCCTGTGGAGCCTTCATGCACACCGCCCGCCCCCGCCCGATCAACCCCTGGCTGTACCTTGGCATCCCCCTGGCTACCGCGCTGGTTCTGCTGCTGCTCGAGGCCACATCGCTGGACATGGACGTGGCCAACCTGATGTTCGATCCGTCGGTGGGTCAGTTCATCGGGCGCCATAGCTACTTCCTCGAGACCATCCTGCATGACCGCGTCAAGCAGGCGGTGATCGGTGTCGGGCTGCTGGCGGTGGTGGCGTTCATCGCCAGTTTCTTCTGGTCACGGCTGGGTAACTGGCGTCGCGAACTGGGTTGCCTGGTGCTGGCCCTGGGCCTGTCCACGGGTTTTGTCACGCCGCTAAAGCAACTGACTGCAGTACAGTGCCCTTGGAGCCTGACCCAGTTTGGCGGCAAGGAAACCTACAGCAAGCTGCTCGAAGCACGACCAGCGACCGACAAACCAGGGCTCTGCTGGCCCGGCGGCCATGCAGCGACCGGTTTCAGCCTGTTCGCATTGTTCTTCGTGCTGCGTGACCGCAAGCCTCGCCTGGCGCGAGGTGTGTTTGCCCTCGCGGCGGGTGTCGGGGTGGTGCTGTCGATAGGCCGGATGATGCAGGGTGCGCACTTTCTCTCGCACAACGTCTGGACCGCAGTGTTCTGCTGGTTGATCGGATTGGGCTGCTATTACCTGGTGCTCTATCGCAGGGGAATGGCGCGGGTGACCGTGGCTGAGCGCGGCATTGCCTGAGTCGACGCAGGTCTGACAAGCGCCCATGAAAAAGCCCCGCACAAGGCGGGGCTTTTTCATGCAGCTAGGGGCCAGGGCTGGCTTACATCATGCCGCCCATGCCACCCATGCCGCCCATGTCTGGCATGCCGCCAGCAGCTGGCTTGTCTTCCGGCAGGTCAGCAACCATGGCCTCGGTGGTGATCATCAGACCACCGATCGAAGCAGCGGCTTGCAGCGCCGAACGGGTAACCTTGGCTGGGTCCAGGATGCCCATCTCGATCATGTCGCCGTACTCGCCGGTCGCGGCGTTGTAGCCGTAGTTGCCCGAACCCTGCTTGACCTTGTCGGCCACAACGCTTGGCTCGTCGCCGGCGTTGGCAGTGATCTGACGCAGCGGCGCTTCGACAGCGCGACGCAGCAGGGAGATACCGACGTTCTGGTCTTCGTTGTCGCCTTTGAGCTCGGCAATGGCTGCCAGGGCGCGAACCAGGGCAACACCACCGCCAGGCACCACGCCTTCTTCAACGGCTGCACGGGTAGCGTGCAGGGCGTCTTCAACGCGGGCTTTCTTCTCTTTCATCTCGACTTCGGTGCCAGCACCGACCTTGATCACGGCAACACCGCCAGCCAGCTTGGCCAGACGCTCTTGCAGCTTCTCACGGTCGTAGTCCGAGGAAGTCTCTTCGATCTGGGCACGGATCTGCTTGACGCGTGCTTCGATGTCGGCGTCAACGCCAGCACCGTCGATGATGGTGGTGTTTTCCTTGGACAGGATGACGCGCTTGGCGTTGCCCAGGTGCTCCAGGGTGGTGGTTTCCAGGGTCAGGCCGATTTCCTCGGAGATGACCTGGCCGCCGGTCAGGACGGCGATGTCCTGCAGCATGGCCTTGCGGCGGTCGCCAAAGCCTGGGGCCTTGACCGCAGCAACCTTGACGATGCCGCGCATGTTGTTGACCACCAGAGTAGCCAGGGCTTCGCCTTCGACGTCTTCGGCGACGATCAGCAGCGGACGGCCCGACTTGGCGACGGCTTCGAGAACCGGCAGCAGTTCGCGGATGTTCGAGATCTTCTTGTCGACCAGCAGCAGCAGCGGGCTTTCGAGCTCGGCAACCATGGTGTCAGGCTTGTTGATGAAGTACGGCGACAGGTAACCACGGTCGAACTGCATGCCTTCTACGACGGACAGTTCGTTTTCCAGGCCCGAGCCTTCTTCAACGGTGATCACGCCTTCTTTACCGACTTTTTCCATGGCTTCGGCGATGATTTCACCGATGGAGCTGTCGGAGTTGGCAGAGATGGTGCCGACCTGAGCGATGGCCTTGGAGTCGGCGCATGGCTTGGACAGGTTCTTCAGCTCGGCGACGACGGCAGCGGTGGCCTTGTCGATACCGCGCTTGAGGTCCATCGGGTTCATGCCGGCAGCGACGGCCTTCAGGCCTTCGTTGACGATGGCCTGAGCCAGAACGGTAGCGGTGGTGGTGCCGTCGCCGGCAGCATCGTTGGCCTTGGAAGCAACTTCCTTGACCAGCTGGGCGCCCATGTTCTCGAAGGCGTCCTTCAGTTCGATTTCCTTGGCAACCGAAACACCGTCTTTGGTGATGGTTGGAGCGCCGAAGCTCTTGGCCAGGACAACGTTACGGCCTTTCGGGCCGAGGGTAGCCTTGACAGCGTCAGCCAGAACGTTGACACCAACGAGCATTTTCTTGCGGGCGGAATCGCCGAATTTTACGTCTTTAGCAGCCATGATCGTTTAATCCTTGGAATTCTTTAGCAGGGAAATCGGGGAAATCAGCCTTCGATGACGGCGAGGATTTCGTTCTCGGCCATCACCAGCAGGTCTTCGCCATCGACTTTCACGGTGTTGCTGCCCGAGTAAGGGCCGAAAACCACTTTGTCACCCACTTTCACGGCCAGCGCGCGCACTTCGCCGTTGTCCAGGACGCGACCGGTGCCAACGGCGACGACTTCGCCGCGGTTTGGTTTTTCAGCGGCCGAACCCGGCAGGACGATACCGCCAGCGGTTTTCGATTCTTCTTCGCTGCGACGGATGACGACGCGGTCATGCAGAGGACGAAGCTTCATTGTCGATCTCTCCCAAATTGTGGTTTTCATCGGCCGGTGTCGACACCGGCGGGTTGAGGCTATCCGGCGTTGCCGGTGGGGGCTCGCGGCCTGCGAACCCCGCGTGTCATGTCTGGTGTCGCCACCAGAAACCTTGCGGTGACACATACATGAGGCCGCCCGATTCGATTACAAGGCTTGCCATGGAATTTTTTTAATCTGTGTACACAGGCCGAAAAAAAGCAGGGGCCGCATAGCGGCCCCCCTGGGTCATTTATCGATCATTTATCGCGGCGCTCGTACTCGCCCTCAATCACGTTCGGACGATGGCCGCCATCGCGCGGCTGCCCGTTGAACGGATCATCCTGGAACGCCCGTTGGCGCGTGGCCTGGGCCTCGGCCCGTTGGCGCAACTTGCGCGCCACCAGATGACGGGTGAATGGCAACAGGCACAGCAGGCCCAGCACGTCGCTGATGAAACCCGGCAGCAGCAGCAGGCCACCACCCACAGCCAGCATCAGCCCCTGGAACATGTCCTCGGCGGGCAGTTCGCCGCGCTGCAGGCTTTCACGGGCGCGCAGCGCCGTTGCAAGACCTGCCAGGCGCATGACCAGCAGGCCGAGGGCGGAACCGGCGATAATCAGCAGCAGCGCCGGGAAGAAACCGATGGCGGCGCTGACTTTGACGAAGACGAACAACTCCAGCACCGGAAAAATCAGGAACAGCAGTAGAAAAGCACGCATCAAGGATTCCTCGACGGAAGAGAACCTTCCAATAAGACCTCAGATGGATGCAACTGCTCGCGATTTCAACCCTCGACTTTCGCCGCAGCCGGCCACTGGTCGGCGCGCGCCAGCAATACCAAGGCCTCGCGCACTTGTGTCGGCGTATTGCAAGTATTCGGGAAGGCCAGCCAGTGAATTGCCTGGCCGATGCGCAGGTGCATGCCCTCGCTGTCGATGCCGACCATCTCGGCCGGTGCACTGCGCGGCAGACCGGTGAGCTCGACGTAATGGGCGATGGCGTTGGCATGATCGCTGTTCATGTGCTCGATCATGCTGGCTTCTGCGCCTCCGGCGAATGGGTTGGCCAAGGTGACCTCATCGAGCCAGTGGATTGCGCCGAAACCACCGATGTAGCGATGGCGCACAGGTTCCAGCACCCAGAAATCGAAATCGTGGGCCTTGTGGTAGTTGCTGGCATCCGGGAAGTATCGGTAGTAGCGCGCAGCAGCCGCTTCGATGGCGGCTTGGTCGGTCAGCTTGCGCGCCTCGGCCATCACTGTCAGGCGGCCCACCGCCTGCACGTCTTCGGCGTCACGCTCGCCCACCAGCAGCGAGCACTTGGGGTCTTTCTGCAGGTTATGGGTGTGCTGGGCGATACGGCTGATGAGGATCAGCGGGTGCCCGTGGGCGTCCAGGCAATAAGGCACCACCGAACCGAAGGGGAAGCCGGGCATGGACTTGGACAGGGTCGAGAGCACGCCGCGGTATTCTTCGAGCAGCAGTTCCCGGGCGGGGCGGATGGCGTTGGTACTCACGGGAAACTCCTGGGGCAGCGGACTGGATGGGTGACAAGATAATCATTATCACCGCCGCCTGCCACAGGAGCGCTGTACAGCCCCACCCGAGCGGTCTTACCAGGCCACACCGAAACCTGCGGTGTAGCGGGTCTTGTCCAGGTCGCTGTCGCTGGTGCCCTTGATCAGGTCCTTCTCGGCCTTGAGGTTGAGCGAGGCCCACTCGGTCACCTTGTAGCGCAGGCCCATCTCGGCATCCAGCGAGTAATCGGCGACCGAACCGAAGGGCTTGCCCAGCTCCCCGGTGGTGAAGAACTCGACCTTCTTGCCGATCAGGTAGCGGTTGTAGTCCCACTTCACCGCTGCCGAATAGAAGTTATCCTTGCCGCCGTCGCGGTATTCGTAGTCGGTGCGGTTGATCAGCGAACCAAGCGAGAACGCGCCCAGCTCGTCGTCCCAGAACTGATAGCCCGGGCCAGTACCGACGGTACGCTGGCGCGCCAGATTCTCGATCTGGTCACGCTTGTATTCCAGACGTCCCTGCCAGAACCATTTTTCGGTGAGGAAACGGTCCAGCGCGTACTCGGCGCTCCAGTTGTTGGTGGTGGTGACGTCATCCTTGGTTTCGCGGTTGTACTCGCCTTCGGCGTTGTGCCGCCAGCGACCGTGACGTGCGGTGGTCTTGAAGCTGACATCGTAGTCATCGGTGTCGTTTTCGGCACGCTTGTAGTCCAGCGCCAGGTCGACATTACCTTTCCACAGGAAGTCCTCGACCAGCGGGCGCGGCTTCATGATCTGCTCGATGCTGGCAAGCTCCACGGTCTTGGGCGCCTCACCGTTGGCCAGGGTCACCTTGCCAGGCTCGGCGGCCTTGAGCGACTTGGCCTTCTCGCCCGAGTAGGCATCCTGTTTGACCAGCAGTTCCTGATCGCTCTCGAGTGTCTGAACCTGTTTCCAGTCCAGCGCGATACTGCCGCCATAGGGAGTTTCCAGCAGCAGCTTGCCGCCGTCGAAGACCTTGATCTTGCCACTCAGACGATCACCGTTCTTCATCCAGACGGTGTCAGCCAGCGCGGGCGCAGAGAGGGAAGCAGCGAACAGGCACAGCAAGGCTCTAGAATACATAGGCAGAATTTGCGTTCGGTTGGACAAAAAAAGTCGGGCATTATCCGGATACCCACGACCAGAGCAAGGACAGACCGGGCCTATGCCTACGAGTTCAATTCTCATTTCGTACAACAACTTGTCTATCTCCACCTTCAGATCAGGAATTGCCTGATGTCTGATCAATCGATTCCGCACCCGGACGATCCCGAAGCCCGACGAATGGCGCTTTATTCGGTCCTGGGCCAGATTCCGGAAGGCAAGGTCGTCAGCTATGGCCAGCTCGCCGAACTGGCGGGTCTTGGCCGCGCCGCACGCTGGGTCGGCCGCACCCTGGGGCAATTGCCGGCCGACACGCGCCTGCCGTGGCATCGGGTGCTCGGGGCCGGTGGCCGCCTGAGCCTGCCACTGGGTACGCCGTCGGGCGACGAACAACGCGCCAGGCTGCGCGCGGAGGGCGTGAATGTGGCCAATAATCGAGTGGATATGTCGCGCCATGGCTGGCGCGCAATGGAGCACAGCGGTTAGAGTGCGCGCTTTGTTTTCGCAAACTTGAGGCAGATGTTGGCCCATGCCCCGTAAAACCTGGCGCGCTGCGCTCGCTGCCTATGCCAGCCCGTCTACCCTGGTGCTTTTGTTGCTCGGCTTCGCCGCCGGCATGCCCTACATGCTGGTGTTCTCCACGCTCTCGGTCTGGTTGCGCGAGGCGGGTGTAGCCCGTGAGACCATCGGCTACGCCAGCCTGATCGGTCTGGCCTACGCGTTCAAATGGGTCTGGTCGCCCCTGCTCGACCAATGGCGCCTGCCACTGCTCGGCGGCATGGGACGGCGTCGCTCGTGGCTGCTGCTGTCGCAGGTCCTGGTCGTCATCGGGCTGATCGGCATGGGGCTGTGCGACCCACAGAAACACCTGTCGTGGCTGATCGCCCTCGCGGTGCTGGTAGCCTTCGCCTCGGCCACCCAGGACATCGCCGTCGACGCCTATCGCCTGGAAAT
Organism: Pseudomonas sp. SYWMCR5; assembly: GCF_057197165.1. Taxonomy (NCBI): domain Bacteria; kingdom Pseudomonadati; phylum Pseudomonadota; class Gammaproteobacteria; order Pseudomonadales; family Pseudomonadaceae; genus Pseudomonas; species Pseudomonas sp. SYWMCR5. Next base: position 892,454 of record NZ_JBXUNH010000001.1, read on the forward strand.
CGCCGACGACCAGCGCCAGGCCGCCCTGGCCGCCAGCTACATGGCTGGCTACCGGGTTGCCGCGCTGCTCGCTACTGCAGGTGCACTGTTCTTCGCCGAATGGTTCGGTTCCACCGGTTTCAGCTACCTGCACAAGGCCTGGACCGGCACCTACGTGCTGTTCGGCATCCTCATGTTGCCGGCATTGTTCACCACGCTGGTGATGCGCGAGCCCGCGGTGCCGCTGCGCACCCAACTGTCAGCGGCACGCTACGGGCTGATGCACCAACTGGTGTCAGTGTTCGTGCTGATCGTCCTGCTGGTCTCGGTGCCTGCCAGCTTCACCCAGATGTTCAACACCGACTGGGCCAGCGTGGTGTTCGGCGACTCGACCATGCTCGACCTGCTGCTCGAGGACCGCGCCTTCCTGCGCCTGATCCTCTATGCACTGCTGACCTGGGCCTGCCTGTCTTCCATGGGCCGTCGCGGCCTGGCGCCGGTGCTCACGCCGGTCAACGACTTCATCGTCCGCTACCGCTGGCAGGCCTTGCTGCTGCTGGGGCTGATTGCCACCTACCGGATGTCGGACACCGTGATGGGCGTGATGGCCAACGTGTTCTATATCGACATGGGCTTCACCAAGGACCAGATCGCCAGCGTCAGCAAGATCTTCGGCCTGATCATGACCCTGGTCGGCGCCGGTGTTGGCGGTCTGCTGATCGTGCGCTTCGGTATACTGCCGATCCTGTTCATCGGCGGCGTGGCCTCTGCGGCCACCAACATCCTGTTCGTGATGCTGGCCGACATGGGGCCGAACCTGGAAATGCTGGTGGTGACCATCTCGCTGGACAACTTCAGCTCGGGCATGGCGACCTCAGCGTTCGTCGCCTACCTGTCGAGCCTGACCAACCTGAAGTTCTCGGCGACCCAGTACGCGCTGCTCAGCTCGATCATGCTGTTGCTGCCGCGGCTGATCGGCGGCTATTCGGGGGTGATGGTGGAGAAATTCGGCTATCACAACTTCTTCATGATCACCGCCCTGCTAGGTGTCCCCACACTGATCCTGATCGCCCTGCACTGGCGCCAGGAAGTGGGACGGGGCAAGCAGGCGCAGGCGGAAAGCTCGGTGACCGAGCAGCCCTGACAATCGAGTCGTCCTTTTCGCGGGCAAGCCCGCGAAAAGAGCGACGCCGTTTTCAAGCCTACTGAACGATAGCCCCTTCCCCTGGCCGGCCGCCCACCACAAACCACAACGGCCATAGCGCCAGCGCCCCGGCAATCCCTGCGCCCAAGGCAAAATGCAACAGGCTCGCCCCTGCGCCCAACATCGCCAACACCGCGCCACCCAGCCCCAGCAGCGCGATGGTGATCATCCCCAGCATCGCCGACACCAACCCCTTGCTCTGCTCGCTGGAGAACAGCGTCATGCGGTACAGCACCGCGTTGGCAACACCCAGGCCCATTGCATAGAGCGACATCCCGGCAACCACGCTGGTCACGGTCGGATACAGCCAGGTCACCAGCACCATCAGGCACAACCCGGCCAGATACGGCCACAGGGCACCGCGCACCAGCGCGGGCAGCGGATAACGATCCGCAATGCGGTTGATGATCAGGTTGCCGAGGATCAGCCCGCCGAACACCGGCAGCTGCCACAGCGCGTATTCCAGGGTGCTCAGCCCCTCGTCATGGATCAGCAGGACCGGCGACAGGCCAATCCAGCCGATCAGTGGCAAGCCCACCAAACCCAACGCCGCGCTGCCAGCCACAAAACGACGGTTGCCCAGCAACTGCGCGTAACCGGCCAGCAAGGGCAACAGGTGAATGGGCGTGAAGGCCAGGCGCGAGCCATCACGGCGCTCGACCCCGAGGGTTTCAGGCATCAGGCGATACAGCAGCCCCCAGCACAGCACCGCGCCCACTGCGAAGGCGACGAACAGCCAGCGCCAGTCGAGCCACTGCAGCATCAACGTCCCCACCAGCGGCCCGAGCAACGGCGAAAGCAACGCAATGTTTGCCAGCAGCGCCATCATGCGCACCGCGTCGGCCTCGCTGAACGCCTCGTTGAGCGCCGGATAGCTCACCGTCACCACGAAGCCCAGGCCAATGCCCTGCAGCAGGCGCAGCAGATTGAACAGGCCGATGTCATGCACCCAGAAGGTCGCAAGGCATGCCACACCAAAGAAGGCGCAGCCGGTCAGCAGCAGTGGACGGCGGCCATAGCGGTCGGCCAGCGGGCCGATCAGCCACTGCAGCACTACGCCACCGAGCAGGTAGAGGTTCAGGGCATGGGGAATGAATTCAGGGCTGGCCCTGAGATCGTCGACCACCACCGGCATAGCCGGCATGACGGCATCGCTGGCCAGGTAGGTCAGCAGTTCGAACAGGGCGAGGGTCAGACCAAACAACAGGGCCCGCAGAGGGGTGATATACAACAATGGCTTCATGATGGCGTTTCGGGTGCAGACAGGAGGGGTCAGGCTATATGCCAGAAATCGTCGGCTTTGGCTGTGAACAAGTGTAAGGCGTAAAAAACAAGGGCCCCTGTAGGGGCCCTGTTTTGCAGTGCAGGTTACTGCGCGGCAGTCTCCTGCACCACGCGAATCACCCGCTGCGGGAAGGGAATGTCGATCCCCTCGGCCTTCAGGCGATCCCGCGCCTGCTCATTGAGCATGAACATCACGTCCCAGTAGTCGGCAGTCTTGGTCCACAGGCGCAGCGACACGGTGATCGAACTGTCACCAAGCGTTGCAACCACCGCCTGAGGCGCTGGGTCGGGCAGCACCCGAGGATCCTGCGCCAGCTCCAGCAGCACGTTGCGCGCCTTCTGCAGGTCGGCCTCGTAGTCCACGCCCACGTCGAACACGACCTTGCGCGTCGGCTGGCGGTTGGTGTTGACGATGATGCCGTTGGACAAGGTGCCGTTAGGCAGAATGACCGTCTTGTTATCACCGCTACGCAGCACGGTGTGGAAGATCTGGATGCTGTCGACGGTGCCGCTCACACCCTGGGCCTCGATCCAGTCGCCGATGCGGAACGGGCGGAACAGCAGGATCAGCACGCCACCGGCAAAGTTTGCCAGGCTGCCCTGCAAGGCCAGGCCGATGGCCAGCACGGCACCACCCATGGCCGCGACGAACGAGGTGGTTTCGATGCCGATCATCGACGCCACGCTGATCGCCAGCATCACCTTGAGCACGATGTTGGATAGCGTGCGGATGAAACCCTGCAACGCCGGGTCAGCTACCCGCAAGCCGACGAGCCTGGCCAATCGATCACTGATCTTGTTGGTGATCCACCAGCCGATCGCCAGGGTCAGCAGCGCCAGCAACAAACGACTGCCGTACGCCATGATCAAGGGAATCCAAGTCTCGGACTGGCGTACCAGTTGATCGACTTCAGCGTTCAAATCCATGTTCATCTCCTGATGTCGAACGACACGTGCACAGTAAAGCAGACCGCCGGACATTCAGCGGCCGCAGGAAGCGATGGACATTGGTGTGCCATCAAGGTTCCTGCCCCGCAGAATCAGTCGCGGAAGTTGTTGAACTGCAGCGGCATGTCAAATTCCTTGGCGCGCAGGGCCGCGATGGCTTCCTGCAGGTCATCGCGCTTCTTGCCGGTGACCCGCACCTGTTCGCCCTGAATGGCGGCCTGGACCTTGAGCTTGGCATCCTTGATGTGGGCGACGATCTTCTTCGCCAGCTCCTTGTCGATGCCCTCGCGGAACTTGGCTTCCTGTTTCATTTCCTTGCCGGAAGCATAGGGATCCTTGGTTTCCAGGCACTTGACGTCGATCTTGCGCTTGACCAGCGCCAGGCGCAGGATTTCGATCATCGCCTCGAGCTGGAATTCGGCTTCGGCAGTTAGCATCACGGTCTGCTCCTTGTCCTTGAACTCGAAGCTGCCCTTGCCCTTGAGGTCGTAGCGGCGATCGAGCTCCTTGATGGCGTTTTCGACCGCGTTCTGCACTTCGTGCTTGTCCAGTTCCGATACCACGTCGAACGAAGGCATGGTTGTTCTCCATAAAATAAAAGCGCGCTCGGCTTGAAGATGGAGCGCGTCGGGTTTGATGGTTAAAATGCGGGCTCATTATAACGGGTTGCGAAACGCAGATGAGCAGCACCTGGCATATTCTCGGCGCCGGCAGCCTCGGCAGCCTCTGGGCCTGTCGCCTGGCACGGGCGGGCAAGGCCGTGCGCCTGGTGCTGCGCGACGAACAGCGCCTGTCAGATTATGAAGCCGAAGGCGGCCTGACCCTGATCGAACAGCACCAGGCAACGCAATTCGCCATCCCGGCACAGACCTGCGAGGGCGAAGGCCCCATCCACCGCCTGCTGGTGGCGTGCAAGGCCTACGACGCCGGGCCTGCCGTCGCGCGCCTGGCGTCGCGGCTGGCCGAAGGTGCTGAGCTGATCCTGCTGCAGAACGGTCTCGGCAGCCAGGATGAAGTGGCCGAGCAGGCTCCCCACGCCCGCTGTATCTTCGCCTCCAGCACCGAAGGTGCGTTTCGCGAGCGCGACTGGCAGGTGCGGTTCGCCGGCCAGGGCTTCAACTGGCTGGGCGATCCGGGCAATCCTGGCGTCCCCGAATGGTTCGGCGATCTGAGCGAGGCCGGCATCCCGGCCGAGTGGTCGTTGGACATACTCACCCGCCTGTGGCGCAAGCTTGCACTCAATTGCGCGATCAACCCGCTGACGGTGCTTTACGACTGCCAGAATGGCGGGCTGCTTGGTCACCTGCTTGAAGTCGACCAGCTGTGCCTGGAACTGACCGCCCTCCTGCGCAGTGCCGGGCAAGCCCAAGCCGCCGAAAACCTGGCCGATGACGTCCAACGGGTGATCGTGGCGACCGCGGCCAACTACTCTTCGATGTACCAGGACGTGCGCGCAGGCCGACGTACCGAGCTGCACTACCTGCTTGGCCATGCCTGCGACGTTGCCGCCCGGCATGGCCTGGCGACACCTGGCCTGGAACACCTGCGCCAACGCCTGGTCGATAACCTGCAGGCACGCAACCTGCCCAGCGACTGACGCTGCCCACCCACCGACACGGACATCACCTCGCCCATGACCCTGCGCCAACGCCTGGAAAACCTCCCGGTCGGGCAAAAACTGCTGGCCGCCCTGCTGGTGCTGCTGGTCACCATCCTGCTGGTGGCCAACCTGGCCTTCATCAGCGCCGCCTACTGGATCACCCAGGAAAGCATGGCTCCCCAGGCGCTGCAGACCATCGGCCGATTGGTCGCCAACCCGCAGCTTTCCGCGCGCGCCAGCGACACCCCGGAAACCGCCAGTGCCTTGCTCAAGGAGCTCGACAGCTATTCACCGCTGCGCGCCGCCGCCGTGTATGCCAGCGACGGGCGCCTGCTGGCCCAACTGCAACATGGCCAGCCACTGAGCATGCCCAAGCGCTTCCGCAACATCGACGGCTGGCGCCTCACCGAGTTTCGCAGCACCCAGCTGATCGCCCTGCCCCGTCCAGGCAGCCCGCCCGCGCACCTGCTGCTGGTGGCCAGCAGCGAATTGCCGGTCGCGTTCTATACCGGCACCCTGTCTGCCAGCCTGGCGATCCTGGTGTTCAGCATCCTGCTGTGGCTGATCATCGCCCGCCAGATCAAGCGCCTGATCACCCAGCCGATCAACCGCCTCGAGGAGCTCTCGCGCCAGGTGACCCGCGAGGAGAGCTACGCCCTGCGTGCGCAACGTGGCAACGACGACGAAATCGGCAGCCTTGCCGAGGCGTTCAACACCATGCTGTCGCGTATCGAAGCGCGCGAAGACCAGCTCAAGCGTGCCCGCGACGAGTTCCAGTCGGCCTTCGACCAAGCCCAGGGCCTGGCCGAGGAGACCCGCCACACCAACCGCAAGCTGGAGCTGGAAGTCCAGGTACGCAGCAAGATCGAGAAAAAGCTGACAGGCTTCCAGAATTACCTGAACAGCATCATCGACTCCATGCCTTCGGCACTCATCGCCCTCGACGAGCAGCTCTACGTCACGCAATGGAACCAGGAAGCCACCGTACTTTCCGGAACGCCGCTGGACGAGGCGCTGAACCAACCCATCTTCATCGCTTTCGAGCCACTCAAGCCATTCCTGCCACAGCTCAAGGAGACGGTGGAAAAACACCGGGTAGCGAAGGTCGAGCGGGTCACTTGGCCCAAGGACGACGAGCCACGCCACTACGCGCTCACGTTCTACCCGCTGACCGGCGGCGGCGGGCGCGGGGTGGTGATCCGCATCGACGACATCACCCAGCGCCTGTCGCTGGAAGAAATGATGGTGCAGTCGGAAAAGATGCTCTCGGTCGGCGGGCTGGCGGCAGGCATGGCCCACGAGATCAACAACCCGCTGGGCGCGATCCTGCACAACGTGCAGAACATTCGTCGACGCCTGTCGCCGGAACTACCGCGCAATCAGGAACAGGCCGAGGAACTGGGCATCGACCTGGCCAGCATCAACCGCTACCTGGACGGCCGCGAAGTGCCGCAACTGCTCGACGGCATCCAGCAAGCCGGCGCGCGGGCCGCGAAGATCGTCACCCACATGCTCAGTTTCAGCCGCCGCAGCAACCGCCAACTGGCGCCTTGCAACCTGCCCGCCTTGATCGACCAGGCGGTGGAAATCGCCGGCAACGACTTCGACCTGACGGAGGGCTTCGACTTCAAGGGCCAGGCCATCGTCCGCCAGTTCGACCCCGAACTCGGCCCCGTGCCCTGCACCGCCAACGAGCTGGAACAAGTGCTGCTCAACCTGCTGAAGAACGCGGCCCAGGCCATCCATCAGCGCCCGGCACCCAGCGAACCCGGTCGCATCACCCTGCGCACTCGCCTCAATCCGCCGTGGGCCGAAATCCAGGTGGAAGACAACGGCATCGGCATGCCCGAATCGGTGCGCAAGCGCACCTTCGAGCCGTTCTTCACCACCAAGGAGATTGGCCAGGGCACCGGCCTGGGCCTTTCGGTCTCGTACTTCATCATCACCAACAACCACAAAGGGCAGATGGAGGTGCATTCCACCCCAGGCCAGGGCACCTGCTTCACCTTGCGCCTGCCCTTGAGCCCGCTGGGGGCCATGCCCTCGGCCAAGACGGAGGCATGACATGGGCTATCGCCTGTCGAAGATCTACACCCGCACCGGCGACAAGGGCGAGACCGGCCTTGGCGACGGTCGCCGCGTCCCCAAGGATCATCCGCGCATCGAAGCCATCGGCGAGGTGGACATGCTCAACAGCCAGTTGGGCGTGCTGCTCGCGGGGCTGGCCGAGCACGGCCTGGATGAACTGAGCGAGGTGCTGGCGCCTTGTCAGCATCGTCTGTTCGACCTCGGCGGCGAGCTGGCGATGCCCAGCTACCAGGCGCTGGACCAAGCGGAGGTACAACGCCTGGAAGCGGCCATCGATAGGTGGAACGAGGAGCTAGGGCCGCTGAAGAATTTCATTCTGCCCAGCGGCTCGGCACTGGTGGCCCAGGCCCATGTGTGCCGCGCCCAGGCGCGGGGGGCGGAGCGGCGCTGCCAGCAGTTGAATGCCATCGAACCGCTTGAAGGGGTGGGGTTGGCCTACATCAACCGGCTGTCGGACCTGCTGTTTGTCGCATCGCGGATCATCGGGCGACGCCAGGGGATAGCCGAGGTGCTGTGGCAGCCTGCCGAGAAACCGCAGGGCTGAAATTATCGGGGCCGCAAAGCGGCCCCAGATATTCAGACTTCGGGCCAGAACGCCCGAATCCCTGCAACACCTTGCGCGCCAGCCTCCCAGGCACGCTCACGCTCACCCGGCCCGACCCCGCCCAGCAGGAACACCGGCTGGTTGAAGCCTGCGATCAACCGCTGCGCCTCCTCCCAGCCCATCGGCGTGGCCTCGGGGTGGGTCTGGGTCGGCTGCACTGGCGACAGGGTGACAAAATCCACGCCCATCTGCCGTGCCAGCTCCAGTTCCTCGGCGCCATGGCAGGACGCCGCCAGCCAGCGATTCTGCGGAAACGGTCGCCCCTTGGCAGCGTACTTGCGCAATTGCGCCGCCGTCAGGTGCCAACCCGCGGACGGGAAGTCACCCAGCCACTCCAGTGGCCCCTTGAGCATCAGCAGGGCCTTGCCCGCACAGAGGCCGACCGCATCCACCGCCACATCGCGGTACTTGGGGTCGTACATGTCTGGCGCACGCAACTGGATAAGCCTGATACCCGAGGCCACTGCCTGCTGGATGCCCCGCAGCAACACGGGGGTATCGAGCCCATCCGGGGTGATCAGGTACTGGTCCGGCAGGCGCGTAGCCGCCACGATCGGTTTGTTGGCCTCGGGAAACGCATACTGCTCCAGATCTCGCGGCGCAACCCACGCCAATGGCTGGCCCTCGGCGCCGTGGGGCTCGCCGCTGAAGGCCGACACCTCACGCACGTCCAGCAGCACCTGCTTGTCCGGGTAGTCATGGCTGACCTTGATCAGCGGCCGAGAGGCGCTGACGGCGATACCCAACTCCTCGTGCAGCTCACGGGCCAGCGCGGCCTCGACGCCCTCGCCCTCTTCCACCTTGCCGCCGGGGAACTCCCACAGGCCGCCCTGGTGCTGGGTGTCGGCGCGACGTGCGATCAGGATGCGCCCGTCGGCGCCGCGAATGACCGCTGCAACTACATGAATCCGCTTCACCCTTTACGCTCCAGCAGGCCCGCCTTCTGCCAAGCCTGGAAGGCTTGCCAGTTGTAGATCGTTTCGATGTAGGCCGCGGCATCCGCAGGCACTTGCACACGATAGGTACGCAAACGCACTGCCACCGGGGCGAAGAAGGCATCGGCCAGTGTGGGTCGTCCGAACAGGAACGGGCCGCCGTCCTTGGCCATCAGACGGCACTCCGCCCACAAGGCGACGATGCGATCGATATCGACCTGCACTTCGAGCGGCACGCTGTCCAGGGCCTGGTCGCGCGACAGATCGAACGGCATCGCACCACGCAAGGCGAAGAAACCGCTGTGCATCTGCGCACAAGCCGATCGCGCCTGGGCACGCGCAGCGACATCCGCCGGCCACAGCTGCGCCTCGGGATGCTGTTCGTTGAGGTATTCGGCGATGGCCAGGGAGTCGGCGATCACACCGTGCTCGGTCTTGAGCAGCGGAACCTTGCCGGTGGCCGAGAATTCGAGGAGGCGCTTGCGAGTATCGGGCTGGTTGAGCTTGATCAGTGTCTCGTCATAACCGACGCCTGCCAGCTCCAGGGCCAGGGCACCGCGCAGCGACCAGGAGGAATACAGCTTGTCGCCGATGATCAGGTGATAGCTCATGGTTCGGCTCCGTTAAATCTTGGGATTCGGGGCTGCTGCGCAGCCCATCGCGGCACAAGGCCGCTCCCACAGGCCTGCGAGCGTGTGGGAGCGGCCTTGGGTGGATCAGGTACGGTACTCAGCGTTGATCTTTACGTACTCGTGGGACAGGTCGGTGGTCCAGATGGTTTCGCTGCACTGGCCGCGACCCAGCTCGATACGGATGGTGATCTCTTCCTGGGCCATCACCGCCGAGCCTTGCTCTTCGGTGTAGCTCGGGCTGCGACCGCCCTTGCTGGCGATGCACACGCTGTCCAGGTACACATCGATCAGGCTGACGTCCAGCTCCGGCACGCCTGCACGGCCGACAGCGGCCAGGATGCGGCCCCAGTTGGGATCGGAGGCGAACAGCGCAGTCTTGATCAGCGGCGAATGAGCGACGGCATAGCCGACGTCCAGGCATTCCTGGTGATTACCACCACCGTTGACCTGCACGGTGACGAACTTGGTCGCGCCTTCGCCGTCACGGACGATGGCCTGGGCCACTTCCATGCACACCTCGAACACGGCCTTCTTCAGCGCCTCGAACAGCGCGCCGCTCGCTTCGGTCACCTCCGGCAGGTTGGCCTTGCCGGTGGCGATCAGCATGCAGCAGTCGTTGGTCGAAGTGTCGCCGTCGATGGTGATGCGATTGAACGACTTGTTGGCGCCGTCGAGCATCAGGTCCTTGAGCACAGCCGGGGCGACCTTGGCGTCGGTGGCGATGTAGCCGAGCATGGTGGCCATGTTCGGACGGATCATGCCCGCACCCTTGCTGATACCGGTGACGGTGACGGTGACGCCGTCGTGCTGGAACTGGCGGCTGGCCCCCTTGGGCAGGGTGTCGGTGGTCATGATGCCAGTAGCGGCTTCGGCCCAGTGGTTTTCCGAAAGGTTGTCCAACGCAGCCTGCAGCGCACCTTCGATCTTCTCGACCGGCAGCGGCTCGCCGATCACGCCGGTGGAGAATGGCAGCACGGACTCGGCAGGCACGCCCGTCAGCTCGGCCAGCTTGGCGCAGGTGCGCTCGGCGGCGGCCAGGCCCGGCGCACCGGTACCAGCGTTGGCATTACCGGTGTTGGTCAGCAGGTAGCGCACGGTCCCCTGCACGCGCTGCTTGGAGAGGATCACGGGAGCGGCGCAGAAGGCGTTGAGGGTGAACACGCCAGCAACGCTGGAGCCTTCGGCGCAGCGCATCACCACCACGTCCTTGCGCCCAGGGCGCTTGATGCCCGCCGAAGCGATGCCGAGTTCGAAACCGGGAACCGGGTGCAGGGTAGGCAGGGGACCGAGACCGACAGCCATTGAAGCGCTCCTAGAAAATGAATGGTTTGCGAAAAGCGGGGCCGCTTTGCGCCCCATCGCGGCACAAGGCCGCTCCTACAGGTTCTGTGCGATGCCTGCAGGAGCGGCCTTGTGCCGCGATGGGCCGTCAAGCGGCCCTGTAGATGTCAGGTGACGGATCGAATCACTCGATCTGACCATGGCAATGCTTGAATTTCTTGCCCGAACCACACCAGCACGGCTCGTTGCGGCCCAGCTTCTGTTCGTTGCGAACCGGCGCAGAGGCAACTGCCACATCGGCGCCCTCCTCGCTCAGTTGCTCGCCTTCCAGACCTGGGGCAGCGGCGTGCTGGAACTGCATGCGGCTGGCCAGCGCCTCGGCCTCGCGGCGCAGGCGGGCTTCTTCTTCGGCAGGGTCTTCGCGGCGGACCTGGACGTGCGACAGCACACGGATGGTGTCGCGCTTGATCGACTCCAGCAGCTCCTGGAACAGGGTGAACGACTCGCGCTTGTACTCCTGCTTCGGGTTCTTCTGGGCGTAGCCGCGCAGGTGGATACCGTGACGCAGGTGGTCCATGGTCGACAGGTGGTCTTTCCACAGGTCGTCCACCACACGCAGCAGAATCTGCTTCTCGAAGGTGCGCAGGGCGTCGATGCCGGCCTGGTCTTCCTTCTCGGTGTAGGCGGTGGTGATCTCGTTCAGCAGCTTCTCGCGCAGGGTTTCCTCGTAGAGGTGATCGTCCTCGTCGAGCCACTGCTGGATCGGCAGCTTCATGGCAAAGTCGCTGGACAGCGAAGCCTCAAGACCGGCCACGTCCCACTGCTCGGGCAGCGACTGCGGCGGAATGTGCTGGCTGATGGTGGCGTCGAGCACTTCCTTGCGGAACTCGGCGATGGTGTCGCCGATGTTCTCGGCAGCCAGCAGGCTGTTGCGCATGTGGTAGATCACCTTGCGCTGCTCGTTGGCCACGTCGTCGTATTCGAGCAGCTGCTTGCGGATGTCGAAGTTGCGACCTTCGACCTTGCGCTGCGCCTTTTCGATGGCGTTGGTGACCATGCGGTGCTCGATGGCCTCGCCGGATTGCATGCCCAGCGCCTTCATGAAGTTCTTCACCCGGTCGGAGGCGAAGATACGCATCAGGCTGTCTTCCAGCGACAGGTAGAAACGGCTCGAACCGGCATCGCCCTGACGGCCGGCACGACCGCGCAACTGGTTGTCGATACGACGCGACTCGTGACGCTCAGAGGCGATCACGTGCAGGCCACCGGCTTCCAGAACCTGCTGGTGGCGCTTCTGCCAGTCGGCCTTGATCTGCGCGATCTGCTCGCTGGTCGGGTTCTCCAGTGCGGCGACTTCGGCTTCCCAGTTACCGCCCAGCAGGATGTCGGTACCACGACCGGCCATGTTGGTGGCGATGGTCAGGGCGCCCGGCGCACCGGCCTGGGCGATGATCTCGGCTTCCTTTTCGTGATACTTGGCGTTCAGGACCTTGTGGTCGATGCCTTCCTTCTGCAGAAGGTTGGACATGTGCTCGGAGGTCTCGATGGTCGCGGTACCCACCAGGACAGGACGGCCCTGGGCCATGCTTTCCTTGATGTCGGCGATGATCGCTGCGTACTTCTCGTCGGCGGTGAGGTAGACCAGGTCGTTGAAGTCTTTCCGAGCCAGCGGCTTGTTCGGCGGAATGACCATCACGTTGAGGCTGTAGATCTGGGCAAACTCGAACGCTTCGGTGTCGGCGGTACCGGTCATGCCGGACAGCTTGGTGTAGAGACGGAAGTAGTTCTGGAAGGTGGTCGAGGCCAGGGTCTGGCTTTCGGCCTGGATGTTCAGGTTTTCCTTCGCCTCGATGGCCTGGTGCAGGCCCTCGGACAGGCGACGGCCTGGCATGGTGCGGCCGGTATGCTCGTCGATCAGCAGGATCTGACCGTCCTGGACGATGTACTCGACGTTGCGGTGGAACAGCTTGTGCGCACGCAGGCCCGCGTAGACATGGGTGAGCAGGCCCAGGTTGTGGGCCGAGTAGAGGCTCTCGCCTTCGGCCAGCAGGCCGGACTGGGTGAGCATCTCTTCGATGAACTGGTGACCTGCCTCGTTGAGCTCGACCTGGCGGCTCTTCTCGTCGATGGTGAAGTGACCCTCTTGAGTCACCTGGCCTTCGACTTCTTCGATGTGCTGCTTCAGGCGCGGGATCAGGCGATTGATCTCGATGTACAGCTTGGAGCTGTCTTCGGCCTGGCCCGAGATGATCAGCGGGGTACGCGCTTCGTCGATGAGGATGGAGTCGACTTCGTCGATCACGGCGAAGTTCAGCTCACGCTGGAACTTCTCGTCCTGGCTGAACGCCATGTTGTCGCGCAGGTAGTCGAAACCGAATTCGTTGTTGGTGCCGTAGGTGATGTCGGCAGCATAGGCGGCGCGCTTTTCCTCCGGCGGCTGGAAGGCCGAGACGATGCCCACCTTGAGGCCGAGGAATTCGTAAAGCGGACGCATCCAGTTGGCGTCACGGCGAGCCAGGTAGTCGTTGACCGTGACCACGTGCACGCCCTTGCCGGACAGCGCGTTCAGGTATACCGCCAGAGTACCGACCAAGGTCTTGCCTTCACCGGTACGCATTTCTGCGATCATGCCCTCGTGCAGGGTCATGCCGCCTATGAGCTGGACATCGAAGTGGCGCATGCCCATGACACGCTTGCCGGCCTCACGGGCCACGGCGAAGGCTTCGGGCAACAGCTGGTCGAGGGTTTCGCCTTTGGCCAGGCGCTCTTTGAACTCTGCGGTCTTGCCACGCAGTTGCTCGTCGGAGAGGGCCACCATCTTCTCTTCGAAGGCATTGACGGTGCTGACCGTCTTGAGCATGCGCTTGATTTCACGCTCGTTCTTGCTTCCAAAAAGTTTTTTTAACAAAGGCGCAAACATATCGGCAGGATCTTCCACACTTAGGGATGGAGGGCGGCCCCGTGAGTCGCCCGTGCAGCCCTTGGGCCGCATGCGAACGAGCATTCTACCCGGAAACGTTGGTGAGGAAAGTGGTGGATTTCCACGATGCTGGCACAGCGCTTTTAACGGGGCTTCTCTAACATAGGGACATTTTCACCAAGTTCAAGGCAGCCAGACATGAAACGTGTTGGGCCGCCTCGCGCGCAGGCCTGCGCGCACACGCGCTGCACCGTCCTCAGCAGCGGGCTGCCGGCAAAGCGTCCGGCACAGGCAACGGCCCTGGTGGCATCTGTTAGACTGCCAATCTTGTAACCTCATGCGTACTCAGATGGCCTACAAACCCCCTTCCGCCCAGCCACCCGCCGCCTTGCTGCGCCAGGCCAGGCCGCTGCGCCTGCTGCTCAACCAGGCCGAGCGCCTCGAGCATCTGCAGCGTTTGCTGGAAAGCCAGTTGCAGCCCGCTGCCCGGGCACACTGTCATGTGGCCTCCTGGCGCGATGGCTGTTTGCTCCTGGTGGTGACCGACGGCCATTGGGCCACCCGTCTGCGCTACCAGCAGAAGCGCCTGCTGACCACGCTGCGCGCCATGGACGCCTTCGCCAACCTGCAGCGCATCAGATTCCAGGTGCAACCACCCGTCGGCGCCCCCGCCCGCCCGACACAGACCACCGAGTTGTCGCAACAGGCGGCACAAAGCCTGCGCGAGACAGCGCAAGGCATTGGTGACGAAAAACTGCGGGCCGCGCTGGAGCGGCTTGCTGCACACGCCCACGACAAGACCTGAAGTTCCCGGCGCTATTTCCGAAAGTGCCAAACACTGCTCTGCCATGGGCGCGCCAATAAAAAAGGCCACCCGAAGGTGGCCTCAATGAACTAGAGAGTGTTCGAACTTACACGGCCGCAACAGGGCGCATGTAGGAGATCGGTGCCGTACTGGCATCTTCGAAAGTGACCACTTCCCAGGCGTCCGTTTCCGCGATCAGCTTGCGCAGCAACTGGTTGTTCAGCGCGTGTCCGGACTTGTAGCCCTTGAACTCGCCGATCAGGCTGTTGCCCAGCAGATAGAGGTCGCCGATGGCGTCGAGGATCTTGTGCTTGACGAATTCGTCATCGGAGCGAAGTCCGTCTTCGTTGAGCACACCGGTCTCGTCGACCACGATGGCGTTCTCGACACTGCCGCCCAACGCAAGGTTGTGCTTGCGCAGGTACTCGATGTCACGCATGAAACCGAAGGTGCGTGCTCGGCTGACTTCCTTCACGAACGACGTGCTGGAGAAATCAACCACTGCACTCTGGGTCTGGCCCTTGAGGACCGGATGATCGAAGTCGATCTCGAAGCTCACCTTGAACCCGTCGAAAGGCAGGAAGGTGGCGCGCTTGTCGCCCTCCTCCACGCTCACTTCGCGCAGGATGCGGATGAACTTTTTCGCGGCGTCCTGTTCTTCCAGGCCGGCGGACTGAATCAGGAATACAAAGGGTCCGGCGCTGCCATCCATGATCGGCACTTCCGAGGCGGAGAGCTCGACGTAGGCGTTATCGATGCCCAGGCCCGCCATGGCGGAGAGCAGGTGCTCTACCGTATCGACCTTGACGTCACCGTTGACCAGCGTCGTCGACATGGTTGTCTCGCCGACGTTGGCCGCACGCGCCGGGATTTCGACCACAGGGTCGAGGTCGGCGCGGCGGAAAACGATGCCGGTATCCACGGGTGCTGGCTTGAGAGTCAGGTAGACCTTCTCTCCGGAATGCAGGCCGACACCTGTGGCACGAATGGTATTCTTCAGGGTGCGTTGTCTAATCATGGCATTGGCCGCTTTAGCGCTAATTGCGAATTGGTATCAACAAAGGCTGAGAATGATAGCAGACCCGGCCTTTGCTGAACACCAATCACCCTTATACCCCTGATAAATTCCATCAATCGGCCTGGCGACGCAGGAAGGCCGGGATGTCAAGGTAGTCCAGATCGTCCTGTGGGTTGAGTTTAGCCGCGGCCGCAGCGCCTGCATGCGCCTGGTTGCGCATCACGGTCGGACGCTCCAGGTCACGGTAGTTCACCGCCGACTGCTCCTGGCGAACCGGGGCCGGATTGGAGGACTCGTACACCTGCTGTGCGGTCTGCAGGGTATTGTCGACGACCTTGACCGGCTTCTCGATGCGCGCACCCAGGCCAGTGGCAACCACGGTGACGTGCAGCTCGTCGCGCATGTCAGGATCGATCACGGTGCCGACCTTGACCATTGCGTGGTCGGAGGCGAAGGCCTCGATGATGCTACCCACATCGGAGTACTCACCCAGCGACAGGTCAGGACCTGCGGTGATGTTTACCAGAATACCGCGGGCACCCTGCAGGTTGACGTCTTCGAGCAGCGGGTTGCGAATCGCCGCTTCGGTGGCTTCGCGAGCGCGGTTCGGACCGCTGGCGCAGCCAGTGCCCATCATCGCCATGCCCATCTCGCCCATCACGGTGCGTACGTCGGCGAAGTCGACGTTGATCATGCCCGGACGCTTGATGATGTCGGAGATACCGCGCACGGCGCCAGCCAGCACGTCGTCGGCCTTGGCGAAGGCAGACAGCAGGCTTGCATCCTTGCCCAGGATGGTCAGCAGCTTCTCGTTGGGGATGGTGATCAGCGAGTCGACGCTTTCAGCCAGCATGCGGATGCCTTCGTCGGCGATCTGCATGCGCTTGCGACCCTCGAACGGGAACGGACGGGTCACCACCGCAACGGTGAGGATGCCCATTTCCTTGGCCACTTCGGCGATGATCGGCGCAGCACCGGTACCGGTACCGCCGCCCATGCCGGTGGTGATGAACACCATGTTGGTGCCTTGCAGCACTTCGGCGATGCGCTCACGGTCTTCCAGCGCGGCCTGACGACCGACTTCCGGATTGGCACCGGCACCCAGGCCCTTGGTCACACCGGTCCCCAGTTGCAGGATGGTGCGTGCGCCAATGTTCTTCAGCGCCTGGGCATCGGTGTTGGCGCAGATGAATTCCACACCTTCGATGCTGCTTTTGACCATGTGGTTGACGGCGTTGCCACCACCACCACCGACACCGATCACTTTGATGACCGGGCTTTGCGGGACGTTGTCTACGAGCTCGAACATTTTCCCTCTCCTTACAGTTCTCTAGTTTTTGCGCCTACCACTACTGCTTTGAAACTTAGAAGTTGCCTTGGACCCAGCGCTTGAAGCGCTCAAGCACCGGGGCCTTAGGTTCATCGCCATAGCTGTTGCTGCTGCTGTTGCCGGTCAGGGGCAGGTCCTCGGTCTGCTTTTGCAGGCCGTAGGTGAGCAGTCCCACGCCGGTTGAATAGATCGGGTTGCGCACCACGTCGCTCAGCCCCCGAACGCTGTGCGGCACGCCGAGGCGTACCGGCATGTGGAAGATTTCTTCGGCCAGTTCCACCGCGCCTTCCATCTTCGAAGTACCGCCGGTAAGGACGATGCCGGCCGGCACCAGGTCCTCGTAGCCGCTGCGACGCAACTCGGCCTGGATCAGGGTGAAGAGTTCGTCGTAACGCGGCTCGACCACTTCTGCCAGGGCCTGGCGCGACAGTTCGCGCGGCGGACGATCGCCGACACTCGGCACCTTGATGGTCTCGCCGGCACCGGCCAGCTTGGCCAGGGCGCAGGCGTAGCGGATCTTGATTTCCTCGGCGTACTGCGTGGGCGTGCGCAGGGCCATGGCGATGTCGTTGGTGACCTGGTCGCCAGCAATCGGGATCACCGCGGTGTGGCGGATCGCGCCTTCGGTGAAGATGGCGATGTCGGTGGTGCCGCCGCCGATATCCACCAGGCACACGCCCAGTTCTTTCTCGTCATCGGTCAACACCGAGTAAGCCGAGGCCAGTTGTTCGAGAATGATGTCGTCAATCTCGAGGCCGCAGCGGCGCACGCACTTCTCGATGTTCTGGGCGGCGTTGACCGCGCAGGTGACCACATGGACTTTCGCCTCCAGACGCACGCCAGACATGCCCAGTGGCTCACGCACACCTTCCTGATTGTCGATCACGTAGTCCTGCGGCAGGGTGTGCAGCACGCGCTGGTCGGCCGGGATGGCCACGGCCTGGGCGGCGTCGAGCACGCGCTCGAGGTCGGCGACGCTGACCTCACGGTCGCGGATGGCGACGATGCCATGGGAGTTCAGGCTGCGAATGTGGTTGCCGGCAACACCGACGAACGCCGAGTGGATACGGCAGCCGGCCATCAGCTGCGCTTCTTCCACCGCGCGCTGGATCGACTGCACGGTCGACTCGATATTCACCACCACGCCTTTCTTCAGGCCGCGGGAGGGATGCGTCCCGATCCCGACGATCTCCAGGGTGCCGTCCGCCGCCACTTCGCCCACCAGCGCCACCACCTTGGAGGTGCCAATGTCCAGCCCGACGATCATTTTGCCGCTATGCGCGTTTGCCATGGTCCTGCCTCTCTCTAATTCTTCGCAACGGCGGGTTGGGCCGTCGTCGGTGCATTCGGTTCCCGCCAGCCAACCGCTAATCCGTTGGCGTATCGCAGATCGATGCGGGCGATGTTGGTGATCTGCTCTTTGAGTGTCTTGTCGTAAATGGCAATGAACCGGCGCATCTTCTCCACCAGATGATCGCGCCCCAACAGCAGCTCGACGCCAGGACCGGCGCTACCCGCGCCAGTGGTCAGGAACCAGCTGCCTCGCTCGCGCAGCTCCAGGCGAGCGATGGAGAAGCCCATGGGGCGCAGCATCTGGCTCAATACCTGATACTGCTGCATGACTTGTTGCTGAGCGCGCTGCGGCCCGAACAGCTGCGGCAAATGCTCATAGTTGGCCAGCTCGCGCGGGGTGAACGCCTGGCCCTGGTTGTTGAGCAAGGCCTCATCGCCCCAGCGCGCGACCGGCAGTTGTTCCTCGAGGCGGATCACCACCTCGTCCGGCCATACCCGACGCACTTCGGCGTGGGCGATCCATGGCATCTGCTCGAGCTCCGCACGCATCGCCGGCAGGTCGACACTGAAGAAGCTCGCGGCGACATAAGGCGCGATACGCTGCTGCACCGCCTGCTGGCTGATGTAGCTCAGATCACCCTGCACGGCGATCTTGGTGATCGGCCGGTCGGCGTAAGGCATCAAGCGGATCGCGCCTTCATAGGCACCGAAGCCGGCAGCGACCAGCAGCACCGGCCACAGCAGGCGTTTCAACCCACCGAAACTGGGTCGTGGCAGGCGCGCCGATACGGGCTCGTCGGCCACCAGTCGGCTGGCACCACGTGGCACCGGCTTGCTACGGCCGGTAACGGGTTGCTGCTGACGTATCATCGCGCCTTGCATGGCTCTTAACCTCGCGTCGCTACGCTTTCGGCCAGGATCGCCAGCACCAGTTGCTGGAAGTCCAGACCGGCCGCGCGGGCCGCCATGGGCACCAGGCTATGATCAGTCATGCCAGGTGCGGTGTTGACTTCGAGCAGCCAGAACCGGCCCTGCTCGTCCTGCATTACATCCAGACGGCCCCAGCCCTCGATGCCGATGGCATCGCAGGCGCGTGCAGTCAGGTCCATCAGTTCCTGTTCCTTGCCGGCGTCCAGGCCGCAGGGAATGCGGTACTGGGTGTCGTTGGCGATGTACTTGGCGTCGTAGTCGTAGAACACGTGCGGCGTACCCAGTGCGATCGGTGGCAGCACCTGCCCGCGCAGCACCGCAATGGTGAACTCCGGGCCATGGATCCACTGCTCGACCAGCACCTGCGAGTCGTAGCGGGCGGCGTCCTGCCAGGCGGCAACAAGCTCTTCGACACTGTTCACCTTGGCCATGCCGATGCTGGAACCTTCATGGGCCGGTTTGACGATCAGCGGGAAGCCCAGTTCCTTGCCAGCCTCGACACAGTCGCTTTCGCTGGCCAGCACGGCGTGACGCGGGGTCGGGATACCCAGGCTCTGCCACACCTGCTTGGTGCGCAGCTTGTCCATGGCCAGTGCCGAGGCAAGGATGCCGCTGCCGGTGTAGGGAATGCCCAGGCACTCGAGCAAGCCTTGCATGCTGCCGTCTTCACCACCGCGGCCGTGAAGAATGATGAAGGCACGGTCGATCTTCTCGCTTTGCAGGCGCGCGAGCAGATCGTCGCCCACATCGATGGCAACCACATCCACACCGGCCGAGGTCAGCGCCTCGATCACCGCCGCACCCGACTTGAGCGAAACCTCGCGCTCGGCGCTCTTGCCGCCATAGAGCACGGCGACGCGGCCGAAGGCCTTGACGTCGAGCGTGGAGTGCAGTTTGTCGTAGGCGGTACTCACAGCGGTTTCTCCTGCTTGGCGACAGCGCCAGCGAACAGCGGGCTTTTCATCAGTTGCGGGGCCAGGCCACCCACATCGCCGGCACCCTGGCAGATCAGGATGTCACCGGCGCGCAGCAGCGGCTTAACCAGTGGCGCAAGCTCAGCGCCACGTTCGATGTAGATCGGGTCCAGCTTGCCGCGCTGGCGGATGCTGTGGCACAGCTGGCGGCTGTCGGCGCCGGGGATCGGCTCCTCTCCGGCCGGATAGACTTCCATCAGCAGCAGCACGTTGGCATCACCCAGCACCTGCACGAAGTCGTCGTAAAGATCGCGGGTGCGGCTGTAGCGGTGCGGCTGGTAGACGATGACCAGGCGCCGGCTCGGCCAACCACCGCGCACGGCCTTGATCACCGCCGCCACTTCGGTGGGGTGATGGCCATAGTCGTCGACCAGCATCACGCTGCCGCCTTCGACTGGCAGCTCGCCATACACCTGGAAGCGTCGCCCCACACCCTGGAAGCCCGACAGCCCCTGGATGATGGCATCGTCACTGATGCCCTCGTCGGTGGCGATGGCGATGGTGGCCAGGGCGTTGAGCACGTTGTGGTTGCCCGGCATGTTCACCGACACTTCCAGCGGCTCGCAGTCGCGACGCAGCACGGTGAAATGCGTCTGCATGCCCTGCTGGCGCACATTGATGGCGCGGATGTCGGCCTCTTCGCTGAAGCCATAGGTGACGGTGGGGCGCTTGACCTGAGGCAGGATCTCGCGCACGACCGGATCGTCCAGGCACATCACGGCCAGCCCGTAGAACGGCAGGTTATGCAGGAACTCGACGAAGGTCTTCTTCAGCTTGTTGAAGTCACCTTCGTAGGTTGCCATGTGGTCGGCGTCGATATTGGTGACGACGGCGACCATCGGCTGCAGGTGCAGGAAGCTGGCATCGCTTTCATCGGCTTCGGCGATCAGGTAGCGGCTGGTACCGAGCTGGGCGTTGGTGCCAGCGGCGGTCAGACGGCCACCGATGACGAAGGTCGGATCCAGGCCGCCGGCAGCGAACACCGAGGCCAGCAGGCTGGTGGTGGTGGTCTTGCCGTGGGTACCGGCGACGGCGATGCCGTGGCGGTAGCGCATCAGCTCGGCCAGCATTTCGGCACGCGGCACCACCGGGATACGGCGCTCGAGCGCGGTGGCAACTTCAGGGTTGGCCGGATTGATTGCGCTGGAAACCACCAGTACATCGGCGGTGGCAGCGTTCTCGGCACGGTGACCCACGAAAATTTCGGCGCCGAACGACTCCAGGCGCTGGGTGACCGGCGAGGCCTTGAGGTCGGAACCGGACACTTCGTAGCCCAGGTTCAGCAGCACTTCGGCGATACCGCACATGCCCACGCCGCCGATACCGACGAAGTGAATGCGACGAATGCGGCCCATCTTGGGCTGCGGCATGGCTTTCTGGCTTTCAACCATGGGCCACCTCCAGGCAGATATCGACCACGGTGCTGGTTGCAGCAGGCTTGGCCAGGCGACGTGCAGTGCCGGCCATGGTGTTGAGTTTCTCGGGTTGCATCAGCACCTCGTTCAGGCGTTCAGCGAGCTGCGCTGCGCCAGTTGTCGCTTGTGGCATCAGGAAGGCAGCACCTTCGCGAGCCAGATATTGCGCGTTGTGGGTCTGGTGATCGTCGATCGCGTGGGGCAAGGGCACCAGCATCGAGGGCAGGCCCGCCGCCGCGAGTTCGCTGACGGTCAGGGCGCCGGCCCGGCACACCACCATGTCGGCCCAGCCATAAGCGTGGGCCATGTCTTTGATGAAAGGCTCTACCTGAGCCTCGATCCCGGCCTCGCGATAACGCTCGGCGGTGATCGACGCATGTTGCTTGCCAGCCTGGTGGAACACCTCTGGACGCAGGTCTGCAGTCACTTCGGACAGGGCCTTAGGCAGCAATTTGTTCAATGGTTCCGCACCGAGGCTGCCGCCGAGCACCAGAAGGCGCGCACGACGCTCGGCAAGTGCCGCACGGGGCGCTTCCAGGAACAGTTCCGGGCGCACCGGGTTACCGGTAGTCCGACGTTTTTCGCTGGCAGCGAAGGTGTCGGGGAAAGCTTCGCAGACTCGTGCGGCCAGTGGCACCAGCAGCCGATTGGCGGTACCCGCGCGGGCATTCTGTTCGTGAATCACCAGCGGCACACCGCACAGCCGCGCGGCAACACCGCCAGGGCCTGTGACATAGCCGCCAAAGCCCAGCACGCACACCGGCTTGAGCTCACGAATGATGCGCCGCGCCTGCAGCACGGCCTTGACCAGGGTGAACGGCGCCTTGAGCAGCGACAGCTTGCCCTTGCCACGCAGCCCGCTGACCTGGATCAGGTGCAGCGGCAAGCCGGCCTGGGGCACCAGTTCGTTCTCGATACCCCGTGGCGTACCCAGCCAATGCACGCTGTAGCCGCGCGCCTGGAATTCGCGGGCGCAGGCCAGGGCCGGGAACACATGCCCCCCGGTGCCACCGGCCATGATCAGTACGTTCTTGCCATCAGCGGCCATGACTGGTCTCCTCGGCAAAATCGCTCTCTTTGAACTCGTGTTCCTCGCTGCCCAGGTGCGTTCGACTCTCCCACTCGATACGCAGCAACAGCCCCACACAGGCGCAGCAGATCACCAGCGAGCTGCCCCCGTAGCTGAGGAATGGCAGCGTCAGCCCCTTGGTCGGCAGCAGGCCCACGTTCACACCAATGTTGATCAGGAACTGGCCGATCCACAGGAAGGCCAGGCCGAAGGCCATGTAGGCGGCGAAGAACTGCTTGGCCTTCTCGGCCCACAGGCCGATGTACAAGGCACGGATGGTGACGAACACGAACAGTGCCACGGTGCACAGCGAGCCAACCACGCCAAGCTCTTCGGCCAGCACCGAGAACACGAAGTCGGTGTGCGCCTCGGGCAGATAGAACTGTTTCTGTACGCTGTTGCCCAGGCCGACGCCCAGCCACTCGCCACGACCGAAGGCAATCAGTGCCTGGGTCAGCTGGTAGCCCGAACCGAACTGGTCGGACCAGGGGTCGGTGAAGGTGATCAAGCGCGCCATCCGGTAGGGTTGCGCCTGAACCAGAATGAACACCGCGACCACCGCCAGCACCACCATCAGCGAGAAGCGGAACAGCCCCACCCCACCGAGGAACAGCATGGCCGCCGCAGCGCCCATCATCACCACGGTGGCGCCGAA
Organism: Pseudomonas sp. SYWMCR5; assembly: GCF_057197165.1. Lineage (NCBI taxonomy): Bacteria > Pseudomonadati > Pseudomonadota > Gammaproteobacteria > Pseudomonadales > Pseudomonadaceae > Pseudomonas > Pseudomonas sp. SYWMCR5. The sequence continues at coordinate 915,418 of NZ_JBXUNH010000001.1, forward strand.
GTCAGGCTCCATCAGCAGCAGGCCGGCCATGGGCAGCAAAACGATGAACGGCTTGAAGAAGCCCATCCAGCTCTCGCGCACCTCGGTCTGACGACGCACCAGGTAACCTGCGAGGTAGATGACCACGAAGACCTTGGCGATTTCCGACGGCTGGACGTTGAAGAAGCTGAAGCCAATCCAGCGCATCGAACCGTTCACCTCCCGGCCGATGCCTGGTACCAGCACCAGCACCAGCAGGCCGAAGGCGCCGATCAGCATGAGGAAGCCCATGCGCTGCCAGGTGGCGATCGGCACCATCATGGTCAGGCCGCAGGCACCCAGCCCCAGGGCGACGTACACCAGGTGGCGGATCATGTGGTAAAGCGGGTTGCCCGACTGCACCGCGGCGACTTCCGAGGAGGCCGAGGTGATCATCACCAGGCCCAGGCCAAGCAGGGCCAGGCAGCCCGCCAGCAGCGGGAAGTCCAGGTCGATGCCACGACCGCTGATCAGCGGCGAGGGATAGGGCTTGAGGATACCGAAGATCATGCCAGCCCCTCCGCCGCCTGGGCGAACAGCCGCCCGCGCTCTTCAAAATTCTTGAACATGTCGAGGCTGGCGCAGGCCGGCGACAGCAGCACCGCGTCACCTGGCTGGGCGAGCTCGGCGCAGCGCTGCACGGCTTCGTCCAGGGTCTTGACCCGCACCAGCGGCACGCTGTCGCCGAAGGTCTCGGCCAGGCGCTCGGCGTCACGCCCCAGCAACACCACGGCGCGGCAATGCTTGCCCACCGGCTCGCGCAGAGCAGAGAAGTCCGCCCCCTTGCCGTCACCGCCAGCGATCAGGACCAGCTTGCCATCGATATCGGCGCCCAGGCCCTCGATGGCGGCCAGTGCCGCACCGACGTTGGTGGCCTTGGAATCGTCGTACCAGTTCACGCCATTACGCTCGCGGATCCACTGGCAGCGATGGACAAGGCCCTTGAACTCGCGCAGGGCTTCGAGCATCGGCTCGAACGGCAGACCGGCGGCATGGCCCAGGGCCAGGGCGGCCAGGGCATTGCTCTGGTTGTGCGCACCGCGGATCTTCAGATCGCGCACGGGCATCAGGGTGCGGAACTCGAATGCCAGGTGTTTCTCGCCCGCAACATCACGCAGGCCGAAGGCCTTGAAGTCGGGGGTGTTGAGGCCGAAGGTCCAGCATGGAATGCCCTCGACCGGCAGCGGCCGGCTCAGGGCATCCTGACGGTTCACCACCACTTGGCGCGCACCCCGGAAGATGCGGTGCTTGGCCAGGTGATAGGCCGGCAGGCCACTGTAGCGATCCATGTGGTCTTCGCTGATATTCAGTACGGTCGCCACTTCGGCGTTGAGCTGGTCGGTGGTCTCCAGCTGGAAGCTCGACAGCTCCATCACATACAACTCGACTGCATCGTCGAGCAGGTCCAGCGCCGGCGTACCGAGGTTGCCACCGACAGCGACGCGCTTGCCGGCCTTGGCAGCCATCTCGCCGACCAGGGTGGTCACGGTGCTCTTGGCGTTGGAGCCGCTGATCGCGATGATCGGCGCCTTGGCATGGCGGGCGAACAGTTCGATGTCACCGGAGAGCTTCACGCCTCGTGCGGCGGCCTGCTGCAACGCCGGGGTAGCCAGTGCCAGGCCGGGGCTGACGTAAAGCTCGTTGGCGCGGCACAGGAAGTCCACATCCAGTTCACCACAGCGCACTTCCACCTGCGGGTATTCACGGCGCAGGGTCTCCAGTTCCGGCGGTTGCTCGCGGGTATCGGCGACCGCAAAGGCGATGCCCCGGTTCGCCAGGAAGCGAACCAGGGACATGCCGCTCTTGCCGAGGCCGACAACGATGCGGAATTGGTCGGAAGCGATCAGTGACACGCTCGTTTACCTCAGTTTCAGGGTGGCAAGGCCGATCAGCACCAGAATCACGGTGATGATCCAGAATCGGACGATCACCCGCGGCTCGGGCCAACCCTTGAGTTCGAAATGGTGGTGAATCGGCGCCATGCGAAACACGCGCTTGCCGGTCAACTTGAACGAGGCCACCTGGATCACCACCGAAAGGGTTTCCACCACGAAGATGCCGCCCATGATGAACAGCACGATTTCCTGGCGGACGATCACGGCGATGGTGCCCAGCGCGGCGCCCAGTGCCAGGGCACCGACGTCACCCATGAAGACTTGCGCCGGGTAGGTGTTGAACCAGAGGAAGCCCAGGCCTGCGCCGATCAGCGCACCGCAGAACACGATCAGCTCGCCCGAGCCCGGTACATAAGGGATCAGCAGGTATTCGGCGAACTTCACGTTGCCCGACAGATAGCAGAAAATACCGAGCGCACCGCCCACCATCACCGTCGGCATGATCGCCAGGCCGTCGAGGCCGTCGGTCAGGTTGACCGCGTTGCTCGAGCCGACGATGACGAAGTAGGTCAGCACGACGAAGCCGACGCCCAGTGGGATGGTGAAGTCCTTGAGGAACGGCACGATCAGCGTGGTTTCGACGCTGGTCGGTGCAGTCATGTAGAGGAAGACCGCAGCCCCGAGGCCAAATACCGACTGCCAGAAATACTTCCAGCGGCTCGGCAGGCCGCGGGAGTTCTTCTCGATCACCTTGCGGTAGTCGTCGACCCAGCCGATGGCGCCGAACAGCAGGGTGACGATCAGCACCACCCAGACATAGCGATTGGTCAGGTCGGCCCACAGCAAGGTGCTGATGGCGATAGCGGACAGGATCAGCGCACCGCCCATGGTCGGGGTGCCGGACTTGGACAGGTGCGATTGCGGGCCGTCGTTACGCACGGCCTGACCGATCTGGCGAATCTGCAGGGTACGAATCATCCAGGGCCCCAGCCACAGTGCCAGGGACAACGCCGTCAACACACCCAGGATCCCGCGCAGGGACAGGTACTGGAAGACCGCGAAGCCCTTGTAGAACTGTTGCAGATACTCAGCCAACAGCAGCAGCATTAATGTTTCTCCCCGCTGGCACCACACAGAGCAGCCACGACGTTTTCCATCGCAGCGCTGCGCGAGCCCTTGATCAAGATAGTGGTATCGCTGACGCTCTCGGCACGAACGGCGTCGATCAGCTCAGCTTGAGTAGCGAAATGGCGGCCATTGGCGCCGAACGCCTGGACCGCATGAACCATGTTGGTGCCCGTCGCGTACAAGGCATCGACCTTGCCGCGCGCATGGTCGCCCACCTGACGGTGGCCTTCCTCGGCCCATTGCCCCAGTTCGCCGATATCCCCGAGCACCAGGACGGTGCGTCCGGAAAAGCCGGCGAGTATATCAATGGCGGCACACATCGAGGTGGGATTTGCGTTGTAGGTGTCGTCGATCACCCGCGCACCGCTGGGCGCGATCTGCGCCACGGAACGGCCCTTGACCGGCTGCACTGCGGCCAGGCCGGCAACGATACCCGGCAGGCTCACGCCCACGGCATGTGCGGCAGCAGTGGCGGCCAGGGCGTTGCTGACGTTATGCGTACCGAGCAGGTTCAACTGTACCGGCGCACTGCCGCTCGGACCGTGCAGGGTGAACGAAGGGCAGCCGCGCGCGTCGCGACCGATGTCGCTGGCATGGAAGTCGGCCTTCTCGTTGGTCAGGGCGAAGCTCAGCACCTGGTGCGCACCGGCGCGCTTGCGCCAGATGTCAAAGGCCTTGTCGTCGAGATTGAGCACGGCGATACCGCCCTCGCCCAAGCCCTCGAGAATCTCGCCCTTGGCCTCGACGATCTTCTCCGGGCCGCCGAACTCACCCACGTGGGCGGTGCCAGCGTTGTTGAGGATGACGACTTGCGGCTGAGTGAGACCAACGGTGTAGCGAATCTCGCCGATGCGCGAAGCGCCCAGCTCGATCACCGCAGCGCTGTGTTCGGGCGCGATCTCCAGCAACGTCAGTGGCGCGCCGAGGTCGTTGTTCAGGTTGCCACGGGTGGCATGCACAAGACCGCGGGTACGCAGGATGGAAGCCAGCATCTCCTTGACCGTGGTCTTGCCGCTGGAGCCTGTGATGGCGACCACCGGCTTGTCGAAGGCGGCGCGATTGAGCGCGCCCAACTGGCCCAGCGCCACACGACAATCGGCAACCAGCAGTTGCGGCAGGTCGACATCGGCGATTTCGCGCTCGACCAACGCGGCCACGGCCCCCTTGGCCTTCACATCGGCAAGGTAGTCGTGACCATCGAAACGCGGGCCGGTCAGTGCAATGAACAGTTGCCCCGCAGCCACGCTGCGGCTGTCGATGCTGACACCGTTGAAGGTGGCGTCGGCACCGACCAGACGAGCACTCAGTGCTGTAGTCAGCTGGCTGAGTGTCATGGGCTTAATCATGTGGAGCCCCCCAGGCTGAAAGTGCCTTCTCGGCTTCGACCAGATCGGAGAAATCAAGGCGCTCGCCATTGATCTCCTGGTAATCCTCGTGCCCCTTGCCGGCCAGCACGATCACATCGTCGGCGGCAGCGGTGGCGATCAGGTGTGCGATGGCCTGGCCGCGACCGGCGACGAACTCGGCGTCGGCAGCCTTGGCGAAACCTGGGCGAATGTCATCGAAGATCCGCAGCGGATCCTCGGTACGTGGGTTGTCGTCGGTGACCAGTACGCGGTCGGCCAGACGCTCGGCCACCTCGGCCATCAGCGGACGCTTGCCGCGATCGCGATCCCCGCCGCAGCCGAACAGGCACAGCAGCTTGCCGTGGGCGTGCGGGCGCAGGGCTTCGAGCACCTTCTCCAGTGCGTCGGGGGTGTGGGCGTAGTCGACCACCACCAGCGGCTTGGCACCACCACCCAGGCGCTGCATGCGACCGACAGGCCCCTGCAGTTGCGGGGTGACTTTCAGTATTTCGTCCAGCGAGTAATCCAGCGCCAGCAACGTGGCTACGGCGGCCAGCATGTTGCTCAGGTTGAAGCGCCCGAGCAGTTGGCTGCGCAGTGTGCGTTCGCCTTGAGCGGTGACGATGATGGCGCGCACGCCATCATCGTCGAAGTGGGCTTCGCGGCAGAACAGCGAGGCGTCCGGGTTTTCCAGGCTATAGCTGAGCATCCGGGTCTCGATATGATCGGCACTCGGGCGGCGGGCAAAGTCTTCGGCCAGACGACGACCAAAGGCATCGTCCAGGTTGACCACCTGGCAGCGCAGGCTCGGCCATGCGAACAGCTTGGCCTTGGCGGCCTCGTAGGCCTCCATGCTGCCGTGGTAGTCCAGGTGATCGCGCGACAGGTTGGTCATCACCGCGATATCGAAGGCCAGCGCCGCCACGCGTCCCTGCTCCAGGGCGTGGGAAGACACTTCCATCGCCACGGCCTTGGCACCGCCCTTCTTGAGGTCGTTGAGCGTGGCTTGCACGGCAATCGGGTCCGGCGTGGTCAGGCGGCCGCTCTGCAAGTCACCGAAGAAACCGGTGCCCAAGGTGCCGATCAGACCGCAGCGCTGGCCCAACTGGTCGAGGGCCTGGGCGAGCAATTGCGTCACGCTGGTCTTGCCGTTGGTGCCGGTCACGCCGACCAGGTTGAGCTGGCGGCTCGGCTCGCCATAGAAACGGCCGGCGATGGCCGACAGTTGCGCGATCAGGCCCTTGACCGGAATCAGCGGCACGTCGGTGAGCGGCAGCACCGTGGCGCCCTGCTCTTCATAGGCAATGGCGGCAGCACCGCGGGCAAGCGCGTCGGCGATGTGGTCGCGGCCATCGACCTTGGCACCCGGCACCGCCAGGAACAGATCACCCGGCCGCACCTGGCGGCTGTCGAGTGTCAGCTCGCGAATCAACGGATCGCGGCTGGCATGGGCGAAAAGCTTGCTCAATGGCATTGTCATCAACCACGCCCTCCCTTGGCGGGTACTGCACTGGCCTGCTGCACGTTCGCGGGCGGCAGGTTATCCGGCGGCACGTTCATCAGCCGCAGAGTGCCGGACATGACCTTGCTGAACACCGGCGCCGAGACCAGACCACCGAAGTAACCGCCTTTGCCCGGCTCGTCGATGACCACGACGATGGCGTAGCGCGGGTCGCTCATCGGGCCGAAACCGGCAAACAGCGAACGGTAGGCGTTTTCGGTGTATCCCTTGGAGCCGACCGTGGCCTTGCGCGCGGTGCCCGACTTGCCGGCAACGTGGTAGAACGGCACCTGGGCGCGGAACACACCGCGCGGCGCCTCGATCACCTGCTGCAACATGCCCTGGATGGTCTTGGCGGTTTCCTTCGGAATGGCTTGCACGGCTTCCGGCGCCTTGTCGACCTTGAGAATCGACAGCGGCACCATCTTGCCGTCGTTGGCCAGCGCGGCGTAGGCGTGAACCAACTGCAGGGCGGTGACCGATACGCCGTATCCATAGGAGAGCGTGGCTGTCTCGGCCTTGCGCCACTCACGATGGTTGGGCAGGTTGCCCACGCGCTCACCCGGGAAGCCCAGGCCGGTGTACTGCCCCAGGCCAACCTGCGACATCACCCGATAGATGGCTTCGCCGCCGATATCGAAGGCGATCTTGCTCATGCCGACGTTACTGGAGTTGATCAGGATGCCGGTCAGGTCGAGGATCGGGCCCTCGCTCCTGGACACGTCCTTGATCGTGTAGCGACCAATCTGCAGGCTGCCCGGATACACCTCGACCTTGTCGGTGGGTTTCCAGCGCCCGCTCTGCAGCGCCGCACTCATGGAAATCGGCTTGACCGTGGAACCTGGCTCGAACACATCGATGATCGCCCGGTTACGCATGGCTGCCGGGAACATGCTGCGGCGGTTGTTGGGGTTGTACGTTGGCTGGTTGACCATCGCCAGGACCTCGCCGGTCTTGACGTCCATGATCACCAGGCTGCCGGCCTTGGCATCCTGCTCGGCGATGGCATTGCGCAGCTCGCGAGTCGCCAGGTACTGCAGGCGCAGGTCTATCGACAACGCCAAGGTCTTACCGGCCTTGGCGTTCTTGGTGACTTGAATATCCTTGATCAGGCGACCGCGCCGGTCCTTGATCACCTGACGTTTGCCGGGCACCCCGGCCAGCCATTCGTCATAGGCGAGCTCGACACCTTCACGACCGTGGTCGTCCAGGTCGGTAAAGCCGACCATGTGCGCCGTGACATCGCCTGCCGGATAGAAGCGGCGGAATTCTTCGAGGCCATAGACGCCGGGCACTTTAAGGTCGAGTACCTGCTGGCCCTGCTCGGGCGTGAGGCCGCGAACCAGGTAGATGAATTCCTTGTTGGCCTGCTGGGTGAGGCGCTCGATCAGTTGCTGCGGGTTCTGCCCCAGCACAGCGGCCAGTTGCGGCCAACGGTCCTTGGACGCCTGCATCTCCTTGGGGTTGGCCCAGAGCGTGGTGACCGGCGTACTGACGGCCAGAGGCTCGCCATTGCGGTCGGTAATCAGGCCACGGTGTGCAGGAATCGGGATATGGCGCAGGCTGCGAGCATCGCCCTGCCCCTTGAGGAAGTCTCGGTCGACCACCTGCAGGTCGATGATCCGCCAGCTGATCGCGCCGACCATCAACGCCAGCAGGCCTACGACGACCCGGAAGCGCCAGGGGTAGAGTGCACCCTCGAGCTTCATCATGGCGTCACCATCCGCACTTCGTCAGCGTTGGGTACGCGCATCTTCAACTGGCCGGCAGCCAGGTTTTCGATACGGCTGTGGGCAGTCCAGGTGCTCTGCTCGAGAATCAGGCGCCCCCACTCAGCCTGGGCCTTGTCGCGCTCGCTCAGCTCGTTGTAGAGCGTGTTGAGCAACTGGCGGTTCCAGTGAGCGCTGTAGGAGACAGCGATGGCCGACACCAGCACGCCAACGAACAGCAGAAGCATCAGGAAGCTTCCGCCTGGCAATGGCTTGGCGAACAGGCGACTCACCGCAGCTTCTCCGCCACGCGCATGACGGCGCTGCGCGCACGCGGGTTGGCCTTGAGTTCTGCATCGGAGGCGAACTGCGCCTTGCCGATCAGCTTGATACGAGGCTCGAAGGCCTTGTGCTGCACCGGCAGGTTGCGTGGCAGGTTATCCGCTTCGCCCTTGACCAGCTTGCGCATGAACAGTTTGACGATGCGGTCTTCCAGCGAGTGGAAGCTGATCACCGCCAGGCGGCCGCCGACTTCCAGCGCCTCGAGCGCGGCATCCAGGCCGGCCTCCAGATCGCCCAGTTCGTTATTGACGTGAATGCGCAGCCCCTGGAAAGCGCGAGTCGCCGGATTCTTGCCCTTCTCCCAAGCAGGGTTGGCGACCTTGAGCACTTCGGCCAGGTCGGCGGTACGGGTGAACGGCTGCTTCTCGCGACGCTCGACCACCGCACGCGCCATGCGACCGGCAAAACGCTCCTCGCCGTACTCCTTGAACACGCGGGCTATTTCTTCGACGGGCGCGGTGGCGATGAACTCGGCGGCGCTGATGCCCTGGCCCGGATTCATGCGCATGTCCAGCGGGCCATCGTTGAGGAAACTGAAGCCGCGCTCAGGATCGTCCAGCTGCGGCGAGGAGACACCCAGGTCGAGCAGGATACCGCTGACCTTGCCGTCCAGCCCGCGCGCACGCACTTCATCACCCAGTTCGGCGAAGCTGCGCTGCACAATGACAAAGCGGCCGTCTTCGGCCGCCAGCGCTTGCCCCGTGGCAATCGCCTGTGGATCTTTGTCGAAGCCCAGCAGCCGCCCTTGCGGCCCGAGCTTGCTGAGAATGAGACGACTGTGCCCACCGCGACCAAAGGTCCCGTCCAGATAGCAACCGTCGGCGCGCAGGGCCAATGCCTCGACAGCTTCGTCGAGCAATACGGTGATGTGGTTGAAGCCGCTATCTATCGTCACAGGATCAGGTCACGCAGTTCATCGGGCATGGCGCCCGGTTGTTGAATAGCTGCGAGGTCGGCTGCCGAAACCGCGTTCCAGGCATCCTCATCCCACAGCTGGAATTTGTTCAGTTGCCCCACCAGCATCGCCTTCTTGTCGAGCTTGGCGTACTCACGCAAACGGGGCGGAACCAGGAAACGACCACTGCCATCGAGCTCCAGGTCCACCGCATTACCGATCAGCAAACGCTGCAGGCGGCGGTTTTCCTCACGCAGCGACGGCAAGGCACGCAACTTGGCTTCTATCTGCTCCCACTCATCGAGGGGATAAACACACAAGCAGGGGTCAACAGCGTCGATGGTCACGATAAGTTGACCATTGCAACGCGAATCGAGCTCGTCACGGTACCGGCTCGGCATGGCGAGACGGCCCTTTGCATCGAGGCTGACGGCGTTGGCTCCGCGGAACACGGCTGCGATTCCCCACAATGGTAACTTTTTTGTGCCAGAAAACCCACTTCATCCCACTTTCTGCCACTTGCGCACACTATAGGAATCCGTCCGCCACACCGTCAAGGCGCGTTCATAGGGAAAACCCTTACAGGACCGAGATTTAGCGCAACAAAGGAAGGAGGAAGGACTACCGGAAGAAAAAATTGGCGGAAAAAATCAAGCGCACTCAAACGGATAGAGTGTGAAGTTAAAGTGAATTATCAAGAGTAAGAACTTTTCGGCATTACCAGGAAGGATCTGCTATCGATTCAAGCAGGAAGAGAGGGGGTGGAGAGTCGATCTGTAAGCCGGGTTTTGTCGAGGACAGTCATTCCTCTACGACGGCCATCACTGGACGCCTCTAGCAACCTACCCGGTTCCGACGCGGGCCACGCCGTATGGAACCCTATTTGGTCTTGCTCCGAGTGGGGTTTACCTAGCCACGAACTGTTGCCAGCCGTGCGGTGCGCTCTTACCGCACCTTTTCACCCTTACCGGCACCGAAGTGCTTAGGCGGTTATTTTCTGTGGCACTTTCCGTAGGCTCGCGCCTCCCAGGCGTTACCTGGCACTCTGCCCTGCGGAGCCCGGACTTTCCTCCCCCTGATTTTGCGGAACAAAAACAGGCAGCGACTGTCCGATCGACTCTCCGCCGACAAGGGTAACGGCAGGCGCGATCAAGAACAAGCAATACCGCAAATAATATCATTACGCCATTAATGGCTTTTCTGTTTATCCAGCGCTGCTTGATAAAGAAGATTCTTACGCACCCCGGTAATTTCCGCCGCCAATGCTGCCGCCCGCTTGAGCGGTAATTCTGCCAGCAACAGATCCAATACACGCATGGCGTCGCTACTGATCGCCTGGTCGTCTTGCGGCGCACTCCAGCCCGCCACCAGCACCACGCACTCACCACGCTGCTGATTGGCGTCAGTTGCGACAAAGGCGCGCAACTCGGCCAGCGGCAAGCCCTTGAGCGTCTCGAACGTCTTGGTCAGCTCTCGCGCCAGTACAGCCGGGCGCTCACCGCCGAATACCGCCTCCATGTCTTCCAGGCACTCAAGGATACGATGCGGCGCTTCATAGAAGATCAAGGTCCGAGGTTCTTCCTTGACCTGCTCCAGACGCGCACGGCGCCCGACAGCCTTCGCCGGCAGGAAGCCTTCGAAAATGAAGCGATCAGAGGGCAGCCCCGCCGCCGATAGCGCAGCGATCAGCGCGCACGCCCCTGGCACCGGCACCACCTTCACCCCGGCAGCCCGCGCCTGGCGCACCAGGTGATAGCCCGGATCGGAAATCAGCGGCGTGCCGGCGTCGGACACCAGCGCCACATCGTCACCCGCCAGCAAGCGCGTAATGAAGCGACTGCCTTCGTCGCGCTCGTTGTGCTCATGGCAGGCCGCCAGCGGCGTCTCGATGCCGAAATGCTGCAGCAGACGCACCGAGTGGCGGGTATCCTCGGCGGCGATCAGCGCCACGCCGGCCAGCACCTTGAGTGCCCGGGCGCTCATGTCGTCGAGGTTGCCGATGGGCGTCGCAACGACGTAAAGCGTACCCGCTATGGATTTTGGAACCCCTGCAACATCAGTCACTGCACACACCTGCCTTGCCGATCAAAGGCGCCATTGTAGCCCGAGCGCCCGCAACAAGGCGCAAAGAACTTGGCCGCCACCCCCTGACATGCGACCTATAGTGAAGGATCAGCGTCAGCAAGATCGCGCCCCGGCCAGCGCTTGGGTACAATTACCGGCCAACTTGATCGAGTAACAGGACCCTTACATGATCGCTTGCCTGCGGCTGCTCACAGCCCTCTGTCTCGCTGCCCTGCTGGCAGCCTGCGCCAGCTCGCCCTCATCCAGCCTGGGCGAACTGCCACGCACCCCGGACGCCAGCATCGAGCAACTGCTCGAGAAGGCGGCTTCCAGCAAGTCCGCCGAAGACGCCGCGCTGCTGCGCCTGAGCGCCGCCGACATGGCCTACCGGCAGAAGGACTTCCCACGCGCCGCACGCATCCTCGAGCAGGTTCCACTGGACACGCTCAAACCCGCCCAACAGGTGTTCGCCAGCACCCTGGCTGCCGAGCTGGCGATGAGCCGCAACCAGCCCAAGGCCGCCCTCGGCGCCCTGTCGCACCCGAGCCTGCAACGCGTCGGCGAGCTCCCCGAAGAGCAGCAGGTGCGCACCTACAGCGTGCATGCTGCAGCCCTCGAAGCCGACGGCCAGGCACTTCCTGCGGCCCAGCAGCGCATCTTGCTGGCTCCGCTGCTCAGCGGGCCGGACGGAACCAAGAACAACGATGCCATCTGGTCGCTGGTAGCCTCGCTGCCCGCCGACCAGCTGCAGCAACCAACCAGCAACCCGACCCTCGCCGGCTGGACCAGCCTGGCCCTGGCGGTCAAGAGCGCCGGCACCCTGGAGCAGCAACAGGCCGCCATCGACAGCTGGCGCCAGCAACATGCCGATCATCCGGCCGCCAAGCAGTTGCCTGACGCACTGGTCAAGCTCAAGCAACTGGCCAGCCAGCCGCTGACCAAGATCGCCCTGCTGCTGCCACAGGAAGGCCCGCTCGCCGGTGTAGCCCGCGCGCTGCGCGACGGCTTCATGGCAGCCCATTTCCAGGCCCAGCAATCCGGCCAGCCAGCGCCGGCGGTTCAGGTTTTCGACAGCTCGCGCCTCACCTCGCTGGACGACTTCTATCGCCAGGCCCAGGCGGCCGGCGTACAGCTGGTGATCGGTCCGCTCGAAAAACCACTGGTGAAGAAACTCGCCGACTACCCGCAACTGCCCATCACCACCCTGGCACTGAACTACGCCGAGGCCGGGCAGAAATCGCCACCACAACTGTTCCAGTTCGGCCTCGCCGCCGAGGACGAAGCTCGCGAAGTCTCTCGCCGTGCCCGCGCAGACGGCCTGGTCCGCGCCGTGGCCCTGGTGCCGAGCGGCGAATGGGGTGACCGCGTGCTCGCAGCTTTCCGCCAGGACTGGGAAGGCAACGGCGGCACCCTGCTCGCTGCCGAGCGCATCGCCCAGCCGGTGGCCCTGGCCCAACAGATCGCCGACCTGTTCCAGCTGCGCCAGAGCGAAGGTCGTGCCAAGAGCCTGCAGAGCGCCGTGGGTGGTAATGTCGCCGCACAACCATCGCGTCGCCAGGACATCGATTTCATCTTCCTCGCCGCCACCCCGCAGCAGGCCCAGCAGATCAAGCCGACCCTCAACTTCCAGTACGCGGGTGACGTACCGGTCTACGCCACCTCCAACCTCTACAGCGCCAGTGGTGACGTGAACCAGTACAACGACATGAACGGCGTCCGCTTCTGCGAAACCCCCTGGTTGCTGGACAACACCAACAGCCTGCGTCAGCAAGTCGTGCAGCAGTGGCCTCAAGCTGCCGGCAGCCTGGGTCGCCTGTACGCCATGGGTGTCGATGCCTACAGCCTGGCGCCACGCCTAGGCCAGCTCAAGGCGCTGCCTGACAACCGCGTCGAGGGCCTGTCCGGCAGCCTGAGCATCAACGCCAACCAGCGCATCGAACGCCAACTGCCATGGGCCGAATTCTCCGGCGGTCAGGTCAAGCGCCTGCCGGATACTGCACGCTGATGCCCGAGGCCTCCCCCACCAGCGCCGGGCTCGCGGCAGAAAACCAGGCCCTCGAGTATCTTCGAGGGCAAGGCCTGCAACTGCTGACGCGTAACTGGCGATGCAAGGGAGGCGAGCTTGATCTGGTCATGCTCGACGCCGATACAGTAGTATTCGTCGAAGTCCGCTACCGCTTGCACGCGGATTTCGGCGGAGCGCTCGAAAGTATCGACGCGCGCAAGCAGAAACGCCTGGCGCTTGCCGCCAACCTGTTCCTGCTGAAGGAGTCCCGCTGGGCCGATCACCCCTGCCGCTTCGACGTAGTCGCCCTGCAGGGCAGCCACCATGCAGGTCGGCCGCTTCAATGGCTGAAAAACGCCTTCGAATGCTGAACCCATTCCGATTTCTTTGCTCTATGTTTCGCGGGCTGGCCCCTGTCGCGCGTCGCGCAGGCCTCCGCCGCACTTAAGGTCACACCAGATGGACATGCAATCCCGAATTCGCCGGCTGTTCCAGGCCAGCATCGATACCAAGCAACAGGCAATGGACATCCTGGCACCGCACATCGAGCAGGCCAGCCTGGTCATGGTCAACGCGCTGCTCAACGAGGGCAAGATGCTCGCCTGCGGCAACGGTGGCTCGGCGGGCGACGCCCAGCATTTCTCCTCGGAACTGCTCAACCGCTTCGAGCGCGAGCGTCCGAGCCTGCCAGCCATCGCCCTGACCACCGACAGCTCGACCATCACCTCGATCGCCAACGACTACAGCTACAACGAAGTCTTCTCCAAGCAGATCCGCGCCCTGGGCCAACCCGGCGACGTACTGCTGGCGATCTCCACCAGCGGCAACTCGGCCAACGTGATCCAGGCGATCCAGGCCGCACATGATCGTGAAATGATTGTCGTAGCATTGACCGGACGTGACGGCGGCGGTATGGCTTCGCTGCTGCTGCCCGAGGATGTGGAGATCCGCGTCCCCTCCACGGTCACTGCGCGTATCCAGGAAGTCCACCTGCTGGCGATCCATTGCCTGTGCGATCTGATCGACAGCCAACTGTTCGGGAGTGAAGAATGATCCCCAAGCGCCTCGGCCTCATGGCCCTGACCCTGTGCCTCGGTATTTCCGGTTGCAGCTCGGTATTGACCTCGACCCGCAACTCGCCGATCGAAGATGATCGCGGCACCCGCACCATCGGTAGCAAGATCGACGATTCGCTGATCGAAACCAAGGTTTCGGTCAACGTCGCCAAGGCAAGCCCCGACCTGGACAAGGGCTCGCACATCGTCGTCAGCAGCTACAACGGCATCGTGCTGCTCGCCGGTCAAACGCCGCGCGCCGATCTCAAGAGCCTCGCCGAGCAGACCGCCGGCCAGGTACAACGGGTCAAGAAGGTGCATAACGAGCTGCAGGTGATGCAGCCCTCGTCGATCCTGGCACGCAACAACGACACCTGGCTGACCACCAAGATCAAGACCCAGATGATCGGTGATGCCAACGTTCCCAGCTCACGCATCAAGGTGATCACCGAGAACGGAATCGTCTACCTGCTCGGCCTGGTCACCCAGCAGGAAGCCAACGCCGCCACCAACGTGGTTCAGGGTGTGTCTGGCGTACAGAAGATCGTCAAGCTGTTCGAGTACATCGATTGATATCCAGGGCCACGGCGCGCGATGAATGCGCGCTGTAGCCCATCGCACCAGGTATTGCCGCAAACAACCCAGGAAAGCCCATGAAGAAGTCCCTGCTGTCCCTTCTCGCCATCACCGCCTTCGCCACCTTGGCCGGCTGCTCCACCCCGAGCACGATCACCCTCAACGACGGCCGCGAGCTGCAGACGCTCGACACGCCAAAGTTCGACAAAGACTCGGGCTTCTACGAATTCAAGCAGCTGGACGGCAAGCCGACCCGCATCAACAAGGACCAGGTACGCACGATCAAGGACCTGTAATCCGAACTTGAATAAAAAAGGCGATCCGGATGGATCGCCTTTTTTATTACTTGACCACTTTCAAGCTCGGCCGCCCACTGGGTCGCGGCGGCTGGCCACCACCCTCCGGCGGGCCATCATCATCAGGCTCGACGCCTTCGTCATCGAGCTCTTCGCCATCCATCAACGGCGGCTCCAGCTCGAACACCATGCCCTGGCCATTCTCCCGAGCATAGATACCCAGGATCGCGCCTGCCGGCACATAGAGCGAATGGGCCACGCCACTGAAGCGCCCCTCGAAGCTCACCGCGTCGTTGTCCATGTGCAGGTTACGCACAGCGCTGGGCGAAATGTTCAAGACGATCTGGCCATCGCTGGCAAATCCCTGGGGCACCTGGACCGCCGGATACTCGGCATTGACCAGCATATGGGGGGTGCAATCGTTGTCGACGATCCACTCGTACAGTGCTCTAACCAGATAGGGGCGACTGGAGTTCATCAACGGCTCCTTAAAGCTTGCGCATTTCACGTTCAGCAGCAGACAGGCTCGCCTGGAAAGGCTCGCGAGCGAACTGTCGCTCCATATAATCCAGCAGCGGCTTGGCTTGCCGCGGCAGTTCGATACCCAGGACCGGCAATCGCCAGAGTATGGGCAGTAGACAACAATCGACCAGGCTTTGCTCCTCGCTCATGAAGCAGGGAAACTCGCCGAACAGCGCCGAGACACCGGTCAGACTCTCGCGCAGCGACTTGCGCGCCGCGCCACGCGCAGCCTCGGCGGCACGCGGATCGAGAATGACATCAGCCAGTGCACACCAGTCACGCTGGATACGGTGCATCAGCAGGCGGCTGTTGCCGCGCGCCACCGGGTATACCGGCATCAGCGGCGGATGAGGATAACGCTCCTCGAGGTATTCCATCACCACGGTCGATTCGTACAACGCCAGGTCGCGGTCGACCAGGGTTGGCACGCTGCCATAGGGGTTCACTTCGATCAGTTTGGGCGGCAGACGATCGGCGATGACGTCGATGATCTGCACACTGACGCCCTTCTCGGCGAGAACGAGGCGTACCCGATGAGAATAATGGTCAGCGGGGTCGGAATAGCAGGCTAACCTGTTGGTCGCGCCCATGTAGCTCCTCCTCGCATGGGGATGCTTGTGAAACTGCAAATGCAAACGCGCCCTGGGAGGCTCCTCGCGATTGCGCAGGAGCACCCCAGGGCGCGTTCAACTACCAGAAACTACTGCGTGATCAGTGCACGTCCTTCCAGTATTCGCGCTTGAGCAAGTAGGCGAACACGAAGAAGAAAGCCAGGTACAGCAGGACATAGGTGCCGATGCGCTGACTTTCCAGTTTGACCGGGTTGGCCGAATAGGCCAGGAAGGTCACCAGGTTCTTGACCTTCTCGTCGAACTGCTCGGGCGTCAGGGTACCGGATTTCGGCTCGATGGTCAGCTGGTCACAGGCTTCATGGGTCAAAGGACTGCCAGTCAGCGGGTCGAATTGCTTCTTGCCGTCGACCACTGTCTGGATCTGCTTGCAGCCAATCACCTGGTTGCCCTGCAGCCCGACCAGCACGTTGGGCATGCCCACGTTCGGGAAGACCTTGTTGTTCACCCCATAAGGGCGCGACTTGTCTTCGTAGAAGCTGTGCAGGTAGCTGTACAGCCAATCGTTGCCACGCACTCGGGCGACCAACGTGAGATCAGGCGGCGCCGCACCGAACCAGGTCTTGGCATCGCTGGGCTGCATGCCGATCTTCATGTGATCGCCGATCTTGGCCCCCGTGAACACCAGCTTTTCGAGCATCAGCTCGTGGGGGATGCCCAGGTCATCGGCAACCCGCTCGTACCGCTGGAACTTGGCGCTGTGGCAACCCATGCAATAGTTGGCGAAGGTGCGCGCCCCGTCTTGCAACGCGGCCTTGTCGGTCAGGTCGATATCGACCTTCTGCAGCTCCACACCCTGCTCGGCAGCAAAGGATAAGGCAGGCATCAATGCCAGGAACATTACTGCAATAAACTTTTTCATCAGCCAGTCACCCTTTCCGGAACCGGTTTTGTCTTCTCGAGCCTTGTGTAGAACGGCATCAACAGGAAGTAGGCGAAATACAGCACGGTGCAGACCTGGGACAGCAGGGTCCGTCCGGGCGTAGGCGCCAGCACACCGAGCACGCCGAGAATGATGAAGGCCACGCAGAACACCAGCAGGAAGATCTTGCTCAACCAGCCCTTGTAGCGCATGGAGCGCACCGGACTGCGATCGAGCCAGGGCAACACGAACAGCACCGCAATCGCCGCGCCCATGGCGATGACACCGAACAGCTTGTCAGGCACCGCCCGCAGGATCGCGTAGAAGGGCGTGAAGTACCACACCGGCGCAATGTGCTCGGGGGTCTTGAAGGCGTTGGCCTGCTCGAAGTTAGGTTTTTCCAGGAAGTAGCCACCCATTTCCGGGAAGAAGAACACCACGGCGCAGAACACGAAGAGGAATACCACGACCCCGACGATATCCTTGACCGTGTAGTACGGGTGGAAGGGAATGCCATCCAGCGGTACACCGTTCTCGTCCTTGTGCTTCTTGATGTCGACACCGTCCGGGTTGTTCGAGCCCACCTCGTGCAGTGCCAGGATGTGCAGCACCACAAGCCCGAGAATGACGATCGGCAGCGCCACCACATGCAGGGCAAAGAAGCGGTTCAGGGTGATGCCTGAGATCAGGTAGTCACCACGGATCCATTGAGTGAGATCATCGCCGATCACCGGGATGGCACCGAACAGCGAGATGATCACCTGGGCGCCCCAGTAGGACATCTGCCCCCAAGGCAGCAGGTAACCCATGAAGGCCTCGGCCATCAGCGCCAGGTAGATCAGCATGCCGAACAGCCACACCAGCTCACGCGGCTTTTGGTACGAACCGTAGAGCAACCCGCGGAACATGTGCAGGTAGACCACGATGAAGAACGCCGAGGCGCCGGTGGAGTGCAGATAGCGCAGAATCCAGCCGTACTCGACATCGCGCATGATGTACTCGACCGAGGCGAAGGCCTCTTCTGCCGAGGGCGTGAAGCTCATGGTCAGCCAGACCCCCGTGACGATCTGGTTGACCAGCACCAGCAACGCGAGGGAGCCAAAGAAGTACAGGAAGTTGAAGTTCTTGGGCGCGTAATACTTGCTCAGGTGGTCTTCCCACATTTTCGTGGCGGGGAAGCGAGCATCAATCCAGTCCATGAACTTGCTCATCATGCGTTCTCCTGATCGACGCCGATGACGATGATGTCGTCCGACTCGTACGAGTGCGGCGGCACTGGCAAATTGAGCGGGGCTGGCTGCGACTTGTAGACGCGACCCGCCAGATCATAGTGCGAGCCATGGCAAGGGCAGAAATAGCCACCGACCCACTTCGGACCGAGATCGGCGGGGGCGACTTCCGGACGGAAAGTCGGCGAGCACCCCAGGTGGGTGCACAAGCCAACGAGGATGAGTATTTCCGGCTTGATCGAGCGAACCTCGGGATCGACGTAGGTCGGCTGCACCGAAGCCTTGGACTCGGGGTCGGACAGGTCTGCAGTGATCTTTTTCAGATTGCCGAGGATCTCTTGCGTTCGTCGCACGATGAACACCGGCTGACCGCGCCATTCGGCAACCATCTGCTGCCCGGGCTCAACCTTGGCGATGTTGACCTTCACCGGTGCCCCAGCGGCTTTCGCCTTGGCACTGGGGAACCATGACCCCACGAACGGTACCGCAGCCCCCACTGCCCCCGCAGCCCCCACCACGGATGTGGCAGCTACGAGGAAGCGGCGCCGGCCTGCGTTGACGCCGTCATTGCTCATTCAGTCCTCTCCCATCAGCTTTCTTCTCGCCCGCTGGATCAGGCGTCTATTAGTAATGTCTGTGGCGCTAAAAATTGGCCGCCATGGTAAGAAACAAATCCACACACTGACAAGGTGATTACCCCTGGTTCGGGCTACAACCCTCGCTTTGCTTGATCTGCGTCTATGTGACAACTCGGCCCGGACATGCTGACAGGTTAGTTCAAGACATAAAAAAAGCCCGGTTCCAAGGAACCGGGCTTTTTCGACTGCCGAAGCGGTATTAACGCTTGGAGTACTGAGGACGCTTACGCGCTTTACGCAGACCCACTTTCTTACGCTCGACTTCACGAGCGTCGCGGGTGACGTAGCCAGCACGACGCAGAGCGCCACGCAGGGTTTCGTCGTATTCCATCAGAGCGCGGGTGATACCGTGGCGGATAGCACCGGCCTGACCGCTGACACCACCACCGGCGACGGTGACGTAGATGTCGAACTTCTCAACGGTCTCGGTCAGTTCCAGCGGCTGGCGAACAACCATGCGAGCGGTTTCGCGGCCGAAGAAAGTGTCCAGAGGACGGTTGTTGATGGAAATGTTACCAGTACCCGGACGCAGGAAAACGCGAGCGGTTGCGGTCTTGCGACGGCCAGTGCCGTAATTTTGAGTCGCCGACATAATGAACTATCCCGTTAGATCTTCAGTTCTTGAGGCTGCTGAGCAGTGTGAGGGTGGGTAGCACCCGCGTACACTTTCAGCTTGCGGTACATGTCGCGACCCAGCGGGTTCTTCGGCAGCATGCCTTTGACCGCGGTCTCGATGACGCGCTCAGGGGCCTTGTCGATCAGCTTTTCGAAGCTGATTTCCTTGATGCCACCTGGGAAGCCGGAGTGGGAGTAGTACATCTTGTCCGAAGACTTGGCACCAGTTACACGAACCTGCTCGGCGTTGATGACGACGATGTAGTCGCCGGTGTCAACGTGAGGAGTGTACTCAGGCTTGTGTTTGCCGCGCAGACGGGTAGCGATTTCGGTAGCCAGACGACCCAGGGTCTGACCAGCGGCATCGATTACGAACCACTCGCGCTTTACTGTTTCCGGTTTAGCAGTAAAAGTTTTCATTCTCTAAAGCCTCAGAGGCCGCCCAGCGAAAAATAGACGGCGAATCTTACTGGATAGTGCACAACTTGCCAAGTGCAAGCGCGCAGCCGAGCACGGACGCTTTTGGGGGCTCGGGTCGGGCACGCCCATGATCGACGGGGTTCTTCCTGCGTGGTGGTGCATCACTTCCGCCACACGGAGAGGCCCAGCATTATCCAGATTGCGCAAAGATTTTCAACCTGCTTTGATGGTTTCTTTGTCCAGCAGAGAGCCTTCCGATGGAATACCGCAAGCTCGGCCGTACCGACCTCAACGTCAGCGCACTGTGCCTGGGCACCATGACCTGGGGTGAGCAGAACGTCCAGGATGAGGCCTTCGAGCAGATCGCTCTGGCCAAGGCCGCCGGCATCAACTTCATCGACACCGCCGAAATGTACCCGGTGCCGCCGCGCCCGGAGACCTACGCGGCGACCGAACGCATCATCGGCAACTGGTTCGCCGCCAATGGCGACCGTGACGACTGGATCCTCGCCAGCAAAGTCGCCGGCCCCGGTAACGGCATCAGCCATATCCGCGACGGCCAACTCAAGCACAACCGCCAGCACATCGTCGCCGCGCTGGACGAAAGCCTCAAGCGCCTGCAGACCGACCGCATCGACCTCTACCAGCTGCACTGGCCGGAGCGTTCGACCAACTTCTTCGGCAAGCTGGGCTACCAGCACCTGCCCAACGACCTGTTCACGCCGCTGGAGGAAACGCTGGAGGTGCTCGACGAGCAAGTGCGCGCCGGCAAGATCCGCCACATCGGCCTGTCCAACGAAACGCCATGGGGCACCATGAAGTTCCTGCACCTGGCCGAAAGCCGCGGCTGGCCACGGGCAGTGTCGATCCAGAACCCGTACAACCTGCTCAATCGCAGCTTCGAGGTGGGCCTGGCGGAAGTGGCGATCCGCGAGCAGTGCGGCCTGCTGGCTTATTCGCCACTGGCCTTCGGCATGCTGTCGGGCAAGTACGAGAACGGCGCGCGCCCGGAAAAGGCACGCCTGACCTTGTTCAGCCGCTTCGCCCGCTACTCCAACCCGCAGACCGTGGCCGCCTGCAGCCGCTACGTGCAGTTGGCCCGCGAGCATGGCCTGGATCCGGCGCAGATGGCCCTGGCATTCGTCACCCGCCAGCCGTTCGTGACCAGCAACATCATCGGGGCGACCGATCTCAAGCAATTGCAGAGCAACCTGGACAGCGCCAACCTGGTTCTGAGTGACGAACTGTTGGCGGCGATCGAGGCACTGCACCAGCAGCAGCCAAACCCGGCGCCCTGAGCGTGATCATGTACTGCCCTCTTCGCGAGCAAGCCCGCTCCCACAAGGTTCATCACAGGCCTTGTGGGAGCGGGCTTGCCCGCGAAGAGGGCAGCGCATTTCTTCGGGGTAGACACAATCGCCAAAAAATAAGACGATCCAGCCGGTGATTGACCACTCTACCCTATAAGAACAATGACAATGATGTTTACCCAACCCTCCGCGTCGTTGCGGCGCGTCAGCATCCTGGCCATTGATAAAGTGTTCGCTTCGACACTGATGCAGGCCAAGGACTTCTTCCACCTGGCCAGCCTGCGTTACAGCAAGCAACTGGGCCTGGGGCTGCAATCGATGTTCGAGATTCACCTGGTGAGCCCTGACGGCCAGCCGGTGGACAGCTTCAGCGACGTACAACTCCCCGTGGACAGTCGCCTGGGTGACGCCGATGTGATCATCCTCCCGGCGTTCTGGGACGACTTCGACAACCTGCTCGCCCGCTACCCGCAAGTGCTCCCCTGGCTGCGTGAGCAGCACGCCCGTGGCGCCGTGCTGTGCGGCGAAGCCAGCGGCGTGTTCTGGCTCGCCGAGTCAGGCCTGCTCGATGGCAAGGAGGCGACCACCTACTGGCGCTTCTTCAACAGCTTCGCCGAACGCTTCCCCACTATCCGCCTGAATCAGGACAAGCACCTGACCGACGCCGACAACCTATACTGCGCCGGCGGCACCACCTCGGCCTGCGACCTGTACATCTACCTGATCGAGCGTTTCTGCGGCGCCAACGTGGCGCGGGCGGTGGCTCGCGATATCCTCTACGAAGTGCAGCGCAACTACACGCCAGGGCGCATGGGCTTCGGCGGGCAGAAGCTGCACCAGGACCTGATCATCCTGCAGATCCAGCACTGGCTGGAGGAGCACTTCGCCGACAAGTTCCGCTTCGAGGACGTGGCGCGCAACCATGGCATGAGCATCCGCAACTTCATGCGCCGCTTCCAGAGCGCGACCGGGGACAAGCCACTGCACTACCTGCAGCGCCTGCGTATCGAGACCGCCAAGGGCCTGCTCTCGAGCACCCGCAAGAGCATCAAGACCATCAGTTATGAGGTGGGGTACGACGACGCGAGCTTCTTCGCCCGGCTGTTCCGCCAGCACACCGAACTGTCGCCGAACCAGTATCGGCAGCAGTTCATGCAGGAGGCCTGAGAACACCAACCACCCCTGGCAGGTGCGCGGCAAGCCCGCGCCTGCCAGGGGACAGGTACTGCTTCAGGGCTTGTGCGCGCGAGCCAGGAACTCGTGGGACTGCATTTCCAGCAGTCGGCTGAGCGTACGCTGGAACTCGAAGCTCAGGCGCCCGCCGGTGTACAGGTCCTTGAGCTCGACTTCGGCCGAAATGATCAGCTTGACGTTGCGATCATAGAACTCGTCGACCATGTTGATGAAGCGGCGGGCGATGTCGTCGGTGGTGACGCCCATCTGCTCGACGTTGCTCAGCAGCACGGCATGGAAGATCTTGCCCAACTCGATGTAGTCGTTCTGGCTGCGTGGCCCATCGCACAAGGCGCGGAAGTCGAACCAGGCGACGTCGTCACAGGTGCGCAACGCGTGGATCTCGCGATTCTCGATCATCAGCACGTCGTTCTCGACCGCCTGGGTGCAATCGGGGGTCAGGGCCTTGAAACTGGCGCGCATACTCTCGTGGGCGGCTTCGTTGAGCGGGAAGTGGAACAGCTCGGCCTGCTCCAGGTGGCGCAAGCGATAGTCAACGCCACTGTCGACGTTCACCACATCGGTGTACTGCTTGATCATGGCGATGGCCGGGAGGAAGCGCGCACGCTGCAGGCCGTCCTTGTACAGGCCGTCCGGCACGATGTTGGAGGTGGCCACCAAAGAGACGCCGTTCTTGAACAGCTCTTCCATCAAGGTGCCGAGGATCATGGCGTCGGTGATGTCGGACACGAAGAACTCATCGAAGCAGATCACCTTGGCTTCCTGGGAGAAGCGCTTGGCGATGATGGTCAGCGGGTTCTTCTCACCCTTGAGGGTTTTCATTTCCTCGTGCACACGCTTCATGAAGCGGTGGAAGTGGGTGCGCATCTTCTCCTTGAACGGCAGCGCCTCGAAGAAGGTGTCGACCAGGTAGGTCTTGCCACGCCCTACCCCGCCCCAGAAATACAGGCCTTTGACCGGTGTCTGCTCCTTCTTGCCGAACAGCTTGCCGAACACGCCCGGCTTGTTGCTCTGCGCGGCGACCAGGTCGTCGTAAAGGCGCTGCAAGTGACGCACCGCCGTTTCCTGCGCCGCGTCATGGAAGAAATCGGGGCGTTTCAGATCTGCTTGATATCGTTCTAGGGGCGTCATGATTCGTTAGCGAGGCAACAAAAAACGGGCCGTCACTGTAGCGACCGGCCCGCTTAATGGCAATCAGTCTGTAGGAGCGGGCTTGCCCGCGAACACCGGCATGGCCGGTGCCATGCAACGCGGCGCCTGCTTCGCGGGCAAGTCGGAGCGCCGAACCGCCGCTCCTACAGGTCCCTGTTTCAGTCCTGCTGGGGCGCCAACGCCTCACGCAGGCTCAGCACCGCCGCATCACGGGCGCTTGCATCGGCGAACTGCGGGCCTTCGGCCACCTGCTCGCCATCGAGCCACAGGCTGAAGCCCAGGCCATCTACACGCACATCCGCCTCGCCACCCTGCTGCAGTTGCTTGCTCACCGCGCCTGCACTCTTGCCGTCGGCGAAGCTGCGCGACAGCAACAATTGCTCGCCATCGGCGGCCAGGAGGCGGAAGCGGAAGCTGCCGTCTTCATCGCGGAAGCTGACGAAGCGCGCGCTCTTGGCAGCCTTCTTCTTCACTTCGGCGTTGACCTGGACGCTGCTGCGGAAGGAGCGCAGGCCCACCGACTCACGCAACTGCTCGAGGAACGGCGTGGCGATCTTGCGCGCCTTGGCTGCGCCGGCCAGGAGGATGTCTTCCAGGTCCGACGGACGCGAGATCAGTTGATGGTAGTGCTCGCGCTTCTCGGCCAACTGGCCGTCGAGCAACTGGAACAGGCGGCTCTTCGCCTCGCCCCAGCCCAGGCCCTGCAGCAACTCTTCGCGGAACTCGCCGGCTTGTGCGGCGCTGGCGAAGGCCTGGTACAGGGTGAACAGGTGGGAGTTGTCCGGATCCTTCGCCTCGCCTGGCGCACGCGAGTCGGTGACGATGCGCGAGATGGCGTCCTTCATGTCCTTGGCGCTGGTGAACAGCGGGATGGTGTTGTCGTAGCTTTTGGACATCTTGCGACCGTCCAGGCCTGGGAGCGTGGCCACGCTTTCCTCGATCACCGCCTCGGGCAGAACGAAGAACTCCTTGCCCTGGCCGAACAGGTGGTTGAAGCGCTGGCCGATGTCACGGGCCATTTCAACGTGCTGGATCTGGTCACGACCGACCGGGACCTTATGTGCGTTGAACATCAGGATGTCGGCGGCCATCAGCACCGGGTAGCTGTATAGGCCCATGGACACGCCGGCATCCGGGTCTTCGCCGCTTTCCAGGTTCTTGTCGACCGAGGCCTTGTAGGCGTGGGCGCGATTGAGCAGGCCCTTGGCAGCCACGCAGGTCAGCAGCCAGGTCAGCTCAGGGATTTCAGGAATGTCGGACTGGCGGTAGAACGTGACCTTGTCCGGATCCAGGCCACCGGCCAGCCAGGTGGCGGCGATTTCCAGGCGCGAGCGCTGGATGCGCAGCGGGTCGTCGCACTTGATCAGGGCGTGATAGTCAGCCAGGAAGTAGAACGAGTCGGCACCGGGCTGCTGGCTGGCGAGGATCGCCGGACGGATGGCACCGGCGTAGTTGCCCAGGTGCGGAGTGCCGGTGGTGGTGATACCGGTGAGAATGCGCGTGGTCATGGGTGATCGCTTATTCAGGCTTGGCTCAGTTCGAAAGACGCGGCAGCACCAGATCCTTCAGATCGGTCAGCTTGCCATGGAAGAAGTGTCCGCATTCTGCCACTTTCAGCAGCTCATGGGGGCGCGTCAGTGTGTCGGACCATTCATAGACCAGCGCAGGGTCGACCACCTCGTCGGTGTCAGGCTGGACCACGGTGAGGGCGCAGCGCTCGGGCAGCGGGAAGTCGGCGGTCAGGCGCATCACCGCCGGGGCAATCATGAACAGATGTTGCAACTCGCTCCCGGCGCGTTCCAGCCGCCCGGCCAGGCTGGCGGCGACGAAGCCCCCGAACGAGAAGCCCATCAGTACCAGCGCCAGCTCAGGATGTGTGGCGCGCAGCCAGGCCGCGGCGGCCTCGGCATCGGCCACTTCGCCAGCGCCCATGTCGTGGCTGCCGGCGCTCTGGCCGACGCCACGGTAGTTGAAGCGCAGGGTGCTGTAGCCCGCATCGCGAGCCGTGCGCTGCAGCGTCGAGACCACCTTGTTGAGCATGGTGCCACCCTGGACCGGGTTGGGGTGGCAGATCAGCACCACGCCGCGGGCATCGGCCACGTCCAGGTACAAGGCTTCCAGCGGGCCACTGGGGCCATCGATGAACATGGGGGTTTCGCGGACAAGCAAGGCACTACTCCGTGACCTCGTGGGGGGTCGATTCGTCTAGAGGAGGAATTCTGTTCTGATTTGCGATCGCTCGCGGTATACAGCGCAGGTCTGAGCCGTTAACGTAAAGCAAAGCCGTTTATAGAGGAAGGACTCGTGGAACACTCGCTCCTTGTTTGGTTGCTGCCGACCCTGGCACTGGTCGTTGGTGTCGTCGTCGGTTTCGCCCTGGCCCGCCTTCTCCCCAACGCGGCTCCCAGCAGTACGCAACGCCAGCTGGACGACATCCAGCAGCGTTTCGACAATTACCAGAACGAAGTGGTCACCCACTTCAACAGCACTGCTTCGCTGGTCAAGAAACTGACCCAGAGCTACCAGGATGTGCAGGATCACCTGGCTGACGGGGCCAATCGCCTGGCCCTGGACGAGCTGACCCGCCAGCGCCTGCTCGCGTCGTTGCACTCCGAAGCCGCACAAGGTCCGCGCGATCGCCTGACACCGCCGAAGGATACCGCCGAAGTCCCACGCGACTACGCGCCCAAGGCGCCGAACTCGCCGGGCATGCTCGACGAGAGCTACGGCCTCAAGCGCTGACCCAGCAAGCATGACGAAGGCCGCGTAAAGCGGCCTTTTTTGTGCCCGTGAAAAGTGGCCATCACTTAACTCAAACACGGCTCCCGAGGGCCTGCCCAAGATCCGCCAGCAGGTCGTCGACATCCTCCAGGCCCACCGACAACCGCACCAACCCCTCGGAGATCCCATGCTGCGCTCGTTCCTCGGGCGTGTAGCTCGAATGGGTCATGCTCGCCGGGTGCTGCGCCAATGACTCGGCATCCCCCAGGCTCACCGCGCGGCAGAACAACTGCAACGCGTTCATGAAGCGTCGCCCCGCCTGGATGCCGCCCTTGAGTTCGAAGGCAATCATCCCGCCCGGCAAACGCATCTGCCGCTGCGCCAGGCCGAACTGCGCAAAGCTCGGCAGGCCCGGGTAATGAATCAGCTCGACCTGTGGATGACGCTCCAGAAACTGCGCCACGCGCAAGGCATTGCTGCAATGGCGCTCCATGCGCAGGGCCAGGGTTTTCATACCGCGCATCAGCAGCGATGCGTCGTGCGGCGACAGCACGGCGCCGGTCATGTCCTTCAAGCCTTCCAGGCGAATGCGGTCGATCAGCGCCTTGCGCCCCACCACCAGCCCGGCGGTGATATCGCCGTGGCCACTGAGGTACTTGGTCGCCGAATGCACCACCAGGTCCGCGCCTAGCTCCAGCGGGCGTTGCAGATAGGGGGTGCAATAGGTGTTGTCGATCACCACCAGCAGGTCATGCCGGCGCGCCACACCTACCACGGCGGCGATGTCCACCAGGTGCATGTTGGGGTTGGCCGGGGTCTCGAAATAGATCATCCGCGTGCTGGAAGTGATCGCCGCCTCGAGCGCGACCGGATCGTTCAGGTCAACATGCCGCACCTTCACGCCAAACTCGCCGATGCCATGGTGCAGGAAAGCAAAAGTGCAACCGTACAAGGTGTCGCCGACGATCAGCTCATCCCCCGGGCGCAGCAGGGTCCACATCGTCGAGGTGATGGCACCCATGCCCGAGGCCAGGGCCAGCCCCGCCTCGCCGCCCTCCAGCGACGCCATGCGCTGCTCCAGCAGGGCCAGGGTCGGGTTGGAGATCCGACTATAGAAGTGTCCGCACTGCTCTCCGGCAAAGCAGGCCGCGCCATACTCGACGCTTTCGAAAGCGTAGGTCGCGGTCTGGTAGACCGGCGGCACCAGCGCGCCACCATGGGACTGCGGGTCGTAGCCATGGTGAATGGCCCGCGTGGAAAAACCGGTCTTATCGACGGCAGCGCGCATGACAACAGCCTCCTTGTTGTTTGTTCTAAGCTTATGCCTTGGCACCCCGGATTTTTTTCCAAATTGCCCCGTGAACATCGGCAGTTCTGGAACAAAAACAACAATCAGACCGAAAAAAGGGCACACCATGCCAGCCCCTCTGGACCGAACCGACCGCGCCCTGCTCGGCGCCCTGCAGGACAACGCCCGCCTCACCGTCGCCGAACTCGCCGACCAGGTTGCCCTGACCACTTCGCCTTGCTGGCGGCGGGTCAAGCTGCTGGAAGAAGGCGGCTATATCACCGGCTACCAGGCCATCCTTTCGCCCAAGTCTCTGGGCTTTGGCGTCACAGCGTTCGTCAGCATCATGATGGAATCGCACAACAAGGACGCTGCCCGCGCCTTCGAGAAGCGCCTGATGGAAATCCCGGAAATCGTCGCCTGCCACAACATCTCGGGGCGCTATGACTTTCTCCTGGAGGTCCTCGCGCGGGACCTGGAGTCTTTCGGCGAATTCGCCCGCGAAGTGCTGCAGACACTGCCCGGGGTGAAGGAGATCTATTCGAGTTTTTCGTACAAGGCGGTGAAGGAAAGGCGGGTGATTCCGGTGGGGGAGAAGCATATCTAGGCGTCTTGCACAGGGTGCCAGCCCTGGACGACACCAGTAGCGGAGTTTTCTGACTCGGCACAAGAAAACAACCCGCGCAGAACTCGGCAATCGGAATCTATTCCCTGGCTGACCAAGCGTTGATCATGGGGCACCTCACCCTGTCGTGCACAAGGAGCCCGAACGACATGGCCACACCCATCCCCACCCACATCGCCCAAAAGCTCGCCGGGCAACATTTCACAAGCTTCGACCAGTTCTCCAGCACCTTCTGGATGACCATCGCCGAAGACCCGGTACTCTCGAAGCAATTTGTCGAATCGCAATTGAACCGAATCAAGAAAGGCTGGGCACCTCGCGCGCCCTTCGGAGAAACGGCCAGAGGCTTGCGCTCCTACCAGATCTGCCATCTTTTGCCACCAGCGCTCAGCGCAGTGGTGTACGACATGGACAACATGCGAATCATGAGCGCCCTGCAATATGCGCTGTCCTCGGAGGTCGAGGAATGATCACCTTCAGGCAGCAGTTGAGCGACTACGCACCTGACGAGTTCGAATCATTGGTCGAAGTGCTGATCACCGCACAAGGTTCGGCAAGTTTCCAGGATGGGTTGCTGGAGCACTTCATCGACATCACCGCTCACCCGAAGGGGTCAGACCTCATCTATCACCCTGAATCAGGCACAAGCGAGTCGGCGAACAGCATTGTTCAAAAGGTGATGACGTGGCGGCAGGACAATGGGCTGGCCTGAACGGGTCTGGCCCTCAACAGAAAACCCCGCCGAAGCGGGGTTTCTGGTGCAGCATCGGGCGTCAGATCGCGCCGCGCTGGCGCAGCACATCCAGCACTTGCTTCACACCTTCCTCGACGCTGGTGCTCTGGGTGTCGATCACCAGGTCAGCATCCAGCGGCACGTCGAACGGGAAGCTTTCGCCCGGGATGTTGTCGCCACCGGCGGCATACAGGCCCTGTGGGTCACGCTCGCGGCACGCCAGCGGCGAAGCCTGGACGTAGACGGTCACCAGGCGTTCCTTGCCGATCAGCGCCTTGGCCTGCTCGCGGCCTTCGGCATCCGGGGCGACGAAGGCGGCCAGGGTCAGCAGGCCGGCTTCGTTGAACTGACGCGCCACGTGAGCGGCACGACGCCAGTTCTCGGTGCGACCGGCGCGATCCTGCGGCAAGCCCTTGTTCAGGTCATGGCGCAGGTTCTGGCCGTCGAGCACATAGACCGCACGGCCCATGTCGAACAGCTTGCGCTCCACGGCATAGGCCAGGGTGCTCTTGCCGGCGCCCGACAGGCCACTGAACAGCACGGTGGCCGGCTGCTGGCCGAAGCGCAGGGCGCGCTCCTCGGTGGAGACGTGGGCGAGCTTGCCATGCTGGCCAGTGCTGCCGTGCGGCAGCACCGGCGGGGCGATGATCATGCCGGCGCCCACGGTGCCGTTGGTCAGGCGATCGATGACGATGAACGCACCGGTGGTGCGGTTGCTGTCGTAGCCGTCCAGGGCAATGGCGGCGTCCAGCGACACCTTGACCCGGCCGATCTCGTTCAGTTGCAGCGCGCTGGCGGCGCCCTGCTCCAGGGTGTTCACATCGACCTTGTGGGTAATGCTGGCAATCGAGCCCGGCACGTAGCTGGTGGCGCGCTTGATGTCGTACTTCTTGCCCGGAAGCATCGGCTCCTCGGCCATCCACACCAGCATGGCGTCGAACTGGTCGGCCACCTGCGGGACATTGTCGGCATGCACCAGCAGGTCACCACGGGAGATGTCGATCTCGTCTTCCATGGTCAGGGTCACGGCCTGGCCTGGGCCTGCGTTCTCCAGCTCGCCCTCGTAGGTGACGATGGACTTGACCCGGCTGCTCTTGCCCGACGGCAGCACCACAATGTCGTCGCCCTTGTGCACCACGCCACTGGCGATGGTGCCGGCGAAGCCACGGAAGTTCAGGTTCGGACGATTGACGTACTGCACCGGGAAACGCAGATCGGTGACGTTGCGGTCAGCCGAAACCTCGACGGTCTCGAGGATCTCCATCAGCGCCGGGCCCGTGTACCACGGCGAGCGCTCGCTGCGGTTGACCACGTTGTCACCCTTGAGCGCCGACATCGGCACGAAGTGCAGGCTCGACGGCTTCAGGTCGATGGCGTCGGCGAACTTCAGGTAGTCGGCCTTGATCGACTCGAAGACTTGCTCGTCAAAGCCTTTGAGGTCCATCTTGTTGATCGCGACGACGATGTGCTTGATGCCCAGCAACGAGGCGATATAGCTGTGGCGGCGGGTCTGGGTCTGCACGCCGTAGCGGGCATCGACCAGGATGATCGCCAGGTCGCAGGTCGAGGCGCCGGTGGCCATGTTGCGGGTGTACTGCTCGTGGCCCGGGGTGTCGGCGATGATGAACTTGCGCTTGGCGGTGGAGAAGTAGCGGTAGGCGACATCGATGGTGATGCCCTGCTCGCGCTCGGCCTGCAGGCCATCGACCAGCAGCGCCAGGTCGACTTCCTCGCCCGTGGTACCGGACTTCTTCGAGTCACGGGTGATGGCCTCGAGGTGGTCCTCGTAGATCATCTTGGAGTCGTGCAGCAGGCGCCCGATCAGGGTGCTCTTGCCGTCATCCACGTTGCCGCAGGTGAGGAAACGCAGCAGTTCTTTGCGCTCGTGCTGAGCCAGATAAGCGAGGATGTCTTCGCTGATCAAATCGGATTGGTGCGACATGGAGTAACCCTGAAGTTAGAAGTAGCCCTGACGTTTCTTGTCTTCCATGGAGCCGGCGCCATCGTGGTCGATGACTCGGCCCTGACGCTCGGAAGTACGCGTCAGAAGCATTTCCTGAATGATGTCGGTCAGCGTTTCGGCTTCGGACTCGACAGCGCCCGTCAACGGGTAGCAGCCCAGGGTACGGAAACGCACCTTCTTCTTGACGATACGTGCCTTTTCCTCGGCGCTGAGGTGCTCGAGGATGCGATCGTCGTCGATCATGATCAGGGTGCCGTTCTTCTCGATGACTTCACGCTCGGCAGCGAAGTACAGCGGCACGATCGGGATGCCTTCGAGGTAGATGTACTGCCAGATGTCCAGCTCGGTCCAGTTCGACAGCGGGAAGACGCGGATCGACTCGCCCTTGTTGACCTTGCCGTTGTA
Organism: Pseudomonas sp. SYWMCR5; assembly: GCF_057197165.1. Taxonomy (NCBI): domain Bacteria; kingdom Pseudomonadati; phylum Pseudomonadota; class Gammaproteobacteria; order Pseudomonadales; family Pseudomonadaceae; genus Pseudomonas; species Pseudomonas sp. SYWMCR5. Next base: position 946,494 of record NZ_JBXUNH010000001.1, read on the forward strand.
GACGTTCCACAGCTCCGGACGCTGGTTCTTCGGGTCCCAGCGGTGCTTGCTGTCGCGGAACGAGTAGACGCGCTCCTTGGCCCGCGACTTCTCTTCATCGCGGCGCGCGCCACCGAAGGCGGCGTCGAAACCATGCTTGTCGAGCGCCTGCTTCAGGCCCTGGGTCTTCATGATGTCGGTGTGCTTGGAGCTACCGTGGGTGAAGGGGTTGATCCCTTGCGCCACACCCTCGGGGTTGACGTGGGTGATCAGCTCCAGCCCCATTTCCTCGACCATCTTGTCGCGGAAGCGGTACATCTCCTGGAATTTCCACTGGGTGTCGACGTGCATCACCGGGAACGGCAGCTTGCCCGGGAAGAAGGCCTTGCGCGCCAGGTGCAGCATCACGGCGGAGTCCTTGCCGATCGAGTACAGCATCACCGGGTTGTCGAACTCGGCGGCCACCTCGCGGATGATGTGGATGCTCTCCGCCTCCAGCTGTTTCAAGTGCGTCAGTTTGTCGACCATGGCTACTCACGAAAAACGATCTTATGGACGGCCAGCGGGCCGTGTTCGAGCGAGCCACTTTATCACAGCGCCTGATTCTATTTAGGAGGGCTGCTAGATCGAAACGGTCTAATGATATGACTGGGGGTTTGAGGACCCTGTCGCGGGCTGAGCCTGCTACAGGGCCCCGCCCGACTAGATTGGATTCGGGCAATCGATGAACAGGTGCTCCAGGGCAAAGCGCTTGGCCAGGTAGTCGCCCAGCGCCTGCACCCCGTAGCGTTCGGTGGCATGGTGCCCCGCAGCGATGAAGCTGATGCCGTTCTCGCGCGCACTGTGGTAGGTCTGCTCGGAGGCCTCTCCGCTGATGAACAGGTCGACACCCGCGGCGATGGCGTTGTCGATATAGCCCTGGCCGCCACCGGTGCACCACCCCACCCGGCGAATCGTCCCCTCGCCCTCGACTACGAGCGGCTCGCGGCCCATGACTTCGCGCACGCGGCGGGCGAAATCGCCGGCCGACATGGGCTCGGCGAGGGAGCCGATCAGGCCGACCACTCGAGGGTTTTCGGGATCGAGCGGGCCTTCGACGGTGATGTCGAGCTGGCGCGCCAGCTGCACGTTATTGCCCACCTCAGGGTGCACGTCCAGCGGCAGGTGGAACGCCAGGAGGCTGATGTCATGCTTGAGCAGGGTCTTGATGCGCCGCTGCTTGATCCCGGTGATGCATGGGCTCTCGCCCTTCCAGAAGTAGCCGTGGTGGACCAGCACCAGGTCGGCCTCGGCTTCGACTGCAGCGTCGAGCAAGGCCTGGCTGGCCGTGACGCCCGTGACGATACGGCTGACCTGCGGACGCCCCTCGACCTGCAGGCCGTTGGGGCAATAATCCTGGATCTTGGCACTGGACAGGTAGCGCTCGGCTTCCTCGACCAGGGTGCTCAGGGCGACGGCCATGGAAAAATCTCCTTGTAATTCGGTGCTTCAACGGGCGCCAGGCCTCGTATACTGAGCGCCATTATGGGCCGTCGCCGGGTTCGGGGAAACCGGCGCCCCGACTTGTCCGCGAAGGCTGCACCGCAATCCATACCATCGCCGATCACCGAGGTGTATGATCGCGCGCGTTTGCACCACGGCCCTCGCCCTATTTCCAGGATTCATTCGATGCTCAAGGCTTTGCGTTACTTTGGCTGGCCCCTGCTCACCGGTGTACTGATCGCCGCACTGATCATCCAGCGTTTCCCGGAATGGGTCGGCCTGCCCAGCCAGGACGTCAACCTGCAACAGGCACCGCAGACTTCGCGGATCATGCAGGGCCCGGTCAGCTATGCCGACGCCGTCACCCTGGCGGCGCCCGCCGTCGCCAACCTGTACACCACCAAAGTGGTCAACAAGAGCGCCCATCCGCTGTTCGAAGACCCGCAGTTCCGCCGTTTCTTCGGCGACAACCTGCCCAAGCAGCGACGCTGGGAATCGAGCCTGGGCTCGGCGGTGATCATGAGCCCCGAAGGCTACCTGCTGACCAACAACCACGTGACCAGTGGTGCCGACCAGATCGTGGTAGCGCTCAAGGATGGCCGCGAGACCCTGGCCCGGGTCATCGGCAGCGACCCGGAAACCGACCTCGCGGTGCTGAAGATCGACCTTAAGAACCTGCCCGCCATCACCATCGGCCGCTCCGACAACATCCACATCGGCGATGTCTGCCTGGCCATCGGCAACCCCTTCGGTGTCGGCCAGACCGTGACCATGGGCATCATCAGCGCCACCGGCCGCAACCAGCTGGGGCTGAACAACTACGAAGACTTCATCCAGACCGACGCGGCCATCAACCCGGGCAACTCCGGCGGTGCGCTGGTCGACGCCAACGGCAATCTGATCGGCATCAACACCGCGATCTTCTCCAAATCCGGTGGTTCGCAGGGCATCGGTTTCGCCATTCCCGCCAAGTTGGCGCTGGAGGTGATGAAGTCGATCGTCGAACATGGCCAGGTGATTCGAGGCTGGCTGGGCATCGAGGTGCAGCCATTGAGCGAGGAATTGGCCGAGTCGTTCGGCATGCAGGGGCGTCCGGGTATCGTGGTCGCCGGCATTTTCCGCGACGGCCCGGCCCAGCGTGCGGGGCTGCAACTGGGTGACGTAATCATGAGCATCAATGGCGAGCCGGCCGGCGATGGTCGCAAGTCGATGAACCAGGTCGCGCGGATCAAACCGAGCGAGAAGATCAGCATCGAAGTGATGCGCAATGGCAAGCAACTGAAGCTGATTGCCGAGGTGGGCCTGCGGCCGCCACCAGCGCCGGTGGCGACCAAAGAAGAAAAGTAACAGCAACATGGGGCCGCTTTGCGGCCCCAGTCATATCAGTGCAGGATCTGGCTCAGGAACAACTTGGTCCGGTCACTGCGCGGCCGGTCGAAGAAGTCATCCGGCGAGGCCTGCTCGACGATCTCCCCCTTGTCCATGAAGATCACCCGGTTCGCCACGGTGCGGGCAAAGCCCATCTCGTGGGTCACGCAGAGCATGGTCATGCCGTCTTCTGCCAGGCCGACCATGGTGTCGAGCACTTCCTTGACCATCTCCGGATCGAGTGCCGACGTCGGCTCGTCGAACAGCATGATCTTGGGCTTCATGCACAGCGCGCGGGCAATGGCCACACGTTGCTGCTGGCCACCGGACAACTGCCCCGGGAACTTGTGCGCCTGCTCTGGAATACGCACACGCTCCAGGTAATGCATGGCGATTTCCTCGGCCTTGCGCTTGGGCATCTTGCGTACCCACATCGGTGCCAGGGTGCAGTTCTCGAGGATGGTCAGGTGCGGGAACAGGTTGAAGTGCTGGAACACCATGCCGACTTCACGGCGGATCGCCTCGATCTGCTTGAGGTCGTTGGTCAACTCGACGCCATCGACGACGATGCGCCCCTGCTGGTGCTCTTCCAGCCGGTTCAGGCAACGGATGGTGGTGGACTTGCCCGAGCCGGACGGCCCGCACAGGACGATGCGCTCGCCCTGGCGTACGTTCAGGTTGATATCCTTGAGCACATGGAACTGGCCATACCACTTGTTCACGCCCTGCATCTGGATGATGCCTTCGGGGCCGGCGGGCTGCTTGATCGCTTCACTCATTTCGAAACTCCTAACGCTTGTGGCCAGTGTCCAGCTTGCGCTCCAGGTGCATGGAGTAGCGGGACATACCGAAACAGAAAATCCAGTAGACCAGGGCCGCGAATACGTAGCCCTCGGTCGCCATGCCAAGCCAGGCAGGGTCTGCCGTGGCTTGCCGGGTGCTGTTGAGCAGATCGAACAGGCCGATGATGATCACCAGGCTCGTGTCCTTGAACAGCGCGATGAAGGTGTTGACGATGCCGGGGATCACCAGCTTCAGGGCTTGCGGCAAGATCACCAGGCCCATGGCACGCCAATAGCCCAGCCCCATCGCCGCGGCTGCCTCGTACTGCCCCTTGGGAATCGCCTGCAGGCCGCCGCGAACCACCTCGGCGATGTAGGCCGACTCGAACAGGATCACGAAGATCATCGCCCGCAGCAGCTTGTCGAAGCTCGTGCCCTCGGGCATGAACAGCGGCAGCATCACCGACGACATGAACAGCACGGTAATCAGTGGAATGCCGCGCCAGAACTCGATGAAGGTCACCGAGACCGCCTTGACCACCGGCATACTCGAACGCCGACCGAGGGCCAGCAGAATGCCCAACGGCAAGGCCGCTGCGATGCCCACGGTGGCAATGACCAGGGTCAGCATCAGCCCGCCCCATTGCGAGGTCGGCACCAGCGTCAGGCCGAAGCTGCCGCCGTGCAACAGCAGGTAGGCGAGGATCGGATACAGCACCAGATAACCAATACCGTAGGGCACCTTGCGCGGGAAGCGGCGGATGAACAGCGGTGCCGCGGCGATCACGCCCAGCCACACGGTCAGGTCGACCCGCCAGCGCAACTCGCTCGGGTAATAGCCGTACATGAACTGGCCGATGCGTTGCTGGATGAACACCCAGCAAGCGCCGTCCTTGGTGCAGTCGGCGCGGGTCGTGCCCGTCCAGTTGGCGTCCAGGAACGCCCACTGCAACAGTGCTGGCACGATCAGCCAGACCAGGTAGACCGCGAACAGGGTCAGCAGCGTATTGATCCAGCTGGAAAACAGGTTGGCGCGCATCCACGCCAGCACGCCGACGGTCTTCACCGGTGGCGGCATATCGGGTTTGAAAACATGGGAAGTCATGCGCCTGTCCTCACCGCTCGATCAGCGCAATGCGCTTGTTGTACCAGTTCATCAGCAACGAGATGCTGATGCTGATCGTCAGATACACACCCATGGTGATCGCCATGACCTCGACCGACTGGCCGGTCTGGTTCAGCACCGTACCGGCAAACAGCGACACCAGTTCCGGATAGCCGATGACCGCCGCGAGCGACGAGTTCTTCGTCAGGTTCAGGTATTGGCTGGTCAGCGGCGGGATGATCACCCGCATCGCCTGCGGAATGATCACCTTGCGCAAGGTCGGACCTTCGCGCAGGCCCAGCGAACGGGCGGCTTCGGTCTGGCCATGGCTGACCGAGCGGATACCGGCGCGCACGATTTCGGCAATGAAGGCGGCGGTGTAGATCGACAGCGCCAGGGTCAGCGCGAGGAATTCGGGAATCAGCACCCAACCGCCGACGAAGTTGAAACCTTTGAGCTGCGGCACTTCCCACTGCAGCGGGTTGCCGAACAGCAACACGCAGACGCCGGGAATGCCAAAGAGCAGCGCCAGCCCCACCCAGAACTTGTGGAACGGCTGACCGGTTTCATCGAAGCGTTTGTTGGCGTAGCGCACCATCAGGGCGATTGCCACGACCGCCAGCAGCAGCGCCACGACGAACGGCCAGAAAGCTTCGCCGATGGAAGCGCCCGGCATGTTCACGCCACGGCTGCTGATGAAGAACAGGTCATCGATATTGATGCTGCCCCGTGGCCCCGGCAGCGCGGTGAATACCGCGAAGTACCAGAACAGGATCTGCAGCAGCGGTGGAATGTTACGGAAGGTCTCGACATACACCGCCGCCAGCTTGCTGATCACCCAGTTCGAGGATAACCGGGCAACGCCGACGACGAAGCCAAGCACGGTGGCGATGATGATGCCGATGACGCTTGCCAGCAGGGTATTGAGCAGGCCGACCAGCAACACCCGTGCATAGGTGTCGGCTTCGGTGTAGCCGATCAGGTGCTGGGCGATGCCGAAACCGGCACTGCGCTCGAGAAAGTCGAAGCCCGAGGTAATCCCTCGGTGCTGCATGTTGGTCTGGGTGTTGTGGATGAGGTACCAGCCCAGGCCGATCACGGCCACGACCGTGATGATCTGGAACAGCCACGCGCGCACACGTGGATCGCTCAGGGATAACCCTTTCCGTGCGCCGATATGATTTTGCATGAAATGCCCCGAAAAGAAGGGAGTCGAACGACCCGCGACGGCCGGATGCCGTCGCGGGGGGCAGCCATCAGCGCACAGGCGGTGCGTACTGGATGCCGCCGTTGTTCCACAGGGCATTCAGGCCGCGGTCGATTTCCAGCGGGGTGCTCTTGCCCAGGTTCTTCTCGAACACTTCACCGTAGTTGCCCACTTGCTTGACGATCTGCACCACCCAGTCCTTGGGCAGCTTCAGGTCCTTGCCGTACTCGCCGTCGGCACCCAGCAGGCGAGCGACGTCGGGGTTCTTGGTGGATTTGGCTTCGGCCTCGACGTTCTTCGAGGTCACGCCTGCTTCTTCTGCGTTGAGCATGGCGTAGAGGGTCCACTTGACGATGCTGAACCACTCTTCGTCGCCTTTACGCACGACCGGGCCCAGGGGCTCCTTGGAAATGGTTTCCGGCAGCACCACGTACTCGGTCGGGGCAGCCAGCTTGGAGCGCTGTGCGTAGAGCTGCGACTTGTCGGAAGTCAGCACGTCGCAACGACCGGATTCCAGCGACTTGGCGCTCTCGTCGGAGGTGTCGAAGGTGATCGGGGTGTACTTCAGGCCATTGGCGCGGAAGTAGTCGGAGACGTTCAGCTCGGTGGTGGTACCGGCCTGGATGCAGATGGTCGCGCCATCGAGTTCCTTGGCGCTGGAAACGCCCAGCTTCTTGTTCACCAGGAAGCCTACGCCGTCGTAATAGGTGACACCGGCGAACACCAGGCCCATGCCAGCGTCACGCGAGCTGGTCCAGGTGGTGTTGCGCGACAGTACGTCGACTTCGCCGGACTGCAGCGCGGTGAAGCGCTCCTTGGCGTTGAGCTGGCTGAACTTGACCTTGGTGGCGTCGCCGAACACGGCGGCAGCCACGGCGCGGCAGACGTCGGCGTCGATGCCGACGATCTTGCCCTGGGCGTCAGGGACGGAGAAGCCCGGGAGGCCGTCGCTCACGCCACACTGGACGAAGCCCTTCTTCTGTACCGCATCGAGCGTAGCGCCAGCCTGGGCGGCGCCCACGGTGCCCAGGGTGGCGGCAGCGGTCAGGACTGCCAGCGTGGTTTTCAACATCTTCATCAACAACCTCCAAATGCTCTTGTTGTACCGAGCCGGAATTGCACCGCACCCTTATGAGGCGCATCCGACCCTTGTTGGCTTGTTTTTGGGTCAATTGGCGCAATGGGCTGTTCTGTGACAGCCTTCCATCCACGTGGGCGGGTGTTACCGTTCAGGCCCCCGTCCATCGCATCGGTACGAACGTAGCAAAGCGCGTACCATAGTTACCGCCTTAAGCGTTTAAGCATGCGTCAAGGGGTAAAGTTGTAGAGTTGCGACATCTTTTTATGGCACTAACCACCAGCGCCTTCTTTTTACGCACTCAATAAGTTCTTACGCACTTTTTCGGAGCAGTCATGACCAACCCGCTGATTCTCGAACCCCAGAAGACCGCCGACGCCTGTGTGATCTGGTTGCACGGCCTGGGAGCCGACCGTTACGACTTCCTACCGGTGGCCGAATTCATGCAGGAACGTCTGCCAAGTACCCGTTTCATCATGCCCCAGGCGCCAACCCGCCCCGTCACCATCAACGGCGGCTATGCCATGCCGAGCTGGTACGACATCAAGGCCATGACCCCGGCCCGGGCTATCGACGAGACGCAGCTTGAAGAATCGGCCGACCAGGTCATCGCGCTGATCAAGGCCGAACAGGCCAAGGGCATCAATCTGTCGCGGATCATCCTCGCCGGTTTTTCCCAGGGCGGCGCCGTGGTGCTGCACACCGCCTATATAAAGTGGCAGGAAGCGCTGGGCGGGGTGATCGCCCTGTCCACCTACGCCCCGACCTTCAACGAAGGCCATCAGCTCAGCGCCTGCCAGCAACGCACCCCGGCCCTGTGCCTGCACGGTGTGCACGATCCGGTGGTGATCCCGTCGATGGGCCGTACGGCCTTCGAGTATCTGAACACCTGGGGCGTCGCCGCACGCTGGCACGAATACCCCATGGAACACGAAGTGGTGGTCGAGGAACTGAGCGATATCCACGACTGGCTGGCCAAGCGCCTGCAGTAATCCGACGAGCGCCTGTAGCCACTGGCGCATTGCACTACAGCGAATACTACGCCGAGCCTGAATCTTGCATTACACTGCCCGGCGTACATTCCTTAACCAGTTGACGAGACGACCGTGCTCAAGGCACTCAAGAAAATATTCGGCAAGGGAGACGCCGCCCCGCAGGCCGTCGCGCCCGCTGCCCCCGTGATTGCACCCACGCCTCAGCCCGCACCGGCCCGGCCCCCGAAACCGTCAAGAGCGAAGTCCGCGCCGCGCAGCCAGCCCGAACCTGTGGCCAAGGCCGAAGCCGCGCCTGCCGAGCAGCCGCCCCGGGAAAAGCCCCGCCGCGAGCGCAAGCCCAAACCCCAGGCCAGCCTGTGGAAGCCCGAGGACTTCGTGGTCGAGCCCCAGGAAGGCAAGACTCGCTTCCATGACTTCAAGCTCTCCAACGAGCTGATGCACGCCATCCACGACCTGGGCTTCCCCTACTGCACGCCGATCCAGGCCCAGGTCCTGGGTTACACCCTGCGTGGCCAGGACGCCATCGGCCGGGCCCAGACCGGCACCGGCAAGACCGCCGCGTTCCTGATCTCGATCATCTCGCAGCTGCAGCAGACTCCGCCGCCCAAGGAGCGCTACATGGGCGAGCCGCGTGCGCTGATCATCGCCCCGACCCGCGAACTGGTGGTGCAGATCGCCAAGGACGCCGAGGCCCTGACCAAGTACAGCGGGCTGAACGTGATGAGCTTCGTCGGCGGCATGGAGTACGACAAACAGCTCAAGGCCCTGGAAAAGCGCTACTGCGACATCCTGGTCGCGACCCCGGGCCGCCTGCTGGACTTCCAGCAACGCGGCGAAGTGCACCTGGACATGGTCGAGGTGATGGTGCTGGACGAAGCCGACCGCATGCTCGACATGGGCTTCATCCCGCAGGTACGCCAGATCATCCGCCAGACCCCGCCCAAGAGCGAACGCCAGACCCTGCTGTTCTCCGCCACCTTCACCGACGACGTCATGAACCTGGCCAAGCAGTGGACCACTGACCCGGCCATCGTCGAGATCGAGCCGGAGAACGTTGCCAGCGAGACGGTCGAGCAGCACGTCTACGCCGTGGCGGGCAGCGACAAGTACAAGCTGCTGTACAACCTGGTCACGCAGAACAAGTGGGAACGGGTGATGGTCTTCGCCAACCGCAAGGACGAGGTGCGGCGCATCGAGGAAAAGCTGGTGCGCGACGGCATCAATGCCGCCCAGCTGTCGGGCGATGTGCCGCAGCACAAGCGCATCCGCACCCTGGAAAGCTTCCGCGAAGGGCGCATCACCGTGCTGGTGGCCACCGACGTGGCCGGGCGTGGGATCCATATCGACGGCATCAGCCACGTGATCAACTTCACCCTGCCGGAAGACCCGGACGACTACGTGCACCGCATCGGCCGTACCGGGCGTGCAGGCACCAGCGGTGTGTCGATCAGCTTCGCCGGCGAGGATGACTCCTACCAGTTGCCGGCGATCGAGGAACTGCTGGGGCGCAAGATCAAGTGCGAGATGCCGCCGGATGAATTGCTCACGGCAGTGCCGCGCAAGCATCACTGATCGGTGCTGGATTCTTCGCGGGCAAGCCCGCTCCCACAGGCCTGAAGACAGCGGGGCACCTGTGGGAGCGGCGGTGCGGCGACCCGACTTGCCCGCGAACCGGGGCAACGCCCCGGCCATCAAACAGAGGTTCTACCAGCGCCCGGCAGCCTCCTGGTCACTCTGCTTGCCTTCGACCCACCTCGGCCCTTCCTGAGTGTTCTCCTTCTTCCAGAACGGCGCCCGGGTCTTCAAGTAATCCATGATGAAGTTGCAGGCATCGAACGCGGCCTGCCGATGCGCGCTGGCAACCCCCACGAACACGATCGGCTCACCCGGCTCCAGCGCCCCGATGCGGTGCAGCACCTCGACCTTGAGCAAGGGCCAGCGCTGCTCGGCCTCGACCAGGATCTTGGCCAGGGCCTTCTCGGTCATGCCCGGGTAGTGCTCGAGAAACATCCCCGCCACCTCGCGACCGTCGTTGAAGTCGCGCACATAACCGACGAACCCGACCACCGCGCCCACGCCCACATTGGCAGCGTGCATGGCATTGACTTCGGCACCGGGGTCGAACGCCGCCTGCTGTACCCGTACGCCCATGCTCAACCTCCGGTCACCGGCGGGAAGAAGGCGAGCTCATCGCCGTCCTCGACCGGTTCATCGAGCCTGCACAGCTCTTCGTTGCGCGCGCACATCAGGTTCTGCTCGGCCAATACGGCGTAAACGCCGCCTTTGGCCACCAGCGCCTGGCGCACATCGTCGAGCACCTTGAAATCCCCTTCCAGGCGCTCGGCATCGACGCCAAGCACCTCACGGTAACGGGCAAAATAGAGGGCCTTGATCTTCATCACCCCTCCACCTTGTAGTGGCCGCTCTTGCCGCCGACCTTCTCCAGCAGGCGCACCTGCTCGATTATCATGCCCTTGTCCACGGCCTTGCACATGTCGTAGATCGTCAGCGCCGCGACGCTGGCAGCGGTCAGCGCCTCCATCTCCACACCGGTTTGCCCGGCCAGCTTGCAGCGGGCAACGATATGCACCACATCTTCGCCTTCGCCAGCCAGCTCCACCTTGACGCTGGTGAGCATCAGCGGATGGCACAGCGGGATCAGGTCGCTGGTCTTCTTCGCCGCCTGAATGCCAGCGATGCGCGCCACGGCGAACACGTCACCCTTGGGGTGCTCGCCATCGACGATCATCCGCAAGGTCTGCGGCAACATGCGCACCCGCGCTTCGGCGATCGCCTCGCGTGCGGTCACGGCCTTTTCAGTGACGTCGACCATGTTGGCGCGCCCCTGGGAATCGAGATGAGTCAGCACTGCTCTGCTCCTGTGAAGGGAAAGCAGAGTGTAAACCTGTGGGTCAGGTTTGCGCAGGGGAATGTGTCGGCAGCTTCGGCCTCATCACTGGGCTTGCCCGCCCCCACAACCGTGTGGAAGCGGGCTTGCCTGCGAATGAGCCAGCCGGGCCTACAGATGCGACTCGGCGTACTCGGCCAGCACCGAGCGCGGCACACCCTGCAAGGTGATGTGCACGCCATGGGGGAAGTCCTTGAAGCGCTCGGTCAGGTAGGTCAGGCCCGAGCTGGTCGCGGACAGGTAGGGGGTGTCGATCTGCGCCAGGTTGCCCAGGCAGACCACCTTGGAGCCAGAGCCTGCACGGGTGATGATGGTCTTCATCTGGTGCGGGGTGAGGTTCTGGCATTCGTCGATCAGGATCAGGCTCTGCTGGAAGCTGCGCCCACGGATGTAGTTCAGCGACTTGAACTGCAACGGCACCCGTTCGAGGATGTACTCGACACTGCCGTGGGTGCTTTCGTCATCCATGTGCAACGCCTCGAGGTTGTCGGTGATGGCGCCCAGCCAGGGCTCCATCTTCTCCGCCTCGGTGCCCGGCAGGAAGCCGATCTCCTGGTCCAGCCCCTGCACGCTGCGGGTGGCGATGATACGCCGGTAGCGCTTGCTGACCATGGTCTGCTCGATGGCAGCGGCCAAGGCCAGGATGGTTTTGCCCGAACCGGCCGCGCCGGTGAGATTGACCAGGTGGATGTCCGGATCGAGCAGGGCGAACAGCGCCAGGCTCTGGTGGATGTCGCGGGGCTTGAGACCCCAGGCTTCCTGATGCAGCAGCGGCTCCTGGTGCAGGTCGAGCAACAGCAATTCGTTCTCGCGAATGCCCTTGATCCAACCAACGAAGCCTTGCTCGTCGATGATGAACTCATTGACGTGCACGGCCGGCAAGTTATCGATCAGTTGTACGCGATGCCAGGTACGGCCCCGTTCCTGGCGGGTGTCGACCTTGCTGACCCGGTCCCAGAATGAGCCGGTGACCGAGTGGTAGCCCTTCGAGAGCAGGGACACATCATCGACCAGTTGGTCGGTGCTGTAGTCCTCGGCAGCGATGCCACAGGCACGCGCCTTCAGGCGCATGTTGATGTCTTTGGTGACCAGCACCACGTCCAGGTCAGCCCGCCTGGCGCGCAGCTCCAGCAGTTGGTTGATGATGATGTTGTCGTTGAGGTTCTCCGGCAGCAGCCGGTTGGGTTCGTTGCGCGGGCTCATCAGGATCGACAGGAAGCCCTTCGGCCCGCCCTTGCCACGCTGGATCGGCACCCCTTGTTCGACATCGGTGGGTGATGCATCGCCGAGGGTCTGGTCGATCAGGCGAATGGCCTGGCGACATTCGGCGGCGATGGATTGTTTACCGGTCTTGAGCTTGTCGAGTTCCTCCAGCACCGTCATCGGTATGGCGACGTGGTGCTCCTCGAAGTTGAGCAAAGCGTTGGGATCGTGAATCAGGACGTTGGTATCGAGCACATACAGGATTGGCTGGTTGGAGGAAGGGTTGCGTCCTTGGTCATCCATACTCGGTCACCTTATGTGAAAGCAGGACGGCACAGCTCGGCTGCACCGCAGAGTGACCGCCGTTCTCCCCGTATCCGCGTCGTTACGGGCGGGGAGCGCACCTGGCAAGGAGGGCCTGGATGACGCCACCTGTGCTGCAGGAATCGGCTGTCCGATTCCTTCATACCGCAAAAGGCGTGACGGAAAAAAGACTTTTTACGCTCCGGTGAAGTTTATTTTGCCGAATGACGATCCGCGCTTGGCGATAAGGTGACGGGGGACTACAGTCAGTGTTGGACTCTGGATTTCATGCCTAGCGTAGATGCGCATATTCCACGCAATCCTGCCACCCGATCCCGCTCTGCGCCGTGTGCTGCAACAGCCATTCCAGCGCCGGCTGTGCCTTGGGCAGGGTGTCGTGGAACTGAATCACACCCTTGCGCCATAGCAGCATCAAGGTCATCACCCGCTGGGCCGACTGCTCGGCATCCAGCGCGCTGTCGTCCTGGGCGTCGATGTCCCACAGTGACACCTGCAGCCCTTGCGCCGCCATGAACGCCTCGCCGTCGGCGCGGCGCTGCCCATAGGGCGGGCGGAACAGCGGCACGTACTGCTCGGGCATCAAACCCTGCACCTGCGCCTGGCTGCGCCGCAGGGAGTCCTGCCAGCCCTGCCACTGGGCGTGGGAGCGATACTCCCAGCCCTGAATCCCCACGCACTGCCCGGCGTAAAGCGCCGCGACATTCGCCCCCTGGGCCATGTCGCGGCGCTGCTGCACGCGGTTGCCCAGCACGAAGAAGGTGGCGCCCAGCTTTTGCCGGCGCAAGTAATCAGTGAGCAGATCCGTGTTGCTGCCGACCGGGCCGGGGCCGCCGACGAACGTCAGCAGGAACATCCGATCGTTGAGTTCATCGCCATTGCGCTCGCGGCTAGACAACCGCTCGATCTCGCTGCTGGTCTGTGGAAACAACGCTGCCTTGCGCAACTGTTCGTCGAGGTAGCGGACATTGAACTGATGACTGGGCTCGACCCACTGCTTGTAGAATTCGCCGACATCTGTAGCGAACGTAGCCGAACGCGTACGCAAATCCGCCATCGAGTCCAGCGGATAGCAGAACGAGGCATCCTGCTCGCAACTGAGCTGGGCCTGCTGGAAGTTTTCCCACAACCGCTGCCACATGCGCGCCCGCACCGAACGAATCACCGCCAGGTTGATCTGCCGCAACCCCAGGCGCGCCGCCAGGGCGCGCTCATCGAGCATCTCGCTTTCATGCAGCACCTGGGCGAAGGAGAGGATCTGTGCGCGCGATGCCACGTCGAACAGCACCGGGCTGTCGAGCTGCTCGGGCCAATGGCTGCGGTCGAAGCTGACGGAATTGGACGGGGCGGCCTGCACAGCCAGGCTGAACAACCCGGCCAGCACGGCGAAGGCAATGCGCACGATCGGTTCTCCCTAAACGGATGATGCGCACTATAGCGCCTGCCCCGGCGATGGTCTGTGACTATCGTCAGCATAGTTTGGCGTTGCCCTGCTGGCCCCGTAGAATCGTCGCCGACGATTTCAGGAGCCGACCCCATGCTGACGGTGATTTCCCCCGCCAAGACCCTCGACTACGACACCCCGCCGGTAACCCAGCGCCACACCCTGCCGCAGTACCTGGACGATTCGCAGACGTTGATCACCCAACTGCGCGAGCTGTCGCCGGCCCAGATCGCCGAGCTGATGCACCTGTCCGACAAGCTCGCCGGCCTCAATGCCGCGCGCTTCGGCAGTTGGACCCCAGACTTCACCCCCGCCAACGCCAAGCAGGCGCTGCTGGCGTTCAAGGGCGATGTGTACACGGGCCTGGACGCCGAAACCCTTGGCGAAGACGATTTCAGCTACGCCCAGCAACACCTGCGCATGCTCTCGGGCCTCTATGGGCTGCTGCGCCCACTGGACCTGATGCAGCCCTATCGCCTGGAAATGGGCACCAAGCTCGCCAACGCACGCGGCAAGGACCTCTACGCCTTCTGGGGCACGCGCATCAGCGAATGGCTGAACCAGGCCCTGGCCGAACAGGGCGATGACCTGCTGCTGAACCTGGCCAGCAACGAGTACTTCAGTGCCGTGAAGAAGAACGCCCTGAATGCGCGGGTGATCAACGTCGACTTCAAGGACCTGAAGAACGGCCAGTACAAGATCATCAGCTTCTACGCCAAGAAGGCCCGCGGCCTGATGAGCCGCTTCGTGATCCAGGAGCGCATCAACGATCCCGAGCAGCTCAAGCGCTTCGATGTGCAGGGGTACTACTACAGCGCCGAGCAATCGAAGCCTGACCACCTGGTGTTTCTGCGCGATCACCCGGCTGACTAGCCCTGGAGCTTGCAGGGGCAACTGTCTTGCTCAAAATCTAAAGGCCAGCCCAATCTCCCTGTGTAGCGGGCTTGCCCGCGAACACGGGCATAGCCCGTGCCAGGCACCGCGGTGTGCTTTTCGCGGGCAAGCCCGCTCCTACAGGTACCGCACCGCTGAAAGCCCCGCTCAAAAAGCCAAATTACTGGCGCCAAAAAATAGACGAACCCGAGCTTATCGCCAAACGCCATAAGACCGTTCGTAGTTTTTTGACGAATTTTGAAAAAATTTTTCCGATACTGGCATATAACCATCTCATCTTGATCTCGCCCTTTATATATAGGGGCGAAACCCATCCGTGCTATCAGATTGAAAGTATTTAGCGCTTAAAAAATATTTAGAAATCTTTCATCTGCCCTGCACTCACCCCGGAACTTCTCCCTTCGCAGATCGCTCATAGCACCCGTAACGAATCACGAGCGTGCAACGTGAGAGATGACTTACAGATGACAACTGGCAGGTACTCAATACCTGCACTGATAACTTCGACTACCGCCTCGGTATACCCGAGCGGCCTGTCCAAGCAGGAGAGACGCGCCCCTTACTAATCGTCCTAGTGGTTGATTTCAAAGGATTTATTCACTTGAAAAAACAAGCACAGCAGCGCACCCGATAACGCGTTGCAATAAAGACGGCTGCATCTCAGGGCACGCCTTTTAATAACTGGCCTTTTACTGCCAAGTTTGAGCGCACAACGGTTTGCGCTCCGGATTCATTCATGCCTGCGTTCGGTGAAGTGTCAATTCGCCATGGATCCGTGCGCCCGTATAAGCAGGTCAATCAACCCGGTCCGACTCTTCGAAAGAGTCGGCGTGATAAACACACGAGGTGAATACGATGCGTATCAGCATCTTTGGTTTGGGTTACGTGGGTGCCGTCTGTGCAGGTTGCCTGTCGGCAAGGGGCCATGAAGTGATTGGTGTGGACGTGTCCACCACCAAGATCGACCTGATCAACCAGGGCAAGTCGCCAATCGTCGAGCCGGGTCTGGAGCAACTCCTGCAGCAAGGCATCGCCAATGGTCGCCTGCGTGGCACCACCGACTTCGCCGAGGCGATCCGCGCCAGCGACGTGTCGATGATCTGCGTCGGCACCCCGAGCAAGAAGAACGGCGACCTGGGCCTGGAATACATCGAATCGGTGTGCCGCGAGATCGGCTATGTGCTGCGCGACACCACCCGCCGCCACACCATCGTGGTGCGCAGCACCGTGCTGCCAGGCACCGTGAAGAACGTGGTGATCCCGATCCTCGAGGACTGCTCGGGCAAGAAGGCCGGCGTCGATTTCGGCGTGGCGGTCAACCCCGAGTTCCTGCGCGAAAGTACCGCGATCAAGGACTACGACCAGCCTCCGATGACTGTCATCGGCGAACTGGACAGCGCCAGCGGCGACGTGCTGCAGGCGATCTACGAAGAGCTCGACGCCCCGATCATCCGCAAGCCGATCGAAGTGGCCGAAATGATCAAGTACACCTGCAACGTCTGGCACGCCACCAAGGTGACCTTCGCCAACGAGATCGGCAACATCGCCAAGGCGGTCGGCGTCGATGGTCGCGAAGTAATGGACGTGGTCTGCCAGGACAAGGCCCTGAACCTGTCGCAGTACTACATGCGCCCAGGCTTCGCCTTCGGCGGTTCGTGCCTGCCCAAGGACGTGCGCGCCCTCACCTATCGCGCTGCCAGCCTCGACGTGAAGGCGCCGCTGCTCGACTCGCTGATGCGCAGCAACGAGTCGCAGGTGCAGAACGCCTTCGACATCATCGAAAGCCACGACAAGCGCAAGATCGCCCTGCTCGGCCTGAGCTTCAAGGCCGGCACCGACGACCTGCGCGAAAGCCCGTTGGTGGAACTGGCCGAGCGCCTGATCGGCAAGGGCTACGAGCTGAACATCTACGACCAGAACGTCGAGTACGCCCGTGTCCACGGCGCCAACAAGGACTACATCGAGTCAAAGATCCCGCATGTCTCGTCGCTGCTCAACGCCGACTTCCAGCAGGTGGTCGATGGCGCCGACATCATCATCCTCGGCAACCGCGACGAGCAGTTCCGTGCCCTGGCCCAGCAGGCGCCGGAAGGCAAGCAGGTGATCGACCTGGTCGGCTTCATGAGCAAGCCCACCAGCACCCTCACCCGCACCGAAGGCATCTGCTGGTAAGCCAGCCCGACGCGGGGCCGGCCGGCCCCGCACTTCCCTGATTCTCGCGACGGATGCTGAACATGCAAAGGCTCCAGACAGTGCTGTTGCAGTGCGCCGGATGGCTGCTCTACATGAGCCTGCTCATGCTGATCGCCCTGGCCCTGCCCAGCGATATCTTCGATTCGCAATCGAAGCACTTCATCTTCCTGGTCGGCGCAGTCGGCATCTGGCGCTACTCCATGGGCGCCACCCATTTCATCCGCGGCATGATCTTCCTGTACCTGGTCTACCCCTACCTGCGCCGCAAGGTGCAGAAGCTGGGCAAGGCGGCCGACCCGTCGCACGTGTACCTGATGGTCACCAGCTTTCGCATCGATGCGCTGACCACCGCCCAGGTGTACAGCTCGGTGATCCGCGAAGCGATCGAATGCGGCTACCCGACCACCGTGGTCTGCTCGCTGGTGGAGAAGTCCGACGAGTTGCTGGTCAAGAGCCTGTGGGCCAAGTTCAACCCGCCCGAACACGTCGCCCTGGACTTCGTGCGCATCGCCGGTACCGGCAAGCGCGACGGCCTGGCCTACGGATTTCGCGCCATCTCGCGGATGCTGCCGGACGAAAACGCGGTGGTCGCGGTGATCGACGGCGACACCGTGCTGGCCGATGGCGTGGTACGCAAGACCGTGCCCTGGTTCAAGCTCTACCCCAATGTCGGTGGCCTGACCACCAACGAATTCTGCGAAGTGCGCGGCGGCTACATCATGAGCGAGTGGCACAAGCTGCGCTTCGCCCAGCGCCACATCAACATGTGCTCGATGGCGCTGTCCAAGCGCGTGCTGACCATGACCGGGCGCATGTCGATGTTCCGCGCAAGCGTGGTCACCAACCCTGAGTTCATCGCCGACGTCGAAAGCGACTCGCTGATGCACTGGCGCCTGGGCCGCTTCAAGTTCCTCACCGGCGACGACAAGTCGAGCTGGTTCAGCCTGATGCGCCTGGGCTACGACACCTTCTACGTGCCGGACGCGGCGATCAACACAGTCGAGCATCCGCCGGAGAAGAGCTTCGTCAAGGCCAGCCGCAAGCTGATGTACCGCTGGTACGGCAACAACCTGCGGCAGAACTCCCGTGCCCTGGGCCTGGGCCTCAAGCGCCTGGGGCTGTTCACCAGCATCGTGCTGCTCGACCAGCGTGTGTCGATGTGGACCAGCCTGCTGGGCCTGACCGTGGCGGTGATCGCCAGCTTCAAGTTCGGCCTGCAGTTCCTGCTGGTGTACCTGCTGTGGATCGGCATCACCCGCCTGATCCTCACCATCATGCTGCTGTGCTCGGGCCACAGCGTCGGCCCGGCCTACCCGCTGATCCTCTATTACAACCAGATCGTCGGCGCACTGATGAAGATCTACGTGTTCTTCCGCCTCGACAAGCAGTCCTGGACCCGCCAGCCGACTGCCCTGAAACGTGACCTCGCCAGCTTTCAACAATGGTTCAACACCTGGTCCTCTCGGACCATGACCTTCTCGGCCGCCAGCATCTTCGTCGCTGTGCTGTTCATGGTCGTGTGAGCCCAACCCGGATCGATCCAACAGGAACAAATCACCATGAATACCGCCGTGAACGTCAACGTCGTGCATGAGTCCGAAGCCCAGCGCCAGCACGCCCGGGTGCGCATCCCGGCCAAGCTGCGCTATCTGGACAGCGAGCGCCAGCCGCAGGATGTGAAGGTCGACGACCTCTCCGCCGGTGGTCTGTCGTTCCATGCCAAAAAAGCCCTTCCGGTCGGCGATGTCGTGCGTGGTCGCCTGCAGTTCGTGGTCGACAACCTGGGGCTGTCGATGGACATCGAGTTCCTGGTGCGCTCGAGCGATCCACAAAGCGGCCGCACCGGTGTCGAATTTCAGAACCTGGAACCGCGTGATATCGCGACCCTGCGCCACATCATCACCTCCCACCTGTCCGGTGAGCTGATCAGCGTCGGTGACGTGCTCAGTACCCTGCAGCGCGACAACTTCACCAAGGCGCGCAAGCAGAAGGATTCGGGCTCGGGCCTCAGCGCCTTCGGTCGCCTGCGTGCCGTCACCGTCACCCTGGGCGTGTTCGTGGTCGGCATCGCCGCCTTCGGCTTCGTCGCCAAGTCACTGTACGGCCTGTACTTCGTCAGCCACGCCGAGGCCGGCGTGGTCGCGGTACCGACCACCAACGTCACCATGCCCCGCGACGGCAGCATGCAGAGCCTGGTGGACAACGGTGCGCAGGTGGTCAAGGGCGCGCCGCTGGCGACCTTCAACACCAGCATGCTCGACCTGCTCAAGGGCCATCTGGACGACTCGCAAATGGAGCCTGCCAAGGTCGAGGAGCTGTTCGGCAAGCAGCTTTCCGGCACCCTCACCAGCCCCTGCGATTGCGTGGTCGCCCGCCAGCTGGTGGATGACGGCCAGTACGCCAGCAAGGGCCAGGCGGTTTACCAACTGATCCCGCGCACCACCAACCCGATGGTCGAGGCGCGCTTCAGCTATCGCCAGTTCGACGAGGTCAAGCCAGGTACCCGGGTCAACTTCCAGATCGCCGGCGAAGACAACGTGCGCACCGGTGTGATCGTTGGCAGCGCCAGCCTGGACAACGACAACCTGGCTTCGGACATTCGCGTGCAGATCAAGCCTGACGAGTCGCTGCCTGCAGAGCTGGCCGGCCGCCCGGCTTCGGTGAACAGCGACCGCGGTCCATCGCTGAACTGGCTGATCGACAAGGCCGTGGCCCGCGGGCTCTGAGGGGGATAGGACGATGACCCCGAACAATTACACCTGTGCCCCTGTGGGAGCGGGCTTGCCCGCGAAGGGGCCAGCAGGCACACCTTCATCGCAGCTCCCGGCCATTCGCGGGCAAGCCCGCTCCCACAAGGTTCTCGGGCTCTGCGTGCTGGCCATCACCCTGGCCGGCTGCGTCGGCCTGCCTGACCAGCGCCTGGCCAACGAGGCCCTCAAACGTGGCGACACCGCCACCGCCGAGGCCAATTACAAGGCACTCGCCGACCTGGGCTACAGCGACGCACAGGTGGGCCTGGCCGATATCCAGGTCGGCACCCGCGACCCGGCCCAGCTCAAGCAGGCCGAAGCCACCTACCGCGCCGCGGCCGCCTCCTCGCCACGTGCCCAGGCACGCCTGGGCCGCCTGCTGGTGGCCAAGCCCGACAGCACCCAGGCCGAACGCGAGGAGGCCGAAACCCTGCTCAAGCTCGCGGCCAGGCAAGGTGAGGGCAACACCCTGATCCCGCTGGCGATGCTCTACCTGCAGTACCCACAGAGCTTCCCGAACATCAATGCCCAGCAACAGATCGACCAATGGCGCGCCGCTGGCAACCCCGAGGCGGGCCTGGCCCAGGTGCTGCTGTACCGCACCCAAGGCACCTACGACCAGCACCTGGGCGAGGTGGAGAAGATCTGCAAGGCCGCGCTGAACACCACTGACATCTGCTACGTGGAGCTGGCCACGGTCTACCAGAAGCGCGCCCAACCCGACCAGCAGGCCGCCCTGCTCGACCAGCTCAAGGCCGCCTATGCCCGCAACGCGGTGCCTGCGACACGGGTCGACAGCGTCGCCCGCGTGCTCGCCGACCGCAGCCTCGGCCAGACCGACGAAAAAACCGCCAAGGACCTGCTCGAACACGTCGCCCCGGCCAACCCGGCATCCTGGGTCAGCCTTGCGCAACTGCTCTACGACTTCCCCGAACTGGGCGACACCGACCAGCTGATGGCCTACATCGACAAGGGCCGCGAAGCCGAGCAGCCCCGCGCCGAACTGCTGCTGGGCCGCCTCTACTACGAAGGCAAGAGCGTCCCGGCCGATGCCGTGAAGGCCGAGCAACACCTGCAGGCCGCCGCCGATGCCGGCGAAATCAGCGCCCACTACTACCTCGGCCAGCTCTACCGCCGCGGCTACCTGGGCCATGTCGAGCCGCAGAAGGCCGTCGACCATCTGCTCAGTGCCGCCCGTGGCGGCCAGCTCAGTGCCGACTACGCCCTGGCTCAGCTCTACAGCGAAGGCCACGGCATCCGCCAGAACACCGGCAACGCCTGGGTATTCGCCCAGCTCGCCCAGGTCAACCCGACGCCGCAGTCCAGCGAACTGCTGCAGCAACTCGACCAGCAACTCACGCCCGACCAGCGCAGCCAGGCCCAGCGCCTGCTGGAGCAGGAGAAAAAGGCGCGCGCCGGGATGCTCCAGGCCAGCAACAGCCCGCTGGCCCTGGACGCCCTGCAAGACGAGAAAGACGAGAAAGACGTAGACGCCGAGGACTCGCTATGACGCTCAATCCCTTCGTGAAAGCCGGCATCGGCCTGAGCTTCGCCCTGCTGTGGTCGCTGCCGACCCTGGCCGCGGAAACCGCAGTGAAGAACTTCGGCCTGGACGTGAAGATCACCGGCCAGTCCGAGGACGACCGTGACCTGGGCACCCGCTCCGGCGGCGACGTCAACGGCCTGGGCCTGGACCTGCGTCCCTGGGTGTACGGCGAGCGCGGCAATTGGAGCGCCTTCGCCATGGGCCAGGCGGTGACTGCCACCGACATCATCGAAACCGACACCCTGCGCCAGAACGACGACGGCACCGCCGTCGACACCGGCGACGACAGCCGCAAGCCCGACAAGAGCTACCTGGCCCTGCGCGAATTCTGGATCGGCTACAGCGGCTTCACGCCCTACCCCGGCGAACAGTTGCGCTTCGGCCGCCAGCGCCTGCGCAGCGACGACGGCATGTGGCGCGACACCAACATCGAGGCGCTGAACTGGAGCTTCGACACCACCCTGCTCAAAGCCGACCTCGGTGTCGCCCAACGCTTCAGCGAATACCGCACCGACCTCACTGAGCTGGCCCCCGAAGACAAGGACCGCACGCACCTCTACGGCAATATCGCCACGCAGTGGACACCCGGCCACTGGGTCGGCCTGCGCGCCCACCATACCCATGACAGCGGCAGCCTGAAGAACCCCGGCGAAACCGTCGATGCCCTCGACAAGACCCGCACCGGCGACCTCACCTGGCTGGGCCTTGAGGCCAACAGCGACGCCTACAACTGGCGCAACGACCACACCGTCAACTACTGGGGCAGCCTTACCTGGCTGACCGGCAATCGCGACAGCCTCAGCAGCCAGTTGGTGGGCGAAGACCAGATCGCCACCGGCAAACAGAGCGGCGACGTCAATGCCTGGGCCACCGACCTCGGTATCCGCCTGCGCCTCGACCCGCAGTGGCAGGTCGGCGCGGCCTACGCCCGTGGCAGCGGTGGTGGCGGCAGCGATGGCTCGAACAACTTCGAGCAGACCGGCCTTGAGAGCAACCGCTCCAACTTCACCGGCACCCGCTCGCGCGTGCACCGCTTCGGCGAGGCCTTCCGCGGCGAGCTGGGCAACCTGCAGGCCGCGACCCTGTTCGCCTCCTGGCAACTGCGCGACGACTACGACGCAAGCTTCATCTACCACAAGTTCTGGCGCGTCGATGGCAACCAGAACATCGGCTCCAGCGGCATCAATGCGGTGGTCAACGACGATGGCATCAACCGTCCGCTGATCAACGGCGAGAAGGACCTGGGCCAGGAGATGGACGTGGTGGTCACCAAGTACTTCAAGCAGGGCCTGCTGCCCGCCTCGCTGAGCCAGTCGATCGACGAGCCGTCGGCCCTGGTACGCCTGCGCGCCGGTGTGTTCAAGCCCGGCGATGCCTATGGCAAGGAAGCGGACTCGTACATGCACCGCGCCTTCGTCGACGTGATCTGGCGCTTCTGAGGCCGGGAGAAGACCGTTATGAACCTGCACCCGAACCTTCGCCACAGCCTACTCGCCAGCGCCCTGCTGCTGGCCAGCGGCATGGCCGGTGCCGCAGAACCGGCGGTGATCGCCAAGGGCCTGCAACAGGCCAAGACCTACACCGTCGCCAGCGCGCCGATCGAGCCGCTGCAGATGGATCCGCCCAAGCTGCCCGACCTCTCCGGCTACACCGCGCAGGCCGTGCAACAGAAGATCGACCGCCGCCACAAGGGCAAGGTCAGCGTGCGCCGCATGCTCCAGGAAGAGTCGCTCAAGGAGTTCATCGGCGGCGACAACAAGGCCGCCGAGTGGGTCCAGCGCCAGCACGGCATTCCCCAGGCGATCTTCGTCGATGACGGGCATGTCGACCTGGTCGAACTGAGCAAGAAGGTGCCTGCCCAATACCTGCGCGAAACCTCGCCGGGCGTGTACCTGGCGCGCCTGCCGATCGTGGTCGGACGCAAGGGCGTGCTGGAGATCGACGGCAAGGTCAAGGAACTGCGCCTGTCCCAGGAGGGCGGCTCGTTCATCGTCAACGACGGCAAGCTGTTCGTCAGCGATACCCAGATCACCGGCTGGCGCGAGCAGGCCAACGGCCCGGCAA
The DNA here is from genome assembly GCF_057197165.1 of Pseudomonas sp. SYWMCR5. Lineage (NCBI taxonomy): Bacteria > Pseudomonadati > Pseudomonadota > Gammaproteobacteria > Pseudomonadales > Pseudomonadaceae > Pseudomonas > Pseudomonas sp. SYWMCR5. Next base: position 969,813 of record NZ_JBXUNH010000001.1, read on the forward strand.
CCTTCCGTTCGCCCAAGGAATTCCGCCCGTTCCTGCTCAGCTGGGGCGGCACCGAGACCTACATCGTCAACAGCAAGATGGCCAGCTTCGGCTATGCCAAGTCCAAGTCGTATGGCGTGAGCATCTCGCAGTACACCCCCAACATGGCCAAGCAGATGGGCCGCCCCGAACCGACCGGCTGGATCATCGGCTCGGAGTTCAGCGACATGTGGTACGGCTTCTACTGCTACGAGACCCGCGACTTCGTGGTCAAGGACTCGACCTACCGCGACAACATCGTCTACGGCATCGACCCGCACGACCGCTCGCACCGCCTGATCATTGCCGGCAATACCGTGTACGGCACCAAGAAGAAGCACGGGATCATCGTCTCGCGTGAGGTCAACGACAGCTGGATCATCAACAACAAAAGCTACGACAACAAGCTCTCGGGCGTGGTGATCGACCGCAACAGCGTCAACAACCTGATCGCCTACAACGAGATCTACCGCAACCACACCGACGGCATCACCCTCTACGAGAGCGGCGACAACCTGATCTGGGGCAACAAGCTGATCAACAACCGTCGCCACGGCATCCGCGTACGCAACAGCGTGAACATCCGCCTGTACGAAAACATCGCCATGGCCAACGGCCTGGTCGGGGTGTACGGGCACATCAAGGACCTCTCCGACACCGACCGCGACATCGCCCTGGACCCGTTCGACACCAAGGTCTCGCTGATCGTGGTTGGCGGCGAGCTGTCGGCCAACGGTTCCGGGCCCTTGTCGATCGACTCGCCGCTGTCGGTGGAGCTGTACAAGGTCTCCATGCTCGCCCCGCGCAAGTCCAGCGGCATCAGCCTCAACGGCGTGCTCGGCGAGCGCCAGGACGAAATCCTCGACCTGCTGGTGCGCCAGCAGAAGGCCGTGCTGATCGACCCGGTCGAACGCCAGACCGAAATGATCGACTAAGGAAGCCCCGACCATGACCCCACACCTGATGAAACTGCTCGGCCTGTCCGCCGCCCTCCTGGCCATCAGCCAGGGTGTGCGCGCCGACGACGTGCAGCCACCGAGCTTCAGCGCCGAGCCGTGCTGCCAGCTGTGCCCCGAGGCCCACGACGCCAGCCGCTACACCACCCGCTACCAGCAGAACTTCACCACCCTGGTGCAGGCCCAGGGCGACTGGCTGTTCCGTACCCGCGAAGACCTGCGCACCGAATTCGACACCACGCCCGGCGGCTACAAGCGCCTGCAGCAGGTGCACGATGCCTTCAAGAAACGCGGCGTGGAGCTGGTGGTGGTCTACCAGCCGACCCGTGGCCTGGTGAACCGCAACATGCTCAAGCCCGAGGAAAAGGCCGCCTTCGACTACCAGAAGGCCCTGCACAACTACCAGGCGATGCTGCAGCGCTTCGCCAGGATGGGCTACAACGTGCCCGACCTCTCGCCCCTGACCAACGAGCAGCTCGCCGCCGCCGACCAGGGCAAGGACTTCTACTTCCGCGGCGACCAGCACTGGACGCCCTACGGCGCCCAGCGCGCAGCGAAGATCGTGGCCGACACCGTGCACCAGATGCCGGCTTTCGAGGGTATTCCACGCAAGGAATTCGAGACCCGGAAATCCGGGCGCATGGGCAAGACCGGCACCCTGCACAACGTCGCCGGGCAGCTGTGCGGCACCAGCTACGCGGTGCAGTACATGGACCAGTTCGCCACCGAGCCCAAGGGTGGCGCCAGTGGCGGCGACGACCTGTTCGGCGACTCGGGCAACGCGCAGATCACCCTGGTCGGCACCAGCCACAGCGGCAAGAACTACAACTTCTCGGGCTTCCTGGAGCAGTACATCGGCGCCGACGTGCTCAACGTCGCCTTCCCCGGTGGCGGCCTGGAAGGCTCGATGATCCAGTACCTGGGCAGCGAAGAATTCCACAAGAACCCGCCGAAGATCCTGATCTGGGAGTTCTCGCCGCTGTACCGCCTCGATCAGGAAACCATCTGGCGGCAGATCCTCGGACTGCTCGACGACGGCTGCGACGACCGCCCGGCGCAAATGAGCGCCAGCACCACACTCAAGCCAGGCAAGAACGAGCTGATGGTCAACGGCAAGGGCGGCGTGATCAAAGACCTGGTCAACCGCAATCACCAGCTCGACATCCGTTTCGAGGACACCTCGGTCAAGGTCCTGCAGGCCACCCTCTGGTACCTGAACGGCCGCCACGAGGACATCAAGATCGAAAAACCCGAGACCTCCGACACCGACGGACGCTTCGTCTTCCAGATGCGCGAGGACGAAGACTGGGCCAGCCAGAACCTGCTGGCCCTGGAAGTCCAGGGTCCGGAAAACGGCACCCAGAAAGTCGAGGCCAAGCTCTGCAAACGCAACAACTTCGCCGGCAGCGCGCGCAACACCGCACAAGCCGGCCAGTGAGGCGAACATGACGACATTGAAGCGAACCTTCAGCCCCGCCCTGCTCGCGCTGGCCCTGTTCGGCGGTGCCGCGCAGGCTGCGCTGGTGCCCCCGCAGGGTTACTACGAGGGCATCGAGAAACTCAAGACCAGCGACGGCAACTTCACCTGTGAAGCCGCGCCCAAGCCGTACACCGGCGCGCTGCAGTTTCGCAGCAAGTACGAGGGCTCGGACAAGGCCCGGGCAACGCTCAACGTCGCCTCTGAAAAAGCCTTCCGCGACTCCACTGCCGATATCACCACCCTGGAGAAGGGTGTCAGCAAGATGGTCGGCCAGTACATGCGCGACGGTCGCCCGGCCCAGCTCGATTGCGTGCTGACCTGGCTCGGCACCTGGGCACGCGCCGATGCGCTGGAGTCCACCGACTTCAACCACACCGGCAAGTCCATGCGCAAATGGGCGCTGGGCAGCATGAGCGGCTCGTGGCTGCGCCTGAAGTTCTCCAACTCCCAGCCACTGGCCGCGCACCAGGCCGAGGCCGAGCTGATCGAGAAGTGGCTCGCCAAGCTGGCGACCCAGACCGTGCGCGACTGGAGCGACCTGCCGCTGGAGAAGATCAACAACCATAGCTACTGGGCGGCCTGGTCAGTGATGGCCACGGCAGTGGCGACCGATCGGCGCGACCTGTTCGACTGGGCAGTGAAGGAATACAAGGTCGGCGCCAACCAGGTCGACGACCAGGGCTTCTTGCCCAACGAGGTCAAGCGTCGCCAGCGCGCGCTGGCCTACCACAACTACGCCCTGCCGCCGCTGGCGATGATCGCCAGCTTCGCCCAGGCCAACGGCGTGGACCTGCGCAAGGAAAACAACTTCGCCCTGCAGCGTCTGGGCGAAGGCGTGCTGGCCGGTGCCCGCGATCCGGTGCACTTCGCCGAGCGCGCGGGGGTCAAGCAAGACCTCAAGGACCTCAAGGTCGACAGCAAGTACGCCTGGCTCGAGCCCTGGTGCGCGCTGTACCAGTGCGTCGGCGACACCCTCGAGCGCAAGCACGACATGCAGCCGTTCAACAGCTTCCGCATGGGGGGCGACATGACCCGGGTCTACGACCCGAGCGCGGAAAGCAAAAAATGAAGTGACCCCTGTGGGAGCGGGCTTGTCCCGCGATTGCGTCCGACTGGACAACACCGGCGAATCGACTGACGCAATCGCGGGACAAGCCCGCTCCCACAGGGACCAAGGTGATCCCCCGCATTTTCGTGGGGGGTTTGGGGGGCGCTGTGCCCCGGATGCTGTGAACAAAAAGGAGAACCGGGATGGTCTTCTCGTCCAACGTGTTCCTGTTCCTGTTCTTGCCGGTTTTCCTCGGCTTGTACTATCTGAGCGGGAACCGCTATCGCAACCTGCTGTTGCTGGTGGCCAGCTACATCTTCTACGCCTGGTGGCGGGTAGACTTCCTGGCGCTGTTCGCTGGCGTCACCCTGTGGAACTACTGGATCGGCCTGAAAGTCGGCGCCGCCGGCGTGCGCACGAAGCCGGCCCAGCGCTGGCTGCTGCTGGGCGTGGGCGTGGACCTGGCGATCCTCGGCTACTTCAAGTACGCCAACTTCGGTGTCGACAGCCTCAACGCGATCATCACCTCGTTCGGCCTTGAGCCGTTCATCCTCACCCATGTGCTGCTGCCGATCGGGATCTCGTTCTACATCTTCGAGTCGATCAGCTACATCATCGACGTGTACCGCGGCGACACCCCGGCCACGCGCAACCTGATCGACTTCGCCGCGTTCGTGGCGATCTTCCCGCACCTGATCGCCGGCCCCGTGCTGCGCTTCAAGGACCTGGTCGATCAGTTCAACAACCGCACCCACACCCTGGACAAGTTCTCCGAAGGCTGCACTCGCTTCATGCAGGGCTTCATCAAGAAAGTGTTCATCGCCGACACCCTGGCGGTGGTCGCCGACCACTGCTTCGCCCTGCAGAACCCCACCACAGGCGATGCCTGGCTGGGCGCGCTGGCCTACACCGCGCAGCTGTACTTCGACTTCTCCGGCTACAGCGACATGGCCATCGGCCTGGGCCTGATGATGGGCTTTCGCTTCATGGAGAACTTCAAGCAGCCCTACATCAGCCAGTCGATCACCGAGTTCTGGCGGCGCTGGCACATCAGCCTGTCGACCTGGCTGCGCGACTACCTGTACATCACCCTGGGCGGCAACCGCAAAGGCACCTTCGCCACCTACCGCAACCTGTTCCTGACCATGCTGCTGGGCGGCCTGTGGCACGGCGCCAACTTCACCTACATCATCTGGGGTGCCTGGCACGGCATGTGGCTGGCGATCGAACGGGCGCTGGGTATCGACACCAACCCGCAGCGCTTCAACCCGGTCAAGTGGGCCTTCACCTTCCTGCTGGTGGTGGTCGGCTGGGTGATCTTCCGCGCCGAAAACCTCGAAGTGGCCGGGCGCATGTACGGCGCCATGTTCAGCTTCGGCCAGTGGCAACTGTCGGAACTCAACCGCGCCCAGCTCACCGGCCTGCAGGTGGCCACGCTGATCGTCGCCTACCTGACCCTGGCGTTCTTCGGCCTGCGCGACTTCTTCCGCAACGCAACGCCACCGGCCGCCCCGCGCATTCCGGCGCAAGTACATGGCGACGGCACGCTGAGCCTGGACTGGACCCGGGTCATGACCCGGGCCCTGGTGCTGCTGCTGTTCGTGGCCTCGATCCTCAAGCTTTCGGCGCAGAGCTACTCGCCGTTCCTGTACTTCCAGTTCTGAGGTGGATGACATGAACCGCACACTTCGCATCACCTATTCGCTGTCGTTCCTCGGCCTGCTGCTGGGCCTGGGCGCCTGGTCGGTCGGTGGCCTGGACAGCTTCAACCGCACCGGGCAGATGACCCTGCTCGACGGCAAGCTGGCCAAGGCCGCCGAAACCCACTACGACGACCAGTTCCCGATCAAGCGCCTGGGCACCAACCTCTGGGCGGCCCTGGATTTCAAGCTGTTCAACGAAGGCCGCCCCGGCGTGGTGCTGGGCCGCGACCAGTGGCTGTTCAGCGATGAAGAGTTCAACCCCACCGCCAATGCCGACCACCTGATGCAGGACAACCTGGCGCTGATTCGCGGCGTACGCGACACCCTGCAGCGCCAGAACATCCAGCTGGTGCTGGCGATCCTGCCAGCCAAGGCACGCGTCTATGACGAATACCTCGGCAAGCAGGCACCTGCCAGCCTGCATGCGGACCTGTTCAACCAGTTCCACGCCCAGGCCCGCCAGGCCAACGTGTTCGCCCCCGACCTGCTGGCCCCGCTGGAGCAGGCCAAGGCCCGCGGCCAGGTGTTCCTGCGTACCGACACCCACTGGACGCCCATGGGCGCCGAAGTGGTCGCCCAGGCGATCGCCGAGGGCGTGAAGCGCCAGCAACTGCTCGAAACCGAACCCCAGGCCTACATCACCGAGGCGGGCAAGACTGCGCCATACAAAGGCGACCTGACCAACTTCCTGCCGCTCGACCCGCTGTTCAACAACCTGCTGCCACCCCCGGACAACCTGCAGCAGCGCACCACCCGCCCGGCGCAAAGCGAAGGCCAGGGCGATGACGCGCTGTTCGCCGACAGCGCCATCCCGGTGGCGCTGGTGGGCACCAGCTACAGCGCCAACCCGCACTGGAACTTCCTCGGCGCCCTGCAGCAGGCGCTGCACAGCGACGTCGCCAACTACGCCGAGGACGGCCACGGTCCGCTGCTGCCGATGCTCAAGTACCTGCAGAGCGACGCCTTCAAGAACGCCCCGCCACAGGTCGTGGTGTGGGAGTTCCCCGAGCGCTATCTGCCCATGAAGAACGACCTCAGCAGCTTCGATCCGCAGTGGATCGCGCAACTGAAGAACACCCGTAAATCCGAAGAAAACCTGGCCCTTTCGTCCAACCGGACGGACCACTGAAAGAGAGGAACACGCACATGACTCACAAGCCATCCATCGCCAAAGCCCTCACCCTCGCGGCCGGCCTTTCCCTGGCTTCGCTGCAGGCCTTCGCCGGCGCCGACGCTGCACTCTATGGCCCTAGCGCCCCGAAAGGCTCGACCTTCGTGCGCCTGTACAACGCAAGCTCCGCGCCGACCGCGGCCTCGGTCGGCAATACCCAGATCAAGCAGGTCGGTGCCCAGGCCAGCAGCGACTTCAGCTTCCTGCCCGGCGGCGACTACACCGCCCAGGTCGGCGGCAAGAGCGTGCCGGTCAAGCTGGCCTCGGACACGTACTACACCCTGGTCAACAACAACGCTGGCAACCCGCAACTGATCGAGGAGCCACCGTTCAAGAACAAGCAAAAAGCGCTGGTGCGCGTGCAGAACCTCAGCGACCAGTCGCTGACCCTGAAGACTGCCGACGGCAAGACCGAAGTGGTCAAGGCGGTGGCCGCCAAGGGGCGCGGCGAGCGTGAAATCAATCCGGTCAAGGTCAACCTGGCCCTGTTCGACGGCAACAAGAAAGTCAGCGACGTCAAACCCGTCGCCCTGGAGCGCGGCGAAGCGGCCGTGCTGTATGTCACCGGTTCCGGCAACAGCTTGTCGCCGGTGTGGGTGACTCGCCCCGTCGCTAGCAACTGATCCCCCTGCCTCTAAACGACTATTGGAGAAACATGATGATCCCGGTAATTCTTTCTGGTGGTAGCGGTTCGCGTCTGTGGCCTCTGTCGCGCAAGCAGTTCCCCAAGCAGTTCCTGGCGTTGACCGGCGAACACACACTGTTCCAGCAGACCCTCCAGCGCCTGGTGTTCGAGGGCATGGACACCCCCATCGTGGTCTGCAACAAGGACCACAAGTTCATCGTCCAGGAGCAGTTGGCGGGCCTGAAGCTCGAAACCCAGGCCATTCTCATGGAGCCCTTCGGCCGCAACACCGCGCCGGCGGTGGCGATGGCTGCGATGAAGCTGGTCAATGAGGGCCGCGACGAGCTGATGCTGGTGCTGCCCGCCGACCACGTGATCGAGGACCAGAAAGCCCTGCAACGCGCCCTGGCCCTGGCCACCGTGGCGGCGGAGCGCGGCGAGATGGTGCTGTTCGGCGTGCCGGCGACCAAGCCCGAGACCGGCTACGGCTACATCCGCTCCAGCCAGGACGCCCTGCTGCCCGAGGGCGTGGCGCGGGTCGCGCAGTTCGTCGAAAAACCCGATGAGAAACGCGCCAACGAGTTCGTCCGCGCGGGGGGCTACTTCTGGAACAGCGGCATGTTCCTGTTCCGCGCCAGCCGCTTCCTCGAAGAGCTGAAAAAGCATGACCCGGACATCTACGACACCTGCCTGCTGGCCCTGGAGCGCAGCGACGAAGAGGCCGATGTGCTGAGCATCGACGAAGCCACCTTCGCCTGCTGCCCGGACAACTCCATCGACTACGCGGTGATGGAAAAGACCCAGCGTGCCTGCGTGGTGCCGCTGTCGGCCGGCTGGAGCGACGTGGGCTGCTGGTCGTCGCTGTGGGACGTGCACGAGAAGGACGACAACGGCAACGTCACCAAGGGCGATGTGGTGGTGCAGGACAGCCACAACTGCATGATCCACGGCAACGGCAAGCTGGTGTCGGTGATCGGCCTTGAGAACATCGTCGTGGTCGAGACCAAGGACGCGATGATGATCGCCCACAAGGACAAGGTCCAGGGCGTCAAGCAACTGGTCAACACCCTCGACCAGCAAGGCCGCAGCGAGACCCAGAACCACCTCGAGGTGTACCGCCCATGGGGTTCCTACGACTCGGTGGACATGGGCGGACGCTTCCAGGTCAAGCACATTACCGTCAAGCCCGGCGCCAGCCTGTCGCTGCAGATGCACCACCACCGCGCCGAGCACTGGATCGTGGTCAGCGGCACCGCCGAGGTGACCTGCGACGAGAACGTGTTCCTGCTGACCGAGAACCAGTCGACCTACATCCCGATTGCCTCGGTGCACCGCTTGCGCAACCCCGGCAAGATCCCGCTGGAGATCATCGAAGTGCAGTCCGGGAGCTACCTGGGCGAGGATGATATCGAGCGCTTCGAGGATGTGTATGGGCGCACGTCCACGCCGTTGGAGCGTGGGGTTTCGGTGAAGACCATCGCGCAGTAATTTGAGCAAGTACCATCGCGGGGCAAGTGACAGAGGTACATTACCGCTGTGGCGTGCCCTGCGATGTTCGGTTCAAACCTTTCCGTTCGGTAATGGGAGCGAGGCTGTATATCGAGGATCGTTGATACATCAATCAGGCTCATTGAATATCAGGCCCGAGCGCGGAAAGCCGACCTGTCGCTCAGGCAAGATCAACGTGAAAACGACCTGCAAATGATAGCGTGCCGGTTCCATCGCCTCTCAGCGGCGCCGTAAAGAGACGGCAGGAAACTTCGTTTGGCGTACTGACCAAATCGAAAATCGTACCCTCTTCTCCGTACGCATAGGGCAAATCGCGATTGTCGATTTCCATATTTAGAATATTCGTGCGTTCCGGTGACTCAGGGTTATACACAAAAGTCAAAACGATGCCGCCGGAATCATCCCTAGCCTCAACGGTCCTCTCATCATCAAAGTCATAGACACTCACTCTGCGAATATCGACTTCGTATGTTTTCACTACCTCGCCATCACGCTCACGAGTCAACACACCCTTAAAATAGCTAGAATCAACTTTCACTTCTGTGCCTTTATGTTTTGCGATCATGAGAAACTCTCCTGAGAAAAACAGAACTCGCAACTTAGCTCGGCGCGAAAGATGTGCACCGCGCAAAATTTCGACCCTTGACGAAGCCCTCAACGGTGCCCTCGATATTGTGCACAGAGTGACGTACTTCTCTCCGTTCCTGTCACTCAGTCGCTGTTGGAAAGTGCGCGACAACGATCAAGAGACTATCAATATCGACATGAACGCGAACCTGACAAAAATACCAGTTTTACCAAACGTGGCGGATGGTCAGGCAGACAGCCTTCTTGCGACTTGGCGCCACTGCCGCCAAGATGGGCAAATCCTTGTACGGAATCTGCGCACATGATCATCGGCGCCTTTCTCATCCTCACCTGGCTGGTCCTGCTGCTGCGCTACCCGGCCAAGGCCCTGCCGATTTCCATGGCCGCCGTGTGCGGCCTGGGCCTGGTCGCGCTGTTCGTGGTCTGGCAGGACAGCCGCGAGGCCTCGCAACTGGCCCGCCTCGATCTGCGCCTGAGCTATGCGCCTGACCAATGCCCCGCCGACCGCGCCCTGCAAGTGCGGATGAAAAACGGCAACAAGGCACCGCTCACCGAACTGCGCTGGCGGGTTGCCGCCTACGCCCCCGGCGATACGGTCAACCTTGCCGAAAACACCTATGCCGCGCCGCGCTATCGCGGGCCCGGTGAGCTGCAGCCCGGTGCCGAATGGACAGACTGCCTGCCATTGCCGCCGCTGCGCTCCGGGTATCGTCCGCAGACCCTGGAGTTTCGTGCCGAGCACCTGCAAGGTACATTTGCCAATTGACCGGGCGACCGCGTCGACCTTTTCGCGGGCAAGCCCGCTCCTACAGATAGCTTGGCCGTGGGAGCGGCGGTTCGGCGCTCCGACTTGCCCGCGAAGAGGCCGGTGCAGACGCTACACACCTCACCTGAAAGCAGACCCTGACCATGCCCACCGTCCTCATCACCGGTTGTTCCAGCGGCATCGGCCGCGCCCTGGCCGATACTTTCCGCGATGCCGGCCACCAGGTCTGGGCCACCGCCCGCAAGCCTGAAGATGTCGAGCGCCTCGCCGCCGCAGGTTTCTCCGCCCGGCAACTGGACGTCAACGACCCGCAGGCCCTGGCACGACTGGCCGAGGAATTGCCGGAACTCGACATCCTGATCAACAACGCCGGTTACGGCGCCATGGGACCGCTGCTCGACGGCGGCGTCGAAGCCCTGCAGCGCCAGTTCGAAACCAATGTGTTCTCGCTGGTCGGCGTAACCCGCGCCCTGTTCCCGCTGCTGCGTCGCTCCAAAGGCCTGGTGGTGAATATCGGCAGCGTGTCGGGGGTACTGGTCACCCCGTTCGCCGGCGCCTACTGCGCCTCCAAGGCCGCCGTGCATGCGCTGAGCGACGCCCTGCGCCTGGAGCTGGCACCGTTCGGGATCCGGGTGATGGAAGTGCAGCCCGGGGCGATCGCTTCACAGTTCGCCAGCAATGCGCAACACGAAGCCGAGCAGGTACTGGCAGCGGATTCGCCGTGGTGGCCGCTGCGCGAGCAGGTGCAGGCCAGGGCCCGCGCCTCGCAGGACAGGCCGACCCCGGCGGCGACCTTCGCCCAGGGATTGCTGGCAGCCACACGCAAGACGCCGACACCGGCGCTGGTAAGGCTGGGCAATGGCAGCACCGCCTTGCCACTGATGGCGCGGCTACTGCCGCAGCGGTTGCTGGACAAGGTGTTGCGCAAGCGCTTCGGGTTGTTGCGGCCGCTTTGAAGCGGTAGTGGATTCTTCGCGCCCCGACTTGCCCGCGAAGAATCCACCACCCATCTCAAACCTTGTCGAACGCCTGCCAGCCGCCGCCAAGCGCCTTGTACAGGCCCACCAGCGCCTGCGACACCGCCGCCGAGCTGTCGATCCACTGCTCTTCGCTGGCCAACAGTGCCGACTGCACGGTCAGCACGTTGAGAAAGTCCACCGCCCCTTCCACGTACTGACGCTGCGCCGTCTCCAGGGCAATGCGGTTCTGCCGTACCGCCTCGGCCAGGTGGTCGCGCCGCAACTGGCTGGCGTTGTACAAGCGCAGCACATCGTCGATCTCGTGCCAGGCACCCAGCACCACCTTGCGGTAGTTCAGCGCCGCCTCCTGCTGCTGCGCCTCACGCAACTGGAGCGTGCCTTTCAGGCGGCCGCCTTCGAAGATCGGCAGCGACAACTGCGGCCCGAAGGCGAAACGCCGCGAATCCCAGTTGCCGAAATCAGCCAGCTGCATCGATTGGAAGCCAGCGCTCCCGGACAAGCGGATGCTGGGGTAGAAATCGGCCTTGGCCACGCCAATGCTCGCGGTGGCGGCATGCAGGCGGGCTTCTGCCTGGCGAATGTCCGGGCGGCGCTCGGCCAGCTCCGAGGGCACGCCAATGGCGAACTTCTGCTCCGGTGCCGGCAACGCGCCAGCGTCCAGCAAGGTGCTCTGCAGGCTGCGCGGCGGCTCGGCCGCCAGCAGGCTCAGGGCATTGATCAGGTCATCGCGACGCGCCTGCAAGGTCGGCAGGCGCGCTTCGATGGACGCCACCTGGGCGTTGGCCTGGGCCACGTCGAGGCGAGTGGCGACGCCCTCGGCCTGGCGGTCCTCGGACAGCTTCAGGCTGTGCCGGGCAACCTTCAGGTTATCCTCGGTGACCTGCAGGGTGTGCTGCACCGCGCGCAACTGGATATAGTCACCCGCAGTCTCGGCGAGCAGCGCCAGCAGCACGCCATTGCGGTCATTCTCGGCGACCTCGACGCTGGCGTCGGCGGCCTCGACCTGGCGCCGCACCCGCCCCCAGAAATCCAGCTCCCAACCGGCAACCAGATCGCCCTGCCACAGGTTGAAGGCCGACTTGCCCGCCTTGCCGGACGGGTCGCTCAGCCCTTCGGCACTGTTGCGCGCGCGGCTGTAGCCGGCGTTGACATCCACCGACGGCAACTCGTCGGCGGCGACGGTACTGCGCAGCGCCCGGCTCTGCAGCAGGCGTGCGCTGGCGATCTGCAGATCGAGGTTGCGCGTCGCGACCTGCTCGATCAGCGCGCTCAGGCGCGGGTCGTGAAAGCTGTCCCACCAGCGCAGTTGCAGCGGCTCTGCCACAGGCTGGCTCGCCGCCTGCTCGCCCTGCAGGGCGTTCCATTGCTGCGGCGCCTGGCTGTCGGGGCGCTGGAAGTCCGGGCCGAGGGTGCAGCCGGCCAACAGCGCGGCGAGCAGCACCGTGGGAGTGGCTGCCGCAATGGCTGGATGAGCTTTCATCGCGCCGTCACCTCTTTGCCAGCCAGGGTGTCACCCTGGGTATCGATGGTCGCCTCCACCGACATGCCCACGCGAAGACGCTCGAGCAGAGGCTGCCCATCATCGAAGACGATCCTCACCGGAATACGCTGCACCACCTTGGTGAAGTTGCCGGTCGCGTTGTCCGGCTTCACCGCGGCGAAGGTAACGCCGGTGGCCGGCGCGATGCTCTCGACATGCCCGTGCAGGGTTTCGCCGGAGAAAGTGTCGACGCTGATACGCACCGGCTGGCCTGGCTGCACATGGGTCAGTTGGGTTTCCTGGAAGTTGCCGACCACATAGGCCTGTTGCAGCGGCACCACCGACAGCAGCCGCGCCCCCGGATTGACGTAGGCGCCAACGCGCAGCGCACGTTCACCGACCATGCCGTCCACCGGCGCAGTGATGCGGGTGTAGGACAGGTCCAGCTCGGCTTTTTCCACGCCGGCTTCGGCCCGCTTGAGCTGGCCATCGGCACTGGCGACCTGGGCCTGGAGGATATCCACCTGCTTGCGCGTGGCGACCAGCGCCGCCTGGGTGTTGGCCAGTCGCGCACGGGCCTGGTCGACCCGGCTGCGGGCCTGCTGGGCGTTTTGCACGGTGCCGGCACCCTGCTCGGCCAGACGGCTGTAGCGCGTCACTTCATGGTCGGCGAAACCAGCCTCGGCCTGCGCGGCCTTCACCGCAGCCTCGGCCTGGGCGATCAGCGCCGCCTGCCGCTCGAGGGTGGCACGGGCATCGATGGCCTGCGCCTTGGCCACCAGCAATTGGGCTTGGGCGGCATCGAGCGCGGCCTGGTAATCGCGGGCGTCGATGATCGCCAGCAACTGGCCGGCCTTGACCTGTTGGTTGTCCTCGACCAGCACCTGCTTGATAAAGCCGGCCACCTTCGGCGCGACCACGGTGTAGTCGGCGGTGACGTAGGCGTCGTTGGTGCTCTGGCGGTGGTCGCTGCCGAACATCCAGGGGCCGACGATGGCGGCGAGGACGGCCACGGCGAGGACCGAGCCGATGAAAACTGTCTTGCGTGTTTGCGTCATGTCATTTGTCTCGAACTACAGCGTCAGGCCACCGCACGGGGCGGATAGACCCGGGTAGGCACAAAGGGAATCAGGCAGATCAGGGCCACGGCGATGCAGGCCATCACCAGGTAAAGGTCGGCCGAGGTGAGTACCAGGGCCTGTTCGTGAAGGCGCCTGGCCAGGTTCGCCGCGCCGTCGTTCAGCAGTGGCGCATTGCCCAGGCTGTCGACCAGATGATTGGAATGAAAATGCCGGCGCAGGGTGCCCAGGGCATCGAGCAGGCCGGTAGCGACCACTGCCGCCAGGCCCTTCACGGTGTTGAACCAGGCGGACGCGAACGGGCCTTCCTGCGGGGTCATGCCGTTGGTCGAGAGCATCAGCAGTGGCAGCACCGCCATCGGCTGGCCGAACACCTGCAGCAGGTAGTACGGGTAGAAGTCACCGCGGATCCATTCGCTGGTCAGCAGGCTGCTGCCCACGCACGAGGCCGCCAGCATCGCCAGCCCGCTCGCCAGTACCCAGCGGCAGTCCACCGCGCGGATATTGCACAGCGCTGCGGTGAGCGGCAGCGCGATCAATTGCGGCATGGCCACCAGCATCATCAGCGGGCTGGTCTGCGCCGGGCGATAGCCCTGGATCTGCGCCAGGTACGCCGAGGGGATACTGCCCACCCCCGACAGCACCACCAGCACACCGGCCAGGGTCACCAAGGCGAAGCTCAGGTTGCGCCGCGACAGCATGCGCAACTGGAAGAACGGCAAGGGCTCGGACCATTCGTTGTACATGAACAGCACCAGCAGCAGCAGGCCACCGCCCAGCAGCCAGCAGATCAAGGCCGAATCGAACCAGCCCCAGCGATCGCCCAGCGACAGGCCCAGCACGATGCTGCTGAGGGCCGGCAACCCCAGCAGCACGCCGCGCCAGTCGAACTGCCTGAAGCGCTCCAGGCGCAGCGGATCCTGCGGCAGGCCCCAACCGACGCAGAAGATCGCCAGTGCCGAGGGCAGGATGATCTGCCAGAACGCCCACTGCCAGCCGACATATTCGGTCCACAGGCCCGCCAGGGGCGTGCCGAGGTTCGGCCCGAACGTGGCGGTCAGGGCATAGCAGGCCAGGCCATAGACCTTGATGTTCGGCGGCAGGAAGCGCAGCGCCACGCTCATCAGCATCGGCGGCAATGCTCCCGAGGCGAAACCCTGGAGCACGCGCAGCAGCATCAGGCTGTGCAGGTTGGGGGCGAAAGGCTGGACCAGGCCCAGCACGGCGAACAGGCCAATGGCGGTCATGGTGAAGCGGCGCAGCGAGAAGGTGGTGGCCAGCCAAGGTGCGAAGGCCATGGCCGACACCGACGCAGCCGCATACACCGCCACCAGCCAGGCGCCCTCGTCGGCACCGATGCCCATGGCGCCGCGGATATCGGCCAGCGAAATCTTCGTCACCGCCTCGTTGAGGCCTGCGCAGAGCACCGCCAGCAGCACACCGAACAACCCCACCACCACGCGCAGGCCGAAGGGCGTCTGCGCGGGCGCGGCCGCCACGGGGGCGGCGGCGATCGCAGCGGCGGGCGCGGTCAGGGAACTCATTTTCGACATCTCCAGCAACATTTTTCAGCTGTGGGAAGTCTAGGGGTGGGGAATGCTTACGAAAACTGACTTGTCGGCAGGTTTATATTGCGCCAGACGCAATCCGCTTTCGGTGGTGGCCTCAAGGCTCGGTCCCGCAACACGCCTTCAGCGTGCGCCGCAGCCACCGATGCGCCGGGTCATTGTCAAACCGTGGATGCCAGGCCTGCATCACCCGCACCTTCTCCAACTCCACCGGAATCTCGAAGGAGCGCAGCGGCAGCCCGAACTTCAGCACATTGCCGAGGATATTCGCCGGCATCGGCAGGATCAGGTCCGAATTCGGCAGGGAGAACATCGCCGAGTGGAAGCTCGGGGTGATCAGCGAAACCCGCCGCTGCAGTTTGTAGTTGCCCAGCTCCACGTCGATCGGCCCGTTGGCCCGCCCGCGCCGCGACACGCTGATCTGTGGATAGCGGACAAAGCGCTCGGGGGTGATCGGTGCGTCGAAGATCGGATGGTCGTCCCGCGCCAGGCCCACGAAGTGCGTATCGAACAGATGCTGCACCTTGATCTCCGGCCCCAGTTCGATACTCGAGCTCACCACCAGATCGATCTGCCCGTGGCGCAGCACGAGGTCGTCATCGCCATGGGCTTCTGGCACGAAACGCAGCACCGTACGCGGTGCCTGGGCCAGCATCATGTGCAGCAGGCGCGCGCCATACAGGGCGACGAACAGGTCGTTGGTGCGGATGTTGAAAGCGCGCTCCAGGTTCGGCAGGTCGACGTCCTCGCCGCTGTTGAACACCAGCCCGGCCTGCTCCACCAGCGCCCGCACCTGGTCACGCAGGGCCAGCGCGCGGGGTGTCGGCACCAGGCCACGGCCGGCCCGCACCAGGATCGGATCGCCCAGCGCGTCGCGGATTCGCCCCAGTGTGCGGCTCATCGCCGCCGGGCTCAGGTTCATGCGCTGCGCAGCGCCCACCACACTGCCCTCGTCGAGCAGGGCATCGAGGGCGACAAGCAGGTTCATGTCCGGGAGTTGCATGGCCGTTTTCCGTGGCGAGTGTGGGAAACGCGATGGTAGCAGGTCGCACGATTGCGTCTGGTGCAATGACGCCGTGCGTGGGGTGCTATTTATCCGGGTTGGGGGAAGGTTCGAGAATGGTGTCGATCTTTTCGCGGGCAACTCCGCGAAAAGATCGACACCGCTCACCCGCCCTGACACAAGGCCCCGCCAATGCCCATCCTCATCGCCATCGACGCCTCCCCCGCCAGCGCCCCCCTGATCGACCTCGCCCGCCGCTACTGCCGCCCCGGCGAACATCCATTGCAGGTACTACTGGCCATCGACCCGACCTTCGCCGTGCACAAGCGCCCAGCGTCCTATACCGAGCAGGAACTGGAGGAATACCCCGCCGCCTGCGAGGAGCAGCAACTGGCCGAACGCGCCCTGCAGCAAGCGGTGGCCACGCTGCGTGAAGCGGGTTTCCAATGCCAGGGTTGCATGGTCGCCGCGCAACCGGTCGAGGCCATCGTCGACAAGACCCGGGAACTCGGCTGCGAGCTGATCATCATGGGCCACCGGCACCTGTCGCGCCTCGGCAGGCTGCTGGACCCGTCGATCAGCAGCAAGGTGATCGACCGGGTACAGGTGCCGGTGCTGGTCTGCCCGGCAGGCGAGTGACCCTCACGCCCCGCCCGGCTTGACCACCACCGTGCAGGTCGTGCCCGCCGCCAGCAGATACCCTTCGGGCACCTCATCGATATGAATCCGCACCGGCACCCGCTGCGCCAGGCGCACCCAGTTGAAGGTCGGGTTCACATCGGCGATCAGCTCGCGGCTCTGCGGGTTGTCGCGGTCGTAGATACCACGGGCGATGCTCTCGACATGCCCCTTGAGCAACTCGCCGCTCATCATCTGCAGCTCGGCCTGGTCCCCCACCTTCACATGCGGCAGCTTGGTCTCCTCGAAGAAGCCGTACACCCAGAACGAATGCTCGTCCACCACCGCCATCACCGCCTCGCCGGTGCGGGCGTAATCGCCCTTGTGGATATTCAGGTTGGTGACGTAGCCGTCGACCGTGGCGACGATCTCGGTGCGCTTGAGGTTCAGCTCGGCCGCCGCCAACTGTGCCTGGGCCTGCTGATAGTCGGCCAGGGCGGCGTTTGCGATATTGCTGGCGTCGTCACGGTTTTCCTTGGAGATGACCAGGTTGTCCAGGTCGGCACGGCGCCGCGCGTTGACCTTGCGCATCTCCCAGGTGGACTTGCGCGAAGCGACCAGCGCCCGGGCCTGCTCCACTGCCAGGCGATAGTGCTCGGGGTCGATGCGGATCAGCACATCGCCCTTCTTCACCTGCTGGTTGTCACGCACCGGCACGTCCACCACATAGCCCGGCACATCGGCGGCGACGTTGATGATGTCGGCGCGCACGCGACCGTCGCGGGTCCAGGGCGTGGTCATGTAGTGCAGCCACAACTGGCGGCCGATCACCACGGCAGCGGTCAGCACCAGCAGGGTGGCGAGGAGGCTGAAGAACTTTTTCATCGAAGGTTTCTCACCAGTAGACAGACAGCGCCAGTGCGCCGAACAGGCAGACGAACAGGGACAGGCGCAACAGCGCCGGGTGCCAGAAGAAGCGATAGCCGTCGTGGCTGGCGATGAAGCGGTCCAGGCCCCAGGCCAGGCCCGCAGCGAACAGGAACATCAGGGTCATGGTGGGCATGTACACGCCATGGAAGGCGATCTCACGGGGCATGGTGCAATCCTTTGGCCGGGGCCAGGGGTGACTGGGGGTCGAGCAGCGAGGTGCGGATGAAGTGCAGGTAGCTCTGCGCACGGCGCAGCACCGACGTGTCGAAGTGCCGGGCGAAGGGTTCGTCGGTGGCCTGCACGCGGCTGATGGCGTGGTCGACCGCCACCAGCGCGCGCTCGTGGTTGCTGGGGTTGGGCTGCAGGAACAGCCGCGCCAGGGCTCGCCCCATCACCCGGATCGCCTGGCGCCAGGGCTGCGACTCGGCGTAGGCCGGGTGCACCGGGGCATTGGCCTGCTCCTTGCGCGTTTCGATGACAGCGTGGCCGACTTCCGATACCACGAACATCCAGCCCATCAGCTCGGCCTGCACCTGCGGCTTCCCGGCCGCCAGGCCATAGGCCTGGTGCAGCAGGTCGCGGGTGCGGCTCTCGAACGCCGAGCCCAGGCCACGCAGGCGCCCACCGATGGCGAACAGCACCTGTTCGCGCAGGTCCTGCTCCAGGCGGCTCCATAGCCAGCGGCTGTTCGGCGGCAGGATGATCGCCCCGGCCGCAGCGCAGACCAGCATGCCGATGATCATGCCGATGTAGTCGTTGATGAAGGCGTACGGGTCATAGACCGTAAGGTTGTTGGGCACCGAGCCGATGGCGAAGAACACCAGCAAGCCCACGCCATAACCGGCATAGGCCGGGCGCGACGAGAGAAAAGCACCGAGCACGAACACCGGCGCCAGCACCATGCACAGCAAGGCGAAACCGTCGATCCAGGGGAACACGAAGAAGGTTTCGAAGAAGCCGATGAACGCCCCGAGCAGGGTGCCGCACGCCATCTGGAACGACATGCGCCTGGGGTTGGGCGAAGCTGCCGAAAGGCCGGCGGTGACCGTGGCGATCAAGGTCATCATGGCGCCGCTGGGCCAGTCGCTGAGCAGCCAGTAGCTGCCCAGCAGCAACAGCACCGCTGCACCACGCACCCCGGCGGCCAACGACACCAGCCAACTGGTCTGAGCCACATAGGGCTCGTCCCACTGCTCGCGTTCGTGGTTGTGCACGGCCAGTGATGCGTGGGTCTGGGCGTAGCTGTAGAGGTCGTCGACCAGGCGGTAGAGCAGCTCGTAGGTGGTGTGGAAGTCCAGCAGGTCGGCGTCGCTGGGGTCGGTCTCCAGGTACGCCGCACGCAGCCCGCGCACCTGGGCCTGCAGGCCGTCCTTGTAGGCCGCCAGCTCCAGGGTCAGGCGTAGTGCATCGGCATCGGTCAGGGCTCGCCCGACGTAAGGCTCGAGCAGCTGCGCCAGGGTTTGCAGGCCCGGTTCGATGGCGCCGACGATCTGCGCCGGGCCGCGCGCGCGCAGGCGTTCGAGCAAACGGTGCAGGGCGTTGAAACGGGTGGTGATGGCCATGAACTCGCTGTTCATGCGCACCAGGCGGCCAGAGCGCCTGCGCATGTGCGGGTCTTCGAAGGCGGTGACGTTGCGCAAGCTCTCCAGCCCCACCGCCTCGGCGATGAAACGCACGTTGCTGGACTCGAACAGCGCACGCTGGCTGTTGCCGCGCAGGGCCTCGACCACCACCCCGGCAAACACGCCGAAGCGCTGGTACAAGGCATTGCGCATGGCGGCACTGGCCGATTGCGGCAGGATCGCGGCACTGACCAGGGTCGAGACGAGAATCCCCAGGGAAATCTCCAGCACCCGCCAGACGGCGGCCATGAACGCCTGGTCGGGGTGCTGGAGCACCGGCAGGCCGATCATCGCCGCGGTATAACCGGCCAGCACGAAGCCATAGGCACGGAAGGTGCGGTAGCGCATGGCCCCTGCCGAGCACAGGCCGACCCACAGCGCCAGGCTGGGCAGGAACAGCTCGGTGTTCTGCGGGAGGATAGCGATCAGCGCGACCATCATCGCCGAGCCGGCCAGGGTGCCGAGCATGCGGTAGAAACTCTTGGCGAACACATGCCCGCTCTGCGGCTGCATGACGATGAACACAGTGATCATCGCCGTGCGCGGCTGCGGCAGCTCCAGGCGCATGGCCAGCCAGAGGGTGAGGAACGCCGCAGCGAGCACCTTGAAGATGTAGACCCAGGTCACCCCGTCGGTGCGCGCCCAGGCAAAGAAGCCCCGGCGCCACTCCAGGCTGGACAGCCAGCGCATCATTGCTCGCGTCCCGAGGCAATCAGGGCCGGCGCTTTCGGCGCTGCCTGGTGCGCCTCATCCGGCACGTCCCTGCCCGCGTCGAGGCCACCGCCCAGCGCCGTGACCAGCTCGGCATGCACACTCAAGCGCGCAGCCTGGACCTGCTGCTGGATCCGCTGCTGGCGAAACAGCAGGGTCTGCGCATTGAGCACGTTCAGGTAGTCGGTCAGCCCGCGCTGGAAGGCAACCGTGGCGATGTCGTAGGTCTTCTGCGCAGCGGCGACGGATTCGGCGGCGAAGTGCGCCTGCTGCGCCATCGACTCGCGACGGATCAACTGGTCGGAGATACCCTTCAACGCCCCGACCACTGTTTCGTTGTAATGCGCAACGGCCATGTCGTAGCCAGCAGAAGCCGCGCCCAACTGCGCGCGCAGCCGCCCGCCATCGAAGATCGGCAAGCTGATGGCAGGCCCGACGTTGTAGTTGAACTTGCGCCCGGTGAGAAACTCCAGCGGCCCGCCACCGGTGGCCATGAAACCAAGGCCGCCGACCAGGTCGACGTTGGGGAAGAAGCCTGCGTGGGCGACCTCGATGCCACGAGCCTGGGCTGCCACCTGCCAGCGGCTGGCAACTACGTCGGGGCGCTGGCCGACCAGCTCGGCAGGCAATGCCGAGGGCAAGGACAGCGGCGCCGCCAGGGTCAGCGTCGGGCGTTGCAGGCTGGCACCCTCGCCCGGTCCCCTGCCGGCCAGTGCCGCCAATTGGTTGCGCGTCAGGGCGATTTCTTCGTCGAGGCTGTCGATCTGCCGATGGGTTTCCGGCAACGGCGCTTCGGCCTGGCTGACGTCCAGATGGGTGCCGATCCCGGCCTCGAGACGCCGCCTGGCCAGCGCGAGGATCTGCTCCTGCTGCTCCAGCTCGGCCTTGACGATGTCGCGCTGGGCGAAATGCAGGCTCAGCTGGATGTAAGTGCGCACCACGTTGTTGTGCAATTCGAGCTGGGCCTGGCGGGCTTCGGCGGCACGCATGTGCGCCTGGTCCAGCGCCTGCTCACTGGCGTTGCGTTCACGGCCCCACAGGTCGAGGGCGTAGCTCAGGCCGATGGCGGCGTTGTTGTCCCAGGTGTTGGCGCCGGACAGGGCGCCGGGGCCGTAGAACTGATCCTCCGGCCAGTTGTGGCGCTTGAGGGTCGCCTCGCCGTTGGCCTGGAGCTGTTCCGCCGACTCGACCACACCGGCCATGGCCCTGGCCTGGCGCACCCGCGCCGCGGCCATGGCCAGGCTCGGGCTACCGGCAACTGCGAGGTCCATCCAGCGGTCCAGCTGGGGATCACCATAGGCGCGCCACCATTGCTGCGCGGGCCAATGGGCGTCGCGCTCGGCTTCGCGGATGGCAGGGTCGGTGGCGAGTTGGTTGGCTTGCAGCGTCTTGCTTTGCGGGGCAATGCCCCAGGTTCCGATACAGCCGCTCAAGGACAGGCTTAGGGCACAGGCACTGAGCGCTCGAAGCGCTCCGATGTTGCGACGCGGCACAGCTGCGATTTCCCGAGGAAGAGGTGAAGGGGCCGGGCAATTCTAGGGGCGGGTTTCATTGGCGATAAGCGCATATTCCTGCGAATCTTTGTTACCAAAACAGCGATAATCCGGCTTTGGTCGGACGTGCTTTTTCATTACTTCATGTCACAATTTTGTCCTCTAGATCGAGAGTGACCCATGGACACCCTGCAAAACATGCGTGCTTTCAGTTGTGTAGCCCAGCTCGGCAGCTTCACCGCCGCCGCTGCGCAGCTGGATACGACCACCGCCAACGTGTCGCGGGCGGTCTCCAACCTGGAAGCCCATCTGCAAACCCGCCTGCTCAATCGCACCACACGGCGCATCGCCCTGACCGAAGCGGGCAAGCGCTACCTGATGCGCTGCGAACAGATCCTGACCTTCGTCGAGGAAGCTGAAGCCGAGGCCAGCGATGCCCACGCCCGCCCCGCCGGGCAGCTCAAAGTGCATTCGATGACCGGTGTCGGCCAGCATTTCGTGGTCGATGCCATCGCTCGCTACCGCCAGACGCACCCAGACGTCACGTTCGACCTGACCATGGCCAACCGTGTGCCCGACCTGCTCGACGAGGGCTACGATGTGTCCATCGTGCTGGCCAGCGAGCTGCCTGACTCAGGGTTCGTCTCCCAGCGCCTGGGGATCACCTACAGCATCGTCTGCGCCTCCCCCGACTACATTGCTCGCCACGGCATCGCACACAAGCCCGCCGACCTGCTCAAGCACCAGTGCCTGCGCATGGTCAGCCCGGTGATTCCGCTGGAAAAATGGCTGTTCGACGGTCCGGAAGGCCAGGAGATGGTCAACATCACCAGCTCGCCGTTCCAGGTGAACTCCGCCGACGCGATGAAGACCGCGATCCGCAGTGGCATGGGGGTGGGCGTGCTGCCGATCTACTCCGCCATCGACGGCCTGCGCGACGGCAGCCTGGTGCGGGTGATGCCCGACTATCGCCTGCAGGAGCTGAACCTGTACGCGATCTACCCGTCGCGCCAGTACCTGGATGCCAAGATCAAGACCTGGGTCGAATACCTGCGCAACTCGCTGCCAGAGATCCTGGCGGCGCACGAAGCAGACCTGAAGACCCATGAATTGCTGATCGCCACCTGAAAAAGCTGCTGCATTGCAGGTGGCGACAATGGTAGGTTGCTAACCAATCGTTGATTCGCGGCGGCCTTTTCGCAGGCCGCCATCGTCCCACCGCCTTGCAGAGAAGTAGCCCGATGAAAAAGACCGTCCTGGCCTTCAGCCGTATCACCCCGGCCATGGCCGAGCGCCTGCAGCACGACTTCAACGTGATCCTGCCCAATCCCAAACTGGGCGACATCAATGCCCAGTTCAACGAAGCGCTGCCTGAGGCTCACGGCCTGATCGGCGTCGGCCGCAAGCTCGGCCGCGCGCAGCTCGAAGGTGCCGGCAAGCTGGAGGTGGTGTCGAGCGTGTCGGTCGGCTACGACAACTACGACCTGGACTACTTCAACGAGCGCGGCATCGCCCTGACCAACACCCCCGACGTGCTCACCGAAAGCACCGCCGACCTGGGCTTTTCGCTGATCATGGGCTGTGCCCGCCGTACCGCCGAGCTGGACGCCTGGACCAAGGCCGGCAATTGGCAGGCGACCGTAGGCCCGGCGCATTTCGGCAGCGATGTACACGGCAAGACCCTGGGCATCGTCGGCATGGGCAACATCGGCGCCGCCGTGGCTCGCCGTGGCCGCCTGGGCTTCAACATGTCGATCCTGTATGCCGGCAACAGCCGCAAGAGCGCGCTGGAGCAGGAACTGGGCGCGCAGTTCCGCAGCCTGGAGCAGTTGCTGGCCGAGTCCGATTTCGTCTGCATCGTGGTGCCGTTGTCCGATGCCACCCGCAAGCTGATCGGCGCCCGTGAGCTGAAGCTGATGAAGCCGAGCGCCTTCCTGATCAACATCGCCCGCGGGCCGGTGGTGGACGAGGCGGCGCTGGTCGAGGCGCTGCAAGCCGGCACCATTCGCGGTGCCGGACTGGATGTGTACGAGAAGGAGCCGCTGGCCGATTCGCCGCTGTTCAAGCTGCCCAACGCCCTGACCCTGCCGCACATCGGCTCGGCGACTGCCGAGACCCGCGAAGCCATGGCCAACCGGGCGATGGAGAACCTGCGCGCAGCGCTGCTGGGCGAGCGACCACGGGACCTGGTGAATCCGCAGGTGTGGAAGGGCTGAACCTGGCCGCTGACTGTACCGGCCTCTTCGCGGGCAAGCCCGCTCCCACAACAGCCCACATAGCTTGAATATGGTGGTGTTACCTGTGGGCGGGCTTGCCCGCGAAGAGACCTGCACCAATCCAACAGGCTCAACGCGGCTGGCGCCGCCGTCCCAGCACCTTGCGCACCACATACCGCGGCCGGTGCTTGGTCTCCTGGTAGATACGCCCCACATACTCCCCCAGGATCCCGATACCGATCAGTTGCACGCCCCCCAGGAACAGGATCGCCGACAGCAGCGACGGATATCCCGGCAGGTCGATCCCCCACAGCACCTTCTGCACGATCAGGTACACCGCGAACACCAGCGCGAACAGCGACACCCCCGCGCCGATGTAGGTCCACAAGCGCAAAGGCACGGTGCTGAACGAGGTGATGCCATCCAGCGCCAGGTTCCACAACCGCCACAGCCCGAACTTGCTCTCCCCCGCCACCCGCGGCGGGCGGTCGTACTCGATGATCTCGGTGCGAAATCCCACCCACGACAACACGCCCTTCATGAACAACTGTTGCTCCGGCAACTGGCGGATCGCGGCGACCACCTTGCGGTCGAGCAGGCGAAAATCACCGACGTTCTCTTCGATATGGGTGGAGGCGATGCGGTTGTGCAGCCGGTAGTACAGGCGCGCGCTCCAGCGCTTGAGCGGGGTGTCGGCATCGCGGCTGCGGCGCTTGGCCAGGACCACGTCGGCGCCTTGCTGCCAGCGCTCGACCATCTGTGCGATCAGCTCGATGGGGTCCTGCAGGTCGACATCGATCGGCACCATGGCATCGCCATCGGCATATTCGAGCCCGGCGAACAGCGCCGACTCCTTGCCGAAATTGCGCGAGAAGTTGATCACCGTGACCCATTCATCACGCAGCGCAAGTTCGGCGCAGATCGCCTCGGTCTCGTCGCTGCTGCCGTCATTGACGAACAGGATCTCCACCGTCATGCCCTGCAGCGACGGCTCGGCGCGCACGGTGCGGTAGAAGTGCTCGAGGGTGTCCTGCTCGTTGTACACCGGCACGATGAGGGTGATGTTCATGGCGTCCTCCGTCTGAAGACCACAGTGCGCGAGTAGCTGTAACCCACTACCAGGCTGACCGTGGAAAAGGTCACGAGGGTCAGCCAGGGTGACAGGCGTGCCCAGTCGGAAAGCGCTCCCAGTGCCACGCTCACTATCCCCATGCCCAGCAGGAACAGCAAGTAGCGCCGTTTGCTGGGCCTGGCCGCGAAGGTGTAGCGGGCATTGACGTAGTACGACAGGCTGGCCGCCACGGCGAACGCCAGCAGGTTGCTTGGCGCCTGGCGCAACCCCAGCAGCAGGTGCAGCAGAAAGAACACCGACCAGTGCGCCAAGGTATTGCCCAACCCGACCAGCACATAGCGCCGCATCTGGCCGAACAGGCCGCCCGCACCGCTGCTCACGGCAACGTCCAGGGCCTGGGCTGCGGCTTGGTCACCACATAACCCTGGTCGCCGACGAGGTAGATGCTGTACAGGCGGTTGTCCACCACTGGTATGTCGCCGCGGGCCAGCAGATCATCGGCGCGCCAGGGCGGCGCCGGGCTCTGGTTGGCGGAGCTGTTGATATAGAACTGGCCGATACCGACGCGCGCCATCATCTCCGGCAAGAGTACGAAGTCCGAACTGCGGATGAACTTGAGCAGCGGCGCCCGGGCCTGCGCGCCAGAGGCTGCAGGCAACCAGCCGTCGGCCTGGTTGCGTTCGAGCAGGTAGAAGGCGCGGGCCTTGTCCAGCGCCGGGTGGCTGAGGATGTCCTGACCGATGTACTGGCCGATCGCAGCGAACTGCGCCTTCTGCGCCTCCAGCAGGCGGCCATGGGCGTAGGCCAGCGACAGCATCGACAGCAGCGGCAGGCAGAGAATCAGCGCACGGTCGGGCGCACGGTTGCCCAGCCCGCGCCTGGCCAGGTAGAGCAGCAGCACCAGTACGCAGGCAAAGCCCATCAGGGTGCGCGCGCCATGAATGAAATAGTCGAATGCCAGCATCACGCCGCTGGTCATCACCAGCAGCACCAGCACCGCCAGCAGCAGGCCGCCGCCGCGCACGAGCAGGCCCGGCAGGCCGTGGTCCCGATGGATACCCCGGGCATCGCGCCACAGGCCAACGCCGGCCAGCAGCGCCAGCCCAACCGCCAGGACCCGATTGCCGGGCGTCAGCAGCAGGGCGACCTGTTCGAACGCAGTGCCCAGGCGCTGTATCACTTCGCCCGGCAGCGCAGCGTCCACCGCCAGCATGGTCAAACGCTGCTCGGACATCCAGGGCATCGCCACCAACAGGTACACCAGCCCGCCCAACAGCATCTGCACCACACGCAGGGTCACCGCTTTGCCCACCCTGGCCAGCCGATCGCCCCGCAACAGGCCGCGCACCGCGTCGATGCAACACAAGCCGATGAATACATTCAGCGTCACCTGGTAGAAACCCAGGCCGCAGGCAATCAATACGGTGCCAGCGAACAACCGGCGTGAATCGAGGCTTACCGCCAGGATCATCGCCGCCAACCCCAGTGCCATGGCGGGCCCGTCGTACTGGTACGACAGGTTCTGCAGGAAGAACGGGCTGTACCACAGCGGCAACACCACCAGCAGGTCGGTCGGGCGCGGCTGTCCGAAGTAATGGATGGCCAGGCGCGCCAGGGCATAGGCCGCCACCGGCAGGCTCAACAGCAGCGGCAAGGGAAACAGGTTGATCGCCCCACCCGCGAAGCTCAGCCCGGCATGCAGCCACTGGGTGAACAGGCGCCCTTCGGCGATCCAGTTACCCGTGGCGGTCTGCGCGCGCCAGACATCGTCGAGGTACATCGAGTCGGCAAGAATCAGCGGCAGCACATGCAGGCCAAGCGCGAGCAGGCAGAGCATGTGCGCCTGGCGCGGTGTCAGGGGGCGGTTCCACGGCTGGGCTGTCGACATGGCCTACCTTGCAGGATCAAGGGATTTGGCCAAGTGTAGACAGCGCAGCGCCGGCATCTTCTGCATCGGTGTCGGGCACAGGCCTCACTTCATGGCCAGCGTTGCCTGCGCAGCCTTGGCAACCCGGGGCTTGCGAAACACCAGCACGTTACCGGCCATCACCGCGACCAGCCCCAGTAATGCCGGTGCGGTCCACTGATAGCCTTCGGCGAATGCCGACACGTTCAGCGCCACCAGCGGGAACAGCACCGTGCAATACGCCGCCCGCTCCGGACCCATGCGCCCGACGAGGGTAAGGTAGGCGGTGAAGCCAATCACTGAACCTGGGATCACCAGGTACAGCAGCGAACCGATATAGCGTGTGTTCCACTCCATGGCGAAGGGCACGCCTGTGACCAGGCAATACAACCCCAGCAGGCTCGCCCCATACACCATCCCCCAGGCGTTGGTGGTCATCGGCTTGAGGCCCGCCTTCTGTTGCAGGCTGGAAAGCATGTTGCCGGCCGAGAAGCACAGGGTGCCCAGCAACGCCAGGCCCAGGCCGACCAGGGTTTCGCGGCTGGCGGCGTGCCCTGACAGCTCCGGCCAGAACAGCAGGCCCAACCCCAGCAAGCCCAAGGCGCCGCCACCCAGCACGTTGGCGGCGATCTTCTGGCCGAAGAAGATCCGCGCGTTGAGCGCGTTCCACAGGGTTGCGGTGGAGAACACCACGGCGATCAGGCCGCTGGCGATCCACTGGCTGGCGGTGAGGAAGCACATGAAATTGACGCAGAACAGGCACAGCCCCTGGGCCAGGCAGATCAGGTGCCCGCGCCGATTCATCGGTTGCAGGCGACGGGTCAGCAGCAGGACCGCGAACAGGATCAGCCCGGCCAGGGCGAAGCGGTAGACGATCGATACCGGGATCTCGACCACGCCCAATTGCAGTTTCAAGGCGATCCAGGTGGTGCCCCAGATCAGGACGGTGAGCAGGTAGAGCGACAGGTTCATGGGCTGGATCCTTGGGGCTTGGCGGTGGTCTGCGGGAACGGCGGTGGGCTCACGAAGTCTGTCCCCCTCGCCCCGCCCCGCGCTTGCACAAACTTGCGCTTTTCCGTCGGCAACCACTCCCATTGCGCTCGCCTCGCAGTACGATAGCCCTCCAGAGGAATCGCCCATGCCGCCACTTCATCAGCTGCAAGTCTTCAACGCCATGCACAGCTCGCCCAACGCCCGCCTGGAAGCCAGCGCGCAAATGGGTGAGGGCCTGGCAGCAGCCCTGTGGCGCAACCGTGACGATGCGCGTGACTACCTCGCCCCCAGCCACCACACCCTGTCGTGCTACATCGCCGACGGCACCGGCACCTTCCGCCGCCAGCGCCCGGGCGACAAGGGCGCGCCCAACAAACTGTGCATCATGCCGGCCGGCCACGAGTCCAATTGGGTGGTCAACGGTGCTATCCGCCTGGCGCACCTGTACATCAGCGAAGAACAGTTCGCCTTGGGCTGCATTCGCCTGCTCGACCGCGAGCCACGGGAAATGCAGCTACACGAAGCCACCTTCCTCGACGACCCACAGCAGGCCCTGCGCTTTCACCAACTGATCGGGCTTGACTGGAACGAACCTGCCGAGCGCCTGCTGGCCAGCAGCCTGGCGCACGCCATCATCGACCATGCCGTGCTGGGCCAGGCCGGGCTGCGACAGGGCCTGCGGCTCAAAGGCGGCCTGGCACCGCACCAGCGTAGGCACTTGGTGGACTACATCGAGGCCAATCTCGACCAGCCGCTTTCACTGAACGAACTGGCGCTGCGCTGCAATCTGTCCGAATACCACTTCGCCCGGATGTTCCGCGCAAGCTTCGGCCTGCCGCCGCACCAGTACCTGCTGGCGCGCCGACTGCACCAGGCATGCCGGTTGCTGCGCCAGGGCGACCTGCCGCTGGGGCAGGTGGCATTGCTGTGCGGGTTTGCCAGTGCCAGCCATTTCAGCAATCGCTTCAGGCAGGCTATGGGTGCAACGCCCGGGGAATATCGCGCGGCATTCGGTTGAGGCCCCCGAGGTCGGAGCAGACTTGGCGGGGTGCCAGCGCCTCAGAACTCCAACGTACTCGACACACTCACCTGCCGTGCATCGCCGATGGCCACGAAGTATCGGTTCACCGCCGAGCTGTAGTACACCTTGTCGAACAGGTTCTTCACGTTCAACTGCAAACGCACCTTGTGCGCATCCAGCTTGGTCTCGTAGCTGGCGAAGGCATCGGCGACGGTGTAGGCCGGCAGGTCGAAATCGTTGGCCGGGTTACCTGCCCGCTCACCGACATAGCGTGCACCCGCTCCCAGGCGCAGACGATCACCGCCGAACAGGCTGCCGTAGTCGTACACCGCTGACAGCGAGCCAGTATGGCGCGCCACGTTCTGCAGACGATTGCCCTTGAGGTCCGGGTCCTTGGTCACTTCGGCGTCGGTGAAGGCATAGCTGCCGATCAGGCTCCAGCGTTCGCTGAGCTGGCCGCTCAGGTCCAGTTCGACGCCACGCGAGCTGACTTCGCCGGCATTGCTGTACAGGGTTTCGCCGGTGCGGGTGTCGAAGTTGGCCACCAGCACATTGCGCTTGGTGATGTCGAACAGCGCCAGGGTGCCGGTGATCTGCCCGGGAATGTCGAGCTTGGCCCCCAGCTCCCAGGCCTTGCCCTCCTCCGGAGCGATGGAAGAGTCGAGCACCAGGCCACCGGTCAGTGGGGCGATGCTGGAGTTGGGCTTGAACGACTCGCTGTAGCTGCCATAGAACGACAACTGCTCATCGACCTTGTAGACCAGCCCGGCATGCGGGGTCCAGGCGCGGTCGCTGGTATCGGTGTTGGTGGTGAACGGCCGGCCGCGACCGGCGAGCTGGTCGTACTGTTGCAGGCGCACACCGGCCACGGCGATCCAGTGCTCGTCCAGGTGCACGGCGTCCTGGAAGAACAGCGAGTCGGTGCGCAGCTTGTCGGTCTGGTCGCTGTCGCTGGCACGCACGGTGCTGCCTTCAGGCTCCTGGCCGTAGACCGGGTTGAGGTAGCTGAAGGTCGAGCGGCTGGCCTGGCGGATCAGGTCTGCGCGGTAGACCTTGCGGTCTTCATGGTCGAAGCCCAGCAACAGGTCATGCTGCATCCCGCCCAGTTGCACATTGCCGTTCAGGCTCAGGGTGGCGAACTGGTCGCGGCTCATGGCGCCGTGGGTGCCGTCGATGCTGCGGGTCAGGGTGCCACGGGCATCGTTGACGCCGGTCACCCGTACTTGGCTGGCGTCGTAGGTTTCACGGTTGAAGCTGTAGCCGAAGTGCAGTTTCCAGTCGTCCGCCAACTGGTGATCGACTTCAAGGCGATACAGGTCCGAACGGCCTTCCATGTCGTTGAACGGCTCGTCGAGGCGGCGAGTGGCCGGGATGTCCAGCGGGTGATTGGTGCGGTTGCTGATCGCCGTACCTCGGTCGAACGGATACAGGAACTCACGGTGCTCGTAGGCCAGCATCACCTGGGTGTCCTCGCCAAACCAGGCCAGCGACGGTGCCACCAGCGACTCGCGGTGCACGCCGTAGTTGCGCCAGTAGTCTTCATCTTCATGATCGACGATCAAGCGATAGGCCAGGTTGCTGTCGCCCAGTGCACCAGTGCTGTCGAAACTGCCACCGCTGCCATTCTTGCCGCTGCCGTAGGTCGAGCCGCGCAGGGTCAAGGCGTTGTATTGCTCGAGCTGCGGGCGCTTGCTGACCACGTTGATCACCCCGCCCGGATCCTGGATGCCGTACAGCAGCGACGCGGGCCCCTTGAGCACTTCGACGCGCTCGGTGGTGGCGTTGAGGCTGCGACCCTGCACGATGGGCATGCCGTCGCGCATGATCGAACCGTCGCGATTGTCGCCGAAGCCTCGCTTCATCACCGTGTCGGAGGTGCCGCCGAAGTTGTTGCCCTGGGTGATACCACTGACGTTGGCCAGGGCATCGTCGAGGTTGCGCGGTGCCTGGTCGCGCAGCACCTGGGCCGGAACCACGTTGATGGCGTGCGGCGTTTCCAGGTTCGTCCCCTGGCCGCGCATGATCGAGGGGCTGGCCGGTGGCTGGTAGCTGAAGCTGTCCATCTGCGAGGTCACGGTGGTGGCCTGCAGGTTCAAGGCGCCGGACGTGTCGAGAGGCTCCAGGGTCAGGGTGCGCGCATCGACGCGGCGCCAGGCCAGCCCGGAATGGCCGAGCAATTGCTGCAAGGCCTGCTCGGCGCTGAACGCGCCGTTGAGCGCCGGCGCCTGCTGGCTGGGCAGCTCGAAGGTGTACACCACGCTTTGCCCAGTGGTGCGGCTGAAGGCGTTGAGGGCCTGGGCCAGTGGTTGACCGGGCTGGGCGAAGGTATACACCTGAACCTGCTCGGCGGCGTGAGCCAGGGGTGTCAGCGCCACAGCGGACAGGGTGCAGAGACCGAACCAGAGAGGGACGCAACGTGGGGTAAACTTCATGGACGCTGACCTGTGAGAGAACGGATTGATTGCGAATGAATCGCACTTTCACTCACTACACGAATGCCGCGCCGGGTTACCTCACTGCTTGTGCAAAAAATATTTCCGGAAGCGGCTGCACGCCCCATAACGGCACAAGGCTGCTCCCGGGCAGAGCGCTCATCGGCGCATTACCCGGAAGCGGCCTTGCGCCGCATCCTGGTGGGATCAGTGGTGTTCGCGGGTCGCGCGGAACTGCACGTCAGGCCAGCGCTCTTCCATCAGCGACAGGTTGACCCGGGTCGGCGCCAGGTAGGTCAGGTGACCACCGCCATCGATGGCGAGGTTCTCCATGGCCTTGTTCTGGAATTCCTCGAGTTTCTTCTTGTCGTCGCAGGCGATCCAGCGTGCCGACCAGACGGTGATCGGCTCGTAGGCACACTCGACCTTGTACTCTTCCTTCAGGCGGCTGGCGACCACATCGAACTGCAGCACACCGACCGCACCGAGGATGATGTCGTTGCTGCGCTCGGGGAAGAACACCTGGGTCGCCCCTTCCTCGGCCAACTGCTGCAGGCCCTGGCGCAGTTGCTTGGATTTCAGCGGGTCTTTCAGGCGCACACGGCGGAACAGTTCCGGGGCGAAGTGCGGGATACCGGTGAAGCCCAGCGCTTCGCCTTCGCTGAAGGTGTCGCCGATCTGGATGGTGCCGTGGTTGTGCAGGCCAATGATGTCGCCGGCGTATGCCTCTTCGAGCTGTTCACGCTCGGACGAGAAGAAGGTCAGCGCATCGCCGATGCGCAGATCCTTGCCCAGGCGCACATGGCGCATCTTCATGCCCTTCTCGTACTTGCCCGAGCAGATGCGCATGAAGGCGATACGGTCGCGGTGCTTGGGGTCCATGTTCGCCTGGATCTTGAACACGAAACCGGTGAACTTCTCTTCCACCGGCTCCACGGTGCGCTCGTGCGCCACACGTGCCAGCGGGCGCGGCGCCCAGTCGACAACGGCATCGAGCACATGGTCGACACCGAAGTTGCCCAGGGCGGTCCCGAAGAACACAGGCGTGAGCTGGCCGTTGATGAACTCGTCCTGGTTGAACTCGTGGCAGGCGCCCTGCACCAGTTCCAGTTGCTCGACGAAGCTATCGTACTGGTCGCCCAGGTGCGCGCGGGCCTCATCGGAGTCCAGCTTCTGGATGATCTTGGCTTCGGTGCGCTCGTGGCCATGGCCCGGGGTGTAGACGATGATGTAGTCACCGGTGAGGTGGTACACGCCCTTGAAATCGCGGTAGCAACCGATCGGCCAGGTGATCGGCGCGGCCTTGATCTTCAGTACCGCTTCGATTTCGTCGAGCAGTTCGATCGGGTCGCGGATGTCACGGTCGAGTTTGTTGATGAAGCTGACGATGGGCGTGTCGCGCAGGCGGCACACGTCCATCAGGGCGATGGTACGCGGCTCTACACCCTTACCGCCGTCCAGCACCATCAGCGCCGAGTCCACCGCGGTGAGGGTGCGGTAGGTGTCTTCGGAGAAGTCTTCGTGGCCGGGGGTGTCGAGCAAGTTGATCATGTGCTCGCGATACGGGAACTGCATCACCGAGGTGGTGATGGAGATGCCGCGCTGCTTCTCCATTTCCATCCAGTCGGAGGTGGCATGGCGATCGGACTTGCGCGACTTCACGGTCCCCGCGACGGAGATCGCCTTGCCCATCAGCAGCAGCTTCTCGGTGATGGTGGTCTTACCGGCGTCGGGGTGGGAAATGATTGCGAAAGTGCGGCGCTTCGCGACTTCGGCGGCCTGGTTGGTCATGGGAAATCGCCTGACTGGGGATCGAAAAAGGGGCGATATCATACCTGAACTCGGGCCTGGACCAAAATCGGATGAATGAGTGGTTGAGGCCCGGCCTCTTCGCGGGCAAGCCCGCTCCCACAAGATACCCACCGCCCTCAAGCCCTGTGCAATACCTGTGGGAGCGGGCTTGCCCGCGAAGAGGCCGGCACAGACACATCAAATGCAGCAAACAATCGGCTAGTCACGACAAAAGGCCGCAGGGCAGTTATTTCAACGCCTGCAGCGTATCAATGCGATTTTTATTCTTGTCATATTTCCCTGAAGCCAGTGATTAACACTGGCCAAATGCCGCCTCAGATGGGAACCTTTACGCCCCCGGAGACGTCCACTCCCCTGCAACCCGTTTCGGTTCAGGGCTGGTTTCACCAGCATTCACGAGCCTGACGGGGCTCGACTCATGGCATGAACGCACTGCCTCGCAGGCGTCACGCTGCTACTCGCGAACACACCACCCGCCTCCCGCACGGGCCGGCTACGAAGAAGTGTGTCCGCCGACGACATAAGGAGTCCACCTGTGGCGAAACGCTACGGAAAAGGGCTGATGGGATGGGCCTGCGTGCTCGTCATCCTGGCCCTGCTGATCCACTGGATCGGCACTGACACGATCGCGCGTTACCGCGACGATCTTGGGTTCTACCTGCAAGCGCACCTGGTACTGGTGTTGGCTTCGATGGCGGCGGCGCTGGCCGTGGGCATCCCCGCCGGCATTGCGCTCAGTCGACCGCACCGGGTCGACAAAGCCGAGCGCTTCATGCAGTTCTTCAACGTTGGCAACACCATTCCCCCCCTGGCCGTTCTGGCCATTGCCCTGAGCATTCTGGGCATCGGCGCAGGCCCCGCGATCTTCGCGTTGTTCCTCGCCTCCCTGCTGCCCATCGTGCGCAACACCTACGAGGGCCTGAAAAACGTCCCCGCCTCGCTCAAGGAAGCCGCCACCGGCATCGGCATGACCCCACGCCAGCAACTCTGGCAGGTGGAGCTGCCCAATGCCGTGCCGATCATCGTCGGCGGCGTGCGCGTGGCCCTGGCGTTGAATGTGGGCACCGCACCACTGGCGTTTCTGATCGGCGCCAATAGCCTTGGCAGCCTGATCTTCCCCGGCATCGCCCTGAACAACCAGCCGCAGCTGCTGCTGGGCGCCGCCTGCACGGCGCTCCTGGCCCTGGTACTGGATGCCCTGGTGAGCTTCTCCAGCAAGCGCTGGCTGGAACGCGGCCTGGCCGGATAACAAGAGGGAACTCATGAAAAAGACAATCGCCTTGCTGCTGGGCGCGGCACTGCTATGCGCAGGTTTTGCCCAAGCTGCAGAAAAACCCCTGGTGCGCATCGGCGCGCGGGTGTTCACCGAGCAGACCGTGCTCGCCGAAATCACTGCCCAGTACCTGCGCGCCAACGGCTTCCAGGTCCGAGTCACCGGCGGATTGGGCAGCAGCCTGGCGCGCCAGGCCCACGAAACCGGGCAGCTCGACCTGATGTGGGAGTACACCGGGGTATCGCTGGTCTCCTACAACCACATCGAGGAGCGCATGCCCAGCGCCGAAGCGACCTACAACAAGGTCAAGGCCCTGGATGCGAAGAAAGACCTGATCTGGCTGACCCCTTCCAAGTTCAGCAACACCTATGCCCTGGCCCTGCCACGCAAGGTCGCCGAAGCCTACCCGCAGGTCACCAGCATCAGCCAGCTGAACCAGGTGCTGCAGGACGAACAGGCACGCAAGCACCTGGTGGCGCTGGACACCGAGTTCGCCAATCGCCCCGATGGTCTCGATGGCCTGCAGGCGATGTACGGCATGCAACTGGGGCGCGCCAACATCCGGCAGATGGATGCGGGCCTGGTCTACACCGCCCTGCGCAACAACCAAGTGTTCGCCGGCCTGGTCTACACCACCGACGGCCGCCTCAGCGCCTTCGACCTCAAGCTGCTGGACGACGACAAGCACTACTTCCCCGACTA
The DNA here is from genome assembly GCF_057197165.1 of Pseudomonas sp. SYWMCR5. Taxonomy (NCBI): domain Bacteria; kingdom Pseudomonadati; phylum Pseudomonadota; class Gammaproteobacteria; order Pseudomonadales; family Pseudomonadaceae; genus Pseudomonas; species Pseudomonas sp. SYWMCR5. The sequence goes on from NZ_JBXUNH010000001.1 coordinate 1,004,588, forward strand.
CACCGCCGCGCCAGTGGTGCGCAAGGCCGTGCTCGACGCCCATCCACAACTGGCCGACCTGCTCAAGCCGCTGGCCGAGACGCTCGACGACGAGACCATGCGCCAGCTCAACGCCAAGGTCGATGTCGAGCACCAGAGCCCGTCCAGCGTGGCCGCCGCTTTCCTGCGTGAACATGCCTTCAGCGAGGTCGCGCGATGAACCTGTTCGATACCTTCGCCCATCTCGACTGGGCCCTGGTCCTGCAACTGACCGGGCAACACATCATGCTGGTCGGCATCGCCGTCAGCCTGGCCATCGTCATCGGCGTGCCGCTGGGCATCCTGATGACCCGCTTCCCGGTCCTGGCCGGCCCGCTGCAGGCCAGCGCCACGGTACTGCTGACCATCCCGTCGATCGCCCTGTTCGGCCTGCTGCTGCCGTTCTACAGCAAGTTCGGCCAGGGCCTCGGCCCGCTGCCGGCGATCACCGCGGTGTTCCTTTATTCGCTGCTGCCGATCCTGCGCAACACCTACCTGGCCCTGACCAACGTCGAGCCGGGCATCCGCGAAGCGGCACGCGGCATCGGCATGACCTTCGGCCAGCGCCTGCGCATGGTCGAGCTGCCCATCGCCGTACCGGTGATCCTCGCTGGCGTACGCACCGCCGTGGTGATGAACATCGGCGTGATGACCATTGCCGCGACCATCGGTGCCGGTGGCCTGGGTGTGCTCATTCTCACTTCCATCAGCCGCAGCGACATGTCGATGCTGCTGGTCGGCGCCGTACTGGTCAGCCTGCTGGCGATCATCGCCGACCTGCTCCTGCAAACCCTGCAACGTGCCCTGACTCCAGAAGGACTGCGCTCATGATCGAACTCAAGAACCTCAGCAAGACCTTCAACGTCAACGGCAAGGACGTCAAAGCCGTCGACTCGGTCAGCCTCACCGTCAACGAAGGCGAAATCTGCGTGTTCCTCGGCCCTTCGGGCTGCGGCAAGAGCACCACGCTGAAGATGATCAACCGCCTGATCACCCCGACCTCCGGCCAGGTGTTCATCAATGGTGAAGACACCACCGGACTCGACGAGGTCACCCTGCGCCGCCACATCGGCTACGTGATCCAGCAGATCGGCCTGTTCCCCAACATGACCATCGAGGAGAACATCACCGTGGTGCCGCGCCTGCTCGGCTGGGACAAGCAGCGCTGCCACGATCGTGCCCGCGAGCTGATGAGCATGATCAAGCTCGAGCCCAAGCAGTACCTGCAGCGCTACCCGCGCGAGCTGTCGGGTGGCCAGCAGCAACGCATCGGCGTGATCCGCGCGCTGGCGGCCGAGGCCCCGGTGCTGCTGATGGACGAGCCGTTCGGCGCGGTCGACCCGATCAACCGCGAGATGATCCAGAACGAGTTCTTCGAGATGCAGCGGGCGCTGAACAAAACCGTGATCATGGTCAGCCACGACATCGACGAGGCCATCAAGCTGGGCGACAAGATCGCCATCTTCCGCGCGGGCAAGTTGCTGCAACTGGATCACCCGGACACGCTGCTGGCGCACCCGGTGGATGACTTCGTCAGCAACTTCGTCGGCCAGGACAGCACCCTCAAACGCCTGCTGCTGGTGCGCGCAGAAGATGCCGCGGACAACGCGCCGTCGGTCAGCCCCGAGACCCCGGTGAGCGAGGCGCTGGAGTTGCTCGACGAGCACGACCGTCGCTACCTGGTGGTCACCGATGCGGCGAACAAGGCGATGGGGTATGTGCGCCGGCGCGACATGCACCGCCAGCAAGGCACCTGTGGGGACTTCCTGCGACCGTTCAATGCCACCGCGGCCCATGACGAGCACCTGCGCATCCTGCTGTCGCGCATGTACGAGTTCAATCGGGCCTGGTTGCCGGTGCTGGATGCCGAGCAAGTGTTTCTGGGTGAGGTGACCCAGGAGTCTATTGCGGCTTACTTGAGTTCGGGTAGGTCGCGGGGAGCGAAGACCAGCATCGTGTCGCCTGCGGAGGCGGTGGCCCTTTAGATTGCCAGGGGCGCTTTGCGCCTCGCCAATGTCGAATCAAATCCTGGATATGTAGTGCTGTACGGGCCTATTCGCGGGCAAGCCCGCTCCCACAGGTCTTCTGCAAGCCTTGAGGCTGGCGCTGTAGCTGTGGGAGCGGGCTTGCCCGCGAATGGGGCGACTCGGTATCAGAACCCTACACTGGCCTGTACATAGAAGGTGCGCGGCTCACCCACGTACAACCCGGCGTTGTTGTCGCTGGAGCGGGTGTAGTACTGCTTGTCGAAGATGTTCTTCACCCCCGCCGCCAGCTTCAGGTTCGACAGCTGCGGACCGAAGTCATAGCCACCACGAGCATGCCAGGTCACATAGCCCGGAATGTTGCCGTACTGCCCATCGGCGCTCGGCTGGGTGATGTAGTTGCCGGTGAAGCTGCCATCGGCATTGACCCCGGTGCCCGGTGCGCGCTGCTTGGATTGAGCGTAGGCGTCCAGGTTCCAGGTCCAGCGGTTGATCTGGTAACGCAGCCCGGCAGTGGCCACCTGACGCGAGTAGAACGGCAAGTCGCGGCCCTTGAAGCCAGGGATCTCGCCTTCATAGGTGGCACGGGTGTAGGTGAAACCGGCATTGGCCGACAGACCGTCCAGACGCGGATCCAGGCCCGCCAGGTCATAACGCACCGATGCCTCGATACCCTGGTGCTTGGTCGCACCCAGGTTGGTCCAGCCCACGTCGTTGCTGATGTACTGCAGTTCGTCGTCGAAGTCGATGTAGAACGCCGTCAGCTCGCCCGCGAAGTGGCCGTCGTCATAACGGGTACCGATCTCGTAGGTCTTGGCCTTCTCCGGCTCCAGGCCGTTGGCGGTGTTGTCACCCGAACCACCCTGACCCAACTGGAAGTACTGCAGGCTGCCGAACGAGGTCTCGTAGTTGGCGAACAATTTCCACGCCTCGGACATGTGGTACATCACGCTCAGGGCCGGCAGCGGCTCGTTGCTGGTGATGCTGCGGTTCTTCTCCGGCACCGGGCGGTTGTTGTTGTCCAGCACCGGACGGTCGCGCCAGTCGGTATTGATGTGCTCGAAGCGGATGCCCGGGGTGATGGTCCAGTTGCCGACGTCGATCTTGTCATCGATGTAGTAGGCACTGGCCTCGGTACCACCGGTACGGTCCTGGTAGACGTGGCCATCGGCGGTCGGGGTGACGGTCGGCACGTTGTCGATCAGCGCCAGGCGCGATGCCTGCTCGCGCATGGTTTCCTTCAGGTAGCGATAGCCGACGCTGACTTCCTGGGTCACAGGCCCGGTGAAGAAGACCCGCGACACACGCGGCTCGATACCGAAGGTGGTGTAGTTGCGCGGGAACGACGACAGGGTGCGCTGGTCGCGAGCGGCAATGGCGCTGCCGCGGAAGCTGTCGGTGTAGTAGGTCAGCACTTCGAACTGAGTGGCTTCGTCGAGCTGGCGCTGCCACTTGAACGAGACGTCCTTGCGCCGACCACTGAAGTAGTCGTAGTCACGCACCGACTGGTAAGGGTCGCGGTCGAACTGCGCCTGGGTCAGGCCACCGGGCATGTCGGCGCGGCCGTCATAGTAGTGGAAGTTGAGCCAGAACTCGTCGCTGTCGGTGGGTGCCCAGTGGGTCTTGAGCAACACGTCATCGATATCGTTGTCGTTGTTGCTGCGGCGGTAGCCGTTACCGTTGACGCCGGAGTACAGCAGCGCAACGCCGATGCCGTTGTCGGCAGTACCGCCGACGAAGGCCGATTCGGTGTGTTTCCAGCCACCGTACTTGGAGGTTTCCAGGGTAGTACTCAGCTCGGCGGTGGCTTTTTCCGGGATCGCCCGGGTGACGAAGTTGATGACGCCACCGACGTTCTGCGGGCCATAACGCACCGAGCCTGCACCGCGGACCACGTCGATGCTGTCAAGGTTGCCCGAGGAGATCGGCGCCATCGACAACTGCGGCTGGCCATAGGGGGCGAAGGCCGCCGGCACGCCGTCGATCAGCACGGTCGAGCGTGGCGACAGGCGCGAGGTCAGGCCACGCACCCCGACGTTGAGCGACAGGTCGCTGCCGCCGGTGCCGTTGGAGTCCTGTACCTGCACACCCGGGATACCACGCAGTGCGTCGCGCACGTTCATGGTGCCCTGCTCGACCATTTCCTGGCGGCGCACCACGGTACGCGCGCCGGGGTGGTTCTGCACCACGGTCTGGTCGGCATCGCCCAACCAGTCACCTACCACCTTCACATCGGTCGGTGCCAGTTCCAGGCTGCCGGTGGTCAGGGTGCCGGCGCTCTGGGCCGGTTTGACCACCACGGTGTCCTGAGACATTTCGTAGGTCAGCCCGCTGCCCTGCAGCAGCTGCTGCAAGGCCTGCTCGGGGGCCAGGCTGCCAGACACCGCTGGCGCCTGTTTGCCAGCGACCAGCTCGGGGCTGAAGAACAATTGCAGGCTGGTCTGCTGGCCCAGTTGAGTCAGGGCCGAAGCCAATGGCTGGGCCTGGATCTGGATGGCGGCCGGAGCTTGTTCGGCATAGCTGTTCGCAGCGGCGGCGCTGACCGCCAGGGCCAGCGCCAGGCGGCGCAGGCGAAGGAAGGGCTTGTTGTTGTTCACGTCTTCGATAGGTCCTGAAAGTCCGGATAAACGCCAACCATGCGCAAATGGAAATGCTTGGCAGTTGCAGCTGGCGAGGAAGACGAACGAACCGGCAAAAACCTGAATCTATTTCGCGATTATTTCGCTGGAGCCGTCGGAATGGGCTTTCACGGCCACGGGAAGGATGTTCGGCAGGGCCCGCAGCAACGCGTCGGTGTCGTCGGTGCTGAAGGTACTGGACAGACGCAGGTTGGCGACCTTGCCCGGAGCGACACGCAGCGGGTGGGCGCGATAGCGCGACACCTCGCTGACCACTTCGGCGAGGGTCGCGTTGTCGAACACCAGCTTGCCCTGGCGCCAGGCGGTGAGCGAGGCGGCGTTGACCGCATAGGGCGCGGCGACCTTGCCCTGCTGGTCGATATGCGCGCCCTGCCCTGCGCCCAACTGCGCCAGCGAGCCAGCCGCGCCTTCGACCTTCACCGAACCCTGCTCGACGGCAACCCGGGTCAGGCCGCTGTCCTGGCGCACGTCGAAACGGGTACCGGTGACGGTGACGCTGCCCTGGGCCGTATGAACCACGAAGGGCCGACTGCTATCGTGGGCGACACTGAACATCGCCTCGCCCGTCTCCAGGCGCAGTTGCCGGCGCCCGGCGCTGAAGGCGACCTCGACGCGCGTCGCGCTGTTCAGCTCCAGGCGCGAGCCGTCCGGCAGCTCGAACAGGCGGCGCTCGCCCAATTGCGTGGCGAGCACGTCATGGTGGTTCAACTGCTGATACTGCCACCCCGCCCAGCCCAGCCCCAGCGCGGCGACCGCAACGCCTGCGGCCAGGGCCTGACGCAGCAGACGCCGACGCGGCAACTGACGCACCGGCTCTGTTTCACACAGTGCCTCAAGGCGTTCGGAGGGGATGAAATCGGCTGCACACCACAACCTGCCAAGCAGTTCGTATTCCTGCCGGTGCTCGGGGCGCTCGTCCAGCCAACGCTGCAGGCGCTCGCGCAGGCCGCTGTCATCCGGCGCATCCTGAACGCGGACAAACCAGTCGGCGGCCTGTTCGCGCGGGTTGTCGGCGCCTTGCTGATTCATCGAAAGGGTCTCCTGACTCATCTGGTGGTCACGTCCAGGTGCTCACGCAGATGTCGGAGCGTGCGAATCATATACTTTTCGACCATATTCTTGGTCAAACCCATGCGCTCGGCGATCTCGGCCTGGGTCAGGCCTTCGAGTTTCTGCCAGATGAACACCCGCCGGCAATTGACCGGCAGTTGCGCCAGCGCCCGCTCGACGGTGTCTGCCAGCTCCAGTGCGTGCATGTAGGCTTCCGGGTCACCGCCCTTGGCACCGCCCTCATCGAACAGCTCCAGTTCCAGTGCCTGGCGCCGGTCTTCGCGACGGAAACCATCCACCGCGATGTTGCGTGCGGTCTGGTGCAGATAGGCACGCGGCTGCTCGACCTGCTCGCGCGGATTTTCCAGCACGCGTACGAAAGCATCGTGGGCGAGGTCCTCGGCCTGCTGACGACTGCGCAACTTGCGCGTCCAGGTGCCGATCAGCTCGTGATAGTGGTCGAGAAAGCCTTTGTGTCCGGACACGGTCTGGCTCGTCAGGGAGGCGGGGACAAGAGGTCGCAAATAATAATACTTCTTATTAAAAGCGGCAAATCGGCGTGCAACTGTCCTCCCGGGAGCATTTTTTTGCCTCGGTAACAAAAAATTTATCGAGGGATTCCGGCACGGAGGTGCCAGCCAGGCGTGGCCATAAATATGAACACCCAGGCGCTTTTCGCGAACGAGCACGGCACGGCGCAAACACCCTGATGCCTATGGAAACGGGTTCACCCAGCAACGGGCCGACATGCTCCATTCCACAATTCTTTACGCTGGAATTGACCAGGGGAACATCTGCCGGTCACACGAGTCGGTTATTCAAATGGCTACTCGTCGATTGCACGGGAACACGCTGGGATTGCGGGTTGATTCTGCATTCCTCACGTCCTAAAGTGCGCGCCGAACGTCCATGCTGGAAACGATCCATCCGGCTCAAGTACTGACGACGAGACAGCAAGGCCGCCGCTTTTACAGCGACCTTTTTGCTTTCGGCGACATGCCTTGGGAAGTAGGCGAACCAAAGTGGGGATACGGAGGACGTTCAGTTTGCAGCCACTTATCTTTTCAGTTTGCCCATGGAGTCCCTAAGCATGTCGATCCAGGTCGAAGACTATTTCGCGCGCGACACCTTCCAGAAAATGAAGGCGTTCGCCGACAAGCAGGAAACCCCGTTCGTACTCATCGACACCCAGATGATCAGCCAGGCCTACGACGACCTGCGCGCGGGCTTCGAATTCGCCAAGGTCTACTACGCAGTCAAGGCCAACCCGGCGGTCGAGATCATCGACCTGCTCAAGGAAAAAGGCTCGAGCTTCGACATCGCCTCGATCTACGAGCTGGACAAAGTGCTGGGCCGTGGTGTCAGCGCCGACCGCATCAGCTATGGCAACACCATCAAGAAGTCCAAGGACATTCGCTACTTCTACGAGAAGGGCGTGCGTCTCTACGCCACCGACTCCGAAGCCGACCTGCGCAACATCGCCAAGGCCGCACCGGGCTCGAAAGTGTACGTGCGCATCCTCACCGAAGGCTCCACCACCGCCGACTGGCCGCTGTCGCGTAAATTCGGTTGCCAGACCGACATGGCCATGGACCTGCTGATCCTGGCCCGTGACCTGGGCCTGGTGCCTTATGGCATCTCGTTCCACGTCGGTTCCCAGCAGCGCGACATCAGCGTCTGGGACGCGGCCATCGCCAAGGTCAAGGTGATCTTCGAGCGCCTGAAGGAAGAAGACGGCATCGAGCTGAAGCTGATCAACATGGGCGGCGGCTTCCCGGCCAACTACATCACCCGTACCAACAGCCTGGAAACCTACGCTGAAGAGATCATCCGCTTCCTCAAGGAAGACTTCGGTGACGACCTCCCGGAAATCATCCTGGAGCCGGGCCGTTCGCTGATCGCCAACGCCGGTATCCTGGTCAGCGAAGTGGTGTTGGTGGCGCGCAAGTCGCGCACCGCGGTCGAGCGCTGGATCTACACCGACGTGGGCAAGTTCTCCGGCCTGATCGAAACCATGGACGAAGCCATCAAGTTCCCGATCTGGACCGAGAAGAAAGGTGAAGCCGAAGAAGTGGTGATCGCCGGCCCGACCTGCGACAGCGCCGATATCATGTACGAGAACTACAAGTACGGCCTGCCGCTGAACCTGGCCATCGGCGACCGCCTGTACTGGCTGTCGACCGGCGCCTACACCACCAGCTACAGCGCGGTGGAGTTCAACGGCTTCCCGCCGCTGAAGGCGTTCTACCTGTAACACCTGAAAAGGCGCTTCGTCACGAAGCGCCTTTTCAGCCAGACGATGGGTGTCAGGGCTGTGCTACCCAAGTCTCTTGAATCTGAATCCAGAGCCCAGCCTGCTCGCCACTGCCTGTGCGCATCTTGTTATGCCATCCCGTCCGAACGCTGGTCGGCGCTTCATGGCGCAAGCCTCCAGCAGTGACATGCGACATTGCAAAGCCATAGGCTGGCCCGCCCATTTCGTTGACATGACCAAGCCGCAATGGCTTGCCATCCCAGCTTAGAAGCCAGTCGCAGGAAATACCGACAGCGGGAACCATCCTCAGACTGCCATCACTGGCTACAGCCAAGCGCTGCCCATGATGAGGCTTGCCTGGAGCCCAACTACGAACGTCATAGCGCTCCGGCTCACCGCGGTTGAAACAACCAAACCAGAAACGCTCTTGATTTTGTAAGTTGACGCTGCTGCAGAGGTAAACATCACCACGGCGGTCTACATCAACGTTGCCATAGTAGCCACCCCCGCTCTTTGCTCCCTTGAGTTTACCGGCGGTCAGCGTGCCCGAGCCCTTGCTGGTTTCACAGGATAAAACGGCGATAAACGAAGCAGCTTGGTTATAAGTACTCATGTTTGACCTCAGATCGCTGAAATGAGCCCTATCGTCACAAGTACGACCTAGCTGGATAATCGTGAAATCTTTCTCGGGTCTGACGCCATGCTTCACGAGCGGCTGCGACGCTCCAGTTCCTCCTGGTAGTCCGCTGCAACGCAAGCCAACAAAGGCCCACCGGCACGCAAAGTCAACACGCTGCTGCGCAGGAAGCTTTCGTTGCCCTCCTGCCTGGCTCGTCGTAGCCAGGGAAACGCCGCTTCGATTTGCCCTCGTTCGACAAGCACCAGCGCCAGGCTGAACATTCCGCGAAAATCCCCCGCCTCGGCCGAACGCCGATACCAGCGTACCGCCCGCGCAGGGCTCGCGGTGGTGGCAATACCCTGCTCCAGGTAACGCCCGTACAGGTTCATCGACTTGGCATGCCCCATGTGCGCCGCCTTCTCGTAACAGATCAGCGCCTGCGCCTGATTCACTGGCACCCCGCGACCGGTAGCCAACAGGTTGCCCAGGTTGTAGAGGCCCCAATCGGAGTCGGCATCGGCGGCCTTTGCGTAATGGATGGCCGCCTGGGTCAGATCGATTTCACCACCCCAACCGTGCTCCAGGCATCGCCCCAGCATGTTGTACGCCATGGCGTTGCCGGCCTGGGCGGCAATGGCGAACCAATGCCGTGCCAGGCGCTCATCCTGTTCGATCCCATGCCCGTCGAGCAGAATCTGCCCAAGCAATGCCTGCGCCTCGACCACCCCCTGCCCCGCGGCGGCAAGAATCGCCTGGGCGGCCTTGCCGGGGCTGTGCTCGAGCATCGACTTGAGCTCGGCTACATCGATCACATCCTCGCGTCGCAACTGATACGACATGCTCAAACCTCCGCCCAGCGACGCAACAGGTTGTGGTAGGTGCCGGTCAGTTGCAACAGCGACGGATGATCGGGCACATCGGCACCGAGCTGGCGTATGGCGTTGTCCATCTCGAACAGCAGCGTGCGCTGGCCATCGTCACGCACCAGGCTCTGGGTCCAGAAGAACGCCGCGAAGCGCTCGCCGCGCGTCACAGGGTTGACCTTGTGCAGGCTGGTGCCCGGATACAGCACCATATCGCCTGCCGCCAGCTTGACCTGCTGCACACCGTAGGTGTCCTGGATCACCAGCTCGCCACCGTCGTAGCTGTCTGGCTCGCTGAGAAACAGCGTGGACGAAAGGTCGGTGCGTACCCGCTCGGGGCTGCCCTTGGGTTGGCGCAGCGCGTTGTCGATGTGAAAACCGAAGTTGCCACCTTCGCGGTAGCAATTGACCAGCGGCGGGAACACCTTGTGCGGCAACGCCGCCGACATGAACAACGGATTGCGCCACAGCCGGTCGATCAGCGCGCTGCCGATCTCCTTGGCCAGGGCATGGCCTTCGGGCAACTGCAGGTTGTGCTTGGCCTTGGCCGACTGGTAGCCGGCCGTCGCCTTGCCATCGGCCCAGTCGGCCTGCTCCAGGGCCTGGCGGATGCGGGAAATCTCGTCGGCGTCGAACAGGCCGGGGATGTGCAGAAGCATGGCGCGAGGTACCTGGCAGAGGGCAAAGGCCCAATGATATTGATTCCCTTTTGCGACAGGCAAGTGCCGTTGGCGCAATCCCCTGCCTTGCGGCCACGACCGCAGACGCACGAACCCGGAAAAACCGTAAGGGTAAAATGTAAAGATTGTAAGTTTCTTGCGAATGGTAACGAGTCTCAATTGTTACTTACAATTGCTTACATTAACATCCGCGGCCTTCACACCTTGGGGAAGGTCAAAAACAAAATGCGCCACGTACCATCCGCTGTCAGCTCACCACGCCTGCTCACCTGCGCCATCGGCGTCGCCCTCAGCGCGACCTCGGCCTATGCCGCCGATCCCGCAGCCGCCCAGCCGGTCACCCTCGACGCCACCAGCGTCAACGGCAAGGCCGAACAGGCGAGCACCGAGTACAAGGTCGAAAAAGCCTCCTCGCAGAAATACACCGCACCACTGGTGGACACCCCGCGTTCGGTCACGGTGATCCCGCAGCAGGTGATCAAGGACACCAACGCCCTGAGCCTGCAGGATGCGCTGCGTACCGTGCCGGGCATCACCTTCGGTGCCGGCGAAGGCGGCAACCCGCAAGGCGATCGCCCGTTCATCCGCGGCTTCGACGCCCAAGGCGATACCTACCTGGACGGCGTGCGCGACACGGGCGCACAGACCCGCGAGATCTTCGCCATCGAATCGGTGGAAGTGGCCAAGGGCCCGAACTCCGCCATTGGCGGTCGTGGTGCTGCAGGCGGCACCATCAACCTGGTGAGCAAGCGCGCCCACCTCGGCAACTCGCTCGACGGCGCCTGGACCTGGGGCAGCGACCAGACCCAGCGCTACACCTTCGATGGCAACTACCAGTTCAGCGACACCGTGGCCGGGCGCCTGAACCTGATGACCCACGAGAGCAACGTCGCCGGGCGCGACAAGGTCAATTACGACCGCTGGGGCATTGCCCCGTCGCTGGCCTTCGGCCTGGGCACCCCGACCCGCGTCAACCTCGACTACTACCACCTGGAAAGCGACGACCTGCCGGATTCGGGCATCCCCTACACCGTGCCGGCCGGCGGCACCGGCGCCCGTACCTCGGCCAATCCGAGCAAGCCTTACGCGGGTGGCGACCACGACAACTTCTACGGCCTGACCGGTCGCGACTTCCGCAAATCGCGGGTGGACATCGCCACCATCGCCGTCGAGCACGACCTGTCCGACTCGCTGACCGTCAAGAACACCCTGCGCCACGGCAACAGCATGCAGGACTACATCCTCACCCAGCCAGACGACAGCAAGGGCAACGTCAACAACGGCAGTGTCTGGCGCCGCGCCAACACCCGCGTGGGCAACACCGCCACCACCACCAACCAGACCGACCTGTTCGGCGAGTTCTACCTGGGCGGCCTGAAGAACAGCTTCTCCACCGGCATCGAACTGAGCCGCGAAGAGAGCGAGCGCTCCTCGTACAACGTCAACACCGACACCACGCCCGCCTCGCCCGGCAACGCGAGCACCAACTGCACCCCGGGCATGATCGTCTCCAGCGGCTACAACTGCACCTCGCTGAGCAATCCCAACCCGGACGATCCGTGGAACGGCGCGATCTCGCGCAACTACGCCGGCACCACCACCAACAGCAAGACCCGTGCGCTGTACGTCTTCGATACCCTCGAACTGACCCCGCAGTGGCTGCTGAACATGGGCCTGCGCTACGACCACTTCGACACCGACTACAAGACCTACACCGCAGCCGGCGCCACCACTGCCAAGGGCCGCGACAAGAGCGAGTTCATCACCGGCCAGTTGGGCCTGGTGTGGAAGCCGGCCGACAACGGCAGCATCTACGTGTCCTACGCCACCTCCGCCACGCCACCGGGCGCGATGCTCGGCGAAGGCCAGGAAGGCAACCCGCTGCCGGGTACGCCGGACCGCTCGGGCAACCTGCTGTCCAGCGACCTGGAACCTGAAGAAACGACCAACTACGAGATCGGTACCAAGTGGGACCTGCTTGACCAGCGCCTGTCCCTGGCCGCTGCGCTGTTCCGCACCGAAAAGGAAAACGCTCGCGTCCAGGTGAATACCACCACCTACGAGAACGTCGGCGAAACTCGCGTGCAGGGCATCGAGCTGTCGGCCAGCGGCAAGCTCACCGACAAGTGGCAGGTGTTCGCCGGCTACACCTACATGCAGGCACGCCAGATCGACGGTGGCCCGCTGGGCAAGGCCAACGACGGCAACCAGCTGCCGAACACGCCGAACAACAGCGCCAGCCTCTGGACCACCTACGCCATCACACCGAAGCTGACCGTTGGCGGCGGCGCCTTCTATGTGGATGACGTGTATGGCAGCGTGGCCAATACCACCATGGTCGACAGTTACGTGCGCTACGACGCCATGGCAGCGTACAAGCTGACCAAGAACGTCGATCTGCAACTGAACGTGCAGAACCTGACCAACGAGGTGTACTACGACAAGGCCTTCTCCACCCACTTCGCCAACCAGGCGGCCGGGCGCACGGCGCTGCTGACCACCAGCGTCCACTTCTGATGAGGGGACTGGGCTAGTCTGCACCGGCCTCTTCGCGGGCAAGCCCGCTCCCATAGGGACACCACAATCCTCAAATCCTGTGGAACACCTGTGGGAGCGGGCTTGCCCGCGAAGAGGCCGGTGCAGTCGAGCACGAAACAGAACGCCCCCCGCCCCGATCATTCCTGTGGGCGGGGCTTTTGCGTATCAAGGCATAATGCACGCCGCGCGGTCTGTGGCTGCAACACAAGGTGATCGATGTGGTGAAGAAGTCGCTGTTCCAATTGCACTGGTTCTTTGGCATCACCGCCGGCCTGGTGCTGGCGCTGATGGGCATCACCGGTGCGATCTGGTCGTTCCAGGAAGAACTGCTGCGCCTGTTCAACGCCGATGTGCTCAAGGTCGAGGTGCGCCAGGAGGGCGTGCTGCCGCTGCCGGAACTGGTGCGCCGCGCCGAACTGGCCCAGGGCGACAAGGTGGCGATGCTCTGGGTCGATACCCACGCCGACAATGCCGCCCGCCTCTTCTTCACCCCGCCGCCCGGCGAACGCCGCGGCGAGCTGCGTTATGCCGACCCTTACACAGGCGAGCTCAAGGGTGAGGTCGCGGGGATAGGCTTCTTCAACCTCATGCTGCAGCTGCACCGTTTCCTGGCCATGGGCGATAGCGGCCGGCAGATCACCGGTGCCTGCACCCTGATGCTGATCTTCTTCTGCCTCTCCGGCCTTTACCTGCGCTGGCCGCGCCGGGCCCTGAACTGGCGGGTCTGGCTGAGCTTCGACTGGGCCAAGAAAGGCCGCGCCTTCAACTGGGACCTGCACGCCGTCGCCGGGACCTGGTGCCTGCTGTTCTACCTGCTGTTTGCCCTGACCGGCCTGTTCTGGTCTTACGACTGGTACCGCGAGGGCCTGAACACACTGCTCGCCGACAAACCCGCAGCCGGCGAACAGCAGCAGCGCGGCGCAGGTCGTGGCCGCCCCGGACCGCAAGCAGCGGATGCCAAGGCGGCGCCGTTGGTGGTCGATTACGACGCCATCTGGAACAACCTCAAGAATGCCGCCGGCCCAAGCCTTGCCAGCTACAACCTGCGCCTGCCACCTGGCGGCGGGCAGCCAGCGACGCTGTTCTACCTGCTCGATGACTCAGCCCACGAGCGCGCCTTCAACACCCTGACACTTGACCCCGCCAACGGCCAGATCAAGCGTCACGAGCGCTACACCGACAAGTCGTTCAAAGCCCAACTGCTGCAGAGCGTCTACGCCCTGCACGTGGGCAGCTATTTCGGTTTGCCGGGCAGGATCATCCTCACCATCGCCAGCCTGACCATGCCGCTGTTCTTCGTCACCGGCTGGCTGCTGTATCTCGATCGCCGCCGCAAGAAGCGCCAGGTCCGTGCCGCCCGTGGCTCGGTCGACACCGCCCAGGCCAGCGGCGACAGCTGGCTGATCGGCTTCGCCAGCCAGAGTGGCCTGGCCGAGCAACTGGCCTGGCAGAGCGCAGGGCAGTTGCAGGCGGCGGGCTTGCCGGTGCAGGTGCGCTCGCTTGCCGAACTGGGCGCGGACGAGCTGCGCCAGGCCCGTCGTGCACTGTTCGTGGTCAGCACCTTCGGTGATGGCGAAGCGCCTGACAGCGCCCGCGGCTTCGAGCGCAAGGTGCTGGGCCAACCCTGGGCGCTGCAACACCTGAACTACGCCCTGCTCGCCCTGGGCGATCGACAGTATCCGCATTTCTGCGGCTTCGCCCGACGCCTGCACGCCTGGCTGGCCGAACGCGGCGCGACCACGGCGTTCAGCCCGATCGAAGTCGACAGTGCCGACCAGAATGCCCTGCAACAATGGCAGCAGGCCCTGGCGCAACTGACCGGCGCACGTCCGCTCGCCGCCTGGCAGCCGCCCAGCTACGGCAACTGGCGCCTGGTCCGACGCGAACGGCTCAACCCCGGCAGCCAGGGCGCACCGGTGTACTTGCTGGGCCTGAGTGCCGAACACCCAAGCCATTGGGAAGCTGGCGACCTGGTCGAGGTGCTGCCCCGCCACAGCCAGGCGCGGATCGATGCCTTCCTGCAAGGGCTGGGGCTCGATGCGAATCTACCGGTGCAACTTGATGGTCTTGTCGAACCGCTTGGCCAAGCGCTGGCCAGTCGCCAGTTGCCGACCAGCCGCGAGCATCTGGTCGGCCTGCACGCCCAGGCGCTGGTCGATTCGCTGATCCCACTCGGTGCCCGCGAATACTCCATCGCGTCGATCGCCAGCGACGGCGTGCTGGAGCTGATCGTGCGCCAGGAGCGTCATGCCGATGGCAGCCTCGGGCTGGGCTCCGGCTGGCTGACCGAATACCTGCCCATGGACGGCCATGCCAGCCTGCGTCTGCGCCGCAACAGCAGCTTCCACCTGCCGACAACCTCGGCACCGATGGTGCTGATCGGCAACGGTACTGGCCTGGCAGGCCTGCGCAGCCTGCTCAAGGCCCGGATCGCGGGGGGTGAGCAGCGCAACTGGCTGCTGTTCGGCGAACGCAACCGCGCCCACGACCTGCTCTGCGGCCGTGAGCTGCAAGGCTGGCTGGACAGCGGCGATCTGGCGCGACTGGACCTGGCGTTCTCGCGGGACCAGGCGGAAAAGGTCTATGTGCAGGATGTGCTGTTGCAGCAAGGCGAACAATTGCGCCGCTGGGTGGACGACGGCGCCTGCGTGTACGTCTGCGGGAGCCTGCAAGGGATGGCAGGCGGCGTGGATGCGGCGCTGAAGGGGATGCTGGGTGAAGAGGTCGTTGAGCAACTGATCGAGGATGGGCGCTACCGGCGGGATGTGTACTGATCAGTGCCTATGTGTCGCTCTTTTCGCGGGCTTACCCGCGAAAAGGCCACCACGATCTCAATGCAGCTCGAAGGTATCGGCATCCAGGTTCGCCGGGAACTTGGTCCGATACGCCGCCAGCTCCGCCGCGCTCAACACCGCGCTGAACACCCCGTCGGCCTCCCCCGCACTCAGCAGGCTCTCGCCCTGGAAGTCCAGCACCTGGCTGTCACCCGAATAGGCAAAGCCCTTGCCGTCGGTCCCCACCCGATTCACCGCAGCCACGTAGCACAGGTTCTCGATCCCCCGCGCCGGCAGCAGCCGGTTCCAGTGCTGGCGCCGCGCGGCCGGCCAGTTCGCCGTGTACAGCAGCAGGTCGGTATCCTGTGCGTCGCGGCTCCACACTGGGAAGCGCAGGTCGTAGCAGATCAGCGGGCGAACTCGCCAGCCCTTGAGCTCGAACTGTACCTGGCGTTCGCCAGGCGTGTAGTGCTTGTGCTCGCCCGCCATGCGGAACAGGTGGCGCTTGTCGTAATGCAGCACCTCGCCGTCCGGTCGTGCCCACAGTAGGCGATTGCGGTGGCTGCCATCGGCGGCCTGGATGATCACACTGCCGGTGATCACCGCATCGATCTTCTTTGCCTGTGCCTTGAGCCACTTGTAGGTCGGCCCCTGCTCGGGCTCGGCAAGGCGTTCGGACTCCATCGAGAAACCGGTGGTGAACATTTCCGGCAGGATCACCAGGTCAGCGCCACGGGCCTGCTCCAGCAGTACCTCGAAATGCGCGTGATTGCCCTCGCGGTCATGCCAGGCCAGGGTGGTCTGCACCAGGGCGAGCTTCAGGTTCGGCAGTTGACTCAGATCGCGCATAGTTTTTCCGCTGCCTGACGCAGCGTCTCCTCACGTTTGGCAAAGCACAGGCGCACCAGGCGTTGCTCGGGGATAGGGCGCCGGTAGAACACCGACACCGGGATGGTCGCCACGCCATGCTCGCGGGTCAGCCACAGTGCCATCTCCACATCATTGAGGTCGGGACGGATCGCCGAGTAATCCACCAACTGGAAATAGGTGCCCGCGGTGCGGGTGAAGGCAAAGCGCGATGTCTGCAGCAGGTCGCAGAACAGGTCGCGCTTGGCCTGGTAGAAGCCTGGCAGTTCGTCGATATGCTCCGGGTGTTCGGCCATGAAGTCGGCCAGCGCCCATTGCAGCGGCGTCACGCCGCAGAAGTTGACGTACTGGTGGACCTTGCGCAGCTCGGCACTCAGCGCAGGCGGTGCAATCACATAGCCGGTCTTCCAGCCGGTGACGTGGTAGGTCTTGCCGAACGAACTGACCACGAAGGCCCTGGCATAGAGCGGCTCGTGAGCCAGCACGCTGGCATGGCGCACGCCGTCGTAGACCAGGTGCTCGTAGACCTCGTCGCTCACCAGGTAGATGTCGCGCTCGGCAATCAAGGCGGCAAGCTGGTCGAGGTCGTCGCGAGTGATCAACGCACCGCTGGGGTTGTGTGGCGAGTTGAGGATGACCATGCGCGTGCGCGGGGTCAGGGCATCGCTGAATTTCTGCCAGTCGATGCGAAAATCGCCATCACTCAGTTGCACATGCACGCAGCGACCACCGGCCAGCTCTACCGACGGCTCGTAGCTGTCGTACGACGGGTCGAAGACGATCACTTCGTCGCCAGTCTGGATCACCGCCTGGATCGCACAGAAGATCGCCTCGGTGGCGCCAGGCGTGATGGTCACTTCCTGATCGGCATCCACCTGAGCGCCATAAAGACGGGCGATCTTCGCCGCGACCTGCTGGCGCAACACCGGCAAGCCGGTCATCGGCGCGTACTGGTTGTTGCCAGCGGCCACGTGTCGGCCGACCGCATCGAGCAGCGGCTGCGGGCCATTGAAATCGGGGAAACCCTGGGACAGGTTGAGCGCGCCGGTTTGCGCGGCGAGCTGGGACATGGTGGTGAAGATGGTCGTGCCGACGTTCGGCAGTTTGCTGCGGATCATGGAGCCCTCTTTCCTGCGGGGTGGTCCGGCACGGGGTGGAGTCCGAGCATAGCGGATCGGGCAGGCAGGAAAAAGGTTGAAACATTTAAAGGCTCATTCGTGGCCAAGCCCGCTCCACAGGTCGTTCACAGATCTCAATGCCTGTGCCTTGCAGTGGGAGCGGGCTTGCCCGCGAAGAAGCAGACGCGAGAATCAGCGCTTGTCTTTGCGCTTCTTCTCAGCCTTCTTGTGGTGCGACATCAAGCGGCGTTTCTTGTTGACCTGGCGATCGGTGAGGGTGTTCTTGTTGCCCTCGTACGGGTTCTCGCCGCCCTTGTACTCGATGCGGATCGGCGTACCGACCAGCTTCAGCACACGGCGGTAGGTGTTTTCCAGGTAGCGCGAGTAGGAACGCGGGATCTTGTCGGTCTGGTTGCCGTGGATCACGATCAGGGGTGGGTTGGCACCTCCGAGGTGAGCGTAGCGCAGCTTGATCCGTCGACCGTTAACCAGCGGCGGCTGGTGCTCGCTGATGGCGTCTTCGAGGATTTGCGTCAGGCGGCTGGTCGGCCAGCGGGTGACCGCCGACTTGAACGCAGCCTGCACCGACTTGTACAGATGGCCGACGCCAGTGCCGTGCAAGGCGGAGATGAAGTGGATGTCGGCAAAGTCGACGAAGAACAGCCGACGCTCCAGCTCGGTCTTCACGTAGTCGCGCTCGCCCGGCTCCATGCCATCCCACTTGTTCAGGGCGATGACGATGGCACGGCCGGCTTCCAGGGCGAAGCCCAGCAGGTTCAGGTCATGGTCGACCACCCCCTCGCGCGCGTCCATGACGAAGATCACCACGTTGGCGTCCTTGATCGCCTGCAGCGTCTTGACCACCGAGAACTTCTCGACTTCCTCGTGGATCTTGCCGCGTTTGCGCACCCCGGCAGTGTCGATGAAGGTGTACTTCTCGCCATCACGCTCGAACGGGATGTAGATACTGTCACGGGTGGTGCCCGGCTGATCGTAGACCACCACACGCTCTTCACCGAGCATGCGGTTGACCAGCGTCGACTTGCCGACGTTCGGGCGACCGATGATGGCGATCTTGATGCCATCCTTCTCGCTCGGCCCCGGAATACGCACCGCTTCCTCGCCTTCGGCGACTTCGGCATCCAGCGCTTCCTCGACCTGGTCGCGCGGGATGTGGCCAAGCACGGCTTCCATCAGTGCGTTGATACCACGGCCTTGCGAACCGGCGACCGGAATGGCGTTGCCCATACCCAGCGGCGAGAACTCGGCGCGGGCGACATCGGCATCGATGTTGTCGATCTTGTTGGCGACCAGGATCGCCTCTTTGTTTCGCTTGCGCAGGTGCTCGGCGATCATCTGGTCAGCGGCGGTCATGCCAGCGCGGGCATCGACCAGGAACAGCACATAGTCCGCTTCTTCGATGGCCATCAGCGACTGCTCGGCCATCTTCTCGTCCATGCCCACTTCGTCACCGGTGATACCGCCGGTGTCGATAAGAATGAACGAACGACCCTGCCAGGTGGCGTCGCCGTACTGGCGATCACGGGTCAGGCCCGACAGGTCGCCGACGATGGCATCGCGGGTCTTGGTCAGGCGGTTGAACATGGTGGATTTGCCGACGTTCGGCCGTCCCACCAGGGCGATTACGGGAACCATGCGGCTCTCCACTCGTGAATTCTTGAAAATGCAAAGGCCGCTGCAAGGCAGCGGCCGGAGTTCGGGCGGCGCTTCCTGCGCCGCAGCCTGAAACCGATGACGGTCTCAAGCATAGCTTCAGCGGATGGTCAGTGCCTCGAGCTTGCCGCTGTTGCCATAGACATAAATGGTGTCGCCGACCACCAGGGGGCGGGCGCGCAGGCCATCGCTGTCGATACGCTCACGGCCGACGAAGCGCCCATCGACCTGGCTGAGCAGGTGCAGGTAACCCTCGAAGTCACCTACCGCGACATAGCTGGAAAACACTTCCGGCGCCGACAGTTGGCGACGGGCCATGGAGTCGTTGGTCCACAGCGCCGAAGACGAACGCTCATCGATGCTCTCGACAGTGCCCGAAGCCTCGCTCACGTAGACGTTGCCAAAGCCCTGGGCGACACCCACATAGCTGGAGGCATCGCGCTGCCACAGCACGCGACCGCTTTCCAGGTCCAGGCCCGCGACGCGACCCTGGTAGCTGGTGACGTAAAGGGTACCACCGGACAGCAGCAAGCCACCGTCGATGTCCACTACACGGTCCAGCTCGGAACGGCCCTGCGGAACGGCCACGCGGGCCTCCCACACCGGCACGCCGTTCTGCGTGTCGACCGCGATCACCTTGCCGGTGGACAGACCAGCCACCGCCAGGCGGTTGGTCACGATCGGCGCGCCGGTACCACGCAGCGTGAGCACTGCTGGCGAACTCTCGTAGATCCAGCGGCGATCACCGGTGTTGAAGTCCAGGCCGATCAGACGGTCGTCCTGGGTCTGCACCACCACCACATCACCGTTGGTCGCTGGCGGAGCCAGCACTTCGCTGGTGACGCGCGAGCGCCAGCGTTCTTCACCGGTGCTGGAGTCCAGTGCGATGACTTCACCCTTGAGGGTGCCCATCATCACCAGGCCGTAACCCACGCCGACAGCACCGGAAACCGGTACGTCCAGGTCCTTCTTCCACACCACGTCACCGTTGCTGCGGTTCAGCGCGAAGACCTTGCCGTTGACGTCGGCAGCGTAGATGCGGTCGTTCTCGATGGCCGGCACCAGGGTGTTGTACTTGTCACCCTGGCCGTCACCGATCGAACGGCTCCACTGTTTCTTGAGCACCACCTCTTCGGTGAACTTGGTCAGTTCGGCCGGGGGCAGTTCCTTCTTGCTGTTGCTGCTGCAACCCGCGGCCAGCACGGCCAGGGCGAGCACTGCTGCTTGTTTCCAACCGGTCACTTCACGCGTCCCCTTTGGCCAGGTCATCCAGCTTCAGTTGCAGGCCACCGATCGCGGCGTCGTCGGACAGCGCGGCCTTGGCTTTTTCATACGCACCGTGGGCATCGTCGGCACGGCCCAACTGGACCAGCAAGTCACCCTTGAGCTCCTCACGACTGGCCAGGAAGGCCTTGTCGGCGTCACCGTCGAGCAGCTTGAGGGCCTCCTCGGCCTTGTCCTGGGCAGCGAGCACACGGGCCAGACGCTGGCGCGCGATCTCGCCGAGGGTGGCATCGGCCGGCTTGTCCATCACGCTCTTGAGCTCGGCGGCGGCGTCGTCCAGCTTGCCGCTGTCGACCGCGACCTTGGCCACGAACAGGCTGCCGTACTGGGCATAGGCCGAACCGCCAAATTCGCTCTTGAGCTTGCCGGACAGCTCGGCGACCTTGGTCGCATCCGGCTTGCCGTCAGGCGTCAGGGTAGTTTCCAGCAACGCCTGGTACAGCGCCGAAGCGCCTTGCGACTGGTTGCTCTGGTACTTGTGCCAGGCCTGCCAGCCCATCACCACCGCAGCGGCGAGCAGGGCACCGGTCAGCAGCGGCTTGCCGTTGCGGTTCCACCAGTCCTTGGCTGCGGCCAGGCCATCATCATCGGTACTCGACACCCCAATACTCCTTTTCAGCAATTCGGCTGTTTGACCGCTTCACGCCTGCGCGAGAGCAGCTTGCAGGTGCTCGGCCAGAGCATCCCAGGCAATGTTCTGTTGTTCGCCCTGGCCACGCAGGGGCTTGAAACCTACCACTTGTTGCGCCAGTTCGTCGTCCCCCAGGATCAGGGCAAACAGCGCCCCGCTCTTGTCGGCCTTCTTGAACTGGTTCTTGAAGTTGCCGCCACCGGCGTTGACCGCCAGGCGCAGGCCCGGCAGACGATCGCGCAGTTGCTCGCTGATCTTCAGGCCCGCCAGCTCCGCCTGCTCGCCGAAGGCGCACAGGTAGACATCCAGCGTGCGGCTGATCGACTCGGGCACCTGGCCCAGCGTCTCGATCAGCAGCAGCAGTCGCTCGATACCCATGGCGAAGCCCACGCCAGCCGTCGGCTTGCCGCCCATCTGCTCGACCAGGCCATCGTAGCGGCCACCGGCACAGACAGTGCCCTGGGCACCGAGCTTGTCGGTCACCCACTCGAACACGGTCTTGCTGTAGTAGTCCAGGCCACGCACCAGCTTGGTGTTGATCACGAACGGGATACCGGCAGCGTCGAGGCGGGCCTTCACGCCCTCGAAGTGCACGCGGGACTCTTCGTCCAGGTACTCTTCGAGCTTCGGTGCGCCCACCAGAGCGGCCTGGGTGCCTTCGTTCTTGCTGTCGAGGATGCGCAGCGGGTTGCTCTTCAGGCGACGCTTGCTGTCGTCGTCCAGTTGATCGATACGCTCGCTGAGGAACTCGACCAGCGCGTCGCGATAGCGCGCACGGGCTTCGCTGGTGCCCAGGCTGTTGAGTTCGAGCGTGACCGCGTCCTGGATACCCAGGCGCGCCCAGAGGCGCCAGGTGAGCAGGATCAGCTCGGCGTCGATGTCCGGACCGGCCAGGTTGAACACCTCGACGCCGATCTGGTGGAACTGGCGATAACGCCCCAGTTGTGGGCGTTCGTGGCGGAACATCGGGCCGACATACCAGAGCTTCTGAACCTGGCCATTGCCGATGATGCCGTGCTCGAGCACAGCACGCACACACGCGGCAGTGCCTTCCGGGCGCAAGGTCAGCGAGTCCTTGTTGTCCTGGAAGGTGTACATCTCTTTTTCGACGATATCGGTGACTTCACCGATCGAGCGCTTGAACAGCTCGGTGAACTCGACGATCGGCGTGCGGATCTGGCTGTAGCCGTAGCCGTCCAGCAGGCCGGCCACGGTGCCTTCGAAGTAGCGCCACAGGGGCGACTGCTCGGGCAGGATGTCGTTCATGCCACGGATGGCTTGCAGCGATTTGCTCACGAAAAGTCCTTACGAATCTGTGTATCAGCCGCGGGCGATCAGCGCCGCGTCGGCCTCGACCTTCTCGGCCGCTTTCTGGCGGATGAGCTTTTCCAGCTCATCGACCAGGTTGTCATTGGTCAGCTTCTGCGCCGGCTTGCCATCGATGTACACCAGGTTGGGGGTACCACCGGTCAGGCCGACGTGGGATTCCTTGGCTTCGCCCGGGCCGTTGACCACGCAGCCGATCACCGCGACGTCCAGCGGCACCAGCAGGTCTTCCAGACGCCCTTCCAGCTCGTTCATGGTCTTGACCACATCGAAGTTCTGCCGCGAACAGCTCGGGCAGGCGATGAAGTTGATGCCACGGGAACGCAGGTGCAGCGACTTGAGAATGTCGTAGCCGACTTTCACTTCCTCGACCGGATCGGCAGCGAGGGAGATGCGAATGGTATCGCCAATGCCTTCGGCAAGCAGCATACCGAGGCCGACAGCGGATTTCACCGTCCCCGAACGCAGGCCACCGGCTTCGGTGATGCCCAGGTGCAGCGGCTGCACGATCTGCCTGGCCAGCAGGCGGTAGGCTTCGACGGCCATGAACACGTCGGAGGCCTTGACGCTGACCTTGAAGTCCTGGAAGTCGAGGCGGTCAAGGTGCTCGACATGGCGCAGCGCCGACTCCACCAGCGCTGCCGGGGTCGGCTCGCCGTACTTCTTCTGCAGGTCCTTTTCCAGCGAACCCGCGTTGACGCCGATGCGAATCGGGATACCACGGTCGCGAGCGGCATCGACCACCGCGCGCACACGGTCTTCGCGACCGATGTTGCCCGGGTTGATGCGCAGGCAGTCAACACCAAGCTCGGCGACGCGCAGGGCGATCTTGTAGTCGAAATGGATGTCGGCGACCAATGGCACGCTGACCAATTGCTTGATCTTGCCGAAGGCTTCGGCCGCGTCCATGTCCGGCACCGAGACGCGGACGATGTCGACGCCAGCATCGACCAGGCGCTGGATCTGCCCAACGGTGGCGGCGACATCATTGGTGTCGGTGTTGGTCATGCTCTGTACCGCGATGGGTGCATCACCACCCACCGGCACATTGCCGACCCAGATTTTGCGGGATTCGCGACGTTTGATCGGAGATTCGCCGTGCATGACTTACTGTCCCAACTTCAGGCGAGCGGTCTCGCCACTGGTGAACGGGGCGACATCGACGGCCTGACCGTTGTAGCTGACCTGAGCGCCGCGGGCAAAGCCCAGGCGGACCGCGAACGGCGGCTTGCCGGTCAGTTCCAGGCTGTCACCCTTGCGCTTGATCGCGCTGAACAGCACCTTGCCGTTGCCATCGGTGACCTGGGTCCAGCAATCGGCGGTGAATTGAATGGCGATCTTGCCATCGCCCGCAGCAACCACGGCAGGCTCGCTGGCAACTGGCGCAGTCGGTACGGCGTGGGTGGCCGATGCGGTTGGTGCGGGCGCGGTGGCGGGCGCGTGCGTCTGGGCAGGAGCCTGGGCAACCGGAGCGGCTGGAGCGGCGGCGGATGCTGCGGTGCCCGGGGCGCCCTGTTCAGCAGCCTCGGCGGCAGCTTCGGTCGTAGCCTGCTCAAGCGGCAGTGGCGCGCTCTCTGGCTGCTGGCCCGCAGTCACGGCCTGATCTTCCGGCTCATCGAGCGGGTGGATCTGCGTGGTGCCGTCGGCGCTTTCGACCTCGACATGCTCCAGGGCGATCTTGGCCAGGTCCTTGCCACGCAGGCTGCTCTGGTCCTGCCACCAGAAGAACCCGCCACCGACCACGGCCACCAGCAGCAACAGGCTGACGACACGCAGAATATTGTGCGAAAGGCGCACCGGCTCCTCGATACGACCAAGGGCAT
The DNA here is from genome assembly GCF_057197165.1 of Pseudomonas sp. SYWMCR5. Taxonomy (NCBI): domain Bacteria; kingdom Pseudomonadati; phylum Pseudomonadota; class Gammaproteobacteria; order Pseudomonadales; family Pseudomonadaceae; genus Pseudomonas; species Pseudomonas sp. SYWMCR5. Next base: position 1,028,731 of record NZ_JBXUNH010000001.1, read on the forward strand.
GTACTTCGCTGCCCTTGGCGTGAGTCCCGGTGATCTGGTCGAAAGCCTCGACGAGCGGCGCCTGGTCCATGTCCATGAGCTTGGCGTAAGCACGGATATAGCCGCGCGCGAAGGTGTGTCCGGGAAGCTTGTCGAAGGCGCCGGTTTCCAGGTTGTTCAGCGAAGTGACCGTGAGATTCAGCTTACGGGCGACCTCGGCCTGCGACCAGTTCCGGTTCTCGCGGGCCTGGCGCAAGATATCACCTGGATTCTGCTGAATCGCTGCTGCTGCTTCGGGGTGCGCGGCTTTCATCGTTGCTCCGACAGGTATTGCTGATATTCCGGCGTACCGGGATAAAGTCGTTGTAATTTCTGGCCCAGCTCGGCTGCGGTGCCGTGCTCTTCGAAGACTCGGGCGAGGCGGCTGCCCAACAGCAGGCTGCGAGCGTCGTGATCGCCATGCTGGCTGAAGCGCTCGAAATAGTCCCGGGCCGGCACATAATGCCTGTTTTCGTAGGACAACTCAGCCATTTCCAGCAGCGCTCGTGGTTGCCGCTGATCGAGCTGCAGGGCCTTGTCCAGGTATTCGTGAGCCTGCTCGCGACGCCCTTGCCTGAGGGCGGTCAGGCCAAGGTTCTCGTATACCCGGGAACGTTCAGGATACAGGGTATCGGCAGCAGCTTGGCGAAACATCTGTTCTGCTTGGCGAAAATGCCCCTGAGCATATAGGAAACTGCCGAAGTTGTTGCGAATCCGCGTGTCATTCGGGCGTTGCGACAAGGCTTCGCGGAAATGGCCATCGGCCAGATCGGGCTCGCCCTGGGCCTGGAAGACCAGGGCCAGGGCGGCGTGTGCATCGGCATCGTGGCTGTTCAACGCAAGCGCCCTGGCCAGCGGGGCCTTGGCTTGCTCAGTCATGCCTTGTTGCAAATACCCCAGCCCCAACTGCACATAGGCACGCCCTGCCTCCGCCCTGCCCTGTCGGCTGGACAGCGGATCACCTGCACCGCCGGACACGCAGCCGGCCAGCAGCAAAAGCGACAGCATCGACAGCGCGGCGCGCAGGGTCATCGGCGGCTTCCGTCAGTGGCGCGCAGCGCTGTCTTGCAGCTCGCTGCCATCGGCGTTGATCTGGCGCACGGCGATGTAGCGCTCGCTGCGGCGAGTGCGGTCCATGACCTGCCCCACCAGCTGACCACAGGCCGCGTCGATATCTTCGCCGCGGGTGGTGCGGGTGGTGACGTTGAAGCCGCCGTGGTGCAGCAGATCCTGGAAGCGACGGATCGCATTGTTGCTGGGACGCTCGTAACCGGAGTGCGGGAACGGGTTGAACGGAATCAGGTTGATCTTGCACGGCACGTCACGCAGCAACTCGATCATCTGCGCGGCATGCTCAGGCTGATCGTTGACGTCCTTGAGCAGGGTGTACTCGATGGTGAGCACCCGCTTGCCGCCGAGCGTGGACATATAGCCCATGCAGGACTCGAGCAGCATCTTGAGCGGGTACTTCTTGTTGATCGGGACCAACTGGTTGCGCAGCGCGTCGTTGGGCGCATGCAGCGACAGCGCCAGCGACACGTCGATGTGCTTGGCCAACTCATTGATCATCGGCACGACACCCGAAGTGGACAGGGTGACGCGACGCTTGGAGATGCCATAGCCCAGATCGTCCATCATGATCTTCATCGCGGCGATGACATTGTCGAAGTTCAGCAAGGGCTCGCCCATGCCCATCATGACCACGTTGGTGATAGCGCGGTCGATCTTGGCCGGGACGGTCCCGAAGGATTTGTTGGCAAGCCACACCTGGCCAATCACTTCGGCGGCGGAGAGGTTGCTGTTGAAGCCTTGCTTGCCGGTGGAGCAGAAACTGCAGTCCAGGGCACAGCCGGCTTGCGACGAAACGCAGAGGGTACCGCGGTCGTCGGTGGGAATGTAGACGGTCTCGACGCAGCTGCCGGAGGCAACGCGGACTACCCATTTACGGGTACCGTCGGCGGAAATGTCCTCGCTGACCACCTCCGGGGGGCGAATCTCGGCAACGGCCTCGAGCTTCTCGCGCAAGACCTTGCCGACGTTGGTCATGTCCGCAAAGTCGGACACGCCAAAATGGTGAATCCATTTCATCACCTGACCGGCACGGAAGCGCTTCTCCCCGATCGAGTCGAAGAACTGTTCCATTTCCGGCAGGGTCAGCCCCAACAGGTTGATTTTGCCAGTAGATGTCGTCATGGATTCACCCTCACTCGTAAGCTTTCGCTTAGCGAGTGGTTACCTCGGTAGCAGCGAAGAAGTAAGCGATTTCGCGAGCTGCAGCGGCTTCGGAGTCCGAACCGTGAACGGCGTTGGCGTCGATCGACTCGGCGAAGTCGGCACGGATGGTGCCTGGAGCGGCTTCTTTAGGGTTGGTGGCGCCCATCAGCTCACGGTTCAGAGCGATGGCGTTCTCGCCTTCCAGCACCTGAACGACGACCGGACCGGAAGTCATGAAGGCAACCAGATCACCGAAGAAGCCACGAGCGCTGTGCTCGGCGTAGAAGCCTTCGGCTTCGGCCTTGGACAGCTGCTTGATTTTCGAAGCGACGATTTTCAGGCCGGCTTCTTCGAAGCGAGTGGTGATCTTGCCGATGACGTTCTTGGCAACTGCGTCAGGCTTGATGATGGAGAAAGTACGTTGAACAGCCATGGAAAACTCCAGAATTTGAGTGTTGCGAAAAATTAAACCCGCGAATTATACGCGGGTTCCAGGGGATTGCCTAACCTGCAGAGACGCTCAGTCGGCTTCTTCGATCCAGGCCGCCTGGATGGCCTCGAGCACTTTCTCACCGCCGCGTGACGGATCGTCGCTGAACTCTGGCAAAGCCAGCACCCAACGGTGCAGATCGACGAAATTCACATATTTAGGATCGACGTCCGGCTTGCTTTCCGCAAGCTGGATGGCGATCTCAAGTACATCAATCCATTTCAGGCTCATGCTGAAAACCTCAGTGCGGCGCTTCGGCAGCGTGGTTGAGCGAGTATTTCGGAATCTCGATGGTGATGTCTTCATCACCCACGATCACCTGGCACGCCAGGCGAGACTGCGCTTCCAGGCCCCAGGCCTTGTCCAGCATGTCTTCTTCCAGCTCGTCGGCTTCTTCCAGCGAGTCGAAACCTTCACGCACGATGCAGTGGCAGGTGGTGCAGGCACACACGCCGCCGCACGCGCTTTCCATCTCGATATGGTGTTCGTGGGCCAGCTCCAGAATGTTGGTGCCTGGCTCCACTTCGACCACCAGCCCATCCGGGCAGAACTTCTCATGCGGCAGGAAAATCACCTGGGGCATCGGTTACTCCTCGATCTCATTCAGGTTGCGCCCGGCCAGTGCGGCTTTGACCGTCGAATCAAGGCGACGGGCGGCAAAGGCATCGGTCACCTGCGACAGACGCTTGGTCTGTTGCTCGATGGCCGCGCCATCGGTGCCGGTGAGCAAATCACGCAATTCTTGCATCTGGAAGGCAATGGCCTCGCGCTCGTCAGCGCTGAGCAGACGCTCGCCGTCGGCATCCAGGGCGCCCTGCACCGCTTCGAGCAAGCGCTCGGCATCGACCTGGTGCTCGCGCAACTGGCGCGCCTGCTTGTCGGAGCCTGCGTGCTCGAAGGAGTCCTTGAGCATACGGGCGATCTCGCCATCGGTCAGGCCGTAGGACGGCTTGACCTGGATGCTCGACTCCACGCCCGAGCCCAGTTCGCGGGCCGCGACGCTGAGCAGGCCGTCGGCATCGACCTGGAAGGTCACGCGGATCTTCGCTGCACCGGCCACCATCGCCGGGATGCCACGCAGCTCGAAGCGGGCCAGCGAACGACAGTCGCTGATCAACTCGCGCTCGCCCTGCAGGACGTGAATCATCATGGCCGACTGGCCATCCTTGTAGGTGGTGAACTCCTGGGCACGAGCCACGGGAATCGTGGTGTTGCGCGGAATCACCTTTTCCATCAGCCCGCCCATGGTCTCAAGACCCAGCGACAGCGGGATGACGTCCAGAAGTAACAATTCGCCACCTTCGCGGCGATTACCGGCCAGGGTGTCGGCCTGGATCGCGGCGCCAATGGCCACGACCTGGTCAGGATCGATCGAGGTCAGCGGAGTACGGCCGAACAGCGTGCCGACGGCTTCGCGTACACGCGGCACGCGGGTCGAGCCACCGACCATCACCACGGCACCGACCTCTTCCAGCTCGACACCGCTGTCGCGCACGGCGCGGCGGCAGGCCTTGAGGCTGCGGGCGATCAGTGGCTCGATCATGGCTTCGAAGGCGGCACGGCTGAGCTCACCCTGCCAGGCGCCGTGGGCGACGCTGACGGTGTCGGCATCGGTCAAGGCTTCCTTGGCGGCACAGGCCGTCTGCAGCAGTTGGCGCTGGGTAGCCGGGTCGAGATCGGCGGACAGACCGGCCTGCTCGATGATCCAGCCAGCGATGGCGTGATCGAAGTCATCGCCACCCAGGGCAGTGTCCCCCCCCGTGGCCAGCACTTCGAAGACGCCCGCGGTCAGGCGCAGGATCGAGATATCGAAGGTGCCGCCCCCCAGGTCGAAGATCGCCACCACGCCTTCGGCGTTCTGGTCCAGGCCATAGGCCACGGCGGCAGCGGTCGGCTCGTTGAGCAGGCGCAGCACGCTCAGGCCGGCCAGGCGCGCCGCGTCCTTGGTGGCCTGGCGCTGGGCGTCGTCGAAGTAGGCCGGCACGGTGATGACCGCGCCCACCAGCTCGCCACCGAGGGTTTGCTCGGCGCGCAGGCGCAGGACCTTGAGAATGTCGGCCGACACCTCCACCGGGCTCTTCGGCCCCTGGACAGTGTCGATGAATGGCATGTGCGATTCACCGCCAACGAAGCGGTAAGGCAGTTGCTCGCCCAGTTGCTTGACGTCGGCAAGACCGCGACCCATCAGGCGCTTGACCGAAAGAACGGTGTTCAGCGGGTCGCTGGAGGCTGCGTCACGAGCGTCCTGGCCGACGTCGCAGTGCCCTGGCAAATAGCGCACGGCGGACGGCAGGATGACATTGCCCTGGGCGTCGGGCAGGGGCTCGCTGCGACCGCTGCGCACTGCAGCGACGAGAGAGTTGGTGGTACCCAGGTCGATACCCACCGCCAGGCGACGCTGGTGCGGCTGGGGGCTCTGACCGGGTTCGGCGATCTGCAGTAGGGCCATGCTTATCTGAATACCTTAGGCGTCATCACGGGCAACGCCGGGGTTAATCGTCGAGGCGCTCTTCGAGTTGGCGCACTTCTTGGGCGAGCTTGTCGAGGAACTGCATGCGGCGCATCAGGCGCTCGGCCTTGTCGCGCTCGGCAGCTTGATCCCAGCAGGCGGCGAAATCCTCGTTGAGCGTGTCCTGGGCGACCTTCAGGCGCTTCTTGAACACAGCAACACCGTCGAGGTCGGCTTCGTCCTGCAGCTCTTCGAGTTCTTCACGCCACTGCATCTGCTGCAGCAGGAAGTCGGGGTCGTGGACCGTGACTTCCTGGGGCACTTCGTGGCCGCTGACGGCCAGCAGGTAGCGCGCACGACGCGGCGCGCTGCGCAGCGTCTGGTAGGCGTCGTTGAGTGCTGCGGACTTTTCCAGGGCAACACGCTGCTCACGCTCGGAGGCGTCGGCAAAGCGGTCTGGATGGACCTCGCGGGCCAGCTCACGATAACGGATGGCCAGCTTGTCGAGGTCCAGGCGAAAGCCCGGCTGCAGGTCGAACAGGGCGAAATGGCAAGGAGTACCCACGTCAAGCCTCAGACATTGAAGCTTTCGCCGCAGCCACACTCACCGCGCACGTTGGGGTTGTTGAACTTGAAGCCTTCGTTCAACCCTTCCTTGACGAAATCCAGCTCGGTGCCATCGAGATACACCAGGCTTTTCGGGTCGATGATGACCTTCACGCCATGGTTCTCGAACACCTGGTCCTCGTCGGCCAGCTCGTCGACGAACTCCAGCACGTAGGCCAGGCCCGAGCAGCCGGTGGTGCGCACGCCCAGGCGGATGCCTTCACCCTTGCCGCGCCCGTCGAGGGAGCGGCGAATGTGGTTGGCGGCGGCTTCTGTCATGCTGATAGCCATCGGAACTCCTTACCTCGCGGCGACTTAGATCAAGCCTTTCTTCTGCTTGTAATCGCGAACGGCTGCCTTGATGGCATCTTCGGCGAGTACCGAGCAGTGGATCTTGACCGGCGGCAACGCCAGTTCTTCGGCCAGCTGGGTGTTCTTGATGGTTTCGGCTTCGTCCAGGGTCTTGCCCTTCATCCACTCGGTGGCCAGGGAGCTGGAGGCGATGGCCGAACCGCAGCCGTAGGTCTTGAACTTGGCATCTTCGATGATGCCTTGCTCGTTGACCTTGATCTGCAGACGCATCACGTCACCGCACGCCGGGGCGCCGACCATGCCGGTACCGACGTCCGGGTCTTCGGCGTCCATCTTGCCGACGTTACGCGGGTTTTCGTAGTGGTCGATGACCTTTTCACTGTATGCCATGGTGCAATTCCTTCCTCATCAGGGAGCCGCTCTTGCTGGCGACTGCTTAGTGGGCGGCCCACTCGATCTTGGAGATGTCGACGCCGTCTTTGTACATGTCCCACAGCGGCGACAGTTCGCGCAGTTTGTTCACGGCCTTGCAGACTTCCTGCGCGGCGTAGTCAACTTCTTCCTCGGTGGTGAAGCGACCGAAGGAGAAGCGGATCGAGCTGTGCGCCAGCTCGTCGTTGCGGCCCAGGGCGCGCAGTACATAAGAAGGCTCGAGCGACGCGGAGGTGCAGGCCGAACCGGACGATACGGCGATGTCCTTGAGCGACATCAGCAGCGACTCGCCTTCGACGTAGTTGAAGCTCAGGTTCAGGTTGTGCGGAACGCGCTGGGTCTGGCTGCCGTTGACGTACAGCTCTTCAAGGTCGGAGACCTGCTTGAAGAAGCGATCGCTCAACGCCTTGATGCGCACGTTTTCAGCGGCCATTTCCTGCTTGGCGATGGCGAAGGCCTCGCCCATGCCCACGATCTGGTGGGTCGGCAGGGTGCCCGAACGCATGCCGCGCTCATGGCCACCGCCGTGAATGATGGCTTCCAGGCGCACACGCGGCTTGCGGCTGACGTACAGCGCACCGATGCCCTTCGGGCCGTAGACCTTGTGCGCCGAGAACGACATCAGGTCGACCTTGGTCTTCTGCACGTCGATTTCGACCTTGCCGGCCGACTGCGCGGCATCGACGTGGAACAGCACGCCGCGCGAGCGGGTCAGTTCACCGATGGCGGCGATATCGTTGATCGAGCCGACTTCGTTGTTCACGTGCATCAGCGAGACGAGGATGGTGTCGTCGCGCAGCACGGCCTCGACCATCGCCGGGGTGACGATGCCGTCTTCACCGGGTTCGAGGTAGGTGACTTCGAAACCTTCGCGCTCGAGCTGGCGAGCGGTGTCGAGGACCGCCTTGTGCTCGATCTTGGAGGTGATGATGTGCTTGCCCTTGGTCTGATAGAAGTGCGCGACACCCTTGAGCGCGAGGTTGTCGGACTCGGTGGCACCGCTGGTCCAGACGATTTCGCGCGGGTCGGCATTGATCAGCTCGGCGACCTGGCGGCGGCCATTCTCGACCGCCTCTTCAGCGCGCCAGCCGAACACGTGGGAACGCGAGGCCGGGTTACCGAAGTTTCCGTCGACCAGCAGGCAGTCGGCCATCTTCTGGGCGACGCGGGGATCGACCGGGGTGGTCGCGGAGTAATCGAGGTAGATCGGCAACTTCATTGAGTATCTCCTATCAGGCGTTGGCGTCGCTCGTCGCTGCATCAGTCGACGGCGGACGTCTCAATCTTGTCCAGCTGGGCAACGCGACCGGCGACTCGGCGCAGGTCCTGGCGCTGGGCGACTTCCTGCACCTCGCGGCGCATGACGAGGTCGGACAGGCTGATGCCGCTGAGGAATTCGTGGATCTGCTGGCTGAGATCGCACCACAGGTGGTGGGTCAGGCAGGTATCACCGGCGTGGCAATCCCCGAGGCCTTGGCAGCGAGTGGCATCTACCGACTCGTTGACCGCGTCGATTACCTGCGCCACCTGGATGGTTTCCATGCCCCGCGACAGCTGGTAGCCGCCACCCGGACCGCGCACGCTGGAAACCAGGCTGCTGCGGCGCAGCTTGGCGAACAGCTGTTCCAGATAGGAGAGGGAGATGCCCTGGCGCTCGGAAATGTCGGCCAAGGATACCGGCCCATGCTGCGCGTGCAACGCCAGGTCGAGCATGGCGGTGACGGCGTAACGGCCTTTGGTAGTCAATCGCATGGCTATGGGTACCACGGGAGTTACAGGATGTGTGCGAGTATGCGATTCCCGAGCATTTAAGTCAACTATAAGACCTAGTGCTTTAGTCGGGTTTGCACGCGGGAAGCGGGCGCGATGATAGCAGACAAGGGGCGCGAGCACACGCCCCGTGTATCAGCCCGGCGTAATCAATGCGACGGAGTGTCGCTCTGCGCAGCCTGCTTGACCTCGGCGAAGTCCTCTTCCGGCAGGGCCGGCAAGGCCTTGGCACAGTAGTCACTGCCCAGGTTGGTCAGCGCCCCGCACATGCCCTCCAGGCGCTCGTCGACCGCCTGCAGGTGGTCGAGCATCTGGCCGATGGCGCGCGCCACCGGGTCGGGCATGTCGCCACTGACGCCGTAGGCATCGAAGCCGATCTTCTCGGCCATGGCCTTGCGCTTGGCCTCGACCTCGCTGTCTTCGGTCTTGACGATGATCCGCCCCGGGATCCCGACTGCCGTGGCACCGGCCGGCACGGCCTTGGTCACCACCGCATTGGAGCCGATCTTGGCCCCGGCGCCCACCGTGAACGGGCCGAGCACCTTGGCGCCCGCCCCCACCACTACGCCGTTTTCCAGGGTCGGGTGTCGCTTGCCCTTGTTCCAGCTGGTGCCGCCGAGGGTCACGCCCTGATAGAGCGTCACATCATCGCCGATCTCGGCGGTCTCGCCGATGACGATGCCCATGCCATGATCGATGAAGAAACGCCGGCCGATGGTGGCGCCGGGGTGGATCTCGATGCCGGTCATCCAGCGCCCGAAGTTCGACACCAGGCGCGCCAGCCACTTGAAGTCGCGCTTCCACAGGGCATTGCCCAGGCGATGCAGCCAGATGGCATGCATCCCGGGGTAGCAGGTCAGCACCTCGAAGGCATTGCGTGCCGCGGGGTCACGATGAAACACACTCTGGATATCTTCACGCAGACGCTCGAACATTGTTTCTAGTCCTTCCGCTTGTGCGCATCACCCCGGGCGACTTTCTGAGTCTCGGTGAGGATGCCGCGCAAAATGCTCATTTCCGAACGATTGACCGAGCTGCGCCCATACAACCGGCGCAGACGCGCCATCAGGTGCTTGGGCTTTTCAGGGTCGAGGAAGCTGATGTCCACCAGGGTCTTTTCCAGGTGTTCGTAGAACAGCTCCATTTCGTCCAGGGTGGCCAGCTCGTCGCTGGCATCGACCTTCTCGACCTTCGCCGGCGCACCTTGCGCCGCCAGCCATGCGGTGCGCACCTCGTAGGCGAGCACCTGGACTGCGGCAGCAAGATTCAGCGAGCTGAAGTCGGGGTTCGATGGAATGTGCACGTGGAAGTGACATCGCTGCAGTTCGTCATTGGTCAGGCCTGCATGTTCGCGACCGAACACCAGGGCGATCTCCTCGCCGGCGGCCGCACGCGCGACGCTCTGCACCCCGCATTCGCGCGGGTCGAGCATCGGCCACGGCATGCTGCGGTCACGGGCGCTGGTACCAATCGCCAGGCTGCAGCCAGCCAGCGCCTGCTCGAGCGTATCGACCACAACGGCACCGTCCAGCACATCGTCGGCGCCGGAGGCACGAGCGCTGGCGTCCGCAGCGGGGAAATCCAGTGGCTGAACCAGCACCAGGCGCGACAAGCCCATGTTTTTCATGGCACGAGCAGCGCCGCCGATGTTGCCGGGGTGGCTGGTATTGACCAGAACAACACGAATATTCTGCAGCAAGGTGTCGAGCTCACGGATGCCTATAAAGGGGGGAACGATCTTACCTAAGCGACGGGCGTAACGCCACGAATGCGAATGTCACCCTTCTGCCGGAACAGTTTTCTGATAGACTATGCGGCTTTCTTCTTTAACATCTCCAGGTGAAACGCCCATGCAGCCTATGCTGAATATCGCCCTGCGCGCCGCTCGCAGCGCCAGTGAACTGATTTTCCGCTCCATCGAACGCCTGGACAGCATCAAGGTCGACGAGAAAGAGGCCAAGGACTACGTCTCCGAGGTCGATCGCGCCGCCGAGCAGACCATCGTCAACGCCCTGCGCAAGGCTTACCCGAACCACTCGATCCAGGGTGAAGAGACTGGCCTGCACGCCGGCTCCGGTGAGGAAGGCAAGGACTACCTGTGGATCATCGATCCGCTGGACGGCACCACCAACTTCCTGCGTGGCGTTCCGCACTTCGCGGTCAGCATCGCCTGCAAATACCGCGGCCGTCTCGAGCACGCGGTCATCGTCGACCCGGTCCGCCAGGAAGAATTCACCGCCAGCCGCGGTCGTGGCGCCCAGCTCAACGGTCGTCGCCTGCGCGTCAGCTCGCGCACCAGCCTGGAAGGTGCCCTGCTGGGTACCGGCTTCCCGTTCCGCGACAACCAGATGGCTGACCTGGACAACTACCTCGGCATGTTCCGCGCCCTCACCGGCCAGACCGCCGGCATCCGCCGCGCCGGCTCCGCCGCCCTGGACCTGGCCTACGTTGCTGCAGGCCGCTTCGACGCCTTCTGGGAGTCGGGCCTGTCCGAGTGGGACATGGCTGCAGGCGTACTGCTGATCCAGGAAGCAGGCGGCCTGGTGAGCGACTTCAACGGTGGCCATGACTTCCTCGACAAGGGCCACATCGTTGCCGGCAACATCAAGTGCTTCAAGGCGGTGCTGACTGCGATCCAGCCGCACCTGCCAGAGAACCTGAAGCGCTGAGCCAAGGCTCCAGATGCAAAAAAAGCACCCCTCGGGGTGCTTTTTTATGCCTGTTTTCCACAACCCTGCCGACCCGCAATGGGGCCGGCACGCAGGTCACTGCCCTGGCTGTGCCTGGCTCAGTATCAGCTTGCCATTCTTGTCCAGCGGGATGGTCGAGCCTGGCTCGTGATCCATCTTCACCACACCCGCCTGATCACCGATGGTGTACTTCACGGTGTAACCCACCACCTTGTCGCTGACGTCGTTGACCGTGTTGCAGCGCGTTTGCGTGGTGGTGTAGGTATCACGCTCCTGCATGCCCTCCTGCACCTTGTTGCCGGCATAACCGCCACCGACCGCACCGGCCACCGTTGCGATCTTCTTGCCGGTGCCGCCACCGATCTGGTTACCCAGCAGCCCACCGGCCAGGGCGCCCACCACGGTACCTGCGATCTGGTGCTGGTCCTGCACCGGACGCTGGCGCGTCACGGTCACGTCCTTGCACACTTCGCGCGGTGTCTTCACCTGTTGCTTGATCGGCTGTACGTCAGTGACCTGGGCATATTCCGGCCCTTTGTTCACCAAGCTGTAGGTCGCCACAGCACCTCCGGCTGTAACACCGACAGCACCCAAAACCGCACCCACCAGCATTGATTTGTTCACGTGGAATCTCCTGATCATACCCGCGGGACATTGCCCGCCTTCTCCCTGCCTTGGAGCAAAAAAAAAGGCGCGAGTTCAACACTCGCGCCTCCCTTTACGCCAAACGGCGCAGGACAAGCCCTTACGGACGGTCGTCCACACCCTCGGCCTTGACCGGCGGGATCAGGTCTTCGCTGTTCAGGTTCAGCCAGATCAGCACCACGTTGGCGATGTAGATCGACGAATAGGTACCCGCCATGACACCGATGAACAGGGCCAGGGAGAAGCCGAACAGGTTGTCGCCACCGAAGAACAGCAGCGCAGCGATCGCCAGCAGGGTGGACACCGAAGTGGCGATGGTACGCAGCAGGGTCTGGGTGGTCGAGACGTTGATGTTCTCGATCAGCGAGGCCTTGCGCATCACGCGGAAGTTCTCACGCACCCGGTCGAACACGACGATGGTGTCGTTGAGCGAGTAGCCGATGATCGCCAGCACCGCCGCCAGCACCGTCAGGTCGAAGGTGATCTGGAAGAACGAGAGGATGCCCACGGTCACGATCACGTCGTGAATCAGCGAGACGATCGCACCCACCGCAAACTTCCACTGGAAGCGAAACGCCAGGTAGATCAGTACCCCGCCCAGCGCCAGCAGCATGCCCAGGCCGCCCTGGTCACGCAGTTCTTCACCGACCTGCGGGCCGACGAACTCGACACGCTTGACGGTGGCCGGGTTGTCGCCGCCCACTTTCTGCAGCGCCTGGGCAACCTGATTGCCCAGTTGCGGGTCGTCGCCAGGCATGCGCACCAGCAGGTCGGTGGTGGCACCGAAGCTCTGCACGATGGCCTCGTGGAAGCCGGACTCGACCAGCTCGGCACGCACCGCCTTGAGGTCGGCCGGACGCTCGTAGGTCAGCTCGATGAGCGTACCGCCGGTGAAGTCCAGGCCGAAGTTCAAGCCCTTGTGCCACCAGCTGAACAGCGCCAGTACGGTCAACAGGACAGTGACGGCGAACGCAACGTTGCGCACGCCCATGAAGTTGATGGTTTTCATCGCAGCTCCCTCAAACCCACAGCTTCTTGATGTCACGCCCGCCACAGGTCAGGTTGACCATTGCGCGGGTCACCATGACGGCGGTGAACATCGAGGTGAAAATCCCGAGGGACATGGTGACCGCGAAGCCTTTGACCGGGCCAGTACCCATGGCGAACAGGATGCCGCCGACCAGCAGGCTGGTCAGGTTGGCGTCGATGATCGCGGTGTAGGCACGGTTGAAGCCTTCGTGGATGGCACGCTGCACCGACATGCCGTTTTTCAGCTCCTCGCGAATCCGCGAGAAGATCAGCACGTTGGCGTCGACCGCCATACCCATGGTCAACACGATACCGGCGATACCCGGCAGGGTCAGGGTCGCGCCCAGCAGCGACATCAGCGCCAGCAGCAGCACCATGTTGCCCGTCAGGGCGATGGTGGCGATCACGCCGAAGCCACGGTAGATGGCGATGATGAACAGCGAGACGAACAGCATGCCCCACAGCGACGCATCGACACCCTTGGTGATGTTGTCGGCACCCAGGCTCGGGCCGATGGTACGCTCTTCAGCGAAGTACATCGGCGCTGCCAGACCACCGGCACGCAGCAGCAGGGCCAGTTCCGACGACTCGCCCTGGCCGTTCAGGCCAGTGATGCGGAACTGGCTGCCCAGCGGCGACTGGATGGTCGCCAGGCTGATGATCTTCTTCTCTTCCTGGAAGCTCTGTACCGCCACTTCCTTCTCGACGCCGTCGACGGTCTGCTTGACGTAGCGGGTCACCGGCTTCTGCTCGATGAAGATCACCGCCATGCTGCGACCGACGTTGCTGCGCGTGGCGCGGCTCATCAACTCGCCGCCGTGGCCGTCCAGGCGGATGTTCACCTGCGGACGACCGTGCTCGTCGAAGCTCGCCTGGGCATCGGTGACCTGGTCACCGGTGATGATCAAGCCACGCTCGACCGCAGCCGAACGGTTACCATCACGGAACTCGAAGACCTCGGTAGTCGCTTTCGAAGCACCTGGCTCAGCGCCGAAGCGGAACTCGAGGTTGGCGGTCTTGCCGAGAATACGCTTGGCTTCGGCCGTGTCCTGCACGCCGGGCAGCTCGACCACGATACGGTTGGCGCCCTGGCGCTGAACCAGCGGCTCGGCCACGCCCAGCTCGTTCACACGGTTGCGGACGGTGGTCAGGTTCTGCTTGATGGAGTATTCGCGGATTTCGGCGACCTTGGCCTGGGTCAGCGCCAGACGCAGCACGGAGAGCTCGTTGCGCTCGGTGGTGGTGATGTCGAAATCATTGAAATTCTTGCGGACCAGGGCACGCGCCTGTTCGCGGGTAGCATCGTCGGAGAAGCCCAGCATGATGCTGCCGTCCTGCTGGGGCAGGCTACGGTAGCGCACGCGCTCTTTGCGCAGCAGGGTCTTCACTTCGCCGTCGTAGACCTTCAGGCGGGCACTCATGGCCTTGTCCATGTCCACTTCCAGCAGGAAGTGCACACCACCGGAGAGGTCCAGGCCCAGCTTCATCGGGCTGGCACCCAGGTTGCGCAGCCACTGCGGGGTGGTCTGGGCCAGGTTCAGTGCGACGACGTAGTCGTCACCCAGGGTCTTGCGCACCACATCCTTGGCCGGCAGTTGGTCTTCCTGGTTGGTCAGGCGCACCAGCGCACTGCCCTTCTCGCCCAGGCTGCCACCCTTGACGGTGATACCGGCATCAACCAGCGCCTTGGTAGCGCGGTCGAGGTCGGCCTGGCTCACGTGCAGCGCGGAACTTGCACCGCTGATCTGCACCGCCGGGTCATCCGGGTAGAGGTTGGGAGCGGAATAAATAAAGCCGACCGCCAGTACCACCAGGATCAGCAGGTATTTCCACAGAGGGTATTTGTTCAGCATCACGCCGCCCGTTCAAGACGCGGGGCGCTTTGCGCGCCCCGACTGGAAAAAATGAAACCGGTAACTCAGATAGCCTTGAGCGTACCTTTTGGCAGGGTGGCCGCGATGGCACCCTTCTGGAACTTCAGCTCGACGTTGTCGGACACTTCCAGTACCACGAAATCGTCGGAAACTTTGACAATCTTGCCGGCGATACCGCCGTTGGTGACCACTTCATCACCCTTTTGCAGTGCGCTGAGCAGGTTTTTCTGCTCTTTGGCGCGCTTGGCCTGCGGGCGCCAGATCATCAGGTAGAAGATGACCAGGAAGCCGACCAGGAAGATCCACTCGAAGCCGGTACCAGCTGGGCCGGCGGCAGGGGCTGCAGCGTCCGCGTAAGCGGCGGGAATCAGAAAGCTCATGTAGCACTCCAGTTGCTGAATTTAGTTATGTGTGCGAACAGTCAGTCCAAAGGCGGAACGGGAAGTCCGCGCTTGGCATAGAAGGCGTCGACAAAGGCGGCCAATTTACCCTGTTGAATAGCCTCGCGTAAACCGGCCATCAAGCGCTGGTAATGGCGCAAGTTGTGGATGGTATTCAGCATGCTGCTCAACATTTCGCCGCACTTGTCCAGGTGATGCAAATAAGCGCGGGAGAAGTTGGTGCAGGTATAGCAGTCACAGGTCGGATCCAGCGGCGAATCATCGTGGCGATGGAACGCATTGCGGATCTTGATCACCCCTGTATCGACGAACAGATGGCCGTTGCGCGCGTTGCGCGTGGGCATCACGCAGTCGAACATGTCGACGCCGCGGCGCACACCCTCAACCAGATCTTCCGGTTTGCCTACCCCCATAAGGTAACGAGGTTTGTCAGCAGGCATTTGTGCCGGCAGGTAATCCAGCACCTTGATCATCTCGTGCTTGGGTTCACCCACCGACAGGCCGCCGATGGCCAGGCCGTCGAAGTCGATGTTGACCAGCGCTTCCAGCGAGCGCATGCGCAAGTCCTGGTACATGCCGCCCTGAACGATGCCGAACAGTGCCGCGGTGTTGTCGCCGTGGGCGTTCTTCGAGCGCTGGGCCCAGCGCAGCGACAGCTCCATGGAGGTGCGCGCCACGTCGTGCTCGGCCGGATATGGCGTGCACTCGTCGAAGATCATCACGATGTCCGAGCCCAGGTCACGCTGTACCTGCATCGACTCTTCCGGGCCCATGAACACCTTTGAGCCGTCTACCGGCGAGGCGAAGGTCACGCCCTCTTCCTTGATCTTGCGCATCGCACCCAGGCTGAACACCTGGAAGCCGCCGGAGTCGGTGAGGATCGGGCCTTTCCACTGCATGAAGTCGTGCAGGCCGTTGTGCTTCTTGATCACCTCGGTGCCCGGGCGCAGCCACAGGTGGAAGGTGTTGCCCAGGATGATCTCGGCGCCAATGGCCTCGATGTCTCGCGGCAGCATGCCCTTGACCGTGCCATAGGTGCCCACCGGCATGAACGCCGGGGTTTCCACGGTGCCACGGGGGAAGGTCAGCCGACCGCGACGGGCCTTGCCGTCGGTGGCCAGCAGTTCGAAGGACATTCGACAGGTGCGACTCATGCTTGATCCTCGGGGCCGCGCGGCGCCGGATTGCGGGTGATGAACATGGCATCACCGTAACTGAAGAAGCGGTATCCCTGCTCGACCGCCGCGGCGTACGCGGCCATGGTCTCGGGATACCCCGCAAAGGCCGAGACCAGCATCAGCAGCGTGGACTCGGGCAAATGGAAGTTGGTTACCAGGGCATCGACCACATGGAACGGCCGGCCGGGGTAGATGAAGATGTCGGTGTCGCCACTGAACGCCTTGAGCACGCCATCGCGCGCGGCGCTCTCCAGCGAACGCACGCTGGTGGTGCCGACCGCGACCACCCGCCCGCCACGGGCGCGACAGGCCTCGATGGCATCGACCACCTCCTGGCTCACTTCGAGCCACTCTTTATGCATGTGGTGGTCTTCGATCTTGTCGACCCGCACCGGCTGGAAGGTGCCGGCGCCCACGTGCAGGGTCACGAAGGCACGCTCGACGCCCTTGGCGGCGATCTGCGCCAGCAGCGCCTCGTCGAAGTGCAGGCCCGCCGTGGGTGCAGCAACCGCACCGGCACGCTCGGCGTACACGGTCTGGTAGCGCTCACGGTCGGCGCCTTCATCCGGGCGGTCGATATACGGCGGCAGCGGCATGTGACCGACGCGATCGAGCAGTGGCAGCACCTCTTCGGTGAAGCGCAGCTCGAACAGCGTCTCATGGCGCGCGACCATCTCGGCCTCGCCACCGCCATCGATCAGCACCGTGGCGCCGACCTTCAGTGCCTTGCTGGCACGCACATGGGCCAGGACCCGATGGCTGTCGAGCACGCGCTCGATCAGCACTTCCAGCTTGCCGCCGGAGGCTTTCTGACCGAACAGCCGCGCCGGAATCACCCGAGTGTTGTTGAACACCATCAGGTCGCCCGGGCGCAGGTACTCGAGCAAATCGGTGAAGCGCCGATGCGCCAGCTCCCCGCTCGGCCCGTCAAGGACCAGCAGACGGCTGCCATGGCGCTCGGCCAGGGGATGGCGGGCGATGAGGGAATCGGGGAGTTCGAAGGAAAAATCGGCGACGCGCATGATCGTGTTCGGCTTGGCAGGGCCGGGAAGTTTAGCCCAATGCATGAAAATTGACCATGAAAGCCGATTGACCGACTGCAGGAGCCTCTCTATACTGCGGCGCCACAAGCCCTGATGGCGGAATTGGTAGACGCGGCGGATTCAAAATCCGTTTTCGAAAGGAGTGGGAGTTCGAGTCTCCCTCGGGGCACCATCACATAGTTCCAAGCGGTCCCTACCAGACCTGGAACGACAAAAAACCGGCCCACGAGCCGGTTTTTTTGTGTCTGTTGTCAGTGCAAACCTATCATTGTCCTCCAGTTACCTGACCAGTTGATTTGTGCACCTTTTTTGGTGCAATCCCGTTCATGGACGACCCCCTTATCAAGCTGTGAAGTCAAATTTTTCCGCACGGAGGCAGGAAATGAACCCGTGCGTGAATGGCTGACAGAACTGGACCGTGCAAGTCGCCGACTCATTGGAGTCGACATCAAGACCGTGCAGCTTGGGTGGCCGATCGGAATGCCTGTCGTACGCAAGATGGAGCCAGGACTCTGGGAAGTAAGGACGAACTTAGTCGATAGCATCGCCAGGGTTTTGTTTGCGGTAGAAGGTCAGGCCATGGTCCTGCTTCACGGCTTCATCAAAAAAAGTGAGAAAACACCGGCGTCCGACCTGGCCACTGCCAGGAAGCGCAAAGCAACACTCAAGAGGAACAAGCAATGAACCAGCACATTGGCTCCGACTTCGATGATTTCCTTGCAGAGCAAGGGCTCGCAGAAGAAGTGTCTGCTGCTGCCCTCAAGCGAGTCATCTCTTGGCAGATCGCTGAAGCCATGAAGCGCCAGAAGATGACGAAGAAAGCACTGGCCACGCGCATGCATACCAGCCGTACTGCAGTAGATCGAGCGCTCGATCAGGACGATCCAGGAATGACCTTGGCGACCCTGGCTAGCGCTGCCCGCGCGCTTGGTCAGCGCTTCGAGGTGCGACTGGTCCCAGAAAAAGAAACAGCCCACGCCTGACCCATAGTCGATAAAGCTTTGAGTTTGTTTTTCTCAAGCTCAAATCGAATGGTCTATGCCAATACTGCGACGCCATGAAGAACCGACCAAAGGGTCGGTTCTTTTTTTAACTAGGTTTTGGCGATCCAAAGTTCTTGGAGCTCTGCAAGCAATAACCCTGTTTAAGCACTTACCACGCTTACCCTTGGAATATCAGCAAAATCACAGCCCACCTCAGCGCCGACTCAACGCCAGCCGCGCCGCAAACAACACAAACACCATTCCAGTCACCCGATCCGTCCACTGGATCACTTTCCCTTTGCGCAGCACACCCGCCATGGATTGTGTCGCACTGATCAACCCCACCGCCCAGATCAACCCCAGCAGCACATGAATGCCCACAAGCCCGAAGGTCCATGCAATCAATGGCTGGCCTTGCGGAATGAATTGCGGCAGGAACGACACGTAGAAAATGCCGACCTTGGGATTGAGCAGATTGCCCATCATGCCCTTGAGAAACCAGTTCGCTGCCGGTCTCCCCTCAGCCTCGGCAGGCGCCAGCGACTGGCGTGGGCGCAGGAGCATGTTCACGCCCAACCATGCCAGATAGGCAGCGCCACAGTACTTGAGGATGTCGTACGCCAGCTCGGAGACAGCGATCAATGCGCCAAGGCCGAAGGCGACCGCCGCGCCCCAAAGCAGGCAACCGGCGTTGATGCCCAGGGCCGCGCGCAGTCCCTGCTTGCGTCCTTCGACGGCGGAGGTTCTGAGGATCAGGGCGGTGTCGAGGCCGGGGGTTATCGTCAGCAGGGTAGCCGCGAGCGTGAAGGCAATCAGATTGTCGGCGATGGACATGGGGGCTCTACCTGACGGGAAGTTGCCCTAGATTAGCTTGGGCGCAGCTTTTTTCGTTGTGGATAAGTGGCTCGATTTTCAGTTTTTCCCCATTCCCTGTAGTCCGTTTCCCAAACATACTCTCGGCCGCCTAAAGCCGTTGCGGTGCCATGGGGCGCGTTCTAGTCTCGCCCGGTCGTTGCTCATCAACGACCGGCTATGACAGGCCGAATCAGCATTGCAACTCACACGGCTTCGCTTTTATGGCGGCTGTAGGTGGGGCACCTTCGGGTGCGCCGGGTTTCCTTGCTGACCGGTCTGTCAACCTGCTTACAGCTGCCACCCTCTTGTTTGACAGCAATGGTGGTGGTCCCTTCATCAGCGAGGAGTTCACCATGTTAAAGATCGTCCCCGATCCCTCTTTCTCCCCCGAAAATCCCCACGCCCTCGAAGACCTCGTCCTCCAAATCATCGAACACCTCACCTGCGCCCTCGCCATCACCCACCACAGCACCGCCCTCACCCTCGGCACCCCCGCCCAGCCCCTGACCATCGCCACCGCCCACGAAGTCGATGCCGCTCTGAGGCTGGCGGAAACCGCACTGAGCAGGATCCAGGTCCGTCACTGAAGGAGCATCGAACATGAGCGATACCACTGCAGGCGTCACCGGGTTCGGTTACGGCGATGGCGACAAGCCGCTGTTCCGGGTCGAGCCCGGGCATGATTCGAAACTGGCAATGGAACAGGCGTCGGCAATGATGGCCTGCGCCAAGCGCATGACCTTGCTCGCCTCCACCGATGGCGAAGCCGACCTGGGCTGGGCTGCGCACTTGCTGTGCGACATGGTCAAGGCGGTGATGGATGACGTGGAGATAGGGCGCGGGCGGGAAACCGCTAGGTCAGAGCCGCATTGTCGATAGGTGGGGCTGCACGTAGCCCCGGCCTATTGAGTCGCATCGGCTACACAGGCTGTGATTCAGTCGCTTGGGCGAACCGCTGGCTTCGCACCAGCAGTACCAAACTCCACACTTTAACGGCTTCCGTGACAACTCCCAGTAGAAAAAGCAGCCAGGGTGCTGGCGTAACAAGGACGTTGGGCCATAGGAAGGCGATAGGTATCGAGGGAAGCAGGATCATTCGAAATGGCGCCTGGGCCAGGCCGACATAGGCCGCAACACGCACACCTTTGATAAACAGCAAACCACTGGCGACTACCGAGAGATGCACCGCTACGCCTGTAAGGCCGACAAACAATGCCAACTCACCATGCTCGCGTGACAAGGCCACAATGCTTTGCAGATCATCCCAAAATGGAATCCGACCACGGCGAATGCTGGCGACTGCGTAGAGCACGATGATGAGCGCATCCATCGCGCCCCAGCATAATTGGGTGAATCGCTGAAGACGATCGTTCATCAGGGCCAAAAAACACCTCCTTTCTGTTCATAGATAGTGTCCGCGACGACAGGTCGCCAATGCCAAGACTTACCGTCAACAGGCCAATGATCATCAGCCTCGACATAAACCTGTCTAATGTGCCGAATTTCGCCATAGTTACGTTTGGTTGAGCGAAGCGACATCCGCAATTCATGCTCCTCCAGCGGAGTCCATCTCTGTGTGATCGTTCGAACCGTATTCGAGTAATCCTTGCCTTCAGACAAGAACATTCGGTCTTCACCGCGAGACACCAGGAGGTTGGCAGCGAAGGCCAAGGCACTTTTTCCCATATCAACACTGATATCTACTGTTCGCCATTTTCCAGGACCTTCATGCAACACGGAGGTGCTAGGACAACCTGGATTGGCACCATGACAAATGCGGGTAATGGCCAAGTCCACCGGAGACGAAAGGCCTGAGCGGCCTAGGAGTAATTAACAGCCATCGCCCGTGCTCGACGTGTGCTAGCAAGGTTTCAGTGCAAGACGTACCAGCTCGCAGAGGAGATGAATGAGTACAGGATCGGATCAGCTCATCAAGGCCAACAAGATACTCATCATGCCGAAGAGCGCTTTCAACCCTGCGTCTGGCAAATGTTGGGCTTTCAATTTGCGCAAGATGCTCCGTTTGCACCTTGGTCCACCGGACCAGCTTTTCCATGGCAAACATTCCAGCGTCGAAACGCCAGTTCTAACCGTTTGCCACTTACCAGATCAGCAGTACACATCCCAAATATCAATCGGATTTTTCCGCATGCAGCCCGCCATTGACGCTCAGCCCAGAATCCTCTGTGCGGTGGTCGCATTGCGCGCCAGTTCCAGCACCTTGCCTTGCAGAAAGTCCGCGTAGTACTCCTTCAACTCATCAGCCCAACCGGCAACCGGGTCCGCCTCATCCTGCGCGGCGGGAGAATAGACGAACTCGCCAGGGCGGTTGCCATTCAAGGTCAGGCGCCCAAGCGTCAGAACCTCACCGGTCTGGGGGGCTCCATGTAGATGTAGGCACTGGGCATCAGAAGTCCTCCGGCTTGGCGCGACGTCTGCGCGCTCGGCGGCCACTGGTCTCGTCCTTCAACTCAACGAAGGAGACTGAAGCGTCCTCCAGAGGACGGAAAACCTTGTCTGTGAGACCAAGGTTCCACAACACGAGCATCAACGATGCTGACACTGACGGATGGATCACCACGTTCGATGCGACGCAGCATCTTCTCGGTAACGCCAAGTCTACTGACGACATCCAGTTGCCGGACAACCTGCTCCAGGCGCGCCGTTTTGACTAGGCTCTGTATGAAAAACCTTGATACTCGGTGATGCTGCGTTGAAAACAGCCTCGGAATGCTCATTTACAACCCGTAAACTCCGCTTCCTCGGCTGTTTTCGCCTTGCCTGACCTTCGTCTCAAGGCTTTTCATACAGACCCTAGAAGCCCTATACGCTGGAGGCTTGCGTCACAATCTACCGGAAAAAATCTTTCCATAAGCGGCCAAATATGTCCGACTAATTAAAATAAACGGACGATTAAATCCGTTTATCCATAGGGTTGGGTACGCCTAAACATAGCTGAAGAGCCTGCTTATCGAGAACAATCGGATGATTGGCGTCCGTTTATTTTTGAGCTGCGCGGGTCAGAAGAGGTCGACCTGCTGAGCCAACTAAAAACCAACACATAGCAGCTATGGAATTGCTGGTGTTAGACCATCGCCCCATACCGCCCCGCCACCACAATCCGATTTCGACCCGCACTCTTGGCCTGGTACAGCGCCATATCCGCCTCATGCAACCAGGCCTCGGCGCTCTGAAGATGCCCGCCAAAAGGCGCGATGCCGATGCTCAGGCTCAACCCCTGCTCCGGCAATTCAGGATGGCGATAACACTCCACCGCCTCGCGCAGCCGCTCGAGCACTTCTTCGGCCTGCGCCACGCTGACGCCGGGCAGCATCACGCAGAACTCGTCACCGCCATAGCGCGCCACCGGGTCGCTCTTGCGCAGGTGGGTCGGCAGGAACGCGCTGAGGGTGCGCAGGATGTCGTCGCCCATCAGGTGGCCGTGACGGTCGTTGATCTGCTTGAAATGGTCGATGTCGATCAGCGCCAGCACATTGGCCTGATTGTCGCGGCGGCAACGCTGGAATTCGCGCAGCAGCAGGTCTTTCCAGGCGCCGTGGTTGATCAGGCCGGTGAGGCTGTCGGTCTGGCTCAGGCGCGCCAGGGTGCGTTTGTGCTGGGCGAGCTGGACGGTGACTTGATAGCAGATCAGGCCGATGGCCATGGGGTAGATCAGCAGGATCGGCAGGCACGCAAGCATCTGTGCCTGGCTGGTAGGCGGGAATAGCGGTGGCGCGTACAACCAGAGCCCCAGGCCAATGCCCAGCGCCTGGGCGAGGAAGGTCTTGCCGAGCATGTGCCAGCCGCCAGCAGCGATCTTGTCCATGGCGATCATCGACAGGATGATCACGCTCGGCAGCGGGTTGAGCCCCATGACGCCAGCCCAGCAGCCTCCTGCAAAGCCATCGAACACCAGGTTGCGCTGCTCGGCGCGAAAGGGCTGCTTCGACAACCGGGCCAGCTGATAAGCGACGTGCGGCCAGACGAAGCCGTGCAGCGCTAGCAAGGCCCAGGTCCACCAGGCCGGCTGCAGCGGCCAGATGCCGATCAGCACACAGAAGAACCCCAGCCCGGTGCCAATGGCGCGGGGTGGGTACATGCGTTTGGCGAAGGAAAGACCCTTACCCGTTCGCTCGATCATTGAGGGCTCACCGAAAAAATGGACTGTCCTTGAATGCACCGGACAGGCAGCCAGGCGGGAAAATGCCCTGGGGGTCGGCGTTCGAGCATTGTGCCACTATCGAAAACAGGACTTCAAACGTGCTGGACGAAATACACTAACCGTCGGGTTAATTCCGTCTCGACCTCGCGAGAAACACGTCCAGTAACATCCAGTCCACCGAACCTTGCCCCGCCCCCGACGTCGGATCCTTCATCCGCTCCACGAAGAGATCCCTGCGTGAAAAACTACCTCGTGCGCAAGTACCGCCTGGTCCTCAAGACCTTCAACTACATCGGCTGGTCGCTGCTGTGGCTGCTGGTGTGGGACATCCTGGTCACCATCGACTTCATGCTGTTCTTCAACAGCAAGTTCAGCCTGCCGCTGATCCCGCTGACGCTATTGGGTTCGGCGCTGGTGGTGCTGGTGAGCTTTCGCAACAGCAGTGCCTACAACCGCTGGTGGGAGGCGCGCACGCTGTGGGGGGCGATGGTGAACAGTTCACGCAGCTTTGCGCGGCAGGTGCTGACGCTGGTAGACGATCCAGATGACGGGCTCAACCCGGTCAAGGCGACCTTGCTGCGTCGGCATGTGGCCTATGTGAACTGCCTGGCAGCGAACCTGAAGAACGAGCCGTGCCCGCCGGAGCTGATGGCGTTCATCCCGCATCACGAGTTCGAGCGGCGCAATGGTTCGAACAACTTCGCCAACGACATCCTCGCCGGCTCCGCCGCCTTGCTGGCACGCGAATACAAGGCCGGGCGGCTGGACAGCATTCGCCTGGCGCGGCTGGAGTCGACGCTGGTGGACCTGTCCAACGCCCAGGGCGGGATGGAGCGGATCGCCAATACGCCACTGCCCTACCCTTACGTGTATTTTCCGCGATTGTTCATCACGCTGTTCTGCGTGATCGTGCCGATCGGGCTGGTGGAGTCGCTGGAGTGGTTCACGCCGCTGGCTTCGACGGTGGTGGGCTTCATGCTGCTGGCGATCGAGCGGATCGGCACCGACCTGCAGAGCCCGTTTCGACGCAGCGAGCACCAGATTCCGATGGACACGATCTGCGAGGCCATCGAACGGAACCTGGAGTCGATGCAGCGCGAGGCGCAGTGTGGGGAATGGGTGGACTGAAACAGCCCTCTTCATCTACGCCCGCACATAGCGCTGGCGCAGCACATCGCTGAAGGCATCCACCAGCAACACCAGCGCCAGCATGCCGATGATCACCGTGCTGGCCTGGGCTTCCTGGAACAGGCTGAGGGTGGTGTAGAGCATCTGCCCCAACCCGCCCGCACCAACGAAGCCCAGCACACTGGCCATGCGGATATTGTTCTCCCAGCGATACAGGCTGTAGGCCAGCAACTGCGGCCACAGATTGGGCAAGGTGCCGAAGCAGAACGCTGCGACCTGGCTGCCGCCCTGCAAGCGGATCGCCGCCGCCGGCTCTGCGGGCGCGTTCTCCAGCGCCTCGGCGAACAGGCGCCCCAGCACGCCTGCCGTGTGCAGCGCCAGGGCCAGGGTGCCAGCATTGGGCCCGAGCCCGGCTGCCAGCACGGTCAAGGCCGCCCACACCAGCTCAGGGATAGCCCGCAGGGCATTGAGCAGCAAGCGCGCCGCCCCCTGCAGCGGCCAGCCGAAGCGCCCGGCCGCGGGCAATGCCAGCAGCAGGCCAAGCACCATCGCCAGCAAGGTGCCCAGCCCCGACATCGCCAGGGTTTCCAATGCACCACGGCCCACGGCACGCAGATGCTCGGGGGACAGGTCGGGGCTCAGGAAGCGCGAGGCGTACTCGCCCATCTGCGCCAATCCACCATTGCCGACGACGGCCGCAAGGTCGAGTTCCAGGTAGGCGAACGACGCCACCACCGCCGCGACGATGGCGACGATCACCAGCAGGTTGATCGCCCGGTTCATGCCAGCCTCCCACGCAACACGCGGCTCAACACATCGGCCAGGGTCACCAGTACGAGAAACGCCAGCAGCATGCTCGCCACCTCGGCGCCAGCGAACATGCGCATCGACAGGTCGATCTGCTGCCCCAGCCCGCCAGCACCGACAAAGCCCATCACCACCGAAGCCCGCACCGCGCATTCCCAGCGATAGACCGTGTAGGACACCACCTCCGCCGCCGCCACCGGCAGGATGCCATAGCAGAACGCACTCAGCCGTCCGCTGCCAGCCTGCATCAAGGCGTGGGCCGGGCGCTGGTCCACCGACTCGAAAATCTCGGCATAGACCTTGCCAAGCATGCCGCTGTAGGTGATGGCGATGGCCAGTACCCCCGCCGTCGGTCCCAGCCCCACGGCGCGCACGAACAACAACGCCCAGACGATCTCCGGCACGCTGCGCAGGAACACCAGCATGCCGCGTACCGGCATGCGCACCAGCCGCGACCAAGGCCCGGGGCGACCCGCGCGGGATGCCGCCCTCAACGACAATGCCCGGCTGCCCAGCAGGCTGGCGGGGATGGCCAGCAGCAATGCCAGGGTCATGCCGGCAGTGGCCACGGCAAGCGTCTGCAGGGTGGCCTCGAACAGCAACGCCAGAAAGTCCCGGTCATGGGCCGGTGGCCAGAAGGCGCCAACGAAGCTTGCCATCTGTTGACGGTTCTCGGCCTGCAACAGCACCCCGGGGTCGAGTTCGCTCAACTGCACGCCCGGCCACAACAGGGCCAGGCACAACAGCGTCAGCAACAGGCGTGGCAACGCCGCAGGGTCGCGGGCATCGGTCTTCAGCATCGCGGGATCTGCACCGTCAGCGTCGGCCCCACGGTCGTTGGCGACGCCAGTTGCTCATTGGCGTAGAGGGCGTCGAGCAAGGCATCGGTCACCGCCACTGCCGGGCAATCGAACACCACGCGCCCTTCGCGGATGCCAATCACCCGGGGGAAATGCGCGAGCGCCAGCTCCACGGCATGCAGGCTGGCGACCAGTGTCACGCCATGGGTTTGCGCGTGGCGATTGAGCAGGGCCAGACTGTGATCAGCCAGCACCGGGTCCATCGCCGAGACGGGTTCGTCGGCCAGCAGTACTTCAGGTTGTTGATACAGCGCCCGGGCGATACCCACCCTTTGCAACTGGCCACCGGACAACTGCCCGCACTGCACGAACAGCTTGTCGGCCAGCCCCAACTCCGCCAGCACCTGTCGCGCGCCCGGCACATCGCTGGGGTGCAGCAGATTGAGCAGGCCGCGCAAGGTGCCCCACTGGCCAAGGCGCCCGGCCAGGACGGCGGTGACCACCCGCTGGCGCGGCGGCAGCGGCGGCGCCTGGTGCACCAGCGCGACCCGCGCCCGCAGGCGCTGCCGCGCCCCCGCCGACAATGCCCAGGGCTGTGCGCCAAGCACCTCCAGGTGCCCGGCGCCGGGCTGCACGGCCGTGGCCATCAGGTGCAGCAGGCTGGACTTGCCCGCTCCCGATGGCCCGATCACCGCCACCCGCTCGCCCTTGTCGATGCGCAGGCTCACGTCTTCGAGGGCGCGTACCTGACCATGCCGAAGCCCTGCCGCGTGCAGTTGAATACTCACTTGAGCAAGCCGGCCTCACGGGCAGCCTGTTCGGTGCCGGCGTAGTTTTCGGGTTTGGTTTCGATGAAGCGGCTGGCCGCTTGCAGGTCGAGGATCGCCTTGTGCTCAGGCTTGGCCGGGTCGAGGGCGAGGAAGGCTTGCTTGATCTTGTCTTTCAGGGCCGGGTCCATGTTGCCGCGCACGGTCCAGTTGTAATCGTAGTAGGTCGGCGTGGTGGCAAACACCTTCACCTTGCTGGTGTCGACCTTGCCCGCATCGACCAGCTTCTGCCAGACGCTGGCGTTGAGCACGCCGGCATCGACCTTGCCCGCCTGAACCCAGGCCACGGTGGCGTCGTGTGCACCGGAATAGGCGACCCGACTGAAGTAGTCTTCAGGCTTGATGTTGTCTTGCTTGAGCATGAAATAGCGCGGCATCAAGCTGCCGGACGTCGAGGAGATCGAACCGAAGGCAAAAGTCTTGCCCTTCAGGTCGGCCAGGCTCTTCACGTCCGGGTTGGCGGTGATGAACTTGCTGGTGAACTGCGCATCCTGCTCACGCTGCACCAGCGGAGTGGCGGTCGGATCCTTCAGGTGCACCTGGACGAAGGTGAAGCCCCCCAGCCAGGCCAGGTCCAGGCGATTGCTGGCCAGCGACTCGACCACCGCCGGGTAGTCGGCGACCGGTACGAACTGCACCTTCATGCCCAGTTGCTGCTCGAGGTATTCACCCAGCGGCTTGAACTTGCGCAGCAGTTCGGTCGGCGCTTCGTCGGGAATAGCGCTGACCCGCAAAGTGTCGGCGGCCTGTGCGATGACGGCGCAGCAGGACAGCATGAGGCCGGCGGCGAGCGCCAAGGGGCGTTTGAGCATGGGAGTTCTCCGGTTCAATAGCGGGGAAAGTGCCGGCGACGCACCGACTGCGGGAATTATAAGAGCCGATGGCGCAAAGGCCAGCTTTGCTACAATCGCGCAACAATTGGACCCCGAGGTGCCTAATGAGCGAGCCGATTCGTCTGACCCAGTACAGCCACGGCGCAGGCTGTGGCTGCAAGATCTCCCCCAAGGTGCTGGATGTGATCCTTGCCGAAAGCGGCAGCCAGGCGCTGGACCCCAAGCTCTGGGTCGGCAACGCCTCGCGTGACGACGCTGCCGTGTACGCCCTGGACGACGAGCGCGGGGTGGTCTCGACCACCGACTTCTTCATGCCCATCGTCGACGATCCGTACGACTTCGGCCGTATCGCCGCGACCAACGCCATCAGCGACATCTACGCCATGGGTGGCGACCCGCTGATGGCCATCGCCATCCTCGGCTGGCCAGTCAACGTGTTGCCGCCTGAGGTTGCCCGCGAGGTGATCCGTGGTGGCCGTGCGGTCTGCGCCGAAGCGGGCATTCCACTGGCCGGCGGCCACTCCATCGATGCGCCCGAGCCGATCTTCGGCCTCGCGGTGACCGGCGTGGTCGGCAAGCGCAATCTCAAGCGCAACGACACCGCGACCGTCGGCTGCACGCTGTACCTGACCAAGCCACTGGGTATCGGCATCCTCACCACCGCCGAGAAAAAGTCCAAGCTGCGTGAGCAGGACCAGGGCCTTGCGCGGGACTGGATGTGCACCCTGAACACACCCGGCAGCCGCTTCGGCAAGCTCGACGGGGTCAAGGCGATGACCGACGTGACCGGCTTCGGCCTGCTCGGCCATCTGGTCGAAGTCGCCGAAGGCAGCGGCCTGACCGCGCGCCTGCAGTTCGAGGCAGTACCGCGCCTGCCGGGTGTGGATCACTACCTGGCCGAGGGCTGCATTCCCGGCGGTACGCTGCGCAACCACGACAGCTATGGCCACAAGATCGGCACCCTGAGCGATGAGCAGAAGCACCTGCTGTGCGACCCGCAGACCAGTGGTGGCCTGCTGGTAGCCGTGAGTCCCGAGGGTGAGGCGGAGTTTCTGGGGGTCGCCGCTGAACTGGGCCTGGACCTGTCGCCGATCGGCACACTGGTCGAGCGACAGACCTACGCAGTCGAGGTGATTTGATGCGCCCCGACTGCACTGACTTCAAACAGCTGTTCCTCGACGATGCGCCGATGATGGACATGCGTGCACCGGTCGAGTTTGCCAAGGGTGCCTTCCCCAGCGCCATCAACCTGCCGCTGATGAACGACCAGGAGCGGCAGAAGGTTGGCACCTGCTACAAGCATCAGGGCCAAAGCGCAGCCATCGCCCTGGGCCACCAACTGGTCAGCGGCGCGGTCAAGCAGGCGCGCCTGGAAGCCTGGGCCGCATTCGCCCAGGCCAACCCCCAAGGGTATCTGTACTGTTTTCGTGGCGGCCTGCGCTCGCAGATCGTCCAGGGCTGGCTGAAAGACGTGGGCATCGACTATCCGCGGGTCAAAGGCGGCTACAAGGCCCTGCGGACCTTCCTGATGGACACCACCCAACAGGCAGTCGAGCAATGCGACTTCGTGCTGCTGGGCGGCCTGACCGGCACCGGCAAGACCGACGTGCTGCTGCAACTGGACAACGTGCTCGACCTCGAAGGCCACGCCAACCACCGCGGTTCGAGCTTCGGCAAGCGCGCCACCGCGCAACCGGCACCGATCGACTTCGAGAACCGCCTGGCCATCGATGTGCTCAAGAAGCGCGCGCGGGGCGTGCAGCAGTTCGTGCTGGAGGACGAGGGGCGGATGGTCGGCAGCTGCTCGGTGCCGCTGGCGCTGTACCAAGGCATGCAGCAGTATCCGCTGGTGTGGCTGGAAGACAGTTTTGCCCATCGCGTCGAGCGCATCCTGCGCGACTACGTGATCAACCTGTGTGCCGAATTCGTTGCCCTGCATGGCGAAGAGGATGGGCGCCGCCTGTTTGCCGAGCGCCTGCGTCAGAGCATGGGCAATATCCACAAGCGTCTGGGGGGCGAACGCTTCCAGCGGCTGTATGCGCTGCTGGAGCAGGCGCTGCAGGTGCAGTTGCACAGCGGTGAGGTGGATCTGCACCGAGGCTGGATCGAGGGTCTGCTCAACGAGTACTACGACCCGATGTATGCGTACCAGCGTGAGGCGAAGTCGGGCAGGATCGAGTTTGCCGGCGATGCGGTCGAGGTGCGGGAGTACCTGAAAGCACGGGCGCTGCGTCGGCGCTGATTGCCTCGCGGGGCATGGCACCGACTCTGCCGGTGCGATACCTGTAGGAGCAACTGTCTTGCTCAAAATCTAAAGGCCAGCCCACCCCCCTGTGGGAGCGGGCTTGTCGGGGCGCCGAACCGCCGCGAACACGGGCGTAGCCCGTGCCAGGCAGCGCGTTGTATTTTTCGCGGGCAAGCCCGCTCCTACAGGGTTCGAGACCATTCACTGCCCAGGGCTGAGAATCCGCTCCAGCTCCGCGGCGCGCTCGCGGGTCATGTCCAGTACGCACATGCCGCCTTCGAGTTGCGCCAGGGTCCCGCCGCTGGCCTGCACGTGGAACTTGCAGTTCTTGTCGCGGAAGCTGATCCAGTCGCGCTGCACTTCGCGCAGGCTTTTCTGCTGCGGCGCCTCGAGCTTGCCGAGCAACTGCTTGTAGACCCGGTTGAGGCGATCATCCTGCAACTTGGTTTCATCCTTGATGCAGGCACTCATCGCAACGGTGCTGGAGGCGTTGTCCATGCATTGGGTATAGGCGGGGGAGTTCTCGTCGGCCTGTGCCTGCGAGGCGAATACCAGCGCGGCAACGACGGCTGCCAGGGAATGCTTGAACATCGAAGAGAACCCTCTGATCGGAAAGATTGCCAGCCTAGCAGCAAGTACGCCGCAAGGCCCCTGTAACCCTGTGAAATCGGACCCGTCCTACGCAGGTGAATGCCAGCCCTGGCAGTGGCGATGGATCAGCTCGCGCAACCACTGATGCCCAGCATCGCCCTCGCGCCGGGCATGCCAGGCCTGGGCAAAGCTGAACGCGCTGATCGGCAGCGGCGGCTCGAAGACCCGCAGGGCCTTGTCTGGCGGGCTTGCTGCCAGACTGCGCCGGGCCACGGTCAGCACCAGGTCGGTCCCGGCCAGCACGGTCTGGGCCACGCCCCAATGCGGCAGAGTAAGGGCAATGCGCCGACGGACACCAAGAGCCTTGAGTGCCTGGTCGATCTCGTTGTCGATGCCAGGACGTACCGCCACCAGTACATGCGGGCGCGCCAGCCAGGTGTCCAGAGTCAGGCCGCCACGTGCTGGCAGGCTGCTGCGATCGGCCACACAGACAAACGACTCCTCGAACAAGCCCTGCTCATGGACCTCCGAGGGCAACTCGGGAAACACCCCCAGGGCAAGATCCACTTCGCCATCGATCAACTGCCCGAGCATCGCCTCGCGGCTGCCCTGGGAGATGACCAGATCGATCTGCGGTGCCACGCTACGCAACTCGCGCATCAGCGCAGGGAGGACCACCTGGGCGCCGTAGTCGGACATCGCCAGGCGAAAGGTGCGGCGCGCCTTGCCCGGCTCGAACCCCGGGCTGCCCAGCAGCCCGTCGAGCTGCGCCAGCGCCTGCTGCAGCGGATCGCGCAGGGCCTGGGCGCGAGGGCTCAGTACCAGGCGGGCGCCACGGCGTACCAGCAGCGGGTCGGCGAAGATGTCGCGCAGTTGCGCCAAGGCATGGCTCACCGCCGGCTGGCTGCGGTGCAGTCGGATAGCTGCGCGGGACACGTGCTGCTCGCTGAGCAGGGCATGCAGCGTCAACAGCAGGTTGAGGTCGATGCGACGCAAATCATCCATTTGACGAATAAAGCCTGTGCAGAATTCGAATTTCCATCATTTAAGCGCATACAAGAGACTGGGCCAAGGTTATCCACAGGAGCTCACGCCATGCCCAACGTCTTTGCCTTGTCCGCCATCCTGCCCTTGCTCGTCGCCCTGCTCGCCGGAGCGGCGGTGCCTTTTCAGGCCGGCAGCAATGCTGCATTGGGGCGCTTGCTCGGGCACCCGTTGTGGGCGGCGGGGGTTTCGCTGCTGGTCAGCCTGATGATGCTGGTGCCAGCGCTGCTGTTGATGCGCGCGCCCATGCCACAGCTGCAGAACCTGGCCCAGGCACCCTGGTGGGCCTGGCTGGGGGGCGTCGCCGGGGTGATCTACATCACCGCCGCGTTGGTGCTGACGCCACGCCTGGGCGCGGCGGGGTTCATCGTCTGCGTGATCGCTGGGCAGGTGCTGTCGTCGTTGCTGATCGACCAGTTCGGCTTGATGGGCCTGCCGGAGAAACCCGTGAACCTGCCACGGCTGCTGGGGGTGGCGATGATCGTCGGGGGCATGCTGGTGGTGCAGTGGGGCACGGCGCGCAGCGCCTGAGGCCAGGGCTCTACAAGCTTTGTGCACGCTCGGGCGGCATCAGCACCTGATCCACCTCGAAGCGCAGCGAGGGCATCTGCGTTGCGGCATACAGCATCACCCCGAGCGCCGCGATCAGGGCCACGTCCAGCCAGTGCCAACCTGGCATGTCGTCGGCCTTGCGGGCCTTCCAGCACCACCAGGCCTGGCCCGCGCAGAAGGTCAGGATCGACAGCGACCACAGGTAGAACCCGGCACCGAAACCTGTGACATCGTGGAACGCGTAGCTGCGGTTGTCGGGTAGCCGCTCGAGGCCAAGGCTGCTTGCGGCCAGGTACAGCGCCAGCAGACCGAACAGCAGCGACAGTCGCCGCAAGCGCCGATGGCTCAGGACCGCCAGCGCCATCAGGGGGTTGGCGAACCACTGGTACAGCTCGAATGCCACGCCCCAGGGGCCGTAGAGCAGCATCTGCAAAGCGGGCATGTGCCGCCCGGCCCCCATCAGGACGCCGTCGAAACACAGGCCAAGCAGGTAAAGCAGCAGGCTGATACTGAGGTAGTAGGCTGGCAACCGAAGCTCCATCGGATCGGGCGAAACCCCGACCTTACCGCACCCGCGCCTCAGGCGACAGGCGGTTCCAGCAACAGCCCGTAAATCCCCGAGTCGGACAGCTCGCCCGCCACGCACCAGCGGGCGCGCAGCGTGCCTTCGAGGACGAAGCCCTGGCGCTCCAGGGTGCGCGCCGAGCCTTGGTTGCGCGGGTCGATCTCCGCCTCCAGGCGGCGCATGTGCAGGGTGTGGGCCAGATAGTCGATGAAGCAGGTCAGCGCCTCGTCCATGTAACCCCGACCTTGCACGGCCTTGGCCAGGCAGTAGCCGATCTCGCCGCGACGCGAATCGTCATCGAGATTGAACAACTGGACCATGCCGATCAGCTCGCCGTTGTCGCGCCGGTACATGCCGAGCTTGAGCAGGGTGCCGGCGGCATAGGCTTCACGGTCGGCGGCCAGGGCGCTTTCGGCCTCGGCCAGTTCTTGCCAGGGGGCATGGTGCCAAAAACGCATGACCTCCGGGTCGGCCATGATCGCCAGCCACTGCGCCGCATCGCCATGACGCATGGGGCGCAGTTGCAGGCGCGGGCTGTCCAGGCACAGGTCGCTGGGGAAACTGCGGGGGTGGGTCACGCAGGGACTCCTGTCCGACTTTGGGAAGATGACAGTCTAGCGTCAGCGGCGTGATGAAAGTAAGTCGAGGTGGCGGTGAAGGCTCCGTCACGTAGCAAGCCCGCGCCCACAGGTCTTGTGGCGCGGGCTTGTTATGTAACGGGGCTGCAGAACAGCCCCTGCGGTTCAACCGATCAGAAGCCCATGCTGAAGCTCAGAACCACGCCATGGTCGCGGTTCTCGCTGGACAACTGCCCGGAATAACCCAGGCCCAGCTTGCCGCTCTGGCCCACGGCCAGGTCGACACCCGCCTCGACCACCGCCGCATCCCGCGCGATCGGCACCCCTTCGGTGCTGAAGCTCGCACCTCCGGCGATGAAGCGTGCATCGGCATCGGGCTTGGTATCGCCGAACGCGTGGCGCCAGCCGACCGACAGCCGCGGAGTGATCTCGCTGCCGTTGTCCAGCTTGATACGCTTGCCGGCGCGCACCCCGACGGTGGAGAAGGTCACGTCCTGATCGACGCTGGCCTTCAGGCGACCGTCCCCACCCTTCTCACGGGCACTGTCGCTGTCGTAGTTGACGTAGGCAAGGCCCGCGAACGGCTCCAGGGCGATACCGCCAGCGTCGATGGCGTAACCCACCTCGCCGAACACCTGGGCGCTGCGTGCCTTGTACTTGGCTTTCAGGCGGTCGTCGTAGCTGCCCACCTGGACATCGCGCTTGGTATCGATGTCGTGCCAGGTGTAGCTGGCGCCCAGGCGTGCGGCGAAGGCATCCATCTGGTAACCCAGGTAGGTGGCCAGGTGGTAGCTGTCGACGCTGGCGTCCGACTGACGACGGTGGGCATCGATGCTGCTGCGGGTGTACCCGGCAGCGATACCGACCTTCCACTGATCGTCCAGGGCACGATCGACACCGAGCATGAAGCCCGACAGGTCACGGTCGACGCTGGCATGGCTGCTGCTGCCGTCGTAGTCACCCCAGCCGCCGATGGCGCGGATCCAGCCCACGGCCTGGCCCTGGCAACCTTCGCTGGTCAGCTGCTGGTTGGCGGTCGGCGCCAGGGTGCGGCGTGGGTCGTCCTCGCGGCTGCAATCCGGTTGACGCATACGGTCGTTGACCGCGTCGCGGATGTAGCGCGAATCCTCGATCAGCACGGTCGCGGTGCTGGCGTGGATTTCCCCGGACAGGCTGTCGAACGCCGACTGCGCGGCCTGACGGTCGAGCGGCAGGATGTTGTCGCGCAGGCTGGTCGGCGCACCGGTGCTTTCCAAGGCCGTGGCGACACCACGCTGGTTGCTGGAGGCAGCGACATCGGCGAACGAGTTGCCGTTGCGGCTGACCGACAGGGTCACCTGGTTGGCGCCATAGTCGATCGAGCTGTTGAGGAACGCCGAGTTCACCAGGTTGTTGCTGGCGAAGGTGCCGTTGATGCCGCCAGCTGCACTGACCACGGTGTACTGCCCGTTGCCGCCGGAGAGGTTGGCAACCGTCAGGCTGCCGCCCAGGTTGGCGGTGCCGCCGACATTCAGGTAGTTCACCGGGGCGGTGCCCAGGTCGATGACCAGGTTGCCGTCACTGGCGTTGGTGAAGTTGCCACTGACATTGAGGTTGCCCGCAGGCCCTGGCAGCACGGTGCCGTGGTTGGTCAGGCTGGCGACGGTGCCGTTGCCGGTCAGCGCCGCGCCGTTGGCCACGGTGACCTGGGCGCCAAGGTTGGTGCCCGGGTTGTCGGCATTGCCGACCTGCAGCGTGCCCTGGTTGACGTTGAAGGCGCCGCTGAACGGCTGGTTGCCGGTCAGCAACAGGCTGCCCGCCCCTTGCTTGGTGGTGGTGCCGGTGCCGCTGAGGGTGCCGTTGAAGGTGCCGTTGGTGCCCTGCGCGAACACCAGGTTGGCGTTGTTGGTGATGTTGCCTTGCAGGCTGGTGGTGTTACCGGCCAAGGTGCCGCCGCTGACGGTGGTGCCGCCGCTGTAGGTGTTGGCACCGGTCAGCACCAGGGTGCCTGCGTCGAGTTTTTCGATACCGCCAGTGCCAACCAGTGGCGCACTGATCACGGCGCTGGCACCTGCGTTGACCCGTACCGGCGCCAGGCTGCCATCGGCGCCGTTGACCGGGGTCAGGCTGCCACCTGTACCCGGCACCACCTGGTAGCCGTCGCTGAGGAACTGCATGCCGCTGAACGACTGATTGCCGACCACGGTGACGGTGCCAGGCTGGCCACCGAACACGGCGAAGGCATCGCTCCAGGTTTCGCCAGTGGTGCCGTTGGCGTTGGTCCAGTTGGTACCAGGGCCCCAGGTGCCGCTGCCGCCGCCAATGCTGCCGTCCGGATTGGTCTTGCCGCCGTTCCAGAACTGCAGCTGGTCGCCCGCGCCCTGCACCACCAGGTTGATCTGGTTGGCGATGGCGGTCTGCAGGCTCAGGTCGCCCAGTGCCACGCTGCCGGGGATGGCGCCGAAGACCAGACCGTTGTTGGTCAGCGCGCCGCCATAGTTGAACAGCTGGTAGACGCCGGTGCCGAAGCCGCCGGCATTGGTGATGTTCAGCGTACCGTCGAGCACCAGGTTGCCGTCGACCTTGACCACCGTAGTGGACGCCGCTGGCGCCCCGAGCGAGAAGTCCAGGGCACTGCCGGAACTCAGGTTCAGGCTGCCTACCGTCAACGGTGTGCTGCTCTGGCCTGCGGCCAGGGTGGCGCCGTCGGCGATCTGCACAGCCCCGGCATAGGTGCCGCTGCCGCCCAGGCGAGCGCCGGTAGCGACCTGTACGGTGGCGCTGTCCAGGCGTCCGTTGACCAGCAGGCTGCCGGCATTGACGGTGGTGGCACCGGTCAAGCCGTTGACCCCGGTCAGCAGCAGTTCACCGCTGCCGTTCTTGGTCAGCGTACCGCTGCCAGTGAGGTTGCCGGTGTAGCTGCCGTTGGCGTTCTGCTCGAAGGTCAGCGCCGCGTTGTTGAGGATCGCACCCTGCAGGCTGGTGGTGTTGCCGACCACGCTGCCCGCGTTGATCTGGGTGCCGCCGCTGTAGCTGTTGCTGCCGCCCAAGGTCAGCAGTCCTGCGCCATTCTTGACCAGCCCGCCGACACCGCTGATGTCGCCGTTGAGGGTCAGCGCGTTGCTGCCGCCGATGGCCAGTGCGCCGTTGAGTACTGCGGCGTTGGCCAGGGTGACGGCGGTGTTGCTGTCCAGGGTGGTGCCCGCGGCGGCCGTCAGCGTGCCGCTACCCAGCGCACTGTCGTTGCCGACCACCAGGGTGCCGCCGTTGAGCGCGGTGCCGCCGCTGTAGCCGTTGGCGGCGTTGAGCACTAGGGTGCCAGCATCGTACTTGGCCACGTTGCCGGCACCGTTGAGGGCGACGTTGAGGGTGGCGGTGACGCCGCTGTCTACCCGCAGGTTGGTGGTGCCGCTGGTGCTGGTGAGCAGCTCGCCCCCCGTCCCGGCATCGAGCACATAGCCGTCGGTGATGAACTGCAGGCCGGTGATGCTGTGGCTGCCGTTCACGGTGACGGTGCC
Source organism: Pseudomonas sp. SYWMCR5 (assembly GCF_057197165.1). Classification (NCBI taxonomy): domain Bacteria; kingdom Pseudomonadati; phylum Pseudomonadota; class Gammaproteobacteria; order Pseudomonadales; family Pseudomonadaceae; genus Pseudomonas; species Pseudomonas sp. SYWMCR5. The sequence continues at coordinate 1,065,349 of NZ_JBXUNH010000001.1, forward strand.
GGTGGCGCCCTGGAAGACGGCGAAGGTGTCGTTCCAGGTGGTGTTGAGTACGCCGTTGGCATCGGTCCAGTTGGTATTGGTGGCATCCCATGTACCGCTGCCGCCATCGATCAGGCCGTTGGCCACGCTCTGGCTGCCGTCCCAGAACAGCACGTTGCTGGCACCGCCTACTACCAGGTTGACCTGGTTGGCAATGGCCGTCTGCACCGTCAGGTCGGTCACTGGAACGGGCGTGGTGCCAAAGGCCAGGCCATTGTTGACGAGGCTGCCGCCGTAGGCGAACAGGCGGTACACACCGGCACCGAAGCCACCGATATCAGTGACGTTCAAGGTGCCGCCAAGGGTCAGGTTGTTGGATACGTTGACCAACGGCGAATTGCCGCCAGTCGGCGCGCCAAGGGCCGCGTTGAAGTTCGAACCGGCATCCAGCGACAGGTTGCCCGCGTTCAGGGTCGTGCCGCTGGTGGCTGCGAGGCTGCCGCCGCTGGCGACGGTCACCGCCCCACCGAGGCTGCCCGCACCCGACAGCGTCGCCCCACTGGCAACGTTGACCGCGCTGCTGGCGAGCGATCCATCCACCTTCAAGCCACCGGCCTGCACGTTGGTATTGCCGGTATGGCTGTTGCTGCTGCTCAGGGCCAGGGTGCCGGTGCCGAGTTTATTGAGCGTGCCGGTGCCGCTGATGTTGCCGTCGAACACGCCGCCTTCGACGTTGAGGCTGTTGCCCGCAGCGATCTGGATCGCGCCGGTGCCACCGATCTCGCCCAGCGTGGTGTTGCCGTCAAGATTGAGGCTGGCGCCTGCACTGACGTTCAACTCGCTCTGGGTACCCAGCGCGGTGGTGCCGATAGTGCTCAGGCTGCCGGAGAGGATGTTGAGGATACCGCTGAAGGTGTTGTTGCCCGACAGGGTGAGGTCGGCCAGGCCGTTCTTGTTCAACACGCCGTTGCCACTGAGCACGCCGGCCAGTTGCAGGTCGTTGCTGCCCAGCACGTTGAGGATGCCGGTGACACTGACCGGATTGGCCAGCGTGACCGCAGCGCTGCTGTCGAGGATGGCGTTGCCGGTCACGTCCAGGCCACCTGTGCCGAGCGCGCCGTTGTTGCCGACCACCAGGGTGCCGGCCTGCAGCTCGGTGCCGCCGCTGAAGGTATTGGCGCCCAGCAGGCTGAACCGCGCGATGCCGGACTTGATCAGACGGCCAGCGCCAGCGACGGTGCCGCCGAGGCTCAGGTCATTGCCGCCCAGCACGTTGAGGTTACCGGCCAAGTTGACGTTGTTGGCCAGCGCCACGGCCTGGCTGCTGTCCAGGCTGGTGCCTGCCGCCGCATCGAGCGCGCCGGTACCCAGTGCGGTGTTGGAACCTACCACCAGGGTGCCGCCGTTCAGCGCGGTGCCGCCGCTGTAGCTGTTGTTGCCGGACAAGGCCAGTTGCGCATTGCCGGCCTTGACCAGGCTGCCGGCGCCGCCAATGTTGCCGGTGAGCGCCAGGTCGTTGTTGCCGGTCAGGTTCAGCGGGCCGGCGAGGGTGATCGCATTGGCCAGGCTCACGTTCTTGTTGGTGTCCAGGGTGGTACCACTGGCAGTGTCCAGCAGGCCGGTGCCGAGGGCGGTGTTGCTGCCCAGCACCAGGGTGCCGCCACTGAGCTGGGTGCCGCCGCTGTAGCTGTTGTTGCCGTTGAGCACCAGGGTGCCGGTGTCGAGCTTGTTCAGTTTGCCGACACCGCCCAGGCCGACATCGAGGGTCGCGATCACGCCGGGATCGACCCGCACGCTGGTATCGCCACCGCTGCCGTTGACCAGGTCGAGCAGGCCGGCGGTTCCGGCCAGCAGGCGATAGCCGTTGCTGACGAACTGCATGCCATTGACGCTCTGGCTGCCGTCGACGGTGACGTCACCTGCCGTGCCCTGGAACACCGCGAAGGTGCTGCCCCAGGTAGTGTTGACGGTGCCGTTGAGGTCGGTCCAGTTGGTGTTGCCGGCGTTCCACACGCCGGTGCCACCATCGACCTGGCCGTTCGGGGCAGTCTGGCTGCCGTCCCAGAACTGGATGTTCAGGCCGCTGGAGCTGACGAGCAGGTTGATCTGGTTGGCCAGGGCGGTCTGCAGCGACACATCGCCAAGGCTCACGCCCAGCGGCAGGGTGCCGAAGTCCAGACCATTGTCGGTCAGCGCGCCGGCGTAGTCGAACAAGCGGTACACGCCGTTGCCGAAGCCACCGATATTGCTGACGTTGAGGGTGCCGTCGAGGGTCAGGTTGCCGCCGACATTGAACAGTGCGGTGCCGCCAGTGCCTGGCGAAGCCAGGCCGACATCGACGATCGATCCGCTGTTGAGCACCAGCGAACCGAGGCCCAGGGTGGCGCCGCTCTGGCCTGCCAGGTGGCCGCCGTTGTCGATCACCACCGAGGCATTGGCAGAGCCGCTGCCGGTGAGGGTTGCGCCGCTGGCGACGGTCAGCAGGTTACTGCCCAGGCTGCCATCGATTTTCAGGGTGCCAGCGTTGACCTGCGTGTTGTCAGCCAGGTTGCTGGTACCGGTAAGGGTCAGAGTACCGGTGCCATCTTTGGCCAGGCCGCCCAAGCCGCTGAGGGCGCCACCGAAGGTCGTACTGGCGTTGTTGCTGCCCAGGTTCAGGGTGCTGCCAACGCCGACATCGACGTTGCCGCTGCCGGTGAGGGCACCAAGGCTGGTGTTGCCGTTGAGGTTGAGCTGGCCACTGGCACCGATGTTGAGGGTGTCGACGTTGGCCAGCACGCCGCTGCCGAGCGTGGTGAGCGAGCCGGCCTGGATATCGACGTTGCCGGTGAAGGTCTTGACGCCGACCAGGGTCAGGTCGTCGACACCGGTCTTGACCAGGTTGCCTGTGCCGCCCAGATCGCCACTGAGGATCAGGGCGTTGGCGGCCTCGACGGTCAGGTTGGCGCCGTTGCTCAGGGCGATGGTGTTGCCCAGTGCCATCGGCGCGCTGTTGGCCAGGGTGGCGTCGGCGGTCACGCTGAGGGTGCCGGTGCCCAGGGCGCCACTGCTGCCGAGGGTCAGGCGCCCGGCATTGAGCTCGGTGCCGCCCTGGTAGCCATTGTTGCCGTTGAGGGTGAGGTTGCCGCTGCCGTTCTTGGTCAGCCCAGCGGTACCGTTGATCACACCGTTGAGGGTCAGGTCGTTGGTGCCGGCGACAGTGAGGCCGGCGTTGAGGGTGACGTTGTTGGCCAGGGTGGTGCTGGCGACGCCGCTGCTCAGGGTCGAGGCCCCGGCGACGGTCAGGGCGCCCTGCCCCAGCGCGTTGTCGTTACCCACCACCAGTTGCCCGGCGCCCAGGGTGGTACCACCCAGGTAGTTGTTGGCGCCATTGAGGGTCAGGGTGCTGGCGCCAGCCTTGTTCAGGCCACCGACACCGTCGAGCACGCCATTGAGGGTCAGGTCGGCGGTGCCTGGCAGGTTGAGCGTGCCGCCCAGGTGCACATTGTTGGCCAAGGCGGCGCTCGCGCTGGCATCGAGGGAGGTATTGGCACCTGTGCTCAGATCCCCGGTACCCAGCGCGGTATTGCTGCCGACGGTCAGCGTGCCGGCGTTGAGCGTGGTGCCGCCGCTGTAGGTGTTGTTGCCGTTGAGGGTCAGGCTGGCGGCGCCGTTCTTCACCAGGCCGTTGGTGCCGGAAACCACACCGTTGAGGGTGAGGGCCTGGCTGCCATCAAGGGTAAGATTGCCACCGGTCAGGTTGACCGCGTTGACCAGAGCCAGAGCCTGGCTGGCGTCGAGGGCTGCGGCGCCGGTGACGTTCAGGGCGCCACTGCCCAGGGCACTGGCGTTGCCCAGCAGCAGGCTGCCGGCTTGCAACGAGGTGCCGCCGGTGTAGTTGTTGGCGCCGTTGAGCACCAGTTGACCGGTGCTGGTCTTGTTCAGGCCGCCGCCGCCGCTGATGACCCCGTCGAGGGTCAGCGTCTGGGCGTTGTTGACGCCCAAGGTAGCGCCCGTGCCCAGGCCGATGGCGTTGGCTACTTGCAGGGCGCCGGTGGTGGCCAGGGTGCTGTTGCCGGTGACCGAAAGATTGCCAGCGCCCAGCGCGCTGCCGTTGCCCAGGGTCAGGGTGCCTGCGGCGAGCGTGGTGGTGCCTTGGTAGGTGTTGGCGGCACCGAGGGTCAGGTTGCCGGTGCCGGTCTTGGTCAGCCCACCAGTACCGCTGATCACGCCGCTCAGGGCCAGGTCGTTGTTACCAGGCAGGGTCAGGGTGTCGTTGAGCGTGACCTGATTGGCCACGATCAGGGGGCCAGTGGTGGCCAGGTTGCTGGCGCCGCCGACGGTCAGGTTGCCGAGGCCCAGTGCCGAGTTATTGCCCAGGGTCAGGGTGCCGGCGTTAAGGGTCACGCCACCGGACAGGGTGTTGGGGCCACTCAAGGTGAGGTTGCCGGCGCCATTCTTGGTCAGGCTGCCAGCGCCCGCGACCAGCCCAACAAGGCCCAGGTCGTTGCTGCCGGCGATGGTGAGGTTGCCGCCCAGATTGACGGTGTTGCCGATAGTGAGCGCCGAGTTGCTGTCCAGCGTGGTGCCCGCAGCCGCGTTGAGCTGGCCGAGGCCGAGCGCGCTGGCACTGCCGAGCACCAAGGTGCCGGCGTTGAGGTTGGTGTTGCCCAGGTTGCCATTGGTGCCATTGAGGGTGAGTGTGCCACTGCCGGTCTTGGTCAGGCCGCCGACACCATTGATGTTGCCGCCTAGCACCAGGTCCTGCGCGCCAGCGATGGTGAGGTTGCCCGCCAGGTTGAGCGCATTGGCCAGGGTCACGTTGGCGCCTGCACTCAGGGTTGTGCCACCTGTGGCATTCAGCGCGCCAGTGCCCAGGGCGGTGTTGCTGCCAACCACCAGGGTGCCGCCATTGAGGCTGGTAGAGCCCTGCTGGCTGTTGCTGCCGTTCAGGGTGAGTACGCCGGTGCCGTTCTTGATCAGCCCACCGGTGCCGCTGAGTGCGCCGTTGAGCGTGAGGTTGCCAGTGCCTGGCACAGTCAGGTTGGCGTTCAGCGCTACAGTATTGGCCAGCGCCACGCTGCCAGTAGCGGCGAGGCTGGAAGCGCCAGTGACGTTCAGGCCGCCTGTGCCGAGGGCCAGGTCGTTGCCCAGGGTCAGGGTGCCAGCGGCAAGGGTGGTGCCGCCGCTGTAGGTGTTGGCGTTGCCCAGCGTCAGGTTGGCCGCGCCGTTCTTGACCAGGCTGCCGGCACCCGATACCACGCCAGACAGGCCGAGGTCGGCGCTACCTGCGATGGTCAGCGCGCCACTCAAGGCCAGGGCGTTGCCAAGGGTGACTGCGGTGTTGCTGTCCAGGGTGGTGCCCGTTGCGGCGCTGATCGCGCCAGTGCCCAGGGCGGTGTCGTTGCCCACTACCAGGGTGCCACCGTTGAGCAGCGTCCCGCCGGTGTAGCTGTTGGCGCCGTTGAGCACCAGGGTGCCGGTGTCGAGCTTGGCCAGTTGGCCGCTGCCGGAGAGGCCGACGTTGATCGTCGCGGTAACGCCCGGGTCGACACGCACGGCAAAGGCACCGTTGCTGGCGTTGACCAGGTCCAGGCCACCGGCACCGATCAGGCGATAGCCATTGGTGACGAATTGCAGACCGGTGGCAGCCTGGGTGCCCACCACGTTGACATCGCCAGCGGTGCCCTGGAACACGGCGAAATCGCTGGCCCAGCTGCCGTTGAGCACACCGTTGATATCGGTCCAGTTGGTATTGCTGCCATCCCAGGTGCCGGCGCCACCGTCGATGACGCCGTTCGGCACGCTTTGCGCACCGTCCCAGAACTGCACGGTGCCGGTGGCACCGCCCACCAGCAGGTTGATCTGCGCGCCGATGGCGGTCTGCACCTGGACATCGCCCGGCAGTACGCTACCCGGCAACGCGCCAACGACCAGACCGTTGTCGACCAGCGCGCCGGTGTAGTCGAACAGCCGATAGATACCGGTGCCGAAGCCACCGAGGTCGGTGACGTTGAGGGTGCCGTCGAGGGTCAGGTTGCCGTTGACGTTGACCAAGGCAGTGCCGCCCGTGGATGGCGAGCCGAGGCCGAAGTCGAGAATCGAGCCGCTGTGCAGGGTCAGCGCGCCGGTGTTGAGGGTCGCGCCACTGTTGGCCAACAGGTGTGCGCCGTTGGCGATGTCGACCGCGCCCAGCAGACTGCCGGTGCCGCCCAGGCTGGCGCCGACATTGACCTGTACGCCGGAGCTGGCGAGCGAACCGCTGACATTGAGCAGGCCGCCATTGACCGTGGTGGCGCCGCCAAGCACGTTCACACCGGACAGTTCCAGAGCACCGGTACCTGTCTTGATCAGGCCACCGCTACCGGCCAGGGCGCCGCTGAAAACGCTGTTGAGGTTGTTGCCGCCGACCGTCAGGTCACTGCCCCCCGCCACGCTCACCGCGCCGGCACCGCTCAGGCCGCCGATCGTGGTACTGGCACCGAGGTTCAGGCTGGCGCCCGCCCCGACGTTGACGCCCGAGCTGTTGCCGAGGGCGCCAGTACCTATGGTGGTGAGGCTGCCGCCGAGCAAGTCGACGGCGCCGCTGAAGGTGTTGTTGCCGGTCAGCGTGAGGTCGGCCAGGCCATTCTTGATCAGACCTGCGGTACCGCTGATGACACCGCCCAGGGTCAGGTCGTTGCTGCCGCCGAGGGTCAGGTTGGCGTTGAGCGCGATGTCGTTGCCCAGGGTAGCGACTGCGCTGTTGTCCAGGCTGGCGGCGCCGGCCACGGTCAGGGCACCGGTCCCCAGGGCGCTGCCGTTGCCTATCACCAGGCCACCCGCGTTGAGCGTGGTGCCACCGGCATAGGTGTTGACCCCTTCCAAGGTCACGGTGGCATTGCCGTTCTTGACCAACTTTCCTGTCCCGCTGACTACACCACCGAGGGTCAGCGCGTTGCTGCCGGTGAGGGTGAGGTCGGCGTTCAGGCCGATGTTGTTGCCCAGGCTAAGTGCGGCGCTGGCGTCCAGGCTTGCGGCGCCACCGACGGTGAGGTCGCCGGTGCCGATGGCGCTACCATTGCCCAGCACCAGGGCGCCAGCGTTGAGCAGTGTGCCACCGGCATAGGTGTTCAGGCCGCCGAGGGTGAGCGTGCTGGTGCCATTCTTGATCAGACGGCCGGTGCCATCGACCAGGCCGGAGAGGTTGAGGTTGTTGCTGCCGGCCAGGGTGAGGTCGGCATCCAGGGTAACGGCGTTGCCAACGGTCAGCGCAGCCGTGGTATCCAGGGTACCGGCACCTGCGACGGTCAACTTGCCGACGCCCAGTGCGTCTCCATTGCCCAGCACCAGGCCACCGGCATTGAGGGTGGTGCCGCCCAGGAAGGTGTTGGGGCCGGAGAGCGTCAGCGTGGCGGCACCGTTCTTGACCAGGCTGCCGGCACCGGCGATCACGCCACCGAGGCCCAGGTTGGCGGTGCCGTCGAGGGTCAGGGCACCGGCCAGGTTCACGGCGTTGCCGAGGTTGACTGCGGTGTTGGCGTCCAGGTGGGTACCAGCAGCGGCATTCAGCGCGCCAGTACCCAAGGCCGTGTTGCTGCCGACCACAAGGGTGCCGGCGTTGAGGTTGGTGGCGCCGAACTGCGTGTTGGCGCCATTGAGGGTCAGGGTCGTGCTGCCGTTCTTGGTCAGGCCACCGATACCGGCGATAACGCCGCCCAGGGTCAGGTCGTTGCTGCCGGCGAGGGTGATGTTACCGGCCAGGTTCAACGCGTTGCCCAGGGTCAGCCCGGCCACCGAAGAATCCAACGTGGTGTTTGCGGCGGCGTTGAGCGCGCCTGTGCCCAGGGCGGTGGCGCTGCCGACCACCAGGGTGCCGGCGTTGAGCGCGGTGGCACCGCTCTGGGTGTTGCTGCCGCTCAGGGTAAGGGTGCTCGCCCCATTCTTGATCAGGCCGCCGGTACCGCTCAGGTTGCCAGCCAGGGTCAGGTTGTTGGCGCCGGAGAGGGTCAGGTTGGCGCCGAGGTTGACGCCATTGTTCAGGGTCATCGCCGCGCTGTTGGCGAGTGTGGATGCGCCGCCAACGTTGAGCGCGCCGGTGCCCAGCGCCGCGGCGCTGGCCAGGGTCAGGGTGCCGGCGTTGAGGTTCAGGCCGCCGCTGAAGGTATTGGCACCACTGAGGGTGAGGTTGCTGGCACCGCTCTTGACCAACGCACCAGTGCCACTGACCACCCCGCCCAGGGTGGTGGCGTTGCTGCCCAGCACGCTCAAGGTGTTGGCCCCCAGGTCGATGGCGTTGCCCAGGTTGACGGCCACGCCCGCGTCGAGGCTGGCATTGCCGCCCAGGCTGAGGGCACCGGTGCCCAGTGCGGCGTTGTTGCCGACGGTCAGCACCCCGGCGTTGAGGGTGGTGCCACCGCTGAAGGTGTTGGCGCCGTTGAGGGTCAGGCCGGCGGCGCCGTTCTTGACCAGCGCGCCGGTGCCGCTGACCACCCCACTCAGGGTGGTGGCACTGGTGCCCAGCAGGTTGAGGGTATTGGCGCCCAGGCTGATGGCGTTGCCCAGGTTGACACCGGTGCTGGCATCGAGGCTGGCATTGCCACCCAGGGTCAAGGCACCGCCGCCCAGGGCGTTGTTGTTGCCCACGGTGAGTTTGCCGGTGTTGAGAGTCAGGCCGCCGCTGAAGGTGTTGTTGCCGTTGAGCGCCAGGTCGGCTGCGCCGCTCTTGACCAGTGCGCCGGTGCCACTGATCACCCCGCCCAGGGTGGTGGCACTGGTGCCCAGCAGGTTGAGGGTGTTGGCGCCGAGGTTGATCGCGTTACCCAGGCTGACCGCTGCGCTGGCGTCGAGGCTGGCGTTGCCAGTCAATGCGAGAGCGCCCGTACCCAGCGCGGCGCTGTTGCCGACAGTGAGTTTGCCGGTGCTGAGCGTGGTGCCGCCGCTGAAGGTATTGACGCCGTTCAGGGTCAGGTCGGCCGCGCCGTTCTTGACCAGGCTGCCGGTACCGCCAATCACACCGCCCAGTGTGAGCGCGTTATTGCCAGTCAAGGTCAAGGCACTGCTGCCCAGGTTGATGGCATTGCCCAGGGTCATGACGGCCGTGGTATCGAGGGTGCCGTTGCCGGTCAGGGTCAACGCGCCACTGCCCAGACCGCTGGCATTGCCGAGGGTGAGCGTGCCTGTGCCGAGGGTGGTGCCGCCGGAGAAGGTATTGACGCCATTGAGCGTCAGGTTGCCGGTACCGCTCTTGACCAGCGAGCCCGTGCCGCTCAGCACGCCGCCAAGGCTCAGGGCGTTGCTGCCGGGCAAGGTCAGCGCCGCGTTCAGCGCCACCGCGTTGTTCAATACCAGCGGCACACTGCCTTGCAGGCTGCCCGCACCACTGACGGTGAGCGCTCCACTGCCGAGCGCCGCAGCGCTGGTCAGGTTGAGGCCGCCCGCAGTCAGGTTGGTGCCGCCGCTGTAAGTGTTGGTGGCACCGAGGGTGAGCAGGCCGGCGCCGGTCTTGGTCAGCCCGCCGACGCCCGAGACCACGCCGTTGAGGGCCAGGTCGTTGCCACCGCCGACACTCAGGCCGGCGTTGAGGGTCAGGGCGTTGGCCAGGCTCAACCCCGCGACACTGCCCAACAGGCTGCCACCGTTGACGGTGATGCCGCCGCTGCCGAAGGCGCTGGAGTTGTCGAAGTTGAGCACGCCGCCGTTGAGGGTGGTCTGGGTCGTGCCGCTGAGCACCGCGCCGATCAGGCTCCAGGTGCCGCTATCGACGATCAGACGGCTGAAGTTGATGTAGTTGTTGGCGTTGATCGTGCCGCTGCCGGCAGTCCCGCTGCCGCCACCAATAGCGTTCTGCAAGGCCAGCGTGTTGGTGCCGCCGGCACCGCCGTCGATCTTGCCGGCGGCTGCGAAAGCCAGGTTGGGATTACTGGTGACCAGCAAGGCGACACTGATACCAAGCCCGGCACCGACACTCGAACCAGTGATGGCATTGAAGCGGTTGGTGCTGTTGGCCCCCATCGACAAGCTGCCGGTCAAGGTGCCGGCGTTAGTGAAGGTGTTGCCTGCGGCAGAAGCCTCGAACGCTGCCCGGCCAAGAATGGTGCCGGTGTTGGTGAAGTTCACCGTGCTGCCGCCGGTAACCGCGATGACCGGGGTGTCTTCACTGAGCAGCGTCAGTGAAGCCAATGCCGAGGAGCCAATGCTGCCGGCGTTGCTGATGGTAGTGGTACCGGCCGCACCGTTGCGCGCGTCCAGCGCCATGCCCGTGAGGTTAAGAAGGTTGGCGCCGAGCAAGGCCCCCGTGCCCTTGATCACACCCGTGGCATTGTTGTTGATGTTGAGCGTGCTGCCGGTGCTGGTATTGCCGATCAGCACTGCACTGGACTGAATGCTCAACAGCCCCAGCAATGTAGGGTCGATGGTGCCGGAGTTGTTCAACGTGTTGTTGTTGCCCGCCAGCGACAGCGACGTGCCCCCTACGCCCAGCAAGGTACCCAGGCTGGCGCCAGGGTTCACGTTGACCGTCAGGCCGCTGCCGCCGTTGGTATAGCTCGGTGCCAGAGGGTTGGCGGCGCCGTTACACGTGATGGTGGAACCGGCCGCACTGCACACGGCCAGGGCCTGCTCGCTCGTCAGACCGAAGGCCAGGCCTCCGACAGCCAGGCTCACAGCGAGCGACAAATGGGAAAGACGGGTAGGCAAAATGGAGGCGACGCTTCTGTCCACGGAGAGCTCCTTCGTGGATCAGGTGGTTCGGTCCTTGAACGCGTGCACTGCTATGTTGCCGGTTAGTCGAACACGCGACGACGAAACACCTGACCATGGCTACATGATTCCTTGTTGGGAATGTGTAGCCGCTGGCGAGCAGGCGCGAAGGGACGCGGGGACGGTCAAATGGTGTTAATACTTTCTCGAGGCAGCACGTATTTCGCGGGCTGCAGCAGGGTGTCGCTTGGATCCAACCGACGAACGGTCATGTCCGGTGGGCAAAACGTGATGTGTTTGGCCGTTCAGGCGACCTCTGCCCCATCGTCAGGCCAGTGCGGTTCGTTGGCGCCAGGCGGGGTCAGCGGTGGCAGGCCATAGGCGGCACGGGCGTCATCACAGCTGGGGTTGTGCACGCCGTTCTCCCACGACGCGTCGAACTCGCGACAGGGGCTGGAACGATTCTCGTAGATGGTGCACCCCACCTTGTTGCCGATCTCGCCTTCCAGGCTGATACAGCGGCAAGGCTTGGCGTCGGTGCCGATCATGGCCACGCGGGTCGGATTGATCTGCACCACCAGATCGTCGGGCACCAACCCGCCCGAAGACTGGCATTCACCCCAAAAGAAAGACACACGAAAGTAGCCGCAGCAGGCGCCGCAGGTCAGGCAAGGGTTCTGTTCGGACATGATGGCCAGGAAGGGAAGTTGTTGTTATCGAGCGGGCGCTCGCGGCGCCATTTTTAATCCAAGCACGAGCGGCTGGATAGAGGGGAAATGAAAAAAAGACGGCCGCTGGTCGCAGCCCTCGAGCGCCATGCCGACCGTGGCAGGCAAAAGCCGCAATCGGCCTGCCATCGCAGACCGGCTTGCGGCTTGACGCCTGGGGCTTACTTGCTGGTCAGCCCGTCGGCGCGGAACATCTGACGGATACCGCGGATGGCCTGGCGGATGCGGTCCTGATTCTCGATCAGGGCAAAGCGCACATGGTCATCGCCATAGTCGCCAAAACCGATACCGGGCGAGACACAGACCTTGGCCTCGGCCAGCAGCTTCTTGGAGAACTCCAGCGAGCCGAGGTGTGCATAGGCTTCGGGGATCTTGGCCCAGACGTACATCGAGGCTTTCGGATTCTCGACCATCCAGCCCATCTCATGCAGCCCCTTGACCAACAGGTTGCGGCGTTGGCGGTACTGCTCGGCGATGTCGCGCACGCACTGCTGGTCACCTTCCAGCGCGGCAATCGCCGCCACCTGCAGCGGCGTGAAAGTGCCGTAGTCGTGGTAGCTCTTGATCCGCGCCAGGGCGCTGACCAGCTCGGGGTTGCCGACCATGAAGCCGATCCGCCAGCCCGCCATGTTGTAGCTCTTGGACAGGGTGAAGAACTCCACCGCGATATCCTTGGCGCCAGGCACCTGCATGATCGAAGGCGCCTTCCAGCCGTCGTAGACGATGTCGGCGTAAGCGAGGTCGTGCACCACCAGCACGTCGTACTGCTTGGCCAGGGCCACCACTCGTTCGAAGAAGTCCAATTCCACGCACTGCGCGGTCGGGTTGGAGGGGAAGCCCAGGATCATCATCTTCGGCTTGGGGATCGATTCGCGGATCGCCCGCTCCAGCTCATTGAAGAAGTCCACTCCCGGCACCAGCGGCACGGAGCGCACCTGGGCACCGGCGATCACCGCCCCGTAGATGTGAATCGGGTAGCTGGGGTTGGGTACCAGCACCGTGTCGCCATGGTCGAGGGTGGCGAGCATCAGGTGCGCGAGGCCCTCTTTCGAGCCGATGGTGACGATGGCTTCGCTGTCCGGGTCGATCTCGACGTCGTAGCGTTCCTTGTACCAGTTGGAAATGGCTCGGCGCAGTCGCGGGATGCCGCGCGAGGTGGAATAGCCGTGGGTATCTTCACGCTGGGCGACCTGCACCAGCTTCTCGACGATGTGTGGCGGGGTCGCGCCATCCGGGTTGCCCATGCTCAGGTCGATGATGTCTTCGCCACGACGGCGTGCCGCCATCTTGAGCTCGGCAGTGATGTTGAAGACGTAGGGGGGGAGACGATCGATGCGCGCAAAGCGGCGCGGCGAACCTGGGTTGGCCATGCTTTCCTCGAGAGACGTAAGCGCCCGGAACCGTCCGAGCGACGTTGGCCACTGCGGTGGCCGAGGCAGAAAATAGTCTGGTTGCCCCGGCGTTGTAAAGGGGCTGTCGATAGATTCGCCGCCCACCAGCGAGACTTACCCGCTGGTGGGTCGAAGAACTCAGCGCAGGGCTTTGTAGGCGTGCAGGTCGAAACGCTGGATACTCAACCCATCGCTGGGGTCCAGGTGCTCGCCACGCACCTGGCTGAACTCCGTGGCAATGCTGCCGCGATGAACCATACGCTCATCGGCAGTGCCTTCGGTCAGTACGGTATAGGACTTCTTGCGCATGGCGCGGTAAAGCTCATCGTTCGCATCGATGGTCTTGTGATAGGTCATCAGCCCCGCATCGTCCAACTCCAGACACTTGTCCAGCTTTACGCCCCAACGCTTCAGGCAAACCTCCGCGAAGTGCCGCACGATCATCCCCGGCTCAGGCAGTGCCTTGCCAGAACCTGCGCCGTCTATCGAAGCATTGCCCACCAGCGTTGCATGGCGGCCCGGCATCGGCAGTACGCTGACACGTGTACCGTACGCTGTGGCAGGCACCACACAGGCGAACCCTTTGGATCGCTCGTCTCGCGCATAGAACCCCACGTACTCCTTCACGTTGGCTCCCAGTTGCACGCGCTCAGACTTCAGGTTGCCTACCCCCGGCACCGGATCGATGGCAAAGATGTTGACCTTCACATCACGCAGCTCCGGATCTTGCGCCATTGCGTTGGCGAGCATGTGACAACTGATTCCGCCCCTGCTCCACCCCACCAGGTTGACCGTGATCGGGATCAACGGTTTGCGCAGTTGCCTGATCATCTGCTCTTGCAAGGCCTGGGGGGTCACCGCGCGATCACCATAGTCGTAGGTGCGCCAGAACCACGAGCCACCGGCCTCGGCATCAGGAATTGGAATGCCAGCGCTCTTCAGGTTCTGGTATTGCTGCTCGGTGAGCTTGGTGCGGGCCCAGGTACTCTTGCCCTTGATGACCTGCAGGGCATGCCGCACGTTCTCATCCCAACCTTTGCCGAACAGCGTGCCGGTCACTTTGTAGTAGTCGCCGTCGTCAACGAACAAGGCATCGTCCTGCAGGTTGCCACTGCCTGGGCCATCGACTGCGATCCAGTCGACGAACTCCCTGCCGAAGGTATGGTTGGCCAGCGTGGCGATCAGCTCGCCATTCCAGAAATTAGGGTTGTTGTGATCGAAACGGTGGGAGCCGGTTCCGCAGAAATAGACGGTAAAAACACTCATTTGGATGCTTCCTTATGACTTGGAAGCTCAAACTAGTGCGTTCGGATACCAGCGCGCAGACGGAAAATCTACCAATAAAAAACCCGGCCAAAGGCCGGGTTCTTGTAATGCGCGTAGGCTTCAGCGTGCGTAGGTCATCAGCACGTCGGCAGCAGTCTGGCTGTCCACCGACATCATCACGCTCAGCGCGGTGACGGTCAGGATGGAGAAGCCAAACACTTTGCGTGCCCACTTGCTGTCATCTTCGGCCTTGTAGCCACCCCAGGCCATGTACAACCAGTACAGACCCATGGCGGCTGCGACGGCCAGGTAACCCAGACCGGCGTACCCACCCAGCGTCAGCATCAACGTGGCGAGCACGAAGGCCAGCACGTACAGCACGATCTGCTTCTTCGCCGCCAGGATACCGCGAGCCACCGGCAGGACCGGGATGTTGGCTGCGCTGTAATCCTTGAAGCGGAAGATGGCGATGGCAAAGCTGTGCGGCATCTGCCACAGGCTGAACATCACCAGCAGCGTGACCGCTGCCAGGTCGAAGCTGTTGCTCACTGCGCAATAGCCGATCACCGGAGGCATGGCACCGGACAGGCTGCCGACCAGGGTGCCGTGCACCGATTTGCGCTTGAGCCACAGGCTGTAGAAGCCGACGTAGACCACGAAGCCGATCAACGCACAGAACGCCGACAGCGGGTTGGCCTGGACATACAGCAGGCTGAAACCCGCCACCCCGAGCAGGGTGGCGTAGATCAGTGCGAGGGGCAGCGACATGCCGCCCTGAACCATGACACGGTTCTTGGTACGTTCCATCTTCTGGTCGATGTCACGGTCGATGCAGTTGTTGAACACGCAACCGGACGCAACCACAAGCGAAGTACCTACCACCACCGCCAGGAACAGGGCGAAATCCACATGGCCCTTCGCGGCAAGGAAGAAACCGCCTGCCACGGAAAGCACGTTACCGAAAATGATCCCCGGTTTGGTGATTTGGATAAAGTGCTTCACGGACATGCAGTCTTACCTCACTTGGCCAACATTTCGTAGTGGATGCTGAACATGATCCACAGCGACAGGCCTACCAGCAGTGCGATTACCAGAGCGGTGAACAGGAACGTCGAGACAGTGGAGCGCTGCTCTTTCGAGCGGTCCATGTGCAGGAAGTACACCAGGTGCACCACGACCTGAATGACGGCCATGGCCACCACGATCAGGACGGTCAGGTTCTTCGGCAGGGTCGGATACATCACCAGGCCGAACGGGATCGCGGTCAGGATGATCGACAGGATGAAGCCGATCATGTAGGACTTCACGCTGCCGTGGTTACCTTCGTGGTGAGTGTCGTGTGCGTTAGCCATTACAGAACCCCCAGCAGGTAGACGACGGTGAAGACGCAGATCCAGACCACGTCCAGGAAGTGCCAGAACAGGCTCAGGCAGCTCATGCGGGTCTTGGCAGTCGGCGTGATGCCGTGCTTGTTGATCTGGTACATCAGGATGGCCATCCAGATCAGACCCGAGGTCACGTGCAGGCCGTGGGTGCCGACCAGCGCGAAGAACGCCGACAGGAAACCACTGCGCTGCGGGCCGTAGCCTTCAACGATCAGGTGATGGAACTCGTAGATTTCCATCGCGATGAAGCCTGCACCGAACAGGAAGGTGATAGCCAACCAGCCCAGTACGCCTGCCTTGTTACCGGCGAACATCTTCAGCATGGCGAAGCCGAAGGTGATCGAGGACAGCAGCAGGAACGCGGTTTCGACCAGCACGAAGTCGAGCTGGAAGATGTCATGACCCGACGGGCCGCCGGCAAAACTGCCGGACAGCACCGCGTAGGTGGCGAAGAGCGACGCAAACAGGATGCAGTCGGTCATCAGGTACAGCCAGAAACCGAAGACGGTCATCTGGCCCGAGTCGTGGTGGTGATCGTCGTGCCCATGGTCGTGACCATGCGCATCGCCGTGAATTACTTGACTGGACATTGATTACACCCGTTCAAAGGTTTCGACACGTGCGCCACCGGTAGGTACACCGGCAAGCTGCAGGGCCCGCTGGCGTTCGCCTTCGATGCGCGCCACTTCTTCGGCAGGAACCATGTAGCCCTGATCGTCACGTGCAGCGTGGCGAACGAAGACCGCGATGGTTGCTACCAGGCTCGCACCCACCAGCCACCAGATGTGCCAGATGAAAGCGAAGCCGAAGATGGTCAGGAACAGACCCATGAACAGACCGGTCGAGGTGTTGTTCGGCATGTGGATCGCTTCGTACTTGGCCGGCACCTTGTAGGCGACACCGGCTTCCTTGGCTTCTTGCCAGGCGTCCAGGCCGACCTTCTCAGGCATGTGGGCGAAGTTGTAGAACGGAGGTGGCGACGAAGTCGACCATTCCAGGGTACGGCCACCCCATGGATCGCCAGTGACGTCCAGGTTCTGGTTGCGGTCGCGAACCGATACGTACAGCTGGATCAGTTGGCAGGCGATACCGAACAGGATCAGCACCGCACCGACCACGGCCACGTACAGGTAGGGTTCCCACAGTGGGTTGTCGGAGTGGTTCAGACGACGGGTCATACCCATGAAGCCCAGCGCGTACAGCGGCATGAAGGCCACGTAGAAACCGGACAGCCAGAACCAGAATGCCGCCTTGCCCCACTTCTCGTTGAGGGTGAAACCGAAGGCTTTCGGGAACCAGAAGGCGAAGCCGGCAATGTAGCCGAACACCGCGCCGCCGATGATCACGTTGTGGAAGTGGGCGATAACGAACAGGCTGTTGTGCAGTACGAAGTCAGCACCTGGAACGGCCAGCAGTACGCCGGTCATGCCACCGATGGAGAAGGTGACCATGAAGCCCAGGGTCCAGAGCATCGGCGGAGTGAAACGCACGCGACCCTGGTACATGGTGAACAGCCAGTTGAACAGCTTCACACCGGTCGGAATGGAGATCAGCATCGTCGCCAGACCGAAGAAGGTGTTGACGCTGGCGCCGGCACCCATGGTGAAGAAGTGGTGCAGCCAGACCGCGAAGCCCAGTACGGCAATGGCACCCGATGCGTAGATCATCGCGTGGTGGCCGAACAGACGCTTGCTGGAGAAGGTCGAGGTTACTTCCGAGAACACGCCGAACGCCGGCAGGATCAGGATGTACACCTCAGGGTGACCCCAGGCCCAGAACAGGTTGACGTACATCATCGGGTTCCCACCAAGCTCGTTGGTGAAGATGTGGAAGTCCAGATAACGGTCAACGGTCAGCAGGGCGAGTGCGGCGGTCAGGATCGGGAAGGAAGCGACGATCAGCACGTTGGCCCAGGTGCAGGTCCAGGTGAAGATCGGCATGTCCATCAGTTTCATGCCAGGTGCGCGCATCTTCAGGACGGTGACCAGGAAGTTCACGCCTGTCAGTGTCGTACCCAAGCCTGATAGCTGTAGCGCCCAGATGTAGTAGTCAACCCCTACGCCCGGACTGTACTGGATCCCCGACAGTGGCGGATAGGCAACCCAACCGGTCTTGGCGAATTCGCCGACGCCCAGGGAGATGTTGACCAGCAGCACGCCTGCCAGCAGCAGGTAGAAGCTCAGGGAGTTCAGGAACGGGAAGGCAACGTCACGTGCACCGATCTGCAGAGGCAGAGCCAGGTTCATCAGGCCGGTGAAGAACGGCATCGCCATGAAGATGATCATGATCACACCGTGGGCGGTGAAGATCTGGTCATAGTGTTCAGGCGGCAGGTAGCCTTCGGAGCCGCCGGTAGCGGCAGCCAACTGGGTACGCATCATGATGGCGTCGGCGAAGCCGCGCAGCAGCATGACCATCGCGACGATGATGTACATCACCCCGATCTTCTTGTGGTCGACCGTGGTCAACCACTCGGTCCACAAGTAGGACCACTTGCGGAAATAGGTGATGGCACCAACGACGGCGAGGCCCCCGAGCGCGATCATGGCAAGCGTCACCATGACTATCGGCTCGTGATAGGGAATCGCCTCCAGGCTTAATTTACCGAACATCTCTTACTCCTCTGCACCGGCAGCTGGTTGCATACTCGTTTCCACACCCTTGGTAGTGGCCAGGTCTTTGCTGCCTGCTTCTTCGTGGCTCGGACGACCACGGTTCATGCCTTCGTACTTGTCGACGATGAGCTGGAACGTGTCAGGCGAAGCCTCGCTGTACAGCGCGACTGGGTTGTTTTCGCTTGGTTTGGCCAAGGCGTCGTATTCGGCCTTGTCCAGCTTCTTCGGCGAGGCCTTCACTTGCGCGACCCATGCATCGAAGTCGGCTTGGGAAGTGGCGGTTGCCTTGAATTTCATACCGGTGAAGCCAGCACCGCTGTAGTTCGCGGAGATACCGTCGAACTCGCCATTTTCGTTGGCGATCAGGTGCAGCTTGGTGGTCATGCCGGCCATCGCGTAGATCTGGCCGCCCAGCGCAGGGATGAAGAACGAGTTCATCACGGCGTCGGAGGTCACGCGGAAGTTGACCGGGGTGTTAGCCGGGAAGACGATCTTGTTGACCGTGGCAATGCCCTGCTCCGGGTAGATGAACAGCCATTTCCAGTCCAGGGCGACCACGTCGATCTGCACCGGCTTCACATCGGAATCCAGCGGACGATAAGGGTCGAGCTTGTGGGTGGAGTGGTAGGTGACGTAGCCCAGGGCGATGATGATCAGGATCGGGATGATCCACACCGCGGCTTCGATCTTGGTCGAGTGCGACCAGTCGGGGGTGTAGGTGGCAGCCTTGTTGGAAGCACGGTACTTCCAGGCGAAGACCAGGGTCATGATGATGACTGGCACCACGACCAGCAGCATCAGGCCGGTAGCGATGAGGATCAGGTTCTTTTGCTCAATGCCGACCTGGCCCTTCGGGTCGAGCAGGGTCCAGTTGCACCCACTGAGTAAAAGCATGCCTAAAAAGGGCAATATGCCAAACAGTCTGGGGTAACGCTTTTTACTCATCTCACGACCTCTAGATCAGCTTGCTTCAATGCAATGTGTTTTGTTCGCCAACACTTCGTCCTGCCAAGCGTTAGCATTTCGAGCTCGAACCCGCGCCTGCCTGGGATCCGACTGCTGGATCTGGGCGTTGAGCGCATGGACGAGCTTGGGGTTTTCTTAGGCTAAAGGCCTGTACTTCAGACCAATTCCATTTGGTGCGGGAAAACGCGGAGGGGTGTCCGCCCGGATCGCCGTTGGGCGAAACTTGTCGAAGTCAGCAAAAGGAGCGCTGGGGCTTCCTTCAATCCTGCGACTCGCAAGCAGTGCCGAACGGAAATTGGGGGCGATTGTAGATAGGTCGCCCCCCCTTGACTATGACTTATTGAGCAACAGTCTTTTACAGAATTTGTAATAATCCTGCCTGAAAAATCAACTTCGCGACAGTTTGTCGCACCCGGCTTGATAGCCCTGAAACCCTTGTATTACAAGGGCTCAACGTTGATCAGGATCAGTCTCTGGGGAAATTTTGCCGGTTATCTCACCGTGCAATAGACCTGCATCAAATCGGGACTTTTGTCTAAGCCCGGCGCCGATTCCGATAGATGCCCAGCGGCACCAGGATGGCAGTGAGGACGAAGGCCACCAGCGCCCATTGCGCCAGCGACAGACCCAGGATGGGCGGGTACGGTGTGGTGCAGAAACCGTCGACCTGGAATGCCAGGGGCCAGAGCCGCGCCAGGGGCAGGTCGTCGACGATTGGTTGCAGGACATCGACGCCGCAACTGGCGTACGGGTTGGCGAGTATATACACATGATTGCCGGCCGCAACGATTCCGCCAATTGCGCTGAGCACGACCAACGCCTCGAAGAAGGTCAGGCTCCGTCGTCCGGGCATGGCCGCGGCAATGAACGCGAACAGCGCGATCAGCAGCAAGGCATAGCGCTGCAGGATACACAGCGGGCAAGGTGCCTCGCCTAGCACGACCTGCATGTACAGCGCGCCGCCGATCAGCGAGAGGCAGATTACCCCCAACAGCACGAGGAAGCGCCGTTCCCGATTCAGGCGCAGGGTTTGTTCGTTCATTGCCGATTCCTTGGATGGATAGGTGGCAGCGTGTTCCGCCTGCCTGGCGCAAGTCTACACGCAGGGATGGTCTCTTAGCGTGTCGAGGAAGCGGCGAGACAGCGCTGCGCAGGGCTATCCGGAGATGCTGTGACCGGTGTTGGCGACATCGGTTCAACCTTGGCCGGTAAAAAAAAACGGCTGCCCGGGCGTCGCGCAGGGACCAGCCCCTCGACACCCGGGAGTGAAGGATACAGTGATTAAAGCAGGATTAAAGATGAAAGCTGCGGGACGCTGTTCATCCTTCTTTATATATGCACAGGCCAACCCCTCCGACTTGCCCGCGAAGACGCCAGCCTGGTCAGTAGATCATTCCAGAGCAGCCGCCGGCCCGAAGAATTCGTAGCGGCTCTGCGCATCCGGAACCCCCAGCCCCTTCAAGTGACGACGGATCGCCGCCATGAAGCCCTTCGGCCCAAGGAAGTAGGCATCCACGTCACGCTCACGCGGCAGCCACTCGGCCAGCAGATCCTGGCTCAGCAGGCCGACTGCATTCGCATCCCGGCTGCCGTCGTCCTCGGCGTAGCAATAAAAACGCTGCAGTTGCGGATGTTGCGCAGCCAGACCGTCGACCCAGTCACGGAAGGCGTGTACCGAACCGTTGCGCGCACAGTGGATGAAGTGCACCCGACGCTCGGTCTGCAGCGCCGCCTCGAGCATCGCCAGGGTCGGGGTGATGCCGACACCACCACTGATCAGTACCAGCGGCTTGTCGCCAGCCGCCAGAGTGAAGTCGCCCGACGGCGGGAACAGCTTTAGGGTGTCGCCGACCTGCAGTTGATCATGCAGATGGTTCGACACCTTGCCCCCGGCCTCGCGCTTGACGCTGATGCGGTACTGCTGACCATCGCACAATGCCGAGAGCGAATAGTTGCGGCGTTGCTCGGCACCGTCGATGAACAGCTGCAAGCCGATGTACTGACCCGGCTCGGCCTTGAGTACCGGCTTGCCATCGACCGGAGCGAAGTAGAACGAGACGATCTCGCTGCTTTCCTGCTCACGGCGCACCACACGAAAATCGCGAGCACCGCGCCAGCCACCGTCGGCCTCCTCCTTGGCCTTGTACAGGCCCTCTTCGGCGCCGATGAGGATATCAGCCAGCTGGCCATAGGCTGCGCCCCAGGCAGCGATCACCTCCGGGGTGGCGATGTCCTTGCCCAGCACTTCCTCAATGGCGCGCAGCAGGCAACTGCCAACGATGGGGTAGTGTTCGGGCAGGATCTGCAAGGCCACATGCTTGTTGATGATCTGACCAACCAGGCCACCCAGTTGCTCCAGTTGGTCGATATGGCGGGCATACATGAGCACACCGTTGGCCAGCGCACGCGGCTGGTCACCACTGGCCTGGTGCGCCTGGTTGAACAGAGGACGGACCTCGGGGTACTCGCTGAGCATCATCTTGTAGAAGTGGGTAGTCAGCGCCTCGCCACCGCTTTCGAGCAGCGGGACAGTGGCCTTGATGATTGCACGTTGGTCGGCATTGAGCATTGCAGTGACTCCTGAGCCTTGGGCTTCGAATGGTTACCCAGACCATCGCAATTACGATGCCAAAAAATAAAACATTATAAATCAATGAGTTATAAATGAAATTGTCAATATGACCAATGCGCGAGCATGGTCATATCGACAACATAGAGTCTAAATGACAACGGCCTGAGTCAGCAGACATGCGCCGACTCAGGCCGTTGCTCACAAAACCAACGCTATTACGCAGCGTTGCGCTCGACCGAATAGGTCACCGATACATCAACTTCCTCGAAGGGCAGAATATCCGCGTTACCCACAGTGAAGCTGAACGGGAACCCGGTGAACGTCTTGGTCTCGGTGTAGGCAGGCGGGGTATTGCCGACAGCCGCCTCCCAACGCAGCGTGACCCTGTCGTTCACACGCAGAGGAGCATTTGCCGGCACCTCGATGATCGCGTTGATGGTATCCGATGGCAGCGACGCGCCCGCACCACTGCCCTCCACCTGGGCGCAGGTCGGTGCAGGAAAATCGACTGCCGCACTGTCCAGAACGCTGTAGACGTGCTCGGGCGAGGATCGCGTGATACCGAATTCCGGGGTAAGCACCGAATAGCTCAAGGTCAGGGTGCCATCCACCGCCGGGATCAGTAGCGGTAAATCGACCTCGAACACGAGTTCGTTTTTTTCTCCCCCCACAGGAACGGTCAGGTCTGTTCGCCAGGTCGCGCCGCCGCTGCCACCGCTCCTGGCCGTCCAGGCCAAGGTGACGACATCCCCTGCGCTTTGCCCAGGATATAGAGGGATGCGCACGTGAACCTTGTCTGTGGTCAGGTCGGCAAGATCGATGACATCGCCTGTTGCCTCGACCAGGTCCGGGCGTTGCAACACAATGCCCTCCCCGACAATGGTGAGCGAGCGCCGGCGAGAAGGTCTGGCTGCACCACCAGCGGCAGGTATCGACTCATAAAAGACAGTGGCCAGGCCATTCACCACCAGCACCGCAAAGAGATAGGGCAGGCTGAAGATCTTGTCGCGTGTGCCGGTGATCGTTCTGATGGGCCAGTCATAACGCACTTCTCTTGCATCGGTTCCGGCACTGAGCCCGACCCAATGCATCGTGACTCTATCGCCGGGCGTATAACCGACATAGTCCGGCAAGTAGATGGTCACATCCTGCCCCGCCAACGGCACCAGATCCAGCTGGTAGGGTGGACTCTCCGCACTTTCGACTTCAGGTGCCGCGAGCGCATCGGGATCTTCGACCTTTACATAGGCCGATGGAGACGGCCGCGAGTAGTTCTGCACCCGGTCACGGATCTCGTAGTAGACCCGCAGGTCTTCGCCGCTTCCGCCCTTCTCTATCACATCCGCCGGAACATCAATCACCCAACTCTTGCCTACGTCGCCTGCGCCCAGGCGTGCCCCCACATGACGAACACCGCTCCAGATCAAGGTGACCTGGTCATCCGGCTGCATGAAACGCCAAGGCACGATCGAAACGCGTACCGGAGTGGTTGGGGATTCGATCGTGGAGGGCGTTACTAAAGGCGCGACAAGAAATTCGTTGACCGGCGTTTCCGGATCGGGATCAAGCCCCCCGGGCACACGCAGGTCGATCAAGACCTCTCTGTACTGCGAGTAGCGCCTGGATGTTGAGATCGGGTCATACAGCGAGTAATAGAAATAACCGAAATAAGGATAGGGAATCTGCTCGTCCGCTGGCAGTTTCAGGTCACCCTTGACCACACCGAAGCTCAACCAGCCTCGCGCCTGCATTTCGGCATCCAACAGGTAAAACTGCACTGCAGCCTCAGACGGATCGGCTTGCGGCGGTTGCGTAACTGGCTTGGTAGCCGTCCAGAAAAGACTGATCTCATCACCCTGGCGATACGCCTCGGGCAACTTCGCCAACATCGGCACGACACGCTCTGGATCAGACAACTCATTCCAACCCAGGCCATCGCGTTGCGGTCCTCCGGAATCCATGTCAGTGATGACCAGTGGATTCAGCTCACCTGCCAGAGCCGACACCGGCAGCCGACCAAGGAACATCTCTCGTTTGGTCATTGCAGATTACCCTCGCCTGTTGAAAAGGATGTTCGACCAGTCCCGCACACGCACAAAGCGCCTTGGCCGCAGTTGTCGCTCGACTCTACCCTTCGCACGCGAAGCCGTAACCTGACAGTTTTACCAGGTCCGATTGCCGTTCAGCCTGCTGCATCGCTGCAAGCGGACCTTGACGCCAGCCCGACAACTCGCCGACCGTATGGTCAACACGCCGTTCCGGAAAACCCGCATGTTCGCAAAACCCCTCCTCACCGCCCTCCTGCCTCTGGTCAGCGATCTGTCTCGCGACCTGCCGGACCAGGAACGCTATCGCCGCCTACTGCAATCCATGCGCAGCCTGCTACCGTGCGATGCTGCAGCACTGCTGCGCCTGGATGGAGAGTGGCTGGTGCCGCTTGCGGTCGACGGCTTGTCGACAGACACCCTGGGGCGGCGTTTCAAGGTCAGCGAGCATCCACGTTTCGAGATACTGCTCAGTCGGCCTGAGCCGACGCGCTTTGCCAGTGACTCCGAACTGCCTGACCCCTACGATGGCCTGGTCGCTGCAATTGATGCAGACCTGCACGTGCACGACTGCATGGGCTGCCCGCTGATGGTCGACGAACGCCCCTGGGGCTTGCTGACCCTTGACGCCCTCACCCCGGGCCGGTTCCAGAGCCTTGAACTCGGCGCCCTCCAGGCATTCGCAAGCCTCGCTGCGGCAACCGTCACCGTCGCCGAGCGCATCGAGAAGCTGGCCCTGCGCGTGGAAGACGAGCAGCAACGCGCGGAGGTCTACCGACAAGCCAACGACCAGCGCAAGGAACTGATCGGCCAGAGCCCGGCGCACAAGCACTTGCTGGAAGAAATCCGCCTGGTGGCAGGCAGCGATCTGACCGTATTGATCACCGGAGAGACCGGTGTCGGCAAGGAGTTGGTCGCGCTGGCACTGCACCAGGTCAGCAAGCGTGCGGACAAACCAATGGTCAGCCTCAACTGCGCCGCCTTGCCCGATACCCTGGTCGAAAGCGAACTGTTCGGTCATGTCAGGGGCGCCTTTACCGGCGCTCATGGCGAGCGGCGCGGCAAGTTCGAACTCGCCCACGGCGCAACATTGTTTCTCGACGAAGTCGGCGAGCTGCCTCTGTCGGTACAAGCCAAACTGCTACGGGTATTGCAGAGCGGCCAACTGCAGCGCCTGGGCTCGGACCACGAACACAAGGTAGATGTGCGCCTGATCGCCGCCACCAACAGAGACCTGGCCAGCGAAGTGCGCAACGGGAACTTTCGCGCCGATCTTTACCACCGCCTCAGCGTATACCCACTGCAGGTTCCACCGCTGCGCGAGCGAGGACGGGACATATTGCTGCTGGCAGGTTTCTTTCTCGAGCAAAACCGTTCGAGACTGGGGCTGGACAGCCTGCGCCTGAGCAGCGAAGCCCAGACGTCACTAGTGGCTTACGACTGGCCAGGCAACGTGCGTGAACTGGAACACCTGATCGGACGCTCGGCGCTCAAGGCCCTCGGTCAGCACCCCGAACGCCCGCGCATCCTCACCCTGCAAGCAGCAGACCTCGACCTTCGCACTACGCTGCCGACAAAGGCGGCTTCATTGGCCCCCATCGAGCCTGCCCTGCCGTTGCCCGAGGGTGGTCTGCGCGAAGCCGTCGACGCTTACCAGCGCCAAGTGATCGATAACTGCCTGCAACGGCATCAATACAACTGGGCCGCAGCGGCACGGGAACTTGGCCTGGATCGGGCCAATCTCGGCCGCCTGGCTCGTCGACTCGAGTTACGCTGAGCCACGCGGTGCATCGATGCGGCCCGGCAAGGGCGGGTAAAATAATGCGCCTCTTCCGATATCGGTATCCGCAAAGAGGCGCAAGGACAACGTCAACTAACGGGCTGGCGTGATATCTACTTCGATATCCATGAGGCGAGACAGCACGCTGTAGTTACCCGCTTGGTCTTGCACCCGGTAACCAAAGTAGCGCAAACCATTCGAGAGCTGCGCGCGTGTGAAATACACCACTTGAGTCGCCCTGGGATCGTCGACCACCCTGCTGACGCCCAGATATTCGCCCAACCCCTCGTCCGCAGACGAGCCCAGCCACAACTCGATTTTATCGCCCTGTTCACCATACAAGTAAGCGTGAACATTAACGGCCAGTCGGTCATTGACCAGATCGGTATCCCTGATACCGTTCCTCACTTGTTCAGGGGTAAAGCCCAACGCGGAAAGGGCATTTCCACCTGGCGCTCGGCGGTCCAGACGCACGCTGACCGGCAAGTTGGCGACCACCCCCGTTTGGGTGACGGTATCAAACAGCTCGTAATCCAACGTGAACGTCTCATCGGCGCCCTCCCGTGGAAAGTCCTTCTGCTCGATATTCAGTTCGAATTGAACCACTTCGGGATCGTTCAACTCTTCTGTCGTCAATCGGTAAGGCCTGCCATAGCCCTCGAAGTCACGCAGCAGACGGAGCTCATGCGCAGGGGTCATGACATCTGCCTTGGTAATCTGAACGACCAAGTCGTTCTTCAGGTATTCGACAGGCACGATACCGGTGTCGGCATCGCGGCCAGGAATCGAGAGCGGTTGCAGAGGACCGTTCATCCGTGAGGTTTTACTCACTTCGCGCAGTGCCGTTTGTACGCCTGCGCCAAAGCTGGAGGATGTCATCTGCGTATCAAGAGCAAAGCTTAGCAGACACTGCCCCCCTCCGTCATTTAATGCGATATACACATAGGCTACAGGCGCCCGCACCGGAATTTCCAGATCATTGATCAATGAGTAGTTCAATTCCGCACCATTGCGGCAGATGCGCTGCAACAGGGTGCGGTACAGCAGGGGCACCTCATAGTATCCCTGGTCAAGATCAGCTTGGGTCAGTGGCACGTTGGATGCCTCGAGGCGAGTACCGGGAAGCGGGGTCCATGGTTTTTCCGGAGGTTTGACATCGTTGCCCGTGTTAAAACCTTCGAAGAAGTAACTCAGTCTGGGGTTGCGTCCTATTTCTATGTTGGCGACACCCGCCAGAGGAATTCGGAACATCGTATCCCTCCTACCAACGTCGAATTGGATGACTCGGTAGACCCCGCCTGTGTGTTCGTCTTCGTAATCGACCGCTTCCGGGAAGCTCCCCAACTGAAGCGGCGTAGTCCCGCCCGGCAGCTCCGAGCCGGCGGAGACAACGACTTCCTGATCGGGAGATCTGGCCGTTACAGGGGTAGTACCGCCACCAGGCAAATCCAACTCACGGGTAATGACAAAGAAGATTTTCGGTGTGCCTGTTCCGACCGCTTCGATCACATCGGCGAACGGAACCTCAATGCTGATATCGCTGCCTTCATTTGCCGTAGTGATCACGGTCGGCACGATAGGCGCGGAGATCGTGTCATAGGTCAGTTGAATGCTGTCGCCGATCTTCCAGATCGGCTGATTATCTCCAACCCTGGCACGGGAAATCTTTACACTGGCGGCTTTGCCAAAATCTTCAGGCAGGATGGTGTTGGGTGGACTGGAACCACAGGTAAGTACTGCAGGCCTGATTAACTCATGAACCGGTGTTTCCGGATCCGGATCCGGATCCGGCCCACCGGGTGACTCAAGATTGATATTTACAATGGTATCGGGAGAAGGCACAACCGGCTCAGAACCACGCCTCAAAGAATAGTTGATCGTGGTCTGCCCGAGAGGCCGCTTTGCGACGGTAGCGTAGGGAACCCGGATGATCGTGAGTGGGTCTTTGTCCAGGTCGGCCGACTGCAGGATATAAGGGAATGTATCGCCCTCCCAGGTCAGGGTGATGAGATCCCCCGCGGCAGGCGTACCGACTGTGTAAGTGGGTATTTCTACCTCGATAAAGGGCGTGGCATCATTATAGGTAATCAGCCCCTTTGCAGCCGCCGGCACTACAGCCGCGGCCAGCCCCGGTTGATCCAGATAGACCGGGATCTCCGTAGTGCTTGAAAGACTGCTGACATTACCTGACCAATCCGTTACCCGGTAACCGAAATAGAGTTTGCCGCTTCCACCGAAGGCGGTGAGCTGTTCCCGGGTGAAGTGAACATCCAGGATATTAACCGGGTCAGCAACGTCAAATGCCGGGGTCAGGTAGAACCGCTCGTCCTCGGCATCAACGTTGGAAACCCATAACTCGACTTTGTCCTCAGCCTCACCATCGTGATAAGGGTCAATCTTGACCTTTAATAGATCACCCTCCATATCGGCTTCCGTAATCCCCCTGAGCTGTTCACCGGTAAAGAAGATACCCGGGAGATTATCGCCACCCGGCGCCAACCGGTCGAAACGCAACGAAATAGGGCGCAGAGACAAATTACCTCTATTTGAAATAGGGTCAAAAACTCGGTAATCCATCGTGTACGTGACGTCGGCACCCAGTGGTGGAAAGTCTGCCATTTTAAAGGGAATAGAAAAAGCCGTGACCGTATTATCATCAAAGCCCAGGTCTGCCAACCTGTATTTGGCACCGAAAGGTTCACCATTTCGATACAGTTCAAGACTGTCTTGACGACGCATGTCTTGCGCCCGCGGAATAATAACTTCCACGTCGTCCGACAGAAAATCTTTGTGTATACGTCCCCCGACAGGGTCACGGTTAGGAATAGTCATTTCTTCGAGCAATATCTCCGCAGCCGGTGCAACACTTCCCTGCCGGCGGCTCTTGATATTCATCCTTGTGTTCATGTTCATGCCCTCACCCAATCTGATTTACCTGATATCAAGTGCGCAGCGTTTAAACAACAAACATGCTCTCACCCACGAGACAACACATATCGCCCGTGACTCAGAACGACCCAGCCACATCACCATTCGTTGTCTACCAGCAAAAACATACAAGCATGAATATTCAATGCCGTAACCTAGCATTTTTAACAGGTGTGCGATCTCGAAACAGACTTCTATACTCGCTCTCATATCAAGTGCATGCGCTGCTCGGAATACGTGTACCGGGCACCGGGCGATGTTGAAACCTATCCGTTTGGAGCATGAGCCAATGCAAGGAAGCATTTCAGTCAAGAATCCGCCTATCCAAAGCGTGCTGTGCTTGTTTGCCCTTCTCGCAGCCCCCCTTGATGCCGCCACACTTCCAGCGGGAGGTTCGGCGACCGTAAGAGCCGGCGACGTGAGCGAACGCTGGACACTGACTGCCGCCACACTGCTCATCGAGCCCGGAGGGCAGGCGCTGGACATTTATGCTGACCCAGATTCCACAGTCACGCTGGACGGCGCCACAGTACGAGGCGGCAGTCGAGCGGCGCTTGATCTCATTGAGAGCCAAAGCACTATCCGCAACTCATCGCTGACCTCCACCGGTAATATGGGGCTTTCGGTTTCCACCGGTTTAGTCTTCAACGGCCGAACTTCGACCGCCTTGGTGGAAGGTAGCGAGATCAGCGGCTTCGGTCGTGGGTTGAATGTCTCGGGAAGCAGCAGTGCAACGTTGATCGACTCCACCTTGACCGGTACCGGCAACCCGACAGACTTCATCGTCTACAGCGGTCTTGGCATGTCGCTGGTCGGCGGAGAGGCGATTCTGAGAAACAGCACGGCAACCGGTAGCAACATCGCTGCGGCGTTGCTTGCAGTGGATGATGGCCATGCGAATTCGCGACTGGTGGTGGATCACTCCAACCTTATATCCCAGAGCGGTAGCGCCATCGTAGTCAGCAACCTTGGTATCGATCCGATGCTGGGACAGATCGAGATTCGCAACAACTCGAGCGTAACTGCCGCCAACGGCATCCTGCTGCAGGTCGGTCTCCCCGATGAAGCGCCCGCAGCCGTCACTCAGGCGCATCTGCTTATCGACTCCAGCACCCTTGCCGGAGATATTCAGGTGGCCGCTCATGCGTCAGCGGATGTAGTCATGGCCAATGGCGCCAGTCTGACCGGCAATGTGAACAACATCCGCAGCCTGTCCATGGCTGCCAGCACACTGAACGGCACGATCAACCAGCCGGTCGGCTCCAGCGCAACGGTGAGCATGACAGCACAATCGAGCATCGTGGGTGATGTCACCAACGTCGCCGCATTGACGCTGGATGCGAGCAACCTGACCGGCAGTGTCAGCACAAGCCCTGGCAGTGCCAGCGAGCTGACCCTCGCCAATGGAGCAACGCTGACCGGGACTGTCAGCAACGTTCTCGGCATTGCGCTGGACAACAGCCGGATGACCGGCAATATCCTTCACGATTCACCTGCCACAGGCACGTTGAGCCTGGCCAACGGTTCAAGCCTGATGGGTACCGTGACCAATGCAAAAGCCACCGAGATAGGTGATCGCTCCCGCTTCGACATGGTCAATAGCTCGAATGTCGGAGCATTGAACCTGCAAGGTGGTGTGGTGAATCTACGAGGTGGCAATGACGAGTTTCGGGTGCTCACGGCAAGCAGCCTCGACGGCACCGGGACATTTGCTCTGGGTACCGACCTAGCCGCTGGTCGCAGTGACCTGGTCAACATCGAAGGCCTCGCGCGTGGCAGCTACGGCATGACTATCCAGAACAGCGGAGCAGATCCCACAGCAGGAGGCACCGCTCAACGCGTGGTGCATACCCAGGGTGGCGATGCCAACTTCAAGGTCCTCAGCGATAACGGCCTGGTCGATCTCGGTGCGTTCTCCTACTCACTGGAGCGCCAGGGCAATGACTGGTACCTGACCCAACGCCAGGACGATCCGATCATCTCACCTAGCACGCAGATGGCCGTTGCAGTATTCAGCGCCGCCCCGACTGTATGGTATGGGGAACTCAGCACCTTGCGCAGTCGCATGGGCGAAGTGCGTGGTGGTTACGACCAAGGTGGCTTCTGGGGGCGCACCTATGGCAACAAGTATCGTGTCTCGGCGGCAGACCAGGTGCATTACCAGCAAGTGCAGCAAGGCGTCTCCATAGGTGTCGACAGGGCACTGCCAACCGAGAGCGGACGCTGGTTGCTCGGTATCATGGGAGGGTACAGCGACTCCCGGCTCAATATGCGCCTGGGCAGTGACGGTCGAGTGGACAGCTATTACCTGGGAGTGTACGGCACCTGGTTGGCCGACAGCGGCTATTACATTGATGCGGTGATCAAGGCAAACCGCTTCGAGAACAAGGCTAACGCGCGCATGAGTGACGGGCACAAGGCCAAAGGTGAATACAACAATTATGGCTTCGGGGGATCCGTCGAAGCCGGACGGCATTTCAAGCTCGATGACAACTGGTTCATCGAGCCTTACCTCCAGGCGTCCGCGCTTTGGGTCAACGGCGAAAACTACAGCATGGACAATGGCATGGAGCTCAAGAGCAACAAGGCCAACTCATTGCTGGGCAAGGCCGGGGCCCATGTAGGCAAAACCATCGCCCTGCAATCGGGTGGTTACGTACAGCCTTACGTAAAACTGGCAGCCGCTCGCGAATTCGCCCGCAACAATGATATTCGCGTCAACAGCACCACTTTTCATGATGATCTGTCTGGCGGGCGAGGCGAGCTCGGCGCAGGCGTAGCCATCCAGCTGGCAAATGCGCTGCAGTTGCATGTCGACCTTGATTACAGCAACGGCAAGAATATCGAGCAACCGTGGGGTATGAATATCGGATTCAACCTAGCCTGGTAAGGGCCAATAGCAGCCTGCTTGTGCACTCGGCCGCGACCCAAACCCCAGACTATTCCTACATACAACTTCCGAGACCTCCGATCAAATTCAGATCTTTTTTGACCGGAGATCTCCATGTTTTTCAAGACCACGCTGGCAATATTGAGCGCTGGCGCATACGCGAGTACAGCGATGGCGGCTGATGTCATTCTGCGTCCCGGCGAAAGCCGTGAGGTAAACAGGGACACACCGATGCATCGCTACTACCTAGTCGGCCAGAACACCCTAAATGTAAGTAGCGGCGCTCAAACGGGAAGAATCCTTGCTACAGACAATTCACGTGTAAACATCAACGATGGCCGCGTGCACAGCGTGGGCGAAAACGCGCTCAGCCTGTACAACAGCCATGCAGAGATAGATGCCAGCACCATTACAGCCTTCATCGACCCATCTCGGCCAGGGCGTTCGCTGATCGGAATTGCGCTCTCCGGCGACCAACAGGCCTCCAGCGCACGCATCACCAATAGTAAAGTCCAGGCCACTGGTCGCGGTATCAACATAAGCCAAAACGCCACTCTTGACCTTGCCAATACCTACGTCGAAGGCTTGGCAGGCGCTGACGAAGAGGGCCCCATTGCCGGCGGAGTCGGTCTGGTGATTGCCGGCGCCACTGCATCTGTTCGCGCGGGCAGCGTCATCACTGGCGACAACAATGGCATCGTCATGCTGCCCGATGTCACAGATGGTTCTGCAACCAAGGCCAATCTGGTACTGGACCAGTCAAGTGTGATCGGTCGTGAGGGCAGTGCTATCAAGGTGCTCCGACATATCGACGATGAAGACGTGAACATCGAAATCAACAACGGCTCCACCCTTTCGGGCGGTAACGGCATGATTCTCGAGGTTAGCGAAGGCGCTCGCGCCAATGCGGCGATCAACAACAGCCATCTGACCGGCAACATCGTGGCCGACAAGAACTCCACCTTGAATATAAGCTTGGCTGATCATGCCAGCTTGACGGGTTCCATCGAGAATGCCGCCTCGCTGAAGATCGATGCCAGCTCCAGCTGGTCCCTGACCGGCGACTCCAGCGTCGACAAGCTGAACCTCTCGGACGGCACCGTGAACCTGCGCGGCCCTGGAGGCAGCACTGGCTTCAATCGCCTGCAACTGGGCGAGCTGTCTGGCTCGGGCACCTTCGTGCTTGGCGCCGACCTGGCCACCGGCCAAGGCGACTTCATCGACGTCAGCGGCAAGGCCAGCGGCGAACATCGCCTGCTGGTGGAAAGCACCGGCACCGACCCGAACGCCGCAGTGATCGACCATCAGGTCGTGCACACCGGCGAGGGCAGCACCTCGCAATTCGACTTGATCGGCGGCCAGGTGGACTTCGGCACCTTCGCCTACGAACTGGAACAGCGCGGCGACGACTGGTTCCTGGTACGCAAGGGCAACACCACCACCCCGGGCACACGCACGGTCACCGGTCTGTTCAGCGCCGCGCCTACCGTGTGGTACGGCGAGGTGACCACCCTGCGCTCGCGCATGGGCGAGCTGCGCAACGGCAACACCCAAGGTGGTGGCTGGCTGCGCACCTACGGCAACAAGCACAAGGTATCTGCAGGCGCCGGTGCCGACTACAACCAGGTACAACAGGGCATTTCCTTCGGTGCCGACGCGCCACTGCCGTCGAACGGCAGCCAGTGGCTGCTGGGCGTGACGGGCGGCTACAGCCGTTCGGACCTCGATCTGTCCGCCGGCACCACCGGCAAGGTCGACAGCTTCCATCTGGGCATGTACAGCACCTGGCTGGCGGACGATGGCCTTTACATCGATGCACTGCTCAAGGCAAACCGCTTCCAGAACACCTCGGACGTGCGCATGAGCGATGGCCGCAAGGCCAAGGGCAAATACAGCAACAACGGTATCGGCGCCTCGATCGAAGTCGGCAAGCACATCAAGCTGGACGACGGCTGGTTCGTCGAACCCTATACCCAGCTGTCCACGCTGTGGGTCGACGGTGCCAGCTACAACCTGGACAACGGCATGCGCGCCAGCGCTGCCAATGCCGACTCCTTGCTGGGCAAGGTCGGTAGCCATGTCGGCCGTACCTTCCCACTGGATAAAGGCGGTTTCGTGCAGCCCTACGTAAAGGTCGCAGCAGCCCACGAGTTCGCTCGCAACAATCAGGTCAAGGTCAACGACAACAAGTTCGACAACGACCTGTCGGGCAGCCGCATCGAGCTCGGTGCAGGTGTGGCCGCGCAAGTCACCGACACGGTGCAGGTGAATGCAGGATTCGACTACATGAAAGGCAACAACATCGAACAGCCTTGGGGAGTCAACCTGGGTGCGCGTTACAGCTGGTAATCCTTCAGGGGCCGCAAGGCCCTCTTTTTTGCCTAAAGCCTGAACGGCCAAGGCCGATAACCCGGCATCCACTCCCTTTTCCGACATGCCCGAAGGTTATCCATGGCCACGCAAAATGCCCGCGCGGACTCGCTGTCCCTGCTGCTGTTCACCCTGCGCAGCGGCAAGCTGATGGCTATCAACCTGCTCAAGGTCAGCGAGATCATCCCCTGCCCGCCCCTGACCAAGCTTCCCGAGTCGCATCCCCACGTCAAAGGCGTAGCGACCTTGCGCGGCAACTCGCTGTCGGTGATCGACCTGTCGCGGGCGATCGGCGAAATGCCACTGGCCGACCCCGATGGCGGCTGCCTGATCGTCACCGACATCAGCCGCACCCGCCAAGGCCTGCACGTGCAGGCGGTCAGCCGCATCGTCCATTGCCTGAGCACCGACATCAAGCCGCCGCCGTACGGTTCGGGCAACCGCTCCTTCATCACCGGCGTGACCCGGGTCGACAACACGCTGGTGCAGGTGCTGGACATCGAGAAGGTCATCCACGGCATCGCCCCGCCGGAACCTGAAACGCATCCCGGCGAGCTCAGCGCAGAAGACGCCAGCCTGCTGGCCGCCGCCAACATCCTGGTGGTGGACGACAGCCAGGTGGCGCTGCAGCAATCGGTGCACACCCTTCGCCACCTCGGTGTCGAATGCCATACCGCGCGCAGCGCCAAGGATGCGATCAATGTCCTGCTGGAGCTGCAGGGCACCGCCCAGGAAATCAACATCGTGGTGTCGGACATCGAAATGTCCGAGATGGACGGCTACGCCTTCACCCGCACCGTGCGCGAGACCCCGGACTTCAAGCACCTCTACGTGCTGCTGCACACCTCGCTGGACAGCGCCATGAGCGCCGAAAAAGCCAAGGTCGCAGGCGCCAACGCGATTCTCACCAAGTTTTCCTCGCCCGAGCTGACCGACTGCCTCGTCGTCGCGGCGCGAGCGGTCGGCTTCGCCGAGCGCTGATACATCTGGCGACACAATGCCTTCACTTGATGGTGAGGAGGACTCGGGCATAATCACTCCCCTTCCGAGGTTTTCTTGCCGGTATCGCTTATGACCCTTCTTCGCATTGCCCTGATTGCCCTCGCCATGACCAGCGGTCTTGCCCAGGCCTCCAGCCCCGACGCCTGGAACGAGTACCGCCAGCAGATGGTCAAGCGCTGCCTGGCCGCCAGCCAGTTCAAGGACGCCCACGCCCTGGGCAAGCCCGCAGAATTCGACGACCGCACCGCCTATAGCGCCCTGCTGATCGAAGGCGTGTACAAGCCAAAATACATGAAGAACCAGACAGGCACCGAACTGTGCCTGTACGACCGCGCCCAGCAGCAAGCCTACGTCACCGAATGGAAGCCAGGCGCCAAGTGAGCGACGGCATTCGTTTCGCCTGCACCGGCTGCGGCAAGTGCTGCACCGGCCACCATGTACCGCTCACGCTCGCCGAGTCCCGCCAGTGGGCTGCCAGTGGCGGCCAGGTCGTGGTGCTGATCGAAGGCTTCATCACCGATGGCCCGGGCATGCCGGTCGAGCAACGCGATCATGTGCTGCGCCGTTCGCTCGCCGTGCCTTGCGGGAGTGCAGAGGTGCGGGTCTCGGTGACCTTCGCGGCCTTCAATCCAGGGCGCTGTCGCAACCTGGATGCCAACAACCTGTGCGGCATCTATGAAACACGCCCGCTGGTCTGTCGTATCTATCCGGCCGAGGTCAACCCGCACCTGCCTCTGCGCGTCGAAGCCAAGGATTGCCCACCCGAAGCCTGGCAACAAGGCCCGCAACTGATCGTCGGCAACAGGGCCGTCGATCCGCAACTGGCCGCACTGATCGAAGCCTCGCGCCAGGCCGACCGCGACGACATCGCCGCCAAGGTTGCGGTCTGCCAGGCGTTGGGCATGACCACCAGCGCGCTCAAGGGCAACGGTTTCACCGCCTGGCTGCCAGACATGCAGGCGTTTCTCGCGGCGCTGGATCAGACGAGCGATCAAGCGCTCGTGCCATGGACAGTGCATGTGCAAGATGTCGAACTGGCAGACGGGCTGCAGGGGCATGGGCTGCTGACGACCGGCGAAGCGCCGGTGTACTACGCCTTTATCGGGTTCTGAGCTGGAATCTGCGGTGCCCTTTTCGCGGGCAAGCCCGCTCCCACAAAAAAAAGCAGTCCTAGCCCCTGTGGGAGGGGCTTGCCCGCGAAAAGGGCACCGCCAGCCTCACTGACAGCGCCGCCAGAACTCATCCGCCAACCGCCGCAGATCCTGCGCCAACCCCGCCACATCACTGGCACTGCTGTGACTGCGCTGCCCCACATCCACCGTCGCCTCGCTGGCCTGGCGAATACTGACGATATTGCGGTTGATGCTCTCGCTGACCTGGCTCTGCTGCTCCACCGCTGCCGCGATCTGCAAACTCATCTCGTTGATCTGGTTGACCCGCACGCTGATGCTGTCGAGCGCATCGCTGGCCAGGCGCGCCTGCTCGACGCTATGCCCGGCGTGGGTGCTGCTCTGACGCATCACCTGTACCGCCGCACGGGTACCCTCCTGCAAGGCAGCGATCATGCGCTGGATCTCGTGGGTCGACTGCGCGGTACGCTGGGCCAGGCCACGCACCTCGTCGGCGACCACGGCAAAACCACGCCCCTGGTCGCCGGCACGCGCCGCCTCGATGGCGGCATTGAGTGCCAGCAGGTTGGTCTGCTCGGCAATGCCACGGATCACATCGATGACCCCGGAAATCTCGCCGCTGTGGTTTTCCAGTTGCTGGATCACCTCGCTCGCCTCCACCAGCGAACCGGCCAGGTCCTGGATCGCGCAGCGGTTGCGGTCGACCACTTGATGACCCGACTGGGTTTCGTCTTCGGCCTGGTCGGCAGCCATCGCCGCCAACTGCGCGCTACTGGCGACCTGGGCGACGCTGGCGCTCATCTGGTGGATCGCCGTGGCGACCTGGTCCGCCTCGCTCTGCTGCTCGAGGCTGTTGGCATGGCTGGTCTGCAGGGCTTCGGCCAGCGATCCGGAATGCCCGGCCAGGCGTGTCGAGGTATCGCCTATGCGCCCGACCACCGCCCCCAACTGCGCCTTGAGCATGCGCATGGCGAAGTCGATCTGGCCAATGTCATCGCGCCGCCCCGTGTACAACTGCTGGCTCAGTGGATTGTCGGCCACCGCCAGGGCCTGGGCACGCAGACGCTCGAACGGGCGCAACAGCCCCCACACGGCCAAGCTGCTCAGGCCCGCTGCCGCCAGCCACTCGATCAAAGACACCTGCCAGGCGCCGGCCGACCAGCCCTGCCCGACGCCGATCACCAGCGCCAGCACAGCGCCAATGCCCAGCGACAGCCGCGCCCGCAGGCCCGGCACCGGCAGACGCTCGCGCCAGCGCCACCGCCCTTCGCGCAAACGTGCATAGCAGCGCTCGGCCGCCGCGACCTGCTCGTCGAGTGGACGGGTGCGCACCGACTGGTACTCGACCGTCTGCCCCGCACTGCCGATGGGCGAGACGAAGGCGCTGACCCAGTAGTGATCACCGTTGCTGCAGCGGTTCTTCACCAGCCCCATCCACGAACGACCGGCCTTGAGCGTCTGCCACATCTGCTCGAAGGCCTGGGCAGGCATGTCAGGATGGCGGACCACATGATGCGGCTGGCCGAGCAACTGCTCGCGGGCAAACCCGCTGATACGCACGAAATCATCGTTGGCGTAGGTGATGCGGCTATCGAGGTCGGTGGTGGAAAGGATGTTGGCATCACCGGGATAATCCACTTGGCGACCGGTAACAGGCATATTGCACTTCATCGGAGGCTCTCATTGTTGTCGGGACAATCGGGAGGGCGTTCGACTCTAGGGGCAAACCCCGGACGGGCATTGATCCAGCGCAATGCCTTGGCAATTGGCCATCAATGATTGGAAACTGTCAGCGCTGTCAGCCAGGCGTCACGTTGCCGACCCGATTGAGGGGCTATAAGCAGAAAAAGGACAGGACATAAAGCCGGTTATCTAGGTGTTCTGTTCGCGGGCAAGCCCCCTCCCACAGGTACTTCCGTAACAGATGGTGTGCGAGCGGGCTTGCCCGCGCAGAACACGACACGTAACCAACCCTGCCAACTGACCGGTACCAGCACCGATGCGACGTCCCTCCCGCTCCTTCGTTCTCGCCACCCTGGCCATCCTCCTGCTGATCGCCGTGGCCGGTTGGTTGCGCCTGCGCCAGGACACGCCTGCCCCACGCGCGCAAAATGCCGTGCCGGTCAGGGTGGTCAGCGTCACCCAGCAGGACGTGCCGCGCTTTGCCAGCGCCATCGGCTCGGTACTGTCGTTGCACAGCGTCGATGTACGCCCGCAGGTCGAGGGCATCCTGACCCAGGTGCAGGTCAAGGAGGGCCAATGGGTCAAGGCAGGCGACCTGCTCGCCACCCTCGACGACCGCGCGATCCGCGCCAGTCTCGAGCAGGCTCGCGCCCAACTCGGCCAGAGCCAGGCACAGTTGCAGGTGGCCGGTGTCGACCTCAAGCGCTACCGCCTGCTGAGCAGCGACGACGGCGTCTCGAAACAGACCCTCGACCAGCAACAGGCGCTGGTGAATCAACTGCAGGCCACGGTCAAAGGTAACCAGGCAGCCATCGCCAATGCCGAAGTGCAGCTGTCGTACACGCAGATCCGCTCACCGGTGACCGGTCGCGTCGGCATTCGCAACGTCGACCCCGGCAACCTGGTGCGCAGCAGCGACACCCGGGGTCTGTTCAGCGTCACCCAGATCAACCCGATCGCCGTCGAGTTCGCCCTGCCGCAACAGATGCTGCCCAGCCTGCAGAACCTGCTCAAAGCCCCGTCACCAGCGCTGGTCGAGGCCTACATGGACGCCGACGGCGAACGCAGCCTGCTGGGCCAGGGCCACCTGGCGCTGATCGATAACCAGGTCTCGGCCAACACCGGCACCGTGCGTATCAAGGCCGAGTTCGACAACAAGGATGGCCGCTTGTGGCCGGGCCAACTGGTGACCATTCGCCTGCGCACCGCCATCGACGAGAACGCCCTGGTGGTGCCACCACCCGTGGTGCAGCGAGGCATCGATGGCCATTACGTCTACCGCCTCGATGGCGACAAGGTTGCCAGCGTGCCGGTGAAGGTGCTCTACCAGGACAGCGCGCTGAACGTCATCGCCGGGGTCAAGGCCGGTGATCGCCTGGTGCTCGACGGCCAGTCGCGCCTCAAGCCCGGGGCACGGGTCGAGGTCGCCCCCGACCTGCCCGCCAGCCCCGAAGTGGCCGACCGCCGGAGCCAGCCATGATCACCCGCAAAGGGGTTTCGGCCTGGTGCATCGACCACCCCATCGCCACCCTGCTACTGACCTTCGCCCTGGTGCTGCTGGGGGCCATCGCTTTCCCGCGCCTGCCGGTGGCCCCCTTGCCGGAAGCCGACTTCCCGACCATCCAGGTGACCGCGCAGCTTCCCGGCGCCAGCCCGGAAACCATGGCATCCTCGGTGGCGACGCCGCTGGAGGTACAGTTCAGCGCCATCCCCGGCATGACCCAGATGACCAGCAGCAGTGCCCTGGGCTCGACCACGCTGATCCTGCAGTTCACCCTCGACAAGAACATCGACACCGCCGCCCAGGAAGTCCAGGCCGCGATCAACACCGCCACTGCGCGCCTGCCGCAGGACCTACCCAGCCCACCGACCTGGCGCAAGGTCAACCCGGCCGACAGCCCCGTGCTGGTGCTGACCGTCAGCTCCGAGCAAATGCCCGGCAACGAGCTCAGCGACTACACCGAAACCCTGTTGGCGCGCCAGCTCAGCCAGATCGACGGGGTCGGCCTGATCAACATCACCGGCCAACTGCGCCCCGCGATCCGCGTACAAGCCCAGCCCGAGAAGCTCGCGGCCATCGGCCTGACCTTGGCCGATATCCGCCAGGCCATCCAGCAGACCAGCCTGAACCTGGCCAAGGGCGCGCTGTACGGCGAACACAGTGTCTCGACCATCGCCGCCAACGACCAGTTGTTCCACCCCGAAGACTACGCCCAACTGATCGTCAGCTACCGCAACGGCGCCCCGGTTCGCCTGCAGGACGTGGCCAAGGTGATCGAAGGCGCCGAGAACGCCTATGTCAAATCCTGGTCCGGCGACAAACCCGGGCTGAACCTGGTGATCTTCCGCCAGCCTGGCGCCAATATCGTCGACACCGTGGATCGCGTGCTCGACGCCCTGCCGCGCTTGCAGGAAATGCTTCCAGCCTCGGTCGAGGTGTCGGTGCTCAACGACCGCACCCAAACCATCCGCGCCTCGCTGCATGAAGTGGAACTCACTCTGATGATCGCGGTGATACTGGTGATCGGGGTGATGGCGCTGTTCCTGCGCCAGTGGTCGGCAACCCTGGTCGTCTCCAGCGTGCTGGGGGTGTCGCTGATCGCCAGTTGCGCGCTGATGTACGTGGCAGGCTTCAGCCTCAACAACCTCACCCTGGTGGCCATCGTCATCGCCGTGGGCTTCGTGGTCGATGACGCCATCGTGGTGGTGGAGAACATCCACCGTCACCTGGAAGCCGGAGACGACAGCCGCACGGCGGCAATCAAGGGCGCCGGCGAGATCGGCTTCACGGTGATCTCGATCAGCTTCTCGCTGATCGCCGCGTTCATTCCGCTGCTGTTCATGGGCGGCGTGGTCGGGCGGCTGTTCAAGGAGTTCGCCCTGACCGCCACCTCGACCATCTTGATTTCGGTGGTGGTGTCGCTGACCCTGGCGCCGACCCTCTGCGCGTTGTTCATGCGCAAACCGCCGCAGGAACACCACGACGGCTTCGGCCAGCGCCTGGTGCGCTGGTACGAAAAGGGCCTGGACCGCGCCCTCGCCCACCAGCGCCTGACGCTGGGTGTGTTCGGCCTGACCCTGGCGCTGGCAGTGGTCGGCTATATCGCCATCCCCAAGGGCTTCTTCCCGCTGCAGGACACCGGCTTCATCCTCGGCACCAGCGAGGCAGCCGCCAACGTGTCGTACCCGGCGATGATCGAGAAGCACAAGGCCCTGGCGAAGATCATTGAGGCCGACCCTGCGGTACGCGCCTTCTCCCACTCGGTCGGCGTCACCGGCAGCAACCAGACCATCGCCAACGGCCGCTTCTGGATCACCCTCAAGCCCCGCGGCGAGCGCGATGTATCAGCCAGCGAACTGATCGACCGCCTGCGCCCGAAACTCGCCCAGGTGCCCGGCATCGTCCTGTACCTGCGCGCCGGCCAGGACATCAACCTCAGCTCCGGCCCGTCGCGCACCCAGTACCAGTACGTGCTCAAGAGCAACGATGGCGTGGCCCTGAACCTGTGGACCCAGCGCCTGACCGACCGCCTGCGGGAAAACCCGGCGTTCCGTGACCTGTCCAACGACCTGCAGCTGGGCGCCAGCGTCACCCGCATCGACATCGACCGCCAGGCCGCCGCGCGCTTCGGCCTGACCACCACCGACGTCGACCAGGCGCTGTACGACGCCTTCGGCCAGCGCCAGATCAGCGAGTTCCAGACCGAGACCAACCAGTACAAGGTGATCCTCGAACTCGACGCCCGCCAGCGCGGCAAGGCCGAGAGCCTGAACTATTTCTACCTGCGCTCACCGTTGTCGGGCGAGATGGTGCCGCTGTCGGCCCTGGCCCATGTCGCACCGCCCAGCACCGGCCCGCTGTCGATCGCCCACGACGGCCTGTTCCCGGCCGCCAACCTGTCGTTCAACCTAGCCCCCGGCGTGGCCCTGGGTGATGCGGTGCGCATCCTCGAACAGACCCAGCGCGAGCTGGGCATGCCCGATGCCATCGTCGGCAGTTTCCAGGGCGCGGCACAAGCGTTCCAGAGTTCATTGTCGAGCCAGCCTTGGCTGATCCTCGCAGCACTGGTGGCGGTGTACATCATCCTTGGCGTGCTCTACGAGAGCTTCGTACACCCGCTGACGATCATCTCCACCCTGCCCTCGGCGGGCCTCGGTGCGCTGATCCTGCTCTGGGCCATGGGCCAGGACTTCACCATCATGGGGCTGATCGGCATCGTGCTGCTGATCGGCATCGTCAAGAAGAACGGCATCCTGCTCATCGACTTTGCCCTCGACGCCCAACGCAACCAGGGCATGACGCCCGAGCAGGCAATCCACCAGGCCTGCCTGACACGCTTCCGGCCGATCATCATGACCACCCTCGCCGCCCTGCTCGGCGCGGTGCCTTTGATGTTCGGCTTCGGAGCCGGTGCCGAGCTGCGCCAGCCGCTGGGCATCGCGGTGGTCGGTGGCCTGCTGGTCAGCCAGGCGCTGACGCTGTTCACCACCCCCGTCATATACTTGGCCCTGGAGCGCCTGTTCCACCGCCGCAAGGTCGCCAACGCGGCCGCGACCGCCAGTTGAGACAAACTCATGCGTGTGCTGATCGTCGAAGACGAAGAAAAAACCGCCGACTACCTGCATCGCGGCCTGACCGAGCAGGGCTTCACTGTCGATCTGGCCCGTGATGGCATCGATGGCCTGCACCTGGCGCTCGAGGGCGACTATGCGGTGATCGTGCTCGACGTCATGCTCCCGGGCCTGGATGGCTACGGCGTGCTGCGCGCCCTGCGTGCACGCAAGCAGACCCCGGTGATCATGCTCACCGCCCGCGAGCGCGTCGAGGACCGCATTCATGGCTTGCGCGAAGGTGCCGACGACTACCTGGGCAAGCCGTTCTCCTTCCTCGAACTGGTCGCCCGCCTGCAGGCTCTGACCCGCCGCAGCACCAGCCATGAGCCGCTGCAGATCCAAGTCGCCGACCTGTGGATCGACCTGATGGCACGCAAGGCCAGCCGCGCGGGCCAGCGTCTGGAGCTGACCGCCAAGGAGTTCTCGCTGCTCAGCGTGCTGGCCCGGCGCCAGGGCGAGATCCTGTCCAAGACCGCCATCGCCGAGCTGGTCTGGGACATCAATTTCGACAGCGACGCCAACGTTGTCGAGGTCGCAATCAAGCGCTTACGCGCCAAGCTCGACGGGCCGTTCGAAAACAAGCTGCTGCACACCATCCGAGGCATGGGCTATGTCCTGGAAAATCGTGCGGGCTAACTCCCTGGCCCTGCGCCTGTCGCTGCTGTTTACGCTAGTGGCGCTGGCGGTGTTCGTGCTGATCGGCAGCGCGTTGTACCGCCAGGTCGACCGCAGCCTCGACCTGCTGCCGGCGGCCGAGCTGGATGCGCGCTTCAGCGTGCTGGAGTCCACCCTCAACCGCTTCGGCACCCTGGAACACTGGGCGAAGATCCACAACAAACTCAACCTGCTGGCCGAAGAAGACCGGCGCATCCGCTTCTGGGTGGTCAGCGATGATCCGCGCTTCGAGTACGGCCACCCCAACGAGCAGTTGCGCCGCTTCGCCCAGGGGCCGGAAGGCATGCGCGACCTGCGCCTGGCCGACAACCCCTATCCGTTCAAGATCCTGGTCAGCCAACTGCCGGCCCTGGGTGAACGGCCGGCGGTACGCTTCATGATCGGTATCGACACACAAACCTTCTGGCAGG
This sequence comes from Pseudomonas sp. SYWMCR5, assembly GCF_057197165.1. NCBI lineage: Bacteria > Pseudomonadati > Pseudomonadota > Gammaproteobacteria > Pseudomonadales > Pseudomonadaceae > Pseudomonas > Pseudomonas sp. SYWMCR5. The sequence continues at coordinate 1,108,437 of NZ_JBXUNH010000001.1, forward strand.
CCCAGCACAGCCTGCTGGTGGCCATTGTCGGCCTGGCCGTGCTCGGTGTGTTGCTGGCCTCGCTGCTCGCCTACTGGGTCGCACGCATCGGCCTGCGCCCGCTACTGGCGCTGTCGGCAGAAGCCCAGGCGCTGGCCCCGCCACGCCTGGACGGCCGCCTGCGCACCCAGGACCTGCCGCCGGAGCTGGCGCAGTTTGCCAAGGCCTTCAACGCCGCGCTCGACCGGGTCAGCCAGGCCTATTCGCGGCTCGAAGCCTTCAACGCCGACGTTGCCCACGAACTGCGCTCGCCGCTGACCAACCTGATCGGCCAGACCCAAGTGGCCTTGACCCGCGGGCGCAGCGCCGAGCACTACTTCGAAGTGCTGCAATCGAATCTGGAGGAGCTCGAGCGGTTGCGCAGCATCATCAACGACATGCTGTTCCTGGCCAGCGCCGACCAGGGCAGCAAGGCCACCGCGCTGACCCAGGCGTCACTGGCCGAGGAAGTGGCGACCACTCTGGACTACCTCGACTACATCCTCGAAGACGCGCGCGTCAGCGTCGAGGTCAGCGGCGATGCCCAGGCCCCAATCGAAAAGGCACAACTGCGCCGCGCGCTCATCAACCTGCTGAACAACGCGGTACAGCACACTGCGCCCGGGCAAGTGATCCAGGTACGGATCGATGTCGATAAGGAGCGGGTCAGCATCGCCGTGAGCAACCCCGGGCCGGCTATCGACGAGGCCCACCTGCCGTTGCTGTTCGAGCGTTTCTATCGGGTCGATGCCGCGCGCAGCAACAGCGGCGGTGGTAACCATGGGTTGGGCTTGGCGATCGTCAAGGCCATTGCGCTGATGCATGGCGGCAGCGTCTTTGTACGCAGCGAAGAGGGCGCCAATACTTTCGGCATCAACCTGCCGAGCGCTCAACTACGCGGGTTTAGGGTAAAAGTCTGAAGACCCACGCAGCAATTCTTACTTTTTGCGCAAGAGTGATTATCCTCTGCGGTACTGTTTCAAGTGCCTGTTCAGGACTAACTTAGCCCTGTCTTCACTCACACTTGCCACGCAAGAAGGTTGTTTCAAATGTCCAACAGTATGGGTATTGCCAGCGTCTTCGTCCTGTCGTCCCTGTTGTTGTCGCCCCTGGCCATGGCTGAGGAATCGCCGGCCTTCGTCGCCCGTAACGCAGAGATTGCCGCCACCCTGCAACAGTCGCAGGATGCCTATGCCGCGCAGCACCAAGGCGCGACGAAAGACGCGCAACAGACAGCTTCCAAAGTCTCGAACGATGTCAATGCCGACAGCTGATCGGCAGCCGGAACACGTCCTGTTTTCCCCCGGCTACGCCATGGGCAGTGCCTGTGTCGATATGTTAGCCTTTTAAAGCCGCTGCGCATCAGCGGCTTTTTTTATGCGCTTTATTTATCAGCCGGTTTGTAACGTCCCTCACAAGAAACTGCAATTCCGACAATTAGAAACTGCCCCACCGCTAGACCAAAGGAGCATTTACTCGTGTCCTTCGCTTTCCGTTTCACGCCACTGTTCGTTGCATTGGCCGCAACGATTCCCCACGCCGCCCAGGCGGACGACGACAAGGCTGATGGCTTCATCGAGGGTTCATCGCTGAACCTGCACTTTCGCAACGCCTACTTCAACCGCAACCAACTCAACCAGGGTGTGCGCGACAATCGCGAGTGGGGCCAGGGCGCCGTCGCCCGCTTCGAGTCGGGCTACACGCCCGGTGTGATCGGTTTCGGTGTCGATGCCCACGCCATGCTGGGCCTGAAGCTCGATGGCGGTGGCGGCCACGCTGGCACCAGCATCCTGCCGACCCACCAGAAGAACGAAGACGAACTGGGCGCCGCGCCGCATTCATTCTCCACCGCGGGCGCCGCGATCAAGCTCAAGGGCTTCGACACAGAACTGAAGGCCGGTGACCTGTTCCTCACCAACCCAGTGATCGCCGGTGGCGAGACGCGCATGCTGCCGCAGACCTTCCGTGGCGTGGCGCTGACCAACACCAGCGTCGACGGGTTGCTGCTCGAAGGCGGCCAGGTGAGCTTCACCAAGCCTTACAACCAGAGCGGCCACCGCCGCATCGACACCTACTATAGCCAGCAGACCGACGACCAGCGCAGCAAGCACCTGTCGTGGGCTGGCGCCGCGTGGAACGGCACCGAGAACATCACCGCCAACCTCTACGCCGCCGAACTGAAAGACATCTGGAACCAGTACTACGCCGACTTCGACTACACCTATGTGGTCAATGACCTGGTCAGCCTCAACCCGGGCGTGCACTTCTACCACACTCAGGACACTGGCCAGTCGAAACTGGGCAAGATCGACAACAACACCTACAGCCTGCACTTCACCGTGGCGGCCGGTCATCACAGCATCACTGCCGCCTACCAGCGGGTCAACGGCAATACGCCGTTCGACTACATCAACCTGGGCGACAGCATCTACCTCGACAACTCGCGCATGTACTCGGACTTCAACGGCCCCAACGAGCGCTCGTGGAAGCTGCAATACGACTATGACTTCGCAGGGCTCGGCATCCCGGGGCTGACCTCGTCGCTGTCGTATTCGCGCGGCAAGCTGGACCTCACCAAGGCTGATCCGAACAGCGTTGGCTATGGCCACTGGTACAGCGAGGACGGCAAGGATGCGCGCCACTGGGAACGCGACCTGGACGTGAAGTACGTGTTCCAGGAAGGCCAGTTCAAGGACCTGTCGGTGCTGCTGCGCTATGCCAGCCACCGTGGCAGCCAGGGGTACTCGGCCGTGGATAACGATAACGACGAGCTGCGTGTGATCGTCGACTATCCGCTGAACGTGTTCTGATCGGCCCTCTCTCAGCGGATGGCACCGGCGTTGCCGGTGATCGCGGGACGAGCCCGCTCCTACAGCCCTGTAGGGGCGGGCTTGTCCCGCGAAGCCCCTGATGCATTTCCGACGGACTAATCTTGTCCGACAATTGCCACTTCCCTAGAATATTGCCGCCGCTTTATAGCCCTACCCTCACGGAAAGAGGGGCCTATGCAGTAGCGAGCCTGATGTTGCACACTCGATCCCCGCGCCCCATCCTCCCCAGGCCTCACCCCGAGCTGATCCTCAACCTGGGCAGTTGCCTCGCCGTGCTCGCGATTTTAGGTATCGTCAGCTATCTGCTCGGCCGCGAACGGGACAGTGTCGAACAGTCCTCCATCCGCGCCTCGAACAACATCGTCCAGCTCATCGAAAGTGACATCCTGCGCAACGCCGAACTCTACGACCAGTCGCTCAAGGGCCTGATCTGGGCAGTCGGGCGCCGCGAGCTGCCGGAAGTCCCCGGCCCGCTGCGCCAACGCCTGCTGTTCAACCAGGCCTTCGTCGACCGCAGCCGCGGCGATGTGCTGTGGCTCGACGCCCAGGGCGACGTGGTGGGCGACTCCACCAGCATCATTCCACGCCAGGCCAACTTCGCCAGCACGAGGGTGTTCAAGGCCCACCAGGCCAATGCCAACCTCGGTCTGCTGGTCGGTCCACCGTTCAAGGCACAGCTGGGCGATCTCGATTGGTGCATCAGTTTCAGCCGGCGCATTCCCGGCCCCGGTGGTGAGTTCGCAGGCCTGGCGACCGGCGCCCTGCGCCTGTCCTATTTCAGCGAACTGTTCCAGCGCCTGGATATCGGCGAGCACAGCAGCATCAACCTGCTCAACACCAGCGGCCAGTTACTCGCTCGACAACCGAGCCGGCCACAAGACCTACCGATCGGCAGCGACTTCAGCCAGTACCCTATTTTCCAGCGCATTCTCAAGGCGCGCAGCGGCAGTTTCAGCGCACACTCGAACCTGTTCGACGAGCGGCGCATGTACACGTTCGCGCGCGTGGGCGAACTGCCGCTGATCGTGCTGGTGGCGCACTCGTCTTCCGAAGTCTTCCAGGCCTGGCGGCGCACGGCGCTGATCGTCGGCCTGGCCACGGGGGTGCTGTGCCTGGGCATACTCTGGCTGACCGTGCTGCTGGGGCGCGAACTGCGTCGGCGCCACGATGCCGAGCAGGGCCTGGCCACGCTGGCAGCCACCGACAGCCTCACGGGGCTGGCAAACCGACGTCGCCTCGATCAGGTCCTGCGTCAGGAATGGGCGCGCGCGCAACGCAACCGCACGGCGCTGGCGGTACTGATGGTGGATGTGGATCACTTCAAGGCGTTCAACCAGCGTCACGGCCACGCTGGCGGCGACCATGCCCTGCGTGAGGTGGCGCGCACCATCAATCGCTGCATCCGCAGGCCGGCCGATCTGGCAGCGCGCTACGGTGGCGAAGAATTTCAGGTGGTGCTGCCGGAAACCGAACTGGCCGGTGCGTTGCTGCTGGCCGAGCGCATTCGCCTGAGTGTCGAAGCGATGCCGCGATTCGGTGCCGATGAGCAGCCAATCACGGTCAGCATTGGCATCGGCCTTTACGAACCCGGCACCCAACACGACCTTACAGAAGTGCTGGGTGCCGCGGATGAAGCCCTTTACCGGGCCAAGGCGGGGGGCCGTAACCGGGTAGAAGGGCCTGTCACGCCTGTTGCTTAGGAGCGGGCGCGAGCAGCGTCACGCAGTGCTTTCACCTGGTCGTGATTGCGCTGTACGCCTTGCAGCTGGCGATCGACCAAGGTCAGCGCATTCTGCGCGCTGGGGTTATTGAGCTTAACGAGCTTTTCTCGGGCTTCCTTGTAGGCCTTCAGGGCATGGTCTTCGCCCCGCTCCACTTCGTTGAGCACCGCTTCTTCATCCTTGCCGGTCACCATCGACTTGAGGTTGACCCAGCCACGGTGAATATCACCGCTCAAGCTGGTCGAGGTCTCGGGATCGCCACCAAGATGACGTACTTCAGCCTGAAGTTCAGCAGCGGCCTGGTTACACGCCGTCGCTCGCTGGACGAAGAAGGTCTTCAGCTCAGGATTCTTGACGTCATCGGCCGACTCCTTGAAACCCTTTTCGCCGTCCTTGCTGTACTCGATCAGGTCGTTGAGCACGTCGATCACATCTTTGTTGGGGTTGCTCATGGCGTAACTCCTTGGCAGGTGATAGTCCCTATGACTGGAGCAGTCTTCATGCCAAGCCTGAACATAAAATAAAAAGCTTACAAATCAGTTACTTATTTAATAGCCGCGACGACAGTGAAACGGTGTTCTGCATGATCGCCGCTTGCGTGCTCGTGCAGATTGCAGGGTGGATACGCACAGCGATTGCTGTATGGTCGGCGCTTTCAGCGCACCAGGTTCACCGAATGAAACCCGAATCCTTGCAACTGCTGGTCACACGGACCATGCCCTTCGGCAAATACCAGGGCCGGATCATCGCCGACCTGCCGGGCGACTACCTGGCATGGTTCGCGCGCAAGGGCTTTCCGCCCGGCGAGCTGGGCGGGTTGCTGGCGTTGATGCATGAGATCGATCACAACGGCCTGGGCGAGTTGCTGGTGCCATTGCGGCACAAGCGTTGAGATCAGTGCTGGATGCTTCGCGGGCAAGCCTGCGAAGCATCCTCCAGCGCCTCCAGCCGATCACTTGGCCGGCGCCACCACCATCTCCACCCGCTCCCCCTTCTTGATCAGCGCGTACACCACCGCCGTCACCAGGCTCCCGGCCAGGATCGCCAGCAGGTACAGCAGCGCATGATTGATCGCGTTGGGGATCAGCAACACGAACAGTCCACCGTGCGGCGCCATCAGCTTGCAGCCAAAGTACATCGACAGCGCCCCCGTCAGCGCACCGCCGGCGATGCTCGCCGGAATCACCCGCAATGGGTCCTTCGCCGCGAAGGGAATCGCGCCCTCGGAGATGAAGCAAAGCCCCAGCACCAATGCCGCCTTGCCCGCCTCGCGCTCACTCTGGGCAAACTTGCGCCGGGCCAAAAAGGTAGCGATTCCCAGGCCGATCGGCGGCACCATTCCAGCGGCCATGGTCGCCGCCATCGGCGCGTAGCTCGACGAGGCCAGCAAGCCTACCGAGAACGCATAAGCCGCCTTGTTGATCGGCCCGCCGAGGTCGACGCACATCATCCCACCCAGCAGCAATCCGAGCAGGATCGCATTGGTGGTTCCCATGCTGTCGAGAAAACGCGTCAGTCCCTCGAGCATCGCCGCCACCGGATGACCGACCACGTAGATCATCACCAACCCGGTGAACAGGCTGGCCAACAGCGGGATGATCAGGATCGGCTTGAGCGCTTCGAGGCTGGTGGGCAGACGCGCCCAGCGGCTGATGGCCTTGGCGCTGTAGCCAGCAAGAAAGCCCGCGACGATACCGCCAATGAAACCCGCCCCCAGGGTGCTGGCCAGCAGGCCACCGATCATCCCTGGGGCCAGGCCCGGGCGGTCGGCGATGGACCAGGCGATATACCCCGCCAGCATCGGCACCATCAGCTTGAACGCCGCCTCTCCACCGATCTGCATCAAGGCCGCAGGCAAGGTGCCCGGCTCCTTGAACGCCTCGATGCCGAAGACGAACGACAGGGCGATCAGCAGCCCACCTGCCACCACCATCGGCAGCATGAACGACACGCCGGTCAACAGGTGTTTGTAGACACCGGCCTTTTCACTTTTCGCGGGCGTCTCGGCTGCGCCCTCGGCGCTTTCCAGCTTGGCGTCGGCCAGCGCCTTGTCGAGGGTCGCCCGCGCCTGCTTGAGGGCGATGCCGGTGCCGCATCGGTAGATGCGCTTGCCCGCGAAGCGTGCAGCCGGCACCTCGATGTCGGCTGCCAGCAGCACCACGTCCGCCTCGGCAATGGCGTCGGCCGTCAGCGGGTTGCGTGCGCCCACCGAGCCCTGGGTCTCGACACTGAAACCGTAGCCCAGCTCCCGGGCAGCCTGCTGCAAGGCTTCGGCCGCCATGAAGGTATGGGCCACACCGGTCGGGCAGGCGGTGACCGCCACGATACGGGGTGCAGCGCTGCAGCTTGGCACCTCGGCGCCGCTCGCTTCGAGCACCTTGGCGTTGGCCGCCGCTTCATCGAGGAAACCTTCGCGATCGGCCAGCGCCTGGGCCGGGGTGCTCTGGTACACCGGCTTGCCGACGAAGCGACTCAGGTCCACCGAACCCGTGCTGACCACCAGCACCCAGTCGGCCTCGGCGATCTGCGCAGAGCTCAGGCGCCGCTCGGGGTGCTCGGCATCCCACACCTCGACACTGGTACTCCAGCCCCGGCGTTGGGCCGCGGCGGCCAGCAAGCGTGCACTCAATACACTCGACACCTGGCCATTCGGGCAGGCGGTGACGATCGCAATGTTCATCGGCGAGCCTCTTGTTGTTGTTCTGTCAGTTGCACGGCAGCCTCCAGGCGCGACAGCTGTTCGCGGTCGTCGATGCCGAAGCCCACCTGGGTCACCGCCTGGGCAGCGATGGCCGTGGCGCGGCGCAAGGTCTGCCCGGCGCTCTCGGCCTGCAGCAGGCCATGAACCATGCCCGCCACCAGCGAGTCGCCCGCGCCCACGGTACTGGCGATGCGCACCTTGGGCGGCTGGGCATGCAGGGCCAGGTCAGCGGCGAACCAGTTCACCCCGTGCTCGCCCTGGGACACCACCACGTGAGTGACGCCGCTGTCGAGCAGACGCCGGGCGGCATCGCGCTGCTCGGAAAAAGCCTGCACGGTGATGCCGAAAAGCTCGCCCAGCTCATCGGTATTGGGCTTGACCAACCAGGGTGTGCTTTGCAGACCGGCGCGCAAGGCTTCGCCGCTGGTGTCCAACGCCACCTTCAGGCCCTGCGCGGCCAACTGTCCCAGCAACTGGCAGAACCACTGCGTGCTGACGCCACGAGGCAAGCTGCCTGCCACCACCACCACGTCATGCCCGGCTGCCCGCTGTGCCAGGTACTCGAGCAGCTCGGCCTGGGCCGCGTCGTCGACCTGCGGGCCCTGGCCATTGACATCGGTGACCCGGCCATCGGCCTCGACCAGCTTGATGTTGGTGCGGGTTTCGCCCGACACGCGAACGAAACCGTCGTCGAAGCCGCGGCGGGCAATCAGCGCTTCGAAAGGCTGCAGGTTGTCGCGCCCCAGAAAGCCGCTGACCGTCACCTGATGCCCAAGGTCAGCCAGCACCTGGGCAACGTTCAGGCCCTTGCCGGCGGCGTGGCTGCGCTGGTCATGGGTGCGATTGACCTCACCGGCGTGCAGGCGCTCGAGGGTTACCGTGAGGTCGATCGCAGGGTTGAGGGTCAGGGTAAGAATCTTGGCCATTTCAATAACGCTCCACCAGCGCCCGTACCGCCTCGGCGCTGTCCTGTTGCAGGGCCTCGCGCGCCAGGGCACGGGCCGTCGGGTAATCGGCCTGGCGCACCAGGGCCTTGACTTCGGCGACGCTGCGCGCCGCGACGCTCAGTTCGTCCACCGCCAGCCCCAGCAGCACCGGCACTGCCTGCGGGTCGGCCGCCAGTTCACCGCACACGCCCACCCACTTGCCTTCGGCATGGGCGGCGCGCACGGTCATGTCGATCAGTTGCAGCACCGCCGGGTGCAGACCATCGGCCTGGGCCGACAGGCTCGGATGGCCGCGGTCGATGGCCAGGGCGTACTGGGTCAGGTCGTTGGTGCCGATGCTGAAGAAGTCCACCTCCCGGGCCAGTTGCGGGGCCAGCAGCGCAGCCGACGGCACCTCGACCATGATCCCCACCTGCAGGTCATTGACCGGGATCTCCTCACGCAGCCGCTCGACCATGGCTTTGGCCGCGCGCCACTCATGCATCTGGCCGACCATCGGGAACATGATCCGCAGTGGCCGGTCGTCGGCCGCGCGCAGCAAGGCGCGCAACTGCTCCTCCATGACCTGCGGACGCTGCAGGGTCAGGCGCACGCCACGCACGCCGAGGAAGGGGTTGTCTTCATCGGCGATCGGCCAGTAGGGCAAGGGCTTGTCACCGCCCACATCGAGGGTGCGCACCACCAACGGGCGCCCCTGCAGGCCATCGAGCACGCGGCGATACTCGGCTTCCTGGGTGGCCACATCCGGCAGTTGCGGATGAGCCATGAAGATCAGTTCGGTGCGTAACAGGCCGACGCCTTCGGCGCCAAGCTCCACCACCTTGTCGATGCCACTGCTGTCACCGATGTTGGCGAAGACTTCGACGGCATGGCCATCGCGGGTCACGGCCGGCTCATGGCGTTTGACCCAGGCGGCCTGCAGACGCTGCTCACGCTGATCGCGTTCGGCCAACGCACGCTGCAGCTCATCGGCAGGCGGCGCAACGCTGACCTTGCCCCGTTGCCCGTCGAGCAACAGCGGCGTACCCGCCTCCACCAGCAGGATCGCCGCCCCGGCACCGACCACCGCCGGAATGCCCAAAGCGCGGGCAACGATGGCGCTGTGCGCGGTGGCCCCGCCTTGCGCGGTCACGATGCCAGCAACCCGCGCCGGGTCGAGACGCGCCACATCGGACGGCCCGACTTCAGCCATCACCAGCACATAAGGCTGTTGCGGCTCGGCCTGCTCGGCGACGCCACACAGCTGCGCCAGCACCCTTCGGCCAATGTCGCGCAGGTCGGCGGCACGTTCGGCGAGCAACGCATCGCGCAGCGCCTCCTGTTGGCTTGCGGCCGCCTCGATCACCGCCATCCACGCCGCTGCGGCACTTTCGCCCTGGGCCAGGCGCAGGTCCACCTCATCGCCCAGTGCCGGGTCGGCGAGCATCTCCTGGTGTGTGATGAAGATCTCACCGATGGCCTTGTCGCTGCGTTGCACCAGTGTCTGCAGCTCGGCGTTGACCGCTGCCAGGGCAGCACGCAGCCTGGCACGTTCCTGGGCGCAGGATTCGCCGCGCAGCGGATAATCGATCTGGCGCTCAATCCGTACATGGGCCGGCCCGCTGGCGATGCCTGGCGCTGCACCGACGCCCTGGACCTGGCTACCGGGCAGCGGCGCTTGCAAGGTTTCGCCCACCACCTCGGCGACCGGCAGGGCATGCGCCGGCAACGGTTCGACGTCCTCGCCCAGGCCCTGTTCGATGGCTTCCAGCAACACCGGCAGGGCATCACTGGCGATGGCCGGCTCGGCGATCAGCTCCAGTTCCTGCCCACGCCGAGCCCCTAGTGACAGCAGGCGGCTCAGGCTTTTCACCGATACGCCGGGATGGCCGCTGTCGGTCAGGCGGATGCGGATCTCACCCTCGAAGCCCTTGGCCAGTTGCGCCAGCACCTTCGCCGGGCGGGCATGCAGGCCATGGGGGTTGGCCAGTATCACGCGCACGCTGGGCCAATCTGGCGGCGCCTCGCCGCCCAGCACCTGCAGCACATCGCGGCTGCTGGTGGCCTGGTAGAGGGTCTGCCCGCGCCCTTCGATCAGCACCTGACACAGGCGCTCGAGCAAGGCCTGGTGCGCAGCGCCAAGGCTGGCCAGGCAGAACAGGCCGTTCAACGGCTGGTCACGATGACGCAGGGGCTGCTGCGGCGTCACGAACGCCAGGCCAGGCTGCAGCACATCGCGCTCGCTGTGCAACCACCACAACCCCTCTCCCAACGGCAGTGGCTCGGCCTGCTGCAACAGCGCTGCGAAACCGCTGTCTACACAGCCGCCACGCTGCAGCAGGCGCGCACCGCGCCAGGCCAGTTCAGCGAAGTCTTCGGCGGGCAGGTTCAGACCGATCAGCTGTGCATCCAGCGCCAGTTCACGCGGCGCCCCCTGCAACAGCTTGAGCAGTGCGTCGGCAGAGCTGGCGCGGCGCAGCGCCTCGGCCAGGTCGGTTTCACCGAGGGCACGCGTCAGCAGTTGCAGCAGGCGCAGGTGTTCGTCAGAGCGCGCGGCGATGCCGATCGCCAGGTAGACGATTTGCCCATCGCCCCAGTCCACCCCCTCGGGAAACTGCAACAGGCGAACACCGGTGGCGTACACCAGGTCGCGGGTCTGCGGGGTACCGTGGGGAATGGCGATGCCTTGGCCAAGGAACGTGGAGCCCTGCGCCTCGCGAGCCTCAAGGCCCTGGAGGTAACCCTCGGCGACCAGGCCATCGCTGACCAGCCGATCGGCCAGCAGGCGCAGTGCCGCTGCTTTATCGCTGGCAACCTGGCCCATGGCTATCTGCTCTCTCGCGAGCTCGAGCATGACCTTCTCCTTTTGCAGTACCCGTCGCTCGGGACTGAGGTTATTGTTGTGGGATTCAACGCGTTTTTTCACCCGCGGGCTCAGGGGCAGTTCCCGTTCAATCGGATGCTGAAACGTTTAATCTGACCAGGCGGCCACGTTACTCGATAATCTGCGTAGGAAAAAGCCCCAGTTTGTCGGAACAATTGCGACAATGGTCGCCTGCACTTGGACACAATTCTGAGTAAGACTAACCGATCAGGCGCCCCAGGCTGCCCCGGTAATAACAAGGAAAATGCGGTGAAACTCAGCGATATCGCACGTCTGGCCGGTGTTTCCGTGACCACTGCCAGCTACGTCATCAACGGCAAGGCCGAACAGCAGCGCATCAGCAGCGCCACCGTCGAGCGGGTGCGCGCCGTGGTCGATGCCCACGACTTCACGCCCAACCCCCAGGCTGCCGGCCTGCGCAGTCGGCACACACGCACCCTCGGCTTCATCCTCCCGGACCTGGAAAACCCCAGCTACGCACGCATCGCCAAGCAGCTCGAACAGGGCGCGCGAGCCCGTGGCTACCAGTTGCTGATCGCCAGCAGTGATGACCAACCCGAGAGCGAACGCCAACTGCAGCAGTTGTTCCGCGCTCGCCGCTGCGATGCGTTGTTCGTCGCCAGTTGCCTGCCGCCGGAAGATGACAGTTATCGCGAAATGCAGAACAAGGGCCTGCCAGTGATTGCCATCGACCGCCGCCTCGACCCCGCGCACTTCTGCTCGGTGATCAGTGACGACCGCGATGCCAGCCGCCAACTCACCGAAAGCCTGCTGGGCAGCAAGCCTCGCAGCATCGCCTTGATCGGTGCGCGTCCGGAGCTGTCGGTCAGCCAGGCCCGCGCCGGGGGGTTCGACGAGGCCCTGCAAGGTTTTGATGGCGAAGTTCGCCGCTACGAAGGCGACGCCTTCAGCCGCGCCTGTGGCCAGCGCCTGATGGAAACGCTGATCGACGAGCTCGGCGACCTGCCCGATGCCCTGGTGACGACCTCCTACGTATTGCTGCAAGGCGTGTTCGACGCCCTGCAAGCCCGTGCCAGCGGGCCACGTGGGCTGCAACTGGGCACCTTCGGCGACAACCAGTTGCTCGACTTCCTGCCGCTGCCGGTCAACGCCATGGCCCAGCAGCACGGTCAGATCGCCGCCACCGCACTGGAGCTGGCCCTGGCCGCCATCGAGCAGAAGACCTACGCCCCAGGCGTACATGCCGTGGCGCGAACCTTCAAGCAGCGCATTTCGGCCTGAACATGCGCCTGATCGACACCCATACCCACCTGGACTTCCCCGACTTCGACGCCGACCGCGAGCGCCTGCTGGCCAACGCAGCGGCGCTGGGGGTCGAGCGCATGGTGGTACTGGGGGTGGATCAGGGCAACTGGCAGCGGGTCTGGGACCTGGCTTGCAGCGATGCACGCCTGCCAGCCGCCCTCGGCCTGCACCCGGTGTACCTCGAGCAGCACCGGCCCGAACACCTGGCGCAACTGCGCGCGTGGCTAGAACGCCTGCGCGGCGATCCACGCCTGTGTGCGGTCGGCGAGTTCGGCCTGGACTATTACCTGCCCGAGCTCGACAAGGACCGCCAGCAGGCCTTGTTCGAAGCGCAATTGCAGATGGCCTGCGACTTCGAATTGCCTGCGCTGCTGCACGTACGCCGCAGCCACGCCCAGGTGATCGCCACGCTCAAGCGCTACAAGCCCGTACGCGCCGGCATCATCCACGCCTTCGCCGGCAGCTACGAAGAAGCACGCGAATACATCAAGCTCGGCTTCAAGCTGGGCCTGGGTGGCGCCGCCACCTGGCCGCAGGCCTTGCGCCTGCGCAAGACCTTGCCGCGCTTGCCGCTGGAGAGCGTGGTACTGGAGACCGACGCGCCAGACATGCCGCCGGTGATGCACCCCGGCGCGCGCAACAGCCCCGAGCATCTGCCCGATATCGCCCGAGCGCTGGCCGAGATCATGGGGGTGGAGTGCGTGGCGCTGGCCGAGGCCAGTACGCGCAACGCCTGTGAGCTGTTCGGCTGGTAGCCGCGCAGGCGGTTACTCTTCGAACAGGGTGCAGGCCATCACCAGGGCGTCTTCACGCCCGCCAGCGACCGGGTAGTAATCGCGACGCCGACCGATCTCGTTGAATCCGTAGCGCTCGTACAAACGATAGGCCGACTGGTTGCTGGCACGCACCTCCAGGAAACACTCGCGCCCATTGAGCTGGTAGGCACGCGCCATCAGGTGTTCGAGCAGCCGCAAGCCCAGGCCGCGCCCCTGGTTCTCCGGCTTGACCGTGATATTGAGCAGGTGCGCTTCGTCGATGATCACGTTGATCACGCCATGCCCTACCTGCTGCTGGCCGTCGAACATCAGCCACACTTCGTAGGACTTGAGCGCATCCTGGAAGATCCCGCGGGTCCAGGGGTGGCTGAAGGCGGCATATTCGATCTTCAGCACGTTATCCAGATCCGCCTCGGTCATCGGGCGGAAACTGATCGAGTCACTCATTCAACGCTCTTCCAGCGCGCCATCAGCTGGCGCATCGCTTTCCAGACGTCCGCCTTGCGTTGCGGTTCGTCCATCAACAGTTCAAGACCCGGCAATGCCCAGACATCGCCCAGGCCGTCGATCTTCAGTGATTGGTAGTAGGCCTGGGCATCGGCGTCGCCGGCAAAACGCACCGCTGGCAGGCCGATCAGCCAAAGGCAGGTGCAGGGGGCCTCTTCGAGGCGGGCCTGGATGAAGCCCTGGACGAAATCACGCGCAGCCTCCGGCCCCTGCTCCATGTTGCCGCGCACGAACAGCGGCCAGCGCACCGGCTCGCCGATGATCTGCGGCGCGTCCGGCAGGCCCGCAGCGCGCAGCATGTCCTTGAGCAACAGGTAAGAAGGGTCGCGGCTCTGGAACGGCTGACCGGTGGCAAGCTCCACCAGCAACAGGCACGTGCCGGCGCGCAGCAGTTGCAGGGCGAAACGCGGCGGCGGCACCGGGGACGGACGGGCAGCCTTAGGCGCCTCCTCTTCGCGCTCGACCGGCTTGGCAGCAGGCTTGGGCGTGCTGCCGGGGCGCGGGATCTCGATTTTCGGTCGCTCGCCGGAGCGGGCATGGACCGACGCGGCTTCGCCCTGCGCAGGCGCCTGGCGCACCGGCTGCACCTCGACATCCAGCTCCTCGACCGGCGCCACCGGCAACAGCAGCTCGGGGCGCGAAGGCGCGGCGAACGGCAGTTCGGCACGCGGCAGCCAGTGCACCACTTGCATGGCGGAAAGGTAGGCGCGGCGGCGGGGTTCGGTCAGCAAGGCTCGGGTATCCGGGGGGTTTGGTTCAGTCGGGCATTCTAACGCTGTTGGCGGCGGCGTGCCGCAACAGGCTGGCGGAAAAATTTATTGCTTGTGTCGGCCTCTTCGCGGGCAAGCCCGCTCCCACGGGGCCAGGCGCTGTATCTGTGGGAGCGGGCTTGCCCGCGAAGAGGCTGGCACAGATCAACGCAAATCCCGGACCAAGGGGTGAAATCCTCCCCCCCGTATGCAGTACAATCGCCCCTTTTATTTGGCAAAGAGTCGACCCGCCAATGATCGAACCCAAGCGCGTCCTGCGCGCCCTAGCCGAACACTGGGCCCTGATCGAGCCGCTGTGCGAGCGCTTCGACCAGGGCACCCTGAGCCTGGTCGAGCTGCGTCAGCAACTGGCCCGCCAGCAGGTGGAGAGCACGCCGCAGGACATCACCCAGCTGCTCGACGTGTGGATTCGCCTGGATATCCTGGTCCCGGTGGCCAAGAGCCCGAACCGCTTCGAGCTCAACGCGCAGATCCACGACTTCCTCGCCTACCTGCGCCGCGAGCACCGCCTTGGCCTGTGCCTGGAGATCGAAGCCTACCTGCGCCACCTCGAGCGCCTGGCCGGGCACATCCAGGACGCCTTCGACAACCGCGACAGCGACGACCTGGCCCGCCAGTTGCGCCTGCTCGACATGCGCGTGCGCGATGTCCTGAAGAAGCTCGACAACGACGAACAGGCGCTGGTCGCCGTGGCCGAACGGGCCAAGACCAGCAACCGCCAGATCCCCCTGCGCCAGCGCTACGCCGAGGTCCTGGCGACCTGGGACGAATACGTCGAACCGATGATCCAGCTGGTCAACGCCGACGGTGCCTTCGAACAGGGCGTACGCAAGGTCGAGACCGTGCTGCTGCGCCTGTTGGGCGAGCAGGCGCGCCTGGGCCACCTGGTCGACGACGACATGCTGCTGCGCACCCACGCGCGTATCCTCGAGATGCAGACCAGCGCCCAGCTCACCCTGCGCCACGCCCGCGAGCTGCTGCTGCCGCTGCGTGAGGAAGCACGCCGACACAACGCCGTCACCCGCGGCGCGGCACTGGCCCTGTCGGTGATCCGCAAGAAGGGCATCGACGCCGTGCCGCAAGCGGCCATGCCGATGTTCACCCGGCCGCAGAGCACCTTCCTGGGCAGCGCCAGCCAGGTCGAGGCCTATGTCTACGCCCTGGCCCGCTTCGAGCCCAAACCTGCGCGCTTCCCCAAGGCGCACAAGACCCACAAGGGCCCGCTGCCGCGCGCGCCGCGTACGGTCAAGGAAATGCTCGAACGCTGCGAGGACGCCCTGCCACTGCCCGACCTGATGGTCTGGCTGCTGGAGCAGGAACCCGAAGGTGCCACCGACGAGTTGCTGTACTGGTTCTCGCGCCTTTCTCGCGAAAAGCGCTTCAGCCGCGAGCGCCTGCAGCGCCAGGACTACACCACCCGCGAACACCTGGTCAGCCTGCGTTCCTTCGCCCTGACATCCAGCCGCGAACAACAACCGGCAGCCACCGAATCCACCGCGAGCCCAGCCAATGCATCTTGATCTTTCCGAACTGTCCCAGCTCGCGCCGATCTTCCGCGAGCTGTTCAAGGGTTTCCACGTCAGCCGCCGCGACCCGGAACTGTACGCGCAACTGTCGAACTTCCAGGACCAGTACCGCACCCTGTTCAAGGCGCTCGGTTTCGAGCTGGTCTGCGACACCCGCGGCTTCTACTACTTCGTCCCCGAACAGGCCGCCGCGCAGGTCAACAAGACCGCCCAGCGCCTGTCGCTGTTCACCTTCATCCTGGTTGAGCACCTGGCCGACCAGGGCCGCGACCCGATGGCCGTGCTCGACGGCGGCAGCATCGGCCGCGACGAGTTGCCCTCGCTGCTGGAAAAATACCGCGACCTGTTCCTGCAAGCCGAAGTGCAGACGGTCGAGGAGCTCGAAGAGAAAATCCTGCGCCGCATGACCCAGCTGGGCTTCGCCCATGAAGAAGGCGGCATCTACCGCTTCCTGCCGCCGATGCACCGCTTCCTCGATGTGTGCCTGTCGGTCCAGCAGGACCGCGACCTGGCCGCCACCCTGCACAGCGACCTGCCGCTGCCGATCCCGGTGCTGGTCGAGGAAGAAACCCCGGAACAACTCAACCGCACCGACGATCCGCTCGACCTCACCCCCTTCGAGGGCGACGAGAGCGAAGAAGACGCCCTGGCCCGGGCCATCCGCGAAGAGCAACAGGAGATTGACGCATGAGCCAGGAACGCTACGGCATTCGCCGCTTCGCACTGCTCAACACCGCCGGCTACAGCCTCGGCCTGTTCCCGCTGGAACACCCGCTGTCGGTCTATGGCGCGAACAACCTGGGTAAATCGGCGTCGATCAACGCCCTGCAGTTCCCGATCCTGGCACGCATGTCGGACATGAGCTTCGGCAAGTACAGCCTGGAGCAGTCGCGGCGCTTCTACTTCGCCAGCGACACCAGCTACATCCTCTGCGAACTGAACCTGCCCCACGGCCCGCACGTGATCGGCGTGGTCGGTCGCGGCCCCGGCGGCGGCTTCGGCCACCAGTTCTTCGCCTATCAGGGCGAGCTGGACCTGGCCCACTACCAGAAAGACGACACCTGCCTGCGCCAGAAGGAGCTGTTCACCAACCTCGAGCGCAACGGCCTCAAGGCCTACGAACTCAAGCCGGACGAACTGCGCCGGCTGCTGGTCGGCGGCCACACCTCGGTGCCGCTGGACCTGACCCTGATCCCGCTGCGCTCGACCAGCGAGCAGAGCCTGAAGACCTTCCGCGCGTTGTTCATCAACCTGCTGCACATGCGCGAGATCACTGCCGCCAAGCTCAAGCAGCTGTTCCTGGATGCCTTCGAGCACAGCCTGCGCTCGGGCAGCGTCGACTACATTGCGGCTTGTGAAGAAGCCTTCCGCGACGTGCGCCGCATGGAGCAGGACTACAACGCCCTGGTCGCTGCCGGCCCGCTGGTCGAGGCACTTGCCGGCGGCGTGGCCCAGCGCGACATCCTGCGCGGCAAGCTGCACCGTCTCTCCCCCCTGCTCGACAGCCTGCTCGGCACCTGGCAGGACTACGCCGTAGCGCGCAAGGAAGAGCTGGTGATCCAGGCCGAGCACTATCGCGCCGAGCAGGATGGCCTGCAGAACGACCAGCGTGGCGGCACCCAGGAGCTGATGCGCCTGGAGCGCGAAATCACCGGCATCCAGCGCTGGCTCGGCGAGCTGTCGGTGCTCAAGCACCGCTTCGCCCTGGTCGATGACGTCAAGGTACTGGAGCAGCAACTGCTCGCCGCCAAGGACGCCCACGACGAACTGGCCGGCGCCCTGGCGCAGTCGCGCCAATTCTCCGCCGAAGACCTCGACGAGCGCGTGCGCGACCTGGAAAAACGCGTCAAGGCGGTCAAGCAACAGCTCGAACACGCCGACAACAACAGCTACGCACGCCTGCGTGAGGAGTTCTCGCAGCAGGATGTCGATCGCCTGATGCGCCTGTTCAATGGCGCGCTGTTCAGCCTGCCGCTGGGCGATCGGGGCATCGAGCTGGACGACAGCGACCTGTGGGTCAAGACGCTTGAAGGCGTGCTCGACAGCTTCAAGGGCGAGCGCTTCGAAGTGCCGGGCCTGTCCATCGACCTGTCGCACATCGAGCCGCCCGCACTGCAGGCCCTGGCCGACCGAGCCGCCCTACGCGACCAGAAAGAGCGCCTGGAAAAGGAGCTCAAGCAGCTCAAGACCCAGCAGGCCGTAGCCCTGGACCGCGCCGCGAGCAAAGCCCAGACCGAGGCGCTGTACCAGCAGGTGCTGGATGCGCAGAAGGCCCTGGAAGACTTCCGCCGCACCGAGACCCTGAGCGCCGAAGAGCCCGAGAAAATGGAGCAACTGGCGCAGTTCGAAGCCGCCCAGGACGAGCTCAAGCGCTCCAGTGACGCCTTCACCGAGCGCGTCCAGCAATTGTCGGCCAAGCTGCAACTGGTTGGCCGCCAGATCGCCGACATGGAAGCCAAGCAGCGCACCCTGGACGACGCCCTGCGCCGCCGTCAGCTGCTGCCGGCCGACCTGCCGTTCGGCACGCCGTTCATGGAGCCGGTCGATGACTCGATGGACAACCTGCTGCCGCTGCTCAACGACTACCAGGACAGCTGGCAGGCGCTGCAGCGCGTCGATAACCAGATCGAGGCGCTGTACGCCCAGGTGCGCCTGAAAGGCGTGGCCAAGTTCGACAGCGAAGACGACATGGAACGTCGCCTGATGCTGCTGATCAACGCCTACTCGCACCGCACCGAGGAAGCCCTCACCCTGGCCAAGGCGCGCCGCGCGGCGGTCACCGACATCGCCCGGACCCTGCGTAACATCCGCAGCGACTACGACAGCCTCGAGCACCAGCTGGCGCTGTTCAACCGCGAGATCAACAAGCGCCAGGTGTCCAACCTGGAGAGCTTCCGCGTGGTGCTGGCGCCGAACAAGGAAGCGCTCAAGCACATCGACCAGATCATCCACAGTGCCGGCCAGTACGAGGAAGGCGAAACGCTGTCGGTGTTCGATCTCACGCAGAGCGCCGAGCAGGATCACAAGAACGAAGAGGCCAAGGAGTACCTGGCGCGGCTGGTAGCGGCCAACCACAACCAGCTGGGCCTGAAAGACCTGTTCGAGCTGGCCTTCGAGATCACCAAGATCAACAGCCAGCCGGTGATCCACGCCGACATCGACGGCGCCGCTTCCAACGGCACCACCATGACCATCAAGGCGCTGACCAACATGTACCTGTTGCTGCACCTGATGGACCGCGACCTGGCCGGGCGCATTCGCCTGCCCTACTACCTCGACGAAGCGGCGGACATCGACGAACGCAACCAGGCGGCATTGCTGGAGACCAGCCAGCAACTGGGCTTCGTACCTATCCTGGCGAGCGTGAAGCCGCAGGTGTCGGCGCGCGTGGCGATCGATCTGGAAGGCGGCAGTGGGCCGAACGGGATCTACATCGACGAGGCGGACTGGAAGTACATCAGTCGGCGGGATGAAGTGAAGGCAATCGTGCGTGAGGATCAGGCCGAAGAGCTGGCCTGAGGCAACCGCGGCCCATTCCTGTAGGAGCGGGCTTACCCCGCGATAGGGCCCGACTTGGCAACCTCGCCGCCAGGTCGGGCCCTATCGCGGGGCAAGCCCGCTCCCACAGGGGGAGGAGCTGCGTCGTTTATTGGGCATGCGCCCAAGGCAGAATCGGAATCGCCGTCACCGCATTCTGCGGGCTACCTTCGACTATCCGGTCGCTGTACACCAGGTACACCAGCGTGTTGCGCTTCTTGTCGAGAAAACGCACCACCTGCATGGTCTTGAACACCAGCGAGGTGCGTTCCTTGAACACCTCCTCGCCATCCTTGAGCTCACCCTTGAAGTTGATCGGCCCGACCTGACGGCAGGCGATCGATGCCTCCGCGCGGTCTTCCGCCAACCCCAGCCCACCCTTAACGCCGCCGGTCTTGGCCCGCGACAGGTAGCAGGTCACGCCCTCGACCTTGGGGTCGTCGAACGCTTCGACCACGATACGATCGTTGGGCCCAAGGAACTTGAACACGGTGGACACCTGGCCGATTTCCTCGGCACCGGCCAGCATCGGCAGCATCAACGCTGCCACGGCAAACATCCTTTTCAGCACGGGCGTCTCCTTCAGACCAGAACCAGGTTGTCACGGTGCACCAGCTCAGGCTCGGCGCTGTAGCCCAGCAGGCTTTCGATGGCGTCCGACGGCTGGCCGATGATCTTCTGCGCCTCCAGGGCGCTGTAGTTGGCCAGGCCACGGGCCACTTCCAGGCCATCGGGGCCGACGCAGACCACCATCTCGCCACGGCGGAAGCTGCCCTGCACAGTCTTCACACCGACCGGCAACAGGCTCTTGTTCGATTCGCGCAGGGCCTTCACAGCGCCGGCATCGAGCACCAGGGTGCCGCGGGTCTGCAGGTGGCCAGCCAGCCACTGCTTGCGCGCGGCGAGCATGCCGCGCTCAGGCGACAGCAAGGTGCCCAGGCGTTCGCCAGCCCTCAGGCGGTCCAGCACGCGCTCGATACGGCCACCGATGATGATGGTGTGGGCACCGGAGCGCGCGGCCAGGCGCGCAGCACGCAGCTTGGTCTGCATGCCACCGCGCCCCAGGGCGCCACCGGTGCCGCCCGCCACGGCGTCGAGCGACGGATCGTCGGCGCGGGCTTCGTAGATCAGTTGGGCTTCGGGGTTGTTGCGCGGGTCGGCGTCGAACATGCCGTCGCGGTCGGTAAGGATCACCAGCAGGTCGGCCTCGACCAGGTTGGCCACCAGCGCGGCGAGGGTGTCGTTGTCGCCGAAGCGGATCTCGTCGGTGACCACGGTGTCGTTCTCGTTGATCACCGGCACCACGCCCAGGTCGACCAGGGTACGCAGGGTGCTGCGGGCATTGAGGTAACGCTTGCGGTCGGAAAGGTCGTCGTGGGTCAGGAGGATCTGCGCGGTGTGCTTGCCGTGCTCGCCGAAGCTCGACTCCCAGGCCTGCACCAAGCGCATCTGGCCGAGCGAGGCGGCCGCCTGCAGCTCGTTCATCGCACTCGGTCGCGTGGTCCAGCCCAGCTGGCTCATGCCTGCGGCCACGGCCCCTGAGGAGACCAGTACCAGTTCAACGCCCGCTTCACGCAGTGCGACCATCTGCTCGACCCAGACTGCCATCGCACCACGGTCGAGGCCCTTGCCATCGGCGGTCAGCAGCGCACTGCCGATCTTCACGACCCAGCGCTTGGCGCCCGTCACCTTGCTTCGCATCTTCTCTTCCAACCTATGTCGAATCTGTAGATACCAAAACGCCGCTCATTTGAGCGGCGTACCGTGAGAGGGGGTTGAGGCCATCGCGGGACAAGCCCGCTCCCACAAGGATCGCAGCGGACCTGTGGGAGCGGGCTCGTCCCGCGATGGGCTCAACGCCCAAGCCTGATCACGGCACACTGCTCGAAGAGCGGCGTCCAGTGTACTGCAACCGGTCAGTCGCGCACGTAAATGATTTCCGGACCGTCCTCGTCGTCTTCAAAGTCATCCCAGTCGTCATCGTCGCCGATGTCGTGGACGCTCTTGACGCCGGTACGACGCAGGGTACGGGCGTCGTCCAGGGCCTGCAGCTGGGCGCGGGCCTCGTCTTCGATACGCTGGTCGAGGTCCTTGAGCTCGGCGGCGTAGGCCGGGTCGTTGGCCAGGCGGTCGGCGCGGTCTTCGAGGAAGCGCATCAGGTCGTGGCTGAGCTTCTCGGTGCCCTGCTTGGAGATGGCCGAGATCACGTAGACCGGGCCATCCCAGTTCAGGCGATCGACGACTTCCTTCACACGCTCGTCGCGCTCGTCTTCCATCACCATGTCGGCCTTGTTCAGCACCAGCCAGCGCTCACGATCGACCAGTGCCGGGCTGAACTGCGCCAGCTCGTTGATGATCACTTCGGCGGCATCGGCCGGGCTGCTCTCGTCCAGCGGCGCCAGGTCGACCAGGTGCAACAGCACACGGGTACGGGCCAGGTGCTTGAGGAAGCGGATACCCAGGCCGGCACCTTCGGAGGCGCCCTCGATCAGGCCGGGAATGTCGGCAATGACGAAGCTCTTCCAGCGGTCGACGCTGACCACGCCCAGGTTCGGCACCAGGGTGGTGAACGGGTAGTCGGCAACCTTCGGCTTGGCGGCCGAGACGGCGCGAATGAAAGTGCTCTTGCCAGCGTTCGGCAGGCCCAGCAGGCCGACATCGGCCAGCACTTTCATTTCCATCTTCAGGTCGCGCTGTTCGCCCGGCTTGCCTGGCGTGGTCTGGCGCGGCGCACGGTTGGTGCTCGACTTGAAGCGGGTGTTGCCCAGGCCGTGCCAGCCGCCCTGGGCGACCATCAGTTTCTGACCGGGGGTGATCAGGTCGCCGATGACTTCCTGGGTGGAGGCATCGATCACCGTGGTGCCGACCGGCACGCGCAGGAACAGGTCCTCGCCCTTCTTGCCGGTGCAGTCGGTGCTGCCGCCATTCTGGCCACGCTGGGCCTCGTGGTGGCGGGTGTAGCGGTAGTCGACCAGGGTGTTGAGGTTCTCGTCGGCCACCATGTACACCGAGCCGCCGTCGCCACCGTCACCGCCGTTGGGACCACCGTTCTCGATGAATTTTTCGCGGCGGAAGCTCATGCAACCGTTACCGCCGTCACCGGCTTTTACCCGGATCGATACTTCGTCAACAAACTTCATTCAAAACCGCCTCTCGTCGGACGACGAGCTGAAAACCAGAAAACCCTGAGGCTCTTGCAAAAATGAGCGCGGCGGCCCCGTACCATCAGAAACCAACGCCGGCAGCCCAGACAAACAGCTTTGCAAGAGGCTCACCACAAACGAAAAAGCCCCGTCGCATGACGGGGCTTCTGGAGCGACGTCGCGATTAAGCGGCGACGATGCTCACGTAACGGCGGTTGAACTCGCCTTTCTTCTCGAACTTGATCACGCCATCGATTTTGGCGAACAGGGTGTGATCCTTGCCCATGCCAACGCCGTAGCCAGCGTGGAATTCGGTGCCGCGCTGACGGACGATGATGTTGCCCGGCTTGATAACCTGGCCGCCATACATCTTCACGCCAAGGCGTTTCGATTCTGAGTCGCGACCGTTACGAGTACTACCACCAGCCTTCTTGTGAGCCATGGTTCAATTCTCCAAATAAATTCAGGGGACCTAGGGGATTAAGCCTGGATACCGGTGATTTTGATCTCGGTGAACCACTGGCGGTGGCCCATGCGCTTCATGTGGTGCTTACGACGACGGAACTTGATGATACGAACCTTGTCGTGGCGGCCTTGCGAAACCACTTCGGCCACTACTTTGGCGCCAGCGACGACTGGAGCACCGATGGTGACTTCTTCACCGTTGGCAACCAGCAGAACGCGATCGAAAGTCACGGATTCGCCAGTGGCGACTTCCAGTTTCTCGATCTTGAGGAATTCACCTTCAGCGACTTTGTACTGCTTGCCGCCGGTAACGATTACTGCGTAGGACATTTTGAATCTCCGATAATCCTGCTCACCCAGCGCTTTATATGATGAGTATTGGCTGGCATGGCTGCACAAGGCTGGAACGGCCCGGTGCAATTGCGTAAGGCAGGTGCTGCCCAGGAAGTTAGGGTGCGCGATTGTACGCAACCCGGCAAAGCCTTGCAAGTGCCGCCCCGAGGGTGCAGGCAGCGCGCCTTGACACACCGGGACCCGCGACCTAGCATGCCGCGCAACCTCAATGGAGCAGCCGATGCAACCCCAATCCTTCTACCGCGCGGTAGCTGACGATTTCAGCGCCGTCGACGAGATCATCAAGAAGCAGCTGACCTCGCGCGTGCCGCTGGTATCGAAGATCGGCGACTATATCACATCCGCTGGTGGCAAACGCCTGCGCCCATTGCTGGTGCTGCTGTGCGGCAAGGCCCTGGGCCGCGAAGGCGACGACCTGCGCCTGCTGGCCGCGACCATCGAATTCCTGCACACCGCCACCCTGCTGCACGACGATGTGGTCGACATGTCCGGCATGCGCCGCGGCCGCTCCACCGCCAACGCCCTGTGGGGCAACGCCCCGAGCGTGCTGGTCGGCGACTTCCTCTATTCGCGCTCGTTCGAGATGATGGTCGAACTGGGCTCGATGCCGGTCATGCAGATCCTCTCCAAGGCCACCCGGGTGATCGCCGAGGGTGAAGTGCTGCAACTGTCGCGCGTGCGCGATGCCAGCACCACCGAAGAGGTGTACATGGACGTCATCCGCGGCAAGACCGCCATGCTCTTCGAAGCCTCGACCCACAGCGCCGCGGCGCTGGCCGGCGCCAGCGACGAACAGCGCGAGGCCCTGCGTACCTTCGGCGACCACCTGGGCGTGGCCTTCCAGCTGGTCGATGACCTGCTCGACTACAAGGGCGACTCCGAAACCCTGGGCAAGAACGTCGGCGACGACCTGGCCGAAGGCAAGCCTACCCTGCCGCTGATCTACACCATGCGCGAAGGCACGCCAGAGCAGGCGGCGCTGGTGCGCCAGGCCATCCAGAAGGGTGGCCTGGAAGACCTCGAGCAGATCCGCATCGCCGTCGAAGCCTCCGGCGCGCTCGACTACACCGCACAGATGGCCCGCGACTACGTCGCCCGTGCCATCGCCTGCCTGGAAGTGCTGCCGGCGAGCGAATATCGTGATGCGCTGGTCGAGCTGAGCGAGTTCGCGGTCGCGCGTACGCACTGATAGATCGCATCGTCTTCATTCGCGGGCAAGCCCGCTCCCACAGGGCCCAAGTACATCAGGCCTTTTGTGGGAGCGGGCTTGCCCGCGAATGCTTTTGTGCGGACAAAAAACATTTTCGCCGCAAAACCTTATACAATGTGCGCCTTTAACCCTCTGTACACCAAGGAACCGAAGTGAGCACTTTGCCGCCCTGCCCCGCCTGCAACTCCGAATACACCTACGAGGATGGCACCCAACTGATCTGCCCCGAATGCGCCCACGAATGGTCGGCCATCGGCGACGCCGAGGCGAACAGCGATGACGTGGTGAAAAAGGATTCGGTCGGCAACGTCCTGCAGGATGGCGACACCGTCACCGTGATCAAGGACCTCAAGGTCAAGGGCTCTTCGCTGGTGGTCAAGGTCGGCACCAAGGTCAAGAACATCCGCCTGTGCGACGGCGATCACGACATCGATTGCAAGATCGACGGCATCGGCGCGATGAAGCTCAAGTCCGAGTTCGTGCGCAAGGTCTGAGGCTATTTGCAGGGCCGCCCTCGGGTGGCCCTGACAGATCCTGCAACAGGATCATCTGCACCCTTTGGCAGAATTAATCCAATAGTCACTTGCTATTTTGATAATAAGAATTATTCTCATTGGAAAGTTTTCCAAGGAGAATAGCCATGACCTACCTGATCGACGCCTGGCTCGACCGCCCCCATCCCTACCTGCGCATCCTCCATCGCGAGACCGGCGAAGTCTGTGCCGTGCTCGAGGAAGAAGCACTCGACGAACTGCGTGACCAGGGCGACCTGGACCTCAACGGCCTGAGCTCGAGCGAGCCTGGGGTACTTAAGGAGCTGGTGAGGAATCTGTTTCTGTTCTGTTATGCGCGGGCGTTGCGCCCAGGGGGAACGGATTGGAATTGAGGCCGGCATTACCGGCCTCTTCGCGGGACAAGCCCGCTCCCACAGGGATTGGGCTGGTCTTTAGATTTTGAACAAGACAGTTGCTCCCACCAGTACACCTGCGCATTAGAGCCTGCGGGGCACATGTGGGAGCGGGCTGGTCCCGCGATGAAGACGACGCAGTCTTACAGAACGTCGAGCAGCTCGACGTCGAACACCAGCACGCTGTGCGGCGGGATGCTACCAACGCCTTGCGCGCCATAGGCCAGCTCGCTCGGCACGTACAGGCGCCATTTGCTGCCCGCGTTCATCAGTTGCAGCGCCTCGGTCCAGCCAGCGATCACGCCACCTACCGGGAATTCGGCAGGCTGGCCGCGCTCGTAGGAGCTGTCGAACACGGTGCCGTCGATCAGGGTGCCGTGGTAGTGGGTACGCACGTTGTCTTCGCGGCTCGGCTTGGCACCGCTACCTGCGGTCAGCACTTCGAACTGCAGGCCCGAGGCCAGGGTGGTGATGCCATCACGCTTGGCGTTCTCGACCAGGAAGGCCTTGCCCTCGGCGGCGGCGGCCTCGGCCTTGGCGGCAGCTTCGGCCTGCATCACTTCGCGGATAACCTTGAAGCTGGCAGACAGGTCGGCTTCGCTGACGCGGCTGTCGGCACCGTTGAAGGCGTCGGTCAGGCCGGCCAGGATCGCTTCCAGGCTCACACCCGGTGGCGGGTTGTCGCGCAGCTGGCCGCCCAGCTGACGGCCGATGCCGTAGCTGACGCGGGATTCGTCGGTGGACAGGTTGAGTTCGGACATTGGCTTGCTCCGCTTAAGGGCGCACTGCATCCGCGCCCTTGGTGAAAAGGGCAAGCAGCCTAGCACACTGGGGCTGCGCGAAGCAGCTACCAGGCCGAACGCTGGGAAATCGGGACCTTGAGGTCTTCCTCCGGGTGGCTACCCATGCCGCACATCTCATCCTGCACCGACCAGTGCACCAGATTCATCGACAGCATCGGCAGGGCTTTCAGGAGCAATCGTGCATCTTCGACCGAGTGCACCCTCAAGCGCTCTCCACGGGGGGCGTGGAGAGGATGGGCGTGACCCTTGATCCGGGCCTCGAGCAGGTAGTCACCACCTTCGATGGCGATCAGGTTGAGTTCATCGACGTGGCCGGCCCTGGCCTCGGAATTGAGCTGATGCAGATTCATGAATGCACCTCGCTGCGGAAACCCCGCATGAGTGCTCATTTTTTGTACAGAAGCTGGGATTAGGCAAGGGGCCGTCGTTCGGGCCGCGTCGTGCCTTTCGCGGGTAAACCCGCGAAACGGCCTTCACCGACTCAATGCTTGGTCAGCTTGTCCAGATAACCCATGCAGAAAGCCGAGACCACGAAGGTCATGTGGATGATCACGTACCACATCAGGTAGTCGGTGGAGATGTTCTGCGCATCCATGAACACGCGCAGCAGGTGAATCGAGGAAATGGCCACGATCGACGCGGCAACCTTCATCTTCAGCGAAGAAGAATCCATCTTGCCCAGCCAGTTGAGCTTCTCCTTGCTCTCGTCGATGTCCAGTTGCGAGACGAAGTTCTCGTAGCCGGAGATCATCACCATCACCAACAGGCCGCCGACCAGCGACATGTCGATCAGCGAAAGGATCACGAGGATCAGGTCCGCCTCGCTCAGCGCAAAGACGTTGGGCAGTACGTGGACCACTTCCTGAAAGAATTTCAGCGCCAGCGCCAGCAGGCCCAGGGACAGGCCGAAATAGATCGGAGCGAGTAGCCAGCGGGAGGCATACATCGCGTTTTCGAGAATACGTTCCATGGAGGATAGGGGCTCATGAGATGACTGAAAAAGCGTGCGCGAGTATAGCCAGCCATCTATGACAGCAAAAGTCTGCGGCGGGTTGCCGCAGAGCCCTCTTCAATTGTCCGGACGGAACTGGTAGTCCCCAAGGTTGCGACAACGCTCGCCATTGATCCGCCGCAATTGCGCCTGCAGGTGCAGGCACCAGATTTGCGGATCCTCGGCCACCTGGTAGCCGTGCAGGGTCAAGCTGTCGACAATGGCGTTCATTACCGATTCGGCCACCATCGGCCCATGAAACGGCCCTTGCGCCTTGATCGCAGAAGGCTGCTCACCGGCCATGCCGGCGGCAAACAGCAAGGTCCACATGCCGTTGTCGCCGGCCAGCGGACGGATGCTGCACTCGATGCGGGTCACCAGGCCAAGGCACTGGCGGGTGAGGCTGAGGTTGCGCATGGCGGCGTCCCCTCTGAGAAGCCCTGTTCAGCCTGCACGACAGGCTGTTTCCATCCTGAACCCTGACAACTCCTTAAGTTCCAGCATAGATGACAGGTGAGCATTGCTGGAAAACCGGCGCTGAACGGTAGCACTTGGCCGCCAGCGCCGGTTTATTGACTCAGGCAGGCTTGGCCTCAGCCACCATCTCCTCCAGCCGTTCCTTTTCGGCGTCCTTGATCTCTTCCTCGCTGATCATCTCGGCGATGGCCCGAAGGCGCTCGACCACCCTTGCATTGACGCTGCCTTCGGGGAACTCGCCCTTCTCGTCGGGCGCACCAGCGTCCTCGCCCACCAGCAGGCTCAGCGCCTCATCGGCCTGGCTCACCGCATAGACATGGAAGCGCCCGGCCTCGACCGCCTGCAGCACGCGCTCGTCGAGCATCAACGTGGCGACGTTGGCGCGCGGGATGATCACCCCTTGCTCGCCGGTCAGGCCACGCGCTTCGCACAGGCGGAAGAAGCCTTCGATCTTCTCGTTGACCCCGCCCACCGCCTGCACTTCGCCGAACTGGTTGATCGAACCGGTGATGGCGAAGCACTGCTTGAGTGGCGTGCGCGACAACGCCGAGATCAGCGTACAGGCCTCGCCAAGCGAAGCACTGTCGCCGTCCACGTAGCCATAGGACTGCTCCAGCGCGATGCTCGCCGAGATCGCCAGGGGGAACTCCTGGGCATAGCGGCTGCCCAGGTAACCGGTGAGGATCATCACGCCTTTGGAGTGGATCGGCTGGCCGAGGTTGACCTCACGCTCGATGTCGACGATGCCGCTGCCGCCCGGGTAGACCGTGGCGGAGATCCGCGCAGGCATGCCGAATGCCGAATCGCCGACTTCCAGCACCGTCAGGCCGTTGCACTTGCCGATGGCCGCCCCCTCGCTGTCGATCAGGATGATGCCGGCGAGCATGTCATCGAGCACCCGCTGCGACACCCGCCCGGTGCGCGTCGCCTTGGCCTTGAGCGCGCGCTCGATGTGCCCGGCATCGGTCATCTCGTCGTTGGCCAACTGGCGGATGAAGTCCGCCTCGCTGACCAGTTGGAACAGGTCGCCGATACGCGCCGACAGGCGCGACTGGTTCTCGGCCAGGCGCGCGCTGAAGGTCGCCAGGCGCGCCACGGCATCGCTGGTCAGCGGCGCCATGCCCTCTTCATTGGTGCGCGTGCGCAGCAGTTGGGCGAACTGCTCGAGGTTCTCGTCGACCATCGGCATGTCTTCGTCGAAGTCGACCAGTACGCGGAACATCTCCTGGAAGTCCGAGTCGTGATCCTGCAGCGCGTAGTAGAGCTGACGCGAGCCGATGATCACCAGCTTGACGTTGAGCGGGATCATCTGCGGCGTCAGGGTGACGGTGGCGATGCGCCCCAGCTCGCCCAGGGGAGACTCCATTTTCAGCTTGCGCGACTGCAACGCACGCTTGAGCGCATCCCAGACGAAGGGCTCGCCCAGCATCTTCTCCGCTTCCAGGATCAGGAAGCCGCCGTTGGCGCGGTGCAATGCCCCCGGACGCAGCTGGCGGTAGGAGGTGGAAAGCGCGCCCTGGTCAGTGCTGTACTCGATGCGACCGAACAGGTTGTCGTAGGTCGGGTGCGGCTCGAACACCACAGGCGCGCCGCCATTGACCGGATGCCCCACCACCAGGCTTGGCGCGTACTGCTCCTCGAGCATCTTGCGCGCCACCGCGTCGGTCTTGGCATCGTCGACCAGTTGCTCGACCACGGTGCGCAGCAGGTTCAACTGCACCGACTGCAGGTAAGCGCACACCGCAGCGTTCTCGGCGTACTTCTCCGACAGAGGGGCCAGTAGCGGTTGCAGGGCCAGGGTGATGGTTTCTTCGTTCAGTTCGCGCAGCTGGTTGTTCGACTCGCGCTTCCACTGCGGCAGGCTGGACAGTTCCTCGTTGAGACGCTCCTCCAGCTCGGCGATGTCTTCGTGGAACTGCTCGCGGACCTCTTCAGGCAACTGGGCGAACTCGGCCTCATCCAGCGCCTTGCCTTCGGCCATGGGGGTGAAGGCGACATTGCTGGCATCGCGGTACAGCGCCACGTCCTTTTCCAGCGACGCGCGTTCTATCACATCCAGGGCACGGTCGTAGCGCTGGTTGAAGGCGCGATCGATGGCGCCCTTCTTCTGCTGGTAGGACGGGTGCTCGAACACCGCCGGGAAGGTCGCCAGCAGGTTGCCGATCAAACCGTTCATGTCGGCGATGAACTCGCCAGCAGTGCCTGCCGGCAACTCCAGCGCACGCGGCTCGCGGGTGTCTTCGAAATTGTTGACGTAGACCCGGTCGGCCGGGGTCTGCTGGCGCTTGCCCTCGGCCTTGAGGTAGCGCTTGACGAAGGAGAAGCGGCCGGTACCCGGCTCGCCCATCACATAGACGTTGTAGCCAGGGCGTGGCATAGCCACGCCGAACTGCAGGGCCTCGACGGCACGCTCCTGGCCCAGTACTCCGCGAAACGGCTCCAGATCATCGGTGTTGGTGAAGGCAAACTGCTCGGGGGAAAAACGCCGGGTCAGGGCTTCAGGCGCGAGACGCAGGCGCGCAGCAACAGGATCGGGCATTGGGTTTCCTTACTTCGGCGGGGCGGATACGCAGCATTCTGGCGCCGGGGGCGCGCGCCTTGCAAGGCTCCGCGGGACTTTATGTCGCAGGCGTTAAAAAGGTTTGTCCAAGATTTTTTCGCAATCAACTACGCAACTATTGGATCGTGCCTAAACTCCAAACTGCGCGGGTGGGTAAAATGCTTCCCCGTCCTGGCAGTGAACTGCCAGACAACCCTGATCATTGATACGTATCGAAAAAGAGAATAACGCTATGAAACGGATTCTTCTGGGTACCTTGTTCGCCGCGGTTTCGATCAATGCCATGGCCGAAGCGCCAGGCGGCCCGAACTGCGGTTGGGGCAACCTGCTGTTCGAAGGCCAGCGCGGCACTCCGGCGCACTTCCTGGCCTCCACCACCAACGGCACCTCCGGTAACGCCACCTTCGGCATGACCTCCGGCACCAACGGCTGCTCCACCAAGGCAGCGCTCACCTACGGCGGCAAATCGTGGCTGGCCATGAATGGCACCATGAACGAACTGTCCGAAGACATGGCTCAGGGCCAGGGCGAAGCCCTGACCACCTACGCCGTAGTACTGGGCGTCAAACCCGAAGACCGCGCGCACTTCGCCTCGGTCACCCACGACCACTTCCAGCAGATCTTCAGCAGCGCCAACGTCACTGCCGAAGATGTCCACAACAACACCATCGCGGTCCTGAAAAAAGATCCGCAACTGGCGAAGTACGCTACCGAAGCGTAAGTTCGACCTGCCCGCCCCGCTTGCGGGGCGGGTTTCGCCCGCCTCCCTTCGGCATCATTCAGAAGTAGTTGCCCGATATGCTCAAACGCTTCGCCTACCTGACGTTATGCGCCTGCGCCCCTGCCTACGCGGCACCTTCATTGGATGACGCGCGCGTGCAGCAGTTGGCCGCCGACCGCTACTGGATCGCACTGGGTCACTACGAAACCGCCAAGCTGGGCGGTTGGCGCAGTTATGTGGACGACGACAAATTCTTTCTCGCCGAGGACGGCGCCCATCATCCGGATCGCGAACTGCGGGCCACGGTCGATGCGCTGTATGCCCCGGCCAACCTGGGCGACAAACACGCCCAATGCGTCTTTCCGGCGCGCACCCGCTGGCTGCGCGAGCAACTGCAGCTCAGCGACCTGCCGACCCCGGACTGCCAGGAATACAGCCGCTGGTACGCCGACGTCGCACCGCACAGCGCGGTGCTGATCTTCCCGGCGGCCTACCTCAACAGCCCGTCCTCGATGTTCGGCCATACCCTGCTGCGCATCGACAAGGCCGACACCCGCAGCAACGACACCACGCTGCTCAGCTACGCGATCAACTTCGGCGCCTATATCGAAGGCAGCGACAACAGCATCCTCTACGCCTGGAAAGGCCTGATGGGCGGCTACCCCGGGCTGTTCGCGATGATGCCGTACCAGGAGAAACTCTCCGAATACCGCAGCCTGGAGAACCGCGACCTGTGGGAGTACCAGCTGGACCTGACGCCTGAAGAGACCGGGCGCATGGTCGAGCACGTCTGGGAACTCAAGCAGGTGCAGTTCGACTACTTCTTCTTCGACGAGAACTGCTCCTACCGCCTGCTGGAGCTGCTGCAGGTCGCCCGCCCCGGGCTGGACCTGACCTCGCAGTTCCCGCTCACCGCCATCCCTACCGATACGGTCAAGGCAGTCAAGCAGTCGGGGCTGGTGTCCGATGTGCGCTACCGGCCATCGCGCGAACGCGAGCTGCTGGCCCGCGCCGAGCCACTGGACCATCACGAAAAACAGCAGGTATTGGCCGTCAGCGCCGACACTGCGCAATTGCAGAGCCCTGAGTTCACCACCCTGCCACGCGAACGCCAGGCTTTGGTACAAGATGCCGCCTATCGCCTGGAACGCTACCGCGCCACCGGCCAGGAGCGTGACCCCGAACAGGCCAGGCGCAGCTTCGAGCTGCTGCGGGCGATCAACCGCAACCCGCCGCCACCGCTGCAGATCGAACGCCCCGGCCTGCCCGAGGACGGTCATCAGTCGCGTACCTGGCAGCTGGGTGTCGGCACCCGCGAAGACCGCGCCTTCGCCGAGTACGGCTTGCGCATGGCCTACCACGACCTCAACGACAACGCCTACGGCTTCCCGCTCGGCGCACAGATCGAGATCCTCCAGCTCAAGCTGCGCCAGTACGAGGGCAACGACTGGCAGGTGCAACGCCTGGACCTGGCCACCATCCGCTCACTGACCCCGCGCAACGAACTGCTCAAGCCCTGGTCGTGGCAGGTGGCTGGCGGCCTCGAGCGGGTGCCGGGCAAGCATGACGACGAGGTGCTGGTCAGCCACGTCAACGGCGGCGGCGGTGGGACCTGGCAGCTTGCCGACGGCCTGCTGGGCTTTGCCCTCGGTACGGTGCGGGTCGAACATCACAATGACTTCGCCGAGTTCATCTCGCCGGCGGCCGGTTTCAATGGTGGCCTGCTGTGGCGCAACGGGCTGGGCAACATGACCCTGGAGGCAAAAGGCGATTACTTCACCAATGGTGAAGTGCGGCGCAGCCTGAGCCTGAACCAGCAGTGGGAGATTTCGCAGAACCTGGGCCTGAGGTTGAGCGCCAAGCGCGAGTTCAGCCACCTGGCCACCGCGCAGAACGAGGTGATGCTGGAGTTGAAGTGGTACCAGTACTGATACCTTTGCGTGGGGCCACAGGGATTCGCATCATGACGTGCAATCCTTCGACGGCGTTTTGACATCGCCGCGACAATCCACGACCTAGACTTCCCCTATCACCCGGAGGTCCAGTGTCTATGTCGCGGTACGGTTTCGCCCTGTGGATAACCCTGCTGCTGGTCGGCTGCCAGTCCACCCGCGAGCAGATGCTCGACCAGGGCTACCCACCGGCCTATGCCGATGGTTTCCAGGACGGCTGCAGCAGTGGCCGCCAGGCGGCGGGGCTGATGGTCGGAGATTTTCGCAAGGACGTCCCGCGCTACCTCCACGATCGTCGCTACGAAAGCGGTTGGGACGATGGTTTTCGTCAGTGCCATGCCATGCAGAACAGCGAAGACACGCGCCAGTACCGAGAGCGCTACTGGGACGAGCGTGACCGCGAATGGCAGCAGGAAAAAGACCGCGGTGCAGCGCGCGCCTATCGTCACAATTAGGTCGCAGCCAGACATTCAGGGAAACTCGACAACCCTCACCATGGTCTCCAGAAACAAGGAGGCCGTTCATGAGCCGAGCATTCGTCAACGAAGACCAGGCCGCCGCCCAGGCCAGCCAGCCGGTGGAGCGACGGGTCAGCGACCAGCCCAACTACGTCACCGCCAGCGGTCTTGCGCAACTGCAGCAACGCGTGGCGGCGCTCATTGCCCTGCACAGCGATCTGCAAGCCCAGGGTGAGCATGCCGACAAACAGCGCCTGGCCGATACCGAGCGCGACCTGCGCTACTTCCGCACACGCGTACAGAGCGCCCAGGTGGTGCCACCTGCGACCTCGCAGGACAAGGTGCAGATCGGCAGCCGGGTGAGGTTTGTCGATGAGCAGGATGAGGAGCACAAGGTGCAACTGGTCGGGGAAGATCAGGCCGATGCAGCGCGCGGGCTGATCAACTGGGGTTCACCGCTGGGGCGGGCGCTGCTTGGCGCAAGGCCTGGGGATGAGGTGCTGTGGCGGCGGCCGGCGGGGGATCTGTCCATCGAGGTGGTCGAGATCCTGGGCGAGGGTTAGAGGCTGCTGCGCAGCCCAATCGCGATTCCTGCAGGAAGACCAGCCCAATCCCTGTGGGAGCGGCGGTTCGGCGCTCCGACTTGTCCCGCGATTGGGCCGCAAAGCGGCCCCGAGGATCTCGAATCAGACCACCCCCTGCGCCAGCATGGCATCCGCCACTTTCACGAAGCCGGCGATGTTCGCGCCCTTGACGTAGTTGACCGAGCCATCGGCTTGCTCGCCATAGTGCACGCACGCATGGTGGATCGACTGCATGATCGCATGCAGCTTGCTGTCCACCTCACCCGCCGTCCACAGCAGGCGCATGGCGTTCTGCGACATCTCGAGGCCCGACACCGCAACGCCACCGGCGTTGGACGCCTTGCCCGGTGCGAACAGGGTGCCCGCCTCGATGAACACATCCACAGCCTCGAGCGTGGTCGGCATGTTGGCGCCTTCGGCGACGCAGACGCAGCCGTTGCGCAGCAAGGCGCGGGCGTCCTCGACGTCCAGTTCGTTCTGGGTGGCGCACGGCAGGGCGATATCGCACGGCAGGCTCCACGGCGTCTGGCCCTTGCGGAACTCCAGGCCAAAACGCTCGGCCAGCTCGCTGATGCGGCCACGCTTGACGTTCTTGAGCTCCATCAGCGCATCCCACTGCTCGTCGTTCAGCCCGGCCTCGCAGAACAGCGTGCCTTCGGAGTCGGACAGCGAAATCACCTTTCCGCCCAGGTCCATGACCTTGCGCGCCGCATACTGGGCCACGTTGCCAGAACCGGAGATGGCCACGCGACGCCCGTCGATTCGCAGGTCTTTACGCTTGAGCATCTCCTCGGCGAAGTACACGCAGCCGTAGCCGGTGGCTTCCGGCCGGATCAGGCTGCCGCCATAGGTCATGCCCTTGCCGGTCAGCACCGAGGTGAACTGGTTGGCCAGGCGCTTGTACTGGCCGAACATGAAGCCGATCTCACGGGCGCCAACACCGATGTCACCGGCCGGCACGTCGAGGTCGGCGCCGATGTGGCGGTACAGCTCGCTCATGAATGCCTGGCAGAAGCGCATGACTTCGGCATCGCTCTTGCCCTTGGGGTCGAAGTCCGAGCCACCTTTGCCGCCACCCATGGGCAGCGAGGTCAGCGAGTTCTTGAACACCTGTTCGAAGGCCAGGAACTTGAGCACGCCCAGGTTCACCGACGGGTGGAAGCGCAGCCCGCCCTTGTAGGGGCCGATGGCGCTGCTCATCTGGATGCGATAGCCGCGGTTGACCTGGACCTTGCCCTGGTCATCGACCCACGACACGCGGAACAGCACGGCACGCTCCGGCTCGACCATGCGTTCGAGGATGCCGGCCTGCAGGTAGTGGGGGTTGGCTTCGAGGAACGGCCAGAGGCTGCGCAGCACCTCTTCGACAGCCTGGTGGAATTCGGGCTGGGCAGGGTCACGCTGCTTCAGGCGTGCGAGGAAATGGTCGACGGATTCGATCATGGTAGACATCTCACCAAGAGGATTGGACTTATTGATTTTTTCCGGACTCTATCAAGAAGCAATCGCACTGGAACAGGGCAAAATGTCGTTTTTCTGAATTTTTTTGGTGCGTTTTATATAAATGTATACAAACCGTCACCGAGGTGTGGCATTCGCGGGCAAGCCCGCTCCTACAAGGGCTTGGACCGGCAAGCTTCCCTTCTAGAAGCGGGCTTGCCCGCGAATGAAGCACCACCGCTCCCAGCAAGGCACAAAAATGGGGCCCCTGAGGGCCCCATCCTTGTGCAGCAAAAACCGGCTTACTGCGCCAGCTTCTTGTGCCGTACCCGGTGCGGCTGGGCAGCAGCGTCGCCCAGGCGTTTCTTGCGATCGGCTTCGTACTCGGTGTAGTTGCCCTCGAAGAACACCACGTTCGAGTCGTCCTCGTAAGCCAGGATGTGGGTCGCCACGCGGTCCAGGAACCAACGGTCGTGGGAAATCACGATGGCGGCGCCCGGGAAGTCCAGCAGGGCTTCTTCCAGCGAACGCAGGGTCTCGACGTCCAGGTCGTTGGACGGTTCGTCGAGCAGCAGGACGTTGCCGCCCTCTTTCAGGGTCAGTGCCAGGTGCAGACGGCCACGCTCACCACCGGAGAGGTCCTTGACGAACTTCTGCTGGTCGCCGCCCTTGAAGTTGAAACGGCCCACATAAGTGCGCGACGGGATCTCGTAGTTGCCGATGCGGATCTGGTCGGAACCGTCGGAGATCTGCTGGAACACGGTCTTGCTGCCGTCCAGGTCCTCGCGGCTCTGGTCGACGCAGGCCAGTTGCACGGTTTCACCGATCTCGATGCTGCCCGAGTCCGGCTGCTCCTTGCCCATCAGCATGCGGAACAGGGTCGACTTACCGGCGCCGTTACCGCCGATAACGCCGACGATGGCGCCTTTTGGCATGGAGAACGACAGGTTGTCGATCAGCACGCGGTCGCCATAGCCCTTGGAGACGTTCTTGAACTCGATGACCTTGTCGCCCAGGCGCGGACCTGCCGGGATGTAGATCTCGTTGGTCTCGCTGCGCTTCTGGAACTCCTGCGACTGCATCTCTTCGAAACGCTGCAGGCGAGCCTTGGACTTGGACTGGCGGGCCTTGGCGCCTTTGCGCACCCACTCCAGTTCCTCTTTCATGGCCTTCTCGTGGGCGCTCTGCTGCTTGGATTCCTGCGCCAGACGTTCCGACTTGGCCTCCAGCCAGCCCGAGTAGTTGCCTTCGTACGGGATGCCCGCGCCGCGGTCCAGTTCGAGGATCCAGCCGGCGACGTTGTCGAGGAAGTAACGGTCGTGGGTAATGGCGACCACGGTGCCAGGGAAGTCGTGCAGGAAGCGCTCCAGCCAGGCCACCGAGTCGGCGTCCAGGTGGTTGGTCGGTTCGTCCAGCAGCAGCATGTCAGGGGCCGACAGCAGCAGGCGGCACAGGGCCACACGACGCTTCTCGCCACCAGACAGGTGCTCGATGCGCGCATCCCAGGCCGGCAGGCGCAGAGCGTCGGCAGCGACGTCCAGCTGACGCTCCAGGTTGTGACCGTCAGCGGCCTGCAGGATGGCTTCGAGCTTGGCCTGTTCGGCGGCCAGCTTGTCGAAGTCGGCATCCGGGTCGGCGTAGGCGGCGTAGACCTCGTCCAGGCGCGCCTGGGCGTCCTTGATCACGCTGACCGCTTCCTCGACCACTTCACGCACGGTCTTGTTCGGGTCCAGCTGGGGCTCCTGCGGCAGGTAGCCGACATTGATGTCGGGCATCGGACGGGCTTCGCCGTCGAATTCCTTGTCGACACCCGCCATGATCCGCAGCAGCGTGGACTTACCGGCGCCGTTCAGGCCCAGCACGCCGATCTTGGCGCCGGGGAAGAACGACAGGGAGATGTTCTTGAGAATTTCCCGCTTCGGCGGCACGACCTTGCTCAGCCGATGCATGGTGTAGACGTATTGAGCCAAAACCAAGCCCTCTATATGGATAGGTAAAGACATCGACGATCGCCCTGAACGGGTCAGGGCGATCTGTATTCGAGGTGTCGTTGAACAAAGCTGGCCATTCTACGCCAAGTCTTGGTGAATGGCTGCCATGTGCAGGATCTGCACGTCGGCATTGCGCGAGCGATCAGACGTGACGCTGCTTGCCCTTGCCGCGCGGCAGGCGCGACCGCCCGCTTTCTTCGGCCAGGCGCGCGGCCCAGGCGGCCTTGACGCTGAAACCGCCGGTGCGGGCCGGGGTCTCGACGGTCTTGCCGGCCGGCTTGCTCGCCGGTTTGCTCACAACCTTCGCTGCAGGTTTCACCTCGGCGGCAACAACCGCGACTTCGGCCGGCTCGAGCGCAGCCTTGGCCGACTTGCGCAGCTCGGCCAGCGACGGCGTCTTGCGCTGGGCAGCCGCCGCGTCGGGCTTGGCGAACGAGCGCTGGCAGGACTTGCAGGATACGTCGTCGGCCACGGCAGTGCTGACCAAAGTCTGACTGCTGCGCCCACAGGCGGAATCGAGGCCATTGGTGGAATAGTGGGTAACCAAACCGTGCTTCTCCGATGCATTGACTATGAAACGGCCGGCATTCTCGCACAGGTTGCAGGGGCTTGCCGAACACCCGGCCGGTGCCGGGACGAGACATATCGGCTGGCACTTTGCCATAATCCAAGGCATGCTAGGGTCCGTCTGAAATGTGTCTGCGCGAAGGCCAGACAAGGCAAAACGGGGGGAGGAAGCGCAGTGTACTGGAGTACATGAGCATTCCGAGCCACGTTTCAACGCAGTATGGGCGAGTGCAGATACATATCAGACAGAGCCTAGCCGCTTTCGTATGTCCGGCCTTATAGTGCGCCACGGCGGCATGCCGCGTGCATGATCCCCCCTGCCTTCGCCAGCCCAATCGCAGGACCAACGCTTGACCAACTTCACCCGACCGCCCATCCAGCGCCCTGCGCCGCCTGCTTCGTTGCGAGGCTCGCTCAAGGGTGCGCTTGCCCTGCTGGCCCTGGTCCTGCTGGGGCTGTTGTTCTGGCAACTGTTCTCGCAGTTCCGCCACACACAGGCCGACCTGCGCCAGCAAAGCGTGGCGACGAGTGCGGAACTGGCCCACCACCTGACCCTGAACATGGCGCTCAAGGCGCAGCAGGCCATGAATCTGCTGCAGCCCTACGTCAAGCCGCCGTCGCCTGCGGCCCTGCCGGCGCTGCTGCAGACACTGAGGGGACGCTTGCCGGCCTTGCGTGGCCTGGCCTGGCTGGACAGCAACGGGCAAATCCGCGGCGACAGCCTGCGCGACAGCCCCGACCGCCAAACGATCGACGGTCTGGTACGTCTGAACCAGGGTAACGCCTACTTCTATGGTAATTCGAGCGACAACCAGCTGGTCTACCTGCTGCTGCGCCAGCCCACCGAACAAGATCGCGGCTACTGGCTGCTGCGCCTGTCCGCCGACTACTACCAGGAGCTGACCAGCAAGCTCAACACACAGTTCCACCCGCTCTGGCTGCTGGAAAACAGCCGTGACGGCGCAGTGATCGAGCGCAGCGGTGTCGCCCACGCCAACCCATCGGCGCTGCACAGCGTGCTGCTGGCCTTCATCGACAACAGTACATGGCAGGTCCGCGGCCTGCACGACCCGGCCTCGGCCCGCGATAAACTGTTGCCGGCCCTGCTGGGCAAGAGCCTGCTGGTGCTGTTCTGCGCCCTGCTGCCGGGCCTGGCGCTGATCAACATGCGCCGCCGCCAGCAGGCCCTGCAGGAAGACCGCCGGCGCTATCAGGATATCTTCGAGAGCACCGGCGTGGCCCTGTGCGTGCTCGACCTGTCGAGCCTGCCCGGCCAGCTCGATCGCTACCACCTGCGCAACCTCGCCGCGCTCAAGCAGAGCCTGGCACTGGAGCCGAGCCTGCGCCGCAACCTGCTGCAGGAACTGAAGATCACCGAGATCAACGAAGTTGCACGCCAGTTGCTCAACGTGACCTGCAACGAGGGCGCCTGGCAGCGGTTGATCGAGGGCAGCGGCGACGGCCGCGAGAGTATAGGCATGCAGTTGCTCGACGCCCTGATCGAACAGCGCGCGCAGTTCGAGTTGGAAGTACGCCTGCCCTCGCCACTGGGAGGCGAGCTGCACCTGTGGCTGATGGCCCGCCTGCCCCAGCAGCGGCGCGACTATCAGGCCGTGATACTCAGCATCAGCGACATCACCAGCCGCAAGCAGGTCGAACTGTCGCTGCTCGAACGTGAAAGCTTCTGGTCGGACGTCGTGCGTACCGTACCCGACCAGCTCTACGTTCAGGACGTGCACAACCGGCGCATGATCTTCAGCAACCGCCACCTGGGGCAAACCCTGGGCTACGACCGCTCGGAGCTTGCGCAGATGGGCGATCACTTCTGGGAGCTGCTGCTGCACCCCGAGGATGCCGAGCACTACCGCAGCCTGCGCCAGCAACAGCGCGACAGCGGTCACAGCCAGTCGCTGCACTGCCAACTGCGCTTCCGCCACCGCGACGGCGGCTGGCGCTGCTACGACATCCGCGAGCAGGTCCTGGCCCGCGATGGCGAAGGCCAGGTCACGCGGATCATCGGCGTGGGCAAGGACGTCACGGTGCAGATCGAGGCCAGCCAGTCGCTGCGTGACAGCGAGCAGCGCTACCGGATGCTCGCCGAAAGCATCAGCGACGTGATCTTCTCCACCGACAACCAGTTGCAGCTCAACTACATCAGCCCCTCGGTGCAGACGGTGCTGGGCTATCCGGTGGACTACATCTTCGACAACGGCTGGCCATCGATCATCGCCAACCCCTCCCAGCTCAGCGGCATGCAGAGCCTCATGGAGCGGGTCAGCAAGGCGCTGGACGACCGCGAGCAACTGCGCCAGTTGCGCAGTCAACTGCCCACCCAGGTATTCCTGTTCGACTGCCTGCGTGCCGACGGTCGCAAGATCCCCATCGAGCTGCGCCTGGTGCTGGTGTGGGACGACCACGAACGCTTCGAAGGCGTGCTTGGGGTGGGGCGCGACATCAGCCAGCAGCGACGCGCCGAGAAAGACCTGCGCATGGCGGCGACGGTATTCGAGCACTCGACCTCGGCGATCCTGATCACCGACCCGGCCGGCTATATCGTCCAGGTCAACGAAGCCTTCAGCCGGGTCAGCGGCTATGCGCCCGATGAAGTACTCGACCAGCGCCCGAACATGCTCACCGTCGAAGGCCAGCAGGACGCGCACCTGGGCTATGTGCTCAAGCAACTGAACCAGCGCGGCACCTGGGAAGGCGAAGTGTGGCTCAAGCGCCGCAGCGGCGAGCACTATCCGGCCTGGGTCGGTATCACCGCGGTGCTCGACGATGAGCGCGACCTGGCCAGCTATGTGTGTTTCTTCACCGACATCAGCGAGCGCAAGGCCAGCGAGCAGCGCATCCACCGCCTGGCGTACTACGACGCCCTCACCCACCTGCCCAACCGCACGCTGTTCCAGGACCGCCTGCACACGGCATTGCAGCAGGCCGAGCGGCACAAGTCGTGGGTGGTGCTGATGTTCCTCGACCTCGACCGTTTCAAGCCGATCAACGACTCCCTCGGCCACGCCGCAGGCGATCGCATGCTCAAGGACATGGCCGAGCGCCTGCTGGCCTGTGTCGATGAAGACGACACCGTGGCGCGCATGGGCGGCGACGAGTTCACCCTGCTGCTGCAGTCGCGTACCAGCCGCGAAATGGCGCTGAACCGCGCCATTCATGTGGCCGAGAACATCCTCGCCAGCCTGGTGCGGCCATTCGTGCTGGAGAATCGCGAGTTCTTCGTCACCGCCAGTATCGGCATCGCCCTCAGCCCGCAGGACGGCAACGAGCTGAGCCAACTGATGAAGAACGCCGACACGGCGATGTACCACGCCAAGGAGCGCGGCAAGAACAACTTCCAGTTCTACCAGGCCGACATGAACGCCAGTGCCCTGGAGCGCCTGGAGCTGGAAAGCGATCTGCGCCACGCCTTGGAGCAGAACGAGTTCATGCTTTACTACCAGCCGCAGTTCAGCGGCGACGGCAAGCGCCTGACCGGCGCCGAAGCGCTGCTGCGCTGGCGCCATCCACGTCGCGGCCTGGTGCCGCCGGGCGACTTTATCCCGGTGATCGAGGAACTGGGCCTGGTGGTCGACGTCGGCGACTGGGTGTTGCGCGAGGCCAGTCGCCAGCTCAAGGCCTGGCACAAGGCCAAGGTGCGGGTGCCCAAGGTGTCGGTGAACATCTCGGCGCGGCAGTTCTCCGACGGCCAGCTGGGGACGCGGATCGCGACCATTCTCGAAGAAACCGGCCTGCCGCCGGCGTGCCTGGAGCTGGAGCTGACCGAAAGTATCCTGATGCGCGAGGTCAACGAGGCCATGCAGATCCTCGACAGCCTGAAGAACCTGGGCCTGAGCATCGCGGTGGACGACTTCGGCACGGGCTATTCGTCGCTCAACTACCTCAAGCAGTTCCCCATCGACGTGCTGAAGATCGACCGCACCTTCGTCGACGGCCTGCCCGAAGGCGAGCAGGATGCGCAGATCGCGCGGGCAATCATCGCCATGGCCCACAGCCTCAACCTGGCGGTGATCGCCGAAGGCGTGGAAACGCATGAACAGCTGGAGTTCCTGCGTGAGCACGGCTGCGACGAAGTCCAGGGCTACCTCTTCGGCCGGCCGATGCCGGCCAACCAGTTCGAGGCGCAGTTCAGCAACGAAACCTTGTTCATGTTCCAGTAAGAAATAACGACCCTGCGCGATCCCTGCTCTGTTCAAAATCCAAAGGCCAGCCCCAATCCCTGTAGGAGCGGGCTTTTCCGGCGAACACGGGCGTAGCCCGTGCCGGGCAGCGCGGTGTCTTTTTCGCGGGCAAGCCCGCTCCTCCAGGGTGGACTGCCCGAAGAAGCTGGACACCAATCCAGCCTCCACCAGACATCGAAAAAACGGACTTCGGAGTCAACTAGCGCCCCGTCTCAGCCCAGTCCCCGCGCGGTCTGCAACATGAAGCCCACTGGTCCGCGACTTGATGCCACTTCATATGCCAGGCCCGACCCAATCGGTTAGAATGCCATCCCAATTCAGCCCCGATCCTTGAGGACCGCCATGTTCAGCCGTGATTTGACCATTGCCAAGTACGACGCCGAGCTCTTCGAAGCCATGCAGCAAGAAGCCCTGCGCCAGGAAGAGCATATCGAGCTGATCGCTTCGGAAAACTACACCAGCCCAGCGGTCATGGAGGCCCAGGGCTCGGTTCTGACCAACAAGTACGCAGAAGGCTACCCAGGCAAGCGCTACTACGGCGGTTGCGAGTACGTCGACGTCGTCGAGCAACTGGCCATCGACCGCGCCAAGGAACTGTTCGGCGCCGACTACGCCAACGTCCAGCCGCACGCCGGCTCCCAGGCCAACGCTGCCGTCTACCTGGCCCTGCTGTCGGCCGGTGACACCATCCTGGGCATGAGCCTGGCCCACGGCGGTCACCTGACCCACGGCGCCAGCGTCAGCTCTTCGGGCAAGCTGTACAACGCCGTTCAGTACGGCATCGACGGCAACGGCCTGATCGACTACGACGAAGTCGAGCGCCTGGCTGTCGAGCACAAGCCGAAGATGATCGTCGCCGGCTTCTCCGCCTACTCGCAAGTCCTGGACTTCGCCCGCTTCCGCGAAATCGCCGACAAGGTCGGTGCCTACCTGTTCGTCGACATGGCCCACGTCGCTGGCCTGGTCGCCGCTGGCGTCTACCCGAACCCGGTTCCATTCGCCGACGTGGTCACCACCACCACCCACAAGACCCTGCGTGGTCCACGTGGCGGCCTGATCCTGGCCCGTGCCAACGCCGACATCGAGAAGAAGCTGAACTCCGCAGTCTTCCCGGGCGCCCAGGGTGGCCCGCTGGAGCACGTCATCGCCGCCAAGGCGATCTGCTTCAAGGAAGCCCTGCAGCCTGAGTTCAAGGCCTACCAGCAGCAGGTAGTGAAGAACGCCCAGGCCATGGCCAGCGTGTTCATCGAGCGTGGTTTCGACGTCGTTTCCGGCGGCACCGAAAACCACCTGTTCCTGCTGTCGCTGATCAAGCAGGAAATCTCGGGCAAGGACGCTGACGCCGCGCTGGGCAAAGCCTTCATCACCGTGAACAAGAACTCGGTCCCGAACGACCCACGTTCGCCGTTCGTCACCTCGGGCCTGCGCTTCGGCACCCCGGCCGTCACCACCCGTGGCTTCAAGGAAGCCGAGTGCCGCGAGCTGGCCGGCTGGATCTGCGACATCCTCGCCGACCTGAACAACGAAGCGGTGATCGACGCCGTGCGTGAGAAGGTCAAGGCCATCTGCAAGAAGCTGCCGGTGTACGGCAACTGATTGGCAATCGCCTGATGTGAAAAAGCCCGGCCTTGTGCCGGGCTTTTTGCTTATGTCTTGCGCACCTGTCAGCCAGCCAACGCGGCAAAATCCTCGCGTATCCGGTCTTGCGGCAGCTCATCACCGATAAACACCATCACGCTTTCGCGCACCTCACCCTCCTTCCACTCGGCATCCCAGTCGAAGCCATACAGTTTGAGCACGCCCTGAAACACCAGCCGACGGTCCTCCCCGGCGATGTTCAACACCCCCTTGTAACGCAGCAATTGCTTGCCATGGTCTTCCAGCAACTGGTTCATGAAGTCGCTGAGGCGGTCGATGTCCAGCGGCTTTTCCGTGCGTAGCACAAGGGTGGAGATACGGTCCGGGGTCGCGGGCTTGAGCACCGGACGCAGGGTCGGCCTCGGGCTCAGCCCCAAGTCCGGGTTGAGGTTGAAACCGCGCACATCGAGCAGCTCAGCCAGGTCGATACGGCCATGCTCGACCACGCGGATCTGTGCGCGGCCATTGATCCGCGCCAAACGCTCGCGCAGCGCGTCGACCACGTCTGCTTCGACCAGGTCGGTCTTGCTCAGCAGCAGGCGATCGGCAAACCCGACCTGGGCCTGGGCGATGGCCTGGGTCAGGTGGAACTCGGCATGCTTGGCGTCTACCAGGGTGATGATGCCGTCGAGGATGTAGCGTTCGCGCAGC
Source organism: Pseudomonas sp. SYWMCR5 (assembly GCF_057197165.1). Classification (NCBI taxonomy): domain Bacteria; kingdom Pseudomonadati; phylum Pseudomonadota; class Gammaproteobacteria; order Pseudomonadales; family Pseudomonadaceae; genus Pseudomonas; species Pseudomonas sp. SYWMCR5. The sequence continues at coordinate 1,153,005 of NZ_JBXUNH010000001.1, forward strand.
TCCTCGTCGATGAAGAAGGTCTGCGCCACCGGCGCCGGGTCGGCGAGGCCGGTGCACTCGATCACCAGGCGATCGAAGGCGATTTCACCGGCATCCTGGCGTTCGAGCAGCAGGTACAGGGCACGGGTAAGGTCGCCATGGATGCTGCAGCACACACAACCGTTGGCCAGGGTCATCACCTGTACCGGTTCGTCGCCCAGCAGTTGGCTGTCGATGCCCGCCTCGCTGAATTCGTTTTCGATCACGGCGATCTTCAGGCCATGCTCGGCCTTGAGCATGTGCTTGAGCAGGGTGGTCTTGCCGGCACCGAGAAAGCCGGTGAGCACGGTGACGGGAATCGGGGTATGCACGCGTTTGCCTCCATTGAAGCCGAAAATGACTGTGGGAGCCCGATTGCGCGGGCTCCCACAGGTTCAAGCAAGTTACAGACTCAACAGCACTTGGGGCCGGCCTTGCCACCGTAACGGGCTTCCTGGCGCTCCTTGAAGAAGTCCTCGTAGCTCATCACCGGCTTGTCCGGATGCTTGTTCTGCATGTGCTCGACATAGGTGTCGTAATCGGGCATGCCGACCATCAGTCGGGCAGCCTGCCCCAGATACTTACCCAGTCGCCCCAGGTCGTTGAACATCGCTGCAATCCTCTCAAGCGTCAGGCAGGGCCTGGAATGGGGTTTCCTTGTCGCTGCGCTCCTTGCGCCCCAAGGCGGCGATACCGACCTTGATGGCGAAGAACAGTACGCTGAACACCACCACCAGGAACAGCACGGTGAGCCCGGCGTTGGTGTAGGCGTTGAAGATCACGTGCTGCATCTGGCCGATGTCCTTGGCCGGTGCCAGGACCTGACCGGCATCCAGCGCGGTGCTGTACTTCTTGGCCAGGGCCAGGAAGCCGACTGCCGGGTTCGGGTCGAACAGCTTGATCAGGCCTGCGGTGGTGGTGCAGATCAGCAGCCACAGCGCTGGCAGCAAGGTGACCCAGATATAGCGCTCGCGCTTCATCTTGATCAATACCACGGTGCCGAGCATCAGCGCGATACCGGCCAGCATCTGGTTGGAGATACCGAACAGCGGCCACAGGGTGTTGATACCGCCCAGCGGGTCGATCACGCCCTGGTACAGCAGGTAGCCCCACAGCGCCACGCAACCGGCGGTGCCGATCAGGTTGGCGGTCCACGACTCGGTGCGCTTGAGCGCTGGCACGAAGCTGCCCAGCAGGTCCTGCAGCATGAAGCGCCCGGCACGGGTACCGGCATCCACGGCAGTCAGGATGAACAGCGCCTCGAACAGGATCGCGAAGTGGTACCAGAAGGCCATGGTGTTCTCACCCGGCAATACCTGGTGGAGGATCTGCGCGATCCCCACCGCCAGCGTCGGTGCACCACCGGCACGCGCCAGGATGGTGTGCTCGCCGATGTCACGGGCGGTGGCCTCGAGCTGCTCGGGGGTGATGGTGAAGCCCCAACTGCTGACGGTCTGCGCCACCGACACGACGTCGGCACCGACCACTGCGGCCGGGCTGTTCATGGCGAAGTACACGCCCGGCTCGATGACCGAGGCGGCGACCATGGCCATGATGGCGACGAACGACTCCATCAGCATGCCGCCGTAGCCGATGTAGCGGGCGTTGGTTTCATTGTCCAGCAGCTTGGGCGTGGTGCCCGAGCTGATCAGGGCATGGAAGCCGGACACTGCGCCGCAGGCGATGGTGATGAACAGGAACGGGAACAGGGTGCCCTTCCACACAGGGCCGGTACCGTCGGTGAACTGGGTCAGGGCCGGCATTTTCAGCTCCGGCGCGATGATCAGGATACCGATGGCCAGGCCGATGATGGTGCCGATCTTGAGGAAGGTCGAGAGATAGTCACGCGGTGCCAGCACCAGCCACACCGGCAGCACGGCGGCGACGAAGCCATAGCCGACCAGCATCCAGGTGATCTGCACGCCGGTAAAGGTGAACGCCGGACCCCACACAGGATCCGCCGCGATCACGCCGCCCAGCCAGATCGATGCCAGCAGCAGCACCACGCCGATCAGCGAAATCTCGCCAATACGGCCCGGGCGGATGAAGCGCATGTAGATGCCCATGAACATGGCGATCGGGATGGTCGCCATCACCGTGAACATGCCCCACGGGCTCTCGGCCAAGGCCTTGACCACGATCAGCGCCAGCACCGCGAGGATGATGATCATGATCAGGAAGCAGCCGAACAGGGCGATGGTGCCCGGAATGCGGCCCATTTCCTCGCGCACCATGTCGCCCAGCGAACGGCCGTTACGGCGGGTGGAGAGGAACAGGACCATGAAGTCCTGCACGGCCCCTGCCAGTACCACGCCGGCAATCAGCCAGAGCGTACCGGGCAGGTAGCCCATCTGCGCGGCGAGCACCGGGCCGACCAGCGGGCCGGCGCCAGCGATGGCGGCGAAATGGTGACCGAAGAGGATGTGCTTGTTGGTCGGGACGTAGTCCAGGCCATCGTTGTTGAGTACCGCCGGGGTGGCCCGGCGCGGATCGAGTTGCATCACCTTGGTGGCGATGAACAGACTGTAGTAGCGGTAGGCGACCAGGTAGATGGCCACAGCCGCGACCACGATCCACAAGGCGTTGATGGCTTCACCGCGACGCAGGGCGACCACACCCAGCGCACAGGCTCCTATGACTGCCAGCGCCAGCCACGGGATGTGACGTAGCAGGCTGTTATTGTTATTCATGGCATGCTTCCAGCTAAGTGGTTGGAATAGACAGCTCACTGAGTCTAGGGCCTGCTCGCCAGCTTTACCATATTGAATTGCACCCTGCCCGCGCCGCCCTAGAGCGGCGCGGGCAGGGTGCGAAAAGCGACCTGATATTTCTGCCAGTTGTGCTGCAGCCCAGACCGCTCGATCATTTCGGCATCGCTGATCGAGGCAGGGATGCCCTAATGAAGAACCGTATCCGGGCCATACAAATCGGCTTGCTTGTGCTGTTGGCAGCAGGGATTCTGGTCGCGCTGCAGGTTCGCAAGGAGCCACTGATCACCCCCGCGCCCCCCCAGCAGGCGGAGCAGCCCAGCGCCCGCCCTGGCACAGGCTGAATCGCATCAGTCGCGGCCAGGCCGCAACGGGCGTGGCTGGTCTATAGTCAGATCAACTGACGAGGATCCGCCATGACCCATCCTTCCGGAACTGACGAGCGCAGGCGTTTCCAGCGCATCGACTTCGACGCCCCCACCGAACTGTGCCAAGGCGAGCAGCGCTGGCCGGTGAAACTGCTCGACCTGTCGCTCAAGGGCCTGCTGGTCGAGCGGCCGGAGCCCTGGGACGCCGACCTGACCCAGGATTTCGATGCGCTCATCCACCTCGACAAAGAGGTCAAGGTCCGCATGCAGGTGGAACTGCGCCACGAAGAACCCACTCGCCTGGGTTTCGTCTGCCTCTATATCGACGTCGATTCGATGACCCATCTGCACCGTCTTGTGGAACTGAACCTGGCCGACAGCACCGAAATGATGCGCGAGCTGCGCGAACTTATCGAAGATTGAAATCTTTTAGCCTGCTAAGAAAATGACCCACCCCTATTTCCTGCCCATCTAGACAGCTTTTCACAGGCTGCCAAGCTTTTTGTACACACCCTTCTAAACCGCCCTCCCCATATTGGAACGCTATCTGCATTGCGGTCAGGAACACCGTCCTGCCGGGTCTGCGGCTGCCCAGATCAAAATATTGTATACAATTGATCTAGCAATATTCTGTCGGAGCTGTCTACAGTATCGGCACAACAATAAACAGAGAGCCTGCTCCAATGACTACGTCCACCAGCACGTCTCCTGCCAAGCGTCCCGAGGACGAAAACCTCGGGCTTGGTGCCAACCTGGCTTATGGCCTGCAGCATGTCCTGACCATGTACGGAGGGATCGTCGCCGTGCCACTGATCCTGGGTCAGGCCGCCGGCCTGGCCCCGGCGGAGATCGGCCTGCTGATTGCCGCTTCGTTGTTTGCTGGCGGACTGGCCACCTTGTTGCAAACCCTCGGGCTACCCTTCTTCGGCTGCCAGTTGCCACTGGTACAGGGCGTGTCGTTCGCTGGCGTGGCCACCATGGGGGCGATTCTCGGCAGCCAGGGCGGCGGAGGCCTGCCGGCGGTGCTGGGCGCAGTCATGGCGGCATCGCTGATCGGCTTTCTGATCACTCCGGTGTTCTCGCGAATCACCAAGTTCTTCCCGCCGCTGGTCACCGGCATCGTCATCACCACCATCGGCCTGACCCTGATGCCGGTGGCCGCACGCTGGGTGATGGGCGGCAACAGCGCTTCGCCGGAGTTCGGCAGCATGGCCAACATCGGCCTGGCGGCGCTGACCTTCGCCATCGTCCTGCTGCTGAGCAAGCTGGGCAGCGCCAGCATCTCGCGCCTGTCGATCCTCCTGGCCATGGTCGCCGGCACCCTGATCGCCTGGGCACTGGGCATGGCCGATTTCAGCAAGGTCGGCGAAGGCCCGATGTTCGCCTTCCCCACGCCATTCCACTTCGGCATGCCGACGTTCCACATCGCGGCGATCCTGTCGATGTGCATCGTGATCATGGTGACCTTGGTGGAGACCTCGGCGGATATCCTCGCGGTCGGTGAGATCATCGACACCAAGGTCGACTCCAAGCGCCTGGGCGACGGCCTGCGCGCCGACATGGCGTCGAGCATCCTGGCGCCGATCTTCGGCTCCTTCACCCAGAGCGCGTTCGCCCAGAACGTCGGCCTGGTGGCCGTGACCGGGGTGAAGAGTCGCTACGTGGTCGCCACCGGCGGGGTGATCCTGGTGGTGCTCGGGCTGCTGCCGATCATGGGCCGGATCATTGCCGCAGTCCCCACCCCGGTGCTGGGCGGTGCAGGCATCGTGCTGTTCGGCACCGTGGCGGCGAGCGGCATCCGCACCCTGTCGAAGGTGAACTACAAGAACAACGTCAACCTGATCATCGTGGCCGCATCGCTGGGCTTCGGCATGATCCCCATCGCCGCTCCGAACTTCTACCACCAGTTCCCCAGCTGGTTCGAAACCATCTTCCACTCGGGCATCAGCTCGGCGGCGATCATGGCGATCCTGCTGAACCTGATCTTCAACCACTTCACCGCCGGCAACTCGGACCAGCAGTCGGTATTCGCCGCCGGGTACGAGCGCACCATCCAGTATTCGGACATCTCGGTGCTGCGCGATGGCGACTACTTCAAGGATGGCAAGCTGTTCGATGCCGATGGCAACGAAGTGCCGGTGATGGACATCGATGAACACGGCGAACAGGTGCTCAGACGCAAGGCGGTGGCGGAGCACTGACAGGATGCAAAGCCCGTAGAAGCGGTGCAGCCATCAAGCGACACCGCCTTCAACCGCGCGCCACGAAGTACCCGTTCAATACCTCCACATCCTTGGCATCCAATACCCCCGCCAAGTAGCGCAACTGCACCCAGGCCCGCAGGTACTCATGCCGGGCCTGGGCCAGATCACGCCGCGCCCCGTACAGCTGCTGCTCGGCATCGAGCACATCGAGGTTGACCCGCTCTCCCCCCTGCACGCTGCGCCGAGTCGCCTCGACCAACGCACTGGCCGCATTCACCGCCATCTCGTAGGCGCGGATCTTCGCGGTGCTGCTCGCGCACAAGTTGAACTGGCGACGCAACTGATTGAGCGTGTCGCTGACCTGCGCATCGACCTGGAACTGCAAGCCATCGCGCTCGGCCTGCGCCTGGCGCACCCGCGCCGACACACCACCACCGGCAAACAACGGCACGCTCAGTTGGATGCCGACGCTGTCGGTGTCGTAGCGCTGGTTGTAGGTACTCTCCGAGCTCGAACTGGAAATCCCCTTGCTGACGTAGGCACTCAGGCTCGGCAGGTGCCCGGCACGTTGACGCTCCACCCCTTGGGCTGCGACGTCCAGCGCATGCCGCTGGCTGGCCAGCTCGGCGTTATGCGCCAAGGCCAGGTCGCGCCAGGGCTCGAAACGCGCTGGCACCAGCGGCTGCACCGAGCGCGACGGCAACATCGGCGCAAGGTCTTCGGCGCCGACCGCCTCACCGGTGATCGCCTGCAAGCTGCGCAAGGCCGCGTCGAGATTGTCGCCGGCCTCGATCTCCTGAGCCTGGGCCAATTCGTAGCGGGCGCGCGTCTCCAGCACATCGGTGCGGGTGCCTTCGCCATTCCTGAGCAAGCGCTCGTTGAGCTGCAGTTGCTCGGCAAAGGTACGCCGCTGGGCCTGGGCCAGGGCGATCTGCTCGTCGGCGAACAGCGCTTCGCTGTAGGCGGAGAACACCCTCACCATCAGTTCCTGGCTGCGACCGCGCAGGCGCTCGTTGGCCATCGCGGCCTGGGCCACGCCACGGCGATAGTCGCTCCACACTGCGTAGTCGAACAACGGCTGCTGCAGAGTCAGGGTCGAGGTGTAGCTGCGGTAGTCACGCTGGCTGGTCACGTCACCGAACTGACTGCGCTGGGTCACCTCCGAGTCGTTGCGTGCACGGTTGTAGCGATAGGAGAGATTCGGCAACAGCCCGGCGCGGCCGATGGCGAGGTTCTCGACGCCGGCATCGCGCTCGGCGATGGCCGCGTGCAAGGTCGGATCATTACGCAGGGCCAGGGCGTAGGCATCGCTCAAGTCCAGGGCATGCGCTGGCAAAACCAGGCCCAACAACAGGATGGGCAACAACAGGCGCATCGGCTCACTCCTCGCTCAGGGCGATGTGCACCCGGTCGGCCAGCGGCTTGAACAGGTAGCTCAGCAGCGATCGCTCACCACTGCGCACGAAAGCTTCCACCGGCATACCGGGGCGAATGTCCAGCCCAGCAAGCTGCCGCGCGCCATCCTCGCTGACCTTGATGCGCACCTGGTAATACGGCTGCTGGGTCTTTTCATCGAGCAGGCGATCCGCCGAGACCAGGCTCACCTCCCCCGCCACCCGTGGCGTGGTGCTCTGGTTGAAAGCGACGAACAGCAATTCCACCGGCAAGCCCGGTCGCAAGCGATCGACCAGCTCCACTGGCGCCCGAGCATCGACCAGCAACGGCGCATCGCTAGGGACGATTTCCATCAACTGCTGACCGCGCGCGATCACCCCGCCGTTGGTGAACACACTCAAGCCCACCACGGTACCGGCGACCGGCGCGCGCACCTGGGTGTGGGCCAGGTCGAACTCGGCGCTGCGCAGGCGATTGCCCAGGTCCTCGGCGCTGGCCTGGGACTCGCTCAACTGCTGGCGTACCTCGTTCTGGAACTCCTGGCGACGCTGGCTGGCACGCAGCTTCAACTCCTGTACCTGGCGCCGGGTGCGGCCGATGTTGCCGAGGTCTTCGGCAATCGAGCCATTGACCTGCGCCAGCAGGCGCTCGCTGTCGAGCAGGCGGTTACGCGGGATGTAGCCGTCACGGGCCAACTCGCGCAGGCCGCGCAACTGCTCGTCGAGCGCCTCGCGCTGGGCCTGCTTGCTGCTCATCGAACCTTGCAGGCCGCTGAGCGACGCTTCGGCACCGGCGATGCTTTCGTTCAAGCCCGCCAGTTCCAGGCTCAGCGCCTGGGCCCGGCTGGTGCGCAGTTGTCTTTGCGTTTCCAGCGCAGTCGCCACCCAGGGGGTGGCGGCTTCGGCGAGCAGATCGGCCGGAAAGGTCACGCTCTGCGCCGAATCGCGCTCAGCCAGCAGCCGCGCCTCCATGGCCCGCGCATTCACGTACTGCACCCGCAACGAACCCTGCTGGGCCTGGGCTTGGGTCGGGTCGAGGCTGAGCAGCACCTGGCCTGCCTGCACCTGATCGCCGTCGCGCACCGAAAGCTGACCAATCACCCCGCCCGTGGGGTGCTGCACCGCCTGCCGACTGCCGGCCACCACCACGTTGCCACTGACCGGCACGCCCTTGTCCAACGGCGCCAGCGCCGCCCATGACAGGAAGCCACCAAAACCGGCCAGCACCAGCCAGCGTCCGGCCTTCGCCGGGCCGCGGGCGTCGTCACGCAGGGGGTGGATATTGCCCGTCGCAGCAGGGCCGGGCGCGGGGGGAAACAACGGGTGCACACTCATGTTCACGATCTCTGACCACCCTGGTTGAAGCTGTAAGTCACGCCGGTACGCACCGCGGCAGGTGGCGGGGCGCTGGGGGGCGCAGGCCGGGTGGCGGCTTGCAGCACCCGCGTGGTTGGGCCGAACTGCTGCATCACTCCGCCGTGCAGCACCAACAGCTTGTCCAGCCCCAGCAGCAGGCTCGACTTGTGGCTGATCATCACCAGTGTCCGCCCCCGCGCCTTGAGCTCGGCGAGCGCTGCCAGCAAGGCGCGCTCGCCAGCTTCGTCGAGGTTGGCGTTGGGTTCGTCGAGCACCACCAGCGCCGGCAGCCGGTACAGTGCCCGGGCCAGGCCGATGCGCTGACGCTGCCCACCAGACAGCCCCGCGCCGCCCTCGCCCAATTGCGTGTCATAACCCTGCGGCAGTTGCAGGATCAGCTCGTGTACCCCGGCCAACTGCGCGGCCGCGACCACTTCCGAGGCGTCCACCGCACCAAGCCGGGCGATGTTGTCGGCAATGCTGCCAGCGAACAGTTGCACGTCTTGCGGCAGGTAGCCGATGTGCGCGCCCAACGCCTCAGGCTGCCACTGCGCCAATGCAGCGCCGTCCAGGCAGACCTTGCCCGACTCCGGATTGGCAGCGCCTACCAGCAAGCGGGCCAAGGTCGATTTGCCGGAGCCGGAAGCGCCAATCAGCCCCAGCGACTCACCGGCGGCCAGCTCGAACCCGATGCCGCTCAGACAAGGACGCTGCCCACCTGGCACCCGCGCATTCAACTGCTCGACCCGCAACCGCCCCTGTGGCGCTGGCAGCGGCATCCCGCTGGGCAGAGGCGGATAACGGCGCAGCAGCAACCCAAGCCGCTCGGCACTCTGGCGCGCCGAACCCCATTGGCGCCATACACCGATCAACTGATCGATCGGCGCCAGCACCCGGGCCATGAGGATGGAGCCGGCAATCATCATCCCCGGGCTGATCAGGTGCTCCAGCGCCAGCCACGCCCCCAGCCCCAGCACCAGCGACTGCAACGCCAGGCGCACGCTCTTGGACACCGCAGTGATTGCCGCGCTGCGCTCGCTGCCCAGGTTCTGCCGGGCCAGAAAGCCATGGTGCAGCAGGCTCCAGCGCTGGCGCACAGCGCCGAGCATGCCCATGGCGGCGATCGCCTCGGCATTGCCCAGGTTGCCCGAAGCCTGCTGCATCGCCTGCTGCGACAACCGCCCGGCTTCGATGAACTCGCCTTGGGTCAGGCGCTCGTTGAGCCAGGCCAGTCCGGCCAGCAGCAGCGCGCCAACCACTGCCAGCAAGCCCAGCCATGGGCTGAACAGAAAGATCACCAGCAGATACAGCGGAAACCAAGGGGCATCGAAGAACGCGAACAGCGCTTGCCCGGTGGCGAACTGGCGCAACTGGGTCAGGTCGCCCAGGGCCTGCTGGGCACTGCCCTTGTGGCCGTCGAGGCTGGCCTGGAACGCGGCGTCGAACACCCTCGGGTTGAGCTGCAGGTCCATGCGCGTACCCAGGCGAATCACCACCAGGCTGCGCAGCCACTCCAGCACACCCAGAAACGCAAACAGGCCCAGCACCATCAGGCTGAGCATCAGCAAGGTCATCTCGTTGCCCGACGACAGCACCCGGTCGTAGACCTGCAGCATGTACAGCGCCGGCGCCAGCATCAGCACGTTGGCCACGGCGGTGAACAGGGCGATGTTGCCCAGCCCGCCACGGCAGGACTTGAGGGTCTGCCACAGTTCATCGGCAGCGGCGTTGCGCGGTGTACTCATCGATGACCTCGAAGGACGAGGCGGCGCCGCCATTGACCCGGCAGCCGCCACCTCGCAGAATTTCGCAGCACCCCGGCCCGGGCCCGACAAGACATGGGCCAGGGTGCAGGCAACACGGCCAATGACAGAGCGATCTGCCATTGGCCTTTTTCATGCCCGGCCTCAGGCCGCCAGGGCCAGGTCCTCAGGCAACGTCTGAACACCCACTGCCTCGGCTGCAGCGAAGCTCGACGCCCCGCCACCGAGTGCCGCGGCGATGGCGTCGAAGGTGCTGTCGGTCGACACGCCGTAGCTGGCCAGCAGGGTGTCCAGTACGCCTTCCAGCGCCGAGGTGTTGCCCTGCATCAGGCCGTAGATCACGCTCTGTACTTCGTTGCCGGCACGGCCAGCGCCCAGCGCGGCATCCAGGTCCAGGCCGTTGAAGCTGACCACGTAGTTGCTCAGGCTGAAGTCGCTGCCACCGCCACCGCCGAGGACCTCGCCGAGGCTGACGTTGTCCAGCGAACCCCACAGGTAGTGGTTCTGGTTGTCGCCCGGCGCCTTGAGCGGATCGAAGACGTAGTGCAGGCCGTTGGCGGTGTCGGAATCGGCGATGAAGGCGTAGTCCGAACCATTGGCGCCATGGGTGGCGTACTGGTCGCCATCACGGCTGCCATTGCTGAAGCCGCCGGTGTTGCTGTAGCCGTGACCGGCGGTGACGAAACCTGCGCTCCAGAAGGCCAGGTAGTCGTCGACGGTGGCGCTGCCGAACGCTGGATCGTAGGTGACGGAAATAGTCATGACGGTTCCTCTGTGCTGCTTGGTTGAGACGAAGGCGTCTTGCCCTCGTGTTGCCCGGAGTGGGCGAACCCAGGTGTTTCAGAATCGGTATTCGAGCATGCCGCTCAAGGTCCGGCCGCGGGCCAGGGACAGGTTGTTGACGTCGCCCATGGCCACGAAATAGGCCTCGTCGGTGGCGTTCTCCAACGACAGCGCCAGGTTCAGGCTGGGGGTCATCCAATAGCTGGCGTACAGGTCATAGACTTTGTATTTGGGCCACATGGCCTGGTCGATCTGGCTGTAGCCGTGGGTGTCGAGGTTCTTGCCGTTGCCTTCGCTGTAGCGCAGGCGCATGCCGACATCCAGGGTCTTGTCGAGAAAGCGCATGCCCAGGGTCAGCGAGCCGCGGTCGGCCGGCATGTAGGACGCGTTGCCCATGATGTCGCCGCAGCTGACGCGGTTGTTTTCCGTGGCATTGGCCTCGGCCCGCGAGACCCGTACCGGCAGCATGATGATGCGGCTGCCGACCCGCACCGGGCGCAGCACGGTTCCGGCGCTGACCAGCTGTTGGGCGCCGCCCAGGTAGAACTGGTCGGAGCAGAAGTCGTTGCTGCCGATCATGTGGGTGTAGCTGAGCTGGCCGTAGTAGTCACCGGCGTCATAGTCGAGGCTGTATTCCACACCACGAAACTGCGTGGTCTCGAGGTTGTTCTGGTACACCGAGCGGCCCAGGGCGATGCCCGATACGCTGGAGCCAGGCAGGCTGGCGTTGGTGTCGAGAAACGAGAAGTTGTCGATGCGCGTATCGAAGTAGGCGATCTTGGCTGCGAAGCGGTCGCCACTGCGCAGCAGCGACTCCTTGAAGATGTTCAGCCCCAACTCCCAGTTGTGCGACTCCTCAGCCTTGAGGAAGGGGTTCGGGTAGACCATCTCGTTACCACCGCCATGCGGGCGGCCGCTCATGTACGCCTCGGTCACCGCCGGCGGACGCCAGCCACGGCCCCAGCGGGTGTAGACCTGCAGCCAGTCCAGGCCCGGTTTCACGGCGACGCCGAAGGTCGGCGAGAAACGGCCTTCTTCGCGGTCTTCCTCGAACAACAGGTCGGTGCGTTGACGGCGCAGGTTGGTCTCGGTGACGCCCTCGGGGTACATCCAGGTGGTGACCCCGGTCTTGCCGGTCAGGCGATAGCGGTCATAGCGCAGGCCGGCATCGACCACCAGCCAGTCGTCATGCTCGTAGCTGAGGTTGCCGAACAGGCTGGCCATGACCCGCTTGCCCTTGGGGTTGGCGCCCTGCACGTAAGGCAGCGACTCGGTTTCGTTGACCGCGGCGATGCGGTTGGTGCTGGGGCGGAAGGTGTCCTGGAACGCCTCGCTGCCGTAGTTGAAGGTCAGGCTGTCGGCCTGGAACAGGTGCCAGCGCGAGGTGTTCTGCAGTTGCAGACCCCAGGTGTCGGTCTGGTAGCGGTCGGTGTAGTCCTCGACGCGGTTGCCGCTGTTCTCGGACGAAGCGTTGTTGGCGTTCCAGCGATCCTGGCGGGTGGTGACGTAGTAGAGCTTGGCCTTGAAGTCGATCAGCTCGTTGGGGTTGAAGCTGTAGTCCAGGGCCGCGTTCCTGGCGTTGATGTCGTTGGTGCCGGTGACGCGGTAGTAGTAGTCATGGCTGCCGGAATCCTTGACGGTCCAGGCGTCCTTGCTGTCGGTGTCGGTCTCGAAGTAGCTGAACTGCAGGCGTTGCTCGTCGGGCAGGTTCAGGCCGAGCTTGAAGATCTGCGAGCGGGTCACGCTGTCCATCCCGCCGACCTCGCCGTTGAGCCAGCTCTTCCAGGCCTGGCGGTCTTCGAGCTTGCCGCGCATCTGGGTGCCGAGGTTGCCGGCGTTTTGCGTGCCGCTGCGGTAATCGCCGAAATGCCGCTCACTGTGGCCGACCAGAATGTCGCCGACTTCATTGCCCACGGCGAACAGCGCGCTGCCATTGAAGTAGGTGCCGTTGCCCAGCGCGCCGATGCCATGCCCGGCGCGCAGGCGACCGCCGACCTCCTTGCCCGGCGCGAGCAAGTCGCGGGCATCGATGGTGCCGAAGCTGGCGATCCCGCCGATCACCCCGGCGCCGCCCATCCCAGCGGAGGTGCCTTTGTCGATCTCGACGTTCTGCACGAACTCGGGGTCGATGAACATCACGCCGTTGCGCTGCTGATGGCCATTGACGCTGAAGTTCTGGCGCATGCCATCGATGTTCATGTTGACCCGGCCGTAGTCCTGCACGCCGCGGATGTTCACCGACAGCCCGGGGTCGCGCTGGTTGACCGCGGTGTACACGCCGGCGGTCTGCTCGAGCATGTCGGCGGCGTGGCGCGGAGGGCGCTGGTCGATCTGCTTGCGGGTGACGACGCTGACCGAGCGCGGGGTCATGTAGACCCAGTCGCCGTCACGGGTGGACTCGACGTGGGTCGCACCCAATTCCAGCGCCTGGTCGCCCGATTCCACCCGCTCCAGCCCCACTTGGCCAGCTGCGCTGAAGCGATAGCGTACCGGCGTGCCTTGCAGCAGTTGGCGCAGGCCATCTTCGGCGGCATGCGCGCCCTGCAGGCCTGCACTGTTCAGCCCGGCCAGCTTGCGGCTGTCGAAGAACACCTGCACACCCGACTGTTCGGCGTAGGCCAGCACGGCGCTGTCGAGCGCCTGGGCCGGGATGTCGAACTGGATCAGTTGGCGGCTGGCGGCGTTGGCCGCTGGCGCGGCGTGGGACATGCCGATCCCCATCGGCAAGGCACAGGCGCCCAGGACCAGGCTGCTGGCCAGGGCGAGGCGACCGAAAGGTCGAAGGGTCTGTTGTCGTGGCGTGGTCACTGCGAAGGCTCGTCTGTTGTTGGCGTTTTCTAGTAATGAAAATCAATCTCAACAATCAGACGCGCAGGGGTGGAAAAGTCAGTAAGGGAAAATGAAAAAAGATTTTGCGAGGGGGTTGGAAGGGGCTGAGATCACCGGCATCGCCGGGGTCAGAAACCGCGGTGTCCTTTTCGCGGGCAAGCCCGCTCCTACAGAAATCAGTGGAGTACCTGTAGGAGCGGGCTTGCCCGCGAAAAGAACACCACCGAGCAAAGGTCAGTAGATCAAGGTCAACCCAGGCAGCTCGACCCGCCGCGCCTGCAGTTCATCGCTCAGCACCCCGCCAACCGCCGCCAGCTGATCAAGGCGAAACACCCCGCTCACCTCGCGCTGCGCGAGCTGCGAATCCACCACCATCAACCTGCCCGGGCGATAGCGGTTGAGCCGCGCCACCACCTCGGCCAGCGGCTGGCGCTCGAACACCAGCACCCCGCGCTCCCAGTCGGTGGCCCGTTGCAGGTTCTGCTCCGGCCAGGGCCGCACACCAGCGGCCTGGTCATAGCGCACGCTCTGCCCCTGCTCCACTACCTGGTCGGCGCGCCCCCGCTGTGGCGGGCTCAGCAAGTCGACGGCAACGCGATGCTCGAGCATCCCGACCCAGCCACCCTCGCCCGCCTGCCCGACCACGAAGCGTGTGCCCAGCGCGCGGGTGGTCGCTCCGGCATATTCGACCACGAACGGCCGCCGCTCGCGCTCCGTCACCGGCGCCGCACTGAACACCGCCTCGCCCGCCAGCAAGCGCACACGTCGCTCGCCATGGTCGAAGGCCAGGGCAATGGCGCTGCGGCTGTCCAGATCGACCAGGCTGCCATCGGGCAGCGTCACCCGCCGCACTTCGCCCGCGCCAGTGACATAGTCGGCTCGCCAGTCCAGCAGCAGTTGCGGCGCCTGCGCCACACCGAACGCCACCACCAGCATGGCCGCCACGCCCGTCATCGCCCGACGCCAGCGCGAACGACGGCGCACTGGCCGCGCAAGCGTCGGCGGCAACCCACGACGCACCGGCAACGCCAGCTCGCTCAAGGCGCCCAGATCGGCCCAGGTTGCCCGGGCAAACTCATAGGCCTGCACATGCCGCGGATCGGCGGCGCACCACTGCGCCAGCGCCCGCTGCTGCTGGTCGCTCAGAGGGCCGGCACTCTCACGCACCACCCACTCGGCGGCCTGCTCGCGAATTGCTTGCTCGGGCTGGTTCTCGCTGCTCACACGGTTCTCTCGCGATCTGGTTATGTCTGGGCTGACGTCTGAAGGGGCAATTGTCAGTAAACCGTTGGTCATCCGCCGTCCTGCAGGCACTGCATCACATAGGCCAGGGCCTTGGCCAGATGCTTCTGCACGGAGCTGTCGGAAATCCCCAGGTGGCGGGCGACCTCGGCATGGGTCATGCCTTCGAGGCGGTTGAGACGAAAGACCTGCTGGGTGCGCTCGGGCAGCGCTTCGAGCATGGCTTGCACGCGGCGCAGGTGCTGCTCGCGGGCAGCCTGCTCCTCAAGCCCCGGGCGCTCTTCGACGATGCCTTCGAGGGCCTCGTGGGGCACCAGGTCGGTCTTGCGCCGCTGCTGCTGGCGCAGGTGATCGATCATCAGGTTGTGCGCCGTGCGGTACAGGTAGCCCGGCGTGTTGTCGATGGTTTCCTGGCGCTGCTGCTCGGCCAGGCGCAGGAAACTTTCCTGCACCAGGTCGGCAGCCAGCTGCGGATCACGCACCTTGCGCGTCAGCAGCCCCTGCAGGGTTTTCGCATGCTTGATGAACAAGCGCTTGAGATCGGACTCCGCCACACACACTCCAGCTGGTGGTCGCAAGGTGGCGGAATGCTACTCGCTACTGAGAATCAGTTGCAAGAAGATCGGTCATTCGAACAGTGCGTCCAAGGCCTGCTCCAGACGCGTCACCGCAATCACCTGCAGCCCTGGCGGGGCTTCCTTCGGTGCGTTGCCCTTGGGCACGATGGCGCGCTTGAAGCCATGCTTGGCCGCTTCTTTCAGGCGCTCCTGACCGCTGGGCACCGGGCGCACCTCGCCAGAAAGACCGATCTCGCCGAACACCAGCAGGCCATGGGCCAACGGCCGGTTACGCAGGCTCGACATCACCGCCGCCAGCAGCGCCAGGTCGGATGCGGTTTCCAGCACCTTGACCCCGCCGACCACGTTGAGGAACACGTCCTGGTCATGGGTGGGGATACCGCCATGGCGATGCAGCACCGCCAGCAGCATGGCCAGGCGATTCTGGTCCAGGCCCAGGGTGACCCGTCGCGGGTTGGCCAGGTGGCTGTCGTCGACCAGCGCCTGCACCTCGACCAGCATCGGCCGGGTGCCCTCCCAGGTGGCCATCACCACGCTACCCGGCACCTCTTCCTGGGTACGGTTGAGGAAGATCGCCGAGGGGTTGGACACCTCCTTCAGGCCACGATCGGTCATGCCGAACACGCCCAGCTCGTTGACCGCACCGAAGCGGTTCTTCACTGCCCGCAGCAGGCGCAGGCGCCCGTCCGATTCACCCTCGAAATACAGCACGGTGTCGACCATGTGCTCCAGCACCCGCGGGCCTGCCAGCGAGCCTTCCTTGGTCACGTGGCCAACCAGGAAGATCGCCGTGCCGCTTTGCTTGGCATAACGCACCAGCAGCGCCGTGCTCTCGCGCACCTGGGCCACGCCGCCAGGCGCCGACTGCAGTTGTTCGGTGAAGATGGTCTGGATCGAGTCGATCACCATCACCCGCGGCTTTTCCACCCGCGCCGTGGCGATGATGGTTTCGATGCAGGTTTCGGTCATCACCTTGAGCTGGTCCTGGGGCAGGCCCAGGCGCCGGGAACGCATGGCCACCTGCTGCTGCGACTCTTCCCCGGTGACGTACAGCGCCGGCATCTGCGTGGCGATGTTGCACAGGGTCTGCAGCAGGATGGTGGACTTGCCGATCCCCGGGTCGCCGCCAATCAGCACTACCGAACCATCGACCAGGCCGCCGCCGAGCACGCGGTCGAGCTCGGTGCTGCTGGTGGTGAAGCGCGGGATCTCCTCGACGCTGACCTCGGCCAGGGTCTTGATCTGCGCCTGCTGCCCAGTCCAGCCCGCACGCCCTGAAGGCGCTGCGGCGCCGGCGCTTTCGATCATGGTTTCAACGAGGGTGTTCCAGGCGCCGCATTCGCCACACTGGCCGGCCCATTTGGGAAAGGTCGCGCCGCACTCGGTGCAGCCATACAAGCGCTTGGCCTTGGCCATCGGGTCAGTCTCCTGGGCAAAGACCGCCATGATAGCCCAAGCCCGATGTGCCTCGGGCGCTGCTGCGTGCGACAAAACTATTCGTTCTAATGGCAGTCTGTAGCCCTGAATGCAGCGCATGAAGCGTTTTAGTGGCTTACACTGCGTTTACCTCACCATTTGTTACAAAGGAATAAAACATGGGCGTGCTCAGCGAGTTCAAGGCCTTCGCGGTCAAGGGAAATGTCGTCGACATGGCGGTTGGTATCATCATCGGCGCGGCCTTCGGCAAGATCGTCTCGTCGTTCGTGGGCGACGTGATCATGCCGCCACTGGGCCTGCTGATCGGCGGTGTGGACTTCAGTGACCTGGCGATCACCCTCAAGGCCGCCGAAGGCGATATCCCGGCGGTGGTGCTGGCTTACGGCAAGTTCATCCAGACCGTCATCGACTTCGTGATCGTGGCGTTCGCCATCTTCATGGGCGTGAAAGCGATCAACCGCCTCAAGCGCGAAGAGGCCGTGGCCCCCACCACCCCACCGGTGCCGACGCCACAGGAAACCCTGCTGACCGAGATCCGCGACCTGCTCAAGGCGCAGAACCGCCAGCCGTGACCAAAACGCACCGGGGCCGCGATACGGCCCCGGATAGCGTCGCGCGCAAAGCGCCCTACCAGTAATTCTCCACCGCCACCTGCCCCGGCCGCTTGCTCAGGCTCAGTTGCAGGTCGCGCGCCTTCAGCACCTTGCGTGTCTCGTCGATCATGTCGGGGTTGCCGCACAGCATGATCCGCGAATGCTCCGGCGAAAACTCCAGGCCCGCCGCCCGCTCCAGCTCGCCGCTCTCGATCAGCGTGGTGATCCGCGCATTCAGGGCGCCAGGATGTACCTCACGCGTGACCACCGGAATGAACTGCAGCTTGCCGGCGAACTCGGCCAGGTAGTCGCGCTGCTCAAGCCCGGCGATCAGGTCCAGGTACGCCAACTCCTTGGCTTCACGCACCGAATACACCAGCTTGATGTTGTCGAAGCGCTCCCAGGCCTCGAAGTCCTGGAGGATCGATACGAAGGGCGCGATACCGGTGCCTGTGGCCAGCAGCCATAAGTCGCGGCCACCGACGAAGCGATCCAGGGTCAGGTAGCCGAAAGCCTGACGATCGATCAGCAGTGTGTCGCCCTCTCCCAGCCGGCTCAATTCGCTGGTGAACTCGCCACCCGGCACCACGATGGAGAAGAAGTCGAGAAACTCGTCATGGGGCGCGCTGACCATCGAATAGGCCCGCCACACCACACTGCCGTCGGCCTTGGACACCCCCAGGCGCGCGAACTGCCCGGCCCGAAAACGGAACCCCGCATCACGCGTTACACGCAGGCTAAAGAGGTTCGGCGTCAAAGGTTGGACATCGAGCAGGGTTTGCGAAGTGAACTTGTCGGCACTGGCGGTCATGACGGACTCCCAAGGTGAATACGCCAAGTGTGGCGCAAAGTGACGCGCAGGAACACCGAGGAGCTGTAGGGTCTCGTACAGATCAGGTACAACAAAATCTATATTCAAGCATTGGCTATAGCGAAAAATTTCCTGCGCGTTAGTCAGCTTTTCCTACACTCGGATGGATGCCGTGAAATTATGGATCCACTTGGAGCAAGAACATGTCGCATTGGAAGCCCGAGAATCTCCATGCGTTGCTGGGTGAGCGGCACCCAGAACGCATGTTCGACCAAGCCATCGCACTCGTTCAAGAGATGGGGATGGAGTACCTCGGGCTTACGCTGCACCTACATGTTCCTGCACAACGTGCCCATGTGATCCTGTACAACAATTTTCCCAAGGAGTGGAATGCCCACTATCAGGCAGATCGCCACTTCATCGAGCAAGACCCTGTCATGGCCCTCAGCCGCAGCTCCACGGCCCCAGTACTCTGGGAAGACGAACTCTATAAAGAGGCCCCCGAATACCGTAGCCTCGCCTGCAGTCATGGCCTGCGGCATGGGTGGACGCAATCGCTCCACGATCACATCCACGACATCAGCCAGCTCAGCGTGGCCCGCCCCAGGCACCCGATCTCGACACTCGAATTCCTGGCCGAGAGCGCACAATTGCTCTGGCTGCACAACGTGCTGCATGAGTTGATCTGCAATCATCACCGTAAGGCGATGGATCCGGCCCCAGCCTTGACCGACCGTGAGCTGGAGGTCACCAAGTGGACCGCTGATGGCAAGACCGCATCAGACATCGCCTGCATTCTCTCGCTGTCGCCGAGCACCGTGAACTTTCATATCCGCAGCGTGATCACCAAGCTCAACGTGTCCAACAAGACCGCTGCCGTCGTGGTTGCCGTGCGTCACGGTTTAATCTGAGAGTAACTGCCCGTCATCGGCAAAGCCCTGTAGAATCGAACGTTTTGACACCTGTGGTCGTCCACCACAGGCAAAGCCGCATCGAGTCCGTTCCCCCATGCCCCTGCTGACCAGCCCCTTCGCCGAACTCGACCTGATCCGCCAGCCGGAGCAGAACAACGACCCCCTGCAAGCCTTCGACGCTGCCGACGAGTACCTGCTGAGCCATTTGGCAGCCCAGGCACCTCAAGCCGCGTGCCGCGTGCTGATCCTCAACGACAGCTTCGGCGCCTTGGCGGCAAGCCTCGCCGGCCACGTGCAGGTGACCAGCAGCGGCGACTCCTATCTGGCCCACCTGGCCCTGGAGAAAAACCTCGCGCGCAATGGCAAACCTTACGACAGCGTGCCCTTCGTACCCTCCAGCGATCATTGGCAGGGGCCGTTCGACCGCGTACTGATTCGCGTACCCAAGACCCTCGCGCTGCTCGAGGAACAACTGATCCGCCTGCAGGGCAAGCTGGCACCCGGCGCCGAAGTGATCGCCGGGGCGATGATCAAGCACCTGCCGCGTGCCGCCGGCGACCTGATGGAGCAGTACATCGGCCCGGTCCAGGCGTCGCTTGCGCAGAAAAAGGCCCGCCTGCTGATCGCCACGGTTGGCGAGCGCCCCGTCGCAGCTTCGCCCTACCCCACCCGCTACCGCCTGGACAGCCCAGCGCTGGAGCTGGTCAACCATGCCAACGTGTTCTGCCGCGAAAGCCTGGACATCGGCACCCGCGCCTTCCTCCCGCACCTGCCGCGCAACCTCGGCAGCGCCCGGGTCGCAGACCTGGGGTGCGGCAATGGCGTGCTGGCCATCGCCAGTGCACTGACCAACCCGGATGCGCACTACACGCTGGTGGACGAGTCGTACATGGCCGTGCAATCGGCGCGGGAAAACTGGCAGGCGGCATTGGGCGATCGCGCAGCGGACATCCACGCCGATGATGGCCTGGCCGGGCAGCAGAAGCAGTCGCTGGATGTGGTGCTGTGCAACCCGCCATTCCACCAGCAGCAAGTGGTCGGCGACTTCCTCGCCTGGCGCATGTTCCAGCAGGCCCGGGAGGCGCTGGTGGTCGGCGGCGCGCTGTACATCGTCGGCAACCGCCACCTGGGCTATCACAGCAAGCTGTCGCGGTTGTTCCGCGGTGTGGAGCAGGTCGCGGCGACGCCAAAGTTCGTGGTGCTCAAGGCGCGCAAGTGATCGTAGGGCCAACTGTCTTGTAAAAAACCCAAAAGCCAGCCCAATGTCGGGTCCAGGCTTAGGGTTTGAAACCAGCCAGTCTTCTGTGGGGAACCAGTCCTCTGTGGGAACCAGTCTTCTGTGGGGAACCAGTCTTCTGTGGGAACCAGTCTTCTGTGGGGAACCAGTCTTCTGTGGGGAACCAGTCTTCTGTGGGAGCGGGCTTGTCCCGCGATCACCGGCGCAGCCGGTGCCATGCACCGCAGTATCCTTTTCGCGGGCAAGCCCGCTCCCACAAGGACCGGGCTGGCCTTTAGATTTTGAACAAGGAAGGTGCTCCTACCAGGACAACAAAGCCCTTACCCGGCTCAATGCGTACTCAACCCCGCCGCACTCATGAACATGCGCATGCCATAGGCCACGATCCCCAGCGCCGCGACACTCAGCGCCCAGATCAGCACCAGCCAACCCAGGCGCTGCCACAGCGGTTTCTTCTCCTCGATATCCATCGCCCGGCACTCCCTAGTGGTAGCCGTCGTCGTGGGTCACCTTGCCGCGGAACACGTAGTAGCTCCAGAAGGTGTACCCCAGGATGAACGGCAGGATGAACAGCGTCCCCACCAGCATGAAGCCCTGGCTCTGCGCTGGCGCAGCGGCATCCCAGATCGAGATCGACGGCGGGATGATGTTCGGCCACAGGCTGATGCCCAACCCGCTGTAGCCCAGGAAGATCAGCACCAACGTCAGCAGGAACGGCGTGTAGTTGGCGTTGCGCGCCACCGCCTTGAGCAACCCATAGAAGGTCACCAGCACCAACACCGGCACCGGCATGAACCAGATCAGGTTGGGCATGCTGAACCAACGATCGGCGATCTGTGGATAAGCCAGCGGCGTCCACAGGCTGACGATGCCGATCACCACCAGCAGCACCAGCGCCAGCGGCCGCGCCAGGTCGTGCATCTGCTTCTGCAGCGGCCCTTCGGTCTTCATGATCAGCCAGGTGCAACCCAGCAGCGTGTAGGCCACGATCAGCCCCAGGCCGCTGTAGATGCTGAACGGCGTCAGCCAGTCAAACGCGCCACCCGCGTAATGGCGGTCGACCACCTTGAAGCCCTCGATGAAGGCCCCCAGCGCCACGCCCTGGAAGAAAGTGGCCACCAGCGAACCCCAGATGAACGCCTTGTCCCACAGGTGGCGCTTGTCGGCCTTGGCCTTGAAGCGGAACTCGAAGGCCACGCCACGGAAGATCAGGCCCACCAGCATCAGGATCAGCGGCAGGTACAGCGCCTCGAGCACCACCGAGTAGGCCATCGGGAAGGCCCCGAACAGCCCCGCCCCGCCCAGCACCAGCCAGGTTTCGTTGCCGTCCCATACCGGGGCGACGGTATTCATCATCACGTCACGGTCACGCTCGCCCTTGACGAAGGGGAAGAGCATGCCGATTCCCAGGTCGAAGCCATCCATGACCACGTACATCATCACCCCGAAGATGATGATCACGGCCCAGATCAGCGGAAGATCGATACCCATGGCTCAGTTCCCCTTGTTCAGGCTGACGGCGTCGTGTTCCGTGCCGTCATCGGCAGCCGACAGCGGCCGCGCTGGCGTGCGTTTCTGCCCGGGACCTCCCGGTGGCTGCGTATCGCCCTCGCCGGTATGCGGCCCTTTGCGCACCAGGCGCATCATGTAGCCGATGCCGGTGCCGAACAGCGCGAAGTACACCACCACGAACATCACCAGGGTGAAGCCAAGCTGTCCGTAGCTGTGGTTCGACACCCCGTCTGCCGTGCGCATCAGCCCATACACCACCCACGGCTGACGACCGATCTCGGTGGTGAACCAGCCTGCGAGGATCGCGATCAACCCCGACGGCCCCATCCACAGTGTGAGGTAGAGGAATGGCCGCGAGCTGTACAGCGTGCCACGCTTGCGCAGCCACAAGCTCCACAGCCCCACGAAGATCATCAGGAAGCCCAGCCCGACCATGACCCGGAACGACCAGAACACGATGGTCGAATTCGGCCGGTCTTCAGGCGGGAACTCCTTCATGGCCGGTACTTGCTTGTCCAGGCTGTGGGTCAGGATCAGGCTGCCCAACGCCGGAATCTCGACTTTGAAGCGCGTGGTCTCGGCCTGCATGTCGGGGATGCCGAACAGGATCAGCGGCGTCGGCTCGCCGGGCTTGTTCTCCCAGTGGCCTTCGATGGCGGCGATTTTCACCGGCTGGTGCTTGAGCGTGTTCAGGCCATGGAAGTCACCGATCACCGCCTGGATCGGCGCAACGATCAGCGCCATCCACATGGCCATCGACAGCATCTTGCGCACCGCCGGATTATCCCGCCCGCGCAGCAGATGCCAGGCCGCCGAGGCACCGACGAAGAACGCCGTGGCAACGAACGCAGCCGTGGCCATGTGCATCAGGCGGTAGGGGAACGAGGGATTGAAGATGATCATCAGCCAGTCGACCGGCACCACCCGGCCATCGATGATCTCGTGGCCCTGGGGCGTCTGCATCCAGCTATTGGAGGCGAGGATCCAGAAGGTCGACACCAGCGTGCCGAGCGCCACCATCACCGTGGCGAAGAAGTGCAGCCCACGCCCCACGCGGTTCCAGCCGAACAGCATGACCCCGAGGAAACCGGCTTCGAGGAAGAAGGCAGTCAGCACTTCGTAGGTCAGCAAAGGCCCGGTGACGGCACCGGCAAAATCGGAGAAACGGCTCCAGTTGGTGCCGAACTGATAGGCCATGACCAGCCCCGAGACCACCCCCATGCCGAAGTTGACGGCAAAGATCTTCGACCAGAAGTGGTAGAGGTCGCGGTAGACGTTGTCGTTGGTCTTCAGCCAGAGGCCTTCGAGGACCGCCAGGTAGCTCGCCAGGCCAATGGTGATGGCCGGGAACAGGATGTGGAAGGATACGGTAAACGCAAACTGGATTCGGGCGAGCTCCAAGGCCTCTAAACCGAACATAGTGCTTCCTCTTCAGGTAATCCGGGCGTCCGGGCTCGTGACCCTCGCGCTCACTGCCCCCACGGTGATCGAGTGCGCTGTTGTCGAATTGTTCTGTTCGATCGCAGGGATTCTGGCCAGGCGGCCAACTCGTTTCATCTGGAACGATTGATCCAGATCAACGACTGTTGGAAAGCATAGTCCCGAATGCCAGGGCAGGCTGTGTGGTGGTTTGCCGCGTGACCGGTTGCCTCACCCTCTTTACTCGCGACGGGTTTGGTGGATCGCCCGGTCAACCCCGATGGAACCCTTGGCCAATGGCCACAGTCCACCTTTCAGGCCCACCTTCCAGAGGCCTTCACCAGGAGACACCCATGAAAGGTACAGCGCTTTCCGCCCTCTTCGCGGCCGCCACCCTGCTGGCCTCGCCTGTATTCGCTGCCGATGACTTGTGCGCGATCAACCTGCAGAAGATCAACGACAGCATGGCTACCGCCGGCGCCACGTCCGAAGGCCTGGACAAGGCCCTCACCGAGCATGTCGACAAAGCCAAGGCCGCCCAGGCCAGCGGCGATACCAAGGAGTGCATCGCCATCACCAGCAAGGTGCTGGAGCGCCTGGAAAAGACCGAGAAAGGCAGCGGCTCGGCCGGCGGCAGCGGCGCCTGAGCCGCTCTGTTGCAACGGGCGGCGGCACCAGCAGTCGACGCCGCCCGCGCAAAGGCGTATACTCGGCGGCACGTGTCGAGAGATACGTCAGCTAGAGCTGAGTGTGGGGCCGATCAGGATTCGACGCCGGTAGCGAAACTCTAGGTGCATGCCGAGTTGGTAACAGAACTCGTAAATCCACTGTTGCAACTTTCTATAGTTGCCAATGACGAAAACTACGAGGGTTACGCTCTCGCTGCGTAAGCAGCTGAGCCCGCTCTCCTGGTAGCTTCGGCTCCAGCAATCATCAGGGGATGCCTGTAAACCCGAAATGATTGTCATACAGAACAGGATCGTCGTGTAGCACGTTGGGGGCAAAGCGACTAAAACTTACCCAACTCGTCCAAAGCACCCTGCCCGTCGGGCGGCTGCGGATTAACTCAATAGACACGGCTAAGCATGTAGTACCGACAGCGGAGTACTGGCGGACGGGGGTTCAAATCCCCCCGGCTCCACCATTACAACATCTAAAGACGTCCACGGACGTCTTTTTTTGTGCCTGAAATCCAGTAAATACGGGGCTTTCCGCGTCATCACAATCCGATAGCGTCCAGCAGCATCTACGTTTTCGTGTATTCCACGTGGTATTCCAAGCACTCCACTGGTATTTTTTGGAATACACAACAAGCTCTGGAATACATCATGGGTGCCCAAGCCACGCGCCTTTCAGACCTCAAAGTCAAAGCCGCCAAGCCTAAGGAAAAGGACTACACGCTGACTGATGGCAACGGCCTTCAGATGCGAGTGAGAATCAATGGCTCAAAGCTGTGGAATTTCAACTATATCCATCCCGTAACGAAGAAACGGATCAACATGGGGCTAGGCACCTTCCCAGAGGTGAGCCTGGCTCAGGCACGCAAACGAACCGTTGAGGCTAGGGAGCTTGTCGCTCAAGGGATCGATCCTAAGGAACGGCGCAACGCTGATCGGCAAGCGAAAAAAGCAGCCACCGAACACACCTTCCAGAACATCGCGACGGCTTGGTATGAGTTGAAAAAGGACTCAGTGACGCAGGCCTACGCCGAGGACATCTGGCGCTCCCTGACACTGCACATCTTCCCGGACCTGGGCACCACCCCGATCTCCGCCATCAATGCACCTCAGGTCATCAACCTGCTCCGACCGCTCGAAACCAAGGGCAGCCTTGAGACTGTTAAACGGCTGACTCAGCGACTCAATGAGATCATGACTTACGGAGTCAACTCTGGACTGATTCACGCGAACCCGCTCAGCGGCATCCGCTCTGTCTTTAAGAAACCGAAAAAGAAAAACATGGCAGCACTGCCTCCCGATGAGCTGAAAGAGCTCATGGTGGCAATCGCCAATGCCAGCATAAAAAGAACGACACGCTGCCTGATCGAATGGCAGCTTCACACCATGACCCGCCCTGCAGAAGCAGCGACCACTCGCTGGTCGGACATTGATATTGAGAAGAAGATCTGGACGATCCCTGCGGAGCGTATGAAAAAACGCCGTACACACATTATCCCGCTCACGGATCACGCACTGGCATTACTGGAAGCAATCAAGCCCTACAGTGGCCATCGGGAGCATGTGTTCCCCGCAGACCGGAACCCTCGTACCCACAGCAACAGCCAAACCGCCAACATGGCGCTGAAGCGAATGGGTTTCGAAGGGCGCTTGGTCAGCCATGGCATGCGTTCAATGGCCAGCACCATCCTCAACGAACACGGCTGGGATCCTGAACTAATCGAGGTGGCGCTTGCCCATGTCGACAAGGACGAGGTCCGCAGCGCCTACAATCGGGCGGACTACATCGAGCGCAGGCGTCCGATGATGGCCTGGTGGAGCGAGCACATTCAGGAAGCGGCTACCGGCAACCTTTCGATGTCAGCGATTAAGGAAACTCGGAACAGAAAGATCGTTTCGATCCGCTGATCAGTGGACCACTAACAGCCCAGGCCGTGTAAAAACGTGCCTGGGCGGCGAACACAAGCACGATCTACTGCAAACGATATTTACCTTGTCTGTTTTTGAAGGCCGGCTCAGTGCCTTCAAGGATCTCCACGACCTTTGCCTTGATGCCCGGATGCTCTATCGCACCAGCTTCGTAATCAAAGCGGTTACCGGCCTTGTCGCAGGTGGCATGAATGATTTGTTCCGCGTCGCACACGACAGCAAGGTTCGGATTGTGGGTAACCATGATGACTTGGCGACGCTCTTTCGCCCGTTTGATACAGCGCACCAGCACGCGGAATATTGTCTGGTTATCTAGGTTCTCTTCAGGCTGATCAATCACGATTGGAATATCGTCTTCGTCGACGAGCAAGTAGAACACCAGAAGCAACAAGCCCCGTTCTCCCGGTGACAATTGACCGATTTCTTGACCCTCATAAGTTAGCGAGTACTTGGGAGCAAGGTAGTCTAGGGAGTAGAGGTAGTTCAGCAACTCTTCCGCAGATACACCCCGAGCCAACTGGTCTGTGAGACGAGTCGGCTTGTCCGATTGCCCATCTCTACGGTCGTAATGGAGCAGGTCGTCTATCTGTTCAACGAAAGTGACCGTTTCTTCAGGGGTCTCGAAGCTTGCCGCCATCAACAGCGAACGGAGCCTCTGCGCACTTTCCTCGACCCCCATGAACGAACCTTTTACGCCTTTATTGATGCGCTTGAGCAACTGTTCTGCGAAGCCTGTCTCTTCGATCCGGACCTGGAAATCGAGAGGAAGGCCGATTTGCCTTTGCTCGTCGGAGTTAACGAAGCGTTGGACGGGGAGATAAAGGCGACTGAACTCGTTTACCATCGCTTGGATTAGCCCATGCATCTCATGCGTTAGCCCTGCTCGTTCAGTGCGAAGGGCTTGAAGTTGATCCGGCAAGCCGTCCAATGCGGCAATCTCGGCGTCAAGCTGAGCGATGCTCCCTGGCTTGTCGGGCGAGCCGATGATTACGGATTTGGAGCTTTCCCAGCGAGCCAGATTTTCCTTGTAAAGCACAAATTGGCGCTCAGCCTCTCCTAGCATTCCCTTTTGTTGGGTGAGTTGCGCCATGGCCTGATTCATGCGCTGCGAGATGCTGCCGTCGACTTGGCTGGTGATTTGCGCATCGACGTGGGCTGCTTCTGCATGAGCTTGCGAAGCTATAACAGCAAGAGGGTCGGTGTTTACGGTCATGGTGACCAAAGTCTCTGCAGCGACCTCCGCTCCTAGCTCCCTCAACAGCTCTTCTAACTCAGCGACGAAGCTTGCGTGCTGCCTCTGATGATTCGTCAGCGCCGTTGCAATGCGTTTGGCAATGGCCTCTCTTTTCAACGCTGCGGCTTTAGCAGCTTGGCTGGCGTCCAGCTCTGACTGAATCTTTCTCACTTCCGCTTCAAGCGCTTCGATGCGACCAGCGGCTTGCTTAGAGTCTTCAAGCGCCTCCGGCGCGACGCTTGGATCCTGAACCTCAAGAGGCTTGGCTTGCTCCAGAGCCTTGAGCTCAGCGTGTTTTGCTGTCAGAGCTTCCTGCAATGACCTACGAAACTCAGGGGTAGACCGACGCTCAGCCTCAACGACCGCTGAGTTAATTTTCGCTATCGCGTCCTTGAGTGCTCTACGGGCTTGCTCGATCTCGGCGACCTTGAACTCAAGCAGCTCATCCATGGACGCTTTACCAAGCCGCTCTTCCTCCGGAACGTGGGAGTAGATAATCTTGCGAAGCTCGGCATCGAAGGTGGAGGAACCGCCATCCCCGAGTTCATTGCAGAGATCCTCAAGGTAGCTTTGAGGGAGGTACTTAACCCGTTCGACTCCGGCTGGATCCGGATCCTCATGCAACGAGCGCTCAGTCTCTGTCCCATCAAGCCATTTTAGAGTCCCTTTAAAGTGCTCGGCGAACCTACGCTTGGGGCTTCGAAACCGTGTGTCCTTCAAGAAAGAGAATTTCTGATGATGCCGCGTGTTGCCGACCAAAGCGATGATGTCGGAAAGGGCGCTCTTGCCACTGCCTTTGTTACCAATAATCGCAACCAAATCGGGGTTCAGGGCAATATCGAGGTCGAACCAGGGCTCCGGCAAGGGGGAGCCAAAGTTCTTTTTCACCTTGATGGCGTGAATGAACTTAGTCTTTTTCTGATTGACCTTGTGACGCTTAGGCGGGATGTCGCCTACAAAAACTCGATCGTCGAACTCATGGATGGCTTGGACGAGGCCTTGAAAGGTGGGATCTGCCTTGATCCAAGTGAAGCAGTTACCAATGCGATCCTTATCATTTGCGGTACTAAGCGCGTGAGAGTCTGAGCAGTCGAGCAGGCGGTGGTTCACCTCTGCTTCTTTCAGTTTGTCTCTAGCCCTTGCATAAGCCTCAGGGTTAGCAGCGGCGGTGAAAACCAGATCAGCCTCATTGATCACGGTCTTCTTTTCAGCAATCGTATGATCGTTCCAGCGCAGACTTTCCCACTCGCTCTTGCCGATTGCGATCAGGTACTTGCCATCGAAATGGTGGGAGCTCAACGCTTTCCGTACCGCGTCGAAACTGACATTCAGATTGTTGAAGCCAACCTGAATAGGAGAGGGCATTGCCGCACGCATAGGCTCAGGCATTGAGCCAATGACCTGCTCGCCGAGTTCAATCAGGTTGTTTCTTGTAATCACACCGCCCCAACGACCACCCTTTGAACCAGGAACCAGTGAGTAGTTTTGGGATATAACGGGCATGAATTGCTCACGTATGAGCTGTGCGTCAACTTCGTCGAAGATGACGTGGAGATTGATCCTGCTCCAACTTGAAGGAGCGTACCCGTCCTCGCCCTTCTCCAGAATGGCACCGAACTTGTCAAGCCGTAGTTCGACGACGGGAAGCACCAGGTCAATGTTGGCGAGACGTCCCTTTCGGCGCTCTGCCTGCACTCGCTCATAGCCATCGACGAACAAGTAGTCATTGATCCCTAGAACCTTGAACTCTGCAGGCAGCTTTTCGAGGTCATCAAGGAACGCCGCCCAAGCCGCTTCCTTTTCTCCAGGATAACGGTGAACAAGCGACTCAGGTGTATGCACATGTAGATCCCATTTCTTCCATGTGGATCCGGGGAGGTTTATAGGCATCGCACGTCCTTGATATCCAAGCCAAACACTCAAAATTATCGGCGGGCAGTAGTACATCGTACGAGCTGCATAAAGCCACGCTCAAGTCCCGACCGCAAGCCCATTGCTGCCATGCTATTTGGCAGCGGCCATTTCGGCCCGCTCCTACCTCTCACAACTGACCTATCGGGTCGACTGCAGCCCATCGCGGCCATGATGAGCCGGTCACAACACAGCCATTCGATTCAAAAAAATCTCAGCCCTACATAACTGCCATGACATCAACACCAAGGAGGTTCGTCCCATGTCATTGCAGTGCCCTCGCTGTCACGCCCCCAAAGTCGCTTCCTTCCATCACGCCATGAAAGCCGGCGCTGCCATCGGCACTGTCGGTGGTGTTGCGCGCGGCGTCAGCGCTGCTCTGGCAGGTGGTCAGGCCGGTGCAGCACTCGGCGCATTCGCCGGACCTGTCGGCATCACCCTCGGTTCCGTATCGGGCGCTATCCTCGGCGGTCTCGCCGGCGGGGTCGGTGGCTGTGCGCTCGGCGCTCAGCTGGGTGAGTCGCTCGACCGTCACGTCCTGGCCCACAACCTCTGCCTGCTCTGCGCTCATCGCTTCAACCTGCCGGCCTGATCTGGCTCCGTCTCCGTCCTCATTTCACTCATCCGGTCGGTGCTGCGCCTGGCGCAGCGCTTTATGCCGGTTTGCATCCCAAGGAATCCTCACATGGCACATCTCGTCGAAACCATGGCCTATGCCGGCGCTGCTCCCTGGCATGGTCTGGGCAATCAGCTCACTCAGAAACAATCCATCGAGGTCTGGCAACGCGAAGCCGGCATGGACTGGCAGATCCAGGAAAGTCCCGTGCACTTCAAGTCGGATGCTGTCGGCCACCTGGGCGCCATCCATTCTTTCCCGGAGCAGAAGGTGCTCTTCCGTTCGGACACCAAGGCACCGCTGTCGGTGGTCTCGCAGCGCTATCACACCGTGCAGCCGCGTGAGGTATTGGAGTTCTACCGCGACCTCACCGAAGTCTCCGGCTACGAACTGGAAACGGCCGGAGTGCTCAAGGGCGGACGTAAGTTCTGGGCGCTGGCGCGTACCGGGCAAGGTGCTGCCCTCAAGGGTAACGATCAGGTCAACGGTTATCTGCTACTGGCCACTTCCTGCGACGGCACCCTGGCCACCACGGCCACGCCAACTACGGTGCGCGTGGTCTGCAACAACACCCTGACCATCGCCCTGGACGGTACCAGCCGGGCGATCAAGGTGCCGCACAATACCCGCTTCGATCCCAAGGCGGTGAAGAAGCAACTCGGCATCGCGGTATCCCAGTGGGATGAGTTTATGTACCGCATGCGCGCGCTGGCCGAGCGCAAGGTGCGGTGGCCCGAGGCAATGAGCTTCTTCATGAGCGTGCTGTGCGAGACCAGCCCGACAGGAGCCCTGCCGGAGCAACTGCCCAACGAGCGCGCCCTGCGCAAGGTTCAGGAGCTGTACGAAGGCCGTGGTCGCGGTAGCCAGCTGGACTCGGCACGAGGCACCGCCTGGGGCCTGCTCAACGCCGTCACCGAGTACGTCGACCACGAGCGCCGTGCGCGCAGCAACGAGTACCGCATGGACTCGGCCTGGTTCGGCCAGGGCGCGCAGATTAAGCAACGTGCCCTGGATAACGCGCTGCAGCTCGCCGCTTAACCCTCACTCACATCAACCCTCGCGCCCGGTCAGCCTTGTGCTGGTCGGGCGTTTTTATGTCTGCAGGTGAATACCATGAAAGCAACGTCATTGAACGGCAGCACCAGCAAGAAACGCCCTGCCCTGCACCTGGTCAGCACCAAGGAGCTGCCGCGCGAAGACTGGCTGCAGATCCGCAAGCAGGGCATCGGCAGTTCGGATGCTGCGGCTGCCGTGGGTCTCAACCCCTACAAGTCGCAGCTCGAACTGTGGCTGGAGAAAACCGGCCGAGACACCACGCTGCCGAAGGCCGATCCCCACGATGAGGAGAGCCCGATGTACTGGGGCAACGTCCTGGAGCCCATCGTGGCCTGGCATTACAGCAAGCGCACCAAGAACAGGGTACGCCGCATCAACGCCGTGCTGCAGCACCC
The DNA here is from genome assembly GCF_057197165.1 of Pseudomonas sp. SYWMCR5. NCBI lineage: Bacteria > Pseudomonadati > Pseudomonadota > Gammaproteobacteria > Pseudomonadales > Pseudomonadaceae > Pseudomonas > Pseudomonas sp. SYWMCR5. The sequence goes on from NZ_JBXUNH010000001.1 coordinate 1,183,989, forward strand.
GGATCCGGAGCTGCCCTGGATGCTGGCCAACATCGACCGCGAGGTGATCGGGGCTGACGATGTGCAGATTCTCGAGTGCAAGACGGCCGGCATCAACGGGGCACGCCTCTGGAAGGAAGGCGTGCCCGAATATGTCCAACTGCAGGTGATGCACCAACTCGCCGTCACCGGCAAGCAGGCGGCAGATGTGGCTGTGCTGCTCGGCGGCCAGACGCTGGAGATTCACCGCATCGAACGGGACGAGCAGATGATCGCGCGCCTGATCGAGCTGGAGCGCCGGTTCTGGCAGTACGTGGAAACCGACACGCCACCGCCGGCCGATGGTAGCGCTTCCGCCGAAGCGGCCCTGCGCTGCCTCTATCCGGAGGACAACGGCCAGGTCGTCGACTTCAGCAGCCATGCCGGACTGGCCGCTGCCTTCATCGAGCTCAAGGCTGTTCGCCAGTCGATTGCCGACAAGGAAAAGCGCGAGGCCGAGCTCAAGCAGATGCTGCAGCAGGCCATGGGCGATGCCAGTCGGGCGGAGTTCTCCAGCGGCTACGTCAGTTGGCTCAAGGCCAAGGACAGCGTCGGTCTCGATGTCGCTCAACTGCTCCAGGACAAGCCCTACCTGCAGGCCAAGTACCCGCTGCTGAAACCCGGTGCGCGGCGTTTCCTGGTCGGCTGATTTCCATCTTCATCCCCACTTTCCCTCCCCTTGGCCAGTCCATGCAGTTCGCGCTGCGTGGCTGGCCTTTTTTCATTTCCAGGAGAGCCACCATGCTCAAAGGTCTGGCTATCACCCCGCCGGTACTCGGGCGGATTTCCATCGGCAAGGTCGTCGAGAAGAACGGCAAGCGCCTGCCGGAGAAGGATGACCAGTTCACCATCACCTCCCAGGTGCAGGGCCGGGATGGCTGGCTGTTGCACCCGCTCAACGATGAACTAAGTCAGGGCAAGGACGACAAGCTGCGTAGCATCCCGGTACGTCTGCTGTTCAACGAACCGGAATTGAACTTTCGCGCCGACTACACCCTGTTCGACCGGCAGTCCGGACGCCCGCTGTGCGTCGGCAATGGCGAGACCTGCAAGCGCATCACTCAGGACGGCATGCAGTTGCTGCCCTGCCCTTCGCCGGATGCCTGAGCGAACAGCTTGAGGAACAGCAACACGCGTTGGGCAAGCAGTTGCCCAAGGTCATCAACGTTGAAGTGAGCACCTTCCAGAAGGCTGCCGAAGATATTCTCAAGCGATTCGAAAAGCATGCTCAGGAACTGACCGCGAGCTATGGAAAGCTCGGCAGTATGAAGTTCAATCAGCCTTTCAAACTCAATATCAAAATCGACAATGGCATCAAGGTTGCGGGACTGATCGCCAGCCTTCTGGGAATCGCAGCAGCCCCCTTCACCGGCGGTGCCAGCCTGTGGTTCGTTGGGGCTTCGGTTCTGACCGCTTTGATCTCGGTTGGCAAAGCGATCTGGGGCGCATTCGATTCCGACTTCAAGAAATCTCAGCAACGTCAGGCAACCGATAAAAACCTGCTCGGCGCTACCGAACAACTGCGCAGTGCATTACGTGAAAATCTGGAAAGCACACTGAGCGAAATGCAGAAGACGATCGAGCAACTTGATCGGGCGCTGGAAGCGCCTGCCAAGCAAGCTTCCAGCCAGGTTGAAACGCTGGCTCGCTCCACCAAACGCCTGAAAGTGCTCTCCCGCCAAATCGAAATCGCAGGAAAACTGTAATGGAAAATACCCTCAAGACATTCAAGGCCCAACAGGCCGACGCACTGTCGCTGCTCGAACGGTTGCAAGGTTTTCTCGACCAGGGTGCAAAGGCCGGCGTGCCGATCGACGGGGCCCTGAGCAGCAAGTTGAGGAATGCCATCAACAGCGTATCCGGTGAAAAACTCAAGGTCGCGCTGATCGGAGGTTTCTCCGAGGGCAAGACATCGATTGCGGCAGCCTGGATGGAAAAGCTGGATAAATCCAGCATGAAGATCAGTCATGCAGAATCCTCCAACGAGGTGAAAATCTATGAGGTCGATGATGACTTCGTACTGATCGACACACCGGGCCTGTTCGGTTTCAAGGAGCAGGAAAACGCCGAAACCCATGCCATCGAGAAGTACAAGGACATCACCAAGAAGTACGTGAGCGAATCTCACCTGGTGCTGTACGTGATGAACCCGACCAACCCGATCAAGGAAAGCCATAAGGAAGACCTGAACTGGTTGTTCCGCACCCTGGGCCTGCTGCCGCGCACAGTGTTCGTGCTCAGTCGCTTCGACGAGGTAGCTGACGTAGAAGACGAGCAGGACTATGAGTCCAATCTGCAGGTCAAGCGCGACAACGTCACGGGCAGGCTTCGCGAACAGATTGGTCTGAGCGATCAGGAAGCAGCCGATCTTTCGATAGTTGCCGTGGCTGCCAATCCCTTCGACCTCGGTGTGGAGCACTGGCTGTCTCACCTGGAACAATTCAAGACCCTGTCGCATATCGCAACCCTGCAAACGGCGACCACAGCGAAGATCGAGCACAATGGTGGCAGCGCTGCGCTGGCTAATGAAATGCGTACCAGCGTAATTCGCGATGTGCTCAACAACCAACTGCCGATCGCTGTCGAAAACGACCACAAGGTTTCCCTCGAAGTCAGCAAGCTTGACGAGCTCAATGGTCGGTTAGGTAAGCAATTGGCAAGCACCGGTCAGCAGATCGAAGAAGCACGTATCAGCCTGCGCGAGTTTGCCACGCGCTACTTCGCCGATCTGATCCTGCAGGCCAAAGGCTGTAGCCTTGAAACGTTCACCGATTTCTTCGAACGAGAGGTCGGTGCCGAAGGCATCATCCTCGCCACACGGCTGCAAAACGAGTTCAGCCGCCAGACCCAGTCGATCACCCTTGAGGTCGAAAAGATGCAGATTGGCTTCGACAGTGAGGTCAATCACTTCAATACGACGGTCAAAGCCCTCGGAAAACAAGGCATCAACCACGTGCTCAAGGGCAATCTCATCAACAACACCACGGTACTGGCCGCTCGAGATGGCATCTCGACGATTGCCAAGACGGTTGGCATGGATATCGGCAAATACCTGAAGTTCAAACCCTGGGGCGCAGTGAAATTCGCCAAGGGCGCTAATGGTGCTCTGGCTTTGCTGGGTGTGGCACTCGAAGCGTGGGACAGCTGGGAGCAATACAAACGCGAAGAAGCCTTCAAGAAAACCATTGCAACGATGGTCGACAACTTCGAAAAACAGCGCCAGGACTTCATCGCCTTGGTGAACGCTGAACGTTTCAAGGAAGAATTCTTCCCCGACTACCTTCAGCTCAATACCCGCCGGCAAGAGTTGCAAAGCAATCTGGATGAAAGCCGTGTGCGCCAACAGCTCTTCCAGGCATGGCGGGTTGAAGCTGAAACCATCGATGCTGAGTTCAGAACGTTGAACTAACCGCCCCAATACCCACACAGGGCAGACAGAAGCCTGGGCTACAACCCCAGGCTTCATCGGCTCATGCCCTATCGTCGATAGGGCACTGCAAGATCGCCCTGTTTGGAAGGCCTTTACTTTGAAGAGCTAAAAGCAACCACGTTGTCCGGGGGTTGCCACGGAATACCACCGGTGGATAACCGCTCTTAAAGTCCAAAGTGGCGCTGAATGTCGACCCTTGACCGGGTTTATCCACAGGCGTAGAACTGGCCGTGCGAGCGCTGTCGATGACAGCAAACTAGGTGGCCCGAGCCTTGAAGGTCACGCCGCTCTCGCGGTGGATCTCCCCCAAATGGCGATTCGCATCCGGCAACTTATGGATCAGCCGACTTTATCATTTGAGTCGCGAATTTCCTCATGCGGCTCAACGTATCTGTTGCGCATTCATTGCACACGCTCTTTCGCTCGGTTCGTAGCGTTGTCGTTTGCCGATCATCTGTTGCCACAGTGTGGAACTCAAAGCCGTCCGAGCACCAGCGCGTATCGCTGGTTTGCACTGAATACGGCCCTCCTTCCGACGCGGCACGCTGGGTTGTTTGATCCGGCGGTCAGGCAGCAGGTTGTAATCACGCATGACCCGGTAAACCCTCTTAACATTGATCGCCGGTAGCGACCTGGTTTCACGGGCGCGACGCAGCAATCCCCAGACTCGACGGCAGCCATAGTTGGGCAGTTCGCTGACCTGTTGTTGGATTTCGGCCACCAGTTCAGCGCCCTTCACAAGCCTGCCTCGCCGTGCTTTGGGCGATGCCGATTGCTTGATTCGAACCGCTAGTTGCGAGCGCGCCACGCTGAAACATTCGCTGACCAGCTTCACGGGTCGTCCCGCGGCAACAAAGGTGAGTGGATAAACCATTTTCGCGACCGGGCTATCTCCACGGCCGCTTTGAGGATTTGCGCTTCCATTGTTTTTTACCCAGCATCCGTTGCAGTTCACGGATCTGCTTGAGCGCATCGCTCAGCCCTGAGGCCGGCACTACAGCTTCTCCGGCACTGTGTCGTCCCGGTTCAGCTTGGCATTAATGCCGTTGCACCGAGCCACCACCGACACGTTTTGTCCTGGCTCAAGGCTCTCGCGAACCTGGCTAGTTTTTGCTCCGGGCTCCAGCAACGGTGCCGCTCCTGGCCCAAAAGCTCCCCCGTTTGCCTATCCCTTGCCGTAAGGGTGAAACGGTGTCTTGTCTTTCAGGGTGCTCGTTCATCCGGTTTCATTAGACCACTACAAAACCACCGTAGGAAATTTCCTACACAGTAGTTTATCTGCATATTTTAATATCTTATAGGGTGCGCGCCGAATGAGGCCACTCAGCTACTAACAGGGTCTGACCTTTCCGTTTGAATTATGGTGTGAGGTTTTATTACGCCATTATGCTCACCTAGATCAGAGAGGGGCTGAACGGAAAGCTTTCTTGGCATTTTAGGAAGAACGTACATGTCGAAAGTAATAATTTTTGATAAAAAAACTCAAACACAAAATTTGGTCGAAGGCCCGGAAGTAACATTGCAGACGGCATCCGTTGTCATCGTTAATGCAGGGCAACTCTCCGTCAGGCAAATGACTCGCAGCGGCGACAATTTGATTATTGATTTTCTCGACAAAAAAAGGTTAGTGATTAAAAAGTTCTTTGACGATCGCGATAGCAAAGAGAACTCCCTGGTCTTCAATGATAATGGGCAATTGACAGAAGCCGTTATTCAAGAGCCCGCACTTGCAAATCAGCCACTGGGGGTCAGCTACGAACCGTTTCAGCAAAGCGCACAAAATGCACAGGGTGCCGACTCCGTGCTGGGTAAAATCAGTTCATCATTCAATGATCTTTCGCCATTAACTAAAGGCGCTCTATTGGGTGGTGCAGCCTTGGGGGTGTTCGCATTAACTCAATCAGGTGGTGGAGGGGGGGGAGGGCACCGGGTTAACACCGTAAAACCGAATACCACGGCTCCAGAACCTCCACAGGTTAAGACAGCCACTAAAGCCGACGGTACCATGGCTGTCACTGGCAAAGGAGCTCCTGGCTCGCGCATTGACTTCACCTTTCCGGATGGCTCAAAAATTAGCGTGATAGCCGGGAACGACGGGAGTTTCAGTTTTGCAAGCAAGGTGCCGCAGCCCAATGGCTCTTTTACGGCGACGGCAACGGATAGCTCGGGGCGCACCAGCAAAACGCTGACTGGAAATTATACGGCTGACCCAAGTGCCGATACATCCCCTCCCCCCCCCCCAACAGGGTTGACCGTGATCACCAAGCCCACTGGGGGTATCGGAATCACCGGTAAAGCCGAGCCCAACAGCACGGTCAACGTCACCACACCGGACGGCAAGATCCACAACGTAAAAGCCGGACCCGATGGCAACTTCAAGTTGGATATCAACGGTCCTCAGCCAAACGGCAAGATCATCATCACTGCAACGGACGCAGCAAATAACAAAAGCTTGCCTGCGATTCTGGACTTCACTGCAGACCCGAAAATCGACACTACGCCACCGGATGCTCCGACAGGGTTGAACGTGATCACCAAGCCCACTGGGGGGATCAGCATCACCGGTAAAGCCGAGCCTAACAGCACGGTCAACGTCACCACACCGGACGGCAAGACCCATAACGTAAAAGCCGGGCCCGACGGCAATTTCAAGTTGGATACCAACGGTCCTCAGCCAAACGGCAAGATCATCATCACTGCAACGGACGCAGCAAATAACAAAAGTTTGCCTGCAACCCTGGACTTCATTGCAGACCCGAAAATCGACACTACGCCACCGGATGCTCCGACAGGGTTGAACGTGATCACCAAGCCCACTGGGGGGATCGGCATCACCGGTAAAGCCGAGCCCAACAGCACGGTCAACGTCACCACACCGGACGGCAAGACCCACAACGTAAAAGCCGGCCCCGACGGCAATTTCAAGTTGGATATCAACGATCCTCAGCCAAACGGCAAGATCATCATCACTGCAACGGACGCAGCAAATAACAAAAGTTTGCCTGCGATTCTGGACTTCATTGCAGATCCGAAAATCGACACTACGCCACCGGATGCTCCGACAGGGTTGAACGTGATCACCAAGCCCACTGGGGGGAT